>JADHTB010000008.1 GCA_016776605.1 Alphaproteobacteria bacterium | reverse complement strand
CGGCTTGATCCATCTCGCTCATCGTGGTTGTACATCCTGGTTGATGACGTTGATGGGTGAGCCGGCGGCGTAGGCCGTGATCTGGTCGAAGATATCCGAGAATTGGATTTCGTATTCCTCACCCGTGACATAACCGATGTGCGGCGTGCAGACCACGTTGTCCATGTTCAGCAATGGATGGCTGCTATCCCGCAGCGGCTCGTCTTCATAGACATCCACCGCCGCCATGCCGGGGCGTCCCGCGTCCAGGGCGGCGACCAGGGCGCCGGCCTCGATCAACGGCGCGCGGGAGGTGTTGACCAACAAGGCGGTCGGTTTCATGGCGGCCAGGTCGGCGGCGGTGACAATGCCGCGAGTGGCGTCATACAGCCGCATATGCAGGGACAGGACATCGCAGGCGGCAAAGAACGCCGCCTTGCTGTCGGCGACCGCATATCCGTCCGCCTGTGCTCTGGCGCGGGAGTCCGGGCGGGCCCAGACCAGGATCTTCATGCCGAATGCCTTGCCATAGCCGGCAATGACGCTGCCAATGCGGCCATAGCCGTAAATGCCCAGGGTACGGCCCCCCAGCGTGTTGCCGACGCCGATTTGCCATTTCCCGGCTTTTAGTGCGGCCATCTGCTGGGGAATTTGCCGCATGGCGGCCAGGATCAGGCCCCAGGTCAATTCGGCGGTGGCATAAGAAGGCGTGTCCGCGTGCTGGTTCGATGAAACAACAATACCCAGCCGGGTACAGCTGTCCACGTCGATATGGGGATAGACGCTGCGCTGGCTGATCAATTTCAGCTTTGGCAAACGCTCCAACAAGGGCGTGCGGATTTTCGTCCGCTCCCGGATCAGCACCAGGACCTCCGTCTCGGCCAGACGCGCGGCCAGGGCGTCGACCTCCTGGACATGATCGTTCCAGATGGTGACCGCGTGGCCATCCAGTTTGGCGAAGCATGGCAAGCTTCGCAGGGTGTCGTGATAGTCGTCCAGTATGGTGATTTTCATGACCGCGCCGCCGTAACCATTTTTCCTGACTTATGTACCGGCGATCTGGGCGCTTTTGACCGAGGCCCTGACCACCGGAATTTCATCATCGGCCAAAGGTTTCATGAACGTTTTGCGGGCCAGGGCAGCCTCGATATAGGGGGCCAGTTCGGCTGCCTTTGCTTTCTGCTTCGCGGCCTGTTTCGCCTTGAACGCCGGCATGACGTCGGCTGCGAATAATTCCAGGGACTCGCAGATATCCGTATGAAGATTGCGCCCGGCCTGTTGCAGAAAGATGATCTGATCGACGCCGGCCTCTTCGAACTCGGCAATATGTCCGGCCAGGTCGTCGGGCGTGCCGATGCCCGAGACGTGGGTGCGGGCCCGCTTGACGGAGGCGATCAGATCCTCGGTCTTGGAGCCGTGCTGGGCAATATAGTCGCCCCATAAATCGGTCCGCCCCGGTACCGTGTCTCCGGCGACCAGGGCATTCATGGCATAGCCAAAGAATTCGAAATTCACCTGGCCCCGGCGAATGGCTTCTTCCCGGTCCTTGTGCAGAGAGAAATTCGACACGATGGCGATGTTGGCGTTCACGCTGTGGCCCACGGGCACGCAGGCTTCGCTTTTGATGATGCCGTAATAAATATCGGCCCAGGCTTTCGCTTCGTCTTGATCCAGGAACGAGAATGCCAGGGCGCCCACGCCAAGCGAGGCTGCGATCTTAATGGTGTCGCGGTTGGTACAGGCCATCCACATGGGCGGATGGGGGGTCTGCAACGGTTTGGGCAGAACATTCCGGCAGGGCATGGAGAAATGCTCGCCCTCGAAACCGGGATAAGGCGTCATCACCATCATGTTGGCGACCTGCTCCGCTGCCTCGACCGCCATGGCGCGCTTTTGTCTGGCCGGAATGTCAAAGCCGCCCAGTTCCAACCGCGTCGCGCCTTCGCCAATGCCGAAATCGACCCGGCCGTTGGACACCAGATCCAAGGTCGCAAGACCCTCGGCGGTGCGGGCGGGATGATTGTAATTCGGGATCACCTGGCGGATGCCATGGCCCAGGCGGATATTCTTGGTCTGTCCGGCGGCTGCCGCCAGAAAGACTTCCGGCGAGGAGCAATGGGAGTATTCATCCAGAAAATGATGCTCCACCGCCCAGGCGTGATCGATGCCCAGTTTGTCGGCCAGCACGATTTGTTCCAGCGCTTCCTGGAAAAGGCGATGTTCGTCGCCTTCTTTCCAGGGTTTGGGCAATTGTAGTTCATAAAAGACGCCGAATTTCATATAACCAGTCTCCCAATAAGATGAACCATTGGTATAGCACAAATGACGGACGATCTTCGGGCCTGGTTGCAGGCCCTGCCGAAAGTAGAATTGCACCTGCATCTGGAAGGCGCCATTCCGCTGCCGGCTCTATGGCAATTGATGCAGAAATATGGCGGCGACCCCGGCGTGCCCAGCCAGGCGGATCTGCGCCAGCGCCTGACCTACAAGGATTTCCCCGACTTCATCGCGGCCTGGATCTGGAAGAATGGTTTTATTCGGTCTTACGAGGATTTCTCGTTCATTGCCGAGGCGGTGGCCCGCGACCTGGCGGAACAGAATATCCGTTATGCGGAGGTGTTTTTCTCCCCCACCCGGTTCCTCGATCAAGGCTTGGAACCACAGGGCCTGGCCCAGGCCATTCGCAAGGGCCTGGACCGGGTGCCCGAGACGGAGGTCTGGCTGATCGCCGATCTGGTGCGCGATCACGGCCCGGATCAGGCCGGCAATACCCTGGCCCAGATACGCGAGGTGATGGATTGCGGCATCATCGGCATTGGCATTGGCGGCTCGGAACATCTGTATCCTCCCGAACCCTTTGCTCCCGTTTACGCGGCGGCCCGCGCCCTTGGCCTGCATACCTCGGCCCATGCGGGTGAGGCGTCGGGGCCGGAAAGCATTCGCGGCGCGGTGGAGGCCTTGGACGTTGATCGCATCGGCCACGCTATCGCCGCCCGTCAGGACCCCGCCCTGATGGCCCTGCTGGCCGAACGTCAGATACCGATAGAGCTATGCCCCCTGTCCAATGTCGCCACCGGCTCCATTGCCGCGATTGGCGATCATCCGGTGCGGGAATTCTGGCAGGCGGGCCTGATGCTGACCGTCAATACGGACGATCCGGGCATGTTTCACAATTCCATGCTGGCGGAGTTCATGGCGCTGCACGACGTCTTCGGCTTCGATAGGGCGCAGATCCGCAGCCTGATCCTGAATGGCGTCGATGCGTCCTGGCAGGCGGCCGACCGCAAAATCGCCCTGCGGCAGGCGTTTCAGGATGATCCGGCCTGGCAGGCGTAACCGTGACAAGCGGAAGCTCGATTGTTAGACTGAAGGCAGGTTTTTGCGCGAGGGAGACGACATGACATCCGATGAGGAGGTGGCCCTGCGGGTCAGGGCGCTGGAATCTTTATTACTGGAAAAGGGCCTGGTGGAAAGCCCGGCCATCGACGAGATCATTGATCTGTTCGAAAACCGGCTGGGGCCGCAAAACGGCGCCCGTGTGGTGGCGCGCGCCTGGAGCGATCCGGCGTTCAAGGCCCGGCTGTTGGCCAATGCCACCGATGCCATCGTTGAATTAGGCTATGAGGCCGTGCAGGGCGAGGACATGGTGGTGGTAGAAAATACCCACGCCGTCCATAACCTGGTGGTCTGCACGCTTTGTTCCTGCTTTCCATGGGCCACCATGGGGCTGCCGCCGGTTTGGTACAAATCCGCGCCCTATCGCTCCCGTGCCGCATCGGACCCGCGCGGCGTGCTGGTGGAATTCGGCACCGCGATCGCGGACGAGGCAGAGGTGCGGGTCTGGGACAGCAATGCCGAGCTGCGCTATATGGTGCTGCCCGAACGGCCCGCCGGCACCGACGGCATGGGCGAGGATGAACTGATGGCCCTGGTGACGCGGGATTCGATGATCGGCGTCACAAAAGCCCTGGAGGCGCCCGCATCATGAACAGCATCCACGATATGGGCGGCATGCATGGTTATGGACTGATCCTGCGGGAAGCGGACGAACCGGTCTTTCATCACCAATGGGAGGGTAAGGTCCTGGCCCTGGCCCGTGTCGCCCTGGCGGGCGGCCTGTTTAATCTGGATGAATTCCGCCATGTGCAGGAGCGCATGCCGCCGCTGCAATATCTGTCCCTTCCCTATTACGAACGCTGGCTGGAAGGCACCATCGCCATGTTGGCGGAAAAGGGCGTGATCAGCGCCGACGAGTTCGCCGCCCGTCTGGCCGAATTATCGGGAGAGGCGTCATGAGTGGTGCGACAAGCCGCAAGATCACCCGCGACGTCGTGCTGGGTCTGTATAAAAACACCGGCACGGCGCGGGTGGATGCGGATGTCGCCGCCTCGTTCAAGGTCGGGGACAGCATCCGGGCCCGCAACATCAATCCCACGGGCCACACGCGGCTGCCCCGCTATATTCGCGGCAAACAGGGGCAGATCGCCACCGATCACGGCGTCTTCCAGTTCGCCGACAGCCTGGCCCATGGCGGCGGCAAACAGCCCCAGCATCTGTATTCCGTCCGCTTCACCGCCCAGGAATTATGGGGCGCCAACGCGCCGGCCCAGGACAGTTTGTATATCGACCTGTGGGACGATTATCTGGAACCTGTTTGATGCGTAAGCTGCTTGGCGTCCCGGACCTGAACATGCCGGCCCGGCAGGGCGGCCGGGCCCAGCCGGGCGATGCGCACGGCCCGGTCTTTCACCAGCCCTGGCAGGCCCATGCCTTCGCCATTGTCATGACCCTGTATGAAAACGGCCACTACACCTGGCCCGATTGGGACGATTATCTGGGCCACGAGATCCAGTCACCGGATCATTTCGCGGGCGCCGCCCCGGCGGAAATCGAACCGCCCGATGGTGACCGCGCCAATTACAACAAATTCCTGGCGGCCTGCGAGGCTGACGGTGAAAACTATTACCACTACTGGCTGGCCGGCCTGGAAAAGATGCTGGACGTCAAAGGCATGGTCAGCGCCGAGGCGTTGGCGGGCCGCATCGCGGCCATTGCCAAGGTGGAGGCGGCGGGCCCCCGCTTCAAGGCCGGGGACCGGGCCAGGGTGCTTGATATCGAACTGCTGGGCCACAGCCATCTGCCCAACTATATCCGCGGCGTCATTGGCACGGTGGAGAGCGACCGGGGCGTCAAAGTTTTTCCCGCCAGTCACGGCGACGATCACAGCGACGATCACGGCCATGATCACGACGGGGACAAAACCGACGCCCTGCAGCACGTCTATACAATGCGCTTTCAGGCCACCGATATTTGGGGCGCCGAGGCGGACCCGCGCCAAAGCCTGAATTTCAGCCTATGGGACTATCAACTGGCGCCAGGTTAATAGGGGGACACAATACTTATATCGACTGATATAAGTATTGTGTCCCCCTATTAAAGGCGCTCTAAAACGCGATGACGTTGCGGGCGACTTCGCCGGTTTTCAGTTGGGCCATGGCGTCGTTGATTTCCTCCAGCTTGATGCGGCCGGAAATCATTTGATCCAGCTTTAGATCGCCGCGCAGATAGAATTCCACCAAGCGGGGCATGTCGACCCGGAAATGGTTGGAGCCCATGGCGGAACCCTGGATTTTCTTCTCCTGCAAAAACTCAGGTCCGTGCAATTCAACATTGGTGCCCACGGGGACCATGCCGATGATGGTGGCCGTGCCGCCGCGCCGCAGGGCCTTGAAGCTTTGCTCCGCCGTGACTTTCAGGCCCACGGCCTCGAACGAATAATGCACGCCGCCCTCGGTGAGGGCGCGGATCTGTTTGACCACGTCGCCGTCGGCCGGGTTGACCACGTCGGTGGCACCGAATTCCTTGGCCAGGTTCAATTTGGAGCCGACCATATCAATCGCGATGATCTGGCCCGCACCGGCAATCTTCGCGCCGTTGATGGCGGAGAGGCCGATGCCGCCGCAACCGAACACGGCGACGGTCGAACCCGGCTCCACCTTGGCCGTATGGAACACCGCGCCCACGCCGGTCATCACGCCGCAACCGATCAGGGCGGCGACGTCCAGGGGCATGTCTTCGCGAATTTTCACCACGGAATGTTCATGGGTCAGAATATATTCGGCGTAGGAGGATAGATTGGCGAACTGGCCGACCACTTCGCCGTTTTGGCTCAGCCGCTGTTGGCCCTCCTTGGCCCGCTGCACCATGGGGCTGAGGCAAAGGGACATCCTGCCGGTCAGGCAGAATTCGCATTCGCCGCAAAAGGTGGACAGGCAGGTGATGACATGATCGCCGGGTTTTACATAGGTGACGTCCTCGCCCACCGCCTCGATAATGCCGGCGCTTTCATGGCCCAGGACACAGGGACAGGGGATGGGATACAGCCCCTCGATAAAATGCAGATCGCTGTGGCAGACCCCGGCGAAAACCGTGCGGATTAAAACTTCGCGCCGAGCCGGTTTATCAACTTCAATTTCCTCGATGGTCAGGGGCGCATGGGCCTCCCGCATTACCGCAGCTTTCGCCTTCATCCCGTATTCCTCCAAATATTAGTGACTTGTTGGCCCGACTGTATCCCGGACCGAGGTTCCTGTGCCAGTGCTATTGCGTCGATAATGCCATCGACTCCCCGCCGCCCCCGGCCCGCCGATCACCGCGCCTTAATCTTCCGTCGTCATTCGCTGGATGCCGGGGTTGGCCATTTATCGAGGTGAGGTTGGATGAGTTCAATGAGCGTGCCGTCCGGATCCATGCAGATCGCGATGTCGGCCATGCCGTCCTGGCAAAGCTGTGGCTCGGATATGAATGGGACGCCCTGCTCGTTCAGGCGAAGGTAATCTTCCCGCAGATCCTTCGCGGCAAGACAAAGCCGAACGAGCCCAAGGTCGGCGTTGGACAAGGGTTTCGCTTGCGGTTTTGCCTGCGGTTTTGCTTGCGTCTGGGCGGCGAATTCGATCAGATCGAGTTTGGGGAAGCCACGGCCCAACTGCATGATGCAGGCTCTCGCCCTGGGCGCTGCCGCAAGGCCCAGGGCGCGGGCGCAGGTTTCCGGCATTTCCCTGACGCCGGCCTCGGACGTCAAGTCTAGATAGGGTATGCCGGGCCGGTAACTTTCAAAGCCGAGCTTCTGGTAGAACGCGATTGATCGTTCCAGGTTGCTGACATTGATGTTGATGTGGCCCCAGGCGAATTGCGGCATCTTGTCGTTCATCGAAGGCTCCTATCTAAACAAACCGCGGGGGAACGCGGTCACGGGCGCGCGGCGTCAAACGGACGGGGTCACCTTTACCCGTTCACCAGGGGCACGACGTTGGCGGCGAATTCTTCCATGCGGTCCAGCATGGCGCCCAGGTCGTTGTCCACCAGATTGACGATCATGGATGTGGTGCCCAGATCGGCGAAGGCGCGGATATCTTCGGCGCGTTGTTCCGGGCTGCCGGTACAGATCTGACGGCCGCCGTCCCGATGCGTCTGTGCCTGGGCCGAATGAAAGGCGCAGTTATAGGCCAGGCCGATGGAGGCGGGATCGCGGCCGGCCGCTTCCGCCAGGCCGTGCAGGCGTTCCACCCGGGCGCCGTAGGCGGCATGGGTATCCATGGCGAACTTGGGGTTGGTGCCAAAGGGATACCAGGTATCGCCCATGGCCACGGTACGGCGCAGGGCAGGGGCGCTTTCGCCGCCAATCCAGATCGGCGGGTGTGGGGTCTGCACCGGTTTCGGGTCCATGCCGATCTTGTCGAACTTCACATACTCGCCGTTGTAAACCGGGCGCGCCTGGGTCCAGATCGTCTTGATGGCTTCGATATATTCGTTGGTGACCTGGCCTCTTGCCGCGAAGGGAGGAATGCCCAGGGCCTCGAACTCCTCACGCATCCAGCCCGCGCCGCAGCCGAAGGTAACCCGCCCGCCCGACAACTGGTCAATGGTGGCCAGGGATTTGGCCATGAACAGCGGGCTGCGGTGGGGGATCACGGTGACGGAGGTCAACAGCCGGATCTTGGTGGTGATGGCGGCCAGCCAGGACAGCAGGGTGAACTGCTCCATACATTCCACATCGCCGCCCTCGGACCAAGGGAAATCACCGGTCTCGCTATACGGATAGGTGGAGTCTATCTCCGTCGGCACCACGATATGGTCTGATACGGTCAGATACCGATAGCCCAATGCCTCGGCCTTCGCGGCCAGGGTGCGGATGCTGGCCGCGTTTGCCAGCGGCCCGCGGATCGGTGCGCTTACGCCAAATTCCATGACTGTCCCCTTGGTTTTAAAAATCCCTGTGTTCGATTGTACACCTAAGCCGGGCTTGGTAGGCTATGACAGATTAATATTTATTTTTGGGGGACGGGGACATGGATGAAGCAGCCTTTCGTGAACAGTTGCAGCAGAATGGTTATGGCGAGATTTCCATCAAGGAAATAGCGGCGAACCACACCGAGCCGACCCACACCCATGATTTCGGCGCCTCGATCCTGGTGCTGTCCGGCGAAATCTCGGTGACCATGGGTGATCGGGTGGAAACCTGCGGGGCCGGTGACACGTTTGCCCTGGATGCCAACATCCCCCATGCCGAACAAATCGGCGCCGAGGGTGTGCGATTCCTGGTTGGGCGCAGGTAGAAGACGCATGCAATTTCAGGACAAAGTAACGGTTGTAACAGGGGGCGCCTCGGGTATCGGGGCCGCCTGTGTCAGAAATTTTGCGGCCCGGGGCGCCAAGGTCGCCGTGGTGGATTTGAATGGCGACGGCGCTAAATCCGTGGCGGCGGAATTCGGCGGCCTGGGTATCGCCTGCAATGTGGGTGACGAGGGCGAAATCAACGCCATGGTCGCCCAGGTCGAGGCTGCCTATGGCCCGATCGATATTCTCTTCAACAACGCGGGCATCAACTCGGGCCGGGAAATCCTAAATACCGATCTATCAGTCTGGGAAGACCAGTGGCGGGTTAATGTCATGGCGCATGTTTACGCCGTGCGCGCGGTACTGCCGGGTATGTTGGAGCGGCGTAGCGGCTATCTTCTCCATACCGCGTCCATGGCTGGCATTTTGATGTCTCATGGCAATCTGCCCTACACCGTGTCCAAGCATGCGGTGGTCGGTCTGGCCGAATATCTGTCTGTCACCCATCACCATGAAGGTATCCGGGTTTCCCTGTTGGCGCCCCTGGGCGTGCGGACACCGATGCTGGGCGACACGGACAAGCCCTTTGCCCGCAATGCCGCCGGCCCCATCAAGGAGCCTGAAGAGGTGGCGGAACAAGTGGCTACGGCGGTGGAAGAGGAACGCTTTTTAATCCTCACCGACGAGATCGCGCAGACCTGGATGGCCGGCAAGACAAACGATATGGAACGCTGGCTGGGCGGTATGCGCCGAATGCAGGAAAAAATCCAAAGCGAAGGCGGACGGGATACATAAAATGCAAGAGAACGGATTGGTGGTGGTGGTCAAGCGGGATTGCCCGACCTGCGTCATGGTGGCGCCAGTGCTGCAACAGCTTTCCGAACAGGCCGAACAGGGTGGCCTGACGGTCTATAGCCAGGACGACCCGGCCTTTCCCGAAGGCATCGCGGGCGTGGCCGACGATACCATGCTGGACAACTCCTATCGTCTTGATGTGGAAATCGTACCGACCCTGGTGCGTTTCAAGGATGGGGTGGAGGTCGAACGCACCTTTGGCTGGGACCGGGCGGTCTGGGAAGGCATTACCGGCGCCAATAATCTAGGCGCGGACCTGCCGGGATTCAAACCCGGCTGCGGTGCCCTGAACCAGGAGCAGGACCGTCTGGCGGAATTAAGAATTCGCCATGGTGATACGCCCATGGTCTCGCGGCAGATCCAGATCGGCGCCAAGGAAGACCCGATTGAAGCTTGTTACGAACGCGGTTGGAGCGACGGCCTACCCGTGGTCCCACCAACCCAGGCGCGGGTGCTGGCCATGCTGGACGGCACCACGCGGGCGGCGGACGAGGTGCTGGGCCTGATGCCGTCGAACCTGGATATCTGCACGGTGGAAAAGGTGGCTATCAACGCGGTCATGGCCGGCTGCCGGCCCGAATACCTGCCCGTGGTTCTGGCCGCGATCGAGGCGGTTCTGGACGAGGATTATTGCCTGCACGGCACCCTGGCGACGACGCGCTATGTGGGTCCCGTGGTCATCGTCAACGGTCCCATCGCCCGGCAAATCGGCATGAATGGCAAGGGCAATGCCCTGGGCCAGGGCAACCGGGCCAACGCCACTATCGGCCGGGCGGTGCAATTGGCGGTGCGCAATATTGGTGGCGGCAAGCCCGGCGGCGTCGACCGGGCAACCTTAGGCAATCCTGGAAAGTTGAGTTATTGTTTCTGCGAGGACGAGGAGGGCTCCGCCTGGACGCCGCTGACGTTAGATCGCGGCCTGGCCGCCGGCACCAACGCGGTGACGGTATTTGCCGGCTCCGGCCTGCAAGGGGCGACCGATGACCGGGCCCGCACGCCGGAGCAACTGGCCGCTAGCATCGCTTCCTGCCTGCGGGCGGTGGACAATTCAAACAAATATCCCGGCCCCGATTGCCTGTTGGTGATCTGCCCGGAGCATGAGCAGACTTTCATGCAGGGCGGCTGGGACAAGGCGCGCGTGCACAAGGAATTGATGCAGCGGCTGGTGGTGCCGGCGGATGACGTCCTGGCAGGCAGCAACGGCATGGCCGAGGGGGTCAGCCCTAAACTGGCCGGCAAGACCGTATCGAAGCTGTTACCGAATGGTTTGATGATTGTTCGTGCCGGTGGCGGAGCGGGCAAATTTTCCGGTATTATCCCTGGCTGGACACCGGGCACGCCTGAATCCAGCCGACCCGTAACCAAAGAGGTGAGAACATGAGCATGGCAGACGCACTACTCGACCCCACCGGGGAACGGGAGGCAGCGGAACGGCCGCGCCTGCCGCGCCCGACCTCCCTGGAGGGCCTTACTGTTGGGGTGTTGGATATTTCCAAGGTCCGCGGTGATGTCTTCGTGGAACGGATCGCAACCTTGTTGGAGGGACGCGGTATCGACGTCAAACGCTACCGCAAGCCGACCGTGGCGCGCACCGCGCCTAAGGAAATCGAACAGGCGATCGTCGAAGAATGTGATGTGGTCGTTGAAGGCCTTGCCGATTGAGGCTCCTGCACATCGTGCTGTACGCATGATATGATGAACCTTGAAGCGCGCGGCATCCCCTCGGTTGGTGTTGCCACCACGGAATTCGTGGCCGCGGCGGCGGCGCAGTCAGAGGCGTTGGGTTTCGATCCATCCTATATCTGGGTGCCGCATCCGATCCAGGATCGCACGGACGAGGAATTGCACGCCCTGGCCGAACGTCACGTGGATGAAATCCTCGCGGCCCTGACGGAACAAATCGCGGCGCGGGGTTAGGGGCCGTGACCGCCTCCGTACAGGTCGCGGTCACTGGCGCCTCGGGCTACATCGCCCTGCACGTGATCGCGGCGCTGCTGGATCAGGGTTATGCGGTGCGTGGCACCCTGCGCGATATGGCGCGGGGTGACAAAGTCCGTGCCGCCCTGGCAAAACAGGTGGACGTCACCGGGCTCAGCTTCGCGGAAACTGATCTAATGGCGGACGCGGGTTGGGATGCGGCCCTGGCCGACTGCCGGTACGTCATGCACGTGGCCTCGCCCCTGCCGGCGGTGGAGCCAAAAAACCATGACGATCTGATCATCCCGGCCCGCGACGGCGCCCTGCGGGTGCTGGCGGCGGCGGCTCGGGCCGGCGTACAGCGGGTGGTAATGACATCTTCCATTGCCGCGGTCGGCTATGGCCACGAGGACAAGAGCAACTTCACCGAGGCCGACTGGAGCGTGGTCAGCGAGGAGATCGGCGCCTATGCCGCCAGCAAGACCATTGCCGAACGGGCGGCGCGGGATTTTATCGCCGGTTTGCCGGTGGCGCAGCCAATGGAGTTCGTGACGATCAATCCCAGCTTTGTTCTTGGCCCGCTGATCGATCCCGATGGCAGCGCCTCGATCGAACTTGTACGCAAATTGATGGCGCGGGAGGTGCCGGGCTGTCCCAAGATGGGTTTCAGCCTGGTCGATGTGCGTGACGTGGCGGCGGCCCACATGGCCGCCATGATCAACCCGGATGCCGCCGGCAAACGCTATATCTGTGATACCGAATTCAGAATGATGGCGCAGGTCGCCGAACTGCGGAACCTGACGTTTGGGCCTGGGGGCCATCCCGTGCGCACCCGCGTGCTGCCAAATTGGGTGGTGCGCATGGTCGCCCTGTTCGATCCGGTTGTGGGCCGCATCGTGCCCGATCTGGGCCGGCAAAAGCGCTATGACAATGCCGCCATTCGCCAGGACCTGAACTGGCAGCCCCGCCCCATGGACGAAACCATCATCGCCACCGGCGAAAGCCTGATCGAAATGGGCATCATCAAATAGCCCGGAACGGCTCTAGACCTTTTTCGATTTTGAAATACGCAATCCAGGCCGTGACCGCGGCCCGGCGCCCCTGCGCCGCCCGCGCGGAGCGGTGCGCTTTCGCGCACAAGCGTGAGCGAGTAAAGCTAGACCTGTTTCGATGAATATCGAAAATGCTCTAGCCGCCTATTTATTGAGGAAATTTAACGGCAATCCCGGCCGGGGCCAGTCCATGGCCACCAGCTTGCCGGTGGATGACAGGGTAATGTAGGCGGTTTTCAGGTCCTCGCCGCCGAAACAGATGTTGGTGGCGTACATGTCCATGGGCGTCGCCACATGCTCTACCTCACCCCCCTGGGGAGAGACCACCGTAATGCCGCCGCGCACGATGGTGCCGATGCAGATATTACCGGCGCTATCGAGCGCCAGGCTGTCAAAGAAACGGTAATCGGATACGCCCAGCAACAGTTTGCCCGGCTCCCACGGCGCCTCGCCCTGGCCACGGGCGATCTTGCCCGGGCCCTCGATATTGTAGGCCCAGCAGCGTCCGGCATGGGTTTCCGCCACATAGAGGGTTTTTTCGTCCGCCGAGAGGCCAATGCCATTGGGGCCATTGATGGGGAAGATGGCTTCCGTAATGAAGGAACCATCGGCCTTGGCGTAATACACCCCGGTGCGGTCCTCGTCCCGATGGCGGATCTTGCCGTGATCGGTGAACCAGAAGCCGCCCTGTTTGTCGAAGACGATATCGTTGGGGCCGCGCAGGGGATTGCCGTCGCATTCGGTGTACAGCACATCGACCTTGCCGGTTGCCAGATCAACCCGCTCGATCCGGCCGCCGGAATAGTTTTCGTCCTGATAGCCCGGAAAATGTTTGTCGCCCTTGATGTGCCAGCGAAAGCCGCCGTTGTTGCAGATATAACAAGCGCCATCGGGGCCCATGGCCGCGCCGTTGGGACCGCCGCCGGTTTCCGCCACCACCTCCACACGGCCATCGGGCTTGACCCGCGACAAGGTGCCACGGGCAATTTCCACCAAAATGACATCACCATTGGGCATGGCGATAGGGCCTTCGGGGAAACGCAGGCCGGTTGCCACTTCGCGAATTTCGCTCATCGATACTCTCCCATTGTCGTCATTTGCCACCCTTAGAGCAGTTCCGGGCTATTCCGCGCGAATGGCGGTATCATATGACGTTGTTACCGTGGATGCGCCCTTGATTTGCTTATTTTTTACGACAACCGTATTGCGGAAGGCCGCCCAATCCGCGAAGCTGCGGTCGTCTGGAAATACAGGAATTTTATATGCCACCGCGTCAAAGAGTTGCCGTTACCTTGCCCGAGGGAACTTCCGTCCCGGATACCATTGCGCGCGTGCGCTGGGCCGAGGCGAATGGATACGAAGATGGCTGGATGGCGGATTCCGGGCCGCCCGATGCCCTGACCCTGATGGCTGGTTTGGCGGCTCACGCCCCGACATTGCGCCTGGGCATTGCCGTTGCGCCCGTTTACAGCCGCACCCCGGCAGTGCTGGCGGCGACGGCGAACACCCTGGGCCAGTTAATGCCGGGGCGGGTCGTCCTGGGTCTTGGCGCATCGTCCCAGACCATCATGGACCAATGGCACGGCGTGCCTTTGAAAAAACCGCTGACCCGGGTGAAGGAAACCGCGATCATGGTCCGCTCCATGCTGGCGGGCGAGAAGTCGGATTTCGATTTGACGACCCTGCATTCCAAGGGCTATCGCCAACCGCCGTTGGAACAGCCGGTGCCAATTTATCTTGCGGCCCTGCGCCCCAAGATGATTGAGATGGCGGCGGAAATCGGCGATGGCGTCATCTTCAACCTGTGGCCCATGGGCGCCCTGGCAAAGATGATCGAACATGTTCATGTGGGGGCCAGGCGGGCCGGCAAGGACCCCCGGGAGGTAGAAGTCGTCAACCGCCACATGGTTCTGGTAACCAATGACAAGCAGGCGGCGGTGGAGGCATTCAGGGCCCGCATGGCGCCCTACTACGCCACCCCGGTCTATAACAACTTTCTCGCCTGGGCCGGCTACGCAGACGTTGCGGCCACCATTTCCGAAGGTTGGGCGGCCCGCGACCGGGAAAAAACCACCTCCGCCATATCCTATGACCTGGCCAATGAGATCGCGGTCATAGGTACGGCGGATGAATGCCGGGAACGTATTCGGTGGGCCGGTGAAACTGGCATCCATACCCATATCATTTCGCCCCTGAGCCAAAACCCGGACGAAATACAGCGCACGTTCGAAGCCTTCACGCCCGAGAACTTCCCCCGTTAAACCAATATTGAGTAGTAATAGAATGTCTGAAACTGCCCGTTTGGCCGTCGATATCGGCGGCACCTTTACCGACCTGGCCCTTGACGTTGGCGGCCGCATGTTCACGCACAAATTGCTGACGACCACCCAGGCGCCAGAGGAAGGCGTCATGGTGGGGGTTCAGGCCGTGCTGCCCCAGGCGGGCATTGCGGCCAAGGATCTGGATTTCATCGTCCATGGCACAACCCTGGCCACCAACACGGTGATCGAACGCAAGGGCGCGCGTACGGCCCTGATCGTCACCGAGGGTTTTCGCGACGCGGTGGAGATGGGCTATGAACACCGCTTTGATCAGTACGATATCAATATCGAAAAACCGATCCCGTTGGTGCCGCGCTATCTGCGCCTGACTGTACGCGAGCGCGGCAGCGCCCATGGCGAGGTGTTGCTGGCACTGGAGGAAAGCGATGTTCACGCCCTGGTTCCTCAATTGCGGGAACATGGCGTTGAAAGTGCCGCCATTACGCTGCTTCATTCATATGCCAATCCGGATCATGAACGCCGTATCGCTGATATTCTCCGCGCCGAACTGCCAGATCTGTGGCTGACCCTGTCCAGCGAGGTCTGCCCGGAAATCCGCGAATACGAACGCATGTCGACGGCATCCGCCAATGCCTATGTACAGCCGCTGATGGCCTCGTATCTGGCCGACCTGGATGCAAGGTTACGGGCCGATGGCGTACGGTGCCCTTTGTTCATGATGACCTCCGGCGGCGGTCTGACCACCATCGAAACGGCCCGGCAGCACCCTATCCGGCTGGTGGAATCCGGCCCAGCCGGTGGCGCCATATTGGCCGGGCAGGTTGCGCTGGAATGTGGCCTGGACGAGGTTTTGTCCTATGACATGGGCGGCACCACGGCGAAGATCTGTTTGATTGACCATGGCCGGCCGCAAACCTCGCGCACCTTCGAGGTAGACCGTCAGTACCGCTTCACCAAGGGCAGCGGCCTGCCCCTGCGCATTCCGGTGATCGAGATGGTGGAGATCGGGGCCGGGGGTGGCTCCATCGCGCAAATCGATAATATGGGTCGCATTCAGGTGGGACCGGGAAGTGCGGGTGCGGAACCGGGGCCGGCCTGTTATGGCCAGGGCGGAACCGAGGCTACGGTCACCGATGCGGACGTGGCCTTGGGTCGCATCGCACCAGAGGGCTTCGCCGGCGGTTCGGTACAGCTGTCGCCGGATCTGGCGGTGGCGGCCCTGGACAACGCCATTGCCCGAAAATTGAATTTGGACGGCCCCCTGGCGGCCTTCGCGGTGTCAGAGATGGTGGAAGAAAATATGTCCAACGCGGCCCGTGTGCATGCAGTGGAACTAGGCAAGGAACTGGCCGCGCGCACCTTGATCGCCTTTGGCGGCGCGGCGCCGCTGCATGCCTGCCGCATGGCGGAAAAGCTGGGAATGGACCGGGTCATTATCCCGGAGGGCGCGGGTGTAGGGTCCGCCATCGGTTTTCTGGCCGCCCCCGTATCCTATGAAATGGTGCGCAGCCGCTATACCCGCCTGGATACGTTCGAGGCGGCGGGCCTGAACAAGATGTTTTCTGAAATGCATGCCGAGGCCCATACCATCGTCGTGGCCGGCGCCCCCGATGCGGCATTGGAAGAACGCCGCATCGCCTATATGCGCTATATCGGCCAAGGCCACGAGATCGTGGTCGAGGTGCCCGCCCGCACTCTGACGGACGCCGATGGTGCCCTCCTGAAAGACGCCTTTGATCGTGCCTATAAAGAGCTGTTTGGCCGGGTCATCCCGTCCATGCAAGTGGAAATCCTAACCTGGGCGCTGTCCATGTCCACGGTGCAGCCCAACCCACCGGCGCTGGCGGAGGTCGCCACCAAGGCGGCCGCCACGGCCAGCGGCGAACGCAAGCTGTTCGATGCGGACAAGACGGATTTTGTCACCGCCCCGGTCTATCAGCGCGCCGATCTATCCCCCGGCATGGCAATTTCCGGCCCGGCCCTGATCGCCGAGGCGCAGACAACCACTGCCGTGACGGCTAATTTCACGGCCAGGATAAATGGCGCCGGGCATATAGAGATACAACGCAAGCAGACGGCACAGACAGGAGAGACGGCATGAGCAAGAATTCCGCCCTTTCGGAAATCCAGAACCAGATCATGTGGAACCGCCTGATCGCCATCGTGGAAGAACAGGCCCAAACCCTGATCCGCACGGCCTTTTCCACCTCGGCCCGGGAGGCGGGGGATCTATCCGCCGGGGTGTTCGATATCCAGGGCCGGATGCTGGCTCAGGCGGTTACCGGCACCCCTGGCCACGTCAATGCCATGGCCGCCTCGGTTGGCTTTTTTCTGGATAAATACCCGGCCGAAACCATGAGCCCAGGCGATGTCTATGTCACCAATGACCCCTGGCTGGGCACCGGCCATTTGCATGATTTTACCATGGTCACGCCGACCTTTTATCAGGGTCGCGTCGTCGGCCTGTTTGCCTCGACCACTCATGTGGTGGATATCGGCGGCATCGGCTTTGGCGCCGATGGCCGGCAGGTCTATGACGAAGGCCTGTATCTGCCGATCCTGGCCCTGGCCCGGAAAGGGGCAATGGACGAGGCCATTCTGGAAATCGTCCGCGCCAATGTGCGCGAGCCGATCCAGGTAGAGGGAGATCTTTATTCCCTGATGGCCTGTAACGAAATCGGCTGCCGCCGTCTGGTCGAGATGATGGACGAATTCGGTCTGGAGCAGTTGGACGAACTGGGCCAGTACATGGTGGAACATTCCCACAAGGCCATGTTGGCGGAAATCGCCAAGTTACCCAAGGGCACCTATCACAACGAAATGCGGGTTGACGGCTATGACAAACCGCTGGATCTGGTGGCCGACCTGACCATTGCCGAGGACGGCATCTATGTGGATTTCGCGGGTACGTCCGGGGTTTCCAATTTTGGCATCAATGTGCCTATTACCTATACCCAGGCCTATGCCTCGTTCGGGGTGCGCTGCCTGGTGGGCCCCACTGTGCCCAACAATGCGGGCTCTCTATCGGCGGTAAAAGTCACCGCGCCCGAAGGCACGATCCTGAACGCACCGCATCCCTGTGCCGTGGCGGCCCGCCATATCACCGGCCAGATGTTGCCCGATGTGGTCATGGGCTGTCTGCACAAGGCGGTTGCGGACCGGGCGCCAGCCGAGGGGACATCGTGCCTGTGGAACCCGGCTCTGATGGGTGGCCATGGTATCGTGCCGGACGAGGATTTTGGCGACGCCACGCCGTTCGCGGTTGGCTTGTTTCATACGGGTGGGACCGGGGCGCGGCCGCGCAAGGATGGCCTGTCCGCCACCTCCTTTCCCTCCGGCGTGCGCAATACCCCGGTGGAAATCAATGAATCCATTGCCCCCATCGTGGTCTGGCGCAAGGAATACCGCACGGATTCGGGCGGTCCGGGAGAGTTTCGCGGTGGCACCGGCCAGATCATGGAAATAGCCTCTTCCGAAGGTGCACCTTTCGCCATCGCGGCCACCTTCGACCGGGTGCATCACGCCCCGCGCGGACGGGAAGGCGGCATGGCTGGCTGGACCGGCAGGGTCGAACTGAAATCCGGCAAGATTATGCGCAACAAGGGCACCCAATCGATTCCATCCGGCGATCGCCTGCATTTGGAAATGCCGGGGGGGGGAGGCTATGGCGATCCCCTGCAACGTGATCCCGCGAAGGTTGCCATCGACGTGCGCGACGGCATGGTATCGGCCCAGGCGGCAGTGGAACATTACGGCGTTATCCTGGATGATCAGGGCGGCGTGGATATAGCGGCAACTAAAAAACAGCGCGCCGGTAATTAGGGATGTCCGGAATGGTTGATACAGGAGACAAGGCGCCGGCCTTTACGGCGCCTATCGGTGGTGGCGGCAATATTGCCTTGAAGGATCTAAAGGGCAAGAAGGTGGTGTTGTACTTCTATCCCAAGGACGACACGCCCGGCTGTACCGTCGAGGCCAAGGATTTTACCGAACTAAAACGAAAGTTCTCCGCCAACGGCATTGCCGTGGTCGGCGTCTCCAAGGACAGCGTCGCCAAGCATGAAAAATTTGCGGACAAACATGATCTGCGTATCACCCTGGCATCCGACGAGGATGGCGCTATTTGCGATGCCTACGGCGTCTGGGTGGAAAAGAAAAATTATGGCCGCACATACATGGGGATAGAGCGTTCCACCTTCCTGATCGACGGCAAGGGGAAGGTGGCCAAGGTCTGGCGCAAGGTAAGGGTCAAGGGCCATGCCGAGGCGGTGCTGGCGGCGGCCAAGGAAATCTAGCGCTTACGATTCGTCGTAGGTGATGACGGTGAAGCCTTCTTCCGGCGCGGGTGGCACGAAGTAGCTGGTGAAAAGATCGAATTCGGCATCGCTGGCTGCGTAATCGTGGGTGCCGTCTTCGTTTCTTTGCCCTAGCCGCGCCTTGCAGACCGCATCGGGGACATCAAGGAAATGCAGTCGATGGGCGACGCCGGCGCTTTCGAAAATGCCGCGCAACCGTTGCCGCTGGTTCGGGGTATTGGCCGGGAAGTCCATCACCACGGATAGGCCGGCGCACAATAGCGTTTCCACATGCGGGCCCATCGCATCCGCCAGGCAGCCGGAGCGTCGCACATAATCTTCCAGCCCGTTGATCTCGCCGGGATAGAGGCGGGAAAGCCAGCGGTCCTCGCTGATAAGCACGGTGGCCGGTGTCGAAGCCAAACGGTCGGCGAGGGTTGATTTGCCGGCGGCTATTTTACCGCAGACAAGATGTAAGACGGGATTTTGCTCTGACATACGTGCTCCACTTTATTGCGGACAGGCGCCATGGCTGACGCCTGATCTAAACGAATAACGAATTCCCGGCCTCGAAATCTAGGCCGGGTGCATAATTCGCTTTGCAGCGGAGCGGTTCGGAGCCGTCAATGTGCGTGTGTTCAGAAGCATTCGGCATGATTAGCCCGACCACCGGCAGAGTGCAAACAAGTTGACGCCCCCCTCCCGGCAAATTCGGGTGGCTTCCGCTGGCTCTGATAGCTGTGTACTATGAACGCCAATGACCCCTTCCTCCAGCAGCGGTGACGATCCGCAGGATAAGAGTTGGCGCAGCCTTTGGCTGTCGTCGGGCGCGCTGTCTCTTTCGCTTTTGGGCGATGCGCTGATCTATATCGTGCTTCCGGTCAACGCCGATCTGTTCGGTGTCAGCCTCGCCTGGGTGGGGGTGCTGCTTGCCGCGAACCGGATCGTACGCACTTTTAGCTATGGCATGCTGGCCGTATTGGGCGAACGGATCGGCATTCGCAATCTCTGTATTTTCGCCTCGATTACGGCGGTTATTTCGACGGCCATGTACGGGCTCTTTCAGGGTTGGGCGCCCCTGCTGGCGGCTAGAATTCTCTGGGGTTTGTCCTACGGTGCGTTGCTGCTGGTAGCGCTTGGCTATGCCGCATCGGACCGTGCGCGGACGGGCACCCGTGTTGGCGTTAGCCGGGCGATAGAGCAGGTTGGTCCACTATTCGCGTTGACCGCCGGGGCCTGGCTGGCTGGTGTTCTGGGGCCGCGCGATGTGTTTTTCTATCTGGCCCTGGTCTCCTGCATCGCGGCGCTGTTCGCCTTCATGTTGCCGCCGCGTATCGCTCACGTGCCGACACCGGGGGCAAGCCGGCCAAGCGCACTGCCGAAGCCTGACCGCCTGGACATCCTGATCTTCTGGATGGGTTTCGGCGTCGATGGCGTCTTCACCATGACGGTCACGATCATGCTGGCGAAGCATGTCGCCCTTGAAGTCGCGATGTTGTCCGGTGGTTTGATCTTCGCCGGGCGGCGCGTCATCGAAATGCTCGCGGCCCCGCTATCGGGGTTCATTGCGGACCGCTTTGGCGTCCATAGGCCGTTGATCGCGGCCTCGGTTCTGCTCGCCATTGGTCTGTCCTGCGTGGGCGCTGGCTGGCTTTACGCGGGCGCCATCGCGATCGTGGTGGCCCGTGGCGCCCTGGGTACCTTGATCCCGGCCGCCGTGGCGCTGTTCGCGTCGGGCGGCGTGTTGCAACCGCTGGCCCGGAACCAGACCTGGCGGGATATTGGCGCGGCGTTGGGCCCGCTTATGACGGGCTTCGTCCTCGCCTCGACAACGCCGGAATTTCTCCACATTGTTATTGCGGCGGCATTTTTTGTCAGCCTGCTATGGCTTTTAGCCTCGCCTGCCTGGCGCGCTTCCAGAAAACCACGCGCCGTCGAGTGAGCTGCTATTCCGGTTCGAGGGGCGTCAACTGGTCCGCAAGATCAGCTATAAACAAGATCAGGCGGCACCTTATCGAATATAGTAGGGACGCAGTTCCGGGCTGTTCCGTGGCGCTTCGCCGGCGGCAATGGGGCGCAATTCACGCATCAGGGCCTCGGCCTGAATGGAGCGGCTGAGGCCGATTGGCAAACCCGCGCGCATCAGGCCGCGCGCCGTCCAGGTATTGCAGGTATTGAACAGATGAAAACGTCCGGTGGCAGGGTAGAAACCGCTGTCCCGGTAAAGCCCCGGGCCGGTTTTTAGCGCCCTTTTATTGCTGCCCCGCTGGAACCCGTCGTGAATATACTGGATCAGGGCTTGCAGACCCGGCGCCGTGATCGGCAGGCGCAGTACCTCCGCTTTGAGGTAATAGCTCTCCGGCGTGGTCGAAAAAGCGGTCAGGTGCATCACCGCCGCTGTTGGCGTGGCTATGGCCTGGATGGCCATTTCGAAATCCGGGCTGCGGGCCGGATAATAAAGCGCGTCGCCCCAGCCAAAGGCGAAATATTGCGCTTTGGGGTAGGCGGTAATTTCAGGAATACGATCAGGCGGGATATCGGCCCGGCGCACAATGATATCGCTGTGCCAGCCATTGCTCATGACCCAAACCGCCGGCTGGTCTGTCGCCTGACTGGTCTGTGGCGTCGCCGGCATCCCGCCGCAGCCGGCCAGTGACAGGCCAAGCAACAAAACGGTCAGCTGAATTAATCCGCGCCATGCCATTATTCAAGATCCCACGGCACGGCGGCCTGTTCTAATTGAAGGCCGATACCGTGCTGATTTCCCGATACAGCATATAGCTGGCAACAAGCAGAAGGAAAACCGCAAAACTGGATTTTAAAATGGCCGCCGGAATTCTGTGCGATATCAGGCCGCCGACGAAACCGGCGATAATGGCGACGGCGGAAAAGACCGCCATCAACGGCCAATCGATTGGCACCGATCCGGCGTAGCCGGCAAAGCCGGCAAAAGATTTAAGCGCAATGATCGCCAGGGAGGTGCCGATGGCCTCCTTCATGCCCAGGCCCGAGAGTAAAACCAGGGCCGGTACGATCAGAAATCCGCCACCCACCCCGACGATTCCGGTCAGGATGCCGACGATGATGCCATGCAAAGCAATGTGGACATAGCGCAACGGCGGTGCGTTATCATTATCGCCCGCTATACTTCCCGCGCCCCCGCCCGCGCCCGCGGCGACGGGGCCTGGCCGGATCATTTTGTACGCGGCGGCATACATGATCAGCGCGAACATCACCAATTGTAGCGTATCAGGCAGCAGTATGCCGATCCTGGCGCCGGCGAATGTGCCTGCCGCGCCAAACAAGCCAAAAATCAGCACGATGCGAAAATTGACATTGCCGCGCCAACCATGTTGCAGCGCGGAAATGCCGGCGGTCAAACCAACCACCCCTAAACTCATGGCAATCGCAGGCTTGGGAGCAACGCCAAGCAGATAGATGAATGCCGGCATGGTGACGATGGAGCCGCCGCTGCCAAGAATACCAAGCATCAATCCGGTCGAGGCACCGGCAAGCAATACAAAAATCGACATACTTACTCTGCGTTTACATAAGTAATTTCTGTTGAAGAAAAAGCCTTATCCCAATCCTGCCATCAACACGACCGATTTGCGGCTATTCCGATTCCAGGTCTATGCCGAAGGTGATCAGGAACTTGGAGGTCATGATGTAAAAAGTGATGGCAATTGTCAGTTCCACCATTTCTTCCGGGCTTAGGAATGCCGCCACCCGCTCGAAACTGGCACCGGCCCCGGCGCCGGGATTGGCGTTATCGACCAAGTCGTCGGTATATTCCAGCACGGCCTTCTCAACGGCATTGAAAACATCGTTCTTGGCGCCGTCTTCCAGCGCCTCGATTTGGGCATCGGGAATACCAACCCGGCGGCCGATATTCTTGTGGGCGATGACCTCGTAATCGGCGCCAAGCAGGATGCCGACGCGGGTGATGGCCAGTTCCCGCAGGCAGGGATCCAGCACACCATGATCGCGGATAACATTGCCAAGGCGGCAATAATTCACTAGATGCGACTCGGAATGAGAGAGCATACGAAAAATATTCTTGTGCCCCAGCCGCTCCATAATGGTCTTGCCCCGGTCGCTGAGGTGGTCGGTGGTTGCATAGTCTATACGTGCCATTGGAATGCGTTACCTATCTGTAATTATGCCAGGGTTCTCTATTAACGTGCGATCAGGGGCGCGCCGCCCAGATGGTGACCGCTGTCGCAGAGCAGGATTTCGCCGGTAATGTTGGCGCCGTTGGCCAGCAGGAACAAAGCCGTCTCGGCCATGTCCTCGGGCGTGCCGGCATGGTTCAGAGGCACGGATTGTTCCACACCCGCGACCATTTTGTCGTAGGCCTCCTGGCCCAGTCTTTCCAACCACCAGCGGCCTGTGATGAAGCCCGGCGCGATGGCATTGACCCTGATCTCCGGCGCCAGCAATCGGGCCAGCGACAGGGTCATGGTGTTCATGGCGCCCTTGGAGGCGGCATAGGCGATGGAACTGCCAATCCCCATGACCCCGGCGATGGACGAGGTGTTGACGATGCTGCCTCGGCCCTGGGCCTTCATATGCGGCGCCACGGCGCGGGTCATCTGATAGGCGCCGACCACGTTGACGGAATAAATATTAAGGAAATCGTCCGCCGACAGGCTGTCGAGATTATTGTCGGCGACCACCTGGGTGGTACCGGCATTATTCATCAGGCCGTCGATGCGGCCCCACTTGGCGATGGTTTCAGCGACTATGCGGCGGCAATCTTCGTCCTTGGACACATCGCCCTGACACACAAGGGTTTCGCCGCCCAAAGCCTCGCAGGCATGGGCGGTTTCTTCCGCCGCCTGCTTGCTCCTGGAATAATTAATGGCGACCCGGGCGCCGTCCTTTGCCAGCATTTTCGCCGCCGCCGCGCCGACCCCGGTACCTCCGCCCGTGATGAGCACCACCCAATCCTTGACCTGCATATTTTCTACTCCATCATGGTAGCTGTTGTTGGGGATGATTATAGACTGCTCCGGCGGTCAAAAGGGGATGGCATAGCTATTTTTTCTCGATGTTCACATTTGCGCAGATAACTGATTTTCATATCTCCATGCCAGAGGGCATGGCCGACCGCACGTATCAAACCGCCCGGCATCTGCGGGTCGCTGTAGCGCACCTGAACGGTTTGCCTCAGCGGCCTGAATTTGTGCTCTGTACCGGCGATCTGGTGGATCGGGGCGGAGACGAGGAATACGCCCTTCTGGCCGATATCCTGGGGCAATTGACCATGCCGTTCTATCTGATTCCCGGCAATCACGACGACCGGGCGGCCATGCGCCGGGCCTTCCCCGGACATGCTTATCTGGCGGGCCACGATGGCTTCATGCAATACACCATCGAGGCGTGGGAGCCCCGCTTGATCGCCCTGGATACGTTGATCCCTGGAGAACCGGGCGGACGCCTTTGCCCGCAACGCCTGGATTGGCTGCATGAACGCCTGGGCGAACAGCCAGACCGGCCGACGATCATATTCATGCACCACCCACCATTTCGCACCGGCCTGACGAAAATGGACAATGCGGGCCTGGAAGACAACGCCGGCCTTGTCGGCATCGTGCGTCGGCATGCGCAGGTAGAGGCCGTTCTAGCTGGCCATGTGCACCGCTTCATAACCCGCCGCTTTGCCGGCACCGTGGCCATGACTGCCCCTGGTCCTGCCCACCAGGTCGACCTGAACCTTGGTGCGGAGGAAAAATTGAGTTTGATCATGGAGCCGCCCGCCGGCCTGTTGCACCTCTGGCTTGGCGGTGACGACGGGCTGGTCAGCCATGTCAGCTATACCGGCGGCTGCTATCAGGGCGTCACCGTGTTCGCCGACGGTCAATGGATCCGCGACGCCCCGCCGCTCGCGCCATCCATTCCGTTGCCCTGATAATTCAGGGTGCCTGAAGCAGGCCCATTTGCCAGAAGTCGGCCTCTAACCGGGTGGCCTGATGGAAGGTCCGCGCCAGGGCCTCAAAGCGGGCCGGGGTGAGGCGTTGTTCGGCCAGACGGTCCAATTGCGCTACGGCGGCGATGGCAACCGCCTGGTAATCCGGGCTGGCATACATCTCGATCCAGGACGCATAAGGGTTGCCGCCCATCACCGTCGCCGGGTCCGCCGCCAGGGCGGTGCCAATCTCGCCATAGCCGATGACACAAGGGGCCAGGGCGGCATAAAGATCCAGGCTGTCCCCCGCCATGCCGCTTTCCAGCACGAAGCGGGTATAGGCCATGGTTGCCTTGGCCTCGGGCAGGGCCGTCATCGCCGCTTCGTTCAGGCCCCAGCCTTGGCAATAGTCGACGTGCAGGGCCATTTCCACGTTCAGGATACCGTGAACGCTGGCCACCGCCGACCGCATTTCGGCCAGGTTGGTGGTTTTATAGGCGGCTAGGGCATAGGCGCGGGCAAAATGGATCAGGAACAAATAATCCTGGCCCAGATAATGCCGGAACGCCGCTTCAGGCAGGGTTCCGGCGGCCAATTGGCGCACGAAGTCATGCCCGGTATAGGCCTGCCAGTCCGCGCCGCAGGCCGCTTTCAGGCGGTCAAAAAGACTGTTTGATGTCCGGTTCATTAGATCTGGCTCATTGGAATTGGATCATCGGATTGGCTTCCTCAGACTTTTGGCTGTTGCTGGGTGAGGCTATGAATGGCGCCGCCGCGAAGGGCGATATCGGCCATGTCCAGTTGCACCACCTCGCGTTTGGGAAAGGCAGCCGCGATTATATTCGCCGCTTCCTCGTCACCGGCATCATCAAAAGCAGGTACATAAACCGCGCTGTTGGCGATGTAAAAATCCAGATACGAACGGACCAGGAAGCGCCCGTCCTGTTGTTTCAAGGGGGCGGGCAGGGGCAGTTCCAGCAGTTCCAGCGGCCGGCCCAGGGCATCCCGCTCCTGGCTCAGCCGGGCCAGATTGTCCGATAGAATGCCATGGTTAGGATCGCCCCGGTGGGCCGCGACGGCACACATCATCCGGCCCGGTGCGATGAAACGCGCAACCTTGTTGACCTGGCCGTCGGCCCGGTCACCCACCAGGCCGTCAGGCAGCCAGATAACCTTGCGAATGCCGAAATACATCGCCAGCCGCTCTTCGATCTGGCGTTTATCCAGTGTCGGGTTGCGATCGGTATTGAAGGCGACGGACTCGGTCGTGATCAACGTGCCCGATCCGTCCACGTGGATGGCGCCGCCTTCCAGGATCATCGGCACCTGATAGCAGGGCAGGTCCAGTTCCCCCAGCAGCCACCGGCCCAACCTGGCATCGTTGGCATAGTCGCGGTACTTGTTGCCCCAGGCATTGAAATCAAAAACCGCCCCGGCCAGGCCACCTTCGCCATTGATCAGGAAGTTCGGCGCAATGTCCCGGCTCCAGGAATCATCAAGCTCCGCCTCCCAAATCGTCACCAGAGAGCCCAGCTGCAGGCGCGCGATGGATATCAGATCGGACGGCACCAACATATTCACGGGTTCATACTCGGCGATGGCGCGGGCCAATGCCGCCGTGGCCAGGCAGGCCTGATCCATGGCTTCGCCCCAGGCATCGATCCGGCAGGGCCAGGCCATCCAGCAACGTTCATGCGGCCCCCAATCGGGCGGCATGTAAAAGCCGTCTTCGGCGGGCGTGCGATCCATCTCTAAGCCGCCTTTCGCCCGCTCGGCGGCAGGCTGTAGAGGTTCCGCTGCCCCGTCACGCCGCGCAATGTGTGTTGGCCCATGGCCTCTAACTGGTCGGTGCAATGGCAGGCAAAATCGTTAAATGCCTGCGAAACCAGCCAACTGCGGTCCAATTCGCCACACATGGCCTCGATCCGGCTGGCCTCGTTGACGGCGGGGCCAATGACGGTGAAATCCAGGCGCCCCTCGGCCCCCACATTGCCATACAGCACATCGCCAATATGCAGCGCTAAATCCAGCTCCATCGTCGGCTGCCGGGCGGCTTTCCGTACGGCATTCAGGGCTTCGACGGCGGCAAAAGCGTCCCGTCCCGACGCGATCGCCTGCCGGCAGGCAACCTGGCATTCCGTATCGTCGTCAGTAATTTCGAACACCGCCAGAACCCCGTCGCCGAGAAACTTCAAAACCTCGCCCTCCCGTTGTAACACGCCGCGTACAATGGCATCGAGATAGTCGTCCAGCATGGCCAATAAGGCGGGACCGGGCAATTTCTCCGCCAGGGGTGTGAAGCCGCGCAGATCGGCAAAGTAAATTACCGCCCGCATGGCGGATGCGGTGCCCCGCTCGATATCCCCCTCCATCACCCTTTGACCTGCATTCCTGCCAAGGTAGGTGCTGGCCACGCTGAGCGCGGTGGCCTGGGCCGCGGCGCTGCGGGCAGCCAGGGCGAATACTTCCAATGGCGCCTCCAGCGCGGCGATCTCGGCCTCGGTCATGCCGCCGGGCCGGTCGAACAGCAGGGAAACCAGGACGCCGCCTTCGTGTTCCCGCCCATCGGCGCGGGCGAATGGAAACAGGATCGAGAAATAATCCGTTCCACCCGCCTCGCGAAACGTTTTGTAGATCGGGAACTCCGGCTGGGCCGTGCCATCCAGATTTTGACGCAGGCGGAGCAAATTGTTCTCACGCATGTGATGGAACGGGCTGCGCAGGAAATCTTCGTTTTGCCCCGATTGGCGCATAAAGGTATCCGTTGCCAGTTCGTCGGCGCCGCGCCGCCAGATATAGCCGTAACCGCCATACAGGGGATGCAGGGTCTGCAACCCGACAAAGGCGCGCAGCAGGGGCAGGCCGCTCTCCGACAGGCGTTGGCAAAGCCCCGCGATCAATTGCTGGATCGAATCGCCAGCCAGGCCACGTTTGACCAGCCAATCCTTGATATCCGGGGCCGCGTCGGATGTTGTGTTTTGTGCATTCATGGGTCCAGCCTAAGAATAGGTATTCCCGCCTGCCGTTGCGAGGTACAAACTGCAATTTCTGCAATTATCTGAATTTGGCAAAATGGGAGACTGGAATGGCGGGAGATATAGAGGCGCGGTTAAAGGCATTGGATATCACCTTGCCCGACGCACCGGCGCCAGCGGCGAATTATGTCCCTTACGTGCGGACCGGCAATCAGGTTTTCGTTTCGGGGCAGGTGCCCTGGGTGGGGGGAGAACGCAATTTTGTCGGCAAACTCGGTAATGAATTCTCCATTGAAGAGGGCCAGGCGGCGGCCCGTGTGGTGGTCCTGAACATCATCGCCCAGGTCAAGGCGGCCTGCGAGGGCGATCTGGACCGGGTCGTGCGCTGTATTAAATTGGGCGGATTCGTCAATTGCACGCCGGACTTTCATAACCATCCGCAGGTGATTAACGGCGCCTCGGACCTGATGGTCGAGGTGTTTGGCGATGCCGGCCGTCATGCCCGGTTTGCCGTGGGCGCGCCGGCGCTGCCCTTCAACGTGGCGGTGGAAATCGATGCGGTGTTCGAGGTGCGATGAACCAGACGCTGGAATGGTTGCGCCAACGGCCTATCGCCCATCGCGGCCTGCATAACCTGCGCGCCGGAATACCGGAGAACTCCCTGGCAGCCTTCGCCGCCGCGGTCGCGGATGGTTATGGCATTGAACTGGATGTGCAAGCGGCCGCCGATGGCCAGGCCATGGTTTTCCATGACAGGAGCCTTGTCCGCATGACCGGCGCCGATGGCGGTATCGGCGATCACGACGCGGCCAGCTTGACCGCCTTGCGGTTACAGCAAAGCCGGCAGTCGATCCCCACCCTGGCGCAAGTCCTGACCCTGATTGCGGGCCGGGTCCCGCTTATTGTCGAGATCAAAAGCCGGCCCGGCCAGGTCGGTGGCGCCGAGCAAGCCGCGTTCCGCGCGTTGCAAAACTATGAGGGGCCATTTGCCGTGACCTCCTTCAATCCTCTTTCCCTGGCCTGGTTCCGGAAACAGATGCCGGCCTGGCCACGGGGACAGAACGTAGGCTCGCGGCATTTCCCCGCCTCGGCGCCCTTTTGGCGGCGTTTGGCGATGCGCTATTTGCTGGACTTGGATCAGGCGCGGCCGGATTTTATCGTCTATGATAGGCTGGATCTGCCCTTTTGGGCAGCGGCGCGGGTCCGGGCGGCGGGAAAACCGTTGCTCAGCTTCACCGTACGGGACAGGGCTGAAATGCGCCGCCTGGCACCTTATGTTGATAATATCATATTTGAAGGATTTCGCCCCTAGAGCATAGGCGGGACGGGGATTTGAACAGGTTGGGGAATGGCGGAGACTGAAGAGGACGGGGTGATTGCGCGTATCGTGCAATCGATGGGCGAGATACCGTCGGCCCATTGGGATGCCTGCGCCGGCGACAGTGATCCTTTTCTCTCGCACGCCTTTTTGTTGGCGTTGGAGGAAAGCGGCTGCGTCCACAACCGGACGGGCTGGGGGCCGGTACATCTGCTGCTGGATGATCCCCATGGCGGCGCCCCGGCGGGCTGTGTGCCGCTGTATATGAAAAGTCACAGTCGTGGCGAATTCATCTTTGATTACGGCTGGGCCGATGCTTACGAGCGGGCCGGTGGGCGCTATTACCCCAAATTATTGTCGGCGGTGCCCTTTACCCCCGCCACGGGCTCCCGGCTGTTGGTGCGTCCCGATTTGGATCGGGTGACGACCCAGCGGCAACTGGCGGCGGGCCTGATCAGCGCGGCGGAACATCTGAACATCGCCACCATCAGCGTGAATTTTTTGCCTGAAGATGAATGGGAACTTTTGGAAGACGCAGACTATCTGAAACGGGCGGACCAGCAATTCCATTGGTACAATCGGGGTTATGGCAGCTTTGATGAATTCCTGGATGATCTGTCCTCGCGCAAGCGCAAGACCATACGGCGCGAGCGGCGCGGCGCCCTGGAAACGGGTGTCGAGATAGAATTGTTAAGCGGTAGCGACCTGCGGGAAGAACATTGGGATGCGTTTTATGAATTCTATACGGATACCGGTAGCCGCAAGTGGGGTGAACCCTATCTGAACCGGCAATTTTTCAGCCTGATCACCGAAAGCATGGCGGACAAGATTTTGTTGATCATGTGCCGGCGGCAGGGACGTTATATCGCCGGCGCCTTGAACCTGATTGGTGGCGAGGCGTTGTTTGGCCGCTATTGGGGCTGCATTGAAGATCATCCGTTTTTACATTTCGAGGTCTGTTATTATCAGGCCATCGACTATGCGATCCAACATGGTTTGGCCCGTGTCGAGGCCGGCGCCCAGGGCCCGCACAAGATCGCCCGTGGCTATCGTCCGACGCAGACCCACAGTGCGCATTTTATCCGTGATCCCGGCTTTCGCACGGCCGTGGCTAATTATCTGGAACACGAACGGGCGGAAGTCGGGCATGACATAGAATATCTGGCGGAGCGCGGCCCCTTCCGCAAAGGCGAACGCCCCGCTCTGGACTGATGAATTACGGTTTCGAAGGTTATTTGGGAACGTCATACAAAACCACTTGTAAAGAGGTGCTTGAGCCATGCTGCAACCCTTTAAAGGCAGTTGCCTGTGCGGCAGTGTACAATTCAGCGTGCAGCCGCCCAGCCTGTTCTGCTGTCATTGCCATTGCGGTTATTGCCGCTCGGCGCATGGCGCGGCCTTCGTTACCTGGGTAGGGGCGGCGGATGACCGGTTCGAACTGAACGACCCCGATGGCCGGTTGCTTTGGTACCAATCCTCGAAGCAAAGCCGACGTGGTTTCTGCACGCAATGCGGCACCACGCTGTTCTTTGCCTCCGATCTGGCGCCAGGTGAAATCCATGTCGCCCGCGCCCTGATTAAGGGCGATATCGACCGCGCGCCCGCGGCTAATGTCTTTCACGATCAGCGGGTCCATTGGCTCGAAGTGACCGGTGATCTGGCCGTCTATAACAGTGACGGTCCCGAATTGGCACATTATCAGAGCGTCAAACCGACGGACTAGAGTATTTTCATTCTGAAAATGCTCAGATCTTTAGAATTAGAGCAATTTTCCAATCACTTAGAATCGCTTCGCGATTTTCATTAATTCGGAATTGCTCTAGAGCCGCAGGCGTTGGCCGCAAGAGCGGCAGGTATAGCCGTCGGTGACGCCTTTTAGGGTTGTGGCGGCGTTGCAGGCAGGACAGCGTAGATGCCTCAGGGCGCCGTAAAATGGCAACAACACCAAGGCGCCCAAGGCCGATAGATACAAGCCCCCAAATGCCAGGGTAACCGCGACAAGGACGCCGGCCAGGATCCAGCGCTGAAAATAATCGCAACGGTAGGTGAATTCGGTAATCAGGGGCCAATCATCGTGGCGCGGCCTGGCCAATTTCTTTTTCAGGTTCGAGGAAATCCTTTGTTCATGGCGCAGTCAGATGCAGGTGTTTTCAGTCAAACCGGAAATGTGCCAGCATAAACTGTACCATCGAAAGACGCTGATGTGACCAGAATGTGTTCCAGCGCCGTCGCTTTCGCATTAACATACATTAGGCCCTGGTGATCTGAAGCCAGGCTGGGTAGATTTCTATCGTGTTGGCAATATAGGGGACATAGACATGGCCGACCCAGATTGCGTTTTCTGTAAAATCATCGCGGGAGAGATCCCTTCGTTCAAGCTGTACGAAGATGACCGTATTTTTGCGATGATGGATATCAATCCGTTCAATGACGGCCATTGCCTGATTATTACCAAGGCCCATGCGGAGAACCTGCTGGCCGCGGACCCGAATGACCTGGCCGCCGTGCTGCCGGCCGCGCAGAAAATCTGCCGCGCGGTGGAGGCGGCCCTTGAACCCGAAGGCATTAATCTGGTCCAGGCCAACGGCCCGGCGGCGGGTCAGACGGTCTATCATTATCACACGCACATCTTTCCCCGCCGCTTGAACGACGGCGCCCTGCTGAACTGGGGACATGCGCCGGGCGATATGGCGCGGGTCGAACAGGTCTATAACAAGATCATGGCCGCCATGTAATCCGCCGCTAGAGCAATTCCGAATTAATGAGAATCGCGAAGCGATTCTAAGTGATTGGAAAAATTGCTCTAATTCCAAAGATCTGAGCATTTTCAGAATGAAAATGCTCTAGAGGTACCGGCCCACTGCTTTGTGGGCTTCGGCGTAGCCGATTGTTATGCACTGTTTATAATTGCCGGCCTTGAAACTATCTGATTGCGGCGCTACACGCTGTGCAATGAACCTGCACCGCACGGCAATCGAATTCTTCCAGGCGAACCGTCTGGCCTGCCTCGCCGGCATGATCGGGCTGGCCGGCTTGGTTCTCGCCGCCGCCCTGATTTGGTTTTTCGGCATTGACCGCGGCGGACTGAAACCACCCGAGGACAGTGCGGCGCTGAAGCGGGTGCGGGCGGTGTCGCTCACGAACATTCGCAGGACGGGGCAAGTGCGTCCCGCCTTTGTCGATCGGATCGATGTTGATCTCGCGACCTTTACGGCGGCTGAACGCAAGCAGAATTTCTTCCGGATGATCCTGCCGCTGGTGGCGCGGGAAAACGACCGCATCCGCGCCGAACGCAAGATACTTGCCGGCAAGCCCGACGCGGTGCCCGAAGCGCTCTATAAGCGCTATGGCGTGACGCCCGGCGAGCTGGAAATACTGCGGCCGCGGGTGGATATTATTCCCGCCTCTCTGGTGCTGGCACAGGCGGCGTTGGAAAGCGGCTGGGGCACCTCGCGCTTCGCGCTGCATGGTAACAACTTGTTCGGCATGCGGCATTACGACCCGGACGCGCCGGGCCTTGTGCCGTCGGCGGCAGCGACCGCGGGCTTCAAGTTGATGCTTTTCGACAACCTTGGTGACAGCGTGGCCGCCTATATGCGCAACCTCAACAGCCATGACGCCTATCGCAAGTTGCGCGCGGCCCGCGCCGCCATGCGCCGCGCCGGCAAGCGCGCCACCGGGGCCGACCTGACGGTCTGGCTGATGAATTACTCTGAAATTCCGGAAGAATACGGCGAGATGCTGCGCATGCTCATCGCCCGCGAGAAGCTCGCTCCGTTTGACAATGTCCGGTTGGCCACCGACCGCTAAATCCACCGCTAATGGACCGCTAAATTCGGATTGCTCCATGGCCCGGCGCGGAGTCTCTAAATCCGCGAAACCTTCCGCAGCCTTGGAGTGAACGGAAGTTCTATCCGACAGTGCGAGGTTGATCTATCATTGCCAGCTTCAGGTCGTTTCGGGTTTGTTGCGCGGGGAGGGATAGCTGGTATGGATTTTGGCTTTAGCGAAGAGAACGAAGGCTTTCGCGCCGAGGTTCGGGCATTCGTCGCAGAACACGTATCCGCCGAAATCGTGCAGGAAATGCATGCCGCGGACGCGGGGGCGGATGTTGGCCCCTTGACCGGCGCGCTGATCCGCAAGATTGGCGACCGGGGATGGATCGGCATGAGCTGGCCCGTGGAGTACGGTGGCCGCGACGCGGATATCATCGATCAATATATTTTCGAGGAAGAACTGGCGCGCGCCCGCGTGCCGCTTAATCTTGGCAACTTTATCGAACAGGCGCCGGCGATCATGAAGGCCGGCACCGAGGCGCAGAAAAAATACTTCCTGCCCCGTCTGGTGCAGGGCGAAGTCACCTTCGCGCTTGGCTACACCGAACCGAGCGGCGGCACGGATCTGGCGTCATTGAAAACCCGGGCGGTGGAGGACGAGGACGGCTTCGTTATCAACGGTCAGAAAGTCTTTACCACCCGCGCGGAGAGATCATCGCACATTTATCTGATGGCACGCACCGATCCCGATGCGGCGAAGCATCGGGGCATTTCGATCTTTCTGGTGCCGATGGACACCCCTGGCATCACCGTGCGGCCACTTTGGACCCTGCCTGGTGGGCGGACCAACGAGGTCTTTTTCGAAAACGTCCGGGTGCCGAAGGATACCTTGCTTGGCGAAAAGAATGGCGGCTGGAATATTGGCGCCAGCGCGCTCAACCTCGGGCGGGCCGGCGCGCGGCGCTATTGCATTTACGTCTCGCCGTTCGAGGATTTGCTCAAATATCTCCGCGAAGACGACATCGGGCAGGAAATAGCCGCCGATCCGGTGGTCCAGGACAAAGTGGCGGAACTCTATTGCGAGGCCCAGGTTGCCAGGCTTTTCACCATGCGCAGCCTGTCCATGGTGCGGCGCGGCATCCACCCGCCGTACGAGATTTCGTCGGAAAAAATCTGGGGGCCGGAGTTTCAGGTCAGAACCACCGAGGCCGCGAGCCAGATCCTGGGCGATTATCACCAACTTTGGGAGGGCCAAGCCGCGCCCAATGGCGGCAGCTTTCCCCGGCAGTATGTAAACGCCATGGTCTCTACCTTTGGTCATGGCAGTACCCAGGTCATGCGTACCGCCATCGCCCGTCGGGGCCTCGCTCTGCCGAAGGATTGAGACAGCTAAGTGGAATAGCGCATGGACGTTTTGTTGAATGAAGACGAAGAAATGATCCGGGACTCGGTCCGGCATTTCTTCGAGGCCGAATGTGCCATGCCGCGCGTTCGCGGGATCGAAGACGGCGATCAGCGGTCCGACCCGGAACTCTGGCGCCAACTGGCGGAACTGGGCTGGTTGGGGCTGGCATTGCCGGCTGTCTATGGGGGCAGCGAGGCGCCCTTCACGCAGCTAGCACTGCTGTTCGAGGAAGCGGGCCGAGCCCTGGCGCCGGTCCCCCTGCACCCGCACAGCGTTGCCGCGTTAACCCTGGCGGAGGCCGTTGAGCGCGGCGATTGCGGCGGGCTGGCGGAAACTCTGCTGAGCGACGCCTGTCTGGGCAGCAATCTGCTTACCTGGGCCTGGAGCGAGCGGCTGCCAAACATAAGACCAGAGGCGATCGAGCTTAGCGCGGTGGCCGATGGCAACGGCTGGCGCCTGCAGGGTGGGAAACGGTTTGTCGAGGCGTTTGAACTGGCGGATTACTGCCTTGTTGCCGCCCGCACCGATGCGACGGGAACCTCACGCGAAGGCATCACCTTGCTGCTGGTGGAGCCCGGCGCGGCGGGCGTGTCGTCAACGCCCCAGCTTTCCCTGGCCGGTGATTATCATTCCGAGGTCCGGTTCGATAATGTTTATGTAGAGGGCGATGCGCTGGTCGGGCGCGTTGATGAAGGTTGGGCGTTGGCCCAGCCGATGCTGGAACGCGCCATGGTGCTTAATTGCGCGCTGATCGTGGGAGCGACCCGGCGTGCCGCTGAACGCGCCTTCGACTATGCGAAGGAGCGCATCGCTTTCGGCCACCCCATCGGCTCGTTCCAGGCGATCCAACACACCTGCGCGGACATGATCACCTGGGTTGACGGCGCGGAACTGCTGACGCGGGAAGCCGCCTGGCATATTGCCCAGGGTATGGAGGCAGCCCTGCCCGCCGCCGCCGCCAAGGCCTTTACCAACGAACGCTGTCAGGCGGTGCTGCGCGAGGCCAATCAGATCCAAGGCGGCTACGCGCAAGTAAAGGAATACGACCAACAGCTTTGGTACCGCCGTGCCGCCGCCTGGAGCATGCGCCTTGGCACCTCGATCGAACATCGGCGAACCATCGCCCATGCAATCGGGCTGTAGACCCGTCCACTACACCACGCCGCGGGCGCGCAGGTCGTCGATTTTGGCCTGGTCATAGCCAAGTCCGGCCAGGATTTCATCGGTATTACCGCCCAATTCAGGGGTGGCCAGACGCATTTCCGCGGGTTGCGGTGTACGTTCCAGATGCACCGGCTGGCCGACCACATTGACCGTGCCCCGCGCTGGATGGTGCATGGGCTGGGCAATGCCCAAATGCTGCACTTGGGGTTCGGCGAAGGTCTGATCGATGCTATTGATGGGGCCGCAGGGCACGCCGGCCTCGCTTAAGGATTCAATCCAATCCTGGCTGCTGCGCTTGGCCATGATGTCGCCGATGACCTGGTTCAACTGGGCCCGGTTTTTCGAGCGTAAACCAGCCGAAATATAGTCTGGATGTTCGGCCAGTTCCTCGGCGCCCGCGACTTCCAGAAAACGGGTCCAAAGGCGGCCCGAGGCCGCGGCGATGTTGACGGCGCCGTCGGCGGTTTTAAAGGCCCCCATGGGGATTCCCGTTGGATGGTCGTTGCCGGCCTGGCCGGGTACATCCTGGTCGATCAACCAGCGCGCGGCCTGGAAATCCAGCATGGAAATCTGTGCTTCCAGTAACGAGGTATGGACCCATTGGCCCAAACCCGATTGGCCTCTTTCGATCATGGCCAGCAGGATACCCTGGGCCAGATACATGCCGGCGGTCAGATCGGCGATGGGAATGCCAACCCGTACCGGACCTTGCCCCGGCAAACCGGTGATGGACATCAAACCGCCCATGCCTTGGGCGATCTGATCCACCCCGGCCCGTTTCGCGATCGGGCCGGTCTGGCCAAAGCCCGAGATGGAGCCATAGATGATGCGCGGGTTGATGGCGCGCACGCTTTCGTAATCGACGCCCAGGCGATGCTTTACCTCGGCCCGGAAGTTCTCGACGATGACATCGGCGTCCTTGGCTAATGCCATGAATATCGCAAGCCCCTCGGGTTTTTTCAGGTTCAGGCTCAAGGCGCGTTTATTGCGGTGCAGGTTCAGAAAATCCGGGCCATGCCGGGCCCCGCCCAGACCTTGTCCCTCATCCTTGGCTGCCGGCACCTCGATCTTGATGGCATCCGCCCCCCAATCGGCCAGCTGGCGCACGGCGGTGGGGCCAGCGCGGGCGTGGGTCAGATCAAGGACTTTGATACCGGCCAGGGGCAGTTTGCTTTCGGTCATCGAGGCTTCCTCATATTTCCATCAATTATCGCCGTCCCGCCATTATGCCCTAAAACCCAGCAGTCCGGGTAGGGCTGACATGCTATCAAATACCTGGGCGCCTGCATCGGCCAATTGCCGGGCGAAACCGCTGCCGGTATAGCCCAGCACGGACATGCCGGCGGCCCGGGCTGCCTGCGCGCCATAAAAACTGTCTTCGATGACGACGCATTTATCCGCCTCGATACCCATCTGCCGGGCCGCGAACAGAAACAGATCAGGGAATGGTTTGCCACGCGGGACTTGCCGGGCGGAAAACACCTTGTCGCCAAACAAGTGGGCCAGTTCGGTTTTGTTTAAAGACAGGGCGATCTTGTCCAGTTCAGAGGACGAGGCGACGCAGCGCGGCAGGGGGATCGCCTCGATTGCCGCGCGAACGCCGGGCACGGGCTGTAATTCTTCCCGGATCGCCTGATAGGTTCGCGCTTGAACGACATCGAAAAAATCGTCAGGCACCTCCCTGCCATACCATTCCTTCGCCAGTTTGAAGCAACTGGGCAACGACAGCCCGACCATATTGGCCACGCAGGTTTCATAAGTGATGGGAAAGCCCGCCGCCTGAAAACATTCGGACAGAACGCGGTTAGCCAACGGTTCGCTATCCACCAGCACCCCATCGCAATCAAAAATCACCAATTCATAGGCGGCTGGTTTCATATTTTCCGACTATTTACCTGAACAGAATTTCGCCCTTCATGCCATCGTATATCGAAGCGACCTGTTCACCATAACCGTTGTAGGGCAGCGTTGGTACCCGTCGGTTCGTGCCTAATACGCGCTCGGTGGCCTGGCTCCATCGCGCATGGCGGACTTCCGGATTGACGTTTGCCCAAAAGCCATATTCGGCGGCCTGAATTTGCTCCCAAAAAGTAACCGGGCGCTTGTCGGTGAATTTGAACCTGACGATGGATTTGATGGATTTGAAGCCGTACTTCCAGGGCACCGCCAGGCGCAGGGGCGCGCCAAACTGTTTAGGCAAGGGCTTGCCATAGATGCCGGTGACCATGAATGCCAGTTCATTGGTGGCTTCCGCCATGGTCAGCCCTTCGGTATAGGGCCAGGGATACCAAACCTGTTTTTGCCCGCTGGCCATTTTTGCGTTCAGGAATGTCTGCATGACTACGTATTTAGCAGACGAAAGTGGCTTGGCGTATTTCACCAGCTCCGCCATGGCGAAACCGGACCAGGGCACGGCCATGGACCAGGCCTCGACGCAGCGCATGCGATATAACCGCTCTTCCATCGGCATGGCCCGGATCAGGGTATCAATATCGACCTGGCGCTCTTTTTCCACCATGCCTTCGAAGGACACGGTCCAGGGGCGAAGCTTCAGGGCGCCGGCCTCCATGGCGATGCGCTTGTGGGAGCCGAATTCATAAAAATTGTTGTACGCGGCGGCATCCAGTTCCTTTGTCACCGGACGATCCAGAACATAATTCTTGTTACGCGGGGCAGGATAAAGATCGGCCGTTGGATCAGCCTCTTTCGCCGCAAAGGCGTTGCCGCCAATCAAGGCCGTGGCGCCAGCCGCAAGCGCGCCCATAAATTTTCGCCGATTGAGAAATACATGCTCTGGCGTCGCCTCGCGTTCCGGCATCTGCCAAGACGGCGTCGATTTGATCAACATAAAGACCCCTACCCCTGTCTGCTATTCACTTCGCTGGATTTCCATTTAAGGTGAAAAACGAAGTTTGTCGCTTCAATCTACCGTGATCTAAAGGAACGAAACCTTAACCATGCCCAAGGCGCCAAAGTCCGCTTCGACGACGTCGCCTTTTTCCGCGCCGTTGACGGCGATCATGGTGCCCGTGGTCAGCAATTGGCCGGCTTTCAGATAGGTGCCCCTGGCGATAAGGTGATTGGCCAACCAGGCGACTACGTGCAGGGGATTGCCTAACACGTTGGCGCTATTGCCCAGCTCGGCCCAGGCGCCGTTACGCCGGACCCGAACCGGATGGTCGGCCAGATCCAGGCTGCCGATGTCGGTGATCTCATCGCCATAAACCCAAAAGCCGGTGCAGACATTATCGGCGATCAACTGTGGCCCGCCGGCCGTGGTCCAATCGTCATAGCGGGAATCCACCACTTCGATGGCGCCGAAGGCGGTGGCGAGGGCCGGGGCCACCGTTGCCGCCTCGTAGGGAGCGTCGGCGGGGGGGAGATCCTGGCCCAGGCGAAAACCAATTTCCGCCTCAATCATGCGCATGAAGCCGTCCGCGGCCGATATTTCCGCCGGAGAGGTCATGACAAAGGCCGATAGCAAGGGGCCGCCGAAGGGCGAGGACAGGCCCAATTGCCGTTGCGCCGTGACGTTGGTGCAGCCGGCCTTGTAGCCAATAATATCGCCGCCATAGTGGGCCAGCATGCCGTCCACAAAGCGATCCTGGATCAGATAGGCCTCGGCCTCGTCCCTGGGCCGGCAATCATCGGGCAGGGCCGCCATGCGCTGGCGACCAAGCCGCGCCTGCAATAACAGCAGGGCGGCTTGGTCGAGTTGCCTCGGTTCCATGAAGCTATGTGCCGAAGCGGACCGTGACCTTCCCCAGCTCGCCAAAGTCGGCGACGGCCTCGTCGCCGGCCTGGGCCGGGGTTGGCGCGATACAGGACCCGGCGGTGATGATTTCGCCCGCTTTCAGCCCGCTGCCCTGCTGGCACAAGGTATTGGCCAACCAGGTCAAAGAGTTCAAGGGGTTGCCCAATACGTTGGCGCTGTTGCCTTCCGCCGCCAGTTTGCCGTTGATGTGCAAAGTGACCGGGAAATCTTCAAAGTCGACAGCATCCAGATCTTCAAACTCCGCACCGGCCAGCCAAAAGCCGGCGGCGGAATTGTCGGCGATAACCTGCAAACCGCCTGCCGCCATGCCGCCGGTATAGCGCAAATCGACAACTTCGATAGAGGTTATGAAGCTGCCCACGGCCGCCAATACGCCACCCACGTCGTAAGGCGCGGCAGCGGGGGGGAGGTCTTCGGCCATGCGAAAGGCGAATTCCACTTCCAGCAATTTGGCTTTGCAAGCCGCCGCCGGGATCGTATCGCCGCTTTTCAACATATAGGACGAAACCAGTACGCCCAGGAACGGATGATCCAGGCCCAATAGTTTTTGCGGTGCCTCCGCCGTTGCGCCACCTTTGTAGCCCAGACGCCGACCGTTCGAGAGTTCCTCGATCAAGGGGATCAGTGCGTTCTGAATTTGATAGGCATCGTCAAGAGTCTGTGGTTGCAAATTGCTCGGCAGGCCGTCGATATTCAGGCCGCTACGGCGCGCCTGAGCCAATATTTCCGCCGCTTCCGCGGCTGCGGATGGTTGCAAAGTAATTCTCCCCTGTGGTTCCTCTTACGGCCCAGCCGATCTGCTAGAGCAATTCCGAATTAATGAGAATCGCGAAGCGATTCTAAGTGATTGGAAAAATTGCTCTAATTCTAAAGATCTAAGCATTTTCAGAATGAAAATGCTCTAGGCCGCTACATCTTCATTATGGGCGGTCACGACGTCATCCGCCAGGCGCCCGGTTAATTCCTGCAAGTGGTCGAAGGTGGCACTATAGCTGCCCGTGCCCTGGGTGGCAGAACGTAATTCGATGATCAGGTCATGTAATTCCGACTGTGGCATGTGGGCCGATACCACGTCCCAACCGGTCCAGCCCTGGCGCGTATCAAAGCTCAGGATCTGACCGCGCCGTGCCGATACAATGGCATTGACCTTGGGCGTATGCTCTGAAGGTGCGGTGATGTCCACCCGCAGGATCGGTTCCAACAGGACGGGCCCGCACAGTTTCATACCATCGTTCATGGCGATGCGGGCGGCCGTCTTGAAGGCGATTTCGGAGGAATCAACCGCATGATACTGACCGTCGAATACGGTCACCGAAAGATCCACGACGGGAAAGCCCAAGGGTCCCTTGTTCAGGTATTCCTTGATGCCCGCTTCGACCGCCGGAATATATTGCCGCGGTATCGCGCCACCGACGATCTTGTCCACGAATTCAAACCCGGAGCCGCGGGGCAACGGCTTTATCCGCAGATGCACATCACCGAACTGGCCATGCCCGCCTGATTGCTTTTTGTGCCGGCCATGCTGCTCCACGCTTTTGCGGATAGCCTCCATATAAGGCACTTTTGGCCTCTCCGATGTGACTTCCAGGCCATATTTGTTTCGCAGCCGGTCCATGGCGATTTTCAGGTGGATATCACCTTGGCCGTGCATGATCAGTTGATGGGTGGCGGAGTCCTGGCCGGTATAAATCGACGGATCTTCGTCGCCCACCTTGGCCAGGGCGGTGGATAGCTTGACCTCGTCATCCCGGCGCACGGCGGCGATCGCCTGAGAATAGACCGGTGCCAATATCTCCGCCGTCGGCAAAGCATCCGCGCCACTGTCCGACAAGGTTTCACCGGTCACCACCTCTTCCATGCGGCCCAGACCGATTACCTCGCCCGGTTTGGCGGTGGAAACTTTCTCCTGATCATGCCCCATCATACGGAAAATGCCGGAAACCCGTTGGCCATTCAGGGTCATGCCGTCTTTCAGTTCCCCGGCCCAAACCCTGGCGATGGATATTTTTCCACCATGCTGTGTGTGATAGGTCTTCAATACCTGAGCCAGCGTGCCGGTGGCGCCATCGGCACCCACGCGGGCGGCTGCCGCACCGGCGCTTGGTACTTCGTGCCGCAGCGCTTTCAACAGGCGGAATAGTCCGCCGCCTTGTTCCGCCGCGCCCAGGAAGACCGGAACGATCTCGCCGTTCTGAAAGTCCTTGGTCAAATTGGCGTACAATTCGTCTTTTTCCGGCGTGACGTCCTCCAATACCTTTTCCATCAGGCCGTCATCAAAATCCGCCAAAGCCTCCAACATGCCGTAGCGCGCCTCGCCGAAGGCGTCTGCCGCGGTACCGGGCAATTCCACGACCTTTGACACCTGCCTGGCTTGGTAGTGATAGGCACGCTCCGAGGCTAAATCGATGTAGCCGGTGATCTCGTCGCCTTCCTGTACGGGAATGTGGCGCAGTACCAGCGGTTTGGACGAGATCGGCTGCAAGGCGTCCAGCAAGGCCTGTACGGTAATGGTTGCCTTGTCGATTTTGTTCACAAACAGCATACGGGGGATGCCCAATTCATCCAGCGTATGCAACAGCGGCGCCAGGGCCTGGGCCTTGTCCTTGTCGGGCTCGCAGACCACGACGGCGGCATCGACGCCCGGCAGCACGAACAGGCTTTCCTGCAGCAGTTCAATGGACCCGGGGCAGTCCAGAAATGTAATTTCATCATCCATGAACCGGGCCGTGGCGACATTGACCTCGGTGCTCATATTGCGGCTGCGGGACTCAGGCACGCTATCACCAACCGTGTTGCCCTCGGTGACCGAGCCTTTGCGTCCGATGGTGCCGGAAGTGTGCAAAAGACCTTCAAGCAGCGTGGTCTTGCCCGATAAATATGGGCCGATTAACGCGACGCTGCGGGGGCCGGTGGGTTTGCTGTTGGTCATGTTGCTGCCCTATCCATGCTGTCCATCACAAGGGTAGTCGGGGGCCGATTTCTGGATAACGGCCTGCCGTGCGCTACCAGAGTTCAATTTAATCAATGGCGAGGGGCCGGGCGCAAGGCATTTCGCAAAAAAAAATGCCAGAACCGCTATTTACTCTTCTGGCGGGCCGTTCACATATGGTTTCAGGGCGGCGTAGGCAACCTTGTGAACAGGGGTTGGCACACCAAATTCCGCGCCCATCCGCACCACGGCGCCGTGCAAACCTTCCAGTTCGATGCGCCTCTTGCCCTGTAGATCAACTAGCATGGATGGTTTTGCATTTGCGAAATTGTTCAACATGTCCATACGGGATTGCAGGGCATCTGGTGGCAGGGGCACACCTTTGGCTTCCGCCAGGGCGATTATTTCCCGCATGGCCGCGAAGGCCAGTTCCTGGACGGCGGGCTCTTGGATCAGGATTTTGCCGGGCAGGCGGGTCAGGCAGCAGGCCGTGGCAAAGGGCACAAGGATGGCAAATTTCAGCCAGATCGCCGCCTCGATATTACTGACCAGATAGCTCTGGATGCCGGCGTCGGTACAGGTGTCGTGAAACCGCTTCAGGCGCGGGCTCTCACGGCCGTCCAGTTCCCCAAACTCCAGAACCGCGAATTCCGCCTTGTGTTCAATCACCCCGGGTTCGCGGATATTGGAGGGGATCTGCGCCACGCCGCCGACCACCGCGTCGGCGCCCAGGATAGCTTGCATGCGCGCCTCGGAATCGATGCCGTTAAGGAACGAGATCACCGCCGTGTCCGGGCCGATCAGTGGCCGGCAAAGTTCGCTCGCCTCATCCACGTCGTACAGTTTGACGCAGAACATAACGATATCGACCGGGCCGATGCTGCCTGGATCGTCGGTGGCCTTGACGGAAGGAATATGGACATCGCCCAGGGGAGAGATGATGCGCAGGCCATCTTTTTGCATGGCCGCCAGATGCGCGCCCCTGGCGATGAAAGTGACATCCGCACCAGATGCGGCAAGCCGGCCACCGTAATAGCCGCCAATACCGCCCGCCCCCATGACCGCGATTTTTAGTGACATTTATGTATTCCCTACGTTAACGAGCCGCAAAACCGCTGGATACGCTGGCAGGCGTCTTCCAGGGCCTCGGTCGAGGTGGCGTAGGAAATGCGGAAATGCGGCGACAGACCAAAGGCCTGGCCATGCACGACCGCCACGCCTTCGGCGGCCAACAGTTCAGTGATGAAATCGAAATCATTCTCGATCTTCTTACCTGCCGGCGTGCTCTTGCCGATACAGCCGGCGCAACTGGGATAGACGTAGAAAGCGCCATCAGGGGTCAGGCAGTCGATGCCGTTGGCCTGGTTCAGCATGCTGACCACCAAATCCCGGCGCTGCTTGAAGATTTCGTTATGCTTGGCGATGAACTCCTGGGGCCCGTTCAAAGCCTCGACCGCCGCCGCCTGGCTGATGGAGGCGGGATTGGAGGTGCTTTGCGATTGCACCTTTGACATGGCCTTGATCAGCGCCGCTGGTCCGGCGGCATAGCCGATGCGCCAGCCGGTCATGCAATAAGCCTTGGAGACCCCGTTGACGGTCAGGGTGCGTTCGTAGAGCCCCGGCTCCACCTGCGCCGGCGTGGCGAAGGTGAAATCGTCATAGACAAGATGTTCGTACATATCATCGGTCATCACCCAGACATGGGGGTGGCGCATCAACACATCCGTCAAGGCCTTCAACTCGTCGTAGCTATAGGCAGCGCCGGAGGGGTTGGAGGGGGAGTTGAAGATCAGCCATTTGGTCTTGGGCGTAATGGCTGCCTCCAACGCCTCGGCCGTCATGCGAAATGCGGTCTCGGCCGTGACATCGATGATGACCGGTGTGCCGCCCGCTAAATGCACCATGTCGGGATAGGAGACCCAAAAAGGTGCCGGGATGACCACCTCGTCACCGGGGTTGATGGTGGCGACCAGGGCGCTGTAGAGCACCTGCTTGCCACCCGTGCAGATGATTATTTGGTCTATGCCATAGTCCAGGCCGTTGTCGCGCTTGAATTTGGCCACGACGGCCGCTTTTAAAGCCGGGGTGCCGCTGACATCGGTATATTTGGTATCGCCCGCCTCGATTGCCCGGATCGCCGCCGCCTTGATGTTGTCCGGCGTATCAAAGTCCGGCTCGCCGGCGCTCAAGGAAATGACATCGTGGCCCGCGGCTTTCATATTTCGGGCCTGGTCGCTGATCGCCATGGTGGCGGAGGGCTGCACGCGCGCGAGAGATTCAGCAAGGAATGACATGATACCGGGATCTTTCAATACACAATGGTTTGTTCGATGGTTCGTTCGATTTTGGGCGTTGCGGAACTTAAACCTACCGCGTGGTTAGAGCAATTCCGAATTAATGAGAGAAGCACCATTTATGCATGGCGCGGCGCTATCAGATTAGGCCACGGAGACGATCAGCCATTTTTTCCGCGATCATGACCGTGGTCAGATGGGTGTTGGCGCGGACGTTGTCCGCCATGATCGAGGCGTCAATAACCCGCAGGTCCTGACAGCCGATGACGCGGCAATCGGCGTCCACAATACTTTGTGGATCATCCACCGGTCCCATGCGGCAGGTGCCGATGGCGTGCTGTGCGTCGCTGCATTCCGCCATAATCCAGTCGTCCAAATCTTGGGCTGAAGGTGTCTTGGTTATCGGAATACCGCTATAGCCATAGCTGATATCGTGGCTGATATCCTGTAGGGCGGCATGTCGGCCAAGGGCGGTCAGACGCGCGACACCGTCGCGTAATCGGATGAAGTCCCGTTCATCCGAGAGCATGCATTCATCGACACGCGGGTCGAGCCCGGCATCGGGGCTGATAATGGCGACCTCGCCTTCGCTGTAACTTTGATAGACGGATACGGCGATCCGCCCCAGATCATAATCGCCCTGTTCATGGGCCCGAAGGTTGCCGGCGATCATAATCATGTCGTTGCGGCCGGTCCCAGGCAGACCGGATGCATAGCGGAGGCAGCAATTGGTGTGGCGATGCACCAAAGTGGTGGCGCGCGCCGTTGCCTTCAGGCTTAAATTGATTGCCACGATTGGATGGTCCAACAGGTGTAGACCTACGGGGCGATCCACCCGGACCGGAATGCCCAGGCTTTGCAACAGCGCGCCAGGGCCAATGCCCGCGCGCTGTAGGATTGCCGGGCTGTGAATGGCGCCTGCCGCCAGAATGGTTTCCCGTTCGGCGCGAAAGGACTGTTGTTGGCCGCCAATTGTGACCGTCACGCCGTTGGCGCGATGGCGGTTGCCCTCGAAGGTCAGGCCATCAACCAGGGCATCGCCGATAATGGTTAGATTTTTGCGTTCCCGCGCCGGTTCCAGATAGCCGTCATTGGTTGAAACCCGCCGGTTGTTGCGGCTATTGATGGCATAGGGGGAAACGCCCGTACCCTCGGGCGCATTGTGGTCGTCGCACCAGCCATAACCAAGCGCCATGCCAGCCTGCATCAGGCCCCGGTCAACATGCCCCCAGGCTTCCACCGGGGCCCGGTAGACCGGTATCGGTCCGCCCGAACCATGATAGGGCGCATCGCCAAAATCGACGTCATCTTCCAGTTTGCAAAAATATGGCAGAACGTCATCCCAACCCCAGCCGTGACAGCCCAATGCCGCCCAGCGTTCAAAATCCTCCGGGATGGCGCGGATGGCTATTTGGCCATTGATGGTTGAGCTGCCACCCATGGCGCGGCCACGCCATAGAATGCGTGGCTCCTGCGTCGAGGTGCGCCGCGCCATTAGCTTCGGCCAGCGGTAATCGTCATCCTCGATGGCTCTAAGCGGGTTCGGGATCTGGATATGTTCCGGCGTCTCGGCGCTACGAAAATCGCGCCCAGCTTCCAAAAGCAGCACGCGGGTGGCGGCATCCTCGCTCAGCCGCGCCGCCAAGGTCGCCCCGGCGGAGCCGCCGCCGACAATGATGTAGTCAAAGGTGGCGGCAATCGGGCGCTCATTTGTCATATATGCTTGTACCCCTAACCCGACGCTTCCCAGATACCCGTTCCGCTATTTTAAACAATCGTCTCGGGTGCCGCCAGTTCGCCGTTCGCCGCCGTTCGCGGATCATGGGCCGATAAAACGCGTTCTTGGGGTAGATAGACCAATACGGTGGTGCCTACACGTTTGACACTGTTTATTTCCAAGTCACCGCCATGTAGCTGGCAAAGCGATCGGGACAGGGGCAAGCCCAGGCCGGTGCCTTCATGATCGCGGGTCAAAGCATTATCAATTTGGCCAAACGGTTGCAGGGATAGTTCCACTTCGGCCGCTGTCATGCCGTCACCCGTGTCGCGCACCGACAGCTCTACGCGGCCATTTTCGTGCACGCCCGCCGTCACTTCGATCTTCCCATGCCTGGGAGTGAACTTGACCGCATTCGACAGCAGGTTCAGCACAACCTGCTTTAATTTTCGCTCATCCGCCCACAACAGCGGCATATCGCCATGCACATTGTTGACGACCCGCAGGCCGGCGTCGCGGGCGCGGCCATCCACCTGCCGCAGGCTTGTTTCGATAACCTCACAAAGATCGACTTCGTCTTCCTCCAGGTCCGTATGACCTGCTTCAATCTTGGCCAGATCCAACAGATCATTGATGACCGCAAGCAGGTGAGTGCCGCTATCAAATATGTCAGTAGCGTATTCGCGGACCTTATCGATTCGGTCCTTGGGTAGCATGCCTGCCATCATCATTTGCGAAAAGCCAAGTATCGCATTCAATGGCGTACGCAATTCGTGACTCATGTGGGCCAGGAAGTCCGACTTTGTACGGTTTGCGACTTCCGCCTGATGCTTGGCTTCGATCAGGGCCTGTTCTGCCTGCTTGCGTTCAGTGATATCGTGCAAAAGGACTGTAAATACGGTTTCATTGGGCAGATGCAATTTGGAGACGCTGGCTAGAGCTGGAAATAGACTACCGTCTTTTCGCTGGCCGAAGATGTCGCGTTGTTTGTTGAGGTCCCGGCGGTCGTCGGTGCCGTCCGCAAAATCCCGTACATGGGAATCGTGCCGGTCCCGAACGCCTTCGGGAATTAGATTTTTCAAATGCTGGCCCATGATTTCGGAAGCCTCATAGCCAAAAATACGCGCCGCACTGTCGGAAAATAGGGTAATGCGCTGTTCCGTATCCACGGTGATCACGGCTTCCGGTGCCATGCGCAGAATGCCCGTCAGGCGTTCTTCCGAGTTGCGCAAGGCTTCTTCGGTTCGGAATTTTTCGGTTACATCCAGGATGCAGGAAATCGTTCCGATAATGCTGCCCCGTGGATCGCGCACCACGGTGGCGGAACTGTGGCCGCGAAAAAGCCTGCCCGTTTGGTGGCGCAGCCAGACGTCGAAGTGCGCGCTGCCTTCCCGGTAGGCAACGGGCGCCATCTCGCTCCAAAACCGGCGCTTATCTTGAGGCGCGATGAAGAAATCAAGGTTACGGCCAATGGCTTCTTCGGCACGGTAGCCCGATTGCCGTACCGCGCCATCGTTCCAGCTCAAGACCGTGCCTTTGGTATCGGTATAGATAACGGCGTCGTGAATCTGGTCGAATATTTGGGCCTGTTGACGCAGCCGGTCCTCGGTCTGCCGCCGCTCGGTCACATCGTGCACGGTGCCGGACAGGAGCAGAGGGATACCCTGACGGTCGAATTCAAAGGTACCTTGTTCGTGGATATAGCCTTCCAGGCCATCCGGGCGGATGATGCGGTATTCGATGCCATAGTCGCGGCTGTTTTTCAGCGCGGCGCGCCGGGCCTCGCGCGCGGCTATACGGTCGTCAGGGCGAATTGAACTTATTGAAGCTTCAAGGATATCCCTAATTCCGCCGTTTGGTACGCCCCAAAGCCGATAAGTTTCTTCCGTGGCGCTGAATTCCTGCGTCAGAAAGTCATATTGCCAGCCGCCCAGTTTGGCGGTCCGCTGGGCGCGGGACAGGCGTGCCTCGCTTTGCGCCAACAGCGCCGTGGCCCGATCGCGCTGCATCATACTTTGGTTGATACGGTACCAACCGCCTATGACCAGGATCAGGAAGAGGATCAAGCCGCCGGAACTTATGACACTAGCCAGCAGAAATGGCCGTCGAACCTCGGACAAGTCGATTTTTGCCAACACCGCCAAGCCAAATCCGGGGACGGGCGCGTACGCGGCTAAAACTTTCACGCCGGCATAATCCAGGACCGTTACGACGCCCGATTTTCCCAACAGGCCGAGGCGGGCCGGGACCGCCAGATCTGAATTCATGGGCACGGCGCGGGTGGGGCCGGGCACGAACGGGTCGCCGCGACGGGACAGAATAATTTGGTTGCCCCGGCGGAAGGTCAGGATGAATTCGCCACTTTTACTAAAATTTGCCTTAGGCAAACGGTGCGCCAGTTTCTCGGTCAATTTACCCAGAGTGTCAGCTGGCATGGCCTCGGGCGCATGGGCCCCGTGGAGCTTATGCTCGGCCGTTATCACCGTCTCGACTAGTAGTGCCTCGCCCAAGGCCAAATCCCGCAATAACCCTGATTGCCGGTCAAATTCAGAGTGATAGAGCAGGGAAAGTGACACGCTGGCGACCGATACGATTACCGTAACCATGACGGCGGCAAGTATGAACAGACGTATCGATTGCGCCTTCGTGTTTTTGATTAACGGGCGTTCCATGCCAATAGCGCCATGGCCACCGGGCGTAATGCCAGACCCGGTCTGTCCAATGTCATCGACACCGATATCGGAACCCCTGCGCAAACGCCCTCTCCTGTCCCCGCAATCACGATATTCGCTTGTTAGCCTCTGGGAGCTGCGAAAGCCGGATCACTCGAACCTATATTGGCAAGGGTTGATTAATTTTTCCCTAAAAATCCATGCGTAACGTTAATAAAATGGCGGAAAACTACGCGTAAATCTCTGGTTATGCAATTTAATGCATCTTAGAGACTGGTCCGCTGGCGGCTTGTCAGGTTCAATTCACAGACTTGTCCTGGGCGGCCCAAAAAGGTTCCCGCAAGGTGGTCTTCAAAATCTTTCCGGCGCCCGAAAGAGGCAGGGGATCGGTGCGGAATTCAACGGATCTGGGGCATTTGAATTCGGCGATCAGGGTACGGCAATGGTCCATGATCATTTGTTCATCCGCATTCTGGCCCTCGTGCCGGCGGATGATGGCGTGCACCTGCTCGCCCCATTTTTCGTGCGGAATGCCGATTACGGCGCATTCCGCCACTGCCGGGTGCTGGTAAATTGCGTTTTCCACCTCCGCCGAATAGACATTTTCGCCGCCTGAAATGATCATATCCTTGACCCGGTCGACGATAAAGATAAAGCCATCTTCATCCATGCGGGCACCATCGCCCGTGTGCAGCCAGCCGTTGCGCAGCGCCTGGGCGGTCAACTCGGGCTGCCGCCAATAGCCCAGCATGACATTGTCTCCGCGGGCGCAGAGTTCGCCAACCGTGCCGGCGGAAACTTCGTTGTCATCCTCGTCGACGATCTTCAATTCCACACCCATCAGAGCCTGACCACAGGAACCCAGCTTGCTCATGGCGGGATCCAGTACGTGGCGGTCAGGCTCTAACATGGTCAGGATGGGCGCGGATTCTGTTTGTCCATAGGCGTGATGAAAACGGGTATGAGGCATCACCTGCATGGCGCGGCGAACCACCGCTTCGGGCATGGGCGAGGCGCCATACATCATGTCCACCAGACTGGACAGGTCGAAACCCTCCACGCCTGGAAAATGCACCGCCATGTTGACCATGGTCGGCACCCAAATGGTGATGCTGATTTTGTGCTCCTGAATGGCGCGCAAGGCCGCTTCCGGGTCGAACGCGGGAAGGATGACCGAAGACCCGGCGGAGGTTGCGATGGCGTAGGTACAGGTGCCGTCCGCGATATGGAACATGGGTGCGGCGTGCAAATAAACCGAATGGCTGCGATAACCGACCTTTGGCGCGAATTGCAGGGCGTTGTAAAGCACATTGTGCTGGCTCAACATAACGCCCTTGGAGCGCCCCGTGGTGCCGCCGGTGTAGTACAGCATAGCCAGGTCTTCGCTCTGGTTTTCAAATGCCGGCATGGCTGAAACGCCGTCCAGCAAACCTTCGAACGACAGCATCCCCTGCGGTGCCGGACCATCGCCTAGAAAGACCACATGTTTGACGCTTTCCAATTGGTCTTGAATTTTCGGCAACATGGCGACGAAATTTTCATCCACCATCAACACCGTGGCGCCGGAATCGTTCAGCCAGAAGACAATTTCCGGTGGCGCCAGACGGGTGTTGATAGGCACCAGGACAAAGCCGCCCCACGGTACCCCGAAATAACTCTCCATATAGCGGTCGTTGTTCAGGGATAAAACCGCCACCCGGTCGCCGCTCTGTAATCCCAGCTTTGTCAAACCCGCCGCCTGCCGGGCGATACGCTCGCCGAACTGGAGCCAACTGTGCTGCCGGTCCCCGAAGATTGTCGCCGTACCGTTGCCATTGACCTGCATATTGCGGCGGATCGTGCTGGATATTTTCATGATGCTGCATGCTCCGAACTGGTTGACCGCAGCATATCCAGCGCTGCGGCGTTTTGCCATCCGTTTTGCACATAAATTGCCTCGCCTCTGGCTCAAGAAAGCCCCGCAATACCCCGGTATGCATATATTTTGACGATATGCCGCCCCGCGGCGGGGCTGAATGTCTCCGCCTGGGAAAAATTGTTTCTTTGCGCAGCCGCGTCTTGGTCATTGCGATTTTCCAGCCAAGACGGCACATTGCGTCGAATTCATGTCTTTTGGAATGACGTCTTGTGAGGAGGTAGCTTTGGGTAGCAATTCGAGTATCGGGCAAATGCGGGTCGACTTGGCGGCGTCCTTGCGATGGGCGGCGCGGCTTGGCTTCAACGAAGGCGTCGATAATCATTTCTCCATGGCCGTGGCGGGCGAAGACGGCGTGGTGCGCGGCGACCGTTTTTTGATCAATCCCTATGGCTGGCATTGGTCCGAAATTACCGCGTCTTCCCTGGTGCTCTGCGACGCGGACGGCACTGTCCTGGAGGGTGACAACCAGGTTGAGGATACGGCGTTCTATATTCATAGCCGGGTGCATCTGGCCTGCCCGGCGGCGACGGTGGCCATGCATACCCACCAACCTTATGCCACCGCCTTAACTCTGCTGGAGGGCGGCCGGCTGGAAATGTGCGAACAAAATGCCCTGATGTTTGATGAACGCATAGCCTATGACGATGAATACGAGGGTCTGGCTCTGGACGCGGACGAAGGCGACCGTCTGGCCCATAAAATGGGCAACCGCAGCCTGTTGATGATGGCAAGCCATGGGGTCATGGCCGTCGGTCCCAGCGTGGCCGAGTGTTTTAACGATCTGTATTATCTGGAGCGGGCGGCGCAGTTCCAGGTTCTGGCCCGCTCCACGGGCGGCAAGTTGCGCACGATTTCGCAAGATGTCCGCGACCGGGTGCGCCAGCAAATGGGTATGGAGCTGCCTAAACTGGCGGACCGCCATTTCACCGCCCTGCGGCGCATGCTGGATCAGGAAGAACCCGAATACCGCAATTAGAGCAGGATTCGCCCCGGGATCCGCCCGGGGTTAGATCAGGTCTAAATAACGCCGCTTTGTTCCAGCAGGCGGCGATGGGCTTGCAGGCTGTCGGTAATTTTCAAGGCCGCCTCTACCGCATTCCGGCCCGCTTCCCCCGTGACAGCCGGGGTTTCGCGCCGGCGCACGCACTGGATAAAAGCCGCGATTTCGCTCGCCAGGGCGTCCGCCTCTTCGAAACGGAACTCCTCCGTCTCGATGTTCGGGATGCCGGGAAACATCTCGCCCTTTCCCTTGCGCCGGAACGTCACCTTGCGTTCGGCCAGATCGGCCACCAGATAGGCGTCGGGTTGAAAAATCCGCATGCTGCGTTCGGTTTTCAGGGATACTCTGCTGGCGGTCAAATTGGCGGCGCAGCCGGAGGCAAAACCGAGACGGGCCGAGACGATATCCTCCCGTTCCGAAACCACCGCCGCGCCCACTGCATCAACCGAGATAAGCGGCGACTGCACCAGCGCCATGATCAGATCGATGTCATGGATCATCAGATCCAGCACCACATTTACATCCGTCGCCCGGGGCCGGAAGGCCGCGATACGGTTGGCCTCGATGAAAAGCGGTTTGCTGACCCGCTCCGCCAAGGCAAAATAGGCCGGCGAGAAACGTTCCAGATGTCCCACCTGCAGGGTCAGGCCACGGGCCTTGGCCGCGGAGATCAGGATATTTGCGGTCTCGACGGACTCGGTGATCGGTTTTTCGACCAGTAAATGAATGCCCATTTCCAACAGCTCGCGGCCCACCTGATGGTGCAGGTTGGTAGGCACGGTCAGGGATGCCGCTTCAATCTGGCCGGCCAACTGGCGATAGTCCTGTAGCGCGCGGCAGCCCAGGTGGGCTGCAATCTCTTCGCCACGGGCCTGGTCCTGATCGACGACCGCGACCAGTTCAACATCCGCCATGGCAGCGTATTTTTCCGCGTGCAGGCGGCCGAAATGGCCGACGCCAACAACAGCAACGCGCATTCTTTCCGACCCCGTCATCGGTTAGCGCCCTCGGCCGGGAAGGCGCGGTTCAGGCACAGCCCGATACCGCCGGCCGCTCCGGTCAAAAGGGCTGTGTGGCCAAAAAAATCCTGCACTGTGCCGCCTCGTCATGATGAAGGTCTATTTGAGCGATGCCTACCCCATGGCGGGGCCAGGACAAAGCGTAATTTGCGAAGGGAATATTTGCATCCTGGCCGTAGCTCTGATTTGCTGTCGGGCAAGACAACAATAATTGGGGATTGGTGAGCATGTTGAAACGCAGACCGTTCGGTAAAACAGGATTGGAAATTTCGGAATTGGTTCTTGGGGCGGGCTATGTCGGCGGCATTGTCATCCACGCCGATGATGATACCCGGCGTGCCTTGATCCGCCGCATTCTGGATGCCGGGATCAACTGGATTGATACGGCCGAGAGTTACGGGAACGGTGCGTCGGAAGAGGCGCTGGGCTGGTTGCTGGCGGAACTGCCAAAGGACGAGCTGCCATATCTGTCCACGAAATTCCGCCTGGATACCAGCCGCCTGGACGATATTCCCGGCCAGATCGAAGCTTCCCTGACTGGCAGTTTGAAACGACTGGGGCTGGATCGGGTGGATCTGTATCAATTGCATAATCCCCTGGGCCAGGATGGTTTCGATGTCAGCCATGTGCTCGGCGCCGGCGGGGTCTGTGATAGCCTGGACAAGTTGAAAGCCCAGGGCTTGTTCGATCACATCGGCTTTACCGCACTGGGCGATCCGGGCCAATGCAAGCAGGTGATCGCCAGCGGCCGGGTGGCTTCGGCGCAGATTTATTATAACCTGCTCAACCCATCGGCGGGCCGCGCGGTGCCGGAGAAGTGGTCGACCACGGATTTCGAAAATCTGATCGCCGATTGTCAGGCGGCGGGCGTGGCGGTCATGAATATTCGTATTTTCGCCGGTGGTACCCTGGCCAATCCCCAGCCCCATGGCCGCGAAATGCCTATCACCCGGAACTCCGATGTGGCCATGGAACAGCGCAGAGCGGAAAAACTGTTCGCGGTGCTGGCACCCGATCAGGGCAGCCGGGCCCAGGCCGCCGTGCGCTTTGGTTTGGCCCATCCCGGCGTCTCCGGCGTCGTTCTGGGTCTGGCGGAATTATCCCACTTGGAAGCAGCCCTTGGGGCCGCCGCCATGGGTCCGTTGTCCGACGATGTCATCGCCGGATTGCAGCCGGTCTGGGATAGCGATTTTGCTTAATTTGTAGTCTCAACAGACCGAGCAACTTGCTCGCGCCTGTTCGATCAGCGCTGTCAGTTGCTCATAACTGATGGCGCCGGGGGCCAGTTGTTCGCCGATCACAATGCTGGGGGTGCCGCGAATGCCCAGGGCTTCGGCCAATTTCCGGTTGGCCTGTATGGTCTGCATGATTTCGGGCCGGGTCATATCTTTTTTCAGGCGGTCGATGTCCAGGCCGACGTCCGTGGCGGTCTGATATATCATGGCTTCCGTCAGACCTCGGCGCAGGCCCATCATCGCATCATGAAAGGCCTGGTACTTACCCTGCATTTTGGCGGCCAGGGCGGCCCGGCTGGCGACCACCGACATCTTGCCAAGGATCGGGAACTCCTTGAATACAAAGCGTACGGTCTTATCCGTCGCTAAAAGCCGCGTCACGATGGGCGTGAAACGTTTGCAATAGCCGCATTGGTAGTCGAAAAATTCGACCACTGGAATTGCGCCCGCCGGGTTGACGACGAAATCATCCGCGGAAGCGAACAAGGCCTTGCGGTTGGCCATGATTTTGCCAACCAGGCCGGCCTCTTCCTCGCGCTTTTGCCGGGCCTCTAATTTGCGCATTACTTCAACCAGTAATTCCGGGTTATCCAACAGATAATTGCGGATGATCTGTTCGATGCGGCTGCGTTCCAGATCGGTGGATTGTTGTGCCTCTTTGCCATCGGCCGCCAGCGCGGGCGCGATGGGCAGCAGCGCGGCTATGATGACGAGCGTCAATATCAGACTGATGCGTTGAACAATTGTTGGGATCATGGTGTCTCCGTGCGGGCTGTCGGCGGATTTGCGACAAGATTACTGGGAAAACATGCGGCTGGATATACCGTGAGGCAAGGTGTTCACGCGAATGTGCGTACCCGCGCCACCGCCGCCTGCCAGGCCGCATACAGGCGATCCCGCATTTCCGCCGCCATGCCGGGGGTGAAGCTGGCCTGTCCGCGCCATTGGGCCGTGATGGCGTCCAGCGAGGGGAACACGCCTGTTTGCAGGCCGGCCAAATAAGCCGCGCCCAGGGCCGTGGTCTCGGTGACGGCGGGCCGGTCGACCGTGGCCTCCAGAATGTCGGATAAAAACTGCATCAGCCAATCATTCTCCACCATGCCGCCATCGACCCGCAATACGTCAAGAGATAGTCCGGCGCCAGCACCAAATGCCGTGGCGGATTTCGCATCGGCCTGCATGGCCAGCAATAAATCACGGCTCTGATAGCACACGGCTTCCAATCCGGCCCGGACGATCTGGGCGATGCCGCTATCGCGGGTCAGGCCCAATATGGCGCCTCTGGCCTCGGCGTCCCAATAAGGTGCGCCCAGGCCCGTGAAGGCCGGGACCATGATGACGCCATTGGTGGAGTCGAGACCGCTGGCCAGGGCCTCGGATTCGGGCGCCGCATCGATCAACTCCAAGCCGTCGCGCAGCCATTGCATGGCGGCCCCGGCGACGAAAATACTGCCCTCCAAGGCATAGGTGGTATGGCCTTCCAGGCGATAGGCCACGGTGGTCAACATGCGGTTTTGCGACGCCACGGCCTCGTCGCCGGTGTTCAGCATGACGAAGCAGCCGGTGCCATAGGTCGCCTTGATCATTCCCGGCGCGAAACAGGCTTGTCCGACCGTGGCGGCCTGCTGGTCCCCGGCCATGCCGGCGATGGCGATGGGCACCGCAAACAAATCTTTCGCCGTATGCCCGAAATCGGCGGCGCAATCGCGCACCTCCGGCAACAGGGCCATGGGGATATCAAACAGCTGGCACAGCTCTTCATCCCAACATTGGCGGTGAATATCGAACAGCATGGTTCGGGATGCGTTGCTGGCATCGGTGGCATGGCTGGCCCCGCCCGTCAGGTTCCACAACAGCCAGCTATCGATGGTGCCAAATGCCAAATCTCCCGCCTCGGCCGCTGTCCGGGCGCCGGCGACATTGTCCAGTAGCCAGGAGATCTTGGTGGCCGAGAAATAGGGATCGACAATCAGGCCGGTCCGGGCCTGGATCATCTTGTCAGCGCCGCACTGCCGCAGACGTTCGCAATGGGCCGCGGTGCGCCGGTCCTGCCAGACGATAGCATTGTGGATCGGCCGCGAGGTGTCCCGGCGCCAAATAACCGTGGTTTCCCGTTGGTTGGCGATGCCGATGCCGGCAATTTGCTCCGCTCCAACACCGCTTTCGGCCAGGGCTGCCTGGGCCGTGGCAAGGGTATCGCGCCAGATTTGCCCGGCGTCATGTTCGACCAGACCGGGGCCTGGAAATATTTGCGGCAGTTCCCGTTGCGCGCTGGCCCGCGCGACCCCGTGGCGATCAAATAAAATCGCACGGCTGGAGGTGGTGCCTTGGTCCAGGGCGAGAAGGTAGTCGCCGGTGCTCATTGGTTTTTTCTTCGCTTCGCCGCTTGTTCCGAGGCTCTTATAAGATCCTGGGCCCGCAGCCAACCCGGTGTGCCTTTGGCCAGGGCGCGTCCCGCCCGCGCCGCCTGACCGGCGGCATCACGGAACTTGCCGGTCAACATATAGCGTTCCGCGGTGGCCAGGGCCGCCAAGCCGATATTTCCAAGGCGGCCATGGGCCATTCCCAACCAACGCCAGGCAGACGGATCGTCCCGCGCCAGGTGCACGGCACGGCTCATATTCTCGACCGCTGCCAGGAGGTGGCGGTCATTTTCAACTGAAACTTGAGCCTGGCCCAACCCGATGCGCAACAACACTTCATTGGGGCGCAAGGCCACGGCGCGTTCATAGGGCGCGACGGCAGCTTCCGCGTTGCCGCTTTCCAACAGAATTTGGCCCTGAAGTTCGTGGAAATAGGGATCCATGGGATGGTCCGTCAATAGCCCCTCGATCAAGGCGAGCGCCTTGTCGGTTTGCCGTTTCTTATGCTGGGCAATGGACCGGGCATAACGGCTTGTTAGGCTGTTATCGCTGGCCGGATAGTGGCGGAAGGTCGTTATTGGCGAGCTTAGGAAGGCGATCAGTTTGGCCCGCATGCGGCTGTGCCGTTCAACAAATTCCGGCCGTTCGGCCACATTGGAATTGGCCGAGCGTGCCACGTGGGCGCGGATTGTATCGATTCGGTCACGGGTCAAGGGATGGGTGCGGACATAAGGGTCCTGGCTGGACGTCAACAAGGCTTCCTGATCGCCCAGTTTATCAAAAAATTTCAGCATGCCCCTGGCCGACTGCCTAGTCTGTTCCAGCATGCTCAAGGCGGCTTGATCCGCCGAACTCTCCTGGACACGGCTATATTTCAGATACGACCGTTGCGCGAATTGCGACCCGCCCGCAATGATGGCCTGCCCCGCCCCGGCCTGGCCGGCGACAGCGGCTGCGGCACCCAAAACAAAGGCCATGATGGATTGCGCGGACGCATCGCGCAGGGCATCCTGGGCGCGAGCCAGATGACCGCCGGTTATGTGGCCGGTTTCATGGGCGATCACGCCGATCACCTGATTGGCGTTGTCCGAGGCGATCAGCAGGCCGGTATTGATAAAGATTTTTTGGCCACCGGCGACAAAGGCGTTGAGGGACGGATCATTGACCAAGTATACCCGCACCGCGGATGGTTCCAAGCCGGCGATGGCGAACAGTGGTGCGCCGAACCGGCGAATGGTATCTTCGATCTCCGCATCGCGAATAAAGCTGAATGACCGCGCCTGAGCCGGCTCCCGCAGGATCAGAAGAGTCAAGATAGGAAGTAGTAAAAGCCCAATTATGTATCGCAAGCGCATGACCTCATTCTTCATACAAGATCAAACTAGGTTCGGCGTACGGCGCCGTCAACGCACGGCTCTGCTGGCCCTGCTGTTGAGCGTCTCGGCTTGTAGCGCGCCGGCGCCGAAGGCTGGTGAAATTGGCGCAATAGGGGGGTTCCTGGGCGCCGCCGTGGTTGAAGAACCGCGGGCCGCCTTGGTGGCCCGCGATGTGCTTTCGGCTGGCGGCACCGCGGCCGATGCGGTCACGGCGGCCTTTTTTACCATGACCGTGACCTATCCGGTCGCTGTCGGATTGGGCGGCGGCGGGGTTTGTCTGTATTACGATCATCGCAGCAACAAGACCGAGACCCTGGATTTCAGGCTGGCGGCGGCGGCGGCGGGCGGCGCGATCGCGGTGCCGGGGGCATTGCGCGGGATGGCGCTGTTGCACAGCCGCTATGGCCGCCTGCCATGGGGACGATTGGTGGCGCCGGCGGAATCCCTGGCCCGCTTTGGCCATCGGATCAGCCGCGCCCTGGCAAAACGCCTGACGCCGCAGGCCGGGCGGTTAAAGGCCGATGCATCCGCCGCCGCGCTATTTCTGCATTCCGATAACACGGCACCGGCCGAGGCGGAAAATTTGATCCAAGTCGAATTGGCCTCGCTTCTGACCCGCATACGGACCCGCGGGGTCGGTGATTTATATGGTGGCGAGGCGGGGCAGCAATTTCTGCGGGCCAGTACCGCGCAAGGCGGCGCGGTCACGATTTCCGATTTACGCCAATATCGCGCGGTTTGGCGCGAGACGGACCGACGGCCCATTGGCAATAATGTGCTGCACCTTCCGCTGTTGGGACCGGGCGACAACCTGGCGTACCAGTTGAGCGGCCTGCTGCGGAATTCCGCGGCCGAGGCGGGGGCCCAGGCTTTCGACCAGGGCGATATGGACACGGCAATTGACAGGGGCGAGGCTGGAATTGTGGTCGGGGACAGCTTTGGTTCGGCTGCTGCCTGCGTCTATCAAATGAATGGCGCCTTTGGCAGCGCCGCCATGGTGCCCAGCCTGGGCATTTTCCTTGCCCCCGGCAGCGCGGCCCGCTGGCGCGGCTATCCCTTGCCCTTGTTGGGGGTCAATGAACATGTGCACCAGACTTTGCTGGCCACGGTTGGCGCGGGCGGGGCCGTGGGTGCAATGGCGGCGGCGGCGGTTAGCCTCGCCGTGATGGCAGAGGGCAAATCCCTGGCCCAGGCCATGGCGGCGCCCAGGCCGCCAACGCTTGGAAATATGCAGGTTGGGAGCCGGGTACAGGGGCTATGGTGCTCGGAGGGCATTCGCATCAGGCCGGATAGCTGTCAGTTTGTCTCTGATCCCCAGGCTTTTGGTCTGGCCTCGTTCGATAAATTTTGAGGTTGTTATGAAAATTTCTCAACGCGGCGCCATTCCGGCTTTTATCGTAATGGACGTGATGAAAGCGGCGGCCGACCGCGAAAGCGCGGGCGAGGGGGTTTTGCACATGGAAGTGGGTCAGCCCTCCACCCCGGCGCCAAAGGGCGTGGTGGCGGCGGCCAAGCAGGCTCTGGACAACGAGGTGCTGGGTTACAGCCTGGCCATGGGGATCGAACCACTACGGGCACGCATCAGCCGGCATTACCAGGAGTTTTATGGTATTGCGGTGCCAAGCGAACGGATCTGCGTTACGACCGGGTCATCCGGCGCCTTCCTGCTGACATTCCTGGCGGCTTTTGATCCCGGCGATAAAGTCGCCATCCTGCGGCCAGGGTATCCCTGCTACCGGAACATTCTCGGCGCCTTGGATATTCAGGCGGTGGAAGTGCCGGTTGGGCCGGAAAGCCGCTTTCAACCCACGCTGGAGGCGCTGGAGGCGGCGGGCGGCAGCGCCTTGGATGGCTTGCTGATTGCTTCGCCCGCAAACCCGACCGGGACCATGTTGCGCGGTGACGAGTTACGGCAAATCATGGATTATTGCCGGGCCAACGGAATTCGCTATATCTCGGACGAAATCTACCACGGGATTACCTATGGTGAGCCGGCGGCGACGGCCGCTGCTTTTGATGCAAATGCCGTGGTGATCAACTCGTTCTCGAAATATTATTCCATGACCGGCTGGCGGCTGGGTTGGATGGTGCTGCCCGAGGAGATGATCCGCCCGGTCGAGCGGTTGGCCCAGAACCTATTTATTTCCGCCCCCAGTCTGGCCCAGCACGCCGCCATCGCGGCCTTTGATTGCAGGGTGGAACTGGATGCCAACGTGGCGCGTTATGCCCGCAACCGGGAACTATTGCTGGCGGAGTTGCCCAAGGCCGGACTGGACCAATTGGCGCCCGCCGATGGCGCCTTCTATATCTATGCCGATGTGCGCAAATTTACCAACGATGCCGTCGCCTTTTGCGCCGAGTTATTGGCGCACACCGGCGTGGCGGCGACGCCCGGCAATGATTTCGATCCCATAGACGGCGCATCCTATATCCGCTTTTCCTTCGCCGGATCGACAGAGGACATGTCCGAAGCCTGCCGCCGCCTGACTAAATGGCTGGCGCGATCCTAAAGCAATTTCCAATAATTTGAGGTCACGAAAGCGGCCCAGAATAGCCCGGAACTGCTCTAGAACAGACGGCCCCTTTGCCACCAGCCGCGCCGCCTTGGCTTTTCCACGTCATCGGCTTTTTCTTCGCCGGCGTCCGCTACTGTTGCCGCCACAGGTTCCGCCGCAGCGGCTGGTTCCGGTATGATTGGTTCCGGTATGGCTGGTTCTATCTGTGTCGGCTCGGGTGTAAACGATACGCTTGTGGGTAGGGCATCGTCGTTCGCTGCTGCCTCGTGCCCGGCGTTGCCCTGGGTCTCCGCTACGGCAGGGGACTCTCTCATCACCATCCCCGAGGCGCCAAATCCAATGGGCGCCGCTGTTTCGGTTGGTTCAGCAGTTTCAGTGCCGCCATTGTTCCCAGCCTGATCAGCGGTCTGATCCTCGGCTTGATCCGTCGCCTGATCGGTTTCTTCGCCACTGGTCCGCCGCCGCCGTCCGCCACGGCGGCCACGGCGGCGCCGGCGCGTCTTCTCTTCACCGTCACTGCCTTCTTCGTCAGATCCATTTGCGTCGGTTGGCAGGCTGCCTGACCCTTCCTCGGCGCCGTCCTCGCCCGGAGCGGCGGTATCAGCGGTGGTATCGCCGGCTTCAAGGCTGTCACCGGTTTCCCCACTCTTTCTCCCCTCGCCACGGCTGCGGGAGCGGCGTCGGCGGCGCGGGCGCCGTTCCTTGGGTTTTTCGCCGTCCTCTTCACCGTCGGCTTCGGCCTCGGCCTCGGCGCTTGCCTCCGCCGCGTCATCGTCAATATCCTCGACGATGTCGTCGTCGTCGTCATCCGACACGGCCTGCAAGGCTGCCGTACGCCGGCGTTCATTTTCGATCTCTTCAACTTCTTCCGCCGTGCGGGTCTGGTCGATGGTCACGCGGCAGTCCGGTGCCACCAGGGTTTCGTCGCCCAGAATATAGACCTGCATACCGTAACGTAGTTGGATCTCCGCCAGATGGTCGCGCTTCTGGTTCAGCAGATATAGTGCTACTTCGGCTGGCGCATGCACCGTCAATTGGGCGGCGCGGCCCCGGATGCCCTCCTCCTCAATTGTTCGCAGCACATGTAGCGAGGTTGATTCCGTGGTGCGGACAAAACCCGTGCCTCCGCAAATTTCGCAGATTTTGGTTGATGCTTCGAACAGGCCGGGGCGCAGCCGCTGGCGGGACAATTCCATCAGCCCAAAAGATGAAATGCGGCCGACCTGAATGCGGGCCCTATCATCCTTTAAGGCCTCCTTCATGCGGCTCTCCACTGCGCGGTTGTTGCGGTTCTCATCCATATCGATGTAATCGATGACCACCAGGCCGGCCAGGTCCCGCAAACGCAACTGTCGGCCGACTTCATCCGCCGCTTCCAGGTTGGTCTTCAGCGCGGTTTCTTCGACATTCCGCTCTTTGGTCGAACGGCCCGAATTAACGTCAACGGCGACCAGGGCTTCCGTCTGGGCGAAAACCAAATAACCGCCGGATTTCAGTTGCACCACATTGGAATGCATGCTGTCCAGTTGCTGTTCCACCTGATAGCGGTGTAGCAGGGGGATGCGGTCGCGATAGGGTTGAACTTTTTTGGCATGCGACGGCATCAGCATGCGCATGAAATCCTTGGCGACACGATAGCCGTCTTCGCCATCGACCAAAATTTCATCAATGCCCTTGGCATACATATCGCGGATGGCGCGCTTTATCAGATCGGCTTCTTCATAGACCACCGTCGGTGCGGTGGAATCCAGGGTCAGGTCCCGGACACTATCCCAAAGCCGCAGCAAATACTCGAAATCACGGCGGATTTCCGCCTTTGTTCGGCTTTGCCCCGCGGTTCGGACGATAACGCCCATACCCTCGGGTACGTCCAGTTCGCTCACAATACCCTTTAATTTGCGCCGATGGGTTTGACTGGCGATCTTGCGGCTAATGCCGCCGCCCCGCGCCGTATTGGGCATCAAAACGCAATAGCGGCCAGCCAGGGATAAATAGGTGGTCAACGCCGCGCCCTTGTTGCCACGTTCCTCCTTGACGACCTGGATCAGCAGGATTTGCCGCCGTTTGATAACTTCCTGAATTTTATAACTGCGCCGGCTGCGGCCACGGGGGCGGGGTACCTCGTCCATGGCGTCTATGGCGCCGGCTTCCTCGCTTGCCTCGGGACTATCGTCGTCGCTATCGCTCTCTTGATCGTCACCGGCAGGCGCCGCCTCGGCGGTACTGCCAAATTCGCTGTCTGGCCCGCCATCCGCCGCGCCATCGATGACATCATCGGCATCATCGGCGTCATCGTCATCGGCGCCGCTACCGTCTACCCGGTCTTCCAACGCCGCCTGCCGGGCGGCTTCTTCAGCCTCGTCCAGCAGCAGCGCCTCGCGGTCGGCGACTGGGATCTGATAATAATCCGGGTGGATTTCGTTGAATGACAAAAAGCCATGGCGATTGCCGCCATAGTCCACGAAGGCTGCCTGCAACGAGGGTTCGACCCGCGTCACCTTGGCCAGATAAATATTGCCTTTGAGTTGCCGTTTGGTGGCTGATTCAAAATCGAAATCAACCAATCGCTTACCATCAACGACGACGATGCGGGTCTCTTCCGCATGCGTCGCGTCAATTAACATACGCGTCGTCATGTTTTCCATGCCCGCGACCAGCCGGCATAATCATGCCGGATAGCGCGGTCCCTAATTATAGCGAAGCCGGTCATGGGGATATCAACCCGTCAAACGGCACGGCCCAAGATTGCGGACTTCACATTCTTGCCTTGATTTTTAACGCGGAACAAAAAAGCCGCATTAACACCATGGGCCGACCAGGACGGGGATCCTTCTACCATCACCCGAGCGGCATTACGCCGATCTGGCTTCGAATTCACCGATCCAATCCATCAATCCAACTGCGCAACAGCGTCGGCCTGAAACCTGTAGCGACCTAAGAAACTTTGGCGCCAAAACAACCCAGCCTATCGCTGCCACGCTTTCACTCGATACAAATACCCAGTGAAATGGTGACGGAACTTTTACACAAGTAGCATGATATACGCTTAATCTTTGTTTTCTCAAAGAATAAATACTGCCCGCCCGCAGCCCGACGAGAAATGCGGTGCCTATTGTTAGCTCCGAATGGCTATCTGTGGCGACATTAGATATGGTGGCTCAGCGATTCGCGGCAACTAAATGTATGATGCCTGGTAATATACGCCTTTATTTGATTCTGATCGTCAGTCTGTGTTGTGCATTGTCGCAAAACGCCTGGGCGGAGACTGTTGCTCGCGGTATCAGAATTGGCGTGCATAACGGCACGACCCGGCTTGTGCTTGATCTGTCGGCGCCCGTCAGCTTTCACGTTTTCGCCTTGGCTGATCCGTATCGGATCGTTCTGGATTTACCCGATATTGGCTGGCAGGTGCCCGCCGGAACAGCCCGGCGCAACGGCGGCTTGATCGCGGGCCTGCGCTATGGCCATTACCAACAGGGCAACGCACGCGTTGTGTTGGATTTGCGCGGCCCAGGTGTGGTGAAAAAGTCATTTTTGCTGCCCGCCGCCGAAGGCTATGGCCCACGCTTGGTGATCGATATCAAGCCGGCCTCGCGCCAGGCTTTTATGGCGGCTCGAAAACCGCCACCAATCCCGGCCGCGCGTCCGAACAAGACAGCGCAAACGCTGAAACCGAAACGGCGGCCCGCGCAAATGCCATTGGTCGTAATTGACCCCGGCCATGGCGGTGTCGACCCTGGCGCCATCGGGATCAGCGGCACCTTTGAAAAAGGCGTTACCCTGAATATGGCGCGGCAGATCGGCAAGGCGATTAAGGCTCTTGGCCGGCAGCGGGTCCGTCTGACCCGCAATGGGGATGTCTTTATTTCCCTGCGCCGGAGGGTGGCTATTGCCCGGGCCGCGGAGGCGGATTTGTTTGTTTCCATCCATGCTGATTCGATAGGTAACAAAAGAATTCGCGGTGGCGGCATCTATACGTTGTCGGAAAAATCATCCGATAAGGAATCCGCCGCGCTGGCGGCAAAGGAAAACCGCGCCGATGTGATCGCCGGGGTGAATTTGACCGGTCATGATGATCAGGTCGCCTCGATCCTGATCGATCTGACCCAGCGCGAGACGATGAATTATTCCGCACAATTCGCGGCCGCCCTGGTGCCGGAATTGCGACAACTTATCCGGATGCGCCGCAAACCGCACCGGTTCGCCGGGTTCCGTGTTCTCAAGGCGCCGGATGTGCCATCGGTATTGATCGAATTAGGCTATTTGTCGAACCGGAAGGACGAAAGAATGTTGACCAACGCCACCTCGCGTGCCGCCATTGCCGCCTCCATCGCGCGCGCGGTGGATAATTACTTCAGGGCCCAGAAACCATAACCGTAACCGGGGCCGCAGCCGTAGCCGATCCGATGCTGTTCTGGCATTCTGTTCGAGTGATAGATCCCAGGCCAAGGAATAGGGGGGGCCAGGCTTGCCGGCGCCGCACGGGCAGGAAAGCCATGCCATGAAGCTGCCACATTTATCGAATATTCGCGGATATCCGCGTATAGGCTTGATTTGCGACGTCGGAGAGGTGTTTTGACAGAAGAATGATACGGTTTTTGGCGCTATTTTTCTCTCTTGTCCTGCTGCTGGTGATAGCGGTGGGCGGCGGCGGCGTGTATCTGCTGTGGCGCTATGGCCAGGATCTGCCTGACTATAGCCAGTTGGCCGACTACCGCCCGCCGGTGATGAGCCGGGTGCACGCGGGTGATGGTACCCTGATTGCCGAATTCGCCCATCAGCGCCGGCTGTTCGTGCCCATCGCCGCCATGCCGCGCCGGGTCATCCAGGCATTTCTTTCGGCCGAGGACAAAACTTTCTATAGCCATCCCGGCATCGATTTCGCCGGCATCGCCTCTGCCATGATCCGTAATATCCGCAATCTTGGTGCGAACCGCCGTCCGGTTGGCGCCTCGACCATTACGCAGCAGGTCGCAAAGAACTTCCTGCTGACCAGCGAGGTTTCCCTGGCCCGCAAGATCAAGGAAGCGATCCTGGCCTTTCGCATCGAACATGCTTTCTCCAAGGACCGGATTTTGGAGTTGTATCTGAACGAAATTTATCTTGGCCTGGGCAGTTATGGCGTGGCCGCCGCCGCTCTGAACTATTTTGACAAGCCTCTCGATGAACTCAACCTGGAAGAAACCGCCTTTTTGGCGGCGTTGCCCAAGGCACCGAATAACTATCACCCCATTCGCCACCGCAAAGCGGCTCAGGCGCGGCGGGATTGGGTCTTGGGCCGGATGCAAGAGGACGGGGTCATCACCGCCTTGGAAGCAAGACGGGCTTCAGCCTACCCCCTGCTGATGCGGCGGCCGAATTCAACAAGGATCCTGGAGGCGGGTTACTTCGCCGAGGAAGTGCGCCGGGATTTGCTGCAACGCTATGGTGAAAACTATCTGTATGAGGGCGGCTTGTCGGTCCGCACCACTTTGGAGCCGGCCCTGCAGGCTATTGCCGATGCCAATTTGCGCGCCGGTCTGGTGGCTTATGACCGCCGTCACGGCTGGCGCGGGCCACTTGTCCGGATAAAGCTTGATGGGATTATTGGCCCGGAAGACTGGGTGTCCGCCCTGGCCAAGGCGCCAATCCCGCCGGCCATTGGCACCTGGTACATGGCCATCGTGCTGGCGCTGGATAGCGGCCAGGCCCAGATTGGTTTTTCCAATGGGGTGCAGGGGCGGATATTGTTGCGGCACCTCTCCTGGGCCCGGGCCTGGCGCAAGGGTGAGACCTTGGGTCCGCGCGTGCGCCAACCGGCGGATGTGTTGGCGGTAGGCGATGTGGTGGCGGTCACGGCGGTGCCAAAAACCGATGCGGACTATCAGCCCGGCAGCTATGAATTGCAACAGATCCCGAAAATCGACGGTGCCCTGGTCGCCATGGATCCCCATACCGGCCGGGTCTTGGCCATGGCGGGGGGCTATTCTTATCAGGCCTCGAAATTTAACCGGGCGACGCAGGCGATGCGCCAACCCGGGTCGGCTTTCAAACCATTCGTCTACGCAGCCGCGTTGGAGAACGGCTTTGCGCCGTCATCCATGGTCCTGGACGCGCCCTTTGTGATTGATGCGGGGGCCGGCCAGGGCAAGTGGAAGCCGGCAAACTACACCAAACGCTTCTACGGGCCTTCGACCTTGCGTCTTGGTATCGAAAAATCACGTAACCTGATGACTGTCCGCCTCGCCAATTATATTGGCATGAAGGTGGTGGCGGATTACGCCAACCGGTTTGGCGTAATGTCCGATATGCCGCTACTTTTGCCCATGTCGCTGGGCGCGGGTGAAACCACTCTGCTACGGTTGACCACGGCCTATGCGATGTTGGTCAATGGCGGCAAACGGGTGGCGCCGGCGTTGATCGACCGCATTCAGGACCGCCGGGGCCGGACGGTTTTTCGTCAGGATGGGCGGGACTGTCCTGGCTGTGTGAGCAGTGGCTGGCATGACCAGAAAGTGCCGGTCATTCCGGATCCAAGGGCCCAGATCATCCAGTCGGGCACGGCGTATCAAGTCACCTCGATGCTGGAAGGGGTCGTGCAGCGGGGGACGGGGGTGCGTATCAGGGCGGTGGGCAAGCCCCTGGCGGGCAAAACCGGCACGACTAATAAAAGCCGCGATACCTGGTTTATTGGTTTCTCCACGGATCTGGCGGTTGGTGTGTATATCGGCTTTGACAAACCGCGCAGTCTGGGCCGGCGCGAGACCGGCAGCTCGGTCGCGGTGCCGGTGTTTCGTGATTTTATGGCCCAGGCCCTGGCAAATCAGCCCGCTATTCCCTTCCGTATACCGCCCGGCATTCAACTGGTCCGCATTGCGGGCGGCACCGGTCTGCCGGCCGGGCCGGGTGAACGAAACGTGGTGCTGGAAGCCTTCAAACCCGGTACCGTGCCAAAAAGATCCGGGCCGGTGCTTGACGGCACCGAGGCCGAGGCGGCAATTAGCGGGGGCAAGCGGGCCGGCACGGGCGGTCTCTATTAGAGCAATTTTCAATTAATTGGAGTCGCTTTCGCGACTTAAGTAATTGGTTCAATTGCTCTACCTTTAAGAGTCTGCGCGCATTTTCTTCGAATGCGCTCTAGAATTACCAACTCGTGCCAGCCCCGTTTTTTTGTATCTTGTCAGTACCGGAGATTTTTCATGCGTGCCGAGAACCAAGCCAATATAGACGAGATCGGCCAGAATCTGGTCCTTCTAAGGAGGCATCTTTGACTGGGATGTCTCGCTGAAACGTTTGGAAGAACTCAACAATTTGATCGAAGATCCCCGTCTTTGGGATGATGCCGCGCGGGCGCAGACGCTGATGCGCGAACGTACCAACTTGGATAATGGCATCACTGGCTTGCGCCAAATGGAGGGTGAGCTATCCGATGTTGTCGAGTTGATCGAATTGGGGGAACTGGAAGGCGATACCGAGATCGTGACCGAGGCCGAGGCAAATCTGAGTGCGTTATGCGTGCGGGCCAGGCGGCAACGATTGGAATCCATGCTGTCGGGCGAGGCGGACGGTAATAATTGCTATGTTGAAATTCATGCCGGCGCCGGCGGGACGGAATCCCAGGACTGGACCGAAATGTTGTTGCGCATGTACAGCCGCTGGAGCGATCAGCGCAATTTCAAAAGCGATTTGATCGAGGCCAGCGCCGGTGAAGAGGCGGGGTTGAAATCCGCCACGCTGCATGTACGTGGCGCGGATGCCTATGGTTGGATGAAAACGGAAAGCGGTGTGCACCGTTTGGTTCGCATTTCGCCATTTGACAGCGCTTCGCGCCGCCATACCTCATTCGCGTCTGTATGGATCTACCCGGAAATTGACGATGATATCGAGATTGAGATCAATGATGGCGATTTGCGGGTCGATACCTATCGTGCCTCGGGCGCCGGTGGCCAGCATGTGAACCGGACCGACAGCGCGGTCCGCATTACCCATGAACCAACCGGCATCGTCGTGCAGTGCCAGGCTGAACGCTCGCAACACAAAAACCGCGCAACGGCCATGAAGATGCTGAAAGCGCGCCTGTATGAAGCTGAATTGCAGAGGCGTGATGTCGAAAAACAGGCGATCGAGGATCAAAAATCCGACATAGGCTGGGGCCATCAAATCCGCAGTTACGTTTTACATCCCTACCAGATGGTCAAGGATCTGCGTACCGGATTGGAACGGGGCGATGCCCAGCGGGTACTGGATGGTGATCTAGACCGCTTCATGGAAGCCTCGCTGGCGGCGCGGCTGGGTGGTGATGGCCTGAACGTCAAGGGCAATGGTAATGGCGGGGGCTAAGGCCATTTCCAGTCACTCTCGCGACTTAAGTGATTGGTTCAATTGCTCTATCTTTAAGAGTCTGAGCGCATTTTCTTCGAATGCGCTCTAGTTTCCAGCCGCTGTTTTGGCGATGGTGTTGCCGGCGCCGTCATGCACGGGGCTTGGTCGGGCGCCGGCATCTGGTTTGGCGGATGGTGCGGCCTCTGGCTTTAGGGCCGCCACCGGAACCGCCGCCGGAACCGCCGCCGCTACCGTTGCAGGCGCCGAGGCCGTAGCCGCCATTCCGGTAATGCTCGTGGTTCGCGGCGCCATTACACTGGTCGGGGTGGTGTCATTCCGCCTGCAATGGCCATCCAGGAAAGCGCCAGACTCTATCGCCAGGGTATCGTGCCAAATATCTCCACTGACCCGGGCTGTTTTTGCCAGATGCACATTTCCCGCTCTTACCCGGCCGTTGATCCGCCCCCTGACAATCACCTCGACCGCTTCAATTTGGCCGGTAATGACGGCGTTTTCACCAATTGTCAGCTTGCCACAAACGATATCGCCTTCCAGAGCTCCATCCAGCTGCACTTCCCCGGTTGTATTTATGTTTCCGGTGATTTCCAGATCGGTGGAGATCAGTGATGGCGCGGCGCGCGTAGTTGCTGCCGCCACCTTGGTCTTATTAGCCTTTGAAAACATATTTCCCCGCTTTCAGGAATTTATTTGGATTTATAGATTTGCCATCAAACACGACCTCGTAGTGAACATGGGTACCGGTACTGCGGCCACTACTGCCCATCAATCCAATTTTATGGCGAAAATCCACCTTTTGACCCCGTTTGACCAGTATCTTGCGCAGATGGCCATATCGCGTACGCAAACCGAGGCCATGGTCGATTTCCACCATGCGGCCATAAGGGCCTTTCCAGCCGGCATAAGTCACCACGCCCGGCGATGTCGAATAGATCTTGGTGCGCTTTACGCCTGCTAGATCGAGACCACTATGATAGGCGACCTTCCGGGTGAAGGGATCGCGGCGCTTCCCAAAGCTGGAAGCGACGGAAAAATTATCCACGGGCGGCGTAATCGGCAACCGTTCCAGCACAGCGTTAAGGGCGGTCCATCGGGATAGCCGGTTTTCCAGCTTGCCCAGCGAGGCATGCAACGGCGAGGATTGCCGTAGGGTCCATTCACCAGCGTGGGTCTTTTCGTCCTCCGAGGGAAGCAACGGCCCGCCAACGCCGATTTGTTTGTAGTCAATCCGATCCAGCAGTTTGTCCAGGTTCAGGCCGGTGAGTTGAACAACGGTTTCCAAGTCCAGAATATTGGCATCTGTACGGTCATGGATATTGCGGACCAGATCACTTTGGGCGGTTTGCAACGTTTCCAGACGGCCTTCTAAATTGGCAATTCGATTATTCAGGGTCTGATTGGTGGAAAACGCGCGATCACGCTGATCGGTCAGCCGCGCCACCATGGTTTCGCTGCTTTCCAGGTTGGACTGCAAATGCTGCCGGGCCACTTTCAGGCCCACTAAGTTATCCTTCATCGTGCCCAGACTGACGGCCAGGGACTTGCGTTCTTCCTGGGCCTGGGCGCGGCGCATTTCCGTTGCGGATAGCTGACCGGTAACCTGGCTCAAATTCGATTGAAGATTGTTGGACTGGTCCAGGGTGCGGCGCAAACTGCCTTCCAATTTTGCAAGCCGCGTTTGAAGGGCCGTGCTTTGGTTCAGGGCCAAATCACGCTGGCCACGGGTCTCACGCAATTCACGCTGCAGCTCGGCCCGCACCCGATCAAGATTGGCCCGTTGTTGCAGGACATCGCTCAGAACTTTCTGATTATTTTCCAGATTGACGGTGATTTTTCGATATCGGCTTTCGACCGCGCGCATGCCCGCGGTCAAAAGCTCATGGGCCCCGACCATGCGGGCGATATGATCATCCTTGCCGGCGACAATATCCAGATGGCGATATAATCCGGCGCTGGCGTAGGTCAGCCAACCCAATAACATGAGGCAAGCGAGGCTGAGCCCGATTTGGCTTCTAGGCCCAAGCGTGACGAAGCTGACGATGCCGCGGCTACGGAGAATTATTTGCCGTTCCGGATACCATCGTTCCAACAGCCGTCTGCCGTGGACTATAAAACCTTCACTCATGCGCCAGTCTCTCCCCACTACGCTTGTACCCTGCCCTGTATTTTTCGCCATTGCATCCCATCCAAACAGGCAATGCAACGAAAAAGACCCGAAAAAGACCCGAAGGTGACCCAAACCAGGCCGGAAGATACCCCCGTATTATAAGGTTTCTGCCGTGTTCTGATCATTTAAGCATCAGGTTGATAACAAATCGTTGCCATGTCCGCCATGCTTCCTGCTGCCTGGTTCAAGGGCGGTTTCAGAGCACCTTTGTAGATCGTGCCAACGGGCGGCAAGGGCTTCGTTCTGGCGCGGGCAGGTGCCGATATGGATGAACGCCAGCATGCCCGGCCTTTGCCACGGCGGCCTAACGGCCATGGCGCCTAGAGCAATTTTCAATTAATTGGAGTCGCTCTCGCGACTTAAATGATTGGTTCAATTGTTCTATTTTTAGGAGTCTGGGCGTATTTTCTTCGAATGCGCTCTGGCGTTGACCAACGACACCACAGCCACAAACGGGCCGGCCATGAATAGGGTGGTGCCAACCATCAGATGGGGCAAGTGCTGGTTCCAGCCAAGGTGCACGGCCCGTTGAAAAATATCATAGCCAAACCAGGTCAATACTGCGCCGGCTATCAAGCCCACCGGTCCCCACCATTTCATGCGTCACCTCGTCTAAAGAGCCAGACTGTTGTCGGATACTGGATCGTCAATTGTTGCAGCTTATTGCTTTGCGCTTAAGCCGTTTTATAAGCCATCCCAAAGTTAACCATATTTGCTTAGAAATGCTTAAGAGGTCACATGGGATATTCCGACGTCGATGGAAACGAGGCGTTAACGCCCACGTCGGTAGAGGGCGTGAGGAAAGTCACAGGGCTGACCAAAAATGCAGAATTCGCAATACGCCGACGTGGCGGTTTTATTATTTGACACCAAACGCGCGGTGCGCAAGCAGACAAAGTCCGTTTTGAACACTCTTGGTTTCAAGAATTTCTTGGAATTTCAAGACCTGGCGGATGTTCGTGCTGCTCTGGGCAATCAACGCGTAGAACTTGTCGTTCTGGCGGTGGAAGATACCGATACCGGCGTGTTGGCCATGATCGATGATGTTCGCCGACAGCGGTGCGGTATGGATCCCTTTGTGCCGATGTTGCTGACCGCCTGGGACGCTAAGTTGAACGCATTGCGTCCGATCGTTGAGTCTGGCGCGGATGATGTCTTGTTGCATCCATTCTCCACCGCCCAAATGGCCGAACGGATTGACATACTGGTGCGGTGCCGCAAACCCTTTGTTGTGACCGAGGATTACCTTGGCCCTGATCGCCGGACGACCGCGGCCCTTCGGGCCGGTCCGCCGCCCATCATCGTTCCCAATGCCTTGCAGGCCCGGGTCCTGGGCCAAAGCGAACTGGGTCCGACGGCGGCCCGGATGGAAGAAACCCTGGCGGATTTGCGGCGGCTGAAACTACGCAATATGGCACGCCAAATCTGGTACATGGCTAATTGTCTGAGAGATGCGCAGTTGGACCCTACGCTGCCTGAGCGGTACGACGACGAATTGAAAAGTCTGGGCGCCTCGATCCAAGGTTACCGCAGGACGTTGACCGAGGACGATTCCGCGGATCTGGGAGCCCTCTGCGATTCCCTGTTCGGTGTCGTGAAAAAACAACTCGGCCGCCCGCCCGTCTCAAGAGGGTTGGAATTATTGGAACAAAGCGCGCTGGCCCTCCGCGTCGCCTCCAAAATGGTATACGATAAAAATGATTTCAGTGATGAATCCGTCGAGGCCATCGGCCAGGAAATCGGCAAGGCCAGCAATGTGGAAGCCAATCTGATCCGGGCCGTTATGGGCTGAGGATCAAAGCTCACTAAAACTTCCCGCCCGTCCTTCTTCTGCCCACTGCCTCCCATCGGTGTTTTACCTGCCGACAGACATAGGATTGATCCACTATGCAAAGCGTAGATTACACCGATGCGAATGTCTTGCTGTTTGACCGGACGGGCCCCGTGCTTAGGCAGACCATGTCCGTGCTGAACATGCTGGGCTTCAAGTCATTCGCGGATGTTCAGGAATTGGAAGCGGCTCGCCAAATTCTTGCAAACCAGAGGATGGACGTCGCGATCCTGGCCCTTGAAGCTGCGGATTGTGGTGTTTTGAAACTGATCGACGACATTCGGCACCGGCGCAGCGGCCTGGATCCCTTTTTACCCATACTGCTGACTGCCTGGGATGCCCGATTAAAATCGGTTCGGCTGGTCATTGATTCCGGGGTGGATGATATGTTGCTGCATCCTTTCTCCATCAACCAAATGCGTGCACGGATTGAGGCTTTGATAAATGCGCGCAAGCCCTTTGTGGTGACCGAGGATTATTTTGGCCCTGACCGCCGGGCCTCCTCGGGTATTCAGGCGGATCCTTCGTCCATAATTGTTCCCAATGCTTTGCTGGCCCGGACACGAAACCATCGCGACGCGGCGCCCAGTTCGGAAAATATTCAGGCGGCATTTTCGGGTTTGCGGCGGTTGAAACTGCGTAACATGGCCCGCCGCATTTGGTATTTGATCAATTGCCTGAAAGAGGCACTGCCCGAGCCCACTCTGATCCACCGCTACGAGGACGAATTGACCAAGGTACGCGGTTCAATCCGGAAGTACGAAAAAGCCCTGCTGCCGGAGGATGACAAAAATTTGGCTGCGCTGTGTGAGTCTCTGTCTGGGGCCCTGGCTAAATTGTTCGGCCTGCCGCCGGACGCCGAGGGCCTTGAATTGCTGGAGAAAAGAGCGCTGGCACTGCGGGTCGCGTCTAAGCTGGACAATGAACAGAGCGATAGCGGCGATGTCATCCGCGGCGAAAAAGTGGTCAAGATTAATAATGTGGGGGGGGATCTGGTGCAGGCCGTGATGGGTTGAGTCCATGGCGAACCATATCTTCCCGCCCGCCGATATCCGTCGTAATATAAGCTGTTAGAGAAATTTTAAATTAGCTGGAGTCGCTCTCGCGACTTTAAGTGATTGGTTTGATTTCTCTAATTCTGAAGGTCTGCGCATTTTCAGAATGAAAATGCTCTAGCAGGAACAGCAGCGATAGGCGGGGACGAAAAAGTGGAATTGTTTGATTTAAGCGGCCGGGTCGCGATTATTACGGGCTCCAGCAAGGGTATTGGCAAGGCCATCGCCGCCCGGATGTGTCAGCACGGCGCCAAGGTTGTGGTTTCGTCCCGCAAGGCGGATGCCTGCGAGGCGGTCGTGGAAGAAATCAACCGCGACTACGCCGCCAATGGTGGCGAGGCCGTATCCATTCCAGCCCATGTGGGGCAGGACGAAGACCTGCGTAATCTGGTTGACCGGACCCTGGACAAATGGGGCAGGATAACGACGCTGGTCCCGAACGCAGGCGCCAATCCCTATTACGGCCCATCCGCCGATATGCCCGAATCCGCCTTTGACAAGATCTGGGAGGTCAACGTCAAAAGTGTCCTAAAGTTATGCCATATGGTGCTGCCGGGTATGGTCGCGGCGGGCAGCGGTTCGATCATTATCATCGCCTCGAATTCAGGCCTGAAGGGGTCACCGCAGTTGTCGGGGTACGCTATTTCGAAAGTGGCGGAACATCAAATCGCCCGCAATCTGGCGGTGGAATACGGCCCCCAAGGGGTGCGGGTCAATGCCATCGCACCGGGCTTGATCAAGACGGACTTCGCCAAGACACTGTGGACCAATCCGGACCGCCTTGCGCGGGTGGAAAACCTGCTGCCCCTGCGCCGCATCGGCGACCCTGATGATATCGCGGGCACCGCCGTTTTCCTTGCCAGTCAGGCGGCGGCCTTTCTGACCGGGCAGGTTTTGAATGTCGATGGTGGCAACGCGGTCGTATAGGGAACTCTGACAATGCGGGCTTTAATTGCGGGCGGTTGCGGTTTCGTTGGCTTGAATATTGCCGAGGCCCTGTTGCGCCGTGGCGACGGCGCGGTCTTGTTCGATGCCAACCCGCTGCACCCTGCCGCCGCCGCTGCTTTCGCTGCGCTGCCGGGCGAGCTGACGGTGCTGGAGGGCGATGTGCGGGATGCGGCTTCGATCGAGGGGGCTTTTTCCCGGCAAACCATTGATGCGGTTTTCTATGGCGCCGCTATGACGTCTGGGCCGGAGCGGGAGCGTGAGGCGCCGGCGCAGGTTCTGCAGGTCAATCTTTTGGGCTTGGTTAATGTCGTAAAAGCGGCGGCGGACAAAGGCGGCGTTCACAGAGTGATCAATATCGGTTCCGGCGCCGCCTATGGTCGTCACCGCCTGGAGGGGCAGGGGGCGTTGACGGAAGATCTGACCCCCTCGGCGCCGGAAAGCCTGTATGGCATTAGCAAGCATGCCTCCGAGGCCGTCAGCCGGCGGCTCGGGGCGTTGCTTGAACTTGATATTCGCTCCGTTCGTCTGGCTGCCGTCTATGGGCCGTGGGAAATTGATAGTGGCGCCCGCGATACCCTTAGCCCTTTGATGCAGGCGGCCTTGGCGGCCCGGCATGGCGATACGGTGTTCCTGCAGCGCCGGGATAGCCAGGACTGGGTCTATTCCCGCGATGTGGCGGCGGCCCTTTTGGCGTTGCTGGAGGCGCCCGCGCCCAGCCATGACCTCTATCATATTTCCTCTGCCACGCCTTGTAGCGTGATGGACTGGTGCGCCGCATTGGCCGGACAATATCCCGATTTCCATTATGCCCTGGCGACGGGGGGAACGCCGGCGAATATCGATCTGCATGGCGATAAGGACCGCCGGCCCCTGTCAGGCGCCCGCCTGACGGCGGATATCGGTCACACTCTGCCCGATGATCCGCATGCCGCTTTTACGAATTTTCTCGATTGGATGGACCAACATGGGGCATTCTGGGAAAAACGCTAATTGTAAGGAAACGCAGAGATGAAATTCGGGATATTTTACGAGCACCAATTGCCCCGACCCTGGCAGCAAGACAGTGAATATAAATTGCTGCAAAATGCCTTGACCCAGATCGAGCTGGCCGACCGCCTGGGCTATGACTATGCCTGGATGGTGGAACATCATTTTTTGGAAGAATATTCCCACGCCTCCTCGCCTGAAACCTTCCTGGGCGCCGCCAGCCAGCGCACCCACAATATTCGCCTGGGCTTTGGCATCATTCAATTGACCACCAACCAACCCCACCGGGTGGCGGAAAAAGTCTCGACCCTGGATTTGCTTTCGGGCGGACGGGTGGAGCTTGGTCTGGGCGAGGGCGCCGGCCCCGCCGAACTGCATCCCTTTGGCACCCGCGTGCGGGACAAGCGGGAACGCTGGGAAGAAGCGGTGAAGGCCACGATCCCCATGTTCACCAAGGAGGATTGGGAATTCCACGGCGAATATCACGATTTCCCGGCCCGCAATGTGTTGCCGAAGCCATTCCAGAAGCCCCACCCGCCATTATGGGTTGCCTGTTCCAACATTCAGACCATTACCCAGGCCGGGCGCTGGGGCATGGGCGCCCTGGGCTTCACCTTTATCTCGCCGGAGGCGGCCAAGGCCTGGGTGCACCATTATTACGACAACCTGTTGCACCATCTGGAACGGCTGACCGATTATCCCGTCAACCCCAACGTCGCCATGGTCTCGGGCTTCATGTGTGCCGACACGGATGCCGAAGCGATTGAGAAGGCGGCGGGATGGACATTCTTTATCTTCGCGCTGTCCCATTATGGCCGGGCTGGTATCGATGCCCCGGGGAAGGGTGATCTATGGAAGCTTTACCAGGATTGGCGCGGCTCGGAAAAGGCCCAGGCGGCTTTGAAGTCGGGACTGATCGGCTCACCCGCGACGATCCGTGACAAGCTGCGCCAGTTCGAGGCGGCCCATGTTGATCAGGTAATCCTGTTAAATCAGGCTGGCAAGACCTCGCATCAGGACATTTGCGACAGCCTGAAACTGTTCGCCGAGGAAGTGATGCCGGAATTCCACGAACGGCAACCGGCACACGAGGCCTGGAAGGAAAAAGTGCTGGATGGCAGGATCAATCTGGAGTCTCTCGATACCCAGCCCTATGACCTCTTCAGTCATCAGAACGAAGATATCGTGCGCCTCAGCCCGGAACAGTTGAAAGCTCACATGGCGGCCAAGGAAGCCGAACAGAAAGCCGCGGCCAAGGTTGCCGATGGCGCGGCGGATTAGCATGACTGGTTTGCCGCAATTGGCAGACCCACGGTTGGGAAATCTTCGATAATGCCGTTCTGGGATTTCTGACAAAGGGCGAATTGACCATGGATCTCCAAGAAATAGAGCCCGAGGGTTATAAGCGCGCCGCGGTCGAAGCCTGGATCGCGGACAATGTCAGCGGCTTGACGCCACCCTTCAGGTGGACCCGCCTGCAAGGTGGCCATTCTAATCTCACCTACCGCATAGACGACCCCGAGGGGCGGGCGGCTGTCATTCGTCGTCCGCCGCAGGGTGTGCTGTTACCCAAGGCCCATGACATGAGCCGCGAATGGGCGCTGATATCGGCGCTGGGACCGACGCCGGTGCCGGTCGCGCCGGCCATGGGATTTTGCGAAAGCCCCGACGTTACCGGCGCGTGGTTCTACGTCATGGGGCTGATCGACGGCCGACCGCTGTACAATTCAGCGGAAACCGATGCCTGGGTGCCCATGGAAAAGCGCCCGGCGTTGGCCTGGTCCTTCGTCGATGTCCTCGCCGATCTTCACGCGCTCGATCCCGATGAAATCGGCCTCGGCGATTTGGGAAAGAAGGAAGATTATGTCGGACGCCAGCTTCGCACCTGGTTCCGTTCCTGGACTTCATCCGTGGCGGATGCGGCCTACGATGACCCAAGGGCGCATGAGCTACAGGCATACTTCGCCAACAACATTCCAGACCAGGGCCCGGCCCGGGTGGTGCATGGCGATTATGGTTTGCACAACTGCCTGATCGGATCCGATGGCCAGGTCGCCGCCGTGGTCGATTGGGAAATATCCACGCTAGGCGATCCCCTGGCCGATCTGGCCTATGCCTTGAACCAATGGGCCGAACCTGGTGAGGACCGCGAAGACGCGGCCACCGCCTTGCCCGGTTTTCCAAGACGGGCGGAGCTGGCCGCCCGATATGCCGAAAGGTCGGGTCGTGATCTCTCGCTGCTCGACTATTATATCGGTTTCAATTGGTGGAAAACCGCCTGTATCGTCCACGGCGTCTATGCCCGGTATTGCGCCGGCAAGAAAAGCGCGGATGGTGTCGATCTCGATAATCTTCGCCTGCGCATCGGACAAGCCCTGGACCGTTCAGCCCAGGCGCTGGCTTCGATAAGATAGATTCTATGCTATATTCATCGCATCGCCGGGCCTGAGCATTTTCACTCTGAAAATGCTCAGATCTTTAAAATTAGAGCAATTTTCCAATCACTTAGAATCGCTTCGCGATTCTCATTAATTCGAAATTGCTCTAGCTGCACGCCCGTTGATAAATCTATTCCATATCCAGAAACGTCGTGAAATCGTCGATCGGCAGCTTGTCCACGCGGAACTCATTTTCAGGCGCCGCCGTATCTTCAAAGCCAATGGAGATGCCGCAGGCCAGCAACTCGTCGTCGGGCATGGGCAGGTGCCGGCGGACGATTTTGTGGTACCAGGTGAAGGCCGCCTGACCGCAAGTGTGTAATCCCTCGCCCCTGGCGCCGATCAGCAGATTTTCGATGAACATGCCCACATCCATGAAAGTGCCCGTGGCCAGATCACGATGGAAGCCGACAAACAATCCAACAGGGGCATCGAAGAATTCATAATTGCGGTTCATCTGCGCCTGACGGGCCGCCATGTCATCGTGGGCGATACCCATTTTGGAGTACAGGCCAAAGCCGGTTTCGCGGCGCCGCGTCTTGTACGGCTCAAACCATTTGGTCGGGTAGTATGGGTATTCCGGCGCATAGGTTTTCGGGTCGTCATTGGCGATGGCATCCAGAATATCGGCGGAAACCGCATCTTTGGTCGCGCCGCCGACCACGTACAGCTTCCACGGCTGGATATTGTTGCCGCTGGGCGCCATGCCGGCGCCCTCGATAATGCGCCGCAGGCTTGCCATCGGGATGGGGGTCGGCAGAAAGCGGCGCACCGAACGGCGGCTCATAATCGCGTCATGAACGTCCATGTTGTAGAGACTCCTAGATAGCTGAATGTAAATGTTTAAGCGGCGGCGCCGGTCAGACCTGCCAGGCGTTTGGCAATGATTTCTTCGGCTCCGCTGACGATGCGGCTGACCAGTTCGGCGCAGCTGGGAATATCGTTGATCAGGCCGACCACCATGCCGGCGGACCAGATGCCGTGGTCCACGTTGCCTTCCTCGAACACGATGCGGCCACGTTGACCCGAAAGATATTCAGCCAGATCCTCGATCTTCAGGTCGGCGCCTTTTTCGCGCTCGATCTCCAACACTTTGCCAGCGACCGTGTTCTTGAAGACTCGGGAAGTGTTCCGTAGCTGACGGTTGGTCAACTGGGTGTTCCTCTCATCGGCGTCGACCATGGCCTGCTTGACGTTGTTGTGTATCGGCGCCTCTTTCGTGCACATAAAGCGGCTGCCCATGTTGATGCCGTCGGCGCCCAGGGCCAGCGCCGCGACCAGGCCACGGGCATCGCCAAAGCCGCCCGAGGCGATGAACGGTATGGAAATTTTATCAGCGGTGCAGGGCAACAGGATCAGACCTGGAATATCGTCCTCGCCCGGGTGGCCGGCGCATTCGAAACCGTCCACGCTGACCGCGTCACAACCCACGGCCTCTGCCTTCACGGAATGGCGGACGGAAGTGCACTTGTGGATCACCTTGATGCCGGCGGCCTTGAACGTAGGCATGAAGGGTTCCGGGCTGCGGCCGGCGGTCTCGACAATCTTGACGCCGCTTTCCGCGATGGCCTGGGCATAATCCTCGTAGGGTACAGGACGCAAGGTGGGCAAAATGGTCAAATTGACGCCAAAGGGCTTGTCCGTCATCTCGCGGGTGCGGGCTATTTCCTTGCTCAAATCTTCGGGTGTCGGCTGGGTCAGGGCGGTGATAAAGCCAAGCGCGCCGGCGTTGGCCACCGCGCTGACCAGTTCGGCCCGGCCGACCCACTGCATGCCGCCCTGGATGATCGGATGCTGGATCCCGAACAGTTCGGTTATTCTTGTTTTCATACTGGCGTCTCCCGGTCTGGACGGTTCGATGGTATTACATGCCGCAACTCTGGGGACCTGTTATAAGCAAGGCCTGAGTTTAGTCTAGTGGGCATGGATCAGCCTGGGTGGAACAACGGAACGGGGATATCGCTGAATATGACACCGAGTATGCGTTATGCGGACGGCGAGTTCGATCGCGCGGCTGAATGGCGGCAAGACGCCGATTGGCTGGCCGCGCGTCTGTCTGAACCTGCCAGCAAGATTTATCCGATTTGGCGCCACCGCTATGTTTTTACCGAGGACAAGGCGCCCGTGGCGCTGGCGCCGGCGGCGGCGGCGGCATTGGCTGATTTAGGGCAAACGGTATTGTTGGGCGTGATTGGCGAAACGGCGCATTTCAGCCTTGATATTTCCGCATTGTCGGACGACGGCCTGGCCAAGGCGCTTGCCGGCGCGGCCCGCGACCTGCGCGACGTGGCGATGCATCTGTCGCACCGGACGGCGGCTATATTAGCCTTTGGCCGGGGCATGTCGGTCTGGCATAAGGACCACGAATTTTGCGGCCGTTGCGGCGCCTTGACCCAGGTGGAACGCGCCGGGCATGCCCGACGTTGCCTGGACGAAAGTTGCGGCCGCCTGCATTTTCCACGCACCGATCCGGCCGTCATTACCCTGGTTATCGATGGCGACCGCTGTTTGCTGGCGCGCCGGGCCACGATTTCGATACCACGGTTTTCTACTGTTGCCGGCTTTGTCGAAACGGGCGAGACGTTGGAGGATGCGGTGCGCCGGGAAGTGGCCGAGGAAGTGGGCGTCATCACCGGGCCGGTCCTCTATCGCGGCTCTCAACCTTGGCCGTTTCCATCTTCGTTGATGATAGGTTATTGGGCCCGTGCGCTGGATCCGCGGATCAAAGTCGACGGCGAAGAGATCAGCGAGGCCGCCTGGTTCACCCGCGGTGATATCGAACGGGCGGTGGCGGCGGGAGAGATCATTCTGCCGCCCGAGGATTCCATCTCCCGCCGGCTGGTGGAAGATTGGCGCGAGCTGCCTGATGGTGCAAAAATTGCAGGTTTGGAGTGACATAACACGGATCCGCGCTATATACTTTTCGACCGCAATATTCTTTTCAGAGACTGGCCGATAGGGGCAGTTGGGCTGTGAAATTATCACCCAATGAATTATCCAACGAAAAAAAGGAGATGGCCGTGAACATGATCAAGAACACAGCAATTACTTTTATAGCCGCGGTTGTGTTAACCGCTTGTACCAGCGGCATGCAATTGGAAAAAGCCAAGATGGCTGGGCCTGGCGGCTCGCCCTTTAACTTCAATCTTTACGGAGGCTATATCGGCCTTTCGCAGATGGAGTTCGACGAAGCCGATTACGAAGATTCCGACGTTTTCGCCGACCGCGCCATGAAGGCCTCCAAAGGTGGCAAGGTCAAGCCGGAAGGTTTCAAAAAACGCAAAATACCGGCCAGCAAGATGACCGAGTTACGCCGGGCCCGGGGCAAACTGATGATCGCTCTGGCGCAGGGTGGCCGGGAGAATTATCCGAATTTGGCGGCCAAGGCCCAGGTTCAGTTCGATTGCTGGATGCAGGAACAGGAAGAAAATCTCCAGCCGAAGGATATCGCCGCTTGCCGGTCCGGGTTCATGAGCACTATGGCAAAGCTGCATAAGGCCATGGCGCCGAAGCAGATGATGGCCATGAAAAAGTCGATGATGAAGAAGCCCATGATGGCCAAGATGCCTGATCCGGCCGATGTGGACGGCATTTATATCGTCTTTTTCGATTTCAACAGCAACAAGCTGAGCGCGGCTGCACAACAGATATTGCGTAAGGTGGCGGCGGACTTCAAAGTGGCCAAGCCCAGCGGCATGACCTTGACGGGCCATTCCGATATGGCAGGCGCATCGAAATACAACACCGCGCTGTCCCGGAAGCGGCTGGATGCGGTATCCGGTTACTTGTTGAATATGGGCGTGCCGAGGACAGCTTTGCTGCCGTCCTCTTACGGCGAGACGAAGCCCTTGGTACCCACCAAGGACGGCATGCGGGAAAAACGTAACCGCCGGGTGGAGATCATTTTCCAGTAGGTCGGTTTTCGGACCTTAGTTACGATTATAATGACATGATGCGCGGGGCCACGGTGGTGGCTCCGCGCTGGTTTTTCGGGATAATGTGCCATGCGTCTATTGATCGCGCTGCTGCTGCCGTGGCTTCTGTTTTTTACCATCGGCCGTATCTTTGCCGGCATTGTTTGTTTAATTTTGCAAGTTACCGTGATTGGCTGGGTGCCTGCCGCGATCTGGGCGGTTTATGCACTGAGCCAGTACAATATGGAAAAACGCTTTGATGAGTTGGATCAGACGGATTCCACCTGACGCGCTGAAAGAGGAAGGCTGACATGACCGAAGCTTTTATTTACGACCACGTGCGCACACCACGCGGCAAGGGGCGGGCCAGTGGCGCTTTGCATTCCATAACGCCGGTGGAACTGGCATCGACCGCTCTGCGTGCGATCCGGGACCGCAATGATCTGGATACCGCTGAAGTGGACGATGTCCTGCTGGGCTGTGTTGCGCCGGTTGGGGAACAGGGCGCCGATATTGCCCGCACCGCCGTGATCAATTCCGAATATGCCGAAAGCACCGCTGGCGCCCAGGTTAACCGCTTTTGCGCTTCCGGCCTGGAGGCGGTCAATATCGCGGCCGGGCAGGTCATGTCGGGCCAATCGGACATGGCCATTGGCGGCGGCGTGGAAAGTATGAGCCGGGTGCCCATGGGGTCCGACGGTGGCGCCTGGCCCACGGACCCGGCGGTGGCCTTCCGCAGCTATTTCGTGCCGCAAGGCATCTCGGCTGATTTGGTCGCAACAAAATACGGCTTTTCCCGCGATGACGTGGACAGCTATGCCGTCGAGAGTCAAAAGCGGGCCCAGCGGTCCTGGGATGAAGGCCGCTTCAACAGCGCCGTGGTGCCGGTGATTGATATGAACGGCAATACCGTGTTGGACAGGGACGAGCATATGCGGCCGGAAACCGATATGCAGTCCCTGGCGTCGCTGGAACCGTCCTTTATCTCCGCTGGCGAACAGTTTGGTTTTAATTCCGTTGCCATTCAGCGCTATCCCGAGATTGAGAAGCTTGAGCATGTCCATCATGCGGGTAATTCGTCGGGTATCGTCGACGGCGCCTCGGCCATATTGCTGGGCACGTTGGAAATTGGCGAAAGGCTGGGCCTGAAACCAAGGGCCCGCATCCGCAGCTTTGCCTCCATTGGCTCCGAGCCGACGATCATGCTGACCGGGCCTTCGCTGGCGGCGGAAAAAGCCCTGAAGCGGGCCGGTATGAGCAAGGGCGATATCGATTTGTGGGAGCTGAACGAGGCTTTCGCGGCGGTGGTTCTGCGCTTTATGCAGGCCTTGGATATCGATCATGATCAGATCAATGTCTGTGGCGGGGCGATTGCCATGGGCCATCCCCTGGGCGCCACCGGGGCGATGATATTGGGCACCGTGCTGGACGAGCTGGAACGTACCGGCAAAGGCACGGCGCTGGCCACGCTGTGTGTCGGCGGCGGCATGGGCACGGCCACGATAATTGAGCGGCTGTAAAGCTCAGGTCACCAAGGCAAGTCACAAACACAAGTATCTGGGACAAGTACAATGATGGATTACGACGTAGACGGTGACGGTGTCGCCACCATTTCCTGGAATGTTTCCAACCGTCCCATGAACGTCCTTAATGGGGAATCCATGGCGGCCTATTCGGCCTGCCTGGACAAGGCTATCAGTGATGACAACGTCAAAGGCGTGATCGTCACGTCGGCGCATCGGGAATTCATGGTCGGCGCGGATTTGTCTGCCTTGGGCGATGGTGACCAGGCCATGCTTGAAGGCTTCATGGCTATGGTGCACGGGATGTTCCGGCGCATGGAAAAAGCCGGCAAGCCTTTTGTCGCCGCCATCAACGGGCATGCTTTGGGCGGGGGTTACGAATTGTGTCTGGCCTGCCATCACCGTATTGCCGCCGATGATCCAAAGATCAAGATCGGCCTGCCGGAAGCCAAGATCGGCCTGCTGCCGGGCGGCGGCGGCACGCAACGGCTGCCGCGCATGATTGGTATGCAACAGGCCCTGCCCCTGATGCTGGAAGGGCGCGAGCTGGCGCCGAAAGCGGCCCTGAATATGGGCATGGTGGATCAAGTGGTGCCGGCGGATCAATTGCTGGCCGAGGCCAAGGCCTGGGTGTTGGGTGATGGCCAAAAGAATTTCGTCCAGCCCTGGGACAAGAAAGGCTTTAAGCTGCCCGGTGGTGCGGTGCAATCGCCCACGGGCCAGCAGACTTTTGCGGCCGGTAACGCCATGCTGCATCAGCGTACCTATGGCAATTACCCGGCCCAGCAGAACATTATGTCCTGCGTCTTCGAAGGTTGTCAGGTCGACATAGATACCGGTCTGACGATTGAAATTCGCTATCTGATTGCGACCGCCATGACACCGGAAGCAAAGAACATGATCCGTCTGTTCTTTGCCATTACCGAGGCCGGCAAGGGCGCCGGGCGGCCCAAGGATATTCCCGCCACCAAATACACCAAGATTGGTGTCCTGGGGGCGGGCATGATGGGCGCCGGTATTGCCTATGTGACGGCCATGGCCGGCATGGATGTGGTCCTGCTGGATATGCAGCAGGCCAGCGCGGATAAGGGCAAGGCCCATGCGGAAGATTTGCTTAAAAAGCAGGTCTCCCGCCGCCGCATGGACAAAGACGCAGCCGATGTCTCTCTGGCCCGTATTCACGCCACGGCGGATTTTGCCGATCTGGCGGGCTGCGAACTGGTGATCGAGGCGGTATTCGAGGACCGCGCCGTCAAGGCCGAGGTGACTAAAAAGGCCCTTGCGGTGACAGGTGACGGTATCCTGTTCGCCTCCAATACCTCGACCCTGCCCATCACCGGCCTGGCCAAGGCCTCATCCCGGCCCGACAACTTTATCGGGCTGCATTTTTTCTCGCCGGTGGACCGGATGCCTCTGGTGGAGATCATTCGGGGTGAAGCGACCTCGGATGAAACCCTGGCGCGGGCCATGGACTATGTCATGGCGATCCGCAAGACGCCCATCGTGGTCAATGATTCAAGGGGTTTCTATACCAGCCGGGTATTTGCCACCTATGTGCGCGAGGGTTTGGCCCTGCTGGTCGAAGGGGTCGCCCCGGCCTTGATCGAAAATGCCGGCAGAATGGCAGGCATGCCGGTCGGCCCGCTGGTCATGGCTGACGAGGTTTCGATCGATTTAATGTACAAGGTCGGCGCCCAGACCCGTAAGGATTTGGGCGATGATTATGTGGAAATGCCTGGTGATGATCTGGTTCGCCATATGGTCGAAGACCTGGGCCGGATCGGTAAAAAGGCTGGCAAGGGCTTCTACGATTACCCGGAGGATGGCAGTAAGCGCCTCTGGCCCGGATTGAAGCAGGAATGTCCGCCCGCCGCCGAGCAGCCGGATGTGGAGGATGTCAAGAAACGTCTGATGTATATCCAGTCGGTGGAAACGGCCCGTTGCATGGAAGAGGGCGTGATCACCGAAAAGCGGGATGCGGACGTGGGTTCGATCATGGGTTGGGGCTTTCCTCCTTTCCGGGGCGGTGTCCTCAGTCTGGTTGATACCATCGGTATCCAGAATTTCGTCGCCGAATGCGACCGTTTGGCCCAGGCCCACGGTGCCCGTTTCAACCCACCAAAATTATTGCGTGATATGGCCGCCAAGGGCGAGGGCTTTTACGGTAAGGCAGCCTGATAGATATCCTGCACCTTAGAGCAATTCCGAATTAATGAGAATCGCGAAGCGATTCTAAGTGATTGGAAAAATTGCTCTAATTCTAAAGATCTGAGCATTTTCAGAATGAAAATGCTCTAGCGTCTGAATATTGCCGAGGAGGCAGCGCTATGTCGTTTCAGGAAGTCATTTATCAGGTCGAGGACGGCGTCGCGGTGGTGACCCTGAACCGGCCCGAGCGGTTGAACGCCATGACCTTGACCATGGCCGGTGAAATCCGCACCGCCATGCAGCAGGCCAGCGATGACGAGGGGGTTCGGGTTATCGTTCTAACCGGCGCGGGGCGCGGCTTTTGCGCCGGCGCCGATGCGGCCCGTTTGCAAAGCCGGGCCAGCGGCAATGCGCTGGACGCGGAAGATGCCCTGCCGTTCACGGGCGCCATCGAAGGCGGTCTTGATTTGCCCGAGGCCTTCGCCGCCAAATACGCCTGGATCGCTTCGGTGCCGAAACCCGTGATCGCCGCCATCAATGGACCGGCGGTCGGTGTGGGTATGGTGCTGCCCATGTTCGCTGATATCCGCTTCGCCGCCGATACCGCGCGTTTTGGCACCGCCTTTACCAAGCGCGGCCTGGTGCCGGAATACGGCCTGGCCTGGCTGCTGCCCCGCCTGATAGCGCCGTCAAAGGCGTTTGATCTGATGTATAGCTCGCGTCTGGTGGATGCCGACGAGGCCCTGGCCATGGGCCTGGTGGACCGGGTCTATCCAACCAACGAGTTGCACGCCGCGGTGATGGATTATGCCCGCGAGATGGCCAAGGGGGTTTCCCCCCGTTCCACCCGTGTGGTCAAGGAACTGGTGTATCAAGGACTGGACCAAGGCTTTGACAAGGCCATGGCGCGGTCCTTGGGCGAGATGTCGGAAGCGGCAAAATCAGACGACTTCCGCGAAGGCATCGCCGCCTGGAAGGACAAACGGGATCCTGATTTTACGGGAAGTTAGATTCTCCCCCTATTTTGACGAGGCACGGACAGGGCACTTAGCCCTGGGCGAGTAATTTCCGTGTGCAGGCAAGTTCCGCGCTGACGCAGAAAATCTCCATGGCTTGCTCAACCTCGCTCAAGGTTGGGTAAGTTGGCGCCAGTCTGAGGGTACGGTCATGTGGATCCTTGCCATAGGGGTGGCATGATCCGGCCGGTGTTAATTTCACGCCCGCCTCATCCGCCAGCCGAACTGTCTCCGCCGCGCAACCGGCCAGTAGATCAACGCTGACAAAGTATCCGCCCTTTGGCGCAACCCATTGCGCGATGTCCTTCCCGCTGAAGGCTTTCTGCATGGCCTCGTCCACAGCCGCGAATTTTGGCCGCAGCAATGCCCCATGCTTGGCCATGTGCTGTTTCAGCCCGTTGATGTTGCCGAAAAACCGCACGTGGCGCAGCTGGTTCAATTTGTCATGGCCGATGGTGGCAATGGTCGTATGGCGCACGATGTCGTCAATATTTCGGTCAGATCCCGCCACCACCGCAATGCCTGCGCCAGGGAAGGTCACTTTGGAGGTTGAGGCGAACAGCAATGGGCGGTCGGCATGGCCGGCCCGAGAGGCAAGCGCATGGATATCATCGATCTCGGCCAGGTTGCCGTCGAAATTATGAACTGCATAAGCATTGTCCCAAATGATTCGGAAGTCGGGCGCGGCAGTCGTCATGCCGGCCAAGCGATTGATAACGTTGGGCGAATAGACAATGCCGCTAGGATTGGAATATTTAGGTACACACCAAATTCCCTTGATCTCCGGATTTTCGGCCACAAGGCCTTCGACAGCATCCATGTCCGGCCCATCATCCAAAAGCGCGACCTGGATCATCTTGATGCCCAGGGTTTCGCATACTTTGAAGTGGCGGTCATATCCGGGTATCGGGCAAATGAAGCTGACGCCGTCTATATCACGCCACGGCCGGTCCCCGCCCGGAACGCCAAACAACATTGCCCGCAATAGAACGTCATACATTAACTGAAGGCTGGAATTACCGCCGATAAAGATGTTCTTCGCGGGCACACCCAGCCATTCAGCGAAAAAGGCCTTGGCTTCCGGTGTGCCCGCCTGGGCGCCGTAGTTACGGTAGTCCACGTCGTCATCGCCGAGATAGCTGTCCCGGGATACCATGGTGAAAAGGTCGTTGCTAAGGTCCAGCTGTTCCGCCGATGGTTTGCCGCGAGTCATATCAATGTTTCTGTTGCGACCGCGCAGTGCCTTGTATTTCTGAACCAATTCGCGTTCATGGTGCCGCAATTCCTCTAGCGGCATTTCCTGTAGTGTCGGCATGACACGGACATCCCTTTTGCAAGTTTGAAATTCAGTTACCCATCCAGAGCATTTTCATTCTGATAATGCTCAGATAGTTAGAATTAGAGCAATTTTTCCAATCACTTAGAATCGCTTCGCGATTCTCATTGACCCGGAATTGCTCTAGGCGCGGAAAGGCCAATGCGCAACAATTTGGCTAACCTGCCGCCTCAAAAAATCCCTGCCTCCAGGCCGGCGGCCATGGCCGCGCCAAGGTCATGGCATTGTTCCACGAATTCCTCCCGCCAATCGCCGAGCAGGACCAGTGGTTCCTGTACGGCCCGCCAGCGCAGGCCGGTGACAATGGTCTCCACCCCCCGCCGGGTGCCGGTACCATCGTGGCCGGCGCGGATGAACAAGCAATAAGGCCGTCCCTGGGTTTCCTCCAGGCAGGGGAAATAGCAGCGGTCGAAAAAATCCTTCAGAGCGCCGCTCATATAGCCGAGGTTTTCCGTGGTGCCGAGAATAATGCCGCTCGCGGCCATGACATCATCGGGGCCGGTTTCGAACGGGCTGCGCGCTACCACTTCGATGTCCCCGCTATCGCGGGCGCCGGCGGTCACCGCATCAAATAGACGCTGGGTGTTCGGCGACGGCGCGTGAACGACAATGAGAAGCCGGCCCGTCGTCATAATACAGTCGTCATGCTATTGCCGCCTCCTGTCCGGCTCGGCAATTCGATGAATTTCAAAATGGCCTAGGCCTCCAACTCGGTATCCCAATAAAGAAAATCGCTCCACGATTCATGCAGATGGTTGGGTGGGAAGGCACGGCCTTTGTCGTGCAACTGGCGCACCGTGGGACGGTGTGGCGCTATGTGGGGCTGCATGCCGCAGGCTTTCGGCATCCGCCCGCCCTTGGCCAGATTGCAGGGCGCACAGGCCGCGACCACATTTTCCCAGGTGGTGCGCCCGCCCCGACTGCGGGGGATGACGTGATCAAATGTCAAATCATGGCCGGCGCCACAATATTGGCAGGCGAACCGATCCCGCAAAAACAGGTTAAAGCGTGTGAAGGCGGGATATTTCGCCGGCTGGATATAGCGCTTTAAGGCGACGACGGATGGCAATTCCATGGCAAAGCCAGGCGATCGGACAACCCGGTCATAGGCCGATAGCACCTGCACCCGTTCCAAAAACACCGCCTTTACCACCTCCTGCCAGGACCACAAGGACAAGGGGTAGTAGCTCAACGGCTGATAGTCAGCGTTGAGAACCAGGGCGGGGCAACGTTCGAGTGAGGCCTCCATAACCACCGTGCCATAAACCAGATGAAAACCGCGATTCATCAATTTTGCCAATTTGAAGCAAAATTTGCCAGCGCAATTTACCAAAGCCTACGCCGCGACCCAAACGCCAGCCCATTCAACCGGCAGTCTCGCGGCGGTTAAGGTGGCGATAATGCAACCATAACAGGCGGGCGGCATAGGTGCGGTAGGGCCGCCAGGGCGCGGCCAGAGGGGTCATTTCCTTGATTGTCGGGCGAACCGGCAGACCTAACAGGTCACGGGCCGCTTCCATCAGGGCGATGTCCGCGGCGGGCCAGATATCGGGCCGTTGCATGACGGCCAGCAAATAAATCTCCGCCGTCCAGCGGCCAATGCCTTTGATCTGGACCAGATCCGCGATTACCGCCTCGTCCTCCATGCCGCGCAGTTTGCGGAAATTCAATTGCCCCGACGCCACCGCCTCTGCCAGGCTGCGGGCATAGGCCGCCTTTTGCCGGGACAGGCCAAAGCCGCGCAAGGCAGCATCGTCACGGACCAGGACCGCCCCCGGATTGACCGTGCCCAAGCCCTGGCGCAGCCGGCGCCAGATGGCATCGGCCGAGGCGATGGAGACCTGTTGTTGCACGATGATCTTCAGCACCGTTTCGAAGCCGCCCGGCCGTTTGCGTGACGGCGGTTCGCCGTGACGTTTCAGGACTTCGGCAAAGCGTGGCTCCAACAGTCCGATCTGGTGAAAGCCGTCTTCCATGCGCCTAGTCGTCATCTGCGGCGGGCGGCGGGGCTGGGCGATTGTCGTCCAGCAGGGCCAGAACCTGGGTCAACAAGGCACCGGTTTTCTGCCGGTAGGCGGGCACATCCATGTCCCGCCAGTCATAGAAACCGGTGCCCGTCTTGGTGCCCAAATGGTTGGCGGCGAATTTCCGCTGCACCAATGCGCTGGGTTCGCGGCTGAGATGCAGGGTTGGGATCAATTCCCGCTGGGCCAGGGCGTGGGTATCCAGGCCGGACAGATCCTTTTGTTCGATCATGCCGGTCACGCTCATGCGCGGCCCCAGCAACTGCTTGGCAGCCAGATCGATATCCTCGGCGCTGCAGATACCCCGTTCGATCAAATCATAGGCTTCGTGATAGAGGGCCTGTTGCAGGCGGTTGATCAACAACCCGTCGATGGGTTCGAATAAGGTGATGGGTTGCTTGCCGGCCTGACGCAATATGGCCACGGCCCGTTCGATGGTGGCTTTGCTGCTCTGCGCGACGGCGGCAACCTCTACGATGGGCGTGACGTCGGCGGGTTGGAAATAATGCATGCCACAGAATTTTTCCGGATAGCGCAAGGCATCGGCAATTTTCTGCAAGGGCAGGGACGAGGTGTTGGACGCGATAATGGTGGCGCCCTGATAGGCTGCCTCGATCTGGGCATTAAGCTCCAACTTCAGATCGATGATTTCCGGAATGGTTTCGACGATCAATTCCGGCGCGGCCTGGGGCAGGGCGCCCAGTACCGCGACACCTGCATCAACACCGCTAACCGCATCCGGGTTGCGGCTTAAAATCCCCGTCTTCAGGCCCGCCCTGGCAAAAGAGAGCGCAATGCCCTTGCCCATGACGCCCGACCCTGCAACCAGTACCGTGATCGTGCTATCTGACATGCTATCCTCCTAAAACGAAATCATTGGACCCCTGATAACCCAATAGGCCCACCCTTGTCACCGACCGCCGTCGTTAGATTTGCGCCCAGCCCCACCGGCGCCCTGCATCTGGGCAATGGCTATGCCGCCCTGTACAGTTTTCAGACGGCCCAGCGCCTCGGCGGGCGCTTTCTATTGCGGGTGGAGGATATTGATCAAACCCGCTGTCGGCCCGAGTATGAGGCCGCCATGCTGGAGGATCTGGCCTGGCTGGGCCTGGTCTGGGAACAGCCGGTGCGCCGGCAATCGGAACATATGGCAGACTACGCCGCCGCCCTGGAAACCCTGACCGTGGCGGGACTGACCTATCCCTGTTTTTGCACCCGCAAACAAATTGCCCGGGAAATTGCCGCCGCGCCCTCGGCCCCTCATGGACCGGACGGCGCCCTGTACCCCGGCACCTGCCGGGGGCTTTCAGCGGATGAACGCCAGGATCGGATCGCCGGCGGCGCGGCCTATGCCATCCGTCTGGACAGCCATCTGGCCGCTGCCCGGGTTGGCCCGGGGTTGCTGTGGCATGACCGGCAGCAGGGCGCGCAAGCATTACAGGCCGGCTTGCATGGTGATGTGGTTCTGGCCCGCAAGGACACGCCCACGTCCTATCATCTGGCGGTTACCGTGGATGATGCCTTGCAGGGGATTACCCTGGTGACCCGTGGCGCCGATTTGTTCGCGGCCAGCCATGTGCATCGCCTGTTGCAGGCATTGTTAAATTTGCCAACCCCGGAATATGACCATCATCCGCTGTTGCGCGACGCCGCCGGCGTCCGATTGGCCAAGCGTGACGGCGCTATCAGTTTGGCGCAATGGCGCCGCGAAGGCCATGACCTGGCCCAGCTTCGCGAGGCAATAGGATTGGCGCGGTAAATTATCTGTAGGAAAATCGGCGCGGATCAGGCCTGCAACCTCTGGACCGCGTCCGTTTGCGCCGGAGGAAATTAACGAAGCGGTCACTCTCACGTGAGGCCATGGGCACCGATCCGCGCCTGAGACAAAGTTAGCATTCCAACGATTACTAAAAAAATGACTGCCGTCACACTTGGGGCTATTTTCTATCTAATTTAGATTAGGTGAATAAAAACACAACGGCGGCCGGCAAATATGCCGACCGCCGCCGCGGCAAGAGGCTAAGCAGTTAAAATTACCGCCGATGTCACCGGGGAGGGGTACTCGACATCGGGCCTCCGAGCCGCTAATCACGTCTGGTTTCCCGACTGATTGCTTAACGTGTCAACCATAGATGGGGACGTTGGCGAAAATTGGGAGTGATAAAAATCACGGTTCGGCAATTTTTTTTGCGGCACCGTGAAAGCGTGTGAAAGAGGTTGAAGATGCAAGCTGCCAGCGCTCTGGACGAGAGCATTACCGACGACGAATTATTGCCTTTATGCGGTGCGGCGCTGGCGGCGGCCGATGACCTGTTGGCCCGGGCCCGGCAAAGCGTACGGGCCATGGTTACCAGCGACGGGGCCGGAGATGGAGCCATTGATGGCGGCCTGATCGAGGCGCAACAATTCGCGGTGCATGGCCTGGCCTGGCTGGCGACCTATGGCGAGGCCCTGCGGCAAAGCCTGGCCTGGGCGGAACAATTGTCACAGGCCGGCCGCTTTGGCGCCATGGAGACATTGCTGTTGCAATTGGGTTTTGGCGGCTATCTGACGGAAATGGCCAATGGCATCGCCATGAGCCAGATCGAGGTGGTGCGCCCGGCCGATCTGGGTCTTGATATGGATGATCTGGCGGCGTTCCGCACCGTGGCGGTCGAGCGTCTGATCCGCCTTGGCAATACCCAGGGCAGCCGTGACCGTCTGGCCGGAATGCTGGTGGAAGCCGCCGGTGGGGCGGAATTCGGCGAACTGGGCCTGGATGAAACATTGACCCTGGTGCGCGATCAATTCCGCCGCTTCACCCAGGACCACGTCACCCCCGATGCCCACGGCTGGCATATGCGCGACGAATTGATCCCCCTGGACGTGGTCCAGGCGATGAGCGACATGGGCGTCTTTGGCCTGACCATCCCGGAACAATACGGCGGCCATGGCATGGGCAAGACCGCCATGTGCGTCGTCTCGGAGGAGCTTTGCCGGGGTTATATCGGCGTTGGCTCGCTCGGCACCCGCTCTGAAATCGCCGCTGAACTGATCCTGCATGGCGGCACCGAGGCACAGCGCCAGGAATGGCTGCCCAAGATCGCCACGGGCGAAATTCTGCCCACGGCGGTCTTTACGGAGCCTAACGTGGGTTCGGACCTGGGCAGTGTCGGCACCCGGGCGATCCGTGATGGCGATGTCTACCGGGTACAGGGCAACAAGACCTGGATCACCCATGCGGCGCGTGCCGATATGATGACCCTGTTGGCTCGCTCCGATCCAGAGCAACCCGGCTATCGCGGTCTGTCCATGTTCCTGGCCGCCAAACCACGCGGCACGGTCGATGATCCGTTTCCCGCCAAGGGCATGTCGGGCGGCGAGATCCAGGTGCTGGGTTATCGCGGCATGAAGGAATACGAGATCGCTTTTGACGGTTTCGAGGTGGGGGCGGAAAACCTGCTGGGTGGCGAGGAAGGCCGCGGTTTCAAACAATTGATGGCGACCTTTGAATCCGCCCGCATCCAGACCGCGGCCAGGGCCGTGGGCGTGGCCCAGAACGCCTTCGAATTGGGCCTGAACTATGGCATCGAGCGCCAGCAGTTCGGCGGCCCCATCGTGCGCTTTCCCAGGGTGGCGGGCAAATTGGCCTGGATGGCGGTGGAAATCATGCTGTCGCGGCAACTGACCTACTACGCGGCCCGGCAAAAGGATCAGGGCCGGCGCTGCGATCTGGAAGCCGGCATGGCCAAATTACTGGCCGCGCGGGTGGCCTGGTCATCGGCCGATAACGCGGTGCAGATCCACGGCGGCAACGGCTTTTCGTTGGAATTCCCCATCTCCCGGGTGCTGTGCGATGCCCGCATCCTGAACATTTTCGAGGGCGCCGGCGAAATCCAGGCCCAGGTCATCGCCCGGCGTCTATTGGAAAGCCACAATTAGAAGCTTTCCAGGCGCCCGGCGATTTGCTAGACGCATGAATTCGCAGCACGGATGGGTGCCCGAGTGGTTGAAGGGACCGGTCTTGAAAACCGGCAAAGGTGAAAGCCTTTCGTGGGTTCGAATCCCACCCCATCCGCCATTCGCCTCAGTTCCTTGGCGCCGTTCGCTGCGCTCTGGCTTCGGCGGAATGAATTCCCGGTTCATAATAAGCGAGCGGCGGCGGCGAATGTCACGCCGAAGCTAATGATTTGCCTTATACGATCAGGTTCCCGGTATCCAACGCTGAAACGCGAGTGTCAGCGGGAAGCCGAGCAGGGCGAATAGCGCCAGGTTCGTGGCCCCGCTGGCAGCGATCAACAAGGCGTCGAGCAGGCAAATTCCGGCCAACAGGGAGATTACGGCCCGGGGCACATTGATGCGTGAGGGAAACACCAGAAACGACAGCGCGTACAAAACCCAGATCAGAAAGGCTAGCCAAATCAGCATGCTGGTCTGGTCCATTTCGAGCGCACTTGCCACATAGACGAAGGGAACACCGAGAAAGATCAGCGGCCACAGATTTGTAATTTGGTTTAGATTTTCCTGCTTGGCGGCAAAGGTCAGACCGATCAGATAACACAGCAAAACGGCCGCGCCAAAATACAACTCCCGTGGCAATGCTGTTGTTATCACCAGACCAGCGGCAACATAAACCAGCATGCGGCAGGCCCCCATAACCAATGGGCCCAGGGGGTTATTCTTGTGGTTCCAATTATAAAAAGTGATACAGGCCGCCAGCGCCAGACCGGCAATTGCCGGTGCCCATCCGGTGCCGTTCGGTAATTGTTTGCCGGCACATGCCAACCCGGCAATCCCCAACACCAACATGCCAAAGCCCAGAATGAACACAGACCGGGCGGAAATCTGACCTGATGGGATCGGTCGTTCCGGGCGTTCGACGGCATCGATCTTGGCGTCAAAGGCATCGTTGAGATACATACCGCCAAGGTAAAAAAACGTCATCGAAGTCATCAGTGTCGTGATTTGCGCGGCGCTTGCGCCCGCACCGGCAAGTGTCAGCCCGGCCAGAACATTGGTCCAGACGGTTGGCAAATTCGAGACGCGCCCAAGGCGCAACGCAACCTGAATATTCATCCAATCCTGTTCCGGGATCTATCGCCGGGATGCACGGTTTTTAAGCCAGGCCAAGCTGTCAAGAATAGCAGCCTCGTCCATTTCGTTGACCTCATGCCCCGTGCCGATGCCGGTCAACAACGTAATCGTCAATTCACCACCAAGATGCTCGCGAAACTCTCTCAGGCCCGCAAGAATTGTCAGGCTGTTATCCGCATTGCGCAGTTCCAGTGCCGGGTGCCATAGCTCGAAGCCCAATTTTTCGAGCAACGCGCAGACGCGTTCTTCATTGCCTGCCGCCAATAGTCCTTTGCTGACACTGTATCGGGTATCCAGGGCCAGGCCGATGGCAACGGCTTCACCATGACGCACAGCGTGGTCGGTGATGGATTCAAGCTTGTGTGCCGCCCAATGACCATAGTCCAGTGGCCGGGCGCTACCAGCTTCAAAAGGGTCACCGCCACAGGCAATTTGATGCATGTGCAGCTCGGCACAGCGACGGATCAGATGATTTACGGCGGTAGGATCAAACGCGGCCAGGGCGTCGGCATTGGCTTCAAGAGCGGCAAAAAATCCACCATCCCGGATCAGCGCAACCTTGACGGCTTCGGCCATGCCGGCCCGGCGATCCCGTTCATTCAAGGTCGCGAGATAGGCGCAATCATTGATCACGGCGAACGGCGGCGCGAAAGAACCCAGCAGGTTTTTTGAGCCCCAGGCGTTGACCCCGGTTTTGACACCGACACCTGAATCATTTTGTGCCAGCACGGTCGTCGGCACCCGGATCATGCGCAGCCCCCTGTGCGTTGTTGCCGCGACATAGCCAATCATATCCAAAAAGGCGCCACCGCCGATGGCCACGACAAAGGAGTGACGATCAATGCCAAGGTCCAGCATCTGCTTTTGCAGGCGGGCGACAAGATCCGGGTCGTTCTTAACCCCTTCGCCGCCCGATATGATTTCCGGCGGCGCTGCCAGTTTAATGCTTTCCGCATGGGCCAGGACATAGGCTGTTATGTCATCGACCAACTTGGGCAGGGCGTTGGCCACACCTTCGTCAATAAAGCTGACAAAGCAGTGCAGACGATTGCTCTCCAGACGGCACAGCGCCTGGCGAAAAACCTCATTGTCGGTGGCGAACATGTTTTGAGTGAAATAAACCGGATAGGCGAATGGCACTGAAAACTGCTGCATGTACACATCAGTATTGGCCCGCAATTCCACTTCAAGATCACCCAAGTCTGCTGCCTCAACCATTCAGTTATGGCCTCCCCCAATATGCCTGATGTGCGTCCCCCGCCATCAGCGTAGGCATAAATCCGATAGCCTGTCCATCACTTGCCACTTTACCCGCCTCAGTCAAAGACATGACGCAGGATCATATCCTTGACGGCCGTGGGTGCTAATGGACCTTGTTCGGCGAAATCAGGCTCGGACGTAATAAACACCGCACCGTCCTGATCGTTGTCGGTGGGCCGTCCATGAGAGCCCTTTACCAACGTCGCATCCAGTGGAATGACGTCCATCAAGGTGCGAAACCCGAGGGTTTTCTTGATCAGACGCCAGACTATGGCGACTTTTGGCAATGCGATGGCCGGGTCCATAAACAGTTCAACCGGGTCATAGCCGGGCTTGCGGTGGATCTCGACCGTGCGGGCGAAGTCCGGGCATTTGGCGTCGTCCAACCAATAATAATAGGTGAACCAACTGTCGGCATCTGAAATGGCAATCAGGTCGCCGGCCCGATCGTGATCCAGGCCGTGCGCGGCCTTGTCAGCCGCACCCAAAACCATTTCGACGCCTGGTTGGGCTTCGATCAGGACCTTGATTTCTTCCAGACGGCTGCTGTCATTGACATAGATATGGGCGATCTGGTGATCGGCCACCGCAAAGGCCCCGCTGGCGCCTGGATCCAGAATTTCCCGATCATGTTCTTCTTCACGGACCTGGATAAGGTCCGCCGCGCGCAGCACCCGGTTTATATGAATGGGCCGGTTGACCGGCGTGATGCCATATTCGGATAGCACAATAATGCGGGCGCCGTCCGCCTCAGCCTGTTTGATCACCTGACCGCAGACGCCGTCGATTTCAAGCAAATCAGCCGCGATATCAGGATGATTGGGGCCAAGGCGTTGCAGGTTATAATCAAGATGGGGAAGGTAAACCAGCGTCAGGGTGGGGTCTCGCGTCGCCATGACATGAACCGAGGTGTCGCCAATCCACTGGCTGGAAGAAATATCGGTGGCCGGCCCCCAAAAGCGAAACAACGGAAAACGACCGAATTTTTTCGTCAATTCAACCCGCAAGCTTTCCGGCTTGGCGTAACAATCCGGTAATTTGCGGCCGTCCGCCGGATACATGGGACGTGGCGTCACGCCAATATCGGCACTGAGATACATATTGTACCACCAGAACATATTGGCGCAGGTAAATGTCTTGTCGCGTGCCTTCGCCGTCTCCCAGACCCATTCGCCTTTTATTAGCTTGTTGGATTGCCGCCAGAACCAGATTTCCGAGAGGTCTTTGAAAAACCAACCGTTGCCGACTGCGCCGTGTTCGCTGGGCAGCGTGCCGGTCAGATAGGTTACTTGCGATGCGCAGGTTACGGCGGGCGTCACCGTATGCAACGGTCGCATGCCCCCCTGATCAGCCAGCCGCTTGAGGTTTGGCGTATGGTCACCCACCATGGATGGTGATAATCCGACAACATCTAATACAACGGTCTTGCGCATACAGTTTGCTTCCCCAATACCTTGTTATCTGTTGCGGGTAGCCCACAAAGCAACCTTGCCGGACAAAACCGGACTGCGCGCCGAAAAGTCGCTTAAGGTGCGACAGCCGGATAATCCCAGGCTTATCCTGATTTCGTCAATGATCAGGCCAAGCTCCGCAACGGCCGCGTCTGGGCCGGCGACAGCGGCGGTCAGCATTTTGCGGCCTATTCCGACCAACTGCGCGCCCAGCGACAGGGCTTTTGCCGCCTGTAGGCCGTTTGATATGCCGCCGGTGGCGATAACCGGCAGGCCAACATCGCGAACGTCAAGGATGCTGCAGGCCGTCGGAATTCCCCAGGTCGCAAAAGTTTGCGCCAACCGTGCCCCGCGTCGATCCTGCGCGGTGTTCGCGCGCATGCCCTCTATCAAGGTGAAGCTGGTGCCGCCCATGCCGCCAACATCGATGGCCGCTATCCCTGTCTCGGCAAGGCGGGCAGCGGTTGAATGATCAAATCCGCATCCGGTTTCCTTGACCATCACCGGGACCGGCGACGCCGCAACCAGATTTGCAAGGGCCTCGAATGCACGTCCCAGTTCGATTTTACCCTCTGGCTGCACCAGTTCCTGCAGCACATTGACATGTATCGCCAGCGCATTGGCCTCGATCATGTCGATCAGTTTGCGCAGAACATCGGTCCCGATCTTGCCTTCAAGAATTTGTGAGATGCCAATATTGCCGCAAATAAAAGCATCGGGCGCCTTCTGCCGGACAACCGCATAGGATGGCGCAAGCTCAGGATCAACCAGCGCCGCCCGCTGGCTGCCAACACCCATGGCAACACCATGCGTGTGTGCGGCGGTAGCAAGGGCTGCGTTTATTTTCTCGACGTCTGGATGACCACCGGTCATGCCCGAGATAAACACCGGTGCCCGCAAAGCAAAATTCAGAAAGTTGCTTGAGAGATCAACATCTTCAATGCCTATGTCGGGCAGGGTCGCGGGTACCAGGGTGACATCGGACCAACCGGGATCACCCGCCGAGACTGCCGCGTCATCCATCGCCAAGGCAACATGGTCCAGTTTTCGTTGGCGAATTGATGGATCACTCATGAATTGCCAGATTCCAATTTTTCATTACCCCAGTGTCTCCCCCATTCGACGGCAAGGATAGCATGTTATATTGGCGCCGCGATGTTTCACAATTACCCGGAGCTGCTCTTTAAGTTGTTGTTGACCGCGTCCTATAAATTTGACGACAATAAAAGACGGAAAAAATCGGTGCGAACCTATCGGGCTTACGTATCGAAAATCAAGCGTGTAAATGACAGGGAAAACCTGAGTTGGTGGGCGCGGTCTTGCCCCGTGGAGACGTCTTTATAGATGTCGACAAAATGGATTTCCCGAGAAATTTGGTGATGGTTTTTCATGATCAGTTACCCAGCGTAATTCTGTAAATCCTGGGTCGGCCAAATCCTGGCCGTTGTTTCGAAATTTTTATTCGAAGAACCAGGGGCTCGTTATAGTACAAAACTGAAGTTTGGGGTCGGTCGCCGTTGCGAGCCCGGCATTGAGCCCCGAGGGAGATAACAATAAATAAGGTCGGAGAGAAATCAAATGCTCAAAAAATTAGGAATGGCCGCGATAGCGCTAGCCATGGCAACCGTCTTTAGCGGCAGCGCTTCCGCGATAGACGTCAAACTTGAGGAAGTAGCTTCGGGCCTTCAGCATCCATTGTTGCTGATATCACCACCGGGCGATGACCGCCGGTTCATTATCGAACAAATTGGCACGATCAAGGTCATGCAACCCGACGGCAAGATGTCGACGTTCCTTGACATGAAGGAAACCATTATCCCGCTGATCCCGGAGTTTGACGAACGAGGCCTGCTGGGCCTGGCTTTTCACCCGGACTTCAAGAGCAACGGATTGTTTTACGTTTCATATTCGGTTCCGCTCCATGGCACCGCAAACCTTGGCAATCTTTTGTTTTTCGACCACAAAAACGTCATTGCGGAACGCCGCGTCTCGAAAGCGGATCCAAACGTCGCCGACGCCGGTTACAGTCGGGTGATCTCGGTGATCGACTGGCCGCAGTTCAACCACAATGGCCATTGGATTGGTTTTGGTCCGGACGGCATGCTCTATGCGTCCATGGGTGATGGTGGTTACGCCAACGATTATGGCCTGGGCCACAATCCCGTCACCGGCAACGGACAGGACCTTGCTTCCAAGAACGGTAAGATCCTTCGCATTGATGTGAACAGCCGTGAAGGTTATGCCATTCCCAAGGACAATCCCTTTGTTGGCAACGAGGATGCCCTGGATGAAATCTGGGCCTATGGTTTCCGCAACCCGTGGCGTTGTTCCTTTGACATGGGCGGCGACAATGCCTTGATCTGTGCTGATGTCGGCCAGAACAGTTTTGAAGAAATCGATGTCATCAAAAAGGGCGGCAACTATGGCTGGCGCGTGAGGGAAGGCAAACATTGCTTTGACTATCAGGCCCCGAATGACCATCCCGCCTCCTGTAAATCGGATGGCATGATTGATCCGGTTCTGGAATACAAGAACTGCTCTGGCCAACCCGAAGGGTGTAAGGGCATTTCGATCACCGGTGGCTATGTCTATCGCGGTGCCAACAAGGCCTGGGACGGCATGTATTTCTTTGGTGACTGGTCGAAAAACTTTGTCTTTAAGGATGGCCAGCTATTTGTTGCCAAAATGACTGGCAGCAATTGGACCATGGAAAAGGTCAACGTCACCAACATGCCGAATTGGAACTCCTATGTTCTGGCATTTGGTCAGGACAGCAAGGGCGAAATCTATATCATGGCGACCGACCTGACCGGCCCTGTACCAGGTGGCCCTGCCGGTGGCATCGACAAAGTCTATAAAATTGTTCCCTGATACTTGATACCCGGGCGAACAACGGGTTGAGATCACCAGTTAAAAGTGATCGGCCCGATTAAGTGACTAACCAGCCCTTGCCCCGTATATCAGGGGGAAGGGCTGGATTGTCTCTTATGAAATGGAGATGAAGGTGTCCCGACGCGTTACGACATTATTGATCACGTTAACAATCTGCTTCATTGGACTTTTTTTAGTTGATCACGGTGCAACCGCTGACGGCGTCGTATTCACCACCGAGTTCACGGAAAACCCCAAAACTCTTGCGGCGGGAAAAAAAATATGGGTAAAGCAGTGTGCCAAATGCCATGGCCAGCGCGCCTATCCTGGCAAGGCCCCAAAGCTGAAACCGTCGAAATACAAAATTGAGTTTGTATACAGACGCATCACTAAAGGCTTTCGCGGCATGCCGTCATGGAAAAGGAAATATGGAAAATTGGAACGCATGAGCGTGACCGCCTATGTGATGAGTCCGAACTTTGTACAATAACAATGGGGCGGACTGATGAAGCTTGATGCGGACGGAAATGTTCACCTTACCTACTGCACCAACATCCATGCAGGCGAAACCTGGCCTGAAGTCCGTGCAAGCCTGGGAAAATACTTACCCCGGGTCAAAGCGGCACTAGTGCGCGATGAACCTTTTGGTATCGGCCTGAGGCTTTCGGCGGGTGCCGCCAATGAGCTCGCCAATGAAACCGCCCTGAGCGAATTTAAGACATTTCTAACGCAGAAAAATTTGTACGTTTTCACCCTGAACGGTTTCCCCTACGGCGATTTCCACGGCACCCCGGTCAAGGAAAATGTTTACCTGCCGGACTGGCGGGACGACGCCCGATTGGTCTACAGCAATCAACTGGCCGATATCCTGGCGGCGATTTTGCCTGCTGGGATGGACGGCAGCATCAGCACCGTTCCCGGCGCCTTCAAGCCATTGATCAGGTCTGATAGCGATATTGCGGAAATGATGGAAAACCTGGTGCGGCACACCGCCCACCTGATCAACATTCATCAGCGGACCGGAAAACTAATTTCGCTGACGCTGGAGCCGGAGCCTTGCTGCTTTATCGAAACCATTGATGAATCCGTCGCTTTCTTTAAGGACTGGTTATTCTCCCCGGCGGCCCGGGATTTATTGATGACGTTGACCCCGCTTGACGCGGAGGCGGCGGACGCTGCCCTTCGCCGCCACCTGGGGCTTTGCCTCGACCTTTGTCATGCAGCGGTCGAATTTGAAGACGCCGACGTCGCCATCAGCAAACTTAAGGCCGCGGGCATCAACATTGGCAAGATGCAAATCAGCGCCGGGTTACGCTTCGCACCGGTCAATGACCGCACCATCGATCTGCTGGAACCCTTTGAAGACGCCGTCTACCTGCATCAGACCGTGGCAAATCATGACGGCGCCCTGACGCGCCACGTTGATCTGAAACAGGCCTTTGCGTCGCACGCCGCAAATACAAAGGCTGACGAATGGCGGGTGCATTTTCACGTGCCTATTTTTCTCGATGACCTGGGTGAATTCGCGACGACACAGAATTTTATTCGCGAGGTTTTGGCGATCCATCGGGAAGATCCAATCTCCAGCCATCTCGAAGTCGAGACCTATACCTGGAATGTCCTGCCGCCTGAATATCGCGATGTCGATGTGGTTGATGCTATTGTGCGTGAATTAAATTGGGTCCGCCAACAACTCGACCTGAGCCGCCGTGACTGAGCCGCCTCAACCTCTTGAATTGATGCAGCAATGGCTGCGGGCCCAGTTGTCTTCTGACGCCTGGGACTGGCTTTCGCAAACGACGATCGCCCTCGAAAATGGCGGCGCGGACCGTGCATTGTATCTCGCCATCAGCCTGGTGCCGCGCAAACTAGGCAAGGCGGTTCTGGTCCTGAATGCCGATGATCTGGCCGCGGCTGATGCGGCGCGCAGCGGTTGGCGACCCGCGGGGTGGAGCGTCGATCAGGCCGCCCGCATGGTTTTAATGCTCAGCGCCACGCCCGGCGGCGAGGAGTTTGCCCGGCGGCTGGAACAATTATGCATTACCGCCGATGTGCGGGAAACAATTGCCTTTTATCAGGGCCTGCCACTGTATCCGGAACCCGAACGCTACGTCGCCCGCGCTGGTGAGGGCGTGCGGACCAATATGAAATCCGTATTCGAAGCCGTTGCCCATCACAATCCCTATCCGTCGGAATATTTCTCCGTGAACGCCTGGAATCAATTGGTGTTGAAGGCGATCTTTGTCGGCAGCGTGCTCAATCCTATTCAGGGCCTGGATGGCCGCCGAAACAAGGATTTGGCACATAAATTGATTGATTATGCCCATGAACGATGGGCCGCCAGCCGTACCATTGCGCCCGAGTTATGGCGCATGCTCGGGCCTTTCGCCGATAGTGGCATGATGGCTGATTTGCAACGCGCGTTGGCAAGTGATGTGCCGGCCGAACGCGAGGCGGCGGCCCTGGCCCTGCGCGAGTGCCCGCATGAAGACGCGGCGGCGTTATTGAGGACGGTTCCCGATATCAATTCAAACATTGAACTAGGGCGTGTTTCTTGGGAGACTGTTTGTCGTGACGCACTGATACCCTGATAAGATAAGGGTTTAATGGGGATAATAAGATGAAGACCATCGATCCACACATTCATATGAGCGCCCGCACCACCGACGATTATGAGGCCATGGCCGCCGCAGGTGTTGTCGCCGTCATTGAGCCGGCTTTCTGGTTGGGCCAGACCCGGACCAACGTCGGCAGTTTTATCGATTATTATTCCTCCCTGATCGGCTGGGAGCGTTTCCGGGCCGCGCAATTTGGTATCAGCCACTACTGCACCATCGGGCTCAACAGTAAGGAAGCCAACAACGAGGCCCTGGCTGAAGAAGTTATGGATATCCTGCCGCGCTTCGCCACCAAGGAAGGTGTCGTCGCCATTGGCGAGATCGGCTATGACGAACAATCAGATGCCGAAGACAAATACTTCCGGGCCCAGCTTGAACTGGCGCGTGAGCTCGACATGCTTGTGATGATCCACACGCCGCATCGGGATAAGAAAAAGGGCACCAGCCGTTCCATGGACGTCTGCCTGGAACATGGCCTGGCAGCCAATAAGGTGATCGTCGATCACAACAACGAAGAGACCGTCAAGGAAACCCTGGATCGCGGGTTCTGGGCCGCATTTACCCTGTATCCGCAAACTAAAATGGGTAACGAGCGCATGGTGGACGTCGTGCGGCAATATGGGTCGGAACGTATTATCTGTGATTCCAGCGCCGATTGGGGGGTGTCCGATCCGTTGGCCGTGCCCAAGGTGGCGAACCTGATGGCCCAACGCGGCATTGATCAACATCACATACAAATGACCTGTTATCAAAACGCCATCAATGCCTATGGTCAAAGCGGTCAATTCAACGAGACGGACTGGCTCAACCCTGCCCCCATCGATCAACGTACCTTGTTCGAGGATAATTCGGTGCTGCGTGGCCAAGACCCGCGTATCGATGCGGTTGATGCTCCAGTGAAGGATGCCGCCACCGGCTGATCGTCTTATGTGTTTGGTTGACGGCCCCCATATCGATTTCGACATCACGGTTCCGGTGGTTGTAATTGGCGGCGGCGCCTGCGGTCTGGTCGCGGCCTTGAGCGCCCACGACCACGGCGCGGAAGTTGTCGTGCTTGAACGCGACTCGTTGCCCAGGGGATCGACGGCCTTGTCGTCCGGCATGATCACGGCCTGTGGCACCGCGCTACAGAAATCGGCAGGCATAACCGACGACAACTCTGAATTATTTGCCCACGACATTCAGGCCAAGGCAGGCGGCAAGGTCAACCCGGACTTGTTGAAGGCGATATGTTCCGGGGCCGGACCAACCATTGACTGGCTGGTTGCCGTCCACAATCTCAACTTGGTTCTTGTCGACGGCCCGCCATATCCCGGTCACAGTCGTCAGCGTACCCATGCCCCGCCGACCAACAGCGGATCAGATTTAATGGCTGATTTACTGCGTGCGGTGGAGGCGGCCGATATTGACGTCATGACCAACGCCACGGTCAACAAATTGTTTGTTGAAGGTGAGCGTGTCAGTGGTGTGCTGATCGAACGGCCCGACGGCAGTACGGAACGGCTAGGCTGCGGTGCCCTGGTCCTGGCCTCGAGCGGCTTCGGCGGCAACCCCGACATGGTCGCGAGCTATCTGCCGGAGATGGCTGGGGCCATCTATTTTGGCCACGAAGGAAACAAGGGCGAGGCGGTGCGGTGGGGGCAGGCCCTGGGCGCGGCTTGTGACGACATGGGCTCGTTCCAAGGGCATGGTTCTGTCGCCACACCGCACGCCATTACGGTTTCCTGGGCGCTGCTGAACAGCGGTGGAATTTTGGTCAACGCGATGGGTAATCGTTTCTGTGACGAAAGCCTGGGCGCTTCGGAATTAGCGGCGACGGTTTGCCAACAAGGCAGGAACGTATGGTCGATAATCGACAAGCGCCTGCACGATGGCGCCCTGCGGTTTCCGGATTTCAAGGCCCTCGAGCAGTTGGGTGCCATCAAGTCCGGCGCAACAGCCGCGGACCTGGCGCATGCCTGCAAGCTTCCTGTTGATGTCTTCGAGGCAACCCTGGCGACTGCGGGGAAATCACCTAGCCTGACCGCGCCTTATTATGCCATCCGGGTCACCGGTGCCCTGCTGCAGACGCAGGGCGGCCTGACGATCGACAGCAACGCCCGAATTCTCCGATCCGACGGTGTGGCCCTGCCCAATCTGTTTGCCGGGGGCGGCGCCGCGCAGGGTATATCCGGTTCGGATGGAACCGGGTACCTGTCGTGCAACGGCCTGCTGTCCGCGGTCACCTTGGGGCGTATTGCCGGTCGGGAAGCCGCCAGACAGGTCACTGTGTCGCCTTGAAAACGATCCAGGCAAATAGGAACTGATAGTTCAACTAAACGAATGAAAAATACATGACAAATTTCGAAGCAAAGCTACCCCTGGAGGGCGTCCGCGTCCTTGATATAGGCTCCTTGATCGCCGGGCCGTTCGGCGCGACAATCCTTGGCGACTTTGGCGCCGAGGTCATTAAGGTCGAGCAGCCCGGCGTAGGTGATGCGCTGCGGGGCACGCCGACGGACGGCAAAGCTAATCGATCCGACATTTGGTTGGTCGAGGGCCGCAACAAAAAATCCATCACCTTGAACCTGCGCCTGCCGGCCGGCCAGGCGATCCTGAAGGAATTGGTCGCCCAAGCCGATGTGGTGATGGAGAATTTCACGCCGGGAACCTTGGAACGCTGGGGCCTCGGCTGGGAGGATTTGCAGGCGGTCAATCCACGCTTGATTATGTTGCGGGTGTCAGGCTACGGGCAGACGGGGCCAAACTCCAAGCGCTCGGGCTATGACCGTATCGCGCTTGGTTTTTCAGGATACATGTATCCGACCGGTTTCCCGGACCGGTTCCCCGTGCGTCCCGCGTTTGCGACGGCGGACTACTCAACCGGCACATTTGGCGCGTTGGCCGTGGTTCTGGCGCTGCATCAACGCGACCAACAGGGCGGGACGGACGGGAAGGGTGGTGGTCAAATGATCGATCTGGCGCTTTACGAGCCGAGCTTTCGAATTACCGCGGATATGATAACTCAGTTTGCGAATACGGGTGCGGTGCGCGAGCGGATCGGCAACCGCAATCCGACTTTCGCGCCTGCTGGCACCTTCGAAACGAAGGACGGCCGTTACATCCAGATTGCGGCTGGCGGTGACAATGTTTTCACACGTCTGGTCGAGGCCATGGATATGCCGGAGTTGAGCAGCGACCCCCGCTACGCCAAGAGTGCCGCTCGGGTCGCGCGGGCGGATGAGTTGGAAGCGCTGCTGAGCGTATGGATTGGCGCCCGTGATTTCAAGGACATCGAGCAACGCATGGTCGCTGGCAATGTCCCCTTTGGCGGCATTTACACCGCCGCCGATATCGCGGAGGACCCGCACTATGCTGCGCGGGGCAACATCGCTCACGTGCCTGATCCCGAACTGGGGGAGGTCGTGATGCCGGGCGTCGTGCCAAAATTGGCAGGTTCACCTGGCCGGATTGCTCACGCCGGCCCGCATTTGGGCGCCTGCAACGCAGAGATCTTCGGCGCCCTTCTCGGCAAATCGGAGAAGGAGCTGGCGGCATTGCGGGCGGACGGCGTGATTTAGAAAAAGACCGGGATAGATACGATAATCGCACTTATCGGCACCAAGCAGAGGGCCCCAGAGGTCCGCTATACCCCCGGAACTGCTCTAGATATGAGGATCAGACAATAGTCTGGAGCGCGGCATCAATGCGCTGCATTTGCTCGTCCGTGGTCAGTTCCCTGATAACCTTGGCAAAGCGGGCATTTTCCGCGCCGGAAAAGATGTACTGCCAGCGATATGCTTTCAGAAAACCTGCGACTATCTCCTCCATCTCATTTGGAGCAACCGTGCGACCGACGGTCATCTCGAAATAGACAGCGTCCGCCGCCGCTTGATCTTGCAGGATGCCGTCAATTGCTCCGGCCAGCTCGATCAGTTCGTCTACGGCGCCATCTCGCTCGCTCGCGTCCAATTTCGCGTTCTCGCGTCGCCATTCAAGTTCGTCCAAGATCGCATGCTGGCATTCTTCCAACCAATGATAACGGAAGACGTCCCTGTACAGAGGCGACAGGTTTTCATCCTGCGCAATACTTTCGCGATAGTGAGCTTGGGTGACGAGTTCAACCATCAAAGTCAGCCCGAGCACTGCCCAGGTGCCTTTGCCCAGGACCATCTTGGCAACCGGGTTCGGCTGCGGCGTGAAGTCATAGCCCTCGGGCATGGCGGACGCGATCATTTTTTCAATGCGCCGAAACAGTTGCTGATGCTTGATTTCCTCGTCGCTAAAGCGGACCAACGCCTCCAATTTGGTTTGATTGCCGAACCAGTGATCCTGGCTCAACTCCAAGATCTTGGCATTCACATAACGCTCAAGCAGACCGAACATGTTGGCATATGTACGGCCCTGGATTTGGCTGATGAAGCGTATTTCCTCAGACGAAAGATTTGGAAACTCTGCCGTCTTCGAAAAGCCTTTGGGCAGGAAGTTTTGCGTCATATCGAAGGTTCGGCCCTGGATGACCTCTTCAATGGTCCAGCGCACCCGCTTCGATGCCGTAATGCAGCGAGCATAGCGGGAAACGTCCCGATCACCCGCGGTCAATTTCCTATCGTCCGCATCCTGTTCGATTGTGCTTATATGTTTGGTCATTGTCCTATCCTCTAGTCTTCTGGGCGGGTGATGGGAAGGGCGCGTAACTGCCCGACCCGACGAGCCCCGCGTTAATATTTTTCTATGCTGATTTCGACCGGTAGAGATTTCGATACGATGTCGTAGACCGGTGAATACTGGGTCAGCGACGTCAGGGTCTCGATGTCCGCATCCGATTTGACATACAGTTTTACGCGCACAGTTGAGAAGCCCTTGCGCACGTCGTCGTTCAGACCAAGAAACCCCTGCAGATCGAGATCGCCTTGCAATTCGGAGGTTACGGACTGCACTTCGATGCCCCGCGCTGCCGCGTGATAGACCATCGTGGTGGTTAGGCAACCGGCCAGCGCGTGCAGAACATATTCAACCGGATTAGGGGCTGCGCCCTCGCCGAGCAGAGCCGGCGGTTCGGCATTGTCCATCACGAATGGGCCGTTTGCGTGGACATGATCAGCGCAAGCACCGTGAAAGCCGCTGATCGTTGTGCGATTGTGGTCTGCGCCAATCCATTGGTTGGAGGCGCGAAACTGAAAGTCGGCGATTTGCGGGTTTTGTTTGACCGCATCAATGGTTTCAAACAATGCACTGACGTTGACCCCGTTGGTCACGGTCGGCGCGTCTTGGTTGGCGGTTTGGGTTGTCATGTCGATCTCCTTCCATCGTTGGCGCTACCCACATGAGCAGCGTTGGATACAAGGTAAGTGTGGAACTTCTTGATTTTGAGAGCCGAAAATGCCAAAAAAGGTCTGATCGTGCCAAGAAACGAGGCTTTATCATGGATATTGAACGCCAGGAGGCAAAAGACGCGCTCATCATCGCTGTGCCGGAAACCGCAGGCTCGGCGCTCTACGGTATGATCGATGTGTTGGCATCTACCGGCAATCTTTGGCAACAGCTCGTCGGTGTGGAGCCGGGGGCCAAGCTGATCACACCAAGGATAGCGTCGCCATTGAGCCATGAGTTCGAATGTGGCAACGGCATTCCTGTAAAGCCGGAACTTGCCATCAGCGATCAGCCGGCTGCCGAGATTGTAATTCTTCCCGAGTTATGGTTGGCACCAGATGAGGATTTGAAAGGACGCTATCCGGAACTAATGGATTGGATCCGTCAACGCTACAGGGATGGAGCGTCGATCTATTCCGCCTGTTCCGGCGCCATCATGCTCGCGGAAACCGGGTTGTTGGATGGACGCAAGGCGACATCTCATTGGGGCTACCAGAATCTATTTCGGCTCAGCTATCCAGAAGTGAAATTCGAATCGGAGCCAAATCTTTGCTTTGCAGACACCAGTGGCCGTATCGTCACGGCCGGAGGCACCAGCTCCTGGCACGACTTGGCGATCCATATCATCTCAAGGCACTGCAGCACCGGAGAAGCATTGCGTATTGCCAAGGTTTACCTGTTGAAATGGCACAACGAAGGGCAATTGCCGTTTGAAACTCTGGTTCGCCGTGTTCCTCATGCAGACGCAATGGTGCGCCAGTGCGAAAACTGGCTTGGCGACTATTTTAGGGAAGCTGAGCCGGTCGCCCGCGCTGTTGCGCATGCCGATGCGGCGGAGCGGACCTTGAAGCGCCGGTTCAAGGCAGCCACCGGTACGACTTTGATGGACTATGTGCAGAACTTGCGCATTGAAGAGGCAAAGCGGCTGCTGGAATCGAGCGAGACGCCGTTTGATGAAATCGCCGCGGAAGTGGGCTACGAGAATTCGGGTTTCTTCCGCCGCGTTTTCAAACGGCGCACAGGTCTTACTCCCTCAAATTACCGAAGGATGTTCCACTCCTATGGGGTGGCCGTATAGCCGCAATGTGAATTGGCTTTGAATTGCCCACGTCCGGAATTGGCAGTGCACCTCGAAGGTGCGGAACACCAGTGGAGGAGGGATCCACACGGATAATTGTCGATAAGTCCGGTAGTTGACGAGCAGCCTGGTTCGGCCAGGGAGCCGCCTTCAATCAAAATTACGCATCTCAGCGAATGTCTGTTAGAAAATACTGATAGTCGGTTATTGGCGCCAAGGGTGCCTAGAGCATTTTTATTCTGAAAATGCTCAGATCTTTAGAATTAGAGCAATTTTTCCAATCACTTAGAATCGCTTCGCGATCCTCCTTGATTCGGAATTGCTCTAGACCGGCTTCGGGGCCACTTGCCGGTCTTGGCCCAATATCAAGCTAAGGCAATCGGCAGCGTATATCTGCGTCAATTTGTCGGGTGGCGTTAAGCCAGTGATCAATGGCATTATCAAAGGACATCGGTAAGAAAAATCAGACCGCTATACGGCCACTCTTAGTCAAACGGCGGCACACCATAAATGAAGGAGCCTTGGACAATGGCGATGCAGAAGTCGACGATAAAGAGCACGGGCCGGCAGGCGGGCGAGGCTGCGCCCAGGCCCGAGTCTGAGCATTATGACGTTCTGATCGTCGGTGCCGGTATTTCCGGAATCGGCGGCGCCTATTACCTTCGCCAGCAGTGCCCGGATACACGCTTTGTTATTCTGGAGGCGGAGGAGAGCTTTGGCGGTACCTGGTGGACCCACCGCTTTCCCGGCATCCGTTCGGACAGCGATCTCCACACCTTCGGTTACGGCTTCAAGCCCTGGGTCGGCCCGCCGATCGCGACAGCGGAGGAAATCCTTTCCTACATGGGCGAGGTGATCGAGGAAAACGACCTGGAGCAGTACGTCCGTTACGGCCACAAGATCCTGAACGCCGACTGGTCCAGCGAGGACAGCCTTTGGAGCATCGAGGCCGTGCGCGGGGAGACGGGCGAAACGGTTCGCTTCACTTGCAATTTTCTGTGGATGTGCCAAGGCTACTATCGCCATAACGAGGGCTATACGCCCGATTGGCAGGGCATGGACGACTTTAAAGGCGTGATCGCGCATCCCGAGAACTGGCCGGAAGACCTGGACTATGCCGGCAAGAATATCCTGGTGATCGGTTCCGGCGCGACGGCCGCGACGGTCATTCCCGCCATGGCGGAAACGGCGAACCACGTCACCATGTTGCAGCGCTCGCCAACCTATTTCCGTCCCGGGCGCAACGCCATCGAAATCGCCGAGACCCTGCGCGAGCTGCAAGTCGACGAAGCAGTGATCCACGACATCACGCGGCGCAAGATCATGTTCGATCAATCCGCTTTCACCAAAATGTGTTTCGAGAAGCCGGAGTTGGTGAAAAATGAGATGCTGGGTCAGGTACGCGAGTTGCTTGGGCCCGACTATGACGTCGACAAGCACTTCACGCCCTCTTACCTGCCGTGGCGCCAGCGTATCGCCTTTGTCCCCGAGGGCGATCTTTTCCATGGCATCAGCTCCGGCAAGGCTTCGGTCGTGACGGATCAGATCGACAGGTTCACCGAGAAGGGTATCCTGCTGCAATCCGGCGAGGAGCTGGAAGCTGACATCATCGTCACCGCCACCGGCTTCAATATGAACATGATGGGCGATATCGCGTTTGCCATCGACGGCAAGCCGCTCGACTTCCACGATACGGTCACCTATCGCGGCATGATGTTCACGGGGGTTCCGAACCTGGCGTGGGTATTCGGCTATTTCCGGGCGAGCTGGACACTGCGCAGCGAGTTGATCGCGGAATTCGTTTGCCGCCTGCTGAACCACATGAAGGCGAGCGGGGCGAAGAGCGTGGCGCCGGCGCTGCGTGAGCAGGACAAGGATATGCCGTTGTCCGACTGGATGGACGAGGATAATTTCAACCCCAACTACCTGAAACGCGCCATGCCGATCCTGCCCAAGCGCGGCGACAAACTGGAATGGCAGCACACTCAGGACTATTGGCGCGAGAAGGACGAGTTTCCAGAGATCGACCTTGACGGCGAAGTCTTCGTCTACCGCTGGGGCGGTCGTTCGAACGTGGCGGCTGAGTGATAGATGACGATCAGATTGCGGCAGTGACGCCTCGGCGCACGTCCGTCCGCTGCTGAATAGCCCGGAACTGCTTGTCTACTGCTCGAAAACACTAATCAGGTCCGCGAGCGATGTTGCGAGCGGCGCTTCCAAAATCTTGCCAGCGCCGGCCATGGCACGGTCCGCACCAAGGATGGGCCCGACATAACGGCTGAACTTTGCCGCCACTTCGCCAGCCGACAGCGGCAGATGGGGTTCGCCAGGTACCGCATCCACCACAATTGTGTCCGAACCAATTGTCAGGCGCGCGGCGCGCTGGTTCCGTGCGGTGAACCGCGGCTCCTCGACAAGATGGACCAGGGCTTCCAAACGGCGCACCTCGGCATTTTGCAAACTGCTCTCGTGATAGGCTTCCGGACCCAGATCACCCTGCATAAGGGCCCAGGCAAGACCATAGCTAAGGCTGAATTGTGCCTGAATGGGTGTCGCGGGCGCGCGGTTGCCACAATAGGTCAGCGCCTCACCATAAATCGCCAGCTCCAGCGCGGTAATTCCAGAAGTGTCGGTATATTTCCGGCGCCATTCAAGGGCGGCCTGGGCGCCGTAATGCACATGGCGCACGGCGGCAAACGGCTTTAAATAGCCTTCAAGGAGCAACCATTCGCCAACGGGCACCAGCGCCTTGCTGTCCGGTGCGCCGCCCAGGGCTAATTGATCGAATACCTCCATGGCACCGGGCGGGCTGCCGACACCGGCCTGGACGGCCAGGGCCACACTGATGCCGCGCCGCGCTGCCTCGCCGACATACGTATTGCGCACCGTGGCGCCATGGCTGATGGGCAGATACAAGCTGAAAGGGATTTGGCAGGCCGCTCCCTGAAGCGCGGCAACGGTGTCCTCGGTGTCCAAGCCCAGCAGGCGGGCCGCCGCCGCGACCGCGCCAAACGTCCCCCAAGTGCCGTCCACATGCATGCCGGGCCGGATCCGGAGACATTCCCCCAGACGGCCCGCGATCTCGAACCCGGCCACCAGTGCCCCTAAGGTTTCTCCGAACGTATGGTCGCGCGCCAATCCCAGGGGCAGGGCGGTGGCAAAGGCATGCAGGCCGGGCCGGCCATGGGCCCGAGGCAGGCCTTCGCAGGCTTCATCCCAGCACGCGGCAAGGCCAGCCATATAGGCAGCGGACCCCGGCGTCAGCGGCGGTGCATGGGGCAGCTTGACCGTGCCCGGCTCCAACGCCGCCAATGAACCAGCCAAGGCGCCCGGTTCCGGCTTCGCCAGGCCGGCGATCATACAGCCGAGGGTATCAAGGAACAGCAGGCGGGCCCGATGCTCGACCTCGATTGAGGCCAGGGGTTCGGCCTCGAATAACCAAGACACGGTCCCGGTCAACTGCTCGCTTATGGTCATGATTTCCAATGTTCCCGCTATTGGCGAAGGTGCCTTCTACCCGATGCTTCAATCCTTGTAGTCCGGCTCTTCCCTGTCGAGTATCCGTTTAATTTCGGCCAGAAAGCGGCTCGATTGATCGTCGCGGTCGGCCTGCATCTGTTCAAACGTACTGGCGCAAACGTCCTGTGGGATGCGCTGTAGAGGCCGGCCGGTCGAATAGGCCAGGATCTGAGATTGGGCCGCGCGTTCCAGATAATACAGATCGTTGAAGGCGTGGGCGATGGTCGGGCCGGTGGTGATCACGCCGTGGTTGGCCAGGATCGCCAGCCGTTTGTCCCGCAGGGCCAGCGACAGCCGGTCGCCCTCCCCGGCGTCCAATGCAAGGCCGTTATATTGATCGTCGTAGGCGATCTGATTATGGAATTTCAGGGCCGGTTGGGTAATTGGCTCCAGCCGGGCGCCGGCAATGGCGCTCAACGTCGTGGCATAAGGCATGTGGGTGTGCAGAACGGCGCGGGCCTGGGGACAGTTCACGTGGATGCGCCAGTGGATGAAAAAGGCGGTCGCTTCCGGCGGCTCCGCGCCCGCAACCACATTGCCGTCCGCATCCACTTCCACCAGGTCGGAGGCCTTCATATCGTGCCAGTGCCGGCGATGCGGATTGATCAGAAACCGGTCGCTGGTATCCGGGACCATGACGCTGAAATGATTATCCACGCCTTCGTGTAAATTTAGCCGCGCCGACCACCGCAGAACCGCGGCCAGATCGATACGCGCTTGCTGTCTGGCATCCATATAACACTCCGATATGTGGTTTGAACCTGTCCCCGGTGGAAACCTGGTTCAGATCCCGCTCAAATTCTATATCCGCGCCAGGATATCGGCTTGTTTCCAGCCGGCAAGCTCGCCAACGTAAGGGACCGGAAATGTATAGGATGCGTCCTGGTCGGTGGATACCTGTACAATCGCCGGCTTTTTAAGTGCAAACGCTTCCGCGATCGCCGGCGCTATATCCTCACGTCGTTCTACTCGAATGCCAAAGCCACCCATTGCCTCGGCCATGGCGGCGTAATTTACCGGACCGAAGGTAACCTGAATTTCGTGTCCGATATGTTGCATGTGCTGCGCCATCTCTGCGCCAAGCGCCTGATCGTCATTGAGAACGATGATGATCGGAAGCTCGTGACGCACCGCCGTTTCGAAATCCATGATGTGGAAGCCAAGGGCGCCATCGCCCGTGATCAGACAAACCGGCCGTTCCCGTCCCGCCGCCAGTTGCGCCCCAATGGCCAGGCCAATGCCAGAGCCGAGATGGCCGAAGTTACCGGTATAAATTAGCTCGCTCGATCGTTTTTCGAAAAGGGCATATTGATAGAGCATGGTCAGCCCGCCATCGACGACAATGACGGCATCGTTGGGCACAGCCTTTCGGGCCTCAATCATCAAATGCCCCGGATGCAGACGGTTGGTGTTTGGCAAGTTATCCACAAGGGCCTGGTTCTCCATTTCGAAAGCATCTCGCCAGATCTTTAGGTTCGGATTTTCCTTGAATGGCGAGCCTTCGCGCAGTGCGTCGAGCAGTTGCGCCAGAACTAAGTCAGTTTGTCCGACAAGCGCCAAATCCACTGGGCGGTTAACGCCGACGGCGGCCACGTCCGGCTCAACATGGATTAACCGCCGCGTCTCATAATTGGTCGAAAAATGCTTCAGGCGGCCGTAGTTCAGGGTCTCTGGCAAACAAGTACCAACGGCCAGCATGAGATCCGCGGCGGCGATTGCCTCGCCGCCTGCCTGGCTCATATAACGTAGCCATTGCGGATCAGTTTCAGGGAAGGCGCCGGCACCACCCAATGTCGTTAGGACCGGACATTTAAGCTGGCGCGCCAATTCAACAAAGGCGCTCTGGGCTCTTGATCTTTGGACCCCTTCGCCAGCCAGTAACAGTGGCATCCGCGCCGCACGTAGCATCGCGATGGCGCTTTCAATCGCGGCCTGCGGTGCCGGTTGTTCCGGCGCGCGGTAACGCGCGGGCGATACGATGGCCGGGAATGCCGCGTCCTGCTCGTTAAGCTGCGCATCATACTCGATATACACTGGCCCCGGCGTGCCGGTCAGTGCCTGCCGAAAAGCCTCATGTACCACTTCATCAAGATGGCTAAGTTGGTCAAGCTTGACGGCGAACTTGCAAATATCCTTGAAGGCGGGAAGTAAGGAGGCATGCAGCCAACGGCCCCGCCGCACGGCGGTATCAACCGCGTGCTGACGCCGGGCGCCAAGTATAATCACGGGAACATGTTCCTGCGCGGCGGCGACGGTGGCCGGCAGTAAATTTGCCTGTCCCGGCCCCGGCGCGCCAATGGCGACTTGAACCTGGCCGGTCATGGCGTGATAGCCCATCGCCATGAAGACCGCGGACGCCTCATGCCGGGGACCGACCACCTTCAGGCCCTGCGTCTCGGCATGAAGCTGGATGTCCTTCATGGAGAGGTCGCCTTGAGAGAATATCGCCTCGACGCCTTCTTGTTTGAAATTGGCAATTACCCGCTCGCCAAAGCTCAACCGCCTCCTGCTCACTGACGTTCCTCCGATAAGTATCCAAATCCGCGACAATCCCTTCAACGGAGCACACTTGGACGTCCGTCGCAACAGCGCTCGCAGGTGCCGATAATCTGAACTATCGTATCTATGCCCAGCCTAGCGGTTGAGGCCTTGCATCTGGATCGTGAAGGTCCGTGCCAGGTTGTTGAGGGTTTTCGCCGCCATCTCAGTTTGGCAATAATTGCCAGCTCACGTAAGGTTTCATGGGCAACGACATTCTGACGATCAAATGACGCGGCCCCCCTTTGTGGCGTGACACAAGCGCTTTCGTTCACCACAAAGATCGTGAGCGGTTGCCAATGGAAAACAGGGAGGAACAGGTCCGTGCGCTACGAGCTTTACTACTGGCCGAGCATCCAGGGTCGCGGCGAATTCGTGCGCCTGGCACTAGAGGAGTCCGGGGTCGCCTATATGGACATTGCGAGAGGATCAGGGGAAGAGGATGCCGGTGTGCCGGCCATGCTGGAATTGCTCGACGGGGAGACGGTCGAGCGGCCGCCGTTCGCGCCACCCTTCCTAAAAGCCGGCAAGCTGATACTCAGTCAGACCGCGAACATTTTGCAGTTCCTGGGTCAGCGCCATCGCCTCGCGCCCGCCGGAGAAGCCGGGCGGCTCTGGGTTCACCAGCTGCAGCTGACGCTCTGCGACTTCGTCGACGAGATCCACGACACCCACCACCCGATTGACGGCAGCCTCTACTACGAAGACCAGCGCAAGGAAGCCAAACGGCGCACCGCGAAGTTCCTGGAACTCAGGGCGCCAAAGTACCTTGGCTATTTCGAGCGCGTGCTGGAGCGTAATCGGTCGGGCGGGACGTACTTGGCTGGCGCCAGGTTGAGCTATGCGGACCTGTCGCTGTTCCAGGTCGTCGACGGGCTACGCTATGCCTTTCCGCGCGCCATGCAGCGCCTGGAGACGGAAATCCCGCGTGTCGTTGTGCTGCATGGCCACGTCGCGAGCCGGGCCCGCGTCCGTGCCTACCTGGCCTCCGACCGGCGGATCGCGTTTAACGAGGATGGGGTCTTTCGACACTACAAGGAGCTCGACAGGGCCTGAAAGCTTGATCCGGGTTTGTTGGATTATCCCGCGCAATCGATGCCGACCTATCGGAATTTTGCCATCACTTCGGTCGCAAAAAGCCCCAACCGGTCGACCGTCCCCTGGTAGTCGCTGCCATCGCCGCCGATCAGGAAATGCTGAAGACCACGCTCTTGGAACTGACCAATGTCGTCGACGATGGCCTGTGCGTTACCCGTGAATGCCAGACGACCGCCCTCGCGTCCTTCCTGCATGGAACCAACGCGGCAGTAGATGGCAAGCAATGCCCCTGCGATCTGTTCCGGGGCACGCCCCGCCTGTTCCGCATGGGTGCGCACATCGCTCAGCGCTTGGCCATACAGGTCCGGCGTATCCAATGGCTGTCGCGGATTGGCGGCAACGGGGTACCAGCCGTCTCCGAGCCGCCCGGCGCGCCGGCGCGCTCCCTTGGCTTCGCCGCCGACCCAGATCGGCGCGTGCGGTGTCTGTGCCGACTTCGGCGCAAACAACAGCTGATCGAATGCGGCATACGAGCCCTTCTTCGCCGGCGTCTCCGATGTCCATAGTTCCCGAAACGCTTCGATGTATTCGTCAGATGCCTTGGCACGATCCGCGAACGGTGGCCCACCGAGCAACGCAATCTCCTCCGCCATCCAGCCAGCGCCGACGCCCACGGTCAGACGCCCCTTGGAGAGCACATCAACTGTCGCCAGCATCTTGGCAGCCAGCACGGGATGGCGATGCGGCAGCACCAGCACCGAGGTCAAGAGACGAATGCGATGGGTCGCCGCGGCCACGAAGCCCAGCGCAGTCACCTGCTCCAGTGATACGCCCGTGTCTTGAGCATAGAATTTTCCGCTCTCGGAATAAGGATATGCGCTGGCGACGTCCGTGGCGACGACCACGTGATCGCTCATGCCGAAGTGCTCATAGCCCAACGCTTCAGCCTTCTGGGCGATGGCCTTCAATGTATCGGGATCGCCGGCGACCCCACGAGAACCAAAATGCACGCCGAATTTCATGCTCTTATCCCCATCAATCAACTCTGATCCCACCTATCCAGCTCAATGACGGCTCCGCAGCAATCGTCCGGGCAGAGCTCCCGTTGCCTCGCCATGGCGCCATACCGGAACGCCGGCCACCATCGTCGCGTCGAACCCCGTGGAGCGCTGCAGAAGCCGCTTTCCCCCTGCGGGAAGGTCGTAGCGCACCTCGGGCACTTGAAGCTGCAATGCTTCGTAATCAACGACATTGATATCAGCCCGCATGCCTGGGGCAATCCGTCCGCGATCATGGAGCCCAATAGCTTCGGCATTGGCGGAGGTCAGCCGCCGCACCACCTCCTCGATGCGGTGCCTGGGTCCGCGCGTGCGGTCGCGCGTCCAATGGGTCAGCGTGTGTACCATGTCAGTCGCGTCGCACATAATCCCGACATGCGCGCCTCCGTCGCCCAGACCGATCAACGTGTTGGGATGCCCCAGCATCTCGTACACTGACGCCATGTCGCCACCGGCGTAGTTCGTCATCGGATGATAGAGCAGCGCGCGGCCGTCTTTCTCCAGCATCAAATCGTAAGCCAGTTCGGCCGGATCCATGCCGCGCCGCCGTGCCTCGGCCCCGACGCTGGTGCTCGGATCAGGTTCGTATTGCAGCGGATAGTAGAACGGGAAGATCCTGTCCCAGTCCCGTAGCCGGCCAGCCAGCGCTGAGTTTTTACCGGGCTCGGCAAGCAAGCGTGCCCGGAAATTTGGATCGCGCAAAATTGCGATACGCGCGTCCATCTCCAACGGCGCCACTTCTTGCCAGCTGTCATGATCGAGAAACGGGTTCAAAGACAGCTCGAAGCCGAGTAATACGCTGGTTGGCCGTCCACGGATTTGACCGGTGATTTGAAGACCCTCGGCATTGGCGGCCGCAATCCGGCCCAGCAGATCGCGCCATTGCCCGGGATGGGAATCTTTTTGCAAAAGCGTGAGTGTCAAAGGACGTCCCGACCTTTTTGCCAGACGGGTGAGTAGACCGAATTCCTGGTCAATCGCGTCTCCGTAGTCGCCAACGACTTGGATCCAACCGCGTCCGACTTGGGCAACCGCATCGGCGATCTCGGCCAATTCCACCTCCGCCGCGCCGTAGGACGGGATCGGCGCTCCCGCCGCCGTGCGGTGCTGCAGCAGCCGTGAAGTCGAAAACCCAAACGCCCCCGCCAAAATGCCGTCCGCGGCAAGCCGCGCCATCTCCGCACGATCCGCCGCCGTCGCCGCTTCACGGTTGGCGCCGCGCTCTCCCATCACGAAGACCCTGAGAGCCGCATGTGGGACCTGGGTTGCCACGTCCACGTCGTATTGCCGCGCGGCGAGGGTGTCGAGATAGTCGGGGAAACTGCTCCACGTCCAAGGCAGCCCCGCCTGCATCACCACTTCGGGGATGTCTTCCACCCCCTCCATCAGCGAGATCAGCAGGTCGTGGTGGTCCGGCCGCACGGGCGCAAACCCGACGCCGCAATTGCCCATCAGCACCGTCGTTACACCATTGCATGACGACGGCATCATCTGGTTGGCCCAGGTAACCTGCGCGTCATAGTGGGTGTGCACATCGACGAAGCCAGGCATGACCAACCGGCCACGTGCGTCGATCTCTTCCGCACCGGTTTCCTTTACCTGGCCCACGGCGATGATCCGGCCATCCGAAACCGCCACGTCGGCAACCACCATGGGCCCGCCTGAGCCGTCGACGATGGTGCCGCCGCGTATGATCAGATCCGGTTTATCGCTCATCACACGCTGCTCCAGGTTTTATCTTGCCAAAAGCATACGCCGGTACGCCCGCTTTCCCAACCTTACACTAGACGCCCGCAATCGGGGGCGGCGCCGACATTGGCCAGTGACAGATGGGTGCCGATAAACAGATTTACAGTACCCATGCCGACGGCCGCCCTCAGGGGTAAATTTCCTGTCAGGGCGAGAAGGCCATTAGCATCGGAGCGTGCCAATGAACGGCCATCGCGTGATCGCTATGATAATGCCACTCAGCGGCGAACCTTCGACTGAAGCGCGACGCCATTGACCCCTAGACCCCATGTCCGTTCGAAGCTGAGGTGACCCGCCTCACACTACGCCTCTATCGAGGGTTATGCCGGATAGTCCGGCACTATCCTCCACGCATAGGAGACGGGTCATTCTCGATGGTCCAAGATCTTTTTTGGCTTAGCTTGATATCGGGGTAACAGCGCAACGCGGAAAAACGGATGCTACCTTATTGTTTCCTCTTGCGGCGCAATGCTGCCAAAGGCCTGCCCCGTGGCACGGAGAATTTTATCTGGAAGCTGGAGAAACTAGCAGACCGGTTAACGTGACAATGCTGCTCTGACACTGCCGAGAAAAACTATAGCAGTTTTGGATTGTCCGTTGATGACTGGTAATGAATGGCATTGTAGACTAGAAAGCGGTCACGAGGTATGACCCGGACCATTTTGGTGAAGTTTTGGTGAAGCTCGATTTATTCCCGCCACAGCCCGAGTTCGATTGGGCTTTGTTCCTTGACTTTGACGGCACCCTGGTGGAATTCGCAGACCGGCCGGAAGCGGTTGCAGGCGATGCGGAACTGGCGAATCTTCTGCGTGCGACCGAACGTGCGCTGGATGGCTCCCTGGCCATAGTCACAGGGCGCCCCATCCAACAGATAGACCGGCTGCTTGGCAGAGCTATCAAAGTGGTCGCCGGTCAGCACGGTCACGAACTGCGGACACCGGATGGCTTCGTCCACCATCGTGACATTCCGCATGATGCGTTGGCGGCGATCCGCGCGAAATTGAATGAATTCACCGAAGCGCACGACGGCGTGCTGCTGGAAGACAAGGGACGCGCCCTAGCCCTGCATTATCGTCAGTCGCCGGTCCACGAAGAGGCTTGCGATCGTCTGGTGCGAAGCCTCGCCGATGAGAGCGGTGGTGAACTGGTCATGTTGAGAGGGAAAATGGTACGCGAAATCAAGGCCGACGGCCATGACAAGGGCGACGCCGTCGCATTTTTGATGGCGCAGACACCATTCGCCGGGCGACGGCCAGTCTACGCCGGCGACGACATTACCGACGAGGATGCGTTCGCCGTCGTTAATGGCATGGGCGGACTGTCCATCAAAGTGGGCGACGGCGACACCCTCGCCGCTCATCGGATCGCGACGGTGGCCGATCTGCGTCGCTGGTTGGCGGCCTTTGGCAGCCTGAAAACACCTGAAGGGGGGCGATGATGCGACCGGAAAACCTGGATCTTGGCGTCATCGGCAACTGCGTGATAAACGCGTTGATCGATTCGCAAGGCCGCATTGTTTGGTCCTGCCTGCCCCGTTTCGACGGCGATCCGGTGTTCTGCGAGTTGCTCAGGGACCAAACCGGCGACAGTGAAGGGACCTTTGCCATCGAGGTCGAAGATCTGGCCAAGGCGGAACAACGCTACATCGAGAACACCGCCGTCCTGGTCACCAAGTTGACCGATACGGCCGGACGAGCGCTGGAAATCGTTGATTTCGCGCCGCGCTTCCGTCAGTTTGGCCGGCTTTATCGGCCGGCGGCGCTGATGCGGATCGTTCGCCCGGTGAACGGCGCACCGCGCCTGCGCATACAACTCAAGCCGTTGTTTAATTACGGCGCTGAAAAACCGGAGATTACGCACGGTTCCAACCACATTCGGTACATGGGTCCCGATCAAACCTTGCGTTTGACAACGAACGCACCAGTCTCATTCATCCGCGAGGGAACGGCATTTCATCTAGAGGATCCGATTGCTCTGTTCCTGGGTCCGGATGAAACCTTCACCCGTTCGGTCCGAGAAACCTCCTCGGAGTTCCTCGGCAACACGATCGCCTACTGGCAGGAATGGGTCCGGCATCTGGCCGTGCCGCTCGACTACCAGGAGGCCGTTATCCGTTCGGCGATCGGCTTGAAACTGTGCTGGTTCGAGGAGACCGGCGCCATCATCGCGGCGATGACGACATCGATTCCAGAGTCGGCCCATTCCGGCCGCAACTGGGACTACCGCTACTGCTGGCTCAGAGATGCCTATTTTGTCGTTCGCGCGCTCAACCGTCTGGGTGCCGTCGACATAATGGAAGGGTATCTGCGCTACCTGCGTAATCTGCCCGGGATCGTCGACGGCGAGCATTTGCAGCCGGTCTATGGCATCGGTCTGGAAAGCAATTTGAAGGAGCGCGAGGTCGATAGTCTGACCGGCTATGGCGGCATGGGACCAGTGCGCGTCGGAAACCAGGCGTTCGAGCATCTGCAGCACGACGTCTACGGGCAAGTGGTCCTGTCGAATGCACAAGCTTTCTTCGATTCACGGCTATTGCGACGACCGACCCGGCAAGATTTCGAAACCCTGGAGAAAGTCGGCGACCGGGCGTATGCGCTCCATGACCAGCCCGACGCAGGCCTTTGGGAGTTCCGCACCAAGAACAGAGTCCACACGTTTTCCAGTCTGATGTGCTGGACGGCCTGCGACCGCCTGGCGAAAATCGCCGCGCATATAGGGCTAGCCGACCGTGCCGACCATTGGCGGGAACGGGCGGCCGAGATCCATGCCGTTATTGCCGATCGCGCCTGGGACGAAGACAGGCAGATGTTCACCAACGCGTTCGGCGAAGGTGAGGCTGACGCCAGCCTGCTGCTCATGGCCGAACTTGCTTATATCGAGCCGAGTGATCACCGCTTCCTGCGCACCGTCGAAGCATTGGAGAAAGCGCTGCTCAAAGGCAACCATATGTTTCGCTACGCGGTGTCCGACGATTTCGGCCGGCCGGTGAACGCATTCAATGTCTGTACTTTTTGGTATATTGAAGCATTGGCCGCCATGGGCCGAAGCAAGGAGGCGCGCGAGATTTTCGACGCCATGCTGAGCTGCCGCAATAATGCCGGTCTGCTCTCTGAGGACATTGATCCTGTAACCGGCGAACTATGGGGCAACTATCCGCAGACATACTCTTTGGTAGGGATCATCAATAGCGCCATCCATCTAAGCCGCGCCTGGGAGGAAGTGATATGAGCCGCCTTATCGTCGTATCCAACCGCGTGTCGGTGCCCGGACCTAAGGACAAGGCGGCGGCGGGCGGTCTCGCCGTGGCTCTCTATGCCGCGTTAAAGAAATACGACGGCGTGTGGTTCGGCTGGAGCGGCAAGGTCGTGGACAATGTCAAGACCAAGGCCTACATCGCCCACAGCGACGGTGTCACTGTCGCCACGACGGATCTCAGCCACGAAGATTATGACGAATATTACAACGGCTTCGCTAACAGCACACTGTGGCCTTTGTTCCACTATCGCACCGACCTGGCGGCTTACGAGCGCAGCCACGACAAGAGTTATTTTCGTGTCAACGCGCGTTTCGCGCACGGCCTGGCACCGCTGTTGCAGCCAGATGACCTAATTTGGGTGCACGACTACCATCTGATTCCCTGTGCCGAGGAACTTAGGGGAATGGGTTACGAACAACCCATGGGCTTCTTTCTGCACATACCCTTTCCTGCGCCGCAGGTTCTGCTCACCCTGCCCAATCATCAGGCGATTGTCCGTGCCCTGTTCGCCTACGATTTGATCGGATTTCAGACCGAGTCCGATCTTCAAGAATTCGAAGACTATGTTCTGCATGAGGCCGGCGGCGAGGTTCTTCCCGACGGACGCTATGCGGCTTTTGGCCAGACCGTCTACGCGGACGCCTTTCCTATCGGCATTGACGCCAAAGATATGAGTGAAATGGCCTGGTCACCGGAGGCGGTGCGCCACCATGATCGCATGCGCAAGAGCATGGGCGAACGTAAAATGATCATCGGCGTTGACCGACTAGACTACACTAAAGGTTTGCCGGAGCGCTTTGCCGCATTCGAACGGCTGCTCACCCAGTATCCAGAAAACCGTGACCGGGTCAGTCTGTTGCAGATCGCGACGACATCTCGGGCCGATGTGCCGGACTATATCGACATTCAGGAGGAGTTGCAGAGCGCCGCCGGCCGGATCAACGGACAGTTCGCCGACTTTGACTGGGTGCCCATACGCTATGTCAATCGCTCCTACCCGCGGCGTTCACTTGCCGGCCTCTATCGCGCCAGCGAAATCGCTCTTATCACGCCTTTGCGCGACGGCATGAATTTGGTCGCCAAGGAATACGTGGCGGCGCAGGATCCGGAGGACCCGGGCGTCCTGATACTGTCGCGCTTTGCCGGCGCCGCGCAGCAACTGGATGCCGCCCTGATCGTCAATCCCTATGATAGCGACGCGGTCGTGGAAGCCCTGCAGCGGGCGATGAACATGCCGCTGGAGGAGCGCTGCGAGCGCTGGCGTCAGTTGTTCGATAACGTCACCAAAGAGGACGTGTCCTGCTGGCGCGATGACTTCGTCGAAAGGCTCCGGAAGGTCTCTGCCTTGAAAGTTAAGGCGGTAGAAGCCTCGTGATGCTGTTAGGTGATATTGGCGGCACGCACGCACGTTTCCAACTGTGTGAGCAGGGGCGGCTGTTGGGCCGGACGATCGATCGCACTTGTACCGAGTTCTCCGGCATAGAGGCGGTGATCGCCGACGTGCTGCCGATCCTGGAGCAGAAACCGAGGTCCCTGTTGTTGGCCGTCGCTGGCCCGGTCGACGGCGACGCGGTCCGTTTGACCAATCTCGGCTGGCGTTTCAGCTGTTCCGAACTGAAGCAGGAAACCGGACTGGAATCGTGTCATATCATCAACGATATGGCCGCTACAGCCTGGTGCCTGCCGACATTGGGAGCGGCGGATCGGTTGCAGATCGGCGGCGGCAGCTTCTGCGTTGGTGCGACGATGGCAGTGATCGGGCCGGGAACGGGGCTCGGTGTTGCCGCCCTGGTCCCGACACCACAAGGATGGACCGCGGTCGAGGGCGAGGGTGGGCACGCGAACCTCGCAGCACAAGGCGATTTCGATTCTGCTCTCCTAGACCATTTGCGGAGAGAACGCGGCCACGTCAGTTACGAAGCAGTGCTGTCCGGTCCAGGTTTGGTGCGCCTGTACCGGGCCGTCCGGGCCGTGACCGGTGTCGGTAGCGACGACGAGCATCTGTCGCCGGAAGACATCACCCGGATGGCAGCGGCCGGGACGGAACCGGTTGCGCAACGGGTCTTGACGACGTTCTGCCGTCTGCTCGGCAGCTTTTCAGGCGATCTCGCCCTGATCTACGGTGCACGTGGCGGGATCTATATCGCCGGCGGCATTGTCCCCCTTCTGGGCCAACTATTCGATCACGACGAGTTTCGTCAGCACTTCGAGGCCAAGGGCCGGCTTTCGCATTTTGTTGCTTCGATTGCCACTTGCGTGATCGTCAAACCTCTGCCCGCGCTCACCGGACTTGCCCATCTAGCAGGGTCAGGCACCTACGCACGATGAAAGCGTTTACTTGGCGCTGTCAGCGGAAAGTGGGTGTGGCAGAAAATAGAAGCCACCTGTAGTTTCAAGCGGCAATTTGACGCCATTCGGCAAAGGCGAGTGAGGGCAGTGTCAAGGCAAGCAGGCTTGAGCCGGTGAGGCGCGTTTCGTAACGTCCTTCAATGAGAAATCCATTCCTATATTTCAAGACGTCCCCCGAGATCATCCACTTGGCCGTGAGGGTGTATATCCGGTTTCCGCTTTCGCTGCGGCAGGTCGTGGATTTGCTCCACGAACGCGGCGTCGATATCAGCCATGAAACGGTTGGCGACCCTTATTGTTTCCCGTTGCCGATCAGGTTTGATTGCCCGCATGCCCCGCCTCGCTCGAATTGATTTTGCCGGCCTGGCCATGCCCCCTGCTATTGCCCTTGCCAAGCCACGCCGCCAATCCTACCATTCTTCCCGCAATATTATTTCGGATATGGGGAAGGGGAGATCGATATGAGTGTGGAAGCTTCAGCGTCGGCGGACGGCGCGGCAACGGGACAGGAAATTGCCTTATCCAAGGCCGATAACCCAATAATGGTGCCGGGCCGGCGGGATTTTATGCAGTATCGGGAACTGGGCGTCACGGCGGCCAGTCAGGGGCGTATCCGGGCTCAGATCACCTCGTCCACCGCCGGGCTGTCAGAACCGACGGGCTGGCATGTGCACCTATGCGAGGGGCAGTTGGTCTATATGCTGAACGGTTGGGTGGATCTGGAGTTTGCCGGTGGCCGGGTTGAACGGATTTCGGCCGGGGATTCCATGTATATTCCAGGCGATACGCCGCATAACGAGATCGCCACCTCGGATGCATTCGAGCTGCTGGAAGTCTCTATTCCCGCCGACATGGGCACGGTGGTCTGCGACGCGCCCGGTTAGCCGCTTAATTCAACCATTGTAAAAGGCCCGGCCCTGATGGCGTAGCCACAGGCGGATCAGGCGCCGCTTGGGCCTGGGCGCGGGCCAGTCGGTAAAGGCGGTGCGGGCATGCCCGCAGGTCTTGTTGTTGACGAATTGGATCTGGCCGGGCTGGAAATGGAATTCCTTGCCCATGCCTGGCGCCGTCATGGTCGCCTCCAACGCCGCCAGCGCGGCGGCGGCGGTCTCGTCCATGACCTTGTCTTCCAGCTCGTAACCCTGGATCACCATGCGCTTGGACAGCCGGCCCACCAGACACCCGCCGTCCCAGGCAAACAGCGGATGGTGCACCACCTTTGTATCGTCCGGGGCATGTTCCCGCTGACGGTCAAAGGTAAAGTCCTGATACAGCCGGGCCAGTAGATCGGGGCATTCGGCCCGCATGCGGTTGTGCGCGGCATGAAAGCTGACCAGTTGGCTGACCCCGCCCTGCATCGCCGTCTGCCGGCAGAGCAGGGCGACATAATCCGGCGGGCACAGGTTATAGCTGTTGTCGGTGTGCAGGTTCTGGCCCGCGCTGGTAACGTCCGGGCGCACGCCGTTGCCCGGTTGTTTGCCGGTATCGCGCACGTCATACAGCATCTTGCCGTCCCAGCTTTGCGCCACCGGCCGGGCCAGCATGGATGCCAGCAGCCAATACAGCGCCGTCGCGGTCTCTTCGCCGCCAAGCTGATCTATCTGCTCAAGGGGCAGGCGGTCGATAATGGCGAAACCCAGGCCCTGGTCCAACTGCCGGCGCACCCGCGCCATCAGGGCGCGGCAGTTCTCCAGCTTGAAATCGTCCAGGCGCAGGGACAGTACCGGCAAGGGGTTGGCCGTCAACAGACCGGCCAGTGCCAGCAATTCGTCCCGGCAGGCATCCTCCAGGGCGATCAAGCCGGCGTCATCCGCCAGTTCGCGCCCGGTCCAGGCCAGGGGGCCGTTGATATCATGTTCCAGCATCGCCATCAGATGGGCTGACTATAGCAGGTATGGCCTTATGTAATAATCCCAAAATTTCCTATGGTGCGGTTTCGTGCCCAAGCTAACCCGCCTCCCACCAGTTTGATCATGGCCGCGCGGGGTGCTAACAGGCAGCCATGATTGATATCCTCCTCTTGTTCCTGAAGGCCGGTTTGGCCGCCACCGTTGTGGTTGCGGCGACGATGGCGGCGGAACGGTCCGGGCCGTTCTGGGGCGCCCTCATCACCTCGCTGCCGGTCTCGATTGGGCCGATCTACGTTGTCATGGCAATTGACGCGTCGGCCCAATTCATTTCGCGTGGCCTGCTCAGCAGTCTGGCAACGAACGTGTCGACGACATGCTTTTTGGTGGCCGCGGCAATTGCGGCGACGCGGACAACGCAGGTGGCGACGGTGGCGCTGGCGATCCTCACCTGGGTTTGCGCAACCCTGGCGATCCATCAAATTGACTGGTCGCCGTTTAGCGCGGGTCTGCTGAACGTCGCGGCACTCGCGGTTGCCCTTGCCACCCTGCGTCTTTGGGCCCGGCCCGGCAGCGCGGCGCCGGCGCCGCGCCGTTGGTTCGACCTGCCACTACGCGCCCTGCTGGTCGGGCTGCTGACAACCTTGATCGCCCTTTCCAGCGCGGCGCTTGGCCCGAAATACTCTGGTATCCTGGCGATCGCGCCGATCGTTTTCATTAGTGCAACAATCGTCCTGCTGGCCCGTCTCGGCGGCCCAGCCACGGCGGCAACCCTGTCCCGCGCGGTGGTGCCCATCGCCGGTTTCGGGCTTGGCCTGTTGGTGGCGCATTTGGCGACGGCGCGGTTTGGTTCGGCAACCGGCCTCGCAATGGGCCTGACGACTTCGCTCGCTTATTCGGGTTGCCTCGCGATTTGGTATCTACACCGGTTGGGTTGGCGTTCCAAGTCGCGTTCACGTTTTTGAAACAGTGGCTGGATGCCACACTAAATCGGTTATACTGGCGCCATGCCACATACATCCATGCAACAGATCCGCGGTAGTTTCGAACAATCCCTGGCCGAGGCCGAACGCGCAACCTGGGTACCGGCGGCCATAACGCGGCCCGCAAAGGGCGAGGGCGGGCGCGCCTTTGAACTGGTTTCGGAATACCTACCCGCCGGTGATCAACCACAGGCAATCGCCGAATTGACCGCCGGGGTCGAGGCGGGCGAGCGCAACCAGGTGCTGTTGGGGGTGACCGGGTCTGGCAAGACCTACACCGTGGCCCAGGTTATTCAACGGACGCAAAAGCCGGCCCTGGTGCTGGCCCCGAACAAGACCCTTGCGGCCCAGTTATATGGCGAGATGAAGGGCTTTTTCCCCAACAACGCGGTGGAATATTTCGTCTCCTACTATGATTATTATCAGCCCGAGGCCTATGTGCCGCGCACCGACACCTATATCGAAAAAGAAGCCCACATAAACCAGCAGATCGACCGCATGCGCCATGCCGCCACCCGGGCCCTGCTGGAACGCGATGACGTGATCATCGTGGCTTCCGTCTCCTGCATCTATGGCATCGGCTCGGTCGAGACCTACGGCAAGATGACCCTTGAATTAAAGGTCGGCGCGACGCTTGACCGGGGCGCCCTGTTGAAGGGGTTGGTGGAGCTGCAATATCGCCGCAACGACAATTTCTTTGGCCGGGGCACTTTTCGGGTGCGGGGCGATGTGGTCGAACTATGGCCGGCGCATCTGGAGGACCGGGCCTGGCGCTTTGTCCTGTTCGGCGATGATCTGGAGGAGATCGTCGAGTTTGACCCCCTGACCGGCCAGCGCAGCAATAATTTCGAAAAAGTGCGGGTCTACGCCAACAGCCATTACGTGACGCCGCGGCCGACCCTGCAACAGGCCATGAAGGGCATCAAGGCGGAGTTGGCGGTACGCCTGGAGGAATTGCGCCAGACCGGCATGCTGCTGGAGGCGGAGCGCCTGGAACAGCGCATTATGCTGGATCTGGAAATGATGGACGCGGCCGGCTTCTGCCCCGGTATCGAGAACTATTCCCGCTATCTGACCGGGCGCAATCCGGGCGAGCCGCCCCCCACCCTGTTCGAATATCTGCCCGAGGATGCCCTGGTTATTCTGGACGAAAGCCACGTTACCGTGCCGCAACTGGGCGGCATGTTCCGGGGCGACTTTCGGCGTAAATGGACCCTGTCGGAATTCGGCTTTCGTCTGCCGTCCTGTGTTGATAACCGGCCATTGAAGTTTTCCGAATGGGAGGTGATGCGGCCGCAAAGCCTGTTTGTATCCGCCACGCCCGGGAAGTGGGAGCTGGAACACACGGACGGCGTCTTTACCGAGCAGGTGATCCGCCCCACCGGCCTGATCGACCCGGTTTGCATTGTTCGTCCGGTAGAGCATCAGGTGGACGACCTGATCGCTGAATGCCGCGAGGTAAACGACGCCGGCGGGCGGGTGCTGGTCACCACCTTGACCAAGCGCATGGCCGAGGATCTGACCGAATACATGCACGAAGCGGGCCTGAAGGTGCGCTACATGCATTCCGACATCGATACCCTGGAGCGGATCGAGATTATCCGCGATTTGCGCCTGGGCGTATTTGATATTTTGATCGGCATCAATCTGTTGCGCGAGGGGCTGGATATTCCCGAATGCACTCTGGTGGCCATATTGGACGCGGATAAGGAGGGCTTCCTGCGCTCTACCACCTCGTTGATCCAGACCATTGGCCGGGCGGCGCGCAACGTCGATGGCCGGGTTATCCTGTACGCCGACAATCGCACCAAAAGCCTGAACCAGGCTTTGGAAGAGACCGAGCGGCGGCGCGAAAAACAAATGGCCTATAACGAGGCCAACGGCATCACGCCGGCATCCATCAAGAAGAACATCTCGGATATTCTGGCCTCGGTTTACGAGAGCGATCACGTCACCGTGGATACGGGGGATGCGGAACGCGCGCACCTGATCGGCCACAATCTGCAAAGCTATGTGGCGGATCTGGAAAAACGCATGCGTGCCGCCGCCGCCGATCTGGAGTTCGAGGAAGCCGCCCGTTTGCGCGATGAACTGCACCGCCTGGAAAAAATGGAACTGGAAAACCTAAGCGGCGAAGACGGAAAAGGCGGCGGGCGTGGTGGCCGTGGTGGCCGTTCCAAGGAAGGCGGCGCGGGCCAGCTTGCGGAAGTCCGGCGCAAGCGCGGCGAAGGCTATGTCCCGAAACCGGTGGCGACCGAAATCACGCCCGAGATGCTGGACGCCGCCCGTAGCCCCAAGGGCCGTTCCAGCGGCGGCCGGGCGGGAACCAGGGCGACCAAATTTCGCGGCAAGCGCGGTTGACGCCGGCCTTTGTTTTTAATTGCGCCGCTCGATATTCAGGGTCGCGGGCGGGCGGTCCGCCAGGTTCAGGCCTGGATCTGGGACACCGGCGCCGATGTCGACGAATTGGTATCCTTCGATCACGGGAAATTGGTTTTGCTCCGACGCTGATCCTTCAAGGCGCGAATCTTCCAATTGCACAGAAATCGTGAAAAATTGTGGCGGCGCCGCCGGGTCGTTCGGCAGCACAGGCAGTGAAAGCACCTCCGTGGGAACTGTTCGCCCCGATTGATGGACAATTGGATGAATAAAGTGCGAGCCGCAAGGCTGCGCCGCTGCCTGGCAGGTCCGCGCCACACCAAGGTCCCGGGTTTCTGGCGCGACCATGTCGAAATAATTCTTACCCGTCAAATCGGCCCCCATAATCTCGGTTATGGCGGTGCCGGCAAGGCGAAACCAAGCCAATTCTGGCGATACGATCTCTAATACCACAAGCATAGGCAATAGTTTTTTGATCTGGTCGATTTGCACTTGCGCCCGCCGTGGCACCAGTTCAGCACCACGCCAATCCTGCCAGGCTAGGGCAAAGGCGCGGCATTCCCGTGTCTTGATATCATCCAGCAATTGCACCGCACATGGCTCCTCTCTAGGCAGCTAATATAGTCCATACGCCGTACGACCTTAACAAATTGTTGGCCACATTAGTATCAGCGCATTTAAAAATACGCCAAAGTTGCAGAAGGTGTCCGTGTCGGGTCACCCGGAGAATGTCTTGATCGTGGAAGTTTAGGAATTTAACGCCCAGGTCCTTGCCAAGGCGTTTTCCAAGCTGTCCGAATTATAAAGTCGCGGGCGGTCGGTCCGCCAGGTTCAGGCCGGCATCCGGTACGCCGGCGCCGATATCGACAAACTGAAAGCTTTCACTCACGGGCAGCCGGTTCGGCGCCACCGCCGTGCCCACCATGCGCATGTCTTCCAGGGCAATCGAAATAGAGAAAATCTGCCGCCCCGAGGAAGGATCATTCGGCCATACGGGAAAAGACAGCACCTCGGTCGGAACGGATCGGCCCGATTTATAGGCGATAGAGTATAGAAAATGGCTGCCGCATGGATGGGCACTCATTTGGCAGGTCCGTTGTATCCGAAGGTCACGTTTTTCAGGCGTCGTCATGTCGAAATAATTCAGGCCCGTCGGATCCACACCCAAGGTATCGCATAGGGTTGTACCGAAGAGGCGAAAATTTGCCGCCTCCGGTGATATAATTTCAAGCACGGATATAAAGGGCAGCAGCCCGACGATTTCCGCGATCCGCACCTCGGAACGCGTTGGCACCAGCTCAGCACCGCGCCAACCTTGCCAAGCCAGGGCAAAGGCGCGGCATTCCTGTGTCTTGATGTCATCCAGTAATTGCATTGCTTGTCATCGTAATTCAACCGATTATGCCATTGCCTATACGATGATCCTCTTAATAAACTGCTACACCGCGTCCATGCGGGGGGATGATGCGGCGATGTGGGCCAGGGAAGCGCCATAGTCATACTGACGTGAAGGCGAGGTTGAAATGCAGATAACACCGTTGGGATTGGACCATGTGGTCTTGCGGGTCGCTGATCTGGATCGATCCCTGGCCTTCTATTGCGATATTCTGGGCTGCGTCATGGAACGTCGCCGGGATGATCTGGGGCTGTATCATTTACGCGCCGGGCGGGCGCAGATCGATCTGGTGACCCTGGCGGGCGAATTGGGGCAAAAGGGCGGTGGCCCCCGCGCGCCGGATGGCCTGAACATGGACCATTTCTGCCTGCGCATAGAGCCATTTGATGGCCCTGGGTTGAAGGATTATTTGCACGGCTGTGGCCTGGAAACCGGTGAAATCGTGCAACGATTTGGCGCCGAGGGAGAGGGGCCGTCCCTGTATGTTCAGGATCCGGATGGCAATACAGTTGAATTAAAGGGCCCTGCTGTCGTTTAATAGGGCTTGGATTTTTGGGTTTGCGTAACTTCAGGGGCGAAAAAAATGAAAATCGGAACTGATCTAAGTGTACTCGCCGAGGCCGGGCGTTCGGATGCGGCTGTTTTGGCGGAGCATCTGACGCTTGGTGATCTGGCCGAACCATTGGGCTTTGACAGCCTGTTTGGCCTGGAACATCACTTCACCGGCTATTCCATGTCGCCCTCGCCCTTGCAACTGCTGACGTATTTCGCCGGGCGGACCAAGCGCATTACCCTCGGTACCTGCGTTATCGTTCTGCCCTGGCAGGATCCCATCCGGGTGGCGGAACAGATCGCCTATCTTGATTTGCTGTGCGGCGGACGTTGCATGTTTGGCTTTGGCCGGGGCGCGGCCACGGTGGAATACGCCGGCTTCCGCATCCCCATGGAGGAGGCCCGGCCGCGCTTTGCCGAATCCGCCGAGCTGATCACCAAGGCGTTGAGCCAGGAAGTCTTCGATTGGGATGGCGAGTATTACAAGATACCAAAAATGTCGATCCGGCCCCGGCCCATGTCCCACCCCGAACGGCGCTTTTATGCCTCCTCCGTCAGCCCGGAATCCGCCGAGATCATGGCCAAGCTTGGTTTCGGCATGATGGTCATCATGCAGAATGAATGGGTGAAAGCCGCCACCGATATTCAAAGCTTCCGCGATATCGCCATCAGCGTGGGCCATACGCCAAAGCCGCCCGTTATCCTGACCAATGTCTCGGTCGCCGACAGCCGGGAAGAAGCCAACGAGCGCGCCCAGCAATATCTGGGTGCCAAGTGGGATTCCATCGACAATCACTACAAGTTCTCCGATGGCCATCTGGCCACGGTCAAGGGCTATGAATCCTATGGCAAAATGGCCAAGACCTATTCCAAGCTGAAGGACGAAGAGGCGCGGAAAAAATTGACCGACTTCTATGTCAATATCCAGATCGTCGGTACGCCGGAAGACTGCAAGGGGCAAATCGCGGAATTACAACGCCTGACCGGCACCGATCATATTGTCTGCGACTTCTCCTACGGCGGCATGCCCCACGAACAGGGCGAACTAAACATGCGTATGTTCGCCACCGAAGTGATGCCGACCCTGCAGCACGACAGCGCCTTCAAGGGCCCGATCCAATTACCCAGTCTGGTGGGCCAGCAAGCCGACGACGTCTTCGCCCCGGCGTAGACCGCATATATTGGGACATCTATAGTCGAGCGCTTATGCTAAGGCTTGTTCCGCCGCCTTGGCCAGGCGCAGGACTTTGCCTTCGCAGTTTTTCGTGGCCATCAGGGATAGACCGACGGGCAATTCGCCCGGCCGCTGACAGGGCTGGGTGACGCCGCAGGTTTCCATGATGTTGCCCAGGCGGGTATTGCGGGTAATGGCCAGGTTGGCCTCATCATAGGCCACCGGATCATGCTCCAGATCCGCGATGGGCGGGGCGATGCGGGCGCAGGTTGGATGGATGGTGGCGGCGAAGCCCGCCGTGCGTACCCGGTAGCGGGCGGCGATGGCGGAAAGGCCGATGTGGGCGGATTCCGCGTCAATGGCGGATAATGTCTTGGCCATTTGAAAGCGCGACAGGATGCCCCAATACATCTCATCGCCACGGTTTTCCACCTCGTCGAACCACACGGCATAGGCCTCGGCCGAGATGATGTTGCCGTGTTTGGCCACCAGCTCGAACGCTTCGGTGAATTCCGGCACATCCTGTTCGACAATATCGGCGCCGGCATTGCTCAGCCGATCCAATGCGGCGGCCATGGCCCCGGCCACGGTAGCGTCCAGATCATCGAACATAACGTCCCTGGGCTTCAGCAGACGCACGCCCTGTAACGAGGCGCCGCCAAGATCATAGGGCCGCGATTGATTGAGCACCGCAAAGATGGCGTTGGCGTCGGCCACATCGCGGGTCAACGGCCCGATGGTATCAAAGGTCGGTGAAAGCGGCAGAATGCCGTCCAGGGGCAATAGGCCGGGCGAGGTTTTCAGGCCGACGATGCCGTTCAACGCCGCCGGAATACGCACCGATCCACCCGTATCGCTGCCGATGCCGGCAGGCGCCAGGCCATTGGTCACGGATACGGCGGCGCCCGATGACGAGCCACCCGGCACCCGCTCCACCTCCCTATCGGCGCCATTGGCCGGCGTGCCGTAAATGGGATTGATGCCCAGCCCGGAATAGGCGAATTCCGACAGGTTGGTTTTGCCTAGGCAGATCATTCCGGCCAGGGTGGCGCGGCGCAATAACAAGGCGTCCCTGTCCGGTACCCGGTCGCGCAGAATGGCCGAGCCAAAGGTCGTCTCCGTGCCGGCGGTATCGGTCAGGTCCTTCCATGACATGGGCACGCCGTCCAGGGGACTTTGCCGCAGACCGGCCTTGGCGCGGGCGGACGCGGCCGCTGCCTCCGCCCTGGCGCGGTCCGCCGTGGTCCGGATATAGATCCGATGCCCGGGATCCCCGCTGTCGATGCGGGTCAGGAAATGTTCCGTCAAATCGATCGGATCGATCTGACCATTCTGGATGGCGGCGCCCAGTTCGAGGGCCGACATATGGTGCCATGCTGTGTCATTCATTGTTATAGGTTATCCCCTGAATGGGCGCTGGACAACGCCCTGCTCTAGAGCGAAATTAGCGCTCATGGCGAACAAAAAAGCAATCGCGACCGACGTGCTGATCGTTGGCGGCGGCATGATCGGTTTAACCCAAGGCCTGGCCCTGGCCAGTGCCGGCCTGCGCGCGGTTGTGGTGGAGCGGCAAACGCCCAGTGTCCTGACCGCCATGGACCATGATGGCCGGGTCTCCACCCTATCCTATGGCTCCGCCGCATTGTTCGGGCAGATCGGTGTCTGGGAGTATTTGGCCGACTATGCCGCGCCGATTGAGGAAATCCGCGTGGCCGACAATGGCGCGCCCTTGTTCCTGCATTTCGATCACCGCGAGGTTGGCGACCGGCCTTTTGGTTTCACTGTGGAAAACAGATACATCCGCCTGGCTCTGCACCGCGCCTTGGCCAAGGCCGAGGGGGTCGAATTGATCGCGCCCGGGGAATTGACCACGCTGGTGCGGGATCAGACCGGGGTGCGCGGCGAACTGACTGATGGCCGGGGGGTCACCGCAGCGCTTGCGGTCGGGGCGGAAGGGCGTCATTCGCCCCTGCGCCAGGCGGCGGGCATCCGCTGTCTGTCCTGGCAATACGATCAGACCGCCATTGTCACCACCGTGCGCCACGAAGGCGGCCATGGCGGCATCGCCTCGGAATTATTTTTGCCGGCCGGGCCTTTTGCCCTGTTGCCCATGCGCGGCAACCGCTCCGCCCTGATCTGGACCGAACGGGGCCGTGACGTACCCGCCCTGCTGGCCCTGGACGAGGCCGCCTTTAATGCCGAAATCATGGATCGGGCCGGCGACCATTGGGGCCGTATCGAATGCGATGCGCCGCGTTGGAGCTATCCGCTGGGGCTGCAGAATGCCGAACGCTATATCGACACCCGGCTGGCCCTGATCGGCGATGCGGCCCACGGCATGCATCCCGTGGCCGGCCAGGGCCTGAACCTGGGCATACGCGACGTTGCCGCCCTGGCCGAGGTTTTGACCGACAGCGCCCGCCTGGGCCTGGATCTGGGCGGCGGCGAGGCGTTGCGCCGTTATCAGCAATGGCGCCGCTTTGATGCCCTGACCATGTTGATGATGACCGATGGTCTGGTGCGCTTGTTCTCCAACGATATCACGCCGGTGCGTCTGGCCCGCGTGCTGGGCCTGGGCCTGGTCAACAAGATCGGCCCGGCCAAGCGTTTCTTTGAGCGCCACGCCGCCGCCATGACCGGCGATCTGCCCAAGCTGATCCGGGGCGAGGCGTTGTAAGCACCTCAGATACTTAATTCGACGATGACCGGCACATGATCCGATGCTGGTGCAAATCCCCTGGCGGATTTCACTATTTCGACGCCAGCCAGCCCCGGGGCCAGGGTTGGCGTGACCCAGATATGATCCAGGCGGCGGCCTTTGTCGGAGGTTTCCCAATTTGGCGAGCGGTAGCTCCACCAGGAAAAAATCTTTTCATCCTCGGGCACGAAGTGGCGCACCGCATCCACCCAGTCGTGGGAAGCATACCAGGCGGCCATATGCTCCACCTCGACAGGGGTATGACTGACCACGCGCAATAACTGTTTGTGGTTCCAGACATCCGATTCCAGGGGCGCGACGTTCAGGTCGCCGACCAGCACGAAGCGGTTTTCTTTTTTCTTGCGCCGTTTGAACCAGGCCGATACGTCGGTCATGAAGTCCAGTTTGTGGCGGAATTTTTCGTTGTTCTCGACATCCGGCTTGTCGCCGCCCGCGGGAACATAGAAGTTATGCAATTCCACGCCGCCGGGCAGGGTGCAATAGACATGCCGGGCCTGCTCGATGCCGCACCAGTCTTTCCGCACCACTTGTTCCAGCGGCACCGCCGCCTTGGCGAAAATGGCAACGCCGTGATAGGCCTTTTGCCCATGCAGGGCGTGATGCACATAGCCGTGCTGATTGAACAGATCCAAGGGGAAGATATCGTTGGTCACCTTGATTTCCTGCAAGCACAGCACATCGGGTTGGCGTGCCGCCAGGAACTGTTCGATGGTGGACAAATGGGCCCGGACGGAATTTACGTTCCAGGTCGCGATGGAGATTTTCATCTTTCAGCAGCCCTAGGATTTTGGGGTATAGCTGACCGAGAGGCTCGCGATGCCCTCGACGGCGCCTTCCAGGCGGTCGCCCGGACCAACGGCGGCCACGCCCGCGGGCGTGCCGGTGAAAATCATGTCGCCGGGTTGCAGATGAAACAGTCCCGACAGATAGGAAATGGTCTCGGGCACATTCCAGATCATCTGGTTGATGTTGCCGTCCTGGCGGCCCTCGCCATTGACGGTCAGCCAGATACGGGCATCGGTGGGGTGGCCAACATCGGCCACCGTGCGCAGGCTGCCAATAGGCGCGGATTGGTCAAAGCCCTTGCCTGTATCCCAGGGCCGGCCTTTATCCTTGGCCTCGCCCTGCAAATCGCGCCGGGTCATATCCAAGCCAACGGTGTAGCCAAAGATATGCTCCAGGGCCTGATCTTCCGGAATATTGGCGCCGCCTTTGGCCAGTGCCACCACCAATTCGATCTCGTGATGCAGATCCGATGTCGCGGGTGGATAGGGCAGGGCGCTGCCGTCCATGGCCACCGCATCGGCTGGCTTCATGAAGAAAAACGGCGGCTCGCGGTCGGGATCATGGCCCATTTCGCGGGCATGGGCGGCATAGTTGCGGCCCACGCAATAGATCCGCCGAACGGGAAAGGGATCGCCGCCCTGGACGGGAACGCAAGCCTGTGGCGGAGGGGTTATTGCAAAAGCCATTTCAGGCTCCTTTTCATGTTCGTTGTGGGTTCTGAATTAAAAAATGTGAAAGCTGTTGCCGACCACGCCAATGGGCCAGCGGCCGGCTTCGAACAGGCGGTATTTCAGGGCAAAGGCATGCTGTTCGTCGTCCTCGTTCTGGGCCGCCAATAACAGGCCCGCCTGATAGATCCCCTGGGCCGCGCTACCGGCGGCGGCACGGATCAACTCCGTATCATCAATGCCGGCTGCCTCCGCCGCCAATTCCACCGCTTCCAGTACCGCCTCGACAGCCTGGTTCTGCAGATGGGTCAACGCCACCATAACCGTATCCTCGTCGGCCAGCATGCAGGCTTCCGCCACCAGGGCAACGCGGGCCTGTTCCTCCGCCTCCCACCAATCGGTGTTCCATTCCGGGTTGGCCGCCGCGTCCGCTGCCTCCTCCCAATTCGTGATGGGGGAAATGCGGGCATCGGGAAAGCCCAGGGCGAGCAAATAGTCCTCGGCCAAAAGCTCCTCGCGTCCATCTAATTGCAGGCCAAGCGCGCCAAACCAGGGTACGCCGCCCAGCATGCGAACGAATTGAGAGACGGCCATCAGGCCGGGAAAGTCGACCAGTTCCGCCTCGTCGAGGAATTCAAATTCGTTCGCTGCCATGATCCGGGTCTCTAGCGCCTGTGTTCCTTAGAGAATTTTCATTCTGAAAATGCTCGGATTTTTAGAATTAGAGCAATTTTTCCAATCACTTAGAGTAGCTTCGCGATTCTCATTAATTCGGAATTGCTCTAGTGATTGCCGCGGTCTTGCCGCCACAGTCCCAGTTTTTCCTGGATTGGGCGATCGGAGAAGCTGAACAGAACCGCGTCCCCGTCCACGTCATGATGATGCGGGCACCAACTGGGAATAACAAAGGTATCCCGCGGCCCCCAGGTTAGTTCCTGGCCGCCGGCGATGGTTTTGCCCGTGCCTTCGACCACGCTGTAGACCATGCCATCGGTGGCGCGATAGGGCGCGGTGGACATGCCGGCTGGTATCAGCTGCATGAATGTCGCCATGGTGGGCATGGCATAGTCGCCCGTGACCGGATTAACATAGCGCATTTTTAGGCCATGGCAGGGATCCCATTCCTCCGCCCGGCGCATCTGCTCCAGGGCCTCGCGGGTGCGCTCATAGGGATAGTTGAACACCGGCGAGGCGGGCGAAACACTTTCATAGCCCATGGGCAGCAGGCCGGCGCCATAGCGGGCTTGGGAATCGCCGGGTGGCCGCGACAGGGGTTGGCTGTCCTGATCCAGATCTTCGGCAAAGCTGGCATCAAAGAAATTGACGATAGGAATATCCAGACCATCCAGCCAGACCATGGGCTCGTCGGATTCGTTGCCGTGATCATGCCAGGCCCAGGACGGCGTAATGACAAAGTCACCGGGCTGCATAATGGTTTTTTCGCCCTCCACCGCCGTATAGGCCCCCCTGCCTTCGACAATGAAGCGCAGGGCGGACTGACTGTGGCGATGGGCGGGGGCGACTTCGCCGGGCAGAATTAATTGCAGGCCGGCGTACAGCGTATTGGTGATCTTGGATTCCCCGGGAAGGTTTGGGTTTTCCAGGATCAGGACCCGGCGCACCGCCTCCTTGGCGGTAATCAGGCCACCGGATTCCAGGATAAAGTCGCGAATGCCGTCATAATGCCAAATGGCTGGTACGGCCTGGGCTTTGGGTTGCGGCGTCACCAGATCGGCGAACACCTCCCACAACGGGGTCAGATGAGCGGGCGCAATGCGGTCATAATAGGCCTGCCGGCTGTCTTTTGTCTGATCGCTATGGCTCATGTCGCCTCCCGTCCCTCGGCCAGGTTTATCTTCATTTCTGGGTCGCCAGTTCATGCGCCGTGTAGAACGGATCGGCGTGCAGATCTTCCGCCCGGCCGCTCAAACGGTCAGCCAGGGCGCGGACCGCATCGACCATTGGCGGCGGACCAGCAGCATAGATCTTGCACCCATCCATGGTTGCCAGATCTTCCGCGATGGCATCCGCCAGCATGCCCGTGCGCCGCGTGGTGGCCGCGGCTGCCTCGGATAGGACTGGAACGAAACTAAAATTGCCGTGTTTGGCCGCCAGGGCCTCGAAATGCGCGACCAGGTACAAATCCCGTTCCGCCCGGGCGCCGAAATACAACGTGACCGGCTGCGCCATGCCTTTGGCCAGGGCGGTTTCGACGATGGATTTTATGGGCGCCAGACCGGAACCGCCCGCCACGGCCACGATGGGGCCAGTGTGCAATTCGCGTAGAAAGGCCAGGCCCATGGGCCCGGACAGGGCGACCGTATCGCCGACCCGCACGTTGCTTCGCGCGAATTGACTGACTTGGCCGTCTGCTATGGCGCGGATATGAAATTCCAGAACGTTGCCATAAGGCTCGTTGGCCATGGAAAAATCCCTGGGCGGCTGGTTGTCGAATTTAAGGGAGGCATATTGCCCGGCGGAAAAGGCCAAGGTGCCACCGCCCGGCGCCTGCAGACGCAGAATGACGATATCGTGGGTCGCCCGCTCCACCCCGACCACTGTGCAATTCAGTGCTTGCATGGCGTGCTGAACCGTCTCTTCCAGGTCCAGCCAGGCCACATCACAGTCGGTCACGGGAACTGAACTACAAGCCAGGATCTGACCCTGGGCGCGCTCATCATCGGTCAGGGCATATTCGGAATAGTCCGACATTTCCACCTCGCCGGCCAGCAAACGGGATTTGCAGGCCCCGCAATTGCCTGACTGACAGCCGAACGGATAGTCGATGCCCGCCGACAGGGCGGCGTCCAGGATCGTTTCATCGTCGCCGACTTCAACGATTTTATCCGTGCCGCGTATCTTGACCTGATAGCCCACTGTCTCTCCATTCCCCATAGTCTGCTCGACAAACGTCAGTCAGAAACCCATGTGATCTATATAGTCCGAATGTGCGCTGGTGCACAAATTTGCTTTCTCCTTTCGGTGAAGTGTCCTAGCCTCGCCATTCTATGAACAATGTAAAAATCAGCCCCAGCCCGGCCGGCGACGACTATGACTATGATCTGCTGCCCGGCTTGATCGGTTATAATCTGCGCCGCGCCCAGACGGCTGTGTTCCAGAATTTTTCCGAAAGCCTGAAGGATTGCAATATTACGCCGGGACAGTTTGGCGTTCTGGTTCTGATCCAGGCGAATTCCGGCCTGAATCAGACCCGTCTGGGCAAGGCTCTGGGCATCGACCGCTCGACGGTGGTGGGGGTGATTGATCGCCTGGAAAAGCGCGGCCTGGTGGAGCGCGCGCCGGTGCCGGCCGACCGGCGCTCTTATGCCCTGTGTCTGTCGGATCAGGGGGTGACGCTTTTGCAGCACGCCCGGAGTTTGGTCGAGGCGCATGAAAGACGTATCGCCCAGGACCTGAACCCGGCGGAACAAAAGCAACTAAAGGCCCTGTTGTCGCGGCTGAGCCGCTAGCCTGGATCATTCGATTTGGCAGGCAGGGAAAATGTAAGCGTATCACCCCAACTTGGCTATTTTCTGTTGGTTGTTACCTGGTTGAGCTGGGGCTTCAGCTACCCGGTGACGGCGTTCGTGCTGACGTCGCTGGATGTCTGGAGCAGCCGTCTGGTCGTCATGTTCGGTGCGGCCGTCGCGTTGCTGTTGTTGGCCCGATTGCAGGGCGCCTCGCTCGCCGTGCCGCGAAGCCATTGGCCCGACCTGATCATCGCAGCGCTGTGCAATATGGCCATATTCCAGATCTGCATGACCTATGGCATCCAACTACTCAGCGCCGGGCGCACCTCGGTCATTGTTTATACCATGCCGCTATGGGCCAGTATTTTTGCGGTATTCCTTCTGGGTGAACGGTTGACCTGGCCACGCATCGTGGCCTTGGGCCTGGGCCTGGTGGGACTGGGGGTTCTGGTCGGACAGGATTTATCGCATCTTCGAAATGCCCCTTTAGGCGCGGGCCTGACGCTGCTTTCCGCCGTTGCCTTTGGCCTGGGCATTGTCTGGATGAAACGCCGGAGCTGGCAGAATGATATGACTGTGTTGGCGGGATGGCAGCTGGTTATCGCCCTGGTTCCGATATCCCTGATCTGGGCTGTCAGCGATGCCAAATTTTCGCTGCCAGCCATCACCGGGGAAAGTTGGCTGGCCATTGCCTATCTGGTCTTTATCGCGAACGCCCTGGCATATTTTTCCTGGTTTCGCGTCATTGCCGCGTTTCCTGCCACGGTTTCGGGCATCGGCGCCATGGCGGTTCCGGTGGTCGGTGTCCTGAGCAGCGTCTGGCTGCTGGACGAAGCAATTGGCTGGCGCGAATGGACCGCCCTTGGCCTTATCATCGGCGCCCTTGCCGTCAACCTCGCCTCAACCTTGAAAAGACGCCCAGTCTGATCTGATCCGGTCTGATCTGATTAATTCAATTCTAATTTGCTTGCGGTGGTGCCGTATTGCCCGGCCCCAGACTAAGCTGCATCATGACGGAATCCAGCCAGCGTCCGGCTTTCCAACCGATACCTTCAATCAGGCCGATTTGGCGAAAGCCCATTTTTTGATGGAATCGGATCGAAGCCCGGTTGCCACTGTCACCAATCACGGCAATCATCTGGCGGTAGCCGCGGGCGGTGCATTCATCAATGACCCGTTGCAACAGTGGCCGGGCAATAGCCTTTCCCTGCTGATCGGGGTGCAGGTAGACCGTATTTTCCACCGTAAAACGATAGGCCGGACGGTATCTGTAGGGTCCAGCATAGGCGTAACCTGCCAAATGCCCGTCCAATATGGCGACGACATAAGGATAGCCACCTTTCACGATGCCATCGCGGCGGGCCGTCAACTCTGCCACGTCCGGCGGCTCTAGTTCCCAGGATGCCAGACCGTGCAGGACATGGTGGGCGTAAATATTCTGAATTGCCGCCATGTCAAAATCGGCGACGGGGCGAATTTCCAGTTTCGCCGTCAAGCCACCCGGCCCATGCCGGCCGCCTTCGTCCGCGTCCTCGCATGAACGGCCACCGCCTCACCAAAGGCAGCGAACAGGGCGCGGTAGAGGGGGTGTTCAGAGGTCCGGTATTCGGCGTGCCATTGCACACCGAGGGTAAAGGTAGGCGATTCGGCCAGTCGCACGGCCTCGATGGTACCGTCATCGGCGACTGCCTCAACCACTAAAGGTTCTGCCAGACGATCAATGCCTTGGGCGTGCAAGGTATTGACCATAACCTGCCTGGCGCCGTTGGCCAGGCCTTGTAGGATACCGCCCGGCGTCAGGGTGATGCGCTGACGGGCCCCGAGCGCTACCGATATGGGTCTCTCCCGGGGCCGGCGGTGATCGAAATGGCTAGGTAGCTCATGCATATATTGGTGCAAACTGCCACCCAGGGCGACGTTCATCTCTTGAATGCCGCGGCAAATGCCGAACAGGGGTACGTTGCGTTCCACGCAGGCGGACACCAGCTCCAGGGCAACGCCATCGCGGCGGGCATCCAGCAGGGATGTATCCCGGGCCTCGCCACCACCGTAGTAATGCGGGTTCACGTTCGAGGCGCCCCCCGTCAGGATGACGCCATCGATATTGTCCAGCAGGGTAGCCAAATCCGCGCCGCTACCCAGCGCCGGCAGCATCAAAGGCAAGGCATCGCAAATTTCCCGCACCGCGACTACATAGCGGTCGCCAACCCGGTGGCTGGCATGGTTTTCGTCATCATTGAAGTTGCTGACAATGACGACGACACCCCTGGGCGCCCCGGCGCTACGGCCCGGTGCATTGCGATTGGCGGCACTTATTTGTTTATTCTGCATACCCGTTGGCTATCACGACAACGCCCTATCGGCAAGACCGTGGGCTTTCCGAACACCGCCCTCGGCCGCCATTCGGGCGCGCGAAATATCATAAGAAAACCCGCCAGCGCGCGCCGCCGAATTTTCTGCATTCCGGTTACAATTAGGCAAACCAATGGCAAAAGGAGGTCTGTGGCGTATTACGCGACTTCAGATTCCGGCTTGGCTATGCTTTTGACCAGACCCGAAACCGCAGCCCGGATCGAGGGGTTATCGATCGCGCCGAAATTACGCACCAATTCAATGGTGGAGCGATTTTTGCCACCGTGGCCTAGCGGCTCGGTCTCGGCGGTTTCGTCCAGGCCTTCAAAGAAAAAACTGACCTCGGACTGCAGAATTTTAGACACCTCATAGAGTCGGCCCGCGCTGACACGATTGGCGCCCGTCTCGTATTTCTGGACCTGTTGGTATGAAATATTCAAGGCATTTGCCAAATGTTCCTGGGTTAATCCCAGACCAGTGCGCCGATCGCGGATGCGGCCACCCACATGGGCATCGACACGTTTTGCAAGTATACCCATAATTACCTCGATGTTTGGTGGCGGGCGCATCTAATGCCCCTGCCGGTTGAATTAAAACTTGCTAATCTTGTTTCAACTTGTCTTGACTACACAGACACCAGCTTGACGCCGCAATACTGATTTGCGCACTATTCAACATTAATGCCCTGTAACATGTTGCCCAATCGAAAGGCAAATTTACAACGTGTAGCTGTTTTTTCAAGATCACCAGTTGCATTAGGATAATGCCTTATGACGTGTGAGAAAGATAGGGCAAATTCTTTACATTGACACTGCAAGTGGAAAGTTTTTTTAATTTTTTTTGGAATTTGGCAGTCCGCCAAGGTTTTGGAACGTGTTATAAATAGCCGTGATCAAGAGAGTACTGAATTTTGAGGTTATCTTCGCATATGGCTAATGGAATTAATCGCGGGACGATGCTTGGTCGATTGCACCGCGGTGCCGTCGCTCTGCTGGCCTGCGCCGCGGCGACGTTTATATTGACGACCTGTAGCAGCGACGAAAAGGTCTATGTAGAGCGTCCGGTGGAAGACATCTACAATCAGGCCATGGACGAATTGCTTGCCGGTGACGCGGTGTTGGCGGCGAAAGATTTTGATGAGGTGGAGCGTCAACATCCCTATTCTGTCTGGGCCCGCAAATCACAATTGATGGCGGCCTATTCACAATATCTGGTCAACAATTATGACGGGGCAATTCTCACCGCCCGGCGCTTCCTGCAATTGCATCCCGGCAATCGCGATGCGCCCTATGCCTATTACCTGATCGCCATCAGCTATTATGAACAGATCGCCGACATAGGGCGGGAACAAAAGATTACCGAACAGGCTCTCGATGCCTTGCGCGAGATCGTGGATCGATTTCCCAACAGCGAATATGCCCGCGATGCCCGGCTGAAGATCGATCTGGCCCGCGATCATCTGGCTGGTAAGGAAATGGAAATCGGGCGCTATTATCTGGAACGGCGCGACTATGCCGCCGCGATCAACCGGTTCCGCCATGTTATCAGGCTTTACCAGACGACCAGCCATGTGCCGGAGGCCTTGCACCGTTTAACAGAGGCTTATTTGTCCCTGGGCCTGCAGGACGAGGCGCGAAATTCCGCTGCCATGCTGGGGCATAATTATCCGGGCAGTGAATGGTATCTGGATAGCTATGCGTTGCTGACCGGCGAGGATCAGCGATCAGTCGAGGCGGAACGACCCTGGTATGACCGCGTATGGGACTCCGTATTTTAGGGCACTTGCATGCTGAGCGCGCTATCCATTTCCAATATTATCCTGATCGATCATCTTGATCTGGATCTGCGGCATGGGTTGTGTGCCCTGACCGGCGAGACCGGTGCCGGCAAGTCAATCCTGTTGGACGCTCTGGGATTGGCCCTGGGCAGCCGGGGCGGGACGGATCTGGTGCGCAAAGGAGCCGAACGGGGAACAGTGGCGGCTACTTTCGATCTTCCCGCCGGGCATCCGGCGTGGGATATTTTGCGGCAACAGGATATGGCCGTTGATGACGGGCTGATATTGCGCCGTCAGATTGGCGCCGATGGGCGGGGCCGGGCTTTTGTTAATGACCAGGCCATCTCAACCAGCTTGTTGCGCCAATTGGGCGAAACCCTGGTCGAGGTGCATGGTCAGCATGATGAACGCGGTCTGCTTAATCCCGCCGGCCATCGTGCCCTATTGGATATCTACGGCGGTCTGGGCGGGCGGGTGAAAAACTGCGTTGAGGCCCATGCTGTCATGCGCCGGACGGCGCAGGCATTCGCGGATGCGCAGGAGGCCCTGCGCGCGGCACGCACGGAAGAGGACTATCTGCGTCACGTCTGCGCGGAATTACAGGCGTTGGACCCAAAACCTGGCGACGAAGAGACGCTTGATCGAACCCGCACTCAATTGCGCCAGGGCGAAAAGATCGCCGAGGCCCTGAAAGATGCCCAGGCGGCTCTGGATGGTGGCGATGGGGGCAATGGCGTGGAACAGCGGTTGCGGATTGCCCAGCGGGCCTTGCAACGGGTGGCGGAAAGTGCCGGCGGCGCCCTGGATGCGGCGATTGAGGGCTTGGAGCGTGCGGCGGTCGAAGCCATGGAAGGCATCGAAACCGTGGCCCAAGGGGCACGGTCGCTGGATTTGGATCCATCCCGCCTGGAAGCGGTTGAAGAACGTCTGTTCGCCCTGCGCGAGGCCGCCCGCAAGCATCGGGTCAGCGTTGATGGCCTGCCGGCGTTGCATGACGACTTTGCCCGGCGTTTGGATAATATCGATAACAGCGATCAACGTCTGGCGGCCCTTGAAACCGCCGCCGGCGCGGCCAGAAAAACCTATCTGGATGCGGCCGAACATTTGAGCAAGGCGCGCGTCAAGGCCGGGGCAAAACTGGATCGGGCCATGGCTGTCGAATTGCCGCCTCTCGCCCTGGACAAGGCAACATTTCAAACCGTGTTCAGCCGCCGTGATGAAGACAATTGGAGCGCCGAGGGATGGGACAGGGTCGCCTTTCACATTGCGACCAATCCGGGCAGCGCACCGGGGCCTTTGCAAAAGGTCGCCTCGGGCGGCGAGCTATCACGGGTGATGTTGGCCCTGAAAGTGGCCCTGTCGCAAAACCGGGAACCGGCCTCGTTGATCTTTGACGAGGTCGACAGCGGCGTCGGTGGCGCGGTGGCGGACAAGGTGGGTGAGCGTCTGGCGCGCCTGGCCCAGGATACCCAGGTCATTGTGGTCACTCATTCGCCGCAAGTCGCGGCCCGGGCCGGCCACCATTGGCTTATCGTCAAACGTGCTAACGGCGGTACGAACCATACCACCGTGGAGGCCCTGGACGCTGAACACAGGCGCGAGGAAATCGCCCGCATGCTGGCGGGGGCCAAGATCACGGACGAGGCCCGCGCCGCCGCCGACAGCCTTTTGCAGGCCGCCGGAACATGACGGACGCAGCCGCCCTGCCGGTCTCCGCGTTGAGTCCGGAGCAGGCCAAAGCGGAGCTGGCCCGCCTGGCTTTTGAGATTGCCTTCCATAACAAGGCCTACTATCAAAACGACAAGCCAGAAATCTCCGATGCTGAATACGATCAATTGCGTCAGCGAAACAGCGCCGTCGAAGCGGGCTTTCCCGACCTAAAACGTGCCGACAGCCCTTCTGACAAAATCGGCGCGCCCGTGACTGACGGCTTTGCCAAGGTCCGCCACAGCCGGCCCATGCTGTCCCTGGGCAACGCCTTTGATGCAGCGGACGTGACGGATTTCCTGGCCGGTATAGTGCGGTTCTTGAAACTGCCCGAGGGCGCGCCCATCGCGATCGTGGCGGAGCCCAAAATCGATGGTCTGTCAGCCGCTCTGCGTTATGAAAACGGTATCTTTGTACAGGGCGCGACCCGGGGCGATGGCGAGGTTGGCGAGGATATCACGGTCAACTTGCGCACCATCGCGGATATCCCGCAAAATATTGCCGCCGCGCCTGAAATACTCGAAGTGCGCGGCGAGGTGTTCATGTCGCATGCGGCCTTCGCGGAACTGAACCGCCAGCAACTGGCCGCCGGACGGCCCGCCTACGCTAACCCCCGCAACGCCGCCGCCGGCTCCTTGCGGCAATTGGATGCGGCGATCACGGCCAGCCGGCGATTGAGTTTCCGCGCCTATGCCTGGGGTCAGATCAGCGCTCTGCCCAGCACGACCCATGCCGGCGTGTTGGCGGCCATGAACGATTGGGGCTTTCAGGTGCAGGCGCACGAAATCTGTGTCAGCGCCGCCGAGATGATAGCCTATCATGCAAGAATGGAAGCTGCCCGCAGCGCGCTGCCCTATGACATCGACGGCATTGTCTACAAGGTGGATCGTCTGGATTGGCAGGATCGCCTTGGCGCTGCCTCGCGTTCGCCACGCTGGGCGATCGCCCATAAATTCGCGGCCGAACAGGCCCAGACGCTGGTCGAGGGGATCGATATCCAAGTCGGTAGAACCGGCAAACTGACCCCGGTCGCACGCCTGCGGCCGGTCACCGTCGGCGGCGTGGTGGTTTCCAACGCAACACTACATAACGAAGATTATATCAAGGAAAAGGATATTCGCGTCGGCGCCACGGTTTTGGTGCAGCGGGCCGGCGATGTCATCCCGCAAGTTCTGAGAGTGGTCGCGCCGGGGCCAATACCCTTTGAATTCCCGATCAGTTGTCCCGCCTGCGGCGCCCTGGCGGTACGGGACGAGGGCGAGGTGGACTGGCGCTGCGGCGGCGGCCTGACCTGCGAGGCGCAGTCGGTGGAGCGCCTGCGCCATTTCGTCTCGCGCAACGCCTTTGACATAGAAGGTCTGGGCGAGAAACAGATCAGCGCCTTCCATGACGCCGGGGTCGTTGAGGCGCCGGCGGATATATTTAGGTTACGGGAACGGATTGAGGATAAGAGCCGCCAGCCGCTGCGGGAATGGGAAGGCTGGGGGGAAACCTCCGCCGATAATTTGTTCGCCGCAATTGAAGAACGGCGGGTGATTGCCCTGGACCGGCTGATTTTCGCCCTGGGCATCCGCCATGTGGGCCAAGGCAACGCCAGGCTGCTGGCTCGGCGCTATGAGACGTTGGAGAACTTTCAAGCGGCCATGTCCCCGGAGGCAAATGAAGAGTTGCTTGCTATCGACGGCATCGGCGAAACCGTGGCCAAAGCTTTGTTGGATTTCTTCACCGAAGAGCATAATAGGGCGGTCTGGGACGCGCTTGTCAAAGAACTCAATGTCCAGGACATGGCACGCGCCGATACTGCATCGGAACTGGCGGGCCAGACACTGGTTTTTACCGGCACGCTGGAGCAAACTTCACGCGCGGAGGCCAAGGCGCGGGCCGAGGCCCTGGGCGCCAAGGTGTCCGGTTCGGTGTCGGCAAAGACCGACATGGTGATTGCCGGCGCGGCGGCCGGATCAAAGTTGAAGAAAGCCCGGGAGCTGGGTGTTAAAGTCATCGACGAAGCGGAATGGCTGATGCTGATCGGCGCGCCCGCGAGCCAATTGGGAGAGGAACCATCGTGAGTACGGAACTGGTCACATACGAATCCAAAGACGACATCGCAATTATCACCCTGAACCGGCCAGAGAAACTGAACGCCCTGTCAGTTGATCTGGGCGAGGCATTGCGGGCGGCCTGGCAGCGTTTTCAGGCCGGCGATGACCGGGTCGCGATCCTGGCCTCGTCTACGCCACGGGCCTTTACGGTTGGGGCCGATTTGACCCACCCGCCGGAGATCTGGCGCTTTACGCCCAGTGTCGGCGTCGAGGTGGATAAACCGATCATCGCCGCCGTCGATGGCTATTGCGTCGGTGGCGGCGTGGTGCTGGTAAATTTTTGCGATCTTTGCGTGGTGGCCGATACCGCCGTGTTTAGTTACCCGGAAGCCAAGGTCGGTGTAACGGGCGGTCTGATTTCCTCTCTCGCCGCCCGCATTCCCCACAAGATAGCTATGGAATTCGTCCTGTATGTGGGTGACATATCGGCCCAGCGGGCTTACGAGGTCGGCATGGTCAACAAGGTGGTGCCGGCGGATCAATTGATGGATGCGGCCATGGAATACGCCGTCAAACTGAAGCAACATGCGCCCATGGTGTTGAGCACTTTGAAGCGCTTCGTGGGCGAGGTTATTGCCAAGGGACCGTCAGAGCGGGCCGGCATAGCGCGGCGTGACACGGAGGCAATTCTGGATAGCGAAGATAAGCTGGAAGGCATCGCTTCGTTCAAGGAAAAGCGCCCACCGAAGTTCACCGGCCGGTAGACCCCATGACGCCACGGAATAGAGCCTGTATCGTCGGTATCGCCGATACACCATTGGAAAAGGGGCGGGTGCCCGGCGGCGCCACGGTCATGCAAATCCAGGCCCGGGCGGCGCGCGATGCCCTGGCCGAAGCCGGGTTGGGCATGGATGATGTTGACGGTCTGCTGGTTGCCGGTAGTTGGGGGATGCCCCGGCCGGGCAGTATGTCCGCTCTCGCCATGGCCGAATATCTCAACCTGCAGCCCCGTTACCTGGATAACACCAATGCCGGCGGCTCCTCGTTCGAGATGCATGTGGGGCATGCGGCCATGGCGCTGGAGGCCGGCGCCTGCGAGGTCGCGTTGATCCTCTATGGCAGCGATCAACGCTCGGGCGGCGGGCGCAGCCTTGGTGGCAGGCCAAACTGGTTCGACCTGCAATTCGAAACGCCCTGGGGCATGCCCGCGCCTGTTGGCGCTTATGCCCTTGCCGCACGGCGGCACATGCATGAATACGGCACCACGGCGGAGCAGTTGGCCGAGGTCGCCGTGGCGACGCGGCAATGGGCCCGCCTGAACCCCGCCGCCATGATGCGCGAGCCCATGAGCGTCGCGGATGTCCTGGCCTCGCCGATGATCGCCGATCCCCTGCATTTGTTCGATTGCTGTCTGGTGACCGATGGCGGCGGCGCCATTGTCATGACCACGGCGGAGCGGGCCCGCGATCTGGCAAAACGTCCCGTTGCCGTGCGCGGCTATGGCGAATGCGCCACGCATTTGAGTATCCCTGAAATGCCCGATCTGGCCCGCCTTACGTGCGCCGAACGGGCCGGTGCGGAGGCCTACCGCAAGGCGGGTATGGGCCCGCGGGATATGGATGTGGTGGAAATCTATGACAGCTTTACGATTACCGTATTGTTGAGCCTCGAGGCGTTGGGCTTTTGTGCGCCCGGTGAAGGTGGCGCCTTCGTTGCCAATCAGCGCACCGCGCCGGGTGGTGATTTCCCCATGAACACCAACGGCGGCGGACTTTCCTATGCCCATCCGGGTATGTACGGCATCTTCCTGTTGATCGAGGCGGTGCGGCAATTGCGCGGTGAATGCGGTGACCGGCAGGTGGTGGATGCGGAACTGGCCCTGGTACATGGTACGGGTGGTACCTTGTCCAGCGGCGCCACGGTCATTCTATCCAGGGAGTAGAGCATGAGTGAAAAGCCCTATGGCAAGCCACTGCCGATGCCCGATCTTGAAACCCAACCCTTCTGGGATGGTGCCAGGGCGGGCAGGCTGCGGCTGCCCAAATGCAATGATTGCGGCCAATACCATTTCCTGCCCCGCGCCCTTTGCCCCCATTGCCGGTCGGAAAACTGGACCTGGGTTGATGCATCGGGCGATGGCGTAATCTACAGCTTTACCATCGCCCACCGTGGCGCCGGCCCGGCCTTCAAGGATGATGCGCCCTATGCCATCGCTATCATTGAACTGGCGGAAGGCCCTAGAATGATGAGTAATATCGTCACTGACGATCTCAGCCGGATCGCCGTGGATGGGGCGGTGCGGGTCACTTTCGATGCGGTGACAGACGATATAACATTACCCAAATTTACTCTGGTGGAGGCAGCATGACCACGGCAATCACACCCAATGCCACGAACCACGAAGGATTGGGGCCAATGGCCTCGCGCTTCGTTGAAACCCATACGATGCCGTGGGAGAAAACCCGCTACCCTGGGGTGGAGGCAAAGACCTTGTTGGTGGACCGGCGCACCGGATTGCTGACGGTTTTATTGAAAATGGCGCCGGGCGCCGTATTGCCTGATCACGAGCATGTGCAGATCGAACAGACTTTTGTCATAGAAGGCGCGCTGGTCTGTGGCGAAGGTACGTGCAGTGCCGGTAATTTCGTCTGGCGTCCCGCCGGCAGCCGCCATCAAGCGGGTACGCCGAACGGCGGCCTGATGCTGGCGGTCTTTCAATTGCCCAACAAATTCTTTGCAGCAGACGGTACCGCGACGGACATGCTGGCGCAGGATTGGCAGGAATTCTGGGGTGGGGCGACCGCCAACGCACTCTAATGTTTCGACCGTCAGCGCTTTGGATCGTTGTCAGGACAGATCCAGGCTAGCCCAGTTCCCGGGTGGAGGGCGCGGATTTTTCAATTTCGTAAATGTAATTCATGCCCATGCGCATCTCGGACATGATGAAATCGGCCTTTGAGATGGGGCCGCCGCGGCCACGGGCGAATTTCTCGTCCCAGGCGTCCATTTTGACCATCAGGCCGCATAGAACGCCGCCAATGGTGACGTAATGCGCCTCGATCATGTCCTTCATGGACTGAAAGGATTCGGCGTTGATGTTGTCCCACAGGGTTTTGGAATTACGGTCAAAACTTTCAAAGCGCCCGGTGATGGATGCGGTAATGTCGTTGAAACGCATCTGCAGGGTTTTGCAGGTTTCTTCGAAACGCGGCATCTGGCGAACCTGGAAGTTCCCATTAATTTCTTCCAGTTCATCAAGGAACGCGGTGACCCGTGGAATGATTTCGTCCAACGCGCCCTTGTAGTAGGCCAGAGACAGGAAGACATCGCCATATTCTTCTAGAAAACTTGGTACTTCACCTAACGGGATGCCCAACTTTTCGGCGATCATTCTGAGTTTCTTAATCGCCTCACTCTTGTCAGGCGTTTTAAACATAGACAGTAACTGGTCCATGCTTTCGATTTCGGCATCGGAACCGCCATAAATCTGCTGGATAAGCGGCCGGGTAAACTCTGTCATATAGACGGTTAATTCCTTGGCCTTGCGTTCCGACAATTGCAAGCCAGCCTGATCTTTAATGGGAATGCCCAGCCGGCGTAACTCGATGCGCAAGCTATAGACGTCATAGCTGTGCAGCAGTTCCATATGCTGCAAAATTTCAAGATCAGCCTTGAATTCGTCGGAATCTTCAAAGACGTTTGGTAAACCCTCCACTTCCATGCGGCCGCTGCCGGCCTTGCCGGAATTGAACATTTCCACCATGCTTTTCATATGGCTGTCTTTGAGCATTTTCGCCCGCGCCAGGGATGGAATATTCAACGGCAACAAGGCAAGGGGAAGCGTATGAAGAGAGTCGCGATCACCTTCGTCCAGGGCCTGATCAATGGCCTGGGAATGCGCGGCTGACCGGGTGACTGCCTCGGTCTCTTCCGCGTCTGCGTCTGGTGCGCCCGCAATTTCGGCGGCTTCGGACATCTCTCTCTCATTCACAAAAATTATGACATTGTTGTAATATTCTGAATTGGTGAATTTGCCGTTAATTGTAGAATTCTGATATTAGGACCCGCTATTGCGCCTCGGCGTGCCCGATGCGATACACCGGGTCTGGATTTAGAGGAAAGCAGACATAAAATGGCCGAAAATACCCAAGTTTTATTCAAATCCCGCCCCACCGGCTGGGTCGATGCCTCGCATTTCGAGGTGGCGAAGGGCCCCGTGGCTGAACCGGGAACAGGTGAAGTGCTGGTGCGCAATATTTTTATGTCACTCGATCCTTATATGCGCGGCCGCATGCGCGATCAAAAGTCCTACACGCCTGGATTTGAACTGGGACAGGTGTTGCAGGCCGGCGCGGTCGGCGAAGTAATCATATCCAATGATCCGTCCCTGGCGGTTGGTGATCTGGTGGAAGGCCGCCTGGGCTGGGAAACCTATTCCGTGGCCAAGGCAGGGCAGGTCAACAAGGTTGACGGCAATGTGGCATCCCTGTCCCATTATCTTGGCGTCCTGGGCATGCCCAGCATGACCGCCTGGGTCGGCCTGCGCAATATTGGCCAGCCCAAGACGGGCGAGACGGTCTATGTCTCCGCTGCCTCCGGCGCGGTTGGGCAGATCGCCGGGCAGATCGCAAAAATGCAGGGCTGTCATGTAGCGGGTAGCGCCGGTTCCGATGACAAAGTGGCCTATATCAGGGACGAACTGGGCTTCGATGCCGCCTTTAACTACAAGACGGTGGCCTCCCTGGGCGATGGCCTGGCCCAGACTTGTCCCAAGGGCATCGACGTCTATTTCGAGAACGTCGGCGGTGCGATGCTGGATGCGGTACTGCTGAAGCTTAATCCCTATGCCCGTATCGTCGCCTGCGGCATGATCAGCCAGTACAATCTGGAAAAACCTGAAGGGGTGAAAAACCTAGGCACCATCGTCGGTAATAAGGTCAAGATGCAAGGCTTCATTGTCTCTGATCACATGGATCTGAAGGCAGAATTCATGGCCGAGATGTCCGGCTGGCTGGCGTCCGGCAAGATCAAATACCGCGAAGATATCACCGTGGGGATCGAAAACGCGCCTGGTGCTTTCATCGGCATGCTGAAGGGTGAAAATTTCGGCAAGCAAATCGTCCGGATCGCCGCCGAATAGGCCCCATTGCCGAGAGCGCATTCGAAGAAAATACTCTAGGTTGTTGCCTGCGGCCGCTTCAACTCGCGGTGCAGGATGAACAGCCCGGAGCCTACCACCAGCGCCGCGCCGGCCAGTTTCCATTGGTCAGGCACATCACCCCAGACCCCATAGCCGATCACGCCGGCCCAGACCAGGGACAGGTATTTGAACGGCGCGACGGTGCCCCCCGGCGCCAGCAACAGGGCCTGGATCGTCAGCAGGTGCGAAATGGCGACCAATATGCCTGCGGTGGCCAGCAGGCCCCAATCAAACGGGCTGGGCCAATGACCGCCCAGCAGGGGCAGGCTGGCGGCGCCCGCCAGAATAGCCACCAACATGGAATAGAACAGGATCGACAGGGAATTTTCGGTGCCGCGCAAATGCCGGGTCGCGACATCGCGCAGGGTAGACAGCAGGGCGGTAATCAGCGGGAAAATATAAAAATACGGTACCCCCGCAGCGCCGGGCCGCACTATTATCAGGACGCCGGCAAAGCCGACAATGACCGCGGTCCAGCGCCGCCAGCCGACCCGTTCGCCCAGCAAGGGCAGGGACAGGGCCGTCAACATGACGGGGCTTAGAAAGATGATCGCCAGGGCCGTGGCCAGGGGCAGATAAAGAAATGACAGGACGACGAAGATCGACGTGGCGGTGCCCAGGCCGGCGCGGATTAAGGTGCCCTTCAGATTGCACGTGGCCAGAACCTGCCACCCGCCGGTCCGCGCCACCAATAGGGCGATGGGCACGAAGGTAAAAATACCGCGATAGAAGAGGATCTCGCCGGCATGATAATCCGCCGCCAGCCACTTGGTAATGCCGTCCTGGGTGGTCAACAGCAAGGTGCCGGCGATCATGCACCAGATGCCCTTGGCGCTGTCTGTCAAATTTCTGAACATGCGGTCCGGTCGGTCAGAGGGTCAACGTGGCGTCACGCAGGCCGCGCCATCAGCGCCGTTGTAGCAGGAATTCGCGCCCGACCTTTACTTGCGGCTTGCCGTCATAGGCGACGATATCCGCCGTCGCATAGGTCTCGCGCCAGTCGTCGGGCAGGTAAGAGCCGGTGCCGACCACATTGATGGGGGCATTGACGCTGCCCATGACCTGGCATTTGAAGAAATTGAAGCCCGAGGATGCAACGATCCGTGCATTGGGAAAGCCCGCGTCGTCCAGGGCATCGCGCATATGAAAAATCGCGGCGGCGGAGACGCCGGTCCCGACCAGCCAGCGCAATTCCTCTTCGTTACGGTATTGCCGCACCGCGCGGGGCACATGCCGTTCCAGCACGGCATAAGAGGCCGGAATATCCAATCCCTCGACAAAGCGGCCGCCGTGAGTATCCAGGCGTACGGCCACGGCGCCTTCCTCCGCCAGCTCCGGGAACCGGCGGCACACCGCCAGGGCGTCCGTAACCTCCTGCCCGAAATAGTCCACCAGCACGGTCAAGGGTTCGCCAGGGAAACTTTCGGCATACATTTCCGCCGCCCGCAAGGTGCTGCCGGCATAGCCGATCAAGGCATGGGGCATGGTGCCCAGGCCCTTTTCGTTGCCGAAAAAATGCGCCGTGGCATCCGTGGCATTGCCGATAAAACCGACTGCATCCCGGTCCCGCCGGGCCGCTTCGCTGCCGACAGAGGCCGCATAGGCCATCATCTCGGCCATTTCATGACCGGCGCAATGGCGGGCATCCATGGCCAGGAATTGTGCATCGGGCAGGGCGGCGCACATCAGATAGGCGTTGTAGGCGGCCACGCAGCAGGCCCCCAGTTTTTGTAAATACAGGGTTTCCAAATCCACCAACTGGGACAGCTGGCCGCTCAGATACAACAGCGGCTCTCCGGCGCCGACCCAGTCGCCTTCTTCGAAACAATTTTCGATCTTGAAGCTGGTGCCGCGTTCCGCCGCAACCCGCTGCAACCAGTCGATCATCAACCGGGGCGCAAAACTGACCGGGCGGCGCATGAAGATCGCATAGGTGACCTGGGCATCGCCATTGCGCTGTACAATGGCGCGGGTCTTCTTGAAATATTGATCGGTCCAGCGATCGACATCGCCTTCCAGATCGTTATCCCCTTTTGGGTTATTACCCGTCATGCGCCATCTCCCGGCAACCTATCGTTTTGGTTTGCGCCGCCCCGATTGAAATCGTCGCCTAGAGCATTTTCAGAATGAAAATGCTCAGATCTTTAGAATTAGAGCAATTTTTCCAATCACTTAGAATCGCTTCGCGATTCTCATTAATTCGGAATTGCTCTATTGCGCGGCTTGCACCGCTTGCGCCAATTGCCGTGCCGGGCGTTGCTGCTTTAGCATTTCCGCGATCAGGAATGACAATTCCAGGCTCTGTGAGGCATTCAACCGCGGATCGCAATGGGTATGATAGCGCGAGGCCAATTGTTCTTCATTGATTAATTGCGCCCCGCCCAGGCATTCCGTCACGTCCTGCCCGGTCATCTCCACATGCACGCCGCCGGGGTGGCTGCCTTCGCTTTGATGCACGGCAAAGAAACCGCGCACCTCGGCCAGGATGCGGTCGAACGGCCGGGTCTTGTAACCGGTCGATGATTTGATGGTGTTGCCGTGCATGGGATCGCAGGACCAGACAACCTTGTGCCCCTCGCCCTCGACCGCGCGGATCAGGGGGGGCAGCTTTTCCGTCACCTGATCATCACCCATGCGGCAGATGATGGTTAGACGCCCGGCCTCGTTGCCTGGGTTCAGGATGTCGATCAGCCGCAGCAGATCGTCACGCTCGGTGGTTGGGCCGGCCTTCAGACCCAGGGGATTGTTGATGCCCCGGCAATATTCAACATGGGCGCCGTCCACCTGGCGGGTGCGGTCGCCAATCCAGACCATATGCGCCGAGGTATCGTACCAGCCGCCAACGCGGGTGATGGTGTCCTGACGGGTCATCGCTTCTTCATAGTTCAGCAACAAGGCCTCGTGCGAGGTGTAGAAGTCGGTTTGCCGCATGGCCGGGACACTGTCGCCGTCGATGCCGCAGGCCTCCATGAATTCCAGGGCTTCCGTGATACGGCCGCACAATTCCCGGTAACGGGCCGCCGTCTCGGTGCCCTCGACAAAGTCAAGGTTCCAGCGGTGGATCTTGTACAGATCGGCATAGCCGCCTTGCGCGAAGGCCCGCAGTAAATTCAGTGTCGCCGCCGCTTGGCTATAGGCAGTCAACAGACGGTTCGGATCAGGCTGGCGCGTGGCGTCCTCGAACTCGATACCGTTCACGATGTCGCCGCGGTAAATGGGCAGTTCGACGCCGTCTATCACTTCCGTGGGGCTGGAGCGCGGCTTGGCGAATTGTCCGGCCATGCGGCCTACCTTGACCACCGGTACGGCGCCGCCAAAGGTCAGGATGACGGCCATCTGCATCAAGACGCGAAAGGTATCGCGGATATTGTCGGGATGGAATTCGGCAAAGCTTTCTGCGCAATCGCCGCCCTGCAGCAGAAAGCCATTGCCTTCCGATACCTGGGCCAGACGGCGGCGCAGGGCGTTCACTTCGCCGGCGAATACCAGCGGTGGAAAGCTGTGCAGTTTATCCAGCACACCGTCCAATGCGCCGGCATCGGCGTAGTCCGGCATTTGTAAAGCCGTGCGTTGCCGCCAGCCATCAGGGGTCCATTGCTGAGCCATGTCTTCATCCCTAACAAGAAAGAGGCGCCCTATATACGGTAAGCTATTGAGTTTTCCAAGCTTTCAGCGCCGATTCGCGCGGCTCAATTTAAAACCGTCCCGAAAGAGCCCCGCTATGATGCGAGCCTTTACTCATCACAAAATCCGGAACGGCCATGTTAAAAGGTCGGAACCTTTCCCCCCGTTGTGCCAAGACGCCGCGAACGGCAAATTACTCGGCCGCCAGGCTTTCGGGCGGGGTCCATTTTGTCCGCATGGTGACCAGTTCCTCGGCCGCTGATGGATGGATGCCGACCGTGGCGTCGAACTGCGCCTTGGTGGCGTTGCATTTCAGGGCGATGCCGATGCCCTGGACCATTTCGGCGGCGTCCGGTCCGACCACGTGACAGCCCAGCACCCGGTCCGTTTTGGCGTCGACGATCAGCTTCATCAGGGTTTTTTCCGCGCTGGGGGTCAGGGTGTGCTTCATGGGCGTGAAGCTGGATTTATAGATATCCACCTCGCCGATCTCGGCCCGGGCCTGTTCCTCGGTCAATCCCACGGTGCCGACGCTGGGCTGGCTGAACACGGCGGCCGGGACATCCTGGTGATTGGGCTGGCGGGGCAGGTTGCCAAAGACCGTATCGGCATAGGCATGCCCCTCCATCAAGGCCACCGGGGTCAGGGCGATGCGGTCGGTCAGATCGCCGACCGCATGAATGTTGGCGATGTTGGTTTGCGACCATTCATCCACCTTTACCGCGCCGCCCTTGGCCAGTTCGACGCCGACCGCTTCCAGCCCCAGATCGCCGCTGTTGGGGTGGCGGCCCGTGGCGTACATGATCAGGCCAGTATCCAGGCTCTCGCCATTGGTCAGGCTCAGGCGATAGCCATTTTCGGTCTTCTCAATCGCGGTGACGTTGGTCTCCGTGCGCAGATCGATGCCCTTTTTGCGGATTTCGCCGGCTAGATGGTCGCGCACGTCCCGGTCAAAGCCGCGCAGGATCTGTTCGCTGCGGTACAACTGGGTGACCGATCGGCCCAGGCCGTTAAAAATGCCCGCGAACTCCACGGCGATATAGCCACCCCCCACAATGGTAATATGTTCGGGCAGGGTTTCCAGGTGAAAGGCCTCGTTCGAGCTGATGGCATGTTCGATGCCGGGCACATCGGGCATGGTGGGGGTGCCGCCCGTGGCCAGCAGGATATGTTCGGTGCTCACGGTTTCGCCGGCAACTTCAATCGTGTGGGTATCCAGCAGACGGGCCCGGCCGTCATAGCGGCGGACGCCGGCGCCATCCAACAGCTTGATATAGATGCCGTTCAGACGGTCAATTTCCCGGTCCTTGTTGGCCACCAGCTTGGACCAATCGAAGCTGACCTTGCCCACGCTCCAGCCGAAGGCTTCCGCATCCTCGAAATCCTCGGAAAAATGCGAGGCATAGACGAACAGCTTTTTCGGCACACAGCCCCGGATGACGCAGGTGCCGCCATAGCGGTATTCCTCGGCCACGGCGACGCGGGCGCCATGGCCGGCGGCAATGCGCGAGGCCCGTACGCCGCCGGAACCGGCGCCGATTACAAACAGGTCAAAGTCGTAGGCCATCAATATTTCCCCTAAAGGCGGACTGGAAGCTCTGCAATATCATGTTTTCACCTACCCAAACTAGGCTTCCCCGTTGGCAATTCCAAGATAGCCCGTTAAAAGATGACGTAATCTTGAACGCCGAGAGGCTGTAAAAATTTATAGGTTCCAATATGCGCATGCTGCCCATTTTATTGTTCACCCTGCTGTCCAGTCTGCCCGGCCTGGCCGTGGCTGCCTCGGGACAGGACGCCGCCACGGCCCTGGCCGCCGCCAAGTCCCTGCGTTGTGTCTTCAAAAGCGCCACCGAGACAAACTGGGAAGTGGGCGCCTATCAGACCCGCCCGACAACGGGATTTTCCTTCTCTATCGATGCCATCAAAACCGCCCAGGGAAATGCCAAGGCCGTCAGCCGGGAAGGCGCCACGCATCTGGAAATGATCGCGCTGTCCAAAGTGCGTCATTTTCTGGGCTTTGCCGCGGGTGGTGATTTGAACGTCACCACGGTGCATGGCCAGTTCGCCGGCGATGAGGGCGGGTTTCTGGCCAGCCACTCTGTCCATATGGCAAGCCAGCCACCCATTACTTTCCAATATTTCGGCAACTGCCTGCCGATTTCAAAAAACTGAGGTAACTGTAGGTAACGGCCTTCAGGGCAGCCGCTTTGCTGGACAGGGTCGGGCCGGGGGGCTATTTTCCGCCCGCCTTGCGCTTTCGCCGCGCGGCGCACATTGGCAAATTTGAATATGGCAGTAGGTGGATAGGACGAAATGCAAAGCGCGAACGATATCCGCAAGGCGTTCCTGGACTATTTTGCGGCGGCGGGGCACGAAGTCGTCTCGTCATCACCCCTGGTGCCGCACAACGATCCCACGCTGATGTTCACCAACGCCGGCATGGTGCAATTCAAGAATGTCTTCACCGGGGCCGAAACGCGGCCGTATAAGCGCGCGGTAAGCTCGCAAAAGTGCGTCCGCGCGGGGGGCAAGCACAACGATCTGGACAATGTGGGCTATACCGCGCGGCATCACACATTTTTCGAAATGCTGGGTAACTTTTCGTTCGGTGATTACTTCAAGGAACGGGCGATCGAGCTGGCCTGGAACCTGATCACCAAGGAATTTGGCCTGGATCAGGACCGCCTGCTGGTGACGGTCTATCACGACGACGATCAGGCGTTTGATCTGTGGCGCAAGATCGCCGGGTTACCGGAAGAGCGGATTATCCGCATCGCCACGTCGGACAATTTCTGGGCCATGGGCGATACCGGTCCCTGCGGTCCCTGCTCTGAGATTTTTTTCGATCATGGGCCCGGCATCCCCGGCGGCCCGCCCGGCAGTCCGGATGAAGATGGCGATCGCTTTATCGAGATCTGGAATCTGGTTTTCATGCAATACGAACAGTTGGGCGCGGAACAGCGCGTTGAACTGCCGAAACCGTCCATCGACACGGGCATGGGATTGGAACGTCTGACAGCCCTGTTGCAGGGCACCCATGACAATTATGATATCGATCTGTTTCGCAGCATCATGGATGCCTCGGCCGAGTTCACCAATGTTCCCGTCGACGGCCCGCACAAATCCGGCCACAAGGTCATCGCCGATCATCTGCGGGCCTCATCTTTCCTGATCGCCGATGGGGTTCTGCCTTCCAACGAAGGGCGCGGCTATGTCCTGCGCCGGATCATGCGGCGGGCCATGCGCCATGCCCATATGATGGGGGCAAGCGATCCTCTGATGTGGCGTCTGGTGCCGACCCTGGTGGGCAAGATGGGGCAGGCTTTCCCGGAATTGGTCCGTGCCGAAGCCTTGATTACGGAAACCCTGCGGGGCGAGGAAAGCCGGTTTAAACAGACCCTGGACCGTGGTTTGCATTTGTTGATGGGCGAGGTTGATAAACTGGGCGCGGGGCAGGCCTTGCCCGGCGACGTCGCTTTTCGGCTTTATGATACCTATGGCTTTCCCCTGGATCTAACCCAGGATGTTTTGCGTGGCCAGAACCGCGGGGTGGACACCGACGGTTTTGACCTGGCCATGGAGCGTCAGCGGACCGAGGCCAGGGCCAGTTGGGCCGGCTCCGGCGATACGGGGACGGACCGCATTTGGTTCGAACTGCGCGAGGCGTTCGGCGCCACGGAATTCCTGGGCTATGACAAAGACCATGCGGAAGGCGAAGTGCTGGCCCTGGTTGTCGATGGCGCCAGGGTAGAGGCGGCAACAGTCGGGACGGAAGTGTCTATCCTGGTCAATCAGACGCCGTTCTATGGGGAATCCGGCGGCCAGCAAGGCGATGCCGGTCAATTTCGCGGTTCTGATGGGGTCAGCCTTCATATCGTTGACACACAAAAGCGGGCGGGCGATTTGCACGTCCATCGCGGCGCCGTGCGGAATGGCGAATTAAAAGTCGGCGATGTGGTGGAAATGGCCGTCGATACCGGGCGGCGCGGCCAGTTGCGGGCCAACCATTCAGCCACCCATCTATTGCATGCCGCCATGCGTAATCTTTTGGGCGATCATATCACCCAAAAGGGCTCGTTGGTGGCGCCTGATCGACTGCGGTTTGATGTCAGCCATCCCAAGGCTCTGGGGACAGAGGAACTGGCCCAGATCGAGCGGGACGTCAATCAACAGATCCGCGTCAATGTCGCCGTGCGCACCGGGCAGATGACCCCGGACGAGGCGGTGGAACAGGGTGCCCTGGCGCTGTTCGGCGAAAAATACGGCGACGAGGTGCGGGTGGTTTCCATGGGCGAAGGCGAGGGGGAGCAGCCCTATTCAACGGAACTTTGCGGCGGCACCCATGTGCGCCAGACCGGTGATATAGGCGCCTTCACCATCGTCGGGGAAAGCGCGGTAGCTGCCGGCGTGCGCCGGATCGAGGCTTTGACCGGCGCTGCCGCCCTGGAATATTTTCATGTCCAGGAAAATCAGTTGCGCGCGGCCGCGGAGATACTGAGAACCACGGCGGGAGAATTACCCGAGCGGATCAGTGCGCTGCTGGAAGAGCGCAAGACGCTGGAGCGTGACTTGAGCCAGGCGCGCCAGAAGATAGCTCTTGGCGACTTTGGTGGCGGCGATGCCGCTGGCGGTGGCGATGATGGCGCCAGGGACGTCGGCGGCATCGCGTATGCCGGCCGCCGTTTGGACGGGGTGCCGGCCAAGGAGCTGCGCGCCATGGTCGATGCCGCAAAGAAGAAACTGGGCTCGGGCGTGGTTGCCTTCATTGCCGTCAACGAGGGCAAGGCGGCCCTGACCATTGGTGTGACCGAGGACCTGACAGACCGCCTCAGCGCCGTTGATCTGGTCCGTGTTGGTGCCGCCGCGGTGGGCGGCAAGGGTGGCGGCGGCCGCCCGGACATGGCCCAGGCCGGCGGACCGGACGGAGAGGCGGCCGATGCCGCGCTGACCGCTATCGAAGAAGCGATCGCATCGGCCGGTTCAGGCTAAACGCCATGGCCCTCAAACAGCAGCTCTACGATCTGTTGGAGGGCGGCAACCGGGCTAAATTCAGCCAGCGCCTGGTAGATTATCTGCTGGGACTTTTGATTGTCGGCAACGTCCTGGCCGTGGCGCTGGAATCGTTACCGGATATCGATCCCGCGCATGTCGAATTTTTTGCTGTTTTCGAAATATTTTCCCTGGCCGTTTTCAGCATCGAATACCTCACCCGGCTTTGGGTTTGTACCGAACATCTCCCCCTGAAACGCCTGAAGGCCGGCGAGGCGCGGCGGCGCTATGCCCTGTCGCCCTTTATGATCATCGATCTGCTGGCGATCCTGCCATCCCTGGTGGTCAGTGTTATTGGTATAGATTTGCGTTTTCTGCGCATTTTCCGGCTTCTGCGTCTGTTAAAACTGGCCCGTTACTCGCCCACCATCATCACCCTGGGCCGGGTGCTGTACGGGGAACGCCGCGCCCTCGGCGCCGTGGTGATCATCATGTTCGGTTTGTTGATGCTGTCCGCCTCGATCATGACGATCATCGAGGCGAAGGCCCAGCCGGAGGATTTTGGCTCCATCCCCGCCTCCATGTGGTGGGCGCTGGCCACTTTGTCCACGGTGGGCTATGGCGATGTGGTGCCGATCACCGCCCTGGGGCGGATTTTTGGCGGTATCGTAACCCTGTTGGGCGTGGCCATGTACGCCCTGCCGATCGCCATCATTGCCTCGGGCTTTACCAATGAAAGCCGGCGGCGGGATTTCGTCATTACCTGGGGCATGGTGGCCCGCGTTCCCCTGTTCGCCAAGCTGGACCCGGTTTCCCTGGCCAAGATCGGCGGTCTGTTGCGCGCCAAATCCGTGCCCTCGGGCTACGAAATCTGCCATCGCGGACAGCCGGCGGATAGCATGTATTTCATCGTCTCGGGCGAGGTGATCATCGATCTTGACGATCACCGCATGACCCTGGAAGAGGGCGATTTCTTTGGCGAGATCGCGCTGTTGCACGATACCCAGCGGCGCGCCCATGTCTTTGCCTTGACTGAATGCCGTTTGATGCAATTGATGAAGACCGATTTCCACAGCCTGATGGAAACAGAGCCGAAATTACGTGAAGAAATCGCCGAAGTCGCCGCCGAACGCCTGCGTCAGGGAGAATGGGCACAAGGTGATCTGGGCGATATGCCTGATGAAGAACTGCATAACCAACGCTGCCAGGATGAATGAGACAAGGCGCGAATAAAATTAGAACGGCACCTTATTTTTAACTGCCAGGCATCTATGACTGTAATTTCGCCGCGTTTATCGTGACCATGCCCTGTCCCGTCGGCAGCTCTAAAATATGATGATCATGCTCCTGCCACCAACCTGTCAATGCCTCCGCCAGGGCAAGTTGCTCCCTGCGGCCATAGTCATCCATCAACACAATCGCACCATGTGACAATCTGCTGGCGAGAACATCAAGCGCCGCGATTTCCGCCTGCGCGGCATTTAAATCCAGATGTAACAGCGCTATTTTCGTTGGCGCCCGTTCCGCAAAAATATCGGGTACCACGCCTTTGATGACATCCACATTGGGAAAGCGGGCAAACCGTTGGCATACGTTCTCATAGGTTCCTTCCCAATCGTAGAACACATTCACGCTTTCCCGCTCACCGGTGCTTGACCAATCTTCGGGCAGGCCGGCGAATGTGTCATATAGATAAAAGCGGCGGTCGATCTCGCCCCAGTCCAGGTAGTCGGTCAGCATCGCCGAATACAGGCCCTTGTAAACGCCGCATTCGACAAAATCACCTGGGGCATTCAAGGCTGCATGGCCGCACCAGGCCAAGGTATGCAAACGCCAGAGTTTTGCCTCATCTTCGGCATCATCTTTGCCTTTCGCGGCTGAAAATGCAGACATAAACTTCTCATCATAAAGAAAGGTCATGTTGCGATGAACAGCGATAAGATTGTCGGCAAAGTAACAAGGAACGTTCGATTTTTTTAATAGCTTTTGCAGCGCTGCCAAATGTTCAAACATGAGGCGCAGTTCAATTTTGTCCTTCGGCCCATAAAAACTCATGGAAAAATGTACCTTTCCATAAAACGCAGAAGGGATGCAGTGAGACCCAAATTATTTAATTCATTCTACCATGAACTGCATTAAGTAAAAAAACAGGGCCCGCCGATTAAGGCGGGCCCTGCTTCTTTCAGTAGGTTCAGGCTTGACTGTCTAGAGCAGTTTCAGAATGAAAATGCTCTAGTGATTAGGCCATGGCCTGCTGGAGGTTTTCGTCCAGCTTGTCCAGGAACTGGGTTGTGGTCAGCCATTTCTGTTGCGGCCCGATCAGGATCGCCAGATCCTTGGTCATGGCGCCGGATTCCACGGTCTCCACACAGACCTTTTCCAAGGTCTCGGCGAATTGCGTCACATCCGGGGTCTCGTCCATGCGGCCACGATGCTTCAGGCCACCGGTCCAGGCGAAAATCGAGGCGATGGGATTGGTCGACGTCTCGTTACCTTTTTGATGCTCGCGGAAATGGCGGGTGACGGTGCCATGGGCCGCTTCGGCCTCGATCGTCTTGCCATCCGGCGTCATCAGGATTGAGGTCATCAGACCCAGCGAGCCGAAGCCTTGCGCCACTGTGTCGGACTGTACATCGCCGTCATAGTTCTTGCAGGCCCAGATGAATTCACCTTCCCATTTCAGGGCGCAGGCCACCATGTCATCAATCAGGCGATGCTCGTAAGTTAGCTTCAGGTCCTTGTAGGTGTCTTCGAATTCGGCTTCGAACACTTCCTGGAACAGATCCTTGAAGCGGCCGTCATAGGCTTTCAGGATGGTGTTCTTGGTGGACAGATAGACCGGCCATTTGCGCTGTACGCCATAGCTGAGGCAGGCGCGGGCGAAATCCCGGATCGAGTCATCCAGATTGTACATACCCATGGCGATGCCGGCGGACGGAAAATCATAGACTTCCCGCTCAACCGCCTCGCCGCCGCCCTCGGGCTCAAACCGCATGATCAGTTTGCCTTTGCCGGGCACCAGGAAATCCGTGGCGCGATACTGATCGCCAAAGGCATGCCGGCCAATGACGATGGGGTGGGTCCAGCCAGGCACCAGGCGGGGCACGTTCTTGCAGATGATCGGCTCGCGAAACACCGTGCCGCCTAGAATATTGCGGATGGTGCCGTTGGGCGAGCGCCACATGGATTTCAGATCGAATTCCTCAACCCGCTCTTCGTCCGGCGTAATCGTGGCGCATTTCACGCCTACGCCGTATTTTTTGATCGCCTCCGCGGAATCGATCGTGATTTGATCGTCCGTCTCATCCCGCTTTTCGATCCCCAGATCGTAGTATTTCAGGTCGATGTCGAGATAGGGCAGTATCAATTTTTCCTTGATAAAAGCCCAGATAATCCGCGTCATTTCATCCCCGTCGAGTTCCACGACAGGAGTCTTCACCTTGATCTTGCTCATATACCTAACCTCTTGGGCAGATTGATCCACCTAATGTTTGTTTGTTCGGGCGGAACATAATCATCCGCGCCGGGAAGGTCAAAGATTCGCTTATAGTCTTTCCGGATGGCCAGGTCCCATGGATGGTGGCGCGGCTGCCAGCAGGTCGAAAACCGCAGCCACATTTTCGGCGATGGCATAATACTCGGTGATGCCCGGACCAGCGAAACCACCCGCGACCACCGCCTCCAATAGCGCCGTCAGGGGCTGCCAATAACCCCCATCGTCCAGGATGACCAAGGGCTTGTCGTGCAGACGTAACTGCCGCCAGGAGATGATTTCAAACGTTTCGTCCAAGGTGCCGATGCCGCCCGGCAGGGCGACAAAGGCATCGGCTAGTTCGAACATCAGCTGTTTGCGGCTGTGCATGGTATCGACCACATGCATTTCCGTCAGGCCTTGATGGCCCACTTCCCAGTCCTGCAAGTGTTGCGGGATCACGCCGATCACCTCGCCCCCCGCGGCCAGAACCGCATCCGCCGTCGCACCCATCAGGCCCACATGGCCGCCGCCATATATCAGCCGCATGCCGCGCCTCGCGATTTCGTTACCTAACAAAACGGCGGTATCGCGGTAACCTTGTTGTTGGCCAAATCGCGAGCCACAATAGACGCAAATAGAGGTGACCTTTGCCATGACCGCTCCTTATCTTCGGTTTTTGTTGGTGTTTCTATCTGTCCTGATATCAAGCCATGCCGTACTGGCCGGGCCGGCCGATGTGGTCGGGGTGAAGGTGACGAAAAGCGGCCCCGGCGTCTACCGATTTGCGGTCACCCTCCGCCACGCCGATGCCGGCTGGCAGCATTATGCCGATGCCTGGGAGATATTGGGGCCGGATGGCGCGGTGCTGGGCACGCGGGAACTGGCCCATCCCCACGAACAGGAACAGCCATTTACCCGGTCGTTGTCCGGCGTGGTCATCCCCACGGATGTGGGCAAAGTGCGCCTCAGGGCCCACGATAAGGTACATGGCTTTGGCGGGGTCGAGATGATGGTTGATTTGCCAAAATGAAACGATTCGCCGGCGGCGTGGCCTTTTTGCTTTGCGCGACCCTAAGCGGCACGGCGGTGGCGGATGCCGTATCGCGCGGCGCTTATCTGGTTCGGGCGGCGGGCTGTGTCGGTTGCCACACGGACGTGAAGGGTGGCGGCCCGGCCCTGGCCGGTGGCCGGGCGCTGAAAACAGCCTTTGGCATCTTCTACAGCCCCAACATCACGCCGCACCCAAAAATGGGCATCGGGGCCTGGAGTGATGGGAATTTCCTTGCTGCCCTGGGGCATGGCATTCGCCCGGACGGCAGCCATTATTTTCCGGTGTTTCCCTACCCCAGTTACGCCGCCATGCGGGCCGAAGACGCCCTGGCCATCAAGGCCTATCTGTTTTCCCAGACTCCGGTGGCGCGGCTGAACAAAGGCCACGACGTTTCACCGCCGTTTTCCTGGCGCTGGACCGTGGGCCTTTGGAAATGGCTGTTTTTCAAGCCAGGTCCCTGGCGGGACCGGGCGGAACAGGATGCGCAATGGAACCGTGGCGCTTATCTGGTGCATGCCGTCACACATTGCGGGGAATGCCACACACCGCGCAATGTTTTGGGCGCCATGAAGCCATCCCGTTTTCTGGCCGGCACCCTGCACGGCCCCGACGGTGATCTTGTCGCCAATATTACCTCTGATCCGAAGACCGGCATTGGCGGCTGGAGTGCCGCCGATATCACCCGGTTGATGCGCGATGGCACCAAGCCTGATTATGATGACGTGCAGGGCAGCATGGCCGAGGTCATCCGGGACAGCTTGGCCTATTTGCGCGATGATGATCTGAACGCCATTGCCCGCTATCTTCGCACGGTGCCGGCTATCGATAATCGTATACAGCGGCAGCCAAAATGACCGGAAATGACGCCATGGGATTGCCCGCGCGGGGGCGAAAGCCTAACTTGGTCAATCTCTGATGCGGGGAGACGCCGTGCGCAATATCATCATCATAGGGTTGGCGGCGGTTTTGGTGGCCGCCGGGGTTACGTATTTTACCGCGCCGGATGAAAAGGCGCCGACAATGGCGGTGCAGGACACCGCAATGAAGAAGGCGCCGGACACCGCGGCGGGAAAGCCCCCCCTGACCGCGGCCGCCTCGGGCCAGGGCGGCAAGTTGATGGCCCCGGCCCTTGGCCAATCCCCAGCCATGTCGAACGGCAAAGTCGTGGTGGCCAGGGAGGCATCTGACAAGGAAACGCCCCAGGATGCGGCCAAGGTTGCGACCAGAGACGCGGCCAAGAATGCTGTGGGCGCCGACAAGGCCATGCCGGTTATAAAATCGCCGACATTCGATATTGTCCGCATTGCCAAGGACCGTACGGCGGTCGTGGCCGGGCGGGCGCCGCCTGGTTCCACGGTGCGGTTGATCCTGAACGGTAAAATTTTAGCCGAGACGCAGGTTAACCACGGTGGCGAGTGGGTGGCGGTGATTGCCCAGCCGTTGCCTCGCGGTCAGGCTGAATTGGACCTCGTGGCGGTCATGCCTGATGGTAAAAACATTGCCGCCGAGGCCGTAGTTGCCGTGGTGATCCCCGAGGCTACGTCAGACAAAATCGCATCAAGCGAAGTCGTCAGGAAAGACGGTCAGGCCGCGCTGGCGGTGCTGTTGCCAAAAAGCAGCGATGCGCCGGCAACCTTGTTGCAAAAGCCACAGCCGGAAGCCGGAGCTTCCGCCAGCAAATTAAGCGTTGATACCATCGACTACGATGACAAGGGCAATGTCATCGTATCGGGCAGCGCGCCATCGGGGACCAAGGTGCGAACCTATGTGGACAACGAACCGGTGGGCCTTTCCCAGGCGGATCAGAAAAGCGTCTGGCGCTTGAAGCCAACGGCCGAGGTTGCATCAGGTCGCCATAAGTTGCGGGTAGATCAGATCGATGATGCGGGCCGGGTGATCAGCCGCATTGAGCTGCCCTTTGTCCGGGCTCCCGCCGACCAGGCTCTGGCCACCATCGCGGCCCGCTTTCGGGTCATTGTACAGCCCGGCAACAGCCTGTGGCGTATCGCCCGCCGGGTCTATGGCCAGGGCGACCGCTACACCGTGATTTATCAGGCTAACGACGATCATATCCGTAACCCGGACATGATCTTCCCCGGCCAGGTATTCAAATTGCCGGCGGAAAAATAATATGGCGCATGCGCCGTACTCGAAAAATTCAAGTATTATTGCAAAGATGGGAGTGAACTGATGTCAAGAATGCCTGCGCTGAGCCTGGCCGCCGTGCCCGGCCGCCGCCTCGCCACCCTGGAACTGGCCGGCGAGATAGAGCGCCGTGGCTTTACGGGTATCTATTGCCCCTCCACCGTGGCCAACGTCACCCTGTGCGCGGCCCTGGCCCAGGCCACCAACGAGATCCATTTCGGCACTTCCATCGCGCCGATCTATGCCCGTACCGTGCTGGACTACGCCCAGACCATTTCATTCATTCACGAAATTTCCGGTGGCCGCTTCCGCTTTGGCATCGGGGTCAGCCATGGCCCGTCCCTAAAACGCATGGGCGTGACCGCCGGCAAACCGTTGTCCGACACCCGGGATTTCGTGGCCGAGCTGAAGGCCGTGGAACGGGTGGGGGAGATGCCGCCGATTATCCTGGCCACCATGCGCCGGAAAATGATCGCCCTGGCCGGCGAGATCGGCGACGGCATGGTTTTCGCCAATGCCTCGCGCAGTTTCATGGCTACCTCGCTCGCCGCCCTGCCTGAGGGCAAGCGCAACGATGATAACTTCTACATCGGCAATATGATTCCAACCTGCATCTCCGACGATGTGGAAGCCGCCAAGGCCGTCAACCGCCGCACCTTAAGCTCCTATGTGCAATTGCCAAACTACCGCAACTATTGGAAAGAGTCCGGCTACGAAGAGGAAATGGCAGGCGTCGAAGCCGCCATGGCTACGGGTGAGCCGGAAAAGATCGCCGGACACCTAAGCGACAAGTGGCTGGCGGACAACACCCTGTTCGGCAGCGTCACCCAGGTCCGCGACGGCCTGGAAGCCTGGTTCGATGCCGGCATCCACACGCCGATCCTGGTGCCATCGTCCGCTAACGGCAACCAGTTGGTCGCCTTCCAGGAGATGTTCGCCGCGTTTTAGTAATAGGCGCTACGCCATCTGCTTTGCGTACTGATCCAACAAGGGCAGGACCGTATCGCGGTCGGCGGATGGCAGGGTAAAGACGGTGCGGTTAACGCCGGCGTCCTGGTAGGACTTCAAGCTGTCGACCTTGTCCTCCGCGCCGAAGATGGTGACGTCCATGCTGTCGGGATCGCGGTCGGCCTCTGCCGCCATCTGGCGGAAACGGGGCAGGGTATCCAGCACGTCCCAGCCACGGCCACCCAAGGGCATCCAGCCGTCGCCATATTCAATGGCACGCTTGGCGCCATGGGGAAATGCCCCGCCCACCAGAATGGGCGGATAGGGTTTCTGGAGAGGCTTGGGCCAGGTCATCATGGGCGGAAAATTCACGAATTCGCCGCTGAATTCCGGTTTGCTCTCGGTCCAGATGACTTTCATGGCGGCAATGCGTTCCGCCATCAGGCGAAAGCGGCTTTTGAATTCGGTGCCGTGATCGGCCATTTCTTCTTCATTCCAGCCACCGCCGACGCCCAGGAGCACGCGCCCGTTCGACAGTTGATCCAGGGTTGCGACCTCCTTGGCCAGCTGAATGGGATCGCGCTGGATGACCAGGCAGATGCCGGTGCAAAGACGAATGGTCTTGGTCACGGATGCCGCCGTGGCCATTGCCACCAGGGGGTCCATGCAGTCGTAATAATGCTTTGGCAGATCGCCGCCGCCGGGCCAGGGGGAGAGGCGGGAAAGTGGGATATGGGAATGCTCGGGAAACCAGAGGGATTCAAAACCACGTTCCTCGGCGGCCACCGCCAATTCAGCCGGGGTTATTGAATAGTCCGTTGAAAATATTGCGACGCCGTAATCCATCACTCACCTGCCTCTTTTGGTATAACATGGCCGAAACACCTTTGGACCATGACAGGGAGCGATCATATGCCACGCGTGCGGGAAATAGAAATAGATGAAGTGCCGGCGGATGCCCGGCCGATCTATCAACGTTATGCGACCGACTACGGACCATTTCTTAATCAGGTAAAGATTTTTGCCCATCGGCCGCCAGCCTTGCGCCATATCATGGGCATGTTGCTGGAACTGGCGGACGAGGCGGTGTTGCCCAAGCGCTATCTGGAAATTGCCCTGGTCGTGGTCTCGAAACTGAACGAATGCGAATATTGCGTGGCTCATCATGCGCCACGCCTGATGGATCTGGGCCTGTCGGCGGATGCGGTGGCGGACATCCTGGCCGATCAGGTGCCGGGCTTTGACCAGGTTGATACCCTGGTGCGTGACTATGCGGTGCAGGTCACGAACACGCCCGGCCGCATCCGCGATGCCATGCATGAACGTTTGCACCTACAGTTCAGCGAGGAACAGATCGTCGAATTGACCTTGCGCGTCGCGCTGTGCGGGTTTTTCAACCGCTTTAATGATGCCATGGGCATCGAGATGGAAGACGGGGTCGAGGCCGAAATGACGGCCCGTTCCGCCGCGATGGGGGATTAGCCGTGAGTTACCAGGATATTTTGTATGACGTCGAGGACGGTATCGCCACCATTACCCTGAACCGTCCCGATAAGCTGAACGCCTTTACCCAGGTGATGTTGGGCGAAATCATCGACGCCGTGGACCGGACGGATGCGGACGACGATGTGCGTGCGGTGATCTTCACCGGCGCGGGCCGGGGCTTTTGCGCCGGGGCCGATCTGTCGCGCGGCGCTGGAGCGTTCGATATGAAAGAGCGGGAAGGGGCCGGGCCGATCGAGGATTGGCGCGATGGCGGCGGCCTGGTCAGCCTGCGCCTGTTCGAATCCAAAAAACCGTTGATTGCCGCCGTCAACGGCCCCGCCGCCGGGGTGGGCGTGACCATGCAACTGCCCATGGATATCCGCATTGCCTCGACCGAGGCCCGATTTGGGCTGGTCTTTACCCGCCGCGGCGTGGTGATGGAGGCCTGCAGTTCCTGGTTCCTGCCCCGCATCGTGGGTATCAGTCAGGCCATGGAATGGGTCATGAGCGGGCGCGTTTTCCCGGCTGACGAGGCCCTGAAGGGCGGCCTGGTCAGCCAGGTGGTGGCGCCCGATGATCTGCTGCCAACGGCCCGCGCCGTGGCCCGCGAAATTGCCGATAATACCTCCGGCGTATCGGTGGCCCTGTGCCGGCATATGATGTGGAAAATGTTGGGCGCCGACCATCCCATGGAAGCCCACAAGATCGACAGCCGCGGCATCCGCAGCATGGGCCAGCTGCCCGACGCCTATGAAGGGGTGCAGTCGTTCCTGGAAAAACGCCCCGGCAAGTACACCATGAAGCCCAGCACCGACATGCCCGAGTTTTTCCCCTGGTGGCAGGAACGGGAGTTCGAATAGCCGGGTATTTACCGTTAACCGCTTGGCGGCCAGGGGATTATCAGCTTCTGGGACCGGGCCCTGATCTCGTCGGGAATGGTCATAGCCCGCCGGGCCTGCAAATCCAACATGCAGCCGATCACGTCATAGGTCGCGACCAGCGCGTCGCTGCTGTCGTTGTACAGGCAATGGCCAAAGCGGAATGTTTTGCCGCCTAGAGCCAACAGACCCGAACGCAGGGTGAATTGGTCGCCGGCGCCGATTGGGGCAAGCAGGTCAAGGGCATATTCAAGCGCCGCCCCGCCCCATTTGTTGGCCTGGGCAACGGCGTTGGTAACGCCCGTGCGGTGGCGGACATAGCCAATGCCGTCGAAACCGATGCGGTAATAGTGCTGCGCCGACATCTGTCCATCGGGGTCGCAATGCCAGGCCGCCACCATGCCACGCGATGAAATGAATGGTTCCACCATGGCGCCCGATTGGACGGGCACGGGGCCGCCGGCCGTAGCTGGGCGGGATGGGCCGGCGGGCGTGGTGGCCATTGCCGTCATTTGCTGCCGTACGTCTTGGGGCCAGGGCCTTGCCTGGTCCATGGCCGGGTCATGGCCTACGCAGTGCACCTCGAACGTGGCCGAAACCTGTCCGGTGGTGCCATTCACGACTTCGGCCAGCAAGTCGACGCTTTCGGCATCGACCGCCAGGACGGCGGCGCGGATATCCACCAGGTCGCCGGCATGTAATTCACCAAGATAACGGTTGAAATTGCGCCGTTGCCGCAGGACGATGCCATGGGCTGGGGTCAAGCCCATGGCGCGGCCCAGATGGCCCATGCCCTCGGATAGTTTGGCGGCATAGAATTGCACATTGAAATGGCCCATGATGTCGCATTCCCAGGCATTCACACCGCCCCGGTAAATCGATACAAACTCACTCATTACGCCACGTCCTATTTAACTGTTATTTGCTTGCTTGATTATATGCCTGATCGGCGCGGGAGAGATCATGGATAACGAAGAATTTCGCCGCCACGGCCACGCTTTTGTTGATTGGATGGCGGACTATCTGGCCGGGGTGGAAGAATACCCGGTGATGGCGAAGGTGCAACCGGGCGATATCGCGGCCCAACTTGCCCTCTCGGCCCCGGAAGAGGGCGAGGCGATGGAGCAGATTTTCGCCGATTTTCAGAGCGTCGTCATGCCCGGCATCACCCATTGGCAACATCCGTCCTTCTTTGCCTTTTTCCCCGCTAATTCTTCGCCGCCGGCGGTCCTGGCGGAGATGCTGGTGGCGACCGTGGCGCCGCAATGCATGATGTGGCAGACCTCGCCGGCGGCGACCGAGATGGAAACACGGGTGATGGACTGGCTGCGCCAGATGATCGGCCTGCCCGAAGGCTTCGCCGGTGTCATTCAGGACAGCGCGTCCTCCGCCATGCTCTGCGCCCTGTTGACGGCGCGGGAACGGGCCAGCGGTTGGCGCGGCAATGCCGAGGGCCTGATCGCCCTGCCGCCGTTATGCGTCTATGTCTCGGAACAGGTGCATTCCGCCGCCGACAAGGATGTCATGGTGGCCGGTATGGGCCTGGAATATCTACGTAAGATCCCCGTCGACGGCAATTTCGCCATGCAGCCGCAGGCCTTGGCGGCGGCGATTGAGGCTGATATCGCCGCCGGGCGCAAACCCTGCTGTGTCATTGCCACCCTGGGCACCACCGGCGTCGGCGCCATCGATCCCCTGGGTCCCATTGGCGAACTATGCCAACGGCACGGCATCTATTTGCACGTGGATGCGGCCTGGGCCGGTTCCGCCCTGGTGCTGCCGGAATGGCGCTGGATGATCGATGAAATAGGGGCGGTGGATAGTTTTGTTTTCAATCCGCACAAATGGCTGTTCACAAATTTTGACTGTTCGGCCCACTTTGTCCGTTCGCCGGATGACCTGATACGGACCCTGGACATATCGCCGGCGTTTTTGAAGACCCGCGAAGGCGATCAGGTGATCGACTATCGAAATTGGAGCGTACCGCTGGGCCGCCGCTTCCGCGCCCTGAAATTATGGTTCGTACTGCGCAGCTATGGCGTCGGGGAAATTCGCCGGCGCATTGCAGCTCATATCGAATGGGCCAGGGAAGCCGCCGGTTGGATGGAGGCGGCGGCGGACTTTGAATTGCTGGCGCCCGTATCCCTGGCCTTGTTCAATTTCCGCTATCACCCGGCGGGCCTGGATGACCCGGGCGCACTGGATCGTCTGAATGAAAACCTGCTGCATGAACTCAACAACTCCGGCGCGTTGTATCTGACCCAGAACAATGTCAACGGCGCCTACAGCATCCGGTTTTCCGTCGGCCAGACCAATACCGAACGCCGCCACGTTGCCGCCGCATGGCAAACCATCCAGGACACAGCGCGTGGATTGTCTGCATAGCGCCATTTTCGACCAACTGCCGTTACGGATAAATCTGTCGATCAGGAAATGGGACACATTGTCCGGTGCTTATCGAAACAGGCGGGCCGCGCCGGCGCTCTAAAGCCTACCCGTGCCTCCTGGCCGTCGTTTGTTAGCCTCCCGCCGACGCAATATTTTGAGACCAGGGCTAATATGAGCCTCCATGTGCGGACCCCGATCCAATCGGGTCGTTCGAAGTGTAAATGCAGTTATATATTACCGCGTTTGTTGAAATGGAGTACGGTTACGCTCGCTTCGAATTTCATCTGGGGAGAATTGAATTGTTTTTTCTCTGGGCGCTCGCGCTTGCCTTCTTTGCCTATATTTTAATCGCCCCATTATTCGGTCTTTTGGCTTGGTTCAAGCACGAAAGAATTATTGAGAGTAGAGGCCTTGAATGGCAACAGAGTGTTAACGAGTTGCGAAAGGAAGTCTGGGCGCTGCGACGTCAGTTAGTGGTGCTACGACGTCAGTTAAACGACGGCGCTCAAATCGATGTGCCTCCGGCGCATGAGCCGACGCCGCAACCCGCACCCGACAGCAATTTGGCTGCGATGGATGTTCCCCCGCCCAATCGAGCAAAACAAGAAACTGAATTAAAGTGGAACGATCCACGCACTCCACCGAAGAGTGTTCAGGGGCAACCAGCACAGACACCGCCCGCGCGGCTGAATACGCAAATTGAAGAAAAGTTTGCCACGCAATGGATGGTTTGGTTAGGCGCCGTGACCGTTGCAATTGGCAGCATATTCATGGTGAAGCACTCCATAGAACAAGGTTGGCTTAGTCCGGTCGTCCGGGTGAGTTTAGGGGGGCTGTTTGGTCTCGTTCTAATGGCGGGAGGCGAATGGCTTCGCCGCCGGCCGTTGCAACGGGCACTCGCCTCGGTGCAGCCGAACTATATCCCGCCCGCCATTACCTCGGCTGGTCTGTTCGCATCTCTGGCCAGCTGTTATACTGCTTATGTTCTTTATGATCTGATTAGCCCGCTCGTGGCCTTCGTTTTAATGGCGACGCTGGCGTTGCTTGCCTTGGGTCTCTCGATATTGCAAGGACCATTTGTTGCCTTGCTTGGCTTGGTTGCCGGCTATTTGACGCCGATGCTGTTGGCAACCGGTCAACCGATGGCGTGGGGATTGTTTCCTTACCTGCTTTTGTTAACGGCAAGCGGCATGGCGATCGTGCGCTACATGGCATGGCGTTGGCTGGCGTGGGCGGTTTTGGCCGGCTCCCTGCTATGGCCGTCGTTCTGGACCCTGCGTGTTTGGCAGGTTGGCGATACACTGCCCATAGGACTATATCTCCTTGTTGTTGCCGGGATATCGCTTTATGTCTTGGCGGGTTTTGTGCTGCAAGATGACGCTGCAAAATCAAGTCTGGCGGAAATCGCGGCCGGTCCGGAATTGGTATTTTGGGTCACAGCGACTGCAATCGCTTTGCTTGCCATTGTTTTAGTCCGCCTGGACAACTATCAGATTGTTTCTCTCGCGATCCTGTTCGCCCTGGCGGCAGGTTACCTATATTTTGGACGATGGCGACAGCGGTTCGATCTGTTGGCTGTTGTGGCAGCGGCCACCAGCGTAATCGCCATTGCGCTTTGGCATTTTCCATCAATTATTTCGGTAGTCGGACCATTTTATGAAATCGAAGGCAGTGGCCATGGCCGGGCCATAGGTCCGGTGATACCGCCCGAATTGCAGGCGTTTTTGATTACCGCTTCTATTTTCGGCACGCTCCACGCAGTAGGCGGCTTCGCGGCGGTTTGGGGAGCCCGACGATCAGTTGTTTGGGCTAGCATATCGGCGGCGGTACCGATTGTGCTGGTAATAGTGAGCTATTGGCGAATTGCTGATTTCACCGTGGATTTTACCTGGGGCTTCGCATCAATTTTTCTTGCTGGCAGCGCGCTTGCGGCCTGCATGCGTTTGCAGAAGTTCAATGCCTCTGCTGGTCTGAATGAAGCCCTGGGGCTCTATGCCGCGGCTGTCGTCGCCGCGATCAGTTTAACGTTGACCATGACCTTGCGCGAGGCTTGGTTGACAGTCGCTTTGTCTGTTCAATTGCCGGCATTGGCTTGGATCACTGGCCGTATTTCAGTTCGGGCACTGTATTATGTGGCGTGGGTCGTCGCTACGGTCGTCGTCGTCCGCTTATCCTTTAACGAGAATATTCTGGACTATCATTTGGGCGGTTGGCCGATCCTAAATTGGGTTCTTTTCGGTTATGGCATTCCTGCGATATCATTTTTCTACGCCGCTCATGAATTTCGAAATCTGAGACAGGTTAAGTTGGTAAATTTGCTCGAAGTGGGCGGGTTGGCATTCACTGTATTGCTGGTAACTTTCGAAATCCGCCAACTTATGGCCGGCTCACTGGGCGGTAGCTACGAATTTGCGGAAAAGGCGGTCCAGATGACTGCATGGTTATGCATGGCATATGGCTTGGCCACACGTAGCAATTGGCGGGATCGTTGGGCATTCCGCTGGGCTTGGCGTACCCTGTTGTTGATGGCGCTCGGCCATATGAGCATTCTCCTGATCGACCACGATTGGATGCATTCTCCGTCGGTGGGCGAGTTGGTCTTTCTCAACTGGCTGATTCCGGCATTCGCCGTGCCCGCGTTATTCAGCTTTCTATTTGCACGCCTGTTCCAACAACGCGGTAGCCCCCGTTTGGCGGCGGTGGCTATGATAATTGGATTGGTGGAATTTCTAATATTTATTTCTTTTGAAGTGAGGCAATTTTTTAATGGCAGCATCCTTTGGGGTTACATCAACAGCGATCTGGAACATTACAGCTACTCGGTCGCTTGGCTGCTTTATGGCGGTGCACTATTGGCAATCGGCATGTGGCGTGAGGTAGCACAAATTCGCTGGGCCTCCCTGGCAATTGTTCTGGTGACCGTGGCCAAGGTATTCCTAATCGATATGAGCGCCTTAAGCGGTTTATATCGTGTAGCCTCATTTGTCGGCCTCGGCCTCGCATTGATCGGTATCGGTTATCTTTATCAGCACTTTGTTAGGGGCAAACTTGTAACAAACGACCCCATACCCCGCCCATGACACAGCGCGGAGCTTGGCGCGTTAGGCAACCTTGGTCTAGTATTCCGCCCTCTTCTTAACCCGCAGCCCAGCACGGAACCAAGCCAACATGCCCAATAGCTCGAACATGCGTACAGGCGGCCAGATCCTGGTCGATCAGTTGAAAATTCACGGCGTCGATACGGTTTTTTGCGTGCCCGGCGAGAGCTATCTGGCAGCGCTGGACGCCCTGCACGATGCCCCCGAAATTCGTCTGTTGACCTGCCGGCACGAAGCCAACGCAGCCAACATGGCGGAAGCCTATGGCAAATTGACGGGCCGGCCCGGTATCTGTTTCGTCACCCGGGGCCCTGGCGCCTGTCATGCGGTGGTTGGCCTGCACACGGCCTTTCAGGACAGCTCGCCCCTGATCCTGTTCGTCGGCCAGGTCGGCCGCGAGATGATGGAGCGCGAGGCATTCCAGGAAATGGATTTTCGCCGTTTCTTTGGCCAGGTCAGTAAATGGTCGGCGGAGATCATGGATCCGGGCCGCATTCCGGAACTGGTCAACCAGGCCTTCCAGGTGGCGACGTCCGGCCGTCCCGGCCCGGTTGCCATATCCCTGCCCGAGGATATGTTGCGCGAGCCGACCGGGGTCGGCGATGCCAGGGCCTATCGTGCCGTCCAGGCCCATCCGGGTCCGGACGATATGGCACAGCTTCGCGGCATGCTGGCGGCGGCGAAGCGGCCAATCATGATGCTGGGTGGCGGCACCTGGACACCAAAGGCCGTGGCCGATATCACCGCTTTTGCCGAAGCCAATGGCCTGCCCGTCTGCTGCGCCTTCCGCAATCAGGACCGGTTTGACAATTACCACGACAATTATGTGGGCGAAGTGGGTATCGGCTGTAACCCAAAGCTAATCGAACGTTTGCGGGAAACCGATCTGTTACTGGCGGTGGGGCCGCGTATTGGGGAACAGACCTCGCAAGGTTATTCATTGCTGAATATTCCGGTGCCGGAACAGCCCCTGGTCCATATTCACCCGGATGCCGAGGAGTTGGGCCGGGTCTATCAGGCCGAACTGCCCATCAACGCCGGCATGGCGGCCTTCGCCGCCGCTGCGTTGGCCATGGAGCCGGTGGATGGGGCCGCCTGGGCCGGGGATCTGGTGGCCGCCCGCCAGGAATATCTGGGTTATATTGAAATCCAGCCAACTCTGGGCGATCTGGACCTGGCGGATGTCCTGACGGTGTTGCGCGAACGCCTGCCCAGGGACACTTTGGTGGCCAATGATGCGGGTAATTTTTCCGGCTGGGCCCATCGATACCTGCCATTTTCTGTCTATCCCAGCCAAGTTGGCCCGACCAACGGCGCCATGGGCTATGGCGTGCCGGCGGCCCTGGCGGCGGCCTTGGTCTATCCCGAACGCACGACCATCTGTTTTGTCGGCGATGGCGGCTTTTTGATGGCCGGCAACGAATTGGCGACGGCCCTGCAATATGACCTGAAACCAATTTATCTGGTCATCAACAACGGCATGTTCGGCACCATTCGCATGCATCAGGAGCGAGAGTATCCAGGCCGGGAGGTGGCGACCGAATTGCGCAATCCTGATTTTGCCGCCTATGCGCAATCGTTCGGCGCCTATGGCGAGATCGTCGAACGCAGCGAGAATTTTGCCGCTGCCCTGGAGCGCGCCCTGGCCGCCGACAAGGTGGCGGTGCTGGAACTGCGCACCGACCCCGAGGCGATCACCACCCGCACCACCCTGACCGCCATCCGCGAGGCGGCGGTGGCGCGTCTAAAATCCTAGGGTATCCAGTTTGACTGATATCACCCAGACAGCGAGGCGGATGACATGAGCGTACTTGCGGGCAAGGTTGCCATCGTTACGGGGTCGGGCCGGGGGATTGGCCGCGCCATCGCCCTGAAGCTGGCCGGGTCGGGGGCGGCGGTGGTGGTCAACGATTTGGACGATGAACCGGCGGCCGAGACCCTGGCATTGATAGAGGGGCTGGGGGGCCGCGCCATCTGTTGTAACGGCGACGTGGCGGCGGTGGATTTCGGTGATCGGATCGTCGATGCGGCGCTGGATGGCCTGGGTGGGCTGGATATCATCGTCAATAACGCCGGTTATATCTGGAACACCACGATCCAGCGCAATACCGACGAGCAATGGCAGGCCATGCTGGATGTTCACGCCACCGCGCCGTTTCGTATTTTGCGCGCCGCCAGCCAACATTTCCGTGAATGCGCCAAACGCGAAATCGAACAAGGCGCCCTGGTGCAGCGCAAGGTGGTCAATATCTCATCCGTCTCGGGCATCTATGGTTCGGCCACCCAGGTTGCCTATGCGGCCGGCAAGATGGCCGTGGTTGGCATGACCAACACCCTGGCCAAGGAATGGGGCCGCTATGGGGTTAACGTCAATGCGGTGGCATTTGGGTTTATTGAAACCCGTCTGACCCAGTCCTTCGACGATCAGCCGGCGGAAATAGAGGTGCATGGCCGCCACTACAAGGTGGGTTTCCCCAGCAAAATGGCCAAGGAAAAATATGCGAACATTTCCCTGGGACGGCCGGGACAGGTGGCGGAAGCCGCCGGCGCGGTTTATCTGCTATGTCTGCCCGAGGCGGATTATATCACCGGCCAGGTGTTGGTCTGCGACGGCGGCCGGCTTTAGGGGCGGGAACAGGATGATATCGGACAACAAACCGAACTTTGTGGCCGTGGGCGATAGCGGGCGGTTGAATGCGCCGGCGGCGGTGCGCAACCGTGAACCGATTTTGGCGGTGCTGCGTACGGTGCTGCCCGCTGCCGGCACGATCCTGGAGATCGCCTCGGGCAGCGGTCAGCATGGCGCCTGGTATGCCGCTGAATTTCCCCGGCACCGCTGGGCCCCCTCCGACATTGATCCCGAAGCCCTGGCCGGTATCGATGCCTGGGCGCGGGAGGCGAAGAGCGATAATATTCTGCCCGCCCGATTATTGGATGCCGGGGCGGACGATTGGCCACTGGCGGACATCGGCGAGGATCTGACGGTCATGTTCAGCGCAAATATGATCCATATTGCGCCCTGGGCCGCCGGCATGGGCCTGTTGGCCGCCGCCGGCCGGCTGTTGCCCAGCCATGGTATTCTGTTTCTCTATGGCCCGTTTTTGCGTGACGGCAAGCCGGCCACGGAAAGCGATGCGCAATTCGACCGCTTTTTAAAAGGCCGTGATCCGTCGTGGGGTTTGCGGGATTTCGATCAAGTCGTCGCCACCGCCGAAAGCCATGGCTTGGAATTGTCCCAGCAGGTGGATATGCCGGCGGGTAATCTCTCCCTGATATTCCGCCCGGCGGTACCCTAGTGGTCCGATTCTAACGGATGGTTCCCATCCGTGAGGATCGGAAGACCGATAGATTCTGAAGAATCGTGGTTCGCACCACGAGCCTTAAAAAATTGGCCCTTATTCCTCGTCTGACAGACGATCCAATTGCTGTTGCATCTGGGCCAGTTGTTGCTGCAGACGATCCAGTTCGCTGCCACTGCCGGATTTTTCCGGTGCGGGGCGGGCTTCCTGGCGGCCATCAGGTTTAGGGCTATCAGGCTGGGGGCCATCAGACTTGGGGGCATCAGCCGTGCCAGCAGTGCCCGTAGCTGGAGTGGTACCTGCGGCGGCACCCGGGACGACGCCGGCAAATGGCGTGAACATGCCCATGGCCTGTTGAAACACCGCCATGTTCTGGCGGCCCAGTTCTTCGATCTGTTGGAAAGGATTGGCTACGCCCATGCTGTCGTTCAGGTGCTGGCGAATTTGATCCTGGTTACGGGCGAAGGCTGTCATGGTGCTTTCCAAATAGCCTGGCACCATGGTTCCCAGGCTATCGCCGTAAAAGCCAATTAGCTGCCGCAGGAAGGAAATCGGCAACAGGTTCTGCCCCTTGCTTTCTTCCTCGAAAATGATCTGGGTCAGGACCGTGCGGGTGATGTCTTCACCCGACTTGGCGTCCTGGACGATGAAGTTCTGGCCGCCCTTGACCATACCGCACAAGGTTTCCAGCGTCACATAGCTGGAGGTCGCGGTGTTGTAGAGCCGCCGGTTGGCGTACTTTTTGATGATGATCGCATCTTCTGAACTTTTTGATTTATCGTTCATACTCGCCTCACTTGATCTGCCGGCAGCGGCATTGTCAGGCACTGACGCCAAACGAAGGCGTACTATTGCCCTCTCATGTTGCGGTGCGCAAGATTTTTGTTGCAATGCGTCATTCCGATTCATCGCCGCCGCTCTGGCCGCTGTCCCCGCACGGCACTATACTAAGACGATGGAACAGCCTGATTTGGCCGCATTGGCCCGGCGTTATCTGGATCTTTGGGAACAGCAGATCGCGGCGGGTGGTACCGGTACGGCGGGTCTTGGCGCCGCCGAGGCGGCCCGGATCATGGCGCAGGTCCTGTCGGGCGGTACATTGGCCGGGAGGGGGGGGCGTGAAGATGAAGCAGCAACAACCTCGCCGGCGGCAACCGGACCAGAGGCGACCAGACGGGGAGCAACTCCGATTGGGACCACGGCCCCTGGCGCTGCATCTGTCCACGGCGATGGCGGGTATGATGAGTTCGCTCGCCGCCTTGCCCAGTGCGCGGAACGGTTCGCTGCCCTGGCAGCCGGAGCTGGCGGTGGCGGCGGGGGAACTGGCGGCGCTTCTGGCGCAAAGTGATCCAGAGCCGTTATTTCAGGCCGTAGCCGGTGAATGCCAAACCCGGCTGAGCGCCATGATGGCCGGGGTGGAGGCCTATCAGGCGGCAAGGCGGCCCGACCGGGGCTGGTCCGAGGGGGCGGAAATCTGGCGCCAAGGCACCACCCGGCTGTTGGATTATGGTGGCGAGGGCCGCCCGGTGCTGTTTGTTCCCTCGCTGGTTAATGGTGCCCGGGTGTTGGATTTGACCAAGGACCGTGGTTTGCTTGGTTGGCTCCGCCGGCATGGCCATAGGCCGTTTCTGGTTGATTGGGGCGCGCCGGGCGAGGCGGAACTGGAATTCTCCCTTGACGATTATATTTGCCGCCGCCTGTCACCGGCTCTGGATGCGGTGCAAGACCGGGTCGGCGCGCAGGCTACGGGTCGGCCGGCCCTGGTGGGATATTGCATGGGCGGCAATCTGGCCCTGGCCCTGGCGCTACGCCGCCAGGAAGACCTGTCCGGTCTGGCCCTGTTGGCGACGCCATGGGATTTTCATGCCGGCGGCCAGCAATGGCCGGTGATCGAAGCATTGGCGCCCGGCCTGGATAATCTATTGCAAGGTTTTGGTGCCTTGCCCGTGGATATTCTGCAGGCGTTGTTCGCCGCTCTGGATCCCGGACTGGCGCAGCGCAAATTCCGCCATTTCGCGACCCTTGATCCCTATAGTGCCGAGGCGGCCCATTTTGTTGCCCTGGAAGACTGGGTCAATGACGGCGTCCCGCTGGCGGCTCAGGTGGCGCGGGACTGTCTGGTGGGTTGGTACGGTGACAACAATCCGGCAGGTGGACGATGGTGCGTCGATGGCCGGATCGTGGACCCCGCCGGCTTGCGCCTGGCCGTGTTGACGGCAATCCCCGAGAACGACCGCATCGTACCGGCGGCATCCGCGCAGGCCTTGGCCGACGCCATCAGCCATGCTGAGGTTATCAGGCCGGCGGCGGGACATATTGGCATGGTGGTTGGCCGGCGCGGCAAAACCGGCCTATGGCAGCCCCTGTCCCGCTGGTTGCGGGGCCTTGATCCATGAATGGCAGCCATGAAAGTTATGAGACGTGGCATTATGACGCGCGCAATCCGTGGGTTGGCAAACAATTGCCCGATCTTTTGTGTTATGGCGGTGCCGCGCCAGCCGCGTGGTAAGGACCGACCGGCTGGAATTTTTGAAGCAAAAGGAAATACCGATAAAGGAAGGGCTAAATCATGGGCAGAGTAGCACTGGTTACGGGCGGCACCCGAGGCATTGGCAGAGGCATCTGTGAAGCTTTGAAAGAGGCCGAATATACGGTTGCCGCCAACTATGCCAGCAACGATCAGGCCGCGGCGAAATTCACTGAAGAAACCGGCATCGCAGCCTATAAATTTGATATCGCTGATTACCAGGCCTGCCAGGATGGCGCGGCCGCCGTGGTCGCGGATCTGGGGCCCATCGAAGTTCTGGTCAACAACGCCGGCATCACCCGCGATGGCACCTTGATGAATATGAGCCACGAAGACTGGCAAAAGGTCGTCGACACCAATCTGGGTGGCTGTTTTAATCTGTGCAAGGCGGTCTTCGCCGCCATGCGGGACAACCGTTTTGGCCGCATCGTTAACATAGGCTCGATCAATGGACAGGCCGGACAGTATGGCCAAGTCAATTATGCAGCGGCAAAATCGGGCATTCATGGTTTCACCAAGGCGCTGGCCCAGGAAGGTGCGCGCTATAACATAACGGTCAACGCGATCGCGCCGGGTTATGTGGATACGGACATGGTTGCCGCCGTGCCGGACAATGTGCTGGAAAAGATCGTGGCGAAAATTCCGGTAGGCCGTTTGGGCCATGCGGACGAAATAGCCCGGGCCGTGATGTTTCTGGTCGCCGACCAGGCGACGTTCGTCACCGGCTCCACCATGTCCATCAATGGCGGCCAGCATATGTACTGATGACCGGCGGTTCGCTAGCCCACCGCCGCCGGGCCACATTGATCGGCTTCGTTGCCGTATTGATGTGGGCGCTGCTGGCCCTGTTCACGTCCGCCACGGGCCAGATTCCGCCCTTTCAACTGGCGGCCATGACCTTTGGCATCGCCTTTTTCCTGGCCGTGGCGAAATGGCTGCTGCGGGGCGAAAACTTTGTAGCGCACCTGGCGCAACCGCCCATGGTTTGGGCTGTCGGTGTCGGCGGCCTGTTTGGCTATCACTTTTTCTATTTCCTGGCCTTGCGTCAGGCGCCGGTGGTGGAGGCCAGCCTGATCGCCTATCTGTGGCCGCTGTTGATTGTATTGTTATCCGCCCTGTTGCCCGGCGAACGGTTGCGCTGGTGGCATCTGGTTGGCGCCATGACGGGCCTGGCCGGGGCCGCCCTGTTGATTTTGGCGGACCAGGATTTCGCCGCCGGCATCCGGCTGGCACCGGGGCATCTGGCGGCCCTGGCCTGTGCTTTCATCTGGTCAGGCTATTCCATCCTCTCCCGCCGTCTCGGCCATGTGCCCACCGATGCGGTCGGTGGCTTTTGCGGGGCGACCGCGCTGCTGGCTTTGCTGGCGCATCTGGTATTTGAAAGTACCGTCTGGCCCACCGATGCGGGGCAATGGCTGGCCGTCGCCGGGTTGGGCTTGGGGCCGGTTGGTTTGGCCTTTTTTTGTTGGGATCATGGGGTCAAGCATGGCCATATTCAGGCCCTGGGTGCCTCGTCATATGCCGCGCCATTACTGTCCACGTTTATCCTGGTGCTGTTCGGATTCGCGCCCGCGACCTGGAGCATTGCCCTGGCCTGCGTTTTGATAACCGGCGGGGCGGTTCTGGCTTCGATCGATTTGCTCCGCCCGGTCCGCAAATAGGGACCATTGGTATTATTCCGGCAGCCAGCCTTTTGGCGCCATTTCAAAGCTTTCGAATTGAAAGGCCGGACCGACGGTACAGCCCATAAGGCTCCAATCTCCTAAACTGCGCGCGGATTGCCATTGCCCGGCCATGATCACCGCTTGCGGCCTTTGCCCGGCGAGAAGGTCCGGGCCAAGCAGCAGCCGTTCCACCGTCGCGCCGGTCTGATAGCGGCTGAGTTCCAATGCCGCGCCGGCATAGTGATGCCAGATTTCATCGGCATCATTGACACGGTGCCAGGCTGAAATCTCGGCCGCGCGTAATAGATAATAAATCGCGGTCATGGCGCCGCGGGCGCCGTCGGCGGCCTGGTGGCGATAACTTTCGCGATAGTGCCCGCCTTCGGGATGGGGTTGAAGTTCCAGGGCCGCGATAACCTGTTCCGCCGTGATGTTCAAAATTTCCGCCATGTCTTGCGCTATAGAAGGAACAACGCCGCCAGGCCCAGAAAGACGAAAAAGCCGATCACATCCGTTACCGCCGTCAGGAATACCGTGGCGGCGACCGCCGGGTCGATGCCGACGCGCGCCAGGCCCAAGGGGATCAGGGTGCCGGCCAGACCGGCCGCCACCATGTTGACGATCATGGCAACGGCGATTACGACGCCCAGGGCCGGGGTGGAAAACCAAAATGCGGCGACCAGGCCGACCAGAATGGCGAACACCACGCCGTTCAGGCTGCCGACCACCACTTCCTTGCCAACGATGCGCATGGCGTTGGCCGCCGTCAGTTCGCGGGTCGCCAGGGCGCGCACGGCAACCGTCAGGGTCTGCGTGCCGGCATTTCCACCCATGGAGGCGACGATGGGCATTAAGACCGCCAGGGCGACGATTTGTTCGATGGTGGCTTCAAACAGCGCGATCACCAGGGACGCCAGGATCGCGGTGCCGAGGTTCAGCAATAACCAAGTAGCCCGTGTCCGGGTGGTGCGCAGGGCGGTATCCAGAAAATCGGTTTCCGAGGAAACGCCGGACAGACGCATCAAATCCTCTTCCGCCTCTTCCTCCAACACCGCCGCGGCGTCATCAAAGGTGATCACCCCAACCAGCCGCCCGGCCGCATCAATGACGGGCGCCGAGGCCAGGCGGTATTGCTGGAATAGGAAGGCCACTTCCTCCTGATCCATATCGACGGGAATGGTGGTTGCCTCCGTTTCCATGATCTCGCGCATCAGCACCGGCCGCCGGGTCCGCATCAAGCGGTTCAGAGAGACCTGGCCAATGGGGCGGTAGCGGGGATCAATGACAAAGATTTCATAGAATTCATCCGGCAGATCCACCGTATCGCGGCAATAGTCGATGACCTGACCAACCGTCCAATAGGCCGGCACGGCGATCAGATCGCGCTGCATCAGGCGCCCGGCGCTATCTTCGGGGAAGGACAGCCCTGCCAGGACCGCCGCCCGGTCTGGTGCTGGGACACGGGACAGCACCTGGTCGCGGCGGGCGTCATCCATCTCTTCCAACAGATGGACGGCCTCGTCCGTATCCAGTTCGGGAATAGCCCTGGCCACGGCATGGGGGCTCATCACCACCAGCAGATCGGCCAGCACCGGACCTTCCAGATCGATCAGGGTATCAACGTCAAGCTCATCGCCCAGAGTGACAACCAGGCGGCGGCGGTCCTCGCGGCCGAGTACGACGACAAGATGGGCGACTTCCGCTGGGCGCAGGGGGGCGAGCAGTTCGCGCACCGCCTTGCTGTTTTCGCTTTCCAGGGCGGCTTCAACAGTGCGCACCAATTCCGTATTGACCGCGTAGACATCCTCGAAAGACGTCGGCGTCCCACTGTTTTCTGGTCCGTTATCCCGGCTCTGTTCGCTCATGCTTTTCAGACTACAGTAAAGACGGCAAGGGGCGCAAAAAACCCCTCGAAAACATATTCGTTTTCAAGGGGTTGATATGGTGCGGTCGAGAAGACTCGAACTTCCACGGACTTTCGTCCACAGCGACCTCAACGCTGCGCGTCTACCAATTCCGCCACGACCGCGCGCGACTTCATAAACTAGATCTTCGATCCTGGGGGGAATAGCAAATCCCCGCAGTCCCCGCAAGCGCTGCGCCGGGATCAATCGTCCGATATGTCCACGGTCTCGGTAACCTGCACCGCGACGTTTTCGCCATTGACCATGATCTCGCCCCGGGCAATCAACCGGTTATTGGCCAAAATCCAGACATAATCCTCAGTCGTGGCGTCCAGCTCTATCACCGCGCCACGGCCCATGCGTAATAATTGGTGGATCGGCATTTCGGTGCTGCCGATAACCACGGAAATATCCAGGTCGACATCGGCTAATCGTTGGTCGTTCATGGGCTGCGATGTTCCATTATCATTGTTATTGCCCTAGCTATGCCATCTCATAGTTATAATTGGGTTAAGATAGCTGCATCAGCGCGGGATGAATTGAGCATGGAATGGCGCATTAGTGACGGCCTGATCGACTACGAACAGGCGGTCCAGGCAATGGAGGCGCGGGTCGCCGCCATTCGTGCGGGCCAGGCCGGGGAACTTGTCTGGCTGTTGCAGCACCCCCCGCTTTATACTGCGGGGACCTCCGCCAAGGACAAGGATCTGTTGCAGCCTGACCGCCTGCCGGTCTATCGGACCGGCAGAGGCGGACAATATACCTATCACGGGCCGGGCCAGCGGATTGCCTATGTCATGTTGGATCTGCAACGCCGCGAAATGGATGTCCGCCAATATGTGGGTTTGTTGGAGGCATGGCTGATCGCCACCCTGGGGCGTTTCAATCTGCGGGGCGAACGGCGTGATGGCCGGGTCGGGATCTGGATCGACCGGGGCCAGGGGCGGGAAGACAAGATTGCCGCCGTGGGCGTCCGGGTGCGCCGCTGGGTCACCTATCATGGCGTCGCCCTGAATGTAGAACCCGATTTATCCCACTACGCCGGCATCGTGCCCTGTGGCATCCAGGAACACGGGGTTACCTCGCTGGTCGATATGGGCCTGCCCATCGAGATGGCGGAGGTCGATGTGCAATTGGCCAACGCCTGGGACGAGGTGTTCGGCAAAGAGATGGCTGGCTGACAACCGCGGAGGGATCGCTCGACAAATGCTGCCTGTGGAAGCGCCGGCAGCATTTGTCGAGGCGGTTACGTCGTTCGCGAAGGGCGATCTCTAGAGCATTTCCGGGATATTCTGGTCCATTTGATGGCGCCCCTAAGCCATTCGGGTAGGCGCGTTGCGCAGCGC
>JADHTB010000021.1 GCA_016776605.1 Alphaproteobacteria bacterium | reverse complement strand
CGGCCTTCGGTGGCGCCCCTAAGCCATTCTGGTGCGTTGCGCCGCTTGCCCGATGCACCACATCGCGCTGCGCAACGCGCCTACCCGAATGGCTTAGGGGCACCATCAAATGGACCAGAATAGCCCGGAAATGCTCTAGTGACAGACAATCACTCTGGTGCGCCGCAACCGATGTCCAAGTACGTAATGTCGCGTGCCGGCGGGATCATACTCAACGTTTCGTCCCGAGAACCCTTCGTGTCATTGGTAAAATCCATCGCCGCATACATCCTCATCGAGTTTCCCGGCTCTCGCGGCCCTACCGGCAGCACGATACCTTGAACCGAAGTGTGGTTTCCATTCGACTTAACAATGTCCGCCGACCACTTCGCGCCACAGGGGTAGGACACGTAATTGGAATAATGCTCCATTCGTGTCTCACGTTGGTGCGGCGCCGCCAAATCAACAAAGTTCTCGCCAGTGATTTCACGCCCCAAGATTTGGTGAAACTGCGTACCGGCCAGGCGGATCATGATTTTATCGCGCGCCTTGGCTTCAAGCACCATCATGCATGAAAGCGCCGAGCCAATGTCTTCCGGCTTGACCGCATCAACCATGGGAAACAACCCGTCACCTCGCCAACCGATCCAGGCTTGCAGTAATGCCAGTCTGTTTGGAGCATCTTGTAGAGACGCGGCACAATCCCCTAACGTAATCATCGATGATCCCCGCCATTATATGGGATACCCGTTCTACTACCCATGTGTGAAAGAAGCCTTTAACAAGGGCGGGGTCACAAGGGCTGGGTCAAGTCTTTCATTTTGGCTATTGCCTTTGCTTCTTTGCGGCGCTTGTTGGCCGGGAAGTCGAGAGCGCGGCTATGCCTTCAAGTAATCAGGCGCATAGGTCACCGCTTGCATGCCGATGAATTTGGCCTGGCGGTTGAGCTCCGCTGTCAGGCTTTTCTGCCGCGCCTGGGTGAATTTCACCTTGGGTTCATGCCACAGGCCGGTGACATGCAGCGTGTTATCGTCCCGCCGCGCCTTCATATCGATGCGGCCGATCAGCCGGTCTTTTTCCAATAGCGGAAAGACATAATAGCCATACCGGCGCTGCGCCTCCGGCACGAAGATTTCGATGCGGTAGTCGAAATTGAACAAACGCTGCAAACGCTTGCGGTCCCTGATCAGGGGATCGAAAGGGCTGAGCACCCGCAGGCGATCGGGGGCTGCGTTGTCCGAATGCATCTCCTCCAACAGGCCGGGACGGGCGAAGGCGGCTTTTGCCGGGCTGCCGTCCGCACTTTCGACCAGCACCTCGATCAACTGTTTGCCCTGGTTCAGGCCGCACCAGGTTCTTGCCTCGGCGGCGTTGATGGAACCCCAATAGGCCGCCAATTCACCGGAGGTGGCAAATCCCAGGCGGGCAAGGGCATTGTTGCAGGCCCAATCGATAAAGCCATCTGCCGATTGTTTGCTCCGGCGCCGCGCCTGTGCCGGGATCACCCGGGCCGATAAATCATAGACCTTTTGAAAGCCGTCCCGTCGGGTAATGGACAGATCACCAGTACGCCAGAGGAATTCCAGCGCGGTTTTGGACGGGTGCCATTCCCACCAGCCATTTTTCTTATTTTTGGGGGCGTTGGTTTTGCTCTTCAGATCCCGTGACAGCGTCGGGCCCTTCCGGCTGATGTGGTTTCGGACCTGGTCCATCAGGTCTTCGAAACCGATGCTCTGCCCGCCAGCATTATCCTTGGGGCGTATCTTGCGCCAGCGTTCCCGCAAACGGCCCTCGGCAAGCGTAAAACGATGCCGCCAATGGGGGTAGAATTCGGTCGGGATCAGGGCGGCATCGTGGGTCCAGTGCTCGAAGATGTGGCGGTCATCCTCCAACAACTGGCGCAGGTGCTCTTGTTGATAGTTCTGATTGCGCGCGAACAGGATCATATGGTGGGCGCGCTCCACCGTGCGAATGCTGTCCATCTGCACGAACCCCAACTGATGGATCAGTGCCTGCAACTGGTCTTTACGCTGCGGCTGGTGCGGCGGCAGACACAGACCCTGGCGCGCCATGAATATCCGCCGGGCCTGTTGATTGCTTATGACGGGTCGTGAAACGGTCATTCAGCCGCCATTTCGGATGGCGTGGACCCTATGCCTGGGTATCCACGTTATGGCCACCGCCCGGGGGGTTGGGTTCGCCGTTTGCATCATCGGCCTTTGGCGCGGGCAGGCCCTTGGCAACCCCGACCATGGCCGCGCGCAGCAGGCGGTCCTGGATCATATAACCGGGCTGCATGACCTGTACGATGGTGCCGTGGGGGGCTTCCGGATGGTCCATCTGCACCACGGCCTGATGCAGGTTGGGATCCAGCTTTTCACCCAGGGGGCTGATTTCCGTGATGCCGTGTTTGTCGAAATGGCCCTGCAATTCCCGCTGGGTTAGTTCCACGCCTTCCAGCAATTGGCCCATTTCGGGGCTGCTGTTTCGGGCTTCCTCGCTGACCGATGCCAGGGCTCGTTGCAGATTGTCAGACACCGCCAGCATGTCGCGGGCAAAATCGGCGATGGCGTATTTCCGCAACTCGGCCTTTTCCCGCTCGCTCCGGCGGCGGAGATTCTCCGTCTCGGCCATGGCGCGCAGCAGCTTGTCTTTCAGGTCGGCAACTTCGCCATAGGCCAATTCCAACTCGTCCGGCTGGTCCGCCGGATCCGCATCGTTGGCGGCCTGATCCACCAGCCCTTCGCCTTCGGAACCACCCTCACCGTACTCGCCGCCGCTCCCGGTTTCCGGGTCAGCCTCTTCCGAATTCTCAATATTTTCAGCTTCGTCCATCTTATCCTCGGTTGCGCGCGCTGATTACAGGATGCTTTGCATCATATAGGGGTTCCGGGCCGCCTTTTGAACCCATTCGCCGCCAGGGTCAACCAATCAGTCTGCCGATGACCCGTGCCGTGTAATCCACCATGGGGACGATACGGGCATAGTTCAAATGTGTGGGCCCTACCACGCCGATGGCGCCGACCACTTTCTGGTTGCTGTTGGAATAAGACGCCACGATCATGGAGGAGCCGGTCAGGCTGAACAATTTGCTTTCAGAGCCGACAAAGACCCGCACGCCGGGGCCCTTGTTCGCCAGCTCAAGGATATCAATCAGGCCCTGCTTGCTATCCATATCGGCGAATAAACGCCGCACCCGTTCCAGATCCCCCACCGCGGAGACATCTTCCAATAAATTGGCCCGGCCGCGCACGATCAAGGTAGGCTTTTGGTCGCCGCCGCCCCAAATCGCCAGACCGCTTTCAACCACCCGTGCCGTCACCTCGTCCAATTCAGCCCGGTGCGCCTCTATCTCCGCCAGAATATCGCGCCGGGCCTCGGCCAGGGTAACGCCACGCAGTCGGGCGTTCAAATAATTCGATGCCTCGATCAAGGCCGAGGGAGGCAGACCAGGGGGCACTTCGATAATGCGGTTCTCCACCGCGCCGGACTCGCCCACCATCACCACCAGGGCCCGGCCATCACCCAGGGAGACAAATTCCAGATGCTTCACGGGCGATTCCAATTTCGGCGCCATCACCAGGCCGGCCCAGCCCGACAGACCCGAAAGCATTTCCGTGGCCTGGATCAGCATATCTTCCAGACTACGGCCGGCGGCGGCGCAATTGGCCTCGATCTCGGCCCGTTCCTGTTCCCCCAGGTCACCAAGCTCCAACAAGCCATCGATGAACAGCCGCAGGCCCCGGTCCGTGGGCAGGCGCCCGGCCGAGGTATGCGGGGCGTGCAGCAGTCCCGCCTGCTCCAGATCCGCCATGATGTTGCGGATCGAGGCGGGCGACAGATTGCCTTTCAGACGGCGGGAAAGGGTGCGGGAGCCGACCGGGCTGCCGGTTTCCAGAAAAGATTCCACCACTTCGCGAAAAATTTCGCGGTTACGTTGGTCCATGGCGCCGATTTCAGGCAAATGCGGTGGTTGGATGGTCATTGCCATAACAATGTAGGGACCCCCCCCAGGCACGTCAACGCGGCCCGCGCGCCTACCCCGCATGAATATGCTCTGACCTTTTCGAAAAGAGCAATTTTTCCAACCACTTAGAATCGCGAAGCAATTCCAGGCAAGCCGGAATTAGGCTGGACGGCGGCGCTCTGGACAGCTAGATAGGGCGCCAGAATTTATCCCCGGTTTTATAAGGAGAACACAGCATGCGCCCATCAGGCCGCGCCGTCGACCAATTGCGCGAAGTCACCCTGGAACCCGGCTTTTCCAAATACGCGGAAGGCTCCTGTCTGGTCCGATTTGGCGATACCCATGTGCTCTGCGCGGCATCACTGGATGACCGGGTGCCGCCGTTTTTGCGCAACAGTGGCCAGGGCTGGGTAACGGCGGAATATGGCATGCTGCCGCGCTCCACCCATACCCGCACGAATCGGGAAGCGGCCCGGGGCAAGCAATCGGGCCGGACCCAGGAAATTCAACGCCTGATCGGCCGTTCGCTGCGCGCGGTCACCGATTTGAAGGCCATGGGCGAGCGGCAAATCCGCGTCGATTGCGACGTTCTCCAGGCCGACGGCGGCACCCGCACCGCCTCCATCACCGGGGCCTGGGTGGCGTTGCATATCGCGCTTGCCGGGATGCTGAAACAGGGGCTGCTCGAAAAGCTGCCCTTGACCGACCATGTGGCCGCCGTCAGTTGCGGTCTGTACCAGGACGCGGCGGTGCTGGATCTGGATTATGCCGAGGATTCCAACGCCCAGGCAGACGCCAATTTTGTCCTGACCGGCCATGGCGGCATCGTTGAAATTCAGGGCACGGCGGAAGAAGACCCCTTTACCAGGGCGCAATTCGATAGCCTGCTGAGCTTGGCCGAACTGGGCATTGGCAATCTGGTTGGGCTGCAAAAACAGGCCATCGAGGTTTAGGCGAATGGGCCGACGCTTTACCGCGCCGCGTCTGGTTGTCGCCTCCCACAATGCGGGCAAGGTGCGCGAAATCGCCGATCTGTTGGCGGCCTTTGCCATCGATATCGTCTCGGCGGCGGAATTGAACTTGCCGGAGCCGGACGAGACCGGCGATAGCTTCATCGCCAACGCCGTATTAAAGGCGGAGGCGGCAGTCCAGGGCTGCGGGCTGCCGGCCCTGGCCGATGACAGCGGTATCGCGGTGGCGGCCTTGGATGATGCGCCGGGCATCTATTCGGCCCGCTGGGCCGGGCCGGAACGGGATTTTCATGCGGCCATGGCCCTGGTGCAGGAAAAGCTGGGCCAAAACCCCAATCGAAGGGCCTATTTCATTTCCGTCCTGGCTTTGGCCTGGCCCAATGGGCACACGGAATGTTTCGAAGGACGGGTGCATGGCGAGATGATCTGGCCGCCACGGGGCGAAGACGGCTTCGGCTATGACCCGATGTTTCTGCCCGATGGCTATACCCAGACTTTCGGTGAAATGGCTTACGACGAAAAACAGCGTATTTCCCATCGCGCGGTAGCCTTTCAAAAGCTGATCGATGGCTGTTTCAGGGCACCATAGTCCGGGCCAAAGCCGCGGCTTTGCAATCTATCTGCATTGGCCCTTTTGCCTGGCCAAATGTCCCTATTGCGATTTCAACAGCCATGTGCGCGATCAGGTGGACCAGGCCGCCTGGCGCAAGGCGTTGTTGGACGAGGTAGACCAGGCCGCCGCACGGTTGCCGGGGCGCACGGTCAGCAGCATCTTTTTCGGCGGCGGCACGCCGTCCCTGATGCCGCCCGAAACCGTCTCTGCCCTGTTGGATCGGATCGCCGGCCACTGGTCCATGAATGGAGGGGCGGACGGCAGCCTGGACCAGGGGGTGGAAATCACCTTGGAAGCCAATCCCACATCGGTGGAGGCCGGCCGCTTTCGCGCCTATGCCGCCGCTGGCGTCAACCGCCTGTCCCTGGGTGTGCAGGCCCTTAACGATCAAGATTTGCGCCGCCTGGGCCGCAATCATGACGCCAGGGAGGCCATGGCCGCCCTGGAATTAGCGCGCGAAACCTATGCACGCTGCAATTTCGACCTGATCTATGCCCGGCCCGGTCAGGATGTCGGACAGTGGCGGGCGGAACTGGCCCAGGCGCTGGCGCTGGGGCCGAGCCATTTGTCGCTGTATCAATTGACCATTGAAAAGGGCACCGCCTTTGACGGCGTCATTCAGGCGGCGGATGGCGATCTGGCCGCCGATCTGTACGAGGCGACCCAGGAGGCTTGCGCGGCGGCGGGTCTGCCGGCCTATGAAATCTCCAACCATGCAGCACCAGGCCAAGAGAGCCGCCACAATCTGGCCTATTGGCGCTATGGCGAGTATCTGGGTCTGGGGCCGGGCGCCCATGGCCGGCTGCTGATTGATGGGCAACGCCTGGCCACCAGCCAACGCACCTCGCCAGAGGGCTGGCTGGCGGGTGAGCGGCGGACGACGGAAACGGTGCTCTCGACAGAAGACCGGGCGACGGAAATGTTGATGATGGGTATGCGCCTGACCCAGGGTGTCGATGGCGCGGCCTTCCTGGCCGAGGTCGGCGTACCGCTGGCGGATTGGCTGGCCGGTCCCGGCCTGGAACGGTTATTGGCTGGGGGTCTGTTGCTGTGGCGGGGCGATCACCTGGCCGCCAGTGCCGATGGCCTTCAGGTATTGAACGCGGTGCTGGCGGAATTGTTGCCTTGACCCAAGGATGGGGACATGGTGAACAGCAATATGACAATAGACAGTCCACATAAATCCGCCCTGATCACCGGCGGGGCCATTCGGGTCGGTGCCGCGATGGCCCAGGCCCTGGCGGCGGACGGCTGGCATGTGGCAATCCATTATCATGGCTCTGGCGCCGAGGCCGAGGCATTGTTGGCGCAAATCCAGGCGCACGGCGGCCATGGCCATCTGGTGCGGGCGGATCTGCGGGATCCCGACGCGGTGGCCGGATTAATCGCCGCCGCCGGCCGGGACGCCCCGCCGTTGTGCTGCTTGATCAACAACGCCTCGTTATTTGAAAATGATGCGGCGCTGAACATGACCCAGAAAAGTTGGGACGACCATCAGGCGGTCAATCTGCGGGCGCCGGTGTTCCTGGCCCGCGACTTCGCCCGGAACCTCGCGGCCCGGGACCTCGAGGCCCAGGGCCTAGAGGATGGTGCCGTGGGCGTGGTGATTAACCTGCTGGACAACAAGATGTTCGCCCTGAACCCCGACTTCTTTTCCTACACCATCGCCAAATACGGCCTGTTGGGGGCGACAAAGGTGCTGGCCATGGAATTGGCGCCACGGGTCAGGGTCTGCGGCATCGCCCCCGGCATCACCCTACCCAGCACCAATCAGTCAGCGCAGGGCTTTCGGACCGCGCATGCCCTGAACCCCCTGGGCCAGGGCAGCACCCTGGAACAATTGGTGGCGGCCCTGCGTTTCATCCTCGCCGCCCCTGCCCTGACCGGCGAAGTCATCACCATTGACGGCGGCCAGTCCCTGCTGGGTCTGCCCCGTGATGTCGCCTTCCTAACGGAAGATTAAGCCATGCCCATTACCGGTCACCGTATCAAATTCAACCAGCTTTCCTTTCCCGTATCCATCGGCGTGCTGCCCCACGAGCGCGAGGGGCCCCAGCAATTATTGATTGATCTGGAAATTGAACTGCGCCCCGATATGCCCGACCCCCGGGAAGACCTGTCCAAGGTTTTGAACTACGATTCCATCCGAACCCGGATCATGGCATTGGCCCAGGCCCGGCATTATAACTTGCTGGAAAGCCTGGCGCGGGAGCTACTGATAATCTTCAAGGACGATGCCGCCATCGCCCGCGTGCGCCTATCAGTGCAAAAGCCCGATGTCTACGCCGATTGCGCCGCGGTCGGCTATGAAATCGATTACACGATTGACCGATAGGGCGGCTCTACAAGGTTGAGGGGCGGCGCACTCTAACGACTTCCCTGCTGGATCAGGGTCCATTCCACCGTATGACGCAGGACTTTGCCCAAGGCTTTATCAAAGGCCAGGATCACCTGCCTCATATCCTTGCCCTCGGCCTTTTTGGTGGCTTCAAAAGTCTTCGAGGCAACAATGGCGCGTAGGGGCTGTTTGATCAGCTTGGCGTTCAGACGCACCCGTATGGTGGGGATGCCATTGGCGTCAAAATATTCCGCCTGGAACTCGCGCAAATCCGTATTCAGGTTGTAGTCGGAGCGTAGGCCAATGGCCTTGCGCCCAACGGCGACAATGGCGCCGCTATTTTCGAAACTTTCCACCAACAGGGTCTGGACCATGCGCGGGGCCCGTTCGGTCCAGCGGGCACCGGCAAAATATTTCATTTCCGTGGGCGTGGCGCGCAAGGCGATCCGGTCGACATCCAAGCCACCGGAGGCGACGGGTTCCCCCACCACCAATTGCCAATTGACCCGCGGCAGGCCCTTGGCGAAGGTGTTCTTCGGCGTCAGGGTATAGAGGTTCGGCGCCGGGCCGCCAAATTTTGGCAGGATACCTTCACAACCCGCCAGCCCCAGCGCCAGAGGCAGGACACAAAGCCAGGCCAGCCACCTCTTTCTCGGCATCATCATTGCTGCTGCCATCATTCCGCCTTAAAGCCTCCCTGCTGATCACCAAATAGGAATTGCGCCGGATCGCTTTCCAAATCCTCGACCAACCGCGAGACGGCAGCGATCAACACCCGCGCTTCTTCCAGGAACCGGGTCAGTTCCAACAAACCGTCGTTGGAAAATGCCGTCAAACCCTGGCGGTTGTCCGCCACCAGAGTTTGCAGGTCCTTGCCTACCACCTGGAACTGCTGCGAGGCGGTGCGCAATGCCGTCAAGGTCTGCCGCACATCGCCATCAATCAAATCGTCGGTCGTGCTCAAGGTGCCCCGGGCCACCGACAATGTGGCGTCAGCGCTGTCTATTAAGCCGTTCAACCGGCCCATCAATTCGTTGCTCCGGCCGGCGATTTGCTGCAAGTCGCCCAGCATCTGCTCCAACTCGGGCCCGCGCCGGGCCAGACGCCCGCTCAGATCGTCCACATTGGCCAGAATATGGCTAAATGCAGCGCGGTTATCCGGGTCAACCAGCTTGGTCACCGCATCGATCAGGATAACCGCCCGGTTGATCAATTCAGGCGCGCCGGCAAAGAAGGCCTGAATGGCTGATCGTTCCGAGCGGAGGCTGGGCGGTTCGCCTTTCGGCCCCGGCTTTGGCGCCCCTGCCTCGGACGTGCCGCCGCTCAATTGCACGAACGCCACGCCGGTGATCCCCTGCAGTTCCAACTTCGCCACCGTATCGGCCCGGACCGGGGTGCCGCGGGCAACTTCCAAGGTGACCCGCACCCGGCTGGGATCGTCCGGGGCAATTTCAATTGTCGTGACCGTGCCGACCGGGATACCGCTGTAGCGCACGTCGCCGCCAATCGACAGGCCCGAGACGGCCTCGTCAAAAATGACCCGATAATAGGCGAATTCCTGATCGATCTCGATCTTCGCCAGCCACAGGACAAAGCCGAATAAGCCGAAGACGACGGCCAGGACAAAAGCCCCGATTATTACATGATTGGCCCTGGTTTCCATTCTTAGCCGCCGACCTCGTCTTGCTGTAGCCGCGCCGCGCGGGCCCGGGGGCCGTGAAAATATTCCCGCAGCCAGGGATGCTCGTGGCGCAGCATATCCGCCATGGACCCGATCACCATAACACGCTTTTCGGCCAGCACCGCGATACGGTCACAGATGGCATTCAGGCTGTCCAGGTCGTGGGTAACCATGAACACGGTCAGGCCCAGATTACCCTGTAACCGCTTGATTAATTGATCGAAGTTGGCCGCGCCAACGGGGTCCAGGCCGGCGGTCGGTTCATCCAAAAAAATCAAGTCCGGGTCCAGAGCCAGACTGCGGGCCAGACCGGCCCGTTTGCGCATGCCGCCCGACAGTTCGGACGGGTATTTCGATCCCGCCTCGGGCGGCAGACCGACCATGGCGATTTTCAAGGCCGCGATCTCGTCCCGCAGCCGGACCGGCATGTCCAGATGCTCCTTCATGGGCACTTCGATATTCTGCGCCACGGTCAAGGACGAGAACAGAGCGCCATCCTGAAATAAGACCCCCCAGCGCTGTTCCACGGCCAATCGCTCGGCGGCGGTGACATTGGCCAAATCCTGGCCAAACACCTCGATACGGCCAGCGGTCGGACGGTTTAGGCCGATAATGGTACGCAGCAGTACCGATTTCCCGGTGCCCGAGCCGCCGACGATACCCAAAATTTCGCCCTGGCGGACATCCAGGTCCAGATCCTGGTGGACGATCTGATCGCCGAACTGGGTCCGCAGACCCCGCACCCGGATAATCGGTTCCGCCTGCCCCGCCATCGCCTAAACCCCCACGGCGGCAAAAAAGACCGAGAACATGGCATCAACCACGATGACCAGAAAGATCCCCGTAACCACGGAACGGGTGGTCTGCTGGCCGACGCTTTCCGCACTGCGCGTCACCCGCAAGCCTTCCAAACAACCCACCATGGCAATTAGAAACGCGAAAAACGGCGCCTTGATGATACCCACCCAGAACGACCAAAGCGAAACCGCCCCTTGCAGCCGTTCCAGAAACAGGCCGGGCGAAATATCCAGGGTCCCCCAACACATCAACATGCCGCCGAACAGGCCCATCATATCGGCGAAGAAGGCCAACAGCGGCAAGGTAATGACCAGGGCCAGAACCCGTGGCAGCACCAGCACTTCCATGGGGTCGAGGCCCAATGTGCGCATGGCGTCCACTTCCTCGTTCACCACCATGGAGCCGATCTCGGCCGTGAAGGCGCTGCCCGAACGGCCCGCCACGACAATTGCGGTCAACAAAATAGCGATCTCGCGCAGGACCGAGACGCCGACCAGATTGACCACGAATATCTCGGCCCCAAAGCGTTGCAGTTGCGTCGCCCCCTGATAGGCCAGGACCACGCCAATCAAAAATGAAATCAGGCCAACAATGGGCAGAGCGTTAAAGCCCACCTTCTCCATATGATAGACCAGGGGGACAAGACGCAGCCGGCCGGGATGGCGCAGGGTGCCCGCCAGGGTTACCAACAACAGACCCAGAAAGGCCACCTGTTGCCGCGCCTCAATCATCACATCGACCGTGCCATCGCCCACGCGGCCCAGCATGGCCAGCAGGGCCGGCTCACGCGGGGGCTCTATTTCGGCCGGCTGATCGTTGGCCTCGACCTGCTCCAGCATCGCCTCATGGGCCGGCGTTAGGCCGGTATAGTCGGCCCGCCCGCCACGGGCCCGGACTTCCCTGCGGGTGCGGTACAACAGCCAGGCCCCGGCGGTATCCAAACGCTCCACCTGGGTCAGATCGAGGATCACCGCGGCACCATTGCTGGGAGCCAGGCCGCGCAGCAGTTGATCCAGCCGTGTCACATTGCGGGCATCCCAATGGCCGCCCGCCTGCAACAGCACCGCGCCGCCCGCCTCCGCCGCCGCATTTAGCCAACCGTCCGCCATCACCGCCCGCTATCAAATCCGCTATTTCAATTCGCAATGCGCCAGCCTGGCATGCAGCGGGGTCGCCAAGCAAGACGTCCACTGCAAGATGCCTACTTGTGATCCCGGCGCGCTTGATGACAAACTGCCCGAATTCAACACCGAATCAACAAGCTTTGATATGCCTGGAAACCCCTATGCCCAAATTCGCCGCCAATCTGACCATGCTATTTACCGAGATGGAATTCCCCGCCCGCTTTGCCGCCGCCGCCGAGGCAGGTTTCAAGGGCGTGGAAAGCCTGTTCCCCTATGTCCGCAGCACGGCGGAGATCGCCGATTGCCTGGGCGCCGCCTCTCTTGAATTGGTGCTGATCAATATGCCAGCGGGCGACTGGGCGGCGGGCGAACGGGGTCTGACCTGCCTGCCTGACCGGGTGCAGGAATACCGCGATGGCGTCGGCCGGGCCATCGAATATGCCCAGGCCCTTGGCTGTCCGAACATTCATTCCGTGGCCGGCCTGGCCCCTGACGATGGGGCGGAACGCACCGCTCATGAAGATACCTACCGCGAAAACCTGGCCTGGGCGGCGGATCAATTGGCGCCCCTGGGGTTGAACCTGATGATGGAACCCATCAATGGCAAACGGGACGTGCCCGGCATGTTTCTGCAAACCACCAGCCAGGCGCGCGGCATCATGGCGGAATTGCGGAGGCCCAATTTGCGCCTGCAATTCGATGTCTATCATGTGCAGATCATGGAAGGCGATCTGGTCCACCGCTTCGCCGACTGCCTGCCCGATATCGGCCATGTGCAGATAGCCAATCCGCCCGACCGCCGGGAACCGGACGAAGGCGAGATCAATTTCCCCTATCTGTTCGACGCCATGGACGCCACCGGATACGACGGCTGGATCGGGTGCGAATACAAACCTCGCGCCGGCACCCGCGCCGGCCTGGGTTGGGGCGCCGATTATGGCCTTAAGGCCGGCTAGAGCATTTTCATTCTGAAAATGCTCAGATCTTTAGAATTAGAGCAATTTTTCCAATCACTTAGAATCGCCTCGCGATTCTCATTAATTCGGAATTGCTCTAGCGGAGCAAGCAACGACCAAGGGAGTTAGCGTATGCGTTATTCGATGTTTTCGGTGCACGACCATTACCCCAAAGAGGACCGCAGTGTGGCCAGCCATTATGGCGAAACCCTGGATCACATAGTGTTGGCGGAAGAGTTGGGTTACGAGAGCTATTGGCTGGCCGAGCATCATTTTCATGAATACGGCTCGGTACCGAATCCGGCGGTATTCCTGGCGGCGGCCTCGCAGCGGACCACGCGTATTGGCCTGGGCGTGGCGGTCAGTGTCCTGCCCTTCCACCACCCTCTGGTGGTGGCAGAGGATTACGCCATGGTGGACGTGCTGTCCCAGGGCCGGCTGATCCTGGGCGTCGGGTCGGGATATATCGCCCATGAGTTTGCCGGTTTCGGCGTTTCAGGCGCCACCAAGCGGGAGCATTTCGACGAAAACCTTGACGTGCTGCGCCGCGCCTTCGCCGGCGAGGCCGTGTCCTTGCAAAGTGATTTCAATCAACTGGACAATGTGGCGATTAACGTCACGCCGCTGCAAAAGCCGCATCCACCGATCTATATGGCCGCGTTGCGGCGGGAATCGGCCTATTTCATCGGCCGGCAGGGTTATCCGATGCTGGGCATCCCCTATGCCAGCGTCGATGAATTGGATGAACTGGGCGAAATGGTGGCGGACTACGAGCGTGGCTGGGGCGAATCGGGGTCGACGGCGCCGCCGCCGCCGGTCTGCTTCGCCTTCCACGCCTATTGCGCCGAAACCGACGCCGATGCCCAGACAGACGCCGAAGGGCCCTTCGATTATTACGTCCGCACGCGGCTCTACGGCAAATCCGCCGGTTGGGATGAAATTACCCAGCGGCGCTATTGCCTGATGGGTGGTGTCGACACCTGCATCCAACGACTGGGCGAGATGAAAGACCTGGGCATCGGCCATGTGGCGCTGATGATGGACTTTGGCTGCATGGGACGGGAGAAAACCCAGGCCAGCATGCGCCTGTTCGCCGAGCGCGTGATCCCGGCCGTGAGCGGCGGTTAGACGGCCGCTGCAACATGCCGGTCACGGGACTGATACTGCTGCCATCACTGACCGCGGCGCTGTTATTCCTGTTGACCCGGCACCGGGCGCCCTATCCGGGAAGCCCGGTGATCAAGGCCCTGGGCTGTGCCCTGCTGGCGGCCGCGGCCCTGCCAACCCACCCCTTACTGGCCCTGGCCCTGGCCCTGTCGGCGCTGGGAGATTGGTTCCTGGCCTTGCGCGGCGAGGCCTATTTCCGGCGCGGCCTGATTGCTTTTTTGCTGGCCCATCTGGTCTATATCGCCATCTTTGTCCCGGCCTGGGCGCCGGATACGGCGGGCCTATGGGGCGCGGCCGCGGTGGCCGTGGCGGGGCTGGCCCTGGCGGCATGGCTGTACGCCGACCTGGGCCGAATGCGGTTTGCCGTGCTCGCCTATACCGCTGTGATCATGGCCATGGCGGTCACCGCGCTTCTATCGTCTTTTCCGGTCCGAACGTTGGCGCCAGGCGCTATTTTGTTCATGATTTCCGATTGCGGCATCGCCGTTCGTCGCTTCAAAAGAGACTTCCCATATAGCGGCGAACTGACATGGATAAGCTACTACAGCGGCCAACTGCTGATATTTATGGCGGTCATGGGCATCTAATTTCCAGTTGCAAGCGCCTGATTCCAGGGGAAATTGACCATAATATGAAGGTTTCGTAAATTTAGACGTTGACGTGGCCTACCCAACAACATTGTAATGTGGGCGACTTCAACCTACGGAAATGTTTCAGGGAGGTTATCGTGGGACTTAAATCACTACTTAAACTATCTACGGCTGCTGTTGTGTCATTGACGCTGGTGGCTGGCGCTTCGACGTCCGCAAATGCGGTTGAGAAACTAAAATGGAAAATGCAAAGCGCTTTCGGCTCCAAACTGTCGATTATCGGCGAAGTAGCCCGGCGTTATCAAGATATCATCGGAGACATGTCCGGTGGGGCCATGAAGATTAAGTTCTTCGAGCCTGGTTCCTTGGTGCCAACCCTGCAGGGTTGGGACGCGGTCAAGGCCGGTTCGATTGACGCCATGTGGGGCACCGCCGGTTATCACGCCGGCAAATTCCCCGCTCTTTCGTTCTACACAGCCGTGCCGTTCGGTCCGCGCGGTGGCGAATATCTGGCGTGGATGAACTATGGCGGCGGTGATGTGATCTATGATCGCCTGTATAACGAAAACGGGCTGCAAGGGCTACATTGTTCGCTTATTGCCCCGGAGACTTCGGGTTGGTTCCGCAAGCGGTACGACACGATCGCTGAACTGAAGGGCCTGAAAATGCGCTTCTTCGGTTTGGGAGCCGTGGTGATGACCAAGCTTGGCGTATCCACCCAGTTGCTGGCCGGCGCCGACATTTACCCGGCTCTGGAACGCGGCGTGATCGATGCGACCGAGTTCTCCATGCCTTCGATCGATTATGACCTTGGCTTCTATCAAATCGCCAAGTTCAACTATTTCCCGGGCTGGCATCAGCAAGCGTCGATTGGCGAACTGCTGATGAACAAAAAAGGCTGGGATGGTCTTTCGAAGCAACAGCAGGCCATCATAAAGGGCGGCTGTGGCGACTCCATCACTTGGTCGAACACTCGTTCAGAGGCCAAGCAGTTTGAAGCCATGGCAAAGCTGAAAGCCAAGGGCGTGACCTCGGTGCGCTGGCCCGATTCTGAGCTGGCCATTTTGTCAAAGGCCTGGGATGAAGTGGTTGTCGAAATGTCAGCCTCGGATCCTCTTTTCAAGGAAATCGCGACAAGCTACCTAGCCTTCCGTGCTAAGTACAAGCTCTGGGGAGATCACGGCTATCTCAAGTAGATCGCCGGAGTTAACCTAGACATGCTAGGACGACAATAAAGCTGGGCCCCGGGTTTTCCGGGGCCCAGTAATATTGACCGACCGTAATAAAAACCGCGCTGCAAATGCCGCCCTTGCAAACTGCTTACAGCAAGGCGGGCCATCAAAGCCTAGAGAAGCATTTAGCGGCTATCATTTAGCAACATTCAGGTAATCGGCCATAGGCGCCGTAACGGAAATCGGATCATGGAACTCACGGCATTTTTTACTGAATACCTTCCGATCTTTATGTTTTTGAGTCTGGCGGCCTTGCTGTTCACTGGCTATCCGGTGGCCTTCATCCTCGGTGGCCTGGCCATCGGCTATGGTCTCATTGGCCATGGCCTGGAAGTCTTTAAACTAATTGAATATTTCAATTTCATGCCGCGCATTTGGGGCATGGCGGCGGAGAACCTGGTCCTGGTCGCGGTGCCCACGTTTGTTTTCATGGGTACCATGATGGAACGCAGCGGCATCGCCAACGAGATGCTGTATTGCTGTCAGGTGCTGTTGCGCCGCGTGCCGGGCGCCCTTGCCCTGGCCGTGACCGTCATGGGCACCATTCTGGCGGCCATGACCGGCATTATCGGCGCCTCGGTCACCATGATGACCGCACTGGCCCTGCCGGTGATGTTGCGGCAAGGCTATCATCAGACCCTGTCAACCGGCGTCATCGCGGCCTCGGGCACCTTGGGTATTTTGATCCCGCCATCGATCATGCTGATAATCATGGCGGATCTGCTGTCCATTTCAGTTGGTACATTGTTCATGTCGGCGATCATTCCCGGTCTGGTGCTGGCGGCCATGTATCTGACATTTGTCACCAGCTGGGCCCGCTTGGTGCCCAGCATCGCGCCGCCCCTGCCACGGGAATTGCTGTACGTTCCCTCCAATGAATTAGGGCCCCTGCTGGTACGGGGCTTTTTCCCGCCGGTGGTCCTGATTGCCTTCATCAAGGGTTCGATCCTGCTGGGTTGGGCCACGCCGTCGGAAGCCGGCGCGGTGGGTGCCTTTGGCGCCATGGTTATCGCATCCTTCAAGGGCACCTTGAAATGGGATGTGATAAAGGGCGTTTGCCAATCATCCGGCCTGACCATCGCGATGATCTTTTTCATCGTTATGTCGGCAACCTGCTTTGCCTATGTCTTCCGCTCGCTGGGTGGCGACGACGTGGTGGAAGAGTTGATTTTGCATGCCGGGCTTGGTTCCTGGGGCCTGTTGTTCCTGATCATGGCCATTGTCTTTTTCCTGGGCTTTTTCCTGGATTGGGTGGAGATCACCCTGATCGTCCTGCCGGTGTTCGCGCCTTTGGTGGCGGCACTGGATTTTGCCGGTCATGTGCCGGACGAAAGCAAGGTTTACTGGTTCACGGTTTTGGTGGCCATCAATCTGCAAACGTCATTCCTAACCCCGCCCTTTGGTTTTGCCTTGTTCTATATGAAGGGCATAGCGCCGAAGGAGGTGGATATTAAGAATATCTATCTGGGCATCATACCGTTCGTGCTCATCCAAGTTGTCGGGGTCATTCTGGTGTTGGCGTTTCCCAAGATTGCATTGTGGCTGCCAGGCCTTGTTTACGCGTAGATTGGAGATTTTGTGATGACTGATTCGACAATAACCCACCACGAAATGAGCTCCCATCCCCTGGTGCTGCTTTCCTACAAGCTGAAGACCATCGTGGAATTCTTCGGCCAACGGGGCGCCTATTTCATCCTGCCTCTAATCCTTTTCACCATGATCGATGTGTTCGGCCGCAAACTTACCAATACCTCGTTCGATTTTCAGATCTGGCTGGTGGAAAACGTCAGCCATCTGTTCCAGTCCACCATGCTGCAGGAACTGGAATGGCATATGCATACGGTGCTGTTCTCGTTGGTGCTGGGTTATGGTTTCACACGGAACCGCCATGTCCGGGTTGATCTCGTGCGCATGCATCTGCAAACCAAGACGCAGGCTTTCATCGAGTTCGCGGGCACCACTTTTTTCATGATCCCCTATACCCTCGTGGTGCTCTATTTCTGCTACGTCTTCACCTATGATTCCTTCGTCACCAACGAAATTTCGGCCTCTCTGGTCGGGATGAGCCATCGGTGGGTTATCAAGTCGATCTTGGGTCTTGGCCTGATCATCGCCCTGCTGTCTGGCATCGCGGTCTGGCTGCAATCCGCTATGGTGCTGTTCGGGCCGAAAGACGTCCGGTTCACATTGATGACCCTGGAATGGCCCGAAGATAAGGGCGAAGGCGTCGAGGGCTATAAGCGTATGGTCCTGGAAGAAGAGGAAACCGATATGGAGAAAATCGGTAAGGCTGGCAAGGGTTAGCGATTCCATCCATCGACAGACTATTACAACAAAAGCCCCCGGCGATCATGCCCGGGGGCTTTTTTTTGTGGGGTTTCCAGTAGCCGCCCAATAGAGCCATTTGCAATTAATCGACATCACTACACGACACTTCGTCATCCTCGGGCGTAGCGTAGCGGAGACCCGGGGATCCAGAGCCGCAAACACCTGAATTTGTTGCCCTGGATTGTCGGGTCAAGCCCGACAATGACTTTAAAAGAGGCCGTGTGTCGTGTAGTGTGAATCGACGTCGCTTAAGCAACCCAAGTGGTTGCTTTAATCGCTAATTTCTATGAGCCTGAGCGCTTTCGAAATAAATGCGCTCCAGATTTTTTAAATTAAGATTTCTTACCGTGAAATTTTATTTTTTCCGCCAGCAGTTTTTCCAACTCCCCGCTGGACAGGGCGAAATAGGAAATGGGCACATGAATCGATGGCCAGCCTGTCATTTGACCTTCAAATTTGGCCACTTGCGGTGAAAACGCTGCGAATAGCCCTACCCGCCGACGCATATGACGGGCCGCTTGCTCGTCCAATTCCGCATCATCCACGGCTATCATCAATACCTTGCGCAGCAACGTCGCCTTGGACGTGCCCAGCCCCACCACCGCGCGCCAGGGGATCATCCCCACATCAGGCCTGCGGCAACGAATGCCCTCGTCATCAATGATCAATACCGGTGTTTTATCGAAAGCCATCTGCAGCAGGGTGAAAGCGGTCAAACCGCCGATCCCGGCCGCGGCCCAATGCAGGCCCGTACCGCCGCCCAGCCAATCAATACCATTGATTGCCCCATAAGCCGCCGACAGCGCAACCAACACACAAGGCGTCGCCAATATCCCCAGTTTGACCTTGGAGTTATAGGCCGCAATGGGCTTGGCATCGTCCTGCTCGCGTCTGCGGCTCTTACGAGGCGCGTTTTTGGTCTCATCACGCTGTTGCTGCATTCAGCCTCCATATACCGTTTTCCGGATTCCGGCAACACCGCCGCGGCAATGTCGGCCCATCAGGTGCTGGCCGGCATCGAACCCAGGTGATCAATAACCTTTTTTACGCCAGATATTTCCTGGGCCGCCACCAGCATCGCCTTGCGCTCCGCGTCGGATTCAACCCAGCCCCACAGCTCCACCACACCGTCGGTGACGATGACATTGGTTGCGCCATGGCTGGCCCAACCCTTGCTTTGCAGGGTCTCGGACACCGCTTGGCGAATGGTCCGGTCATCAGCGCTGGGCGCGGCCGGGCCGTCGCCACGGTGGCCCGCCAGGGCATGCAGCAAATTGCCGCGCGAGACAATGCCGACCAAAACGCCATTGCGCAGGACAGGCACCCGTTTGATCCGCCGTTCTTCCAGCAGCTGGGCGATCTCCGCCGCGGCGGTCTCTTCGGTGACGCTGATCACATCGGTGGTCATAATATCCGCGGCAAAGCGGCCATGGCTTTTCACAAAGTCCTTGGCATCCTGCTCTGGCGTCGAAACAAGCCGCAACCACCAGGATCGCCGCGTTTCACCGGCTAGGCCGACCTGTTGCAACAGATCCCCTTCACTGACCATGCCCACGGTCTCGCCCGCCGCATTAACCACGGGTGCCCCGCTGATTTTATTGTCCATCAATATCTGGGCGATCTCTGCTACAGCCATATCCGGGGCAATTGTGGCGACGTCGGTTGTCATGATGTCTTTCGCGCGCATGGTTTCTTTTCCTCTCCGCTGGACCTATCCAATTTCGGGCGTAACGTTCACCACTGAACCCCCCCCATAGCACTATACTATACTACACTTTATATGATGATGATGATTTAGCTAAGCAACATGACCTGCGTCAATAGTTATCAATTTTCCTTCCGGGCTGGCGAATAAATCACCCGATGTTGATACAATGATGACCAGCCATGGCTGGAATTAGGCACTATTTTGCAGCCCCGCCAAAGCGCGACGATCCGCCGCTACCAAGTTTGGAAAGCTTGTGCTAGGAAGGGCCAGCGTGGCCCAGGCCACCGAATTTTTTTTACCGACCATTACGCCGTAAGGAGATACAGATGCGGAAGTTTCGTTTGCCGGTGGTTCTAGCCGCCATCGCCATGACTTTGACTTTCAATGCGGCCAATGCCGCCGACGTCAAAAAAGGCAAAAAAGTATTCAAAAAATGCAAGGCTTGTCACACCCTTAAGGCCGGCGGAAAGAACAAGGTCGGACCAAACCTGAACGGTATCATGGGCCGCAAGGCTGGAAGTGCCGCGGGATATAAGTATTCCAAGGCCATGAAGGCATCCGGAATCGTTTGGGATGCCGCCTTGCTGGACAAATACCTAAACAAGCCTAAGAAGCTGGTGCCAAAGACCAAAATGGCCTTTGCGGGGCTCAAAAAACAATCACAGCGGGACAATGTAATTGCCTATCTGATAGAGGCAACGAAATAACCCCAGCAGCGATTGTCCGTTGTAATTGGCCGGCGCCTCATATGGCGCCGGCTTTTTGCGTCCCGGTTAACCAAAAGTTATCCGAATACGTCTAGCTTTACTCCCGGAACGGGCTATTTCCAGGCCGTCTTCCGTCAGGCAAAAGACTTATCCGGGATCGCAAAATGGCACAGCCTGCGCGCCAGGCAGCAACGAACGATGACGCCAGGCAATTAGAACCTGCCTTGCCGGATCGCGAGGCCGTGCCGGCGTTAGATCTGTCCGCCCTGATGCGTTCGTGCCGGTGGGCGATCGAAGAGGAGCGCCTGCACGAGCTGCGTGTGCCCTGTGGCAATGGTGTGCCGGCCTACGTGGAATTGCCGGTCACGGCGGAAAATATATTTACCAACGGCAATCAGGCCACCCCCCTGCCAGATGGGGACGACGAGACCAAACGGTTTCTGGCGGCATTTGGCGGCTCGTTACTTTGCTACGGCTATCCCTATATGCAATACGCGGATGGCTCGATCAGGCCGTTATTCCTGATGCGGGTCAAAATCGAAGAGGGCATGCTGTGTCCGGACCCGGAAGGTTATCTGAAGGTCAATTGCGCACTGTTGCGGGACCAAGGCGTGGAGCCGCTGCAAATTCAAAGCCTGGCCCATCAACTTGCCGATCCCGCGATGCCGTTCGTGGAAAAACTGGCCATGGCTGCCAAACGTCTAAATCTTAAAGAGGAAAGGTTCAACCCGAACGAACTGGACGAGGTTACGGGTTCGGGATTGTCGGGCCGTATGCAATGGCGCAATCGACCGGTCCTGGCGTCCGCCACCATGCCGTCGTCAATCTCCGCCCTGCTGCGGGATTTGAATGACTTGAGCAGTGCGGAAGGCCAGCCGATCATAGCGGACACCGCCCTGGGCGGCATCCAGAATGCCGGGAGCGATACTGGCGGCTCCGGCGACCCCGACGCGTCCGTGGATGAGGTACAACCGCATCTGGACGGCCCCATGGTCTTTGATATGCATCGTCTTGGTTATAGTCAGACCCAAACGGTTCGGGCCGGCATGAAACATCCGCTAATCGCCGTGACCGCGCCGCCAGGAACCGGACAGATGGCCACGGTGGTAAACCTCATTGCAACGGCGGTCATGAATGGGCAGAGCGTGCTCTACACCGCGCGGCGACGGGACACGGTGGAGGCCATGACCAAGCATCTGAATGCCTGGGTGGGACGGAATGCAGCGGCCGTGGTGCGGGTCGGTGACAGAAATGACAATCAAGCCAGCCGGGAAGCTCTGATCGAATGCCTGCGCGAAATTCAGCGGCCGGAAGTTGAAGAATATGACGACGATGATGATCCTGACCGCGTGGGACCGAAGGAAGAGAAGAAGGCCCCCCAGCGAGAGAAGCCGACCCTGAAGGATATGGAAGAATTGGATCGCCTGCCCGCAGCCGATACGGGCGGGGTTGATCCAATGCGCGCGGCCCACGGACGGGTGAACGAATTAAACGCGATCATCCGTCAGGATGCGGTTGAACTGGGCCTGGGTCAGTTGCCGCCCGCGCTGCGCATAGCGCCCTGCCCCAATAGTCAAGTCATGCAGGGTTGGCGGGACGAATTAGCCATTCTGCGCGGCGATAAAAGTGCCGGCCTGGGCAAGATGATGAAGGGCATGTTGTCCCGCAAGGACGGCCGCGAAAGTCTTTTGTCAGCCGTCCGCCTTGCCGTCGGTAAAATTCCCCCCGTCATTGGCGAACAGGCGGCGGAGGCCTTGGCCGGCGAAGATCAGTTGGCGGCCATCGGCGCCGCCATGAAAGCCCTGGAGAGCTATTTCGGATGGCGGCAAAAAGTCGCCATGCGCGACGAGGCGATCCAGCAGTTAGTGCGTTTCAGGGATTGCCAAACCATGGAATTGCAGGCGCTAAACCAATCGGCCCGAAAAATATCAGGCGTCCGGGAACTCTACCGCGACTATTGGACCGAGCGTCTGGAAGACGACCCGGCGGTACTGGAGAATCAAGTTGCTGCATTCTTTGATCTGACCGACAGGCGTAACGACGGCGACGTAAACGAGACCAGGGCCCATCGTTCACGACGGCTTGCCCAGGCGGTCGGCATTCTGGCGGAGCAACTTCCGGTCTGGACCTCCACTTTGGAAAGTATCGGACAAGCCTTGCCATTGGAGCCGGGGTATTTTGACCTGGTCATCGTCGATGACGCGGAACAGTGTGATATTGGCCAGATCCTTCCGGTACTGTATCGCGGCAAACGAGGCGCGGTTTTTGGCGCGGCACGCCATGACAAGCGCCTGTCCCCCCTGCCGCCCGCATGGGAGGCGAAACGCGCGTTCACCCTTGGCAGCAGCAAAATCACATTGGCGCCCGCCAGCCTGACAGCCCTGGGCAACCTCTCCACCATACTGTCCGGGCAAGGCCGGCTGTATCAATTGGTGGAACATTTTCGTTCGCACCCACGCATCGCCGAATATCTTTCATCCACCTTTTACGACAACAAAATGGTGGTGCAGACCAATTTTCGCAAACTGCGCACGGATGCACCGGCAAATTTATTGGGCGTGCAATGGCACCATGTAACCGGCCGCATGACCGTCATGAACAATGCCGCGGTCAACCGGGAAGAGGTCATCGCAACGGAGAAACTAATCCGTTCCTGGGTTGATGCCGGCGTCTTCCGCGCGCTGCCCCGCCGTTCAGTGGGCATCGCCACCCTGATCAGCGGCCAGGCCGAACAGATCCGTGAATTTCTGAAGCGTAGTAAATTTCCCGATAATGTGCGCCAGCGCATTACCGTCGCTACACCAGATCAGTTTATGGGCCGGCAGGTGGATTTCATCGTGCTGTTGCCCGGTCTGGCGCCGGATGCGCAAGGTGCCTTGAACCAGGCTTTGGCGGATGGAGAGGATCTGTATCACGACGTGGTGGGCGCGGCCCGCCTGGGTTTGCATATTGTCGGCGATCGGGATGTTTGCATGGCCACCGGCGGGCTTTGCGCCGCTCTGTCTAATTTCGCTGAAGTTCCCCTCGCCATGGACGAAAACGGCGAACTGGTCGCGGATGAATTCGAAGCCAGGTTCGACGGTGCCTTCGGCAATAACAATGCCGACGCCCCACTTAATCCCTGGCCCGCATTGCGCCAAATGCTGCAGGATGCGGGCTATCCGTTCCAATGCAATGTGGTAGAGGCCGGACAAACCCTTGCCGTGCACCTGATATCGCCATTGGGTGGCCGGTATAATATTGAAATTGCCGCGCCGCTTGAAGCCATTCGCGGTAATCAGGAGTTGGAAGCCGAACGCAATCATGACGAAATCATGGCGGGGCGGGGTTATCAGGTGCTTCGTTTGGCCCCGTCAGAGATTCTGGAGAAAGGTAATTTTATCATCGAACGGCTGCGGCGCATGGTGTGAAGACTGGGCGTCAACCCGTCCATGAAGCGGTCCATCGGTACCGCGGCGCAATGACCCTGCCTGGCCACACGCTTGAACCGGGATAACACGAGGCGGTAAAGTCAGCCGCATGAGCTTCGGCTTCCATCGCATCCGCGCTGTCGGCCATGAAACTATTTTGGATTGGGGAAATGACGGTAATTAATCAGGCGCTCGAATTTCTTGAATTCGTGGAAGGACAACCGCGTCAATCAGTGCGGCAACTGATGAACAAGGTGCTGTTGAAAAGCCGCCTGATGACCAGCGCCGAGGCAGGGACGATTTTTATCGTCCGAAAGAAGGGTGCGCAACGTTGGCTGGAGCCGATCAGCCTGCAAAATGACGCGGTCCGCATAGGCAGCCGTGATTTCATCGTACCAATCACCACCAAAAGCATCGCCGGCTTTGTCGCGTCATCCGGCGAGGTCGTGCGCATAGACGACGTCTACAAAATACCACCCGGAAAATCATACAGCTTCAATCCAGACAACGAGATCGCCAATTACCACACGATGTCGGTTCTTTGCTTCCCGCTAAAAAATTACCAGGACCAGGTCATCGGCGTGGTGCAATTGATCAATCGCCGGGTTCCCGGCGCAGACCAAGCCGTGCGCTTTGAAGCGCAACAAGTTCAATTGGTCACCCCCATCGCCAGTGTCCTGGCCACGCACATCGAACGGGCGGATATGCTGGAAAATATCCGGCAGAAAAATATCCGTCTGCATCAACGCAATCGGGAACTCGACGAGCAGCGGGCACAGGTCATTGCCTTGCAGGCAGAGACCCAGGAAGCCTTTTTATTATCCATCCAATTGTTGGCGCGGGCATCGGAAATCCATGACGAAGGCACCGGCAACCACATCGTCCGGGTCAACGAATACAGCCATTTTCTGGCCAGGGAATTTGGCATGCCAAAGGCTTTTTGTGACGAAATCCGCTATTCCGCCCAGTTGCATGACGTCGGCAAGATGAGCGTCGATGTCGCGGTGCTAAAGAAAAAGGGCGGCCTGAACGACAAGGAACGGGCCGAGATGGACAAGCATCCCCTTTACGGCCATAAAATCCTGATGACCGTCCCCCGCCTGAGCATGGCGGCGGAGATTGCCCTGTATCATCACGAAAAATGGGCCGGCGACGGCTATCCGACAGGCACGGCGGGAGACGATATCCCGCTGTCGGCGCGCATAGTGGCGGTCGCGGACATCTACGACGCCCTGCGTTCCGAGCGCCCCTACAAGCCGGCCTTCAATCATAAAAAGACCATTGATGTCATGTTAAAGGGGGATGACCGGATCGATCCCGCCAGTCATTTTGATCCAAAGCTGATGGCTCTGTTAAGAAAGCGGCATCAGGGCATGAACGAGATCTATCGCCGTTTGAAAGACTAGTACCTATTATCCTGAAGAGGGTCCCGACCAGTAATGCGCTCCATTCGTTTTATAAAACGCCAAATGATGTACGTCATACCAGCCTTGATGCTGGTGGCGTCGCTTGGCCTGCGATTGGAGAATCCACCGTTTCTGCAGGTTTTCCAGCTGAAGTTATTCGATCTGTACAATCAACTGCATCCCCGCGAATATCAGCCCGTACCGGTTGCAACCCTTGATCTGGACGATGAAACATTGTCGCGCAACGGCTTGCAATGGCCCTGGCCACGCAGCAAGCTGGCCGAAATGTTGGCCCTGTTGTTCAACGCGGGCGCCAAGGTCGTAGCCTTTGACGTTGTGTTCGCTGAAGCGGATCGGACATCTCCGCGGCAAGCCCTGTCGATCTGGCTGAACCAACCAACCTTGGACATAGACAAACTGTCGCCGGCGGCTAAGGCGTTTTCCAAGCCGATCATCGATTCCATTCCAGACCATGATGAAGCATTCGCCAATATCATTGGTCAGATCCGCGATGCGGCAAGGGACCATGGCGTGGTCGCCGGTGTCGTCCTGACCAACGAGATCGGCAAGAATACGCCGGCGGTAAAAGCGGGCTTCGCCATCAACGGCGATGATCCGCTACCGTTCCTGAATAACTTTACCGGCGCCGTTGTCAATCTACCCGCCATCGAAGCCGCTGCCTCGGGAGTTGGCAGTTTCAATCTATCGCCGGAAAGTGACGGCATCATCCGCCGGGTACCCACCTTTCTGCGCGTCGGCACGCAAATCTATCCAAGCCTCGCAATGGAGGCCCTGCGGGTCTTCCAGGGCGCCTCTACCTATATTCTGAAATCTTCGGGTGCCAACCTGGAGGAAAATTTCGGCCAAAAAACAGGCTTGAACCACATCAAAGTGGGCCACCTGGAGATACCGGTAGACGGCAGTGGGCGGTTTTGGATGCATTTCGCCGATACATCGCCGGAGCGGGTGATCCCACTGTGGAAAATTTTTGAGAAAGATTTCGATCCGGCACTAGTCGCGGGAAAAATTCTGTTTTTTGGCACTTCCGCCGCAGGCCTGAAGGATTTGCGCACAACCCCCCTGGATCCTGCGGCCGCGGGTGTCGATGTGCATGTACAGATGGTGGAGCAGATATTGTCCGGGCATTTTGTGGAACGCCCCGATTGGGCTGACGGCATGGAAAAAATCTTTATTCTGGTCATGGGCCTGACCCTGATTTTTTTGACGCCACGCTTTGGCGCCCTGCCCGGCGCCTCGATCTCCCTGGGCACGGCCATCGCCGCCGTGGCCATGAGTTGGTATTTATATACCGATAAATTTCTTTTGGTGGATCCGATCTATCCGGGCATTGCCATTCTGTCGATCTATTTGTCCAGTTCGACCATCATGTACCTGCAGACCGAGGCGGAGCGCGAGCGCGTGCGCGGCGCCTTCAGCCAATATCTTTCGCCGGCGCTGGTGGAACAACTGGCCAGGGAGCCGGACCGTCTGCGTCTGGGTGGTGAAAGCCGCAATATGAGTTTTTTGTTCTGCGACGTACGCGGCTTTACCTCCATCTCTGAATCATTCAAGAGCAATCCGCAGGGCTTGACCCGTCTGATCAACCGCTTCCTAACCCCTTTGACCGATGCCATTTTGGCCCGCCAAGGCACCATTGATAAATATATGGGCGATTGCATCATGGCCTTTTGGAACGCCCCCATGGAAGATCCGCAGCATCCCCGCCATGCCTGTGAATCCGCCCTGGCGATGTTCGAGGAACTGGAAGAATTAAACCAGGACCTGGCGGCGGAGGCCCTTGAAAATGGTGAAGAGCATAAACCCATGAAGGTCGGCATTGGTATCAACACCGGCGATTGCGTGGTCGGCAATATGGGGTCGGAACAACGCTTCGACTATTCGGTTCTGGGCGATGCGGTAAACCTGGCCGCTCGCCTGGAAAGCCAGTCCAAGAATTACGGTGTCGGCATCGTCATTGGCGAGGAAACCGAAGCCATGGTCGGTGATGAATTCGCAACCCTTGAATTGGACCTGATCGCCGTGAAGGGCAAAGCGGAAGCGGTACATATTCATACGATTTTAGGCGCTGCAGATATGTTGCAGCAGCAGGATTTTCAGGCCCTGAAAGCACAACATGTCACCATGTTGGACGCTTACCGGGAGCAGGACTGGGCCAAGGCCAGCGAATTAGTCAAAGACTGCCGGTCCGCCGACGGCAGCCTGGGCGACTTGTATGACATGTACGATGAACGCATCGCGTTTTATACGGAAAACCCGCCCGGCTCCGACTGGGACGGAGTCTTCGTTGCCACCACGAAATAGGTAGCGAAAATTGCAATTAACTGGGGTCGTGGGCGCGACTTAAATGATTGGTTAAATTGCTATATTTCAAAAAACCGGGCACTTTTAAATTAAATGTGCTTTGGGGCGCGTTTGAATGAATTTCATCTTTGGTCCTGTGCCGTCACTGCTTTAACGTATGGCCTCGGCTCATATCTCTTATAGACGGTAAAGGGCGGAAGCTTCATGAGCGACTTGGAGAAGGTAAATGGGCACCGGCCGGCGGGGCTGTTGCCCATGCCATTCGCGGCGGCGCTGTCATCACCGGAGGAAGCGGCGAAGCTGCCCTTCGATGTGGGCGCGGCCCTTTCGGCGGTGGTGCGGCTGCATGCGGAAATTCCGGCCGACGGTTACACCGCGCCCATTCTGGGTACGGAGCGTGAAGGTAATGGCGTGGTCATCGATGACAGCGGCCTGATCCTAACCATCGGCTACTTGATCGTCGAGGCCATGGCAATTGCCGTCAATGCCGCCGATGGCCGCATGATCGCGGCGGAAGTGGTCGCATATGACTATAATAGCGGCTTTGGCCTGGTGCGTGCATTGGAGCCTCTGGGCCGGCCGGCCCTCGCCATGGGCCGTTCAGCAGACCTGGCAGTGGGAAATGGTGTACTGGTTGCCGGCCACGGTGGCCCGGACGGCGCCATTGGTGCCCGGGTCGTCAGCAAACGCGAATTCGCCGGTTATTGGGAATATATGCTGGACGAAGCCATCTTTACCTCGCCCGCCCATCCGAACTGGGGTGGCGCCGCCTTGATTGGTGCGGACGGAAAACTGTTGGGCATTGGCTCGTTGTATGTGGAGGATGCGACCACCGACCCGGACCACCTCAGCGGCAATATGTTCGTCCCGATCGATCTGTTTCTGCCAGTCTTCGAGGAAATGTTGCGCGAGGGGCGCACGGCGGCATCGCATCGGCCCTGGATGGGCATGTTCACGGCCGAGGTCGAGGGTCAGATTGAGGTCATCGGACTGGCCCAGGATGGCCCGGCGGAGCGTTCCGGTCTGCAGACGGGCGACATTATCGTCAAGGTAAATGGCGAAATTATCGCCTCGATGGCCGATCTATACCGCAAGGCATGGTCCACCGGGCCCGCCGGCGTGGCCATTCCCATGACCGTCCTGCGCGATGCCTATGCTTTTGATTTATCCCTCAAATCAGAAGACCGGTACGCCCGCTTGAAACTTCAACGCGGTTATTAATTGCCATCGAGTACGAGGAGACGGAATTTTGCAATCACGCCGGTCATTTTTTCTGGGCTGCACGGCAGTTGGCGCCACGTTGGCCGTGCCGGGTTCATTGTTGGCGGAGGTCTCGTCCCAGGCCGTCGAGGGCGCGTCGGCCTTCATCGCCAATCTGGCAAGCCGCGCCATCATAATCCTGCAAGCCAGCGGCGATAAAATCGAGCGCCGGGAAGAAAAATTTCGCGGCTTGCTGTCGACCGGCTTTGATATGCCTTTTATTGGGCGCTTCGTCCTCGGTAAGCATTGGCGCAAGGCAACGCCGCAGCAGCGGGCGGACTATCAGGCTCTATTCACCGAATTTCTTTTAAAATCCTACAGCCGCCGCATGGGCGGTTATGCCGGCGAAACATTCACCGTAGCCGATGCCAGACCCGCCGGTAAAAAGGATATCATGGTGAAGACCCGGATCGTGCAGCCGGGTGGGCCACCGATCAAGGCTGATTGGCGCGTTCGACCGCAAAATGGCCAATACAAGATTATTGATATCATGGTCGAAGGGGTCTCGATGGCGGTGACCCAGCGCTCGGAATTCAACGCCGTGATCCAGCAACGGGGCATACAAGGCCTGTTGGAGGCATTGCGCGCGCGCACCGAAAAATTTGGCGTGGCTTCATAGCGGTATCGTGGGAGGAATTGAAATGAGCAACAATACAAACCTTCATCACCGCGCCGCGCAGGCACTGTTTACGCAGTGGCCGGCGAAGCTGATCCAGGGCTGCCTGCTGGTGGCATTCGTCTTGGCCGGATCCGCGGCCACCGCCAATGCGGCTGACGGCAAAGCCGGCTACAGGGCCTATCAACGGGGCGAATTTGCCATTGCCGCCAAGGAATGGCTGCCCCTGGCAAAGGCCGGGGACGCCAAGGCGCAATACAACCTGGGACTCCTGTTCGATCAAGGTAAAGGCGTGCGCCAGGATTCCGCCGAGGCCGTGCATTGGTGGCGAAAATCTGCGGAAGGCGGCTTTCACCAGGCCCAGCATAATCTGGCCAATGCCTATATTGCCGGTGACGGCGTGGCGCAAAGTTACAAGGAAGCGGTGGGTTGGTTGGAACGCGCCTCGGAAGCAGGACTGAACCGCTCCCGCTATACGCTAGGTAAAATGTACCATTACGGATTGGGTGTGAAGGTTGATCTAAAACGGGCCGCGACCCTGTATCGAGCAGCGGCGGAGGCGGGTCTGGACAAGGCGCAATACAATCTGGCAAAGGCCTATCGTGACGGCGACGGGGTGGTCCGTGATCAAACCCTTTCGGTAAAATGGTTCCGACGCGCCGCCGAACAGGGCAATGCCAAGGCGCAGAGCCATCTGGCGACCCGATTGGCCAAGGGCCAGGGGATCGACGTGGACCTGATCGAAGCCTTCAAATGGATGAGTCTGGCTGCCCGTCAGGGACATCCACGGGCGCGGGAGAATTTAGCTGTATTGCAAGCCCGCCTGACGCCAAAGCAGCGGGCCGAGGGCATGCGGCGCGCGGCCCATTTTACCCCGGTCAGGAAAGACTGATGAGGTGAGAGTGATAACGGCATGAGCCCGGACTGGCCGATTGGGCTGGACATGGGATCGCTATTGGCGCGTGGACGTTTTTCGCACTATTCTTGCTCCAGCTTGGAGGGGCAGAGACTATGACGAGACGCGGTTTGGTGGCGGCAGCCATGCTGATTGCTGGTTTGTTAAGCTATGATCAGGCGGCCGCCGCCAGTCCTGATGCCGCCTTTAGCGATTATTTGAAAGCCATGGTCCGAAGCGCCAGCAGCGGTGCCGCCAATCCTCAAATACGCCAACGCCGGGTCGCCGCCGCGCTGTCACCGTTGGTTACCGAGGCCATTGTGCGGCAACCAGGGCAAATTGAGGCCATCATGCGTGGTCTGTTGGCGGCCGCGCCTGATGCCGCCCCGATAGTCGCCCGGCAGGCTATGACGAACTTTCCCGGTTTCGCCGGACAAATCGCCCATGCCGCCGGCGTGAACATCTCCCGAATAGCCACGATGCCGCGCTTTTCGCCATGGTGGTCACGTCCCGCCCGGCAAAGCGAACCTAGCCCCCGACGCGCCAACAGAGATACCGTCCGCATCGCCACCTGGGCGATCTCGTCCATCGCCGGCAATCCGGGCGCGTTGAATGACATTATGGGCCAGGCCCTTGCCGCGGCTCCTGGCCACGAGGCCGCCTTGGTGACGGCTGTGCAGACGGCTTATCCAGGTTTCGCCCGGCAAATCGCCGCCGCCACGGCAGCGCCCCGCCCCAAGGCCCACCGGCCCGCGTCTCCACGGCCCGTGCCCCGCAGCCCCAAGGCGCAGCCCCCAGTAGCTCAGGCTCAAGTCATATTGCGGGCTCCCGTCGCAAAGGCTCCCGTAATCTATCAGGCCGCTGCGCCAGCCACCGCCACGCGGGCGGCGCTCCTGGCCCCGGCCGGATCGACGCGATTAACCGAAGCGGACCAGGATCTTGTCGAAATCGATGATCCATTGGAGCCGATGAACCGGATCATCTTCGCATTCAACGACACGGTCGATCTGATCCTGTTGCGCCCCATCGCAATTGGCTACAATTGGCTCATGCCGGATTTGGCCCTTCAGGCGGTGCGGCGGGCTGTTTTGAACCTGGATGCCCCGGTCATCGCGGTCAACGATCTGCTGCAGGGGGATCTGATCGATGCCGGCGTGACCGTCGGCCGCTTTGGTCTCAACACCACCGTCGGCTTTCTGGGTCTGCTTGATCCGGCGGCGGATCTTGGCTTGAAACGCCATCACGCCGACTTTGGCCAGACGTTGCACAGCTATAGCGTCGGCCCCGGCCCCTATCTGGTCCTACCCCTGATCGGTCCGGCCAGTACCCGTGGCGGCGCAGGCAAGGTGGTGGACGTCTTCTTCCAGCCCATGACCTATTTATTGAGTTCCTTCGAAAACCTGGGCGTCGCGGCGACACGCGCCGTGGTCAAGCGCGAGGAATTATTGGATCCGCTGGATGAATTGCGCGAAAACTCCATCGATTATTATACCGGCCTGAAAGCGGCCTTCTGGCAGGCCCGGCAGGTGGATTTGAACAAAGGCGCCCCGGTTGGCCTGGGCGATGGTGGCGCCGATAAATTATTCGATGCCGCCAACTAGAGCAATTCCGAATTAATGAGAATCGCGAAGCGATTCTAAGTGATTGGAAATATTGCTCTAATTCTAAAGGTCTGAGCAATTTTAAACTGGATTTTGCAAAGCGCCGGCAGACTGGCTCGCCGGGCGAAGAGTAGTGTAATATTCCCCCACGCCAAGTGCGAAAATTTGAGTTGGGGCGTGAAATTTTTGATTTTAGGAGAGTAAGGATTTGCGCAAGTTCGGCCCATTGGTCCAGCTCGACAACCCCGCGTTCGTTCACGACACGGCGGAAATTTATGGCAAAGTCAGCATTGCGGAGGGGGCCTCCGTCTGGCCCCGTGTTGTCATGCGGGCCGAAATGTACGAAATCGTCGTCGGGCCTTACACGAATTTGCAGGATTTCGTCATGCTTCATGTCGGCGACCGTCAGGGGACGTTTATTGGCGCCCATTGCTCCATCACCCATCATGCCACCGTGCACGGCTGTACCATTGGCGACAATTGCCTGATCGGCATTAACGCCACGGTCATGGACAGCGCGGTGATCGGCGAAAATACCATTGTCGCCGGCCACAGCATCGTCACCGCCGGCAGCCAGATTCCAGCCAATTCCATCGTCGCCGGCGTACCGGGTGCCGTGGTAAAATCGCGCGATAATTTTATCGCCAATCGCCTGAACGCCTTTATCTATCATTACAATGCCCTGGCCTATGCCAGGGGCGAGCATCGAGCCTGGGATAGCCCCGCCTTTGAACAGGCCAAGGCGGCAGAGCACGCCAACCTGGAGGCCGAATTGGCGGCACTGGAAAAATTATGAATATGGGATGCAAAGCATGGCCTTAGAAAAACCCTATCTGCTGTTTCTTGGCGATGCGCCCGATCAATTGGCGGCAAAGACGGCTACCGGCATCGCCGATTGGCGCCCGGAATGGTGCGTCGGGCAAATGCGCCTGCCCGGCTGCGGTGCCGATACCGGGCTGCCGGATGTGGACATAGCCGAAGCAGTACGGCTGGGCGCCAAAACCCTGGTTATCGGCGTGGTCAATTCCGGCGGCTTCATGCCGGACAGCTGGACGGATGCCGTATGCGAGGCGCTGGCTCACGGGCTGGATCTGGCATCCGGCCTGCACACACCCCTGGAATCCTTCCCCGCCATACAGCAAGCAGCCGCACAACACGGCCGAACCCTGCACAATGTGCGCCATAGCGAGCAGGCATTCGCCACCGGCAAGGGCATCAAACGCACCGGCAAGCGGCTGTTGACGGTCGGCACCGATTGTTCGTGCGGCAAGAAATATACCGTCCTGGCCATCGAACGGGCCATGCGGGCCCGTGGCATGGATGCGGATTTCAGGGCCACCGGGCAGACCGGCGTGCTGATCGCCGAACGGGGCGTGGCCATTGATGCGGTGGTGGCGGATTTTATTTCCGGCGCGGCTGAATGGATCAGCCCCGACAATCATGCCGATCATTGGGATCTGATCGAAGGCCAGGGTTCGCTGTTCCACGCCTCGTACGCCGGAGTTTCCCTGGGCCTCTTGCACGGCTCTCAACCCGATCTTTTGGTGCTGTGCCACGAACCTACCCGCCGCCATATGCGCGGCCTGCCGCACGCCCCCATCCCAGACCTGGAAGAGTGCATCGCCCTCAACCTGGCCGTCGCGCGGCTTACCAGCCCGGATTGCCGGATGTTAGGGCTTTCGGTGAATACCACGGCGTTATCGCCACAGGACGCGGAACGTTACTTGGCCGAAACCTCGGCGAAATTATCGCTGCCTTGTCTGGACCCCATACGCGGCGATGCCGACGGTTTTCTGGATTATTTGGATTAAATTTCGTCATGACACGGATCTTGCAAGTGTACGAGGAAACGTTTCCGATCGCGGGTAGCTTTACCATTTCGCGGGGCAGCCGTACGGAAATACATGTGATGGTGGCTGAAATCACCGACGGCGCCCATCGGGGCCGGGGCGAATGCGTCCCCTATAGTCATTATGGCGAAAGCATGACTTCGGTCCGCCAGCAGATCGAAGGGCTGGCGCCTCTGATCGTGGGTGGCGGCTCGCGGGCTGATTTGGACCAGGCCCTGGCCCCCGGTGCCGCCCGCAACGCCCTTGATTGCGCCTTGTTCGACCTGGAGGCGAAGATGACCGGACAACGGGTTTGGGACTTGCCGGATTTGGCGGATCTGGCCCCACCGCCCGATCTGTTAACCGCCTTTACCCTGAGCCTGGACAGCCCGAAGAATATGGCGAAGGCCGCCCAGCGCGCCAAGGGCCAGCCCCTATTGAAATTGAAACTAGGCGGCGCCGGCGATCCGGAACGGGTTGGGGCGGTGCGTCAGGCGGTCCCGGATGTGCGTCTAATCGTGGATGCGAACGAGGCCTGGGAGCCTGACATGGTTCTGCCTTTTTCCACGGCCCTGGCGGATTTGGGCGTAGAGCTGATCGAACAGCCCCTGCCCAGCGGTGCGGATCAGATGCTATCGGACTGCCCGCACCCGGTGCCGGTGTGTGCCGATGAATCCTGTCACGTCAGCGCCGATCTCGATGCCTTGGCCGGGCGCTATGATATGGTTAATGTGAAGCTGGATAAAAGCGGCGGCCTTACCGAGGGCCTGATCTTGACACGGGAAGCCAGGCGGCGCGGCTTTGGCGTGATGGTAGGTTGTATGTTGGGCACGTCCCTGGCCATGGCGCCCGCCATGTTGCTGGCCGGCATGGCGGACTTCGTGGATCTGGACGGCCCCTTATTGCTGGCAAAGGACCGCGCTGCCGCACTGGTCTATCGCGGCGGCCACGTGGCGCGGCCGACGGCGGAACTTTGGGGCTAGAGCCGTTCCGGGATATTCTGGTTCATTTGGATAAAATATGCCAGGTACGAAAGGCGTTGATAACCGGGAATTTCCCATACACCCCGGCATGAGCCGAGCCGACAAATACAGAATCACTTTTCACGCCAAATCAAAAAACCGGCGTTAAGAAAAATTAAACCAAGATTGGTGATCTTTGATCCCGACAAAGACGAATCGCGACATCCCATCGTTTTCTTTTTGATCTCGCTAGGAAACATCGCTTATCATTACGTGATTCGGTATGCTGTAAGTTGTCTGTTCTTGTTGTGACAACGATCACTTGTGAACTACGGGAGCCATTCGTATATGTCTGTTACACTACCGCATGGGAATTGCCCTAACAGGCAGAGAATTTTCCAGGCTGGTGGTGGCTACGCCACGATTGCAGCGCGCCACTGCTGCGAACCAATTTTTAAAATAGGAGGACCTCACTATGTTGGGTCTCATTACTAGGTTGCAAACGCGTGTTACCGATTTGAATGCATTCTGTCAGGACAAGTCTGGTGCCACCGCCATTGAATATGGCCTGATCGCCGCCGGCATCGCCGTCGCCATTATCGCAGCCGTGTTCGCACTGGGCGATGAGGTGAAGGGTTTCTTCGAAGATATCCAGACACAGCTGGGCGCGGCAAACTAGGCCTGCGCCTCTTTGGTTGTTACGAGACAAGCCGGGGCGCCTGCCTGTGCAGCGTCCCGGCTTTTTCTATTTTTGGGCTGGCCTAGAGCATTTTCATTTTGAAAATGCTCGGATATTTAGAGTTAGAGCAATTTTTCCAATCACTTAGAATCGCTTCGCGATTCTCATTAATTCGGAATTGCTCTAGACCTGCGCTCCGCTGAATCTGGTGTCGCGGGCGATATTGCAACGGGAGCGGCTGATGCGGGTATCATATCATGCCACTAAACATCATGCTACGACGTCATGCTACTAACGGGGCTATCGTTGGTTTTTCCGGTGGTGATGGTACTTGCCATGGTGGCCGACTTTCGCACCTTCGAAATTCCCAATTTTCTGCCACTGGTCTTGGTGCTGGGATATCCATTGGCCGCCCTCAGCGCGGGCTTTTCCTGGCAGCAAATACTCTGGGCAGCCGGGTTGGGGGGTTTGACGCTGGTCGCAGCAATCGTGATGTTCGCGTTGGGCGTTATGGGCGGCGGCGACGGCAAACTGTTGGCCGCGGCGGCGCTATGGACAGGTCGGGAACAAATATTGGAATTTTTGTTAATAACCGCGTTGGCTGGTGGCGTCCTGACGGTGGCTTTGTTGCTGTATCGCCGGCTGCCGTTGGCATCGCATCTCGCCGGTATCGCCGCGCTACGGCAAATGCATGCAAAAAAGCGGGATATTCCGTACGCGATTGCAATCGGCGGGGCGGGCCTGATTATCTATCCGCATTTGCCGATTTTAAACGGTTAGAGCAATTTTCAATTAATTGGTTCAATTGCTCTACTTTTAAGAGTCTGAGCGCATTTTCTTCGAATGCACCCTAGCAATGATGAAATATTTTCCGCCTGAATATTACCAGCAGACCGCGGGATAATTTGGCGATATCGATATATCTGGTTGGAAAATATTAGGCTTTCTAAATAGTTTCTTTAAGAAATTTTTATAACTTGTTGATCTTATTGACGGATGGAGCGAAAAAGGCCCATAATTTGAATGGCGGTGTTTAATTCGCACGGCTGGTGGTGACCATTGGTCGTGGTTTCGTATTAGCCGCCCTGGCATTTAGCCAAGACAGAGGGTTAAAGCATTGAATCTAGCGCGCATCCTTTTGATAGTTGCTGCACTCGCGGTCGCGGGCGTAACCGCTTACCTTGTGCATGGCTATCTGCAAGGCAAGGAGGCCGAACTTGCAGAAGGCCGCAACAACCAGGATAACAACAAAACATCCTCGGTGCAGGTTCTCGTCGCGCTCAATAATTTGCCCGCCGGAACGATTGTCAATCCCGATCTGTTTCGCTGGCAGAACTGGCCCGAGGATGGCCTGGCGCCCGAATTCATTGTGAAAGGCAAGGACGGCGACAAGGACGGCAACAAGGGCCTAAAGCCATCGGACATGACCGGCTGGGCCGTGCGCCGGGGTATTGCAGCGAATGAACCTATCCTCAAGGCACGCTTATTGAAGCCAGGTACAGCAGGCTTCCTGGCCGGTGTTCTTGGCCCCGGCATGCGGGCGGTATCCACCAACATCAACGCCGAGACCGGCGCCGCCGGCTTTATCCTGCCCGGCGACCGCGTCGACGTGGTATTGACCCAACAGGTGCGCCCGACCAAAAGCGACGGCGGCGCCCGCGACAAAATCATCAGCGAAACCGTCATTGCTGATGTTCGCGTGCTTGCCGTTGATCAGACCTTCGATGACATGAAGGAACAGAACCGGATCGGCAAAACCATCACTTTGGAACTGACGCCGAAGCAATCGGAAAGCATGGCCGTGGCCAAGCGTATGGGGCGTGTATCCCTGTCCCTGCGCAGCCTGACCCGCGACGCTGATATCGAGAAAAAATCGGCTTTTACCTCGGACGAGGAAGTCAGCCGTTTCCTGCGTGGCCGGTCTTCGTCGGCACCCCGAACCCTGGTGGCCAAACACGACCTGCCGGCAGGTACCCTGTTGCGTGATATCGATTTCGGCTGGCAGCAGCTTGGCCCCGGTGACAGCGGCGAGGGCAGCATATTCGAAGGGGCAACCGCGCCTTCCGCGCTGCGCGGCTCCTACCTGAAAACCCGCGTGGAAAGCCACAAATCGATCTTAAATGAAAATATCATCCGCCCTGGCGAACAAGGATTTATCGTCGCCTCATTGGCGCCGGGCATGCGCGCGGTCAGCATGGCGATTACTCAAGTCAGCGGCGTCTCTGGCTTCATCTCACCTGGCGATATGGTGGATTTGCTGTTGACCCACAAAGTCGAAGACACCTCGGACAATCCTGTCCTGACGCCAAGACGGTTTAGCGAGACCATTCTGAAAGGTTTGCGCCTGCTGGCCATCGAACAGATCGTCGATGCCAATACGGGCAAGCCGAAGGTTGGCCAAACAGTTACCGTCGAGGTCTCGCCAAGAGAGGCGGAAATTGTCGCGTTGGCCGCATCCATGGGTCAATTATCCCTGTCCCTGCGTTCGGTGCCGGCCGCCGACATTTCGGCCAGTGGCGAGGGTGGGAAAACAGATGTCGTGTCGGATATAGGGGTCAGCCCAGCCCTGATGGATCATTTGATCCTGGGTACCCGGCGCGACCCGGACCTGCGTCAGCGCCGGCGTGAACTGGGCCGTGTCGTACGTACGCGCAGCACGGGAAAGTCGGCCAAGGCGAAAGCAGCCTCGCGTTCCAATCTTGACGATGGCAATAACTCCGTAACAGTTTATCGCGCGACGACGCCGTCTACCGTCGTCATAAAAAGGTGACGGCATGCTTGCGCGCGCATTAACACTTACGCTTCTCGCCCTGATCAACCTGGGCCCGGTGCCGGCTGCTATTGCGCAGACCAAGCAAATTACCGTTCCCACGTCCAATGGAGAGCAGATCGAGATCGGTACGTTGGAATTGGGCGACGGCCTGCCGGCCCGGGCGATTAGCTTGCCTGTGGGCAAGGCCCGCTTGATCCGCCTGCCCATGGAAGTGCGCGACGTTTTGGTGGCCAATCCCGCGACCGCCAACGTCGTCGTCAAAACACCGCGGCTGATTTATCTGGTCGGCTTGGCGGTGGGTGCGACGAACGCCTTTTTCCTGGACGCCGATGGCAAGGAATTGTTGCGCCTGGAAATTCAGGTGCAGTTGGATGTGATTGGCGCCGAGGAAACCCTCAAGACGCTGTTGCCCCACGCCGATGTAAAAATTACCGCTGTAAACTCCCATCTTTTCCTGACTGGCGAAGTCCGCTCGGCCGATATCTCGCAAAACGCCCAGGTGATCGCGTCACGGTTCGTCGCAGCCGACACCAATGTGATCAACATGCTGGCGGTGATCGAGGACCAGCAGGTATTGCTGCAGGTCCGGGTGGCGGAGATATCACGTAACGTGCTGAAAGAGCTTGGCGTCAATCTATTTGATGCCGTCTCCGGCACATTCTCCACCCTGAGCTCGGGCGATTTCGCTGCCCGCGTTAGCACCACGGGACCAACCACGGATACGCCCTTCTTCAATGGCGCCGCCAGCTTTACCCCGAGTACGGGCGATAGCCTGACGGTTGCCATCAACGCCTTGGAGGAGAACGGCCTGATTAAGACCCTCGCGGAGCCTAATCTGACCACCATGTCGGGCGAACCGGCAACCTTTCTGGCCGGCGGTGAATATCCCATCCCGGTAGCGTCCAACGACGGCACCATTTCGATCAGCCAGGAACCCTTTGGCGTGGCCTTGAGCTTTACGCCGGTGGTCCTGAATTCGGGCCGAATTTCTCTGCGGATTTTTACCGAGGTCAGCGCCTTGTCGAATAACGGCGCTATCACCCTGGCAAATATTCAGGTTCCCGCCCTGACCGTACGGCGGGCCGAGACCACCGTGGAACTGCCATCAGGTGGCAGCCTGATGATCGCGGGCCTGTTGCAGGAAGACGAGACGGCCGGCATCCGCGGTGTCCCGGGCCTAAAAGATGTGCCTATATTCGGCTCGGTCTTCCGCAATAACAGCCTGGAAAAAACCGAAACCGAATTGATCATCGCCGTGACCTGTTTTCTGGTCCGCCCGGTCGCGCCGAAACAAATTTCCGGGCCCACGGACGGCCTGATTCCAGCGAGCGACTACGATCTTTATCTTCTTGGCCGCCTGCATGGGGTTTATTTCGGCGGCAAGCAGACCATTACGGCCTCGTTAAAAGGGCCGATCGGGTATATTTTGGAGTGATGGGAGGTTGCAAATGAACAGTCTTGCGCCATTCGCCTTCTCCGTTCCGCCGGAAGCGGGAGAAGGGGTGCGGATATCAGCACCGAGACGGTTTACCCCTCGCCTCGTCAAATTTGCCGCCGCGGCAATTTGCCTGGGATGGTTAAGCGGTTGCGCGCCAAATACACCGGACATGGCGTCGAACCCGATGACGCGGTATCCTTATACAGTGGATAGCAAACTGGTCACCCAGCCAGTCGTATTTCAGTCCCAGGCGGTCACCCTTGATGCAGCCGAAAAAGATCGCCTGAATGCGTTTTTGATACATTTCTTTCAAAGCGGTGGCGATGTTCTTGAAATCAGGTCGACCGCAGCTGCCGATGACCAGCGGGCGGAGGCACGATTGCAGGCTCTGGAAAGACATATATTGAAAAAGGGCGCCCAGCCCCACGAAATTCGCTTGCGCAAGGTCGCGGGCGCCAAAACCGAAAACGGTCCTATTATTTTGAGTTTCGAAAGCTTTACGGCAAAACCCATCAAATGTCCGCGGCGCAATGCGCCGACCGCCGCGAATCCAACCAATATGCAGCATCCCGACTTTGGCTGTTCCGTGCGTGCCGGGATAGCGGCCATGATTTCCAACCCAGCCGACCTGGAACAGCCACGCGACCTGCAACCCGGCGACGCCGCCTGGCGTACCCGGGTTATGCAGAGTTATCGCGCGGGCCAACCCACGGAATCGGTGCGGGGCAAAAAGGAACAATCCAACTCCATCCGCAATTTGGGTCAATAGCTGCCATGCCGGGAAACAAGACCATGTTTGTTCAACAGAGCGCTCTAGAGCATATCCGGGACATGAGGGAGCGGCGCCATTCTTAGGATAAACGTCAACGCCTGGCTATTGAGCGAGGAATCCCAGTCGGCGGTTGTCGAAGGCCTGGATGACCGTAGGCTGTCGCGTTCAAAAATTGAAGCCAGAATCGGCGGCATAGAAGCGGCAATCGCCCACTATCAGGATAATTCGACGCCGCAATTGGTCCTGATGGAAACGAATGCCGAAGGCGCGGACGTATTGAACGAGTTGGATCGCCTGGCCGAAGTCTGCGATGCCGGGACAAATGTCCTGCTGTTGGGATCGTCCAATGATATTAGCCTCTATCGGGAATTGATCCGGCGCGGCGTTGCTGAATATCTGGTAGCTCCGGTCGCGCCGAAACAAATCCTTGATGCGGTTACCGCCATATTTGAAGACCCGGATTCCCCGCCCATGGGGCGCTCCATCGCCTTCATGAGCAGCCGTGGCGGCGGCGGATCATCCTCCATCGCCCATAACGTGGCCTGGCATCTGGGTCAGGAATATGGCGAGGAAGTTTCGGTCATTGATCTGGACGTCACCTTCGGCACAGCTGCCCTCTCATTCAACGTGGAAACACAACAAACTCTGGAAATGGCCTTGGCCGACACCAGCCGGTTGGACGATCAACTGCTGGACCGTTTCCTGGTGGAATACGACGAAAACGTCCATTTGCTGGCATCGCCATCCAATTTGGATGCGGAAGAAAGACTAATAACGGATTCTTTGGATCAGCTGTTGGCGTTGGTCCGTCGCCGTTCCAGTTTCGTGGTGTTGGATGTGCCCCATCGCTGGGCCCCTTGGGTGCAACAAGTCCTTTTGGACGCGGACGCAACTGTTCTGGTCGGTGTTTTGGACCTATCCGGGCTGCGCGATACGAAAAATCTGGTTGACCGTCTCCGCCAGCAACGCGGTGACACCTCGCCACCGCATCTGGTCTTGAACCATCATGGCGCCTTCAAGAAAACGGAATTGTCGCCAAAGGATTTTGAAACCGCGACCGGGGTGAAACCCGATGTTATAATTCCCCACGCACCGGCTTTGTTCGGTACCGCCGCCAACAATGGCCAAATGGTTGGCCAGGTGGATGCCAAGCATAAATCAGCCGAGGCATTGCGCGAATTGGCGATCCTTGTCAGTGGGCGCCAACCGCAACAAAAGGTTAAGAAAGGTCTGCTAAGTCAATTAGGTCTGTTAGGCGTAATGAAAAAAGCTGGGGTAAAATAGATATGTTTGGCAAACGGACCGGCCCGCCAGAGGCCAAACCAAAAACAACGCCAGAGATTCCCGACACCGACATATCAGCGGATCGGCAGGACCCGAAGAAAGAAGCGGCGGCACCCACGCAGGTGGCCGCGGCAAAGCCCGTGGCGGCAAAGCCAGCGGCGGCGCCTGAACAGAAACTCCAGCCGGCGGCCGATCATAGCGATCTATTCGGTGATGAGCGGAGCAAATACAACGAAACCAAGCAAAGCATATTTGCCTCCCTGGTTGATGCTGTAGATCTGACCGAACTGGGCAAACTGAACTCGGCCCAGGTACGCGAGGAAATCACCGACATCGTCGGCGAAATCATCGCCATGAAGGCGATCGTGCTGTCCAGCTCCGAGCAGCAGACGCTGATTACGGATATCTGCAATGACGTCCTGGGATTGGGCCCATTGGAGCCACTGCTTGCGCGCGATGACATCGCCGATATCATGGTCAATGGGCCGAACAGGGTTTACATAGAAGTTGATGGCCGCATCGAACTGACCGGCATCCGGTTCCGCGACAATGCGCAATTGATGAACATTTGCCAGCGCATCGTCGCGGCGGTGGGACGGCGAGTGGACGAATCCAGCCCAATTTGCGACGCTCGCCTGTTGGACGGCAGCCGGGTCAACGTAATCGGACCGCCACTGTCAATCGACGGCGCCACGCTAACGATCCGCAAGTTCAAGAAAGACAAATTACGTATCCAAAATCTGGTCGATTTTGGCTCGATCACGCCGCTGGGCGCCAAATTGCTAGGCGTTATTGGCGCCTGCCGCCTGAATATTCTGGTTTCGGGCGGCACCGGTTCGGGAAAAACCACATTGTTGAATGCCTTGACCGCCTTCATTGAAGAGGGTGAGCGGACCATCACCTGCGAGGATACGGCGGAACTACAATTACAACAGCCCCACGTGGTGCGTCTGGAAACCCGGCCGCCAAACCTTGAAGGCGCCGGTGAGGTAAGCATGCGCGATCTGGTCAAGAACTGCCTGCGTATGCGCCCGGAACGAATTATCGTCGGCGAGGTGCGCGGACCCGAGGCCTTTGATTTACTACAGGCGATGAATACGGGCCATGACGGCTCCATGGGTACGATCCATGCCAACAATCCGCGCGAGGCCGTCAGCCGCGTGGAGAATATGATCGCCATGGGCGGCTTTAATCTGCCGGCCAAGACCGTGCGCGAACAAATTTCCTCGGCGGTACACGTAATTGTCCAGGCCGCCCGGCTGCGCGATGGCAGCCGCAAGATTACCCATATTACGGAAGTCGTTGGCATGGAAGGCGACGTGGTCACCTTGCAGGACCTGTACACCTATGAAATTCGGGGCGAAGACGAAAACGGTAAGTTGATTGGCGAACATAAGCCTACCGGCCTGCGCCCGACTTTTTGGGACCGGGCGAAATATTTCGGTCGGGAACAGGATCTGGTTGAAGCGCTGGGTATGTAGGCCGACGGGCCGGGCTATCGCATCCGGCGGACGGCTTATCCTGGTTTAGGAGGCGGATATGGATCTTACCACTGTGGTGTTTATCATCGCTGGCACCATGTTTTTATCTATGACGATTCTAAGCTACCTGCTGGTGATGCCGCAGGTTAAGGCCCGCACCCATCTAAAACAACGCATCGCCGCTATTTCCGGGCAGACCGGAGCGGTCAAAGGGGCACAGGGTGGCCGTGGCGAGGGCGACGGGCGAAAACGGAATATCCAATCGCGCCTGCGCGAATTGGAAGATGCTAAGACGAAAAAGTCCTTTGCCGTAAAGATGCGTGAAACCCTGCGACAAGCGGGCTTGCGCACATCCCTGCGCAATTACTTCTTGTTGTGCGGCGTCTTGTCCGTGGTATCGGCTATTCTTTATCTACTGATGGGTTATCCCAAGGTAGGGATCGTGCCGGTTGCCATCACGGTTGGCTTTGGCCTGCCGCGCTATGTACTCGGCAGTATGGCCAAGCGGCGGGTGAACAAATTCACCAAGGAATTCGCCAACGCGGTGGATATCATCGTGCGCGGCATTAAATCTGGCCTGCCGGTCGGTGAATGCTTGAACATTATCGCGACGGAAAGTCCCCAGCCGGTGGCTGGCGTGTTTCTGGAAATTGTGGAATCGCAAAAATTAGGACTTAACCTGGATACCGCATTGCAGCGGGCCCAGGAACAAATCCAAACGGCCGAACTGCAATTCTTTGCCATCGTTCTTGCCATTCAATCCCAGACCGGCGGCAATCTGGCCGATACCCTGCAAAATCTTTCCACTATTCTGCGCGATCGCAAGAAAATGGCCGATAAGGTCAAGGCCCTATCGTCCGAGGCCAAAACCTCGGCTGGTATAATTGGTTCCCTACCGTTCATCATGACGGCGTTGCTGTACCTCGTCAGCCCCGAATATATCACGCCCTTGTTTGTCGATAGCCTAGGCCAGACTCTCATCGGAGGCGGCTTAGCCTGGATGAGCATTGGCGTCTTCATAATGAAACAAATGGTAAATTTTGAAGTCTGATGGATACGCTTTTCTCACCAGAGAACGTCATCATTGCGCTGGGTAGCATCGGCGCCTTCCTGACGATTGTTGCCTTCGGCATGCCGATGCTGGGCAACGATAATCTGCGCTCGCGTCTGAAATCAGTGGCCGCCCGGCGGGAGGAATTGAGCGCGGCGCAACGGCGGAAATTTATCCCCCAGACGTCAACCCTGCGTCAACAGGTCAATCGCTCGTATGTCACCTATCTGGTCGAAAAATTGAAGCTGGTAAATCCCGCTGACAGCATCATGATCAGGAACAAGCTGGCCCAGGCCGGCATGCGCTCTGAAGCGCATTTATATACCTATTCATTCTTCCGTTTTGTGGCACCCATATTGTTCGGCCTGCTGACGGCAATTTATTTGTTTCTTCTGGCCAAGGTCGAGATGGGCCCTTCAGCCAAATTGATCTATTCATTCGCTGCCGCCGTGATCGGGTTTTTTCTACCACAAATCCTGGTAAAAAATAAAATCCAGAACCGCCAGAAGGCTTTACTGAAGATATTTCCCGATGCCATGGACTTGTTGGTAATCTGTGTCGAGGCGGGACTTTCCATGGAGGCGGCTTTTCACCGGGTCGCCGCGGAATTGCAGGAACAAGGGCCCGAATTGGCGGAAGAACTGGGATTGACCACGGCCGAGTTGGCTTTTCTACCGGACCGCCGCCAGGCCCTGATGAATCTGGCTGCACGTACCGGCCTGCCGGCGGTCAAGTCCCTGGTCGGCGCCCTGTCCCAAGCAGAAAAATATGGCACCCCCATCAGCGTCAGTCTGCGCGTGTTGTCGCAAGAGCAACGGGATGAGCGGATGTCGCGGGCGGAACAAAAGGCAGGCGCCCTACCGGCTCAGTTGACCGTGCCAATGATCGTATTTTTCCTGCCCGTGCTGTTCGTGGTGCTGATTGGCCCAGCCATTATCAAGGCCATGAATACCATTTAGCGGCGGCCGCGCCCCGCCCCCTATTACCAACCCGCGCTGATAGGTATCAGGGCACGCTGACCAGAAGGCACGGCACATCACGGATTGCCAGCCGCAGGCAGGTTTCATCCACCATCTCCCGATTTGGCACCGGCCTTGAATTGACGCGGAAGAAATCACCGCGTTCGGGAACCGTTACCGTCTCGACCACCAGTTCCACGTCCAGTAACAGATCGTGATGTTCCTTCAACAGCCGGGCGCGCAACGTTTCGGCCCCGTCCAGCGAGCGGAAACTACCCAGTTGCAATCGATACCCCTTGACCGCCACCGAGGCCACCACGGTTTCAGGCGCCTTTGCCCCGGCGTCTGGAACCTTTGTCTCAAGTGACGGCGATACATTCGCGGCGCTTGCCGTGGCGACGTTCATGGCAGGTGGCTTCGGTATGCTGTTCGTCGTCTGATTCGGTGCCGCCGCTTCATCAGCGGGTATCGCCTTTACCAAGGGTACAGCCGCCTTGGGGTCCTCGTCAGGTTTTGGTGCGCTCGCGGCCAAGGGCGCGGTCGGCTCGGTCGGCTCGGGCGCCGTCAGGGCCGGCATGGCTTCCTGTTGGGCGGCTATCGGTGGGCTGGCTACCGTCTTCGTCATGGCGGGGGGCGCGGCCGGGACCGCAGGTTTTCCCGCTGGCGCGGGCCCCGAAGCAGCAACCTCGGCAGGCGCCGGCTTTTCCTGGGGCGCTGTCATTACCGTCTTTTCCGCGGCCGCCAATTTCGGCTGTACCGCTTCCTGTTGAGTAGTCATCGGTACGGTAGCTGTCGCCTTCGTCATGGTCGGGGTCGCGGCCGGGACCGCAGGTTTTTCCACCGGCGCGGGGTCCGAAGCGACAATCTTGGCCGATGCCGGCTTTTCCTGGGGCGCCGGCGCCGCGGCGACAACCTCGGCGGGAAGCAACGCCCGACTTGGTGCCTGCGACGTTGCCGGCGCCGTTGCCGTTGACCGCCCAATCGGCGGCGGCGGCGCCTTGTCACCGACCGCGATGCCTGCGCGCAATTGTCTGTAGTAAGCCATATTTTGATCCGCGATGTTGGGCGGCATGTCGCGACGGACATATTGCTCCGCCAGGGTCAGATCCCCCTGCATGGCGTAGAGTAGGGCCAAATTCTGCCGCATGCGCGGGGTCGCCTCGGGCATGGCCGCGGCGCGCTCCAAAATCCCCACCGCCTCCGTCAACCGGCCGGCCTGGGCCAGAGAGAGGGCATAGTTATTCATGACGATGGCGTTTTCAGGCGAAAGCTCCAAGGCTTGGTGATAGCGCCGTTCGGCCTGCTCGTACATGCCAAGGCGGTCATAGGCGATGGCCATGGCGATTTTGATATCCCAACGCTTACCTTGAATTTCGGCATCCACCCGGGAAAGAGAATCAATCGCCTTTAAAGGCTCGCCCAGCGCGAGTTGTATCTTGCCCAATTCCGCCCGCAGATGCTGATCCTTTGGCGCCTCTTTTATCGCCCGCAGGACGATAGACTGGGCCTCGCGCGCCTGTTGCAGATGACGCAATCCACGAGACAGGCCGACGACAGCGTCAACATCTTTTTGATCGCGCCGGTACAAGTTACGGTAATAACTGACCGCCGTGGTATAGTCGCGCCGTTTTTCAAAGCTTTCCGCAGCCTGATACAGGCTGCGGTCCAGTCTGCTCGACCTATCCGCGGGCTGTACTACCGGCTCCGCCGCGCACCCGACCAACAAGAAACTACAAGCGCAACACAAAGCGGCAAGACGGTGGGGGAAATCCAATTTCATACTTTTTCCAGTACGCAAATGTCCGGCGCGCACCACTGAGTTATTCTAATCCAGATGTCCGTGACAACATAGGACACAATAGCAAATACTTCCATTGTCTATAGAATTTGATACAACAAGCGACCATGTCACCTCCGAGGTTAAGGATTCATTGTCAATTAAGCGTTATTAATTTCCTATAACAGATGCTTGATGGAATAGGGTGTGGTACTTTTAGCGTCTAATAAAGTGCTGATTCGCTTGGCCGGCGGAAGCTGGCAAAGTTGGGGGCGGATAGATGCGCCACCAATTCAATACTAATCAGTATCGAGGACAAACGATGGCTAGTCGAAAATTGCATCATGGGCTGTTGCAGGCTCCATTGGTCATCCTCGCACTACTGGTCGCGTCTTGGACCGCATCATCCGTCAATATCATTAGCAAAGCCGAAGCGGCGGATACCGTCAAAACGGCCGAGACGGGCGATACCATCGCCCTGGAAATCGGCAAGGCGCAGCTCATTCGGCTGACCACCACGCCGGACGTGGTTATGTTGGGCAACCCGGCCGTCGCGGATGTGGTGTTAGAGGACAATGGTTTGCTGTTCCTGTTGGGGCGGGAGCCGGGCGAAACGAATTTGTTGATCCTGAACAAGGCCGGCAAGGTTATTTTGTCGTCATCGGTGATTGTTGTTCCGCTGTCGAAACGCCGGGTCACGGTCGATCGCGGGCCCGAGGTCTTTACATTGAGTTGCGATCCACGTTGCGTGCCGGTGGCAACGCCCCAGGGCTCGGGCGCGACGACGGCGGCCACCGCCCCGGCCGATCAAACGCAATCAGGCGAAGGTGGATCTGGCGGCGCTGATGCGGCGGCGATCGCCAACGCGGCAAGCGGCCTGACGGGCAGCCAGCCGGCATCACAGTAATTTAAAACTGACCAGTCTTTGAAGTTAAGGGAAATCACGCGATGAAAGTACTGGTTGTTGATTCGGATCCACTGTTTTCACGACTTTTAAAGTCCAAGCTGGAGAAGTGGGGCCATCGGGTCACAGTGGAGCATGATGGCGGGATCGCATACGACCGGGTTGCCAAAGAGCCGTTCCGCATGGTCGTGATGGACCATAGTCTACCGGGCATTGATGGCCTGGAACTCTGCCGGCGCATTCGCAAATTGGTGCGGCCACGCTACGTCTACATCATGTTTTATGCGGATTTTACCGAAAAAGACATGGTCATGGCCTGCCTTGAGGCCGGTGCCGATGACTATCTGAACAAACCTCTCAACACGACCGAATTACAATTGCGCATAAGGGCCGGCAAGCGCCTATTGAACATGGAAGACATGTTGCGCGAGGGCGCGGGCATGGACCTGAGCACCGGCGTGGTCAATGGCGCCAGCTTCCGCGAATTCTTCCGGGTTGTCATGGCCGACAGTGTACGTGCGGAAAGACAAGGCACTTTATTATACGCGCAGGTGACTAATTACGTCGCGACCTTGGAGGCCCATGGCTTCAATCCCACGGAATCGATGATGGCCGGTTTGGCGAATCTGTTGCGCAAAATTGCCCGCTCCTCAGACCTTGTCGCCCGCCTATCCGATGATACGTTTTGCGTCATGTTACAGCATACGAACTGGGATAAATGCAGACCCGTTGCCGACAAGATTGCCGAGCAGGCGCAAAATATCGCAGTAATGGTGGACGATGGCAGCATCGGGCCGGAGCTGGAAATCACCACTTCCAACTACCCTCAGGGCGACCTGGATTACTTGCAAATTTTAGAGCAGGGTGAACGCACTGCCTTCGACGATACGGAAAAATCGGCGACAGCCGCGAATGCGGACGGCTAGAGCAGTTCCGAATTAATGAGAATCGCGAAGCGATTCTAAGTGATTGGAAAAATTGCTCTAATTCTAAAGATCTGAGCCTTTTCATTCTGAAAATGCTCTAGCGGCATTTTCGAGAGCCTGAGCGCATTTTCTTCGATTGCGCTCTAGGCCCGCTTGGCCACCGCGCCGGCAAACCAGCCGGCGAATAGCGCCATGGCAATGGCACCGATGCCGTAAAAAATTGAATGGCGATGGGCAAACGCATAAACCCACGCGCCCAGGCCAATCTTGGAAACCGTCAACGGCGTTGTTTGGGCGCTGATAACCTTACCCTTACGCAAAAGATAGACCGTCACAGCATAGCTTCCCGTGGGCACGTTCGAGGGGAAGAAAATATCGCTGCGAAACAGCTTATTCCCCAGCAAAGTAACTTGCCCATTCGCCTCTGGATAAAGACCAAGCCGCATCTTATTGCGGATCAACGCCTCACGGAAGGTTGCCGGATCACCATTCTCGCCCTTTTGGCTGGTCATGCGAATATGTTCAAGGCCGATGCCATGACGGGCCAGGATGCGGTCGGACGTGATCGCTTCCAGCGGTCTGGTACTGGCCTGCCAATAAAATGCCGGCACACCGTCGAATACAAGCTTGTGATTATTGATCCAGATGCCGCCGATGCGCTCTTTCCGGCGGACCACGATTTCCTCCGATGGCCCTCGGACGACGACGATTATATCCGCCGCATCGCCCTCAATGGCACCGAACAACAACAATTCAGCACCGTCAAAGCCCGTGGTCACCGCGATTAAGTGGTCCGACAGGTCAGCGACCACCGCCTGGGCCAATGCCTGACGGCCAAAGCCCAGCAGCAGGGCTGCCAATAGAAGGCACGATCCGAGCTGCCGGCCCAAAGGATACGAGGCGCTCCCCTGCAAGCCAACGCGCATCAGCCGTGCCCCATCATCGCACCAATGGAAAAAACATCGTCCGGCCGGGCCAGCAACTCATAGGCCAGCCGGGCACAGACGCCCAGGACGATGAGCGCCAGCATGCCGCGCAACTGTTCCCCCGGCAGCCTGGCCCCGGCCCTGGTACCAAACTGGGCGCCGATCACACCGCCGGTCATTAGCAATAGCGCCAGAAATATATCAACGGTCTGGTTCTGCCAGGCTTGCAGGAATGTCACGTTCGCTGTGACGAATATAATCTGAAACAGCGACGTGCCCACGACCATCGACGTCGGCATGCCCAACAGATAGATCATCGCCGGGACCATAATAAAGCCGCCACCGACGCCCATGATGGCTGCCAGAATGCCAACCAGCACACCGATCCCCAACGGCAACAGGGCGGAAATATATAATTTAGAACGGCGAAAACGCATCTTAAACGGCAAACCGTGCAACCAGTTATGCTGGTGCAATTTGCGCCGCTTGCCGCCCGGCTTGCGCTGACGCGAAATCGCCCGCAAGCTTTCGACCAGCATCAGCGCGCCGATAATGCCCAAAAATACGACGTAACACAGCCGGATCACCAGATCAATCTGGCCCAGCCCCCGCAATAGGCCAAATACCCAAACGCCAAAAGTAGAGCCAAAAAAACCGCCAATCAGCAAAACCACGCCGATCTTGATATCCACATTGCCGCGGCGCCAATGGGCCAGAGCGCCGGAAACAGATGAGGCGACGATCTGATTGGCTTCCGTCGCGACGGCAACAGCCGGTGGGATGCCGGCAAATATCAGCAATGGCGTCATCAAGAAACCACCGCCCACCCCAAACAGGCCGGAAAGAAAGCCGACGCCGGCCCCCATGCCAAGAAACAGGAAGATGTTAACGGACAGCTCAGCGATCGGAAGATAGATCTGCATGCAACAGACACATTTACTTGGGGCATTTAAAATTGGCGGCACGGTCGGAGGGTGCTAGCCGATCATAAATTTGCCCCCAAAAACAAAAGGGCCCGCCTCGGCCAAAGCGGCCCCACCGGGATAGGCGGTGAATACAGCAAGTTGGCTAGTTATGGCAAACGAAACCTGTGGAATTTCCGGAAATCCTGGCTTGTGACGGCCTTGCGGCCCGGCAACTTTCAATCACGAAACCTTAACTGGCCCGCGTTTCATGCCCACCGTCGGCAACCAGATCATGTAGGGATTGTATAATTGCCCGCGCTGATTCACCATACAGGGAATAATAAATGTTCTGCGCTGAACGTCGCGCCATGACCAAACCGTCGTTGCGCAGGCGTGCCAAGTGCTGGGACAACGCCGATTGACTGATACCAAGCAACTTTTCCAACTCGCCGACGCTGTGTTCACCTTCAAGCAGATAACATAAAATCATCAAACGGCGTTCGTTTGCCATGGCCTTCAGAATGCGGCTGGCGCCCGACGCATGCGCCTGCATCACACCAATATTCATTTCACGGTTCCCCACACATATAGAATTTCGGCAACGCCTTGGTCGAATATATGTCTAATGGTATATATGACAAATGGCGTATGGTCTTGTCGATTAGCGTACGCTTAAAATGCCCCCTCGGCAAGGATTAAAGCACCGGCAGATATTAAACAACAAAACACTGGCACACTGAATTTTCGCCAAGCTAAATCAGCCGATTTCCCCAAGGACGGGAAGTATTTCCAACAACCAAAACCCCAATAGCTCGAACGAATTAAACAAAAATAACAATCCCGTTACAAGCAACAGCCCCCCTGTTGCCAATTCTATACGCCGCATCTGCCCACGCATACTTTGCATCCATCGCAAAAATGGAGCCGCGAGGAAAGCCGCCAGCAGAAATGGTATGCCCAAACCGGCGGCATAAACGGCAAGCAAGGATGTGCCGTACCATAGACTATCCCCCCGCGCGGCAACTGAAAGGACGGTTGCTAAAATTGGGCCAATACATGGGGTCCAGCCAAATGCGAAAGCCAGGCCCAAAATGTAGGCGCCGGCAAGGCTGGCGGGGCGGTTTTGCAGATGCAGACGTACATCCCTATTCAAAAACGGCAAACGAACCAGACCCATGACGTGCAGACCGAAGATAATGATGATGACGCCGGCGATCTGACCCAAAATCAATTTATGTTGCAACAGGATGCCACTGATCGCCGAGGCGGAAGCGCCAAGCGCAATAAAAACACTGGAAAACCCAAAAATAAACAAAAGCGCGGAAACAATGACCCGCCGCGCGGCGCGGGCATCGGCCGGGGCCTCGCCCGACAGCTGCTCCAAAGAGGTGCCGCCTAGAAAACTCAGATAGGCGGGCACCAGCGGCAGTACGCAGGGCGAGACAAAGCTTAATACGCCGCCCCCCAAGGCCCCGGCATAACTAATATCGAAGCCACTCATTGGTCTATCCTATCCAATATGAACATAAGGCAATTATGGGGGCAATTATGGTCTTCCTCACGCCACCTTGCCAATACACCCTATCGTGTGTTCCAGCGAATTGACGATTTTACCCGGCTCATTGGTAGGCTACACTATGCTCATGAGCGACGGAGCAAACAACAGCGCGGTGGAATTGGATGTTCGCGGCATGATTTGTCCGTTGCCAGTGTTGCGGGCGCGCAAGGCGCTGGCGGCATTGGCGCCGGGGGATTTGCTGCGCGTGTGTTGCACAGACCCTGCCGCAGCATCGGATTTTCCGGCCTATTGCAGCGCGGCGGGCCATACATTGGTGAAAACCAACCGGCGGGAGTCGGATCAAGGCCCGGAACTGACTTTTCTAATTCGCCGCGGTGCCTAGGCCATTTTCGATATTCATCGAATTGCCGAGCGGGCGGGTCGCTCAGCGTTCAAACGGACATGGGGTCTAGAGCAGTTTTCAATTAATTGGAGTCGCTCTCGCGACATAAGTGATTGGAAAGATTGCTCTAATTCTGAAGATCTGAGCATTTTCAGAGTGAAAATGCTCTAGGGTTTCCGGCTAATCGTTGCGCAACCAGGGAGTATGGCATTGGCGTTCGAGGAACAGATTGCGGAGTTGGAACGGCGGCGCGCCAAGGCGCGCGCCATGGGGTCAGCCAAACGGCTGGCGGATTGGGCTCAGGCCGGCATCTTGAACGCGCGCCAACGGATCGCCTATCTGGCTGATCCCGACAGTTTCACCGAATACGGATTATTGGCGGTGTCCGAGCGGGCGGAAGACCGCCACCGCACGCCGGGCGATGGGGTCGTGGATGGCTACGCCCAGGTTGACGGCCGCCCGGTTATCATCCATGCCGCCGATTTTAGCGCCATGGGTGCGTCATCCGCGGCAATTGCATCGCGCAAACTGCAACACTCAATTGCCAACGCGAACAAGAATGGCATCCCATTGATTGCCTTGAACGAATGTTCCGGGGCGCGGATGCCCGACATCATGGGCGCCCAGGGCATACACCGGGCGGCTGAAAAAGGCTCGCTGCGGCGCCGGCGCCGGGTGCCTTGGGCCTCCGCCGTATTGGGACAGTCTTTTGGTGGCGGCACATGGCTATCGGTGATGTCGGATTTCGTCGTCATGCGCAAAGGCGCGATCATGGCGGTCTCCTCCACCAATGTCACATCCGTCGCCATCGCCGAGGACGAGGATCCGGAAGATCTGGGCGGCTGGCGCATGCAGACGGAAGTCTCGGGCCAGGTCGACATGGCGGTTGATAGCGATGAGGAGGCACTGGATGCGATCCGGCGTTTTCTCGCCTACCTGCCGTCCAACAGCGCCGAGGCGCCGCCACGGCTGGCGGTTCCCGCCGGCTCGGCCGCGGAGAGTGAAAAGTTGCTGGATCTAGTGCCGGAAAGCCGGGCCAAGGTTTATGACGTACGCAAGGTGATCCGCCTGATCGTGGACAAGGATAGTTTCTTTCCCATCAAGGAACGTTTCGCCAAGGTGGTCTCCACCGGCCTGGCCCGGATCGACGGCCGCGCGGTCGGCCTGATCGCCACCAATCCCATGTTCAAGGGCGGCGCCTTGGATGGCGATGCCTGCGACAAGATCATCGGTTTCCTGGTGCTGTGCGATAGTTTTAATATTCCGGTGATCCATCTGGTCGACACCCCCGGATTTCTGGTCGGCGTGGTCGGCGAGCGTCAAAAGCTGCCGGGCAAGATCATGAACTATATTCAAGCCATGGCCATGACCACGGTGCCGCTGTTAACGGTCATCATGCGCAAGTCCTATGGTCAGGCGCACCTGAATATCGGCGCCGTGCACGCGGACGAGATGTGCGCCTGGTATAGCGGCGATATCAGTTTCGTCGATCCCAAGATTTCCGTAAGCGTGGTGCATAAATTGAAGCGCGAGGACGATCCCGAACGCTATGCCGAATTGGAAAAACGCTTTGAAAGGGGCACTTCGCCCTACGATCTAGCCGAGCCGTTCATGATACAGGACGTCATCGATCCCCGTGAAACCCGAACCTGGCTTAGCCGCATGCTGGCGCTGCACGACCGCCGCCTGAACAACGGCGTGGGGGAGCATTTGATGGCGACCTGGCCCACAACCTTCTGAGTTTTCGAAGATTAGACGGCGAGCACCTCCCTATAGATATACGGCAATGGCGTATGTCATATATAATACAATATAAAACAGAACAACGCCTCGTAAAAACAAACATGGTTTGATATAACAACTTTATTTATTCTTGAATGTACATTTTTGTTTACAATAAATAAAGAATTCATGCCCCATTATACCCCACGCATTCCATACAATCAGGCGAGCGGGGATTCTAAGTGCGCCGGTGAATGGCAATTCGTTTGGGGATAATTTAACGTGGGGAATTTGCAATGAACATCTCTGTACTGGGCCGCTTCAGCGGCACGAAGACTGGATCAAGCGCCAAGCTGGCATTTGAAGACATGATCGACGCTTTGCCGACCGCTGTCATGGCCTGCGATCCGACCGATCTGCGGGTCATCTACATGAACCGGCAATCGCGTGAGACGCTGAAAGAAATCGAGCATCTGCTGCCTATCAAAGTTGACGATATGCTGGGGCAATGCATCGATATTTTCCACAAGCACCCGGAACATCAGCGCAAATTGCTGGGCAACCCGGCCAATCTGCCGCATCGGGCGAAAATTCAACTGGGCACTGAATGGTTGGATCTGCATGTTTCCGCCGTGCACGACAAACAGGGCAATTACATCGCCGCCACCGTCGCCTGGTCGGTCATCACCCAGCAGGTGAAACACGAGGCGGAAACCGCCAAGTTGATGCAAATGCTGGATCAAATGCCCATCAATGTCATGTTGGCGGACGTAGATACTTTTGAAATTACTTATATCAATCAGACCTCCATCGACACCCTGACGCCGTTGAACCACCTGTTACCGGTGCCGGCAAACAAATTGCAGGGACAATGCATCGATATTTTCCACAAACATCCCGAACATCAGCGCCGCATGCTGGCCGATGCGTCCAATCTGCCCCACCGCGCCCTGATCAAACTGGGTGAAGAAACCCTGGAACTAAACGTTGCCGCCCTGAACGATCCGGACGGCAACTATATCGGGCCGATGCTGACTTGGAACCTGGTAACCCAAAATATCAATCTGGCTTCCCAGGTTACCGGGGTCGCCGAGGCCGTCTCCGCCGCTGCCGAGGAGATGTCGGCGTCGTCGCGGGCCATGCAGGAATCAGTCAACCTGGCCAATTCACGCGCCGGCACCGTTGCCTCCGCGGCGGAAGAGTTATCGTCGTCGGTGGATGAAATTTCCCGGCAGGTGACCCATTCCGCCTCTATTGCCAATGCCGCCGTGGAAGAAGCCAACCGGACCTCCGAAATGATCAATGGTCTGAGCCAGGCAGCGGAAAAAATTGGTGCCGTGGTCGGCATTATTCAGGACATCGCCGGACAGACTAATTTGCTGGCGCTGAATGCCACGATCGAGGCCGCCCGCGCTGGTGATGCCGGCAAGGGTTTCGCCGTCGTTGCCTCGGAAGTGAAGTCCCTGGCCAATCAGACCGCCGGCGCCACGGAGGAAATCTCGGCACAGATTTCCGAAATCCAAGGCGCTACCAAGGCCGCCGTGGAAGCCAACGAAACCATCAGCAAAACGATCAACGAGATCAACGAAGTCGCGACAGCCATTGCCTCGGCGGTGGAAGAACAGGGGGCCGCGACCCAGGAAGTTTCGTCCAATATCGTACAGGTTTCGGAGGCCTCGGACGCCACCGGTCAGGCCGCCCAGGAAGTTCTGGATGCCGCGTCCGATCTGGCGGAAAAGTCGACCGAGTTGCAGGGCTACCTGAACGACTTCATGAAATCCATGGGTGCCGCCTAAAACGCATTCGAACAACGAAGATATCCACGAAGTGGGAGGCGTCCATTGGGCGCCTCCCATTTTCTATTTTGCCGGGCGCCATGACCCGGGTCATGCCCTGCCCCTGAAACAGACCTTGCGCGCACAAGGGTTGATCGGCTAGTGGTTAAAATCCGACGTTTGGTGCTGAAGTAATCGGAAACCCGCATGCGTTTCGCCGCCTCACTCCTTTTGACACGCTGCCCCGTCCCAGCCGTTGCCGCCGTCACGGCCCTGTTGGCGGCTTTTCTTTGGCTGGCGCCAGATCCGGCCACAGCCGAACCCGCCGCCGGCCTGAACCTGGAATTAAGTAAAATAAAGGACCGCCCCCAGGGTTGCCTGGCGACGCTGTCGATCGGCAATGGCCTGGGTCAAACCCTGGACCGGTTTCGCCTGGATCTGATTTTGTTCGATGGGGGAAACGTCCCGTTTGACCGCCTGATGATCGACTTGGCCCCCTTGCCGGCCAACCGCACCACGATTGCCGCCTTCCCACTGCATAGCGGGCTCTGCGCCAAAATATCGCGAATCCAATTGCGTGATGTACCGGCCTGCCGGGCCCAGGGCGGCGGCGGCCATGACTGCCTTGCCGGTCTGGTCATCACCACGCGCACTGCCGTTGGGTTCAGCCGGTAGTATGGCCGGGCGGAAAAATGCCAACCTGTTCGCCCTGGGCGGCGCCCTGGATCGTTTGATCTGGCGGCTGGATTTGACCGGCTTGCCCGCCTGGCGCTCCGGACCGATCCTGGCCCTGCGCATGACCGCCGCCATCGCGCGGGAGCTGGCCAAGGGGCAGTTGACCCTTTGGGCGATGAGCCTGGTTTACACAACACTGCTATCCCTGGTGCCCTTGTTGGCAATCAGTTTTTCCATCCTGAAGGGCTTTGGCGTTCACAACCAGATAGAGCCAATGTTGCTGGGCCTGCTGGAGCCGTTGGGCACCAAAGGTATTGAGATTACCGAGCGGATCATAGAATTCGTCGACAACGTCAAGGTTGGGGTGCTGGGATCCGTGGGCTTTGCCCTATTGTTCTATACCGTGGTCTCTCTGATGCAAAAGATAGAGCGGGCCTTCAATACCGTCTGGCATGTCAAACAGGGGCGTAGCCTGGGCCAGCGCTTTCGCGACTATCTATCCGTGCTGGTGATTGGGCCGGCTTTGATATTCGCCGCCGTCGGCATCGGCGCCTCGATTGCGTCCCTGTCCATGGTGGGCACCCTGTCCGCGATTGAGCCCCTGGGCAGCGTGATCAGACTGGCGGGCAAGTTGATCCCGTTCCTGATGATCGCCGGCGCCTTCAGTTTTATGTACGCCTTCATTCCCAACACGACGGTAAAGCCCCGCGCGGCCTTGACCGGGGGCCTTGTCGCCGGCCTGATGTGGAACCTGCTTGGCTGGGGCTTCGCCTCGTTCGTGGTTGGTTCGACGAAATACACCGCCATCTATTCCACCTTCGCAACGCTGATCTTTTTCATGATCTGGCTATACGTGGGCTGGTTGATCCTGTTGATCGGCGCCAATATCGGTTTCTATGTACAAAACCCCGCCTATTTGCGCGGCCAGGGCGGGCGCCAGCGGTTAAGCCACCGGGCCCGGGAAAAACTGGCCCTGACCATAACCACCCTGATCGCCCAACATCATTATTCCCACCAGCCCCCCTGGTCGGCGGATGCCTTGTCGCGGCACCTGCAAATTCGTAATGACCCGGTGCACGATGTGCTCGACGTTCTGGAAAGCGCGGCGCTGATCAAGGCGACTGCGGATCAACCGCCGACCTACCTGCCGGCCCGCCCGTTCGAGGTGGTGACGGTGAACCAGGTGCTGGCCGCGACACGGCACGGCGGCGAGGATGGGGATTTGTCCTTTGACCGCATTTCCGCCCCTGATGGTATTGATACCATCCTGCAGACATTTGAAAACGCCACCACCACCGCCCTGGACGGGAAAACCGTGAAAGAAATCGCCCTGGGACCGGATAGTGGTCAGGGAAAGGCATAGCCGCCATGTTCGATCAACAGGTAACATTTCTTTATACTGCGGATTTTACGCGCAGCATCATCTTCTATGGCGAGACCCTTGGCCTGCCCCTGGCCCTTGATCAGGGGGCTTGCCAAATCTTCCGGGTCAGCCAGGACAGTTTCCTGGGCATCTGCCAATGCGCGCCGCCGGCCTCGGCCACACCCGAAGGCATTATCGTTACCCTGGTCAGCGACGATGTGGATGGTTGGTATGAGCGCCTGAAAGCCAGCGGCGTCGGGATTGACGCGCCGCCCAGCAAAAACGAGACGTTCAACATCTATCACTTCTTTCTACGCGACCCCGACGGATACAAACTTGAAATCCAATGCTTCCTCGACCCTGCCTGGCCGCGGCCGTCCAGCGCCGCGACACCGTCCCGGATGCGCGGGATCGGTTCCCCGCCGTAGTCTTCCACATCATTCAGGAGAGTGTGGGCGAGACGGAAAAAAAACTGCTAGGCTTATTAAAATTCCCCAATGGATAGAGGAAATCATCATGGCAGCGATGGGTAGAGGTTTGGGCTTCGCGGCCGCGCATGACATTGCGGTGCCCTATATTGACCGCAGCCGCGCATACTATCTGGCGATGGGCTATCCAAAACCCTACGAATGGGCCCACCTTGCCGAGGTGCCGTTCAATGCGCTCGACAAGCCGCTCAACCAGAGCAGCATCACGGTGATCACGACCGCTGCGCCGATCACGCCCGGCAACGGCAACCAGGGCGCCGGTGCCGCAATGAACCCGGCCGCCGCCTTTCAACAAATCTATTCCGCGCCCAGCGCCAATGCCCCGGACCTGGGTATATCGCACCTGCATTATGACCGTGGTCATACCGATGCGGCGGATCAAGGCGCCTTTATGCCCCTGCCGGCGCTGGCCGATGCGGCGGCGGCGGGACGGATCGGATCGGTAGCGCCGCGCTTTCATGGCGTGCCAACCCGTTACAGCCACCGCCTGAGTCTGAAAAGGGACGGGCCGGAACTACTCGCCCGCCTGCGCGAGGACCAGACCGACGCGGCGATCCTGGTCGCTATTTGACCCGTCTGCCATCAGACCGTGAGTCTGATCGCAAATTATCTGGAAGCCAACGGTATTGCCACGGTGGTCATGGGCTGCGCCAAGGATATCGTCGAATATTGCGGCGTGCCGCGGTTTTTGTATTGCGATTTTCCCCTGGGCTGTCCGGCGGGCCGGCCCGGCGACCGGGCCTCGCAGGCCGCCACCCTGGAGCTTGCCCTGCGCCTGTTGGAAAGCGCGCCGGGGCCGCGCACCACGGTCCAACTTCCCGAACGTTGGAGCGATAATCCGGACTGGAAGCTGGATTTTTTCAACGTCGGTCAGATGTCCGCCGCCGAATTCGAACGGGTGCGCGAAGAAGAACTGGCCTGGCGCAAGCCGCCAGCAAAAGCCGGCGGCTAAATCGGCTTAAATCCCGCGTCAGCGCGGGCTGGCGCTAACGCGAACCTTGGCCTTATCGTCGGCGGTCGCGAATATTGCCGCTGCCGCGACCAGCAAAACCGCCAGGAAGGCAAAGATCCAGCGATAGGCGATTTCGGGGCTATGGCCGTCGCCATTGTCGAAGCCGCCGACAATCAACCCCGAGGTTGATTGAATGACGGCAACGCCCAGAAAAACCGCCAAGTTTTGGAACGTCAGACCGCGCCCGATCAGATGGTCGGGCAGAACGGCCCGGGCAAAGGCGTGGTTCAACATGACATAGCTGCCCACCATGGCGAACAGCAGCAGCAATATGGTGGCCGTCCAGAAACCGGGCTGTTCGAGAACTGCCAGCAACGCCAGAATGACCGCCGTGGCCAGTGCGCCCGCAACGATCAACCACTTGCGCCGGACGACATGGCGGTCAAGCCGGCCATACAGCGCAACGCCAACCAGCACCGCAACATTCAATGCCAGCAGGACATTGCCGCGCGCCACGCCATCCAGGCCATGAACATCGGCCAGATACGGCCCACCCCAAAGCCCGACCACGGTCAGCACCGTGGCGTAGCCGACAAACTGGATCGCCGACACCAGCCAGAGCTGACGGTTGGCGACAACGGCGCGCAGCCCGCTCAACACTTCGCCCCAGGTCTCGGTTCGATTGCCGGATTCCGCCTGTCCGGGTGGTGCGTCCCGGACAAACAGGAACAGCATCAAGGCAAAAAGGCCCGTCAACCCGGCCATGGCCATGAATGCGCCCCGCCAACCAATCACATCCACCGCCCAGGACAGCGGCGTCGTCGCCAGCAGCGTGCCGCCGCCGCCAACCACGAACAGCATGGCGGAAAGGGTTGCGAAGCGGTCTTCGGGATACCAGCGCGCAATAACCACCATGGCGCCCATCAACCCAGCGGCGCAACCAAGGCCCAGCAAAATCCGCCCCATTGCCAGCACGGCGCCATTCTCTGCCACCGCGAAGGTCAGCGCGCCCAGCACCGCGACCATGAAAAGCGCCGTCATGGTGCGCCGGGGGCCATATCGATCCAACAGGATACCAGTGGGAATTTGCGCCACGCCGAAGGCAAGAAAAAACAGCCCGGTAATGCCGCCCATCGCCTCGGCGGAAATCTCAAGCTCGGCCATCAGTTCCGGCGCGATGGCGGCATTGGCAACCCGGTAGAACTGGCTGGCCACATAGGCGCCACAGAGCACCAGATAGATTTGCAGGGCCTGACGTCTATCAGGGCGTCTTTGGGGGCGTCTTTCGGGGCGTGTTTCGGGACGGATCATCGCAACCCTTCATCAGTCTCAGGAAGCCCCAGATGGCCCCGCCATGGGATACGGTAGCACAGGAATTGCAATTTGCATTGGCTTTGACCACGCGCCAAGCTAGCCGCTATCAAGTGATATTTCCTGCCTCTGTTAGGAGACACCCCATGTCCGCCGCCGCAAACGATCGTTACCGCCTGTTGGGCACACTCGGCTCTCCCTATTCCATGAAGTTGCGGGCGATCATGCGCTATCGGCGGCTGCCCCACGATTGGGTGTTGCGGACCACGCGCAACCGGGCCGAGACAGAGGATGTGAAGCCTAATTTGCTGCCCATGCTGCGTTATCCGGGCGAGCGCCGTTACCGGGTCGATTCAACACCACTGGCCTATGATCTGGAGGCCCGCCATCCCGGCCAGCGTTCAATCATTCCCGACGATCCGGGCCTGGCCTTCCTCTGCCATCTGCTGGAAGACATGGCGGACGAATGGTTGACCAAGGCGATGTTTCATTACCGTTGGTTCTATGCCGCGGATATCGACTATGCCGCGCACTGGATCGCCGATGATGGCTTTCCCGATACCCGGGGGCCGGAACGGGACGCGGCGGCCAAACAGTTCGCGGACCGGCAGATCGGGCGCATGCCCATCGTCGGCTGCACGCCGGAAAATGCCCCGGTGATCGAGGATAGTTTTCACCGTATCCTTGCGCTGCTGGAAAGCCGGGTCAGCGTCTATGACTTCCTGTTCGGCAGCCGGCCCAGCCTGGGTGATTTTGGCCTTTTCGGCCAGTTGAAGACGCTGTCGACGGATCCCACCCCCATGGCGATCATGCGGGCCGAGGCCATGAAGACGGAAAGCTGGGTACGCCAGTTGGATGACGCCTCGGGCATCGAAGGGGAGTGGCTGGCGCCGGGCGCGGATCTGCCGCCTGCGACCCTTGGCCTGCTGCAATTGACCGGGGAATATTATCTACCGTTTCTGCTGGCCAATGCCGCCGCCACGGAACGGGGCGAGAAGATGTTTTCCCTAACCTACGCCAAGGGGCCGTACAGCCAGGGCACCTTCGGCTATCAGGCCAAGTGCCTAAGCGATCTGCGCCGGCGGTTTGGCGAATTGAGTGGCAAACCAGGGGAGTGGACCCGCGCTGTATTGCAGCAGACCGGCTGCCTGCCCTATTTCAGCACGTAACCATAACAACGAAGGCGCATTGCCTTTTTCGCCGCGACGGTTAGGATCGGCCCCGCACATTTAAGGGAGACATTTTGTGGCGGATATTAAAGTTCAGTCGGAAATTACCGGTAAAGTTTGGGCCATCGAAGCCAAAATTGGCGACACCCTGGCGGAAGAAGACACCATTATCGTATTGGAATCCATGAAGATGGAAATTCCCGTGGTGGCCCCCTCGGGCGGCACCTTGAAGGAAATCCTGGTGGTGGAAGGCGACGCGGTGACCGAAGGTCAGGACGTCGCCATCATGGACGGCTAAGAGCCGCAAAAAAGCGGCGCAAAAATATCTACTGGGAGGTAGAGATCGTATGAGTGAACAAAAGACCGACGCCCCGGAGGCGCCGATTTTTAACCCCTTCTCACCGGATTTTTTGCGCGACCCCTATCCCGCCTTCCGCAAACTGCGGGCCACGGCACCCATTCACAAGACAGAGTTGGGCTTTTGGGTCGCCTCGCGCTACGAAGACGTGACCGAAATCCTGCGCAACAAAAGTTTCGGCAAAGGCTTCGTGGCCCGCACCGAGCGGACCCATGGCCCGGACATCTGGCAACAGCCGGTCTATGCCGCCATGCGCCATTGGATGCTGGTCATGGACCCGCCCGATCATGGCCGCCTGCGCGGCCTGGTGGCGCGTGCCTTCGCGCCCCGGCATCTGACGGCCCTGCGCCCGCGTATACAGCAACTGGTGGATGACAGCCTGGACAAAGTCCAGGATCAGGGGGAGATGGATTTCATCCGTGATTTCGCTCATCCCCTGCCCGTGCACGTGATCTGCGACATGCTGGGCATTCCCCTGGACGAACGCGGCCAGTTTTTCGAGGGTTCCCGCATCTCCGGCCGGCTGATCGACCCGACACCCATGACCCCGGACGAGTTGAAACAAGTGAACGAAGGCCATCTGGAACAGGCCGCCTATTTCCGTACCTTGTTTGAGCGGCGGCGCAAGGAGCCCGGCGACGATATCACCACGGAGTTGCTACAGGCCGCCGAAGATGGTGGAAAATTGAGCGATGACGAGTTGATCGCCAACATTATCCTGCTGTTCGGGGCCGGCCACGAGACCACCGTGAACCTGTTGGGCAACGGCCTGCTGGGCATTTTGTCCGCTGGCGGGGAATGGGAAAAATTGAAGGCCGATCCCTCGCTGGTGACCGGCGCGGTGGAAGAGATGCTGCGTTTTGACAGCTCGGTGCAGATGACCGGACGGGTCGCCATGGAGGATGTGGAGATCGGTGGCGTTACCGTGCCGGCGGGTGAACCCATCATCAGCCTGCTGGGCGCGGCCAACCGCGATCCCGAACGCTATGAAGGGGCGGAGGATTTCAAGGTGGACAGGAAAGATGTGCGCCCCACTTCGTTTGGCGGCGGTATTCATCATTGCATCGGCGCGCCCCTGGCCCGGATCGAAGCCGAGATCGCCTTTGCCACCTTGATCAAACGTCTGCCGAACCTGCACCTGGCAAAGCCGGACGATCCCGACTGGCGCATGACCTTTACCCTGCGCGGTCTGTCCACCCTGCCCGTTGCCTGGTAACGCGCCCGCCATGTATATCGCCATGAACCGCTTTCGCGTGGCCACGGGCGCCGAGGCGGAATTCGAACGCATCTGGACCGAGCGGGAAACCCACCTGGGCGCTGTTCCGGGCTTTATCGAATTCTATCTATTGCGTGGCCCGGCGGCCGAGGACCATACCCTCTATGCCTCCCACACATGCTGGCAAAGCCGGGATGCTTTTGAAGCCTGGACCAAGTCGGATGCCTTCCGCCAGGCCCATGCCAACGCCGGCAATACCGGCAAAGGCGGCGGAGCCCGGCAAAGTCTCTACCTCGGCCCGCCGCAATTCGAAGGCTTCGAAGCCATTCAGGTGGTCAAGCCGGATTAGGCCGCTTCGGTATTGAAATTGCCAATACAGGCCGCGACGGCGGCCCGGCGCTCCTGCGCCGCCCCTGTGGAGCCCCTTGTGGAGCCCGTGCGTCTTGGCGCACTGGCGTGAACGCAATAATTATCTGATACGACGAATGTCGAAACAGATCTAATTCACGATCCGGGGCTGGAACGGACTATCCAGGGAAAACGCCGGAATCTCGATATCGAATTGGGGGCCCTCGGGGCCTACCATTTCATAGGTTCCCGCCATGATGCCCGACGGCGTCTTTAGCGGGCAGCCAGAGGTGTATTCAAAGCTTTCACCCGGTCCCAGCACGGGTTGTTCGCCGACCACGCCGGGGCCCTGCACTTCCTCCACATGCCCCAGGGCATTGGTAATAATCCAATGCCGGTTCAACAATTGCACCGTCTCGGTGCCGCCGTTTTCGATGGTGATGGAATAGAGCCAGAAATACTGATCCGTCTCCGGATCCGACTGATCCGCCAAATATTGTGGCTGTACCCGCACCGTAATATCCCGCGTCGTCGCCGTGTACATCGCCGCGCCATCCCCCCGATTTAACTGTCATGGTATTCGTATCATGGTAACAGTTAGTTCGCATTAGGGGGCATGGCAAGAGGATAGGCCAATTCGGCTCTGTTTGCCTTGCCCTGGGATCAGCGGACAGGCACCATGGCAGGGATACAAACATAGTCGGCGTGGCGCGGAGACCGTATGAAAAACCTGATCGAGGAGTTGCAACAACGCCAGGCGGCCAGCCTGGAACTGGGTGGCGCCAGGCGTGTGGAACGCCAGCATAACCAGGGCAAATTGACCGCGCGGGAGCGGGTTGACCTGTTGTTCGATGCGGGCACATTCGAGGAACTGGGCCAACTGGCGACCCATGTCTACACCCCCGTTACCACCATTCCCGACAAGAACACCCCGGCCGATGGCGTCATCACCGGTTTTGGCCGGATCGAGGGCCGGGCGGCGGCGGTCATCGCCGAGGATTTCACGGTTCTGGGCGGCTCGTTGGGCATCAATAACTTCAACAAAAAATGCCGCATGATCGAGCTGGCCGAACGGGACAAATTGCCTATCGTCTGGCTGTTCGATGGCGCCGGTGCGCGTACAGACGAGTTCATTGGCGAAGGCCTGGCGCCCATGCATCATTTCATGCAGGTGGCCAGACTGTCCGGCGTGACGCCCCAGGTAGCGGGCGTCCTGGGCCCCTGCGCGGGGGACAGCTCCTTATTGGCGGCGATGATGGAATTCATCGTCATGGTCGAAGGCACCTCCATGCTGGCCGCCGGCGGGCCGCCCCTGGTCAAGGTGGCCACCGGCCAGGACGTCACCAAGGAGGAGCTGGGCGGCGCCGATCTGCATTGCCGTATTTCGGGCGTGGCGGACAACAAGGCCACGGACGATCACGACGCCATTGCCCAGATCCGCCGCTATCTCTCCTTCATGCCCACCAATGCCTATCAATACCCCCCCTATGCCGCGCCCACGGACAGCCCGGACCGCCGCGACGATGAGCTGGCCGGCATCCTGCCCGCCAACCGCCGCCAGCCCTATGACATGATGAAGATTATCGGGCGGGTGGTGGATCAGGACAGCTTTTTCGCCATCAAGCCGGATTACGCCAAGATGATGATTACCGGCCTGGCGCGCCTGAACGGCCATGCCATCGGCGTCATCGCCAACCAGCCCAAGGTCATGGCCGGCGCCATCACCGCCGCCGCCGGGGCCAAGCACCGCCATTTCATGGATCTGTGCAACGCCTTTCACCTGCCCATTTTGTTTTTGATGGATACCCCCGGCGTGATGACCGGCCCCCAGGCGGAGAAGGAAGGCGCCCTGCGCGCCGGCATGGCCATCGCGCATTCCTTTGCCTTTGCCCGGGTGCCCCTGTTATGCCTGACCGTGCACAAGGGCTTTGGCTATGGCGCCGCCGCCATGGGCGGCTTGGGGGCCGGGCAATCCACCGCCCTGGCCTGGCCCAGCGCCGATTTCAACGCCATTCCCCTGGATAGCGGCATCCAGGCCGCCTATCGCGCGGTGTTGGAAGCAGCGGACGATCCAGCGGCGGAACAGGCCCGCCTGGAAGCCGAACTGGGCGCCCTGTGCGGCGCCTTTCCAGCCGCCGAACAGATGAAGATCGATGATATTATCGAACCCCGCGACAGCCGACCCCGGCTGATCCAGGCGTTGGAGCGCGCCCTGTCGCAGCGGGCCCAGGCCCCGGTGCCGGCCAGCCGCTGGGGCTTTCTGCCCTAGAGAAATTCCGAATTAATGAGAATCGCGAAGCGATTTTTAGGCGTGGAGGAAAAGCGGAATCCACGTATGGTCGTTGGATAATTCATTATCAATAGGTGTCGCCATGTTGTTTACATTGCCCGAGGAGCAACGCCAGGTTCAGGATGCGATCCGCCGGGTGGCGGTGGAAAAAGTGGCGCCACGGGCCGCCGCCATAGATGCGGACGCCGCCTATCCCCAGGACATGTTCGATTTGTTGCAGGAATTGGGCCTGTTCACCCTGCCCTTCCCCACCGAATACGGCGGTTCGGGCAGCATGCTGTCGGCCTGTGTGGCGGTGGAGGAGCTGTGCCGGGTCTGTTACAACACCGCCTATCTGCTGATCGTGCAATGGACCCCCTTCAGCGCCATTCTGGCGGGCGGCGACGCGGCGCAGAAAAACCGCCTGTTGCCCGGCCTGGCGAACGGCAAACTGCGGGCCGCGTTTTCCACCACGGAAGCGCAAAGCGGCTCCGATATCGCCGGCATCCGCACCCGGGCGCAGCGGGTGGCGGGCGGCTACCAGTTGAACGGGGCCAAGATCTGGTGCACCAATTCCTCCGTGTCCGATTTCGTTCTGGTAGCGGCAAAAATCGTCGATGAGGGCCAGGCCGTGGGCGATGTGCGGCGGGGCGCCATCAATCTGTTCATCGTGGACCGCGATACGCCCGGCTTTACCATCGGGCCACCGGAAAACAAGATGGGGGCCCGTGGCGTGCCCTCGTGTCCGCTGTTTCTGGACGATGTCTTTATCTCTGAGGACAACCGCCTCGGGCCGGAGGGCCTGGGCTTTAAAGTGGTCATGGAGGCCTTTAACCGGACCCGTCCGATTATTGGCGCCCGCGCCGTCGGCCTGGCCCAGGGGGCCATGGAGCTGGCCATCGATTTCGTCCGCGAGCGGACCGCGTTCGGCCAAAAGATCGTGGATTTCCAGGGCGTGCGCTGGATGCTGGCCGATATGGCGATCCAGATCGAGGCGGCGCGCAATCTGGTCTATCGCGCCGCGGCCATGGTGGATGCCGGCATTGGCGGCGCGGAATTGTCCCAGGCCTCGGCCATCGCCAAGGCCCAGGCCACGGACATGGCCATGGCGGTGGCCACCAACGCGGTGCAATTGTTCGGCGCCGCCGGCATCTCCAACGACTATCCCATCAACCGCTATTTCCGCGATGCCAAGGTGTTGCAGATCGTTGAAGGCACCAACCAGATCCAACGCAACATCATCGCCAACAACCTGTTGGGGCGCAGTTAGACTATTTTTCGGATTGGCCAGGCCGCCCGCTCCCCCACCCGGCCGCCCCAATCATACGATTTCGTGGGCGGCCGGGTGGGGGA
>JADHTB010000039.1 GCA_016776605.1 Alphaproteobacteria bacterium | reverse complement strand
CGATTTGCAAGCCGCGATCAACCGCTTCATCAAGGAATACAACGCCAACGATGCCAAACCATTTATATGGAAAGCTGATCCAGAAGAAATCATCGCCGCTCGAAATAGAGGGTTCCAAACGTTGGAATCAATCCACTAGAGCAATTCCGAGTTAATGAGAATCGCGAAGCGATTCTAAGTGATTGGAAAAATTGCTCTCATTCTAAAGGCCTGAGCATTTTCAGAATGAAAATGCTCTAGTCGCGGCGGCAGACACCGTGGCAGCGAATGCCACGGCGTCCCGGGATCATCCGTTGGTGCAAGACAACCCCGTACGGCAGGCCAAGGCCAGCCGGTGCCCTATTCTGACCGGCAATGGCGCCATGGCAAGGGCCGCGGGGATTAATATTCGCCTGTTTTTTAGCCATTTTATTTCTCGGCTTAATATTTAGGCAGTTTCGGCTATCGCCTGGAAACTTGCGCCAGCGCCAATTTCATCAATTACTTCAATTAGTTATCCTAATAATTCATGATTTCTTAATTTGGCACGCGGTTTGCAATCCATAGGTTGGTGCAAGACAACCCCTTATGGAGACAAATTGATGATAAGCAGACGCAATGCCCTTAACATATTGGCCGCAGCCACTTTGGCGGTGAGTGTCGGTGTCTCGGCCCTACCAGCCCAGGCGGCGCAAGACACGATCAAGGTCGGTGTCCTTCATTCCCTTTCGGGAACCATGGCCATCTCCGAGACCACCTTGAAAGACTCGGTCCTGATGATGATCGACAAGTTGAACAAGAATGGCGGCCTACTAGGAAAAAAGGTCGAGGCGGTGGTCGTCGATCCGGCCTCGAACTGGCCGCTATTCGCGGAAAAGGCCCGCGAGCTGATCCAGGTCAACAAGGTTGACGTAGTGTTCGGTTGCTGGACCTCGGTGTCCCGGAAATCCGTGCTGCCGGTGTTCGAGGAACTGAACAGCATGCTGTTCTATCCGGTGCAATATGAGGGCGAGGAATCCTCGCGCAATGTCTTTTACACCGGCGCCGCGCCAAATCAGCAGGCCATCCCGGCGGTGGAATATTTAATGAGCGAAGACGGCGGCGGGGCCAAGCGCTTCATCCTGTTGGGCACGGACTATGTCTATCCGCGCACCACCAACAAGATTCTGCGCGCCTTCCTGCACACCAAAGGCATCAGTGATGCCAATATCATGGAGGAATACACCCCCTTCGGCCATTCCGATTGGCAGACCATCGTGACCTCGGTGAAGAAGTTCGCCTCGGCCGGCATCAAGACCGCCGTGGTCTCCACCATCAATGGTGACGCCAACGTGCCGTTCTACAAAGAGCTGGCCAACCAGGGCGTCAAGGCGGAAGACATTCCCGTCGTCGCCTTCTCGGTTGGTGAGGAAGAACTGGCCGGTCTGGATACCAAACCGTTGGTCGGTCACTTGGCCGCCTGGAACTACTTCATGTCCGTCGATGCGGTCGAAAACGCCACCTTCATCGAGGACTGGCACGCCTATATTGGTGACAGCAAGCGGGTCACCAACGATCCCATGGAAGCCACCTATATCGGCTTCAAAATGTGGACCCAGGCCGTGAAGCAGGCCGGCACCACGGATGTGGATGCGGTGCGTCAGGCCATGTACGGCCAAAAGGTCAAAAATCTGACCGGTGGCATGGCTGTCATGAACACCAACCATCATCTCTCCAAGCCCGTGCTGATCGGTGAAATTCAGGCCGACGGCCAGTTCGACGTGGTCTGGCAGACCAACGGCGAAGTGGTGGGCGATGCCTGGAGCGATTTCATCCCTGAAAGCGCGGCCCTGACCGCCGATTGGACCTACCCCTGGATCTGCGGCAACTGCAAGAAGCCAATGGCCATCAACTAGATACCCCGTGGGGAGGCGGCGCCCAGGATTTACGGCGGGCATCGCCTCCCCTCTCTCTCCCACGTCGCCCGGCCCGCCCGGCCCGGTTGGCACGATGAAATTTTCTCAGGCCAAAAGCAAAATGCCGCGACATATCATCCTCTCAATGCTGTTGTTGTTCGCCGCCGCCGCGATCTATTCGCCGGCCCGGGCGGACCAGACGGCGGATATTCTGCAAGGCCTGACAGCGAAAAGTTTCAACGCCAAAATTTCGGCGGTCGAGACATTGGCGGCCAGTGGCGATGCCCGTGTTGTCGCCCCCCTGACCGCATTGCTGGAAGGCCGCCTGCACCGCAGGAAAGCCGACGGCGCCATCGTCATCGTGCAGGCGCAGGACGGCAAAGAGTTCTTTTTTGACGCCCTTACCGGCAAGCCGCTAGGCGAGGCCAAACCCCGCAGCTCCAAGAAAATTCGCGTCAACAACCGCCTGCGTGGCATCTTGCGCGGCGCACTTGGCGCGCTGACCTTGTTCAGCCCGGATCGGGCGCAGCGCCTGACCGCGGCCCAATCCATGTTCAAATCCGCCGGCGCCGACAGCCTGGCCCCCCTGGCCAAGGCCTATTTGAAAGAAACCGACGCCAATGTCCGCGAAGCCTTGGCCCGCACCCTGGCGGCCGTGCGTCTGCGCCACGGCAGCGACGAAGAAAAGCTTGCGGCCGCTGAAATGCTGGCTGATTTTCCAGACCGTGAGGTGCGTGATCTGCTGGCCAACACAGCCCAGAAGGCGCAAGGCGGGTTGCTGGCGGCAGTGACCGCCGCCCACAAAAGCATCGAAAGCCGCCTGAATTTTTTTAATATCCTGCAATACCTGTTTCAGGGCATCAGCCTCGGCTCTGTCCTGCTGCTGGCGGCCATCGGCCTGGCCATCACCTTTGGCGTGATGGGGGTGATCAACATGGCGCATGGCGAAATGGTCATGCTGGGCGCCTATACCACCCATGTGGTGCAAGTCATCTTTCACGGCTATTTTCCCGGCGCCTACACGCAATCCCTGTTGCTTGCCATTCCCTGCGCATTCCTGGTCACCGGCCTGTTCGGCGTCGTGTTGGAGCGCGGCGTCATCCGCTTCCTTTATGGCCGGCCGCTGGAAACCTTGCTGGCGACCTGGGGTTTAAGCCTGATGTTGCAGCAATTTGTTCGCTCCATCTTTGGCCCGACCAACCGGGAAGTGATCGCCCCGACCTGGATGAGCGGCTCGATCGAGATCACCGGCGGCCTGGCGCTGACCAACAACCGCATCTGCATCGTCATCTTCGCCGTATTGGTCTTTCTACTTCTGACCCTGCTGATCCGCTACACGGATTTTGGCCTGCGCATGCGGGCGGTAACCCAGAACCGGGCCATGGCCAATGCGGTGGGCATTCGTTCCGGCTGGGTCGACGCCATGACCTTTGGCCTGGGCTCGGGCGTGGCCGGTCTGGCGGGCGTCGCATTGAGCCAGATCGACAATGTCAGCCCCAACCTGGGCCAGGGTTACATCATTGACAGTTTCCTGGTGGTGGTGTTCGGCGGCGTCGGCAGTTTGTGGGGCACCCTGGTCGCCGCCCTGTCCCTGGGGCTGGCGAACAAGTTTCTTGAACCCTATGCCGGCGCGGTGTTGGGCAAGATCCTGATCCTGGTTCTGGTCATCCTGTTCATCCAAAAGCGCCCTCGGGGCCTGTTCGCCCTGAAGGGCCGCGCGGCGGAGGCATAGGGACATGAAGCTCAATGCCAGCACCTGGATATTCGCGGCCCTGTTGGCGGGGATCACCATCATCGCACCGATCCTCCACCTCGCGCTGCCGGAAACCTCGCCCCTGCATGTGCCCACCTATGCGCTCAGCCTGTTCGGCAAATATCTGTCATTCGCCCTGTTGGCCCTGTCAGTCGACCTGATCTGGGGCTATTGCGGCATTCTCAGCCTGGGCCATGGCGCTTTTTTTACCCTGGGCGGCTACGCCATGGGCATGCACCTGATGCGCCAGATCGGCGATAGGGGGGTCTACGGCAATGCCGAGTTGCCGGATTTCATGGTCTTTTTGAATTGGCACGAGTTGCCCTGGTACTGGCTGGGTTTTGACAACTTCATCTTCGCCCTGGCCATGGTGATCCTGGTACCCGGTGCGTTGGCCTTCACCTTTGGCTGGTTCGCTTTTCGCAGCAGGGTCAGCGGGGTCTATCTGTCGATCATCACCCAGGCCATGACCTTCGCCTTGATGTTGGCCTTTTTCCGCAACGACATGGGCTTTGGCGGCAATAACGGCCTGACCGATTTCAAAGAGATCCTGGGCTTTGATTTGCACAGCCAGGGCACCCGCGTCGGCCTGTTCATTGCCAGCGGAACCACCTTGCTGGCCGGATTCGTACTGTGCCGGATGATCGTGGCATCAAAACTGGGTAAGATCCTGGTGGGCATTCGTGATGCGGAAAGCCGCACCCGTTTTCTGGGCTATCGGGTCGAACATTATAAATTATTCGTTTTCACGGTTTCGGCCGTGATGGCCGGGATCGCCGGTGCCTTGTACGTGCCGCAGGTGGGGATCATCAATCCCGGTGAATTCGCCCCGGCCAACTCCATCGAAATCGTCATCTGGGTGGCTCTGGGCGGGCGCGGCACCTTGATCGGCGCGATCATCGGCGCGGTCCTGGTCAACCTGGCGAAAAGTTATCTGACGGCCGCCTTTCCCGAAATCTGGCTGTTCGCCCTGGGCGGCCTGTTCGTCGGCGTCACCCTGTTCCTGCCACGAGGTATCGTCGGTGGCATCGTCGGCGGCCTTGGGATTACCCGTCTGATGGGCGCGCGGGGCCGGGCATGAGTGAAATTCTGTATCTTGACGGCATCTCTGTCAGCTTTGGCGGTTTCAAGGCTCTGAATGATTTGAGCCTGGTGATAGAGGCGGACGAGATGCGGGCGATCATCGGCCCCAATGGCGCCGGCAAGACCACCATGATGGATATCATCACGGGCCGCACCCGCCCCGACAAGGGGGTGGTTCTGTTCCAGGGCGACATCGATCTGACCCGCATGGATGAGGCCGAGATCGCCAACCTGGGCATTGGCCGAAAGTTTCAAAAACCCACGGTGTTCGAAAGTCACAGCGTCGAGGATAACCTGCAACTGGCGCAAAAAGCCCCGCGTGGCCCCTTCACCACCCTGTTCGCCAAACTGTCCGGCGCCCAGCAAGCCGCCATCGACGCGACCCTTGAAACCATCGCCCTGGCGGCGGCGCGGCGGCGTCTGGCGGGCCAATTGTCCCATGGGCAAAAGCAATGGCTGGAAATCGGCATGTTGTTGATGCAACAGCCCGAGTTATTGCTGGTGGATGAACCGGTGGCCGGCATGACCGATGCCGAGACCGAGCAGACCGCCGATCTGTTACGCCAGATCGCCAAGACCCGCTCCGTGGTCGTGGTGGAACATGACATGGAATTTGTCCGCGCCCTGGGCACCAAGGTCTCGGTCCTGCACGAAGGCAGCGTACTGTCCGAGGGGTCGTTGGAGGTCGTACAGAACGACCCCCGCGTTATCGAAGTCTATTTGGGGCGTTAGGCGATGCTGCAAGTAGACAACATCGACCTTTTCTATGGCGCCTCGCAGGCCTTGCGCGGGATATCCCTGACCGCGCGGCCCGGCCAGGTCACCTGCGTCCTGGGCCGCAACGGCGTTGGTAAAACCTCGCTGTTGCGCGCTATCGTTGGCCAGCAGGCCATTCAAAGCGGCAGCATCCATTGGGAAGAGCGTGATATTAACAAGACGCCCAGCCACGCCAGGGCCCGCGCCGGCATCGCCTATGTGCCCCAGGGCCGCGAAATTTTCCCCTTTCTGACCGTGGATGAAAATCTGCGTTCCGGCTTTGCCGCCCTGCCGCGCGGCGAACGGCGGTTGCCGCCCGAAACCTTCAAGCTGTTCCCGGTACTGAAAGATATGCTGGGGCGCCGGGGCGGTGATCTGTCGGGTGGCCAGCAACAGCAATTAGCCATTGCCCGCGCCCTGGCCATGCAGCCGCGCCTGCTGGTACTGGACGAGCCGACCGAGGGGATCCAGCCCTCGATCATCAAGGACATCCAGCGGATCATCGCCCAATTGCGCGACCGTGGCGACATGGCCATTGTTCTGGTGGAGCAATATTTCGAATTCGCCCGCGATCTGGCGGACAGCTATATCGTGATGGACCGGGGCGAGGTCGTGTTATCGGGCGAGCGGTCCGGCATGGTGGAAAAAGATGTACGCCGCTACCTCACGGTCTGAAACGCCATTCCAGCCGCAGCGTCTCCAGCGCTTGCATGGTGCCGCCCGCGTCGGCTTTGCCGGTCCTGAAACCCGGCTGACCGAGCTCTATCAGGCCAACCCCTGCCGGGTGCTGTTGCCGCGCCGGACAGAGGGCCGCGACGGCAGGGTGGAGGCTGTGTTGCTGAATACCGCCGGCGGCGTCACCGATGGCGACCAGTTGGACTACTGCATTACGGCACAAAGCGGCGCACAGGTCACAGCCACCACCCAGGCGGCGGAAAAAATCTACCGCTCGCGCGGGGCTGACAGCCATGTTCAATGCCACCTGGCGATTAGCGACGGCGCTTTTCTGGAGTGGTTGCCCCAGGAAACAATTTTGTTCAACGGCGGCGCCCTGGCCCGGCAAACCCATATGGAGATAGACGGCGGCAGCCGCCTGTTGGCCATGGACTGGTTGCTGTTGGGACGTCTAGCCAGTGGCGAACGGCTAACCCAGGCCGCCGTCCGGGACCGCTGGCGCCTGCGCCGGGACGGGCGGCTGATCTGGGCCGATGATTTTCACCTGCAGGGCGATATTGAAAACCTGAGCGCGCGGCCCGCTCTATTGGCCGGCGCCCGCGCCCTGGCCACCTTGATCTACGTAGCATCTGATGCGGCTGACTATCTGGCCATGGCAAAGGGTCTGTTGCGGGAAAGCCATGGCCGCGCCGGGGCAAGCGAACGACCGGGCCTGTTGATCTGCCGTTTTCTGGCCCCAGACGGCCTGACACTGCGGCGGGACGTGGAGGCATTCCTGTTGCCCTTCCGCGCCGCGATCCATGGCCGGCCCCATTCCATGCCCATGCCCCTGCCCCGCGTCTGGGCCTGTTGACGAAAATTTTCGAGGAGGAAACCTGATGTATCTGACCCCACGGGAAAAAGACAAATTGATGGTGGCGACCGCGGCCATGGTGGCCCGCAACCGCCTGAGCCGGGGGGTTCTGCTGAATTACCCCGAAGCGGTCGCCCTGATCACGGATTTCGTCGTCGAAGGCGCCCGCGACGGGCGCACCGTGGCCGATCTGATGGCGGCGGGCGCCGAGGTCATCAAGCGTGGCCAGGTGATGGAGGGTATCGCGGAGATGCTGGCGGATGTTCAAGTCGAAGCCACCTTCCCCGACGGCACCAAACTGGTCACTGTCCATCATCCCATTCGTTGACGCCCCATTTTTTAAGGATTGAGATCATGATCCCAGGCGAAATCATTACGCAGGACGGCAAGATTACCCTGAACCAGGGCCAGGACGTCATCACCCTGACCATTGCCAATACCGGTGATCGGCCGGTGCAGGTGGGCAGTCACTATCATTTTTATGAAAGCAACAGCGCCCTGGATTTCGACCGCGAGGCCGCGCGCGGCCGCCGGCTGGACATTCCCGCCGGCACCGCCATCCGGTTCGAACCGGGACAAAGGCGCGAGGTGCCGCTGGTGCCCTACAGGGGCGACCGCCGGGTATTTGGCTTCAACGGCGCCGTAATGGGCGCCCTGGATGATCTTACGGATGGGGAGGGTTAGAGCATGGCCGCGACAATGAACCGGGCCGACTATGCCCACATGTACGGGCCCACGGTCGGCGACAAGGTGCGCCTGGCCGATACGGAATTGTTTATCGAGGTTGAACGGGACCACACCATCTATGGCGAAGAAGTCAAATTCGGCGGCGGCAAGGTAATCCGCGACGGCATGGGCCAATCGCAATTGGGCCGGGGCCAGGGCGCCGTCGATACGGTCATCACCAACGCCCTGATCCTGGATCACTGGGGCGTGGTCAAGGCCGACATCGGCATTACCGATGGCCGCATTGCCGCCATCGGCAAGGCTGGCAATCCCGACATCCAACCGGGCGTGAACATCATCATCGGCCCGTCGACCGAGGCCATCGCGGGGGAGGGCAAGATCATCACCGCCGGCGGCCTGGATGTGCATATCCATTTTATCTGTCCGCAACAGATTGAAGAGGCATTGTATTCCGGCATCACCACCATGCTGGGCGGCGGCACCGGCCCGGCCACGGGCACCAACGCCACCACCTGTACACCGGGGGCCTGGCATCTTCAGCGTATGATGCAGGCCGCCGACGGCTTTCCCATGAACCTGGGCTTTTTCGGCAAGGGCAATGCCTCGCTGCCCGGCGCCCTGGTGGAACAGCTGGACGCCGGCGCCTGTGGTTTGAAACTGCACGAAGATTGGGGCACCACGCCCGCGGCCATCGATTGCTGTCTGTCCGTGGCGGACGAGATGGACGTGCAGGTGATGATTCACACCGATACCTTGAACGAGAGCGGCTTCGTCGAGAACACCATCAAGGCCTTCAAGGGCCGAACCATCCATGCCTTCCACACCGAAGGCGCCGGTGGCGGCCATGCCCCCGATATCATCAAGGTCTGTGGCGAAGCCAACGTGATCCCCTCGTCCACCAACCCGACCCGGCCTTACACACGCAACACGGTGGACGAGCATCTGGATATGTTGATGGTCTGCCACCATCTCGACCCCAACATCGCCGAGGACGTCGCCTTTGCCGAAAGCCGCATTCGCAAGGAGACCATCGCGGCGGAAGACATCCTGCATGATCTGGGCGCCTTCTCCATTATCGCCTCGGACAGCCAGGCCATGGGCCGGGTTGGCGAGGTCATCATCCGGACCTGGCAGACCGCCGACAAGATGAAGAAACAGTTCGGCGCCCTGGATGGCGAAACCAGCAACAACGACAATCTGCGCGCCCGGCGCTATGTGGCGAAATACACCATCAACCCGGCCATCGCCCAAGGCATCGCAGGGCACGTGGGTTCGATCGAGGTGGGTAAGCTGGCCGATCTGTGCCTGTGGTCGCCGGCCTTTTTTGGCGTCAAACCGGACATGGTTTTGAAAATGGGCAGCATCGCGGCGGCGCAGATGGGCGATCCCAACGCCTCTATCCCGACGCCGCAGCCGCAATATATGCGGCCCATGTTCGCGGCCTTTGGTGGCGCCCAGACGGCATCATCGGTAACCTTCGCAAGCCAGGCCGGTATCGAGGCTGATATTGGCGAACGCTATGGCCTGGCCAAACCGCTGCTGGCGGTGGGCAACACCCGTGGCGGTATCGGCAAGGGGGCGATGATCCTGAATGACCATATGCCAAACATCGACGTGGACCCGGAAACTTATGAAGTCCGCGCCGATGGCGTCCTGCTGACCTGTGAACCGGCCGAGGTTCTGGCCATGGCGCAACGCTACTTCCTGTATTGAGGAGAGACAAATGCAACGCGCCATCGCCCATTTCAACGCCACAGACTGGCCGTCCGAGCAGGCCGCCGATGGCGTCACCCTGACCTTTGACGAACGCCACCGCAGGCGTATTCGCCTGTGTACGGACAATGGCGAGGAGATCCTGCTGGATCTGCCGAAAGCGATTGCCATGGCCCATGGCGATGGCCTGCGCGTCGGCGACGGCCGCTGGCTGGCGGTCCGGGCGGCACCTGAACCGCTGCTGGAAATCCGCTGCGCCACGCCGTTGGCCCTATCGCGCATGGCCTGGCATCTGGGCAACCGGCATCTGCCCACGGACATCAGGGCAGACCAACTGCGCATTCGCCCCGATCACGTGATCGAAGCCATGGCGCGGGCCATGGGGGCGCAGGTGGACGCCATCACGGCGCCGTTTCAGCCCGAAGGCGGCGCCTACGAAGACGCCGGCGGCGGGCACAGCCACAAACATGAACACGATCATGAACGCGGCCATAACCATCAAGATGGCCATGAACATTAAACCAGAGCATCTGTTACGGCTGCAAAGCTGGTTGTCGCCGGCCTTTCCCATTGGCGCCTTCAGCTATTCCCATGGCCTGGAATATGCGGTTGAAGCCGGCCTGGTGCACGACCGGGGCAGCCTGATCGATTGGCTGGAGGCGGACTTGCGCCATGGCAGTGGCCGATGCGACGGCATTTTTCTCGCCACGGCCTTAGCGGCGAGAGACGCGGCATTCCTGGAAATAGCGGAATTGGCGGCGGCATCTTTTGCCAGCCGGGAATTGGCCCTGGAGGCTCTATCCCAGGGCGAAGCCTTTCTACTCACCGTCAGCCGTGCCTGGCCGAACGATGCCTTGAAGACACGGCGGAGTTTACTGTCCCAGTCCGGCATAACGCCCACTCTGGCCGTCGCCGTCGCCATGGCCTGTACGGCGCACGGCATCGATCCCGCCAGCGCGCTGCATCTATATCTACAGGCTTGGTCGGCAAATTTAATCAACGCCGCCGTGCGGCTGGTGCCGCTGGGTCAGACCGATGGTCAATTGGCCCAGGCCGCCCTGGAAGGCACCGTCATCGCCGCCGCGCAAGAGGCCACCACCGCCACCCTGGAACAGCTGGGTTCCGCCGCCATCATGGTGGACTGGGCCAGCATGCAACACGAAAACCAATATACGAGGTTGTTTCGATCATGAGCACACTGACAGATCTTTCGCCTGACCACGGCCCATTGCGTGTGGGGGTTGGCGGACCCGTTGGCTCCGGCAAGACCGCGTTGCTGGAGGCATTGTGCCGCCGCATGCGGGACGAGCGGGATATCATCGTGATCACCAATGATATCTATACCAAGGAGGATCAACAGATCCTGACCCGCGCCGGCGCCTTGCCTAGCGAACGGATCATGGGCGTTGAAACGGGGGGCTGTCCCCATACCGCGATCCGCGAAGACGCCTCGATCAATCTGGCGGCGGTCGCACAGATGAGCCGGGCCTTCCCAAAGGCCGAAATCTGCCTGATCGAGTCGGGTGGCGACAATCTGGCGGCGACCTTCAGCCCCGAACTGGCCGATCTGACCATCTATGTCATCGATGTCGCGGCGGGCGAGAAAATTCCCCGCAAGGGCGGCCCCGGCATTACCCGCTCGGACCTGCTGATCATCAACAAGATTGACCTGGCTCCCATGGTGGGCGCCGACCTGGAAGTCATGCGCCGCGACAGCGAACGCATGCGCGGCGACCGCCCCTTTGTTTTCACCAACCTGAAAACCCACCAAGGTTTGGAGGTCGTGGTGGACTTCATCACCACGGCGGGGGGCCTTGCACCCATTGTCCCACGCCAGACGGTTTCGGGGGCAAATTCCTCATAGCGCTTGCCCTTTCCGATTCCATGCCTAAATTGGGTCCTAGAGCAATTTTCAATTAATTGGCGTTGCCTTGGCGACCTAAGTAACTGGTTCGATTGCTCTACTCTTAAGGTTCCGAGCGCATTTATTCTAAATGCGCTCTGGGGGATAAATTAGGTGGGACCATGAATAAGGCGCAGAATATCAAACCGCAGCTGAAGCTGGCCGAAACCCTGGCCGCGGAGCGCCAGGCGGCTCAGGCGAGGCGGCCCAGCCGGGCCGAGGCGGAAGAGGCCGTCCGCACCTTGATCCGCTGGACCGGCGATGATCCCGACCGGGAGGGCCTGACCGGCACGCCGGAGCGGGTGGCCCGCGCCTATGAGGAATATTTCGCCGGTTATCACGATGACCCGGTGGAAATCCTGCAACGCACCTTCGAAGAGGTCGAAGGTTATGATGAAATCGTCCTGCTGCGCGATATCCGTTTCGAAAGCCATTGCGAACATCACATGGCGCCAATCCTGGGCCGGGCCCATATCGCCTATCTGCCCAATCGCCGGGTTGTCGGCATTTCAAAGCTGGCGCGGTTGGTGGAAGTCTATGCCAAACGCCTGCAAATTCAGGAAAAGATGACGGCGCAGATCGCCAATACCATTCAGGAGGTCTTGCAGCCCCTGGGCGTCGCCGTGATGATCGAGGCCTCGCACCAATGCATGACCACACGCGGCGTACACAAACCGGGCGCCGCCCTGGCGACCTCGCGGATGCTGGGTGCATTCCGTGAAAATGCCGCGACCCGCCGCGAATTCCTCGCCATGATCCGCAGCAGCAATCTCGACGACTAGACCGTTTTCGATTTTGAAATACGCATTCCAGGCCGTGACGGCGGCACGGCGCCCCTGCGCCGCCCACGCGGAGCGGTGCGCTTTGGCGCACAAGCGTGAGCGAGTAAAGCTAGACTTGGTTCGATGAATATCGAAACGGGTCTAGAGTAAATTTTCGACGCTCACAGACGAACGTTCCAATGGGACGGGATAAAGCCCGGCACCGGGCTTTCGAAAGTATAAATCTTGCTATCAAGCAGATTACCCAAATAGGCGGTACGGCGATCCGGCCCACCGAAAGCGATGGACGAGATACTGCGCATCACCTCCGTCTGGATGCTATCCATATGTTCCCGGCCCAATTCACCGGCTAGAAAGGCCTTTTCGACCACGGCCAGTTGTTCGGGATCATTCTCTTCGATCACGATGGTCTGGCTGCGGTCGGTGGCGACGCGCACCACCCGGTTGGAGACCACGGAGGTCATCCAGAACGCCCCTTCCTCGTCAAAGGCCAGGCCGTCAGGATAAGTGCCGGCGCCATATTCCACGAATGTTTCGCGCGGCCCCAGGCTATTGTCATCCTTGATACGGTAGCGCGAGGTACGCCGGGCCATGGTCTCGTTCACGTATAGCCATTCACCAGAGGGATCGACGATCGCCTCGTTGGTATAGCCGATATCGTCGGCCACGATGCGGGCGCCTTTCTGGTCCATGATAATTATAAAGCCATCGGCAACGTCCGGGCGATAGGCCAGGGCGCGGGGATCATGCCGAGTGGATATGGTGATCCAGATACGGTCCTTGTGATCGACACCAACAAAATTCGCCGACGGCAGGGCCTGACCATCCAGTTCCACCAACAGGGGGCGCACGTCGCCATTTTGCGAAAGCCGCCAGGCGCCACCGCCTTTCCCATGCAGATCCGCCAGCAGGAACTCTCCGGCCTTGGTCAAGGCAAAGCCGTTGGTGGCGACAGGCGGCAGGCCGTCAGCCCGTCTGCCCAGAATATCCCGGCGCCCGCCATTCCCGTCGATGACACTGACCCCGCCATCCCAATGGGATGTGATGACCGTGCCGTCGGCCAGACACAGCACGCATTCGGGCCGGGTCAGGCCGGCACCGTAAAAGCCAAGATCGCCGGGTTTCAATTGAAAATTTTCCATGCCCACAATGTTTCTCCCTTCACGGACTACCGGCTATTATAGCCCTCCGGCCCGACCGGCCTACCCCCTTCACAAAACAGGGTTCCAAGCGCCTCGGGATCGAAATCTTCATGGACAGGCAATAAATTCCTGATATAAGGCCGCCATGACAGCACCAGACGCAACCATTGATGATCGCCAATTTGATGGGGAAGACCAGCCCCTGTTCATGGTCATGGGCGGTGAAGTCCGTGACCCGCGCGGCGCCGAATTCGTTAACTTGGCGGCCATAGACGTGCGCGGCATCTATCCCAGTTATGACGCGGCCTTCAACGTCTGGCGGGGCGCCGCCCAGGCCACCGTGGACCGCGCCTTCATCAAATACATGATCATCCGCCTGCGCTAGAGCAGTTCCGGGATATTCTGAACCATTTGACCGTTCACCAAGGCCCCGTGGGTAGGCGCGGTTTGCAGGTCGATCTGGTACATCGTCCAAGAACCGTAACACTGCCACGGGGCCTTGGTGAGCGGCCTTCGGTGGCGCCCCTAAGCCATTCTGGTGCGTTGCGCCGCTTGCCCGATGCACCACATCGCGCTGCGCAACGCGCCTACCCGAATGGCTTAGGGGCACCATCAATTGGACCAGAATATCCCGGAAATGCTCTAGATCGATTTGTTGCCCATGGTACCGTTTGCCATGGCCAGCGCTTAACTTGGTCACTTCAATGCCTCTATCATGTTAGAGATTAAGTCGCATTGAGACTCTCGACGCGCCAGATGATTGGAAATAGAACGCTTTTCTAATGCCGATATCCTTAACCGCCTTCCTTGACGCCAGTTTCCTGACATTTCTGGGCGTCGCCAGCATCCCCATTTTGCTTTTCTGGAAGCGTGAGCGGCTGGCGCGGGTGGATCGCGGATTTACGCTGGTAGCGGTCGGCATCACCCTCGTCGCGGTTGCCGCGTTTGTTGATTACAGCCTTGTAGTTATCGCCAACCTCGACATTCGGGCAATCATAGAATCATCGTTCTGGAAGAACAGTGGTACGATTTTGCCGAGCCTCCTGTACTTCCCTGGCTTGGTAATAGCCGGCTTCGGGCTTTCCAGTTGGCTGCCCGCGATACAACGACTGGACCGCGAAATCGACCGACGGGAAAAGTTGGAACGCGAATTACGCGCCTTAACCGAAAATTCGGAGCGGTTGGCGAGGGACGCAGATAAAGCAAACCAGGCAAAATCGGAATTTCTCTCGAATATGAGCCACGAATTGAGAACGCCCCTCAATGCCGTGATCGGTTTTTCCGAGGCTATGGGCGAAGGCATATACGGTCCGATCAATGATCTGCAAAAACATACTATCGCCGACATCAGAGAAGCGGGGCTTCTCCTACTGGATTTGATCAATGACATCCTTGATCTGGCGAAAATTGAAGCTGGAAAATTTGAACCCCGATTTGAGGAAGTGAATATGGAGCGCGCGATCGAGCGCGCCTTGCGGCTGCTGACCGATCGCGCTAAGAGGGAAAATATTCAGATATTGACGCAGTTGCCTGCCAATCTGCCGGCCTTGATTGCCGACGAGCGACTGCTGAAACAAATGCTGATCAATCTGCTGTCGAACGCGATCAAGTTTACCCCCGCCGGTGGCAGCGCCATTGTCGCAATTTCGATACCCGATGATGGTGGCATGCATGTCGAAGTCAGAGATACCGGCATTGGCATCGACGCAGCGGATATACCCAGGGCATTGACCGCCTTTGGCCAGATCGATAGCTCGATGGGAAGACGCTATCAGGGCACTGGATTAGGGCTCCCCCTGGTCAAATTGTTCATGGAGCAACATGGCGGTAAGCTTGAGATCGAGAGCGAAATCGGTGTGGGCACGACGGCGCGGCTGCTGTTTCCAGCCAACAAAGCCGAACGATCATCACAGCAAATACCTGGGTGATGCAGCCACCCATCTGAAATGGCCTATCCTGGGGTAAAACCGGCAATAGCGGACGGTCCCGTAAAATGTCCGTAAGCGGCTTGCCTATCAGAATTAATGGAGTCATCCTTTACTGCGCGCAAGTCGCTTATTCGGTGATCCTGGATCGATCTTCATCATGGCAATGGGGGAAGCGGGAAATGGCCAAAATACCATCAACACGCCGATACCTTCTATTGACTGGCGCCGCGCTCGCGGTGGCGGCGCTGGGCTGGACACCCTCGGTGGTAGCCGGAGACGCCGCGTCTCGGCGCGTAGATAAAGCAGCGCGCCTACGTGAAAAACGTCTGATCCGGCGGGTGCAGACCGCGCTCAATGCCGCGGGGCACGATGCGGGACCAGCCGACGGAATTTGGGGGCCAAGGACATCCGCGGCGGTTTCGGCCTTCCAAGAGTCGAAGAACTTGGAGCAGACCGGCCAGCTTGGCCCCAGAACGCTGGACGCCCTGCTACCGTGACCGATCCCGTATCGAGCCGGCATTGCGTGATCTGCGCCGCCGCGCTGCCGGACGGCGCGCGCTATTGTACCAACTGTAAAAAATATCAGGGCTGGTTCACCCGCTTCCTAGGCGGGCTAAACGTCCAGGCGTTGGTGACGCTGGTACCAATCGTCACGTTGGCCTTCGTCTTCGTGAAGGACCAGTTTGTAGTGCACGGATCAGACGTCCGCGTGACGGCGTTGAGCTGCGAACGGGATGCGATCCGACTGGCCGCCTCCAACATTGGCGACCGCACCGCGATCATCAAGTCGATCCGTGTGGGTGTAACCTCCGGCGCCGCCGCGCCAAACAAGAGCTATCCGGCGCAACCGCTTAAGAATGAGGACGATCCTGGCAAACAGCTTGAATTGCAGGCGCAGGCGCTGAAGGTCTATGACCTGATTGTGCTGAACCAGCAGGGTCAGCGGTTTCGATTGCCTGCTGCAACAGCGGACGTGCCTAACTGTACCTATCGGTTGGCGGTGCAGATCGTCGCTTTCGACCACGTGCCCGACCCTAAGGCCGCATCGTGCCCCTGTCCGGTACAATGACAGGGCGTCACCGCCCAGCGTTTACCACCTGCGCCGTGGCGCTTATTGCGTTCTGGGCATCCTGGGCATTCTGGTCGAACAGCGCCGCCGCACAGCCGCGGCCGCGCACCGATATCTGGACTTTTCAGTATGGCGGCGCCGAGATTTCCGACCAGCATAACAAAGCCTTCTCGGCCTTTATGTCGATGCTGCATGGCCGAATGTTAACCCTGGTTGGTGAGCTGACGGCGCTGGATAGCAGGCTCGCCTATCTCGATCGCCTAAGCCATCTCGAGGTGAAGGACCTGGCCGGCATGCCGGTTCAGTTCAGAGGAAGCCCCAATGAATTGAAGCAGCGCTGGCTGGATGACGGCACGCTAACCCTGCTGTACGGACTGATCCGCAAGCCGGGCGCGCGCTTCCGGGTTCGAAGCCATTTCTATTACGGCGAACTCCATGGCGAGCTTGATATGCCGGACGTCCAGGTTGAGGCCGCGTTCAAGCTCGAAGATTTTGAGTTGGCGTCGGAATCGCACACCGCGGCGACCATCTATGCCATCGCCATGGAAGCAGAGGCGCGCGGCCTGCCGGATCAGACCATCGTCGCCCTTTTAAACAAGGCTAAGTCCTATACCCTCGGGGTTGCGGGGATTGCGCCACTTAACCAGGCGATTGACAAATCCCTGGCGCGTCTTGCCGGAAGCGGACCATGAGACGCCGCATCCACGCTTCCGCGCTGCTCGCCGCACTGCTCGCCTTCTGGGCCGCTCCGGGTGCCCAGGCGCAGGAGTCTTGCGCTGGTTGGGGGTTTTGCCTTTATATCCCCGCATTCCATGGCCAGGGCGCGCTCGGCCTGAATGTAGCAACCGTCCTTAACCTGCAGGTCTGGAAGACCTTCCGCCGCACGCCCTATGTTCGGCCGCCCGCCCCGCCCAGCCGGTTGAATTTCGGCAGCGCGGGCATCGCCTGGGACACAGCGCAACTACCGGCCCAGACCCACAAGGCGGCGGAGCGGGCGCTCCGGAATTGGAGGATTGGCGGGCAGATGGTGCTGTGGGGCGAGGCCTATCAGTATGGTGACGGCGTTGCCGTCCAACCGCGGCTGTCGATGCCTCTCTACGAGGATGGACGGGAGACACAGCACGAGATCTGGCGGCTCTCGGTCGGCGGCGAGACATTGTCGGTCGATCTCCCTTCCCGTCGTTACGAGCTTTCGCCGATCCTACTCGACCGGGATGTCGTAGCGCGCTACGAGAAACCGAACGCGATCCTGGTCTATCGCCACCGGACCGGCGACGAGGTCATAGGCCGGATTGGCGACAGCTTCGTCGGCGAGATTATAGAGCCCAGTCAGGCGCGCATCCGATACGATGGTGATAAACGCGGCTGGATCCGCTACGGCGGATTGGAGCGTGGGCGATCCGCCGTGGTTGAGTTCGTAAGTGCGCTGATACGCATTCATCGCGCGGATTGGGTGGGCGCGGCCTCGGCGTTGGCACGCGCCGTCGAGAATAATGAAACCAAGCCACGGCTGCGGATAGACGCCCAACTATTGCTTGGCATGGCGCGTGAACGGGCCGGCCGCGACGGACGGGCGCCGATCGCCAGGGCCCTGGCGGCGGCGCCTTACTCCCGTGTGGCTGTCCAGTACATGGTGATGAGCCACCTTTCCGGGCTAGCCCGGCCCGCCGGCGATGCGGAACGCCGCGCAACGGCGATCAAGGCCGTGCGGGGTTTACTGGACGCCAAACGTCAGTTGTTCGCCAAGGACGACCCCTGGCTCAATGCGGTCCGGCGCGGTCTTGAGCGAACACGATGACCTCGCTCCCACAGCGAAGTTTAGCTTCCGCATCTGACGAGGGGTGGGTCTAGAGCATTTCCGGGGTATTCTGAACCATTTGACCGCTCACCAAGGCCCCGTGGGTAGGCGCGGTTTGCAGGTCGATGTGGCGCATCGTCCAAGAACCGCAACGCAGCCACGGGGCCTTGGTGAGCGGCCTTCGGTGG
>JADHTB010000020.1 GCA_016776605.1 Alphaproteobacteria bacterium | reverse complement strand
CCATTGATTATGATCTCGTGGGCGGCCGGGTGGGGGCGAGGGCTGGTGTTGCGCCATTGAAAGTTGAATAGGTACTAAGGGTGCGATCCGCGCGCAGCATCACGGTGATCGGCTGCCATGCCGAGGGCGAGGTGGGCCGGGTTATTACCGGCGGCGTGTTGCCACCGCCCGGCGACAGCCTGTTTGCGCAGCGGGAATATCTGCGCACCCAGGATGACGGCCTGCGCAAGTTTCTGTTGTACGAACCGCGCGGCGGGGCCTTTGTCCACAGCAATCTGGTGGTGCCGGCCAAGACGCCGGGCGCGGCCGCGGGTTTCATCATCATGGAACCCACCGATTATCCGGCCATGTCCGGCTCCAACGCCATTTGCGTGGCCACGGTGTTGCTGGAAACCGGCATGGTGGCGATGCAGGAGCCAGAGACCGTATTGTCCCTCGATACCCCCGGCGGTCTTATCGAGGTGGTGGCGCAATGCCGCGACGGCCGCTGCCTGAATGTGCGTATCGGTAATGTTCCCTGCTTCGTGGCCAAGCTGGATGCGGCCGTCGAGGTTGCGGGGCTGGGCACCATTGCCTGCGATATCGCCTATGGCGGCGCCTTTTTTGCCATTGTCGATGCGCCGGGTCTGGGCTTTGCACTTGTCCCGGACGAGGCGCGGGAGCTGGTGGAAATGGGCGAGCGGATCAAAGCGGCGGCAGTGGCGCAACATCCGGTCAGCCATCCGGAAAATCCGGACATTCACAGCGTGACCTTCACCCAGTTCGCCGCGCCGCTGTCCAAGGACGCCGCCGGCCGCACAGTCGGGCGCAACACGGTCGTCATTTCGCCGGGTAAGTTGGACCGCTCCTCCTGCGGTACCGGCAGCTCGGCCCGTCTGGCGGTGCTGCATGCCCGTGGCCGGATCGGCCTGGGCGAAACCCTGATCAGCCAATCGGTGCTGGGCACGGAATTCCATTGCCGTATCGAAGAGCTATGCGCGGTTGGTGATTTGCCCGCCATATCGCCCAGCGTGCAGGGCCGGGCCTGGATTACCGGCAGCCATCAATATAGTCTGGATCCCGACGACCCCTTCCCCCAGGGCTATACCCTTTCCGATACCTGGTATCGGGCATTGGATTAGCGCCAACACCCAACGGCGATGTTCATGGAAGTTTGGATCTGGATCCCGATCACCTTTCTGGCTGCCTTCATGCAGGCAGCCCGGACGGCCGGGCAAAAATATCTGACCAAGGATTTCTCCGCCGTCGGCGCCTCGTACATCCGGTTTCTGTGGGGCTTGCCGTTTGCCCTTGCCTATCTGTTGTTTCTGAAACAACTGGGCAGCCACCAATTGCCGACCATGGGCTGGGAGTTTTTCCTGTTCGCGGCCCTGTGCGGCCTGTCCCAGATCGCCGCCACGGTGCTGTTGGTATTTTTGTTTTCCCTGCGCAACTTCGCCATTGGCTCCACCTATGCCCGTACCGAAGCCTTGTTGACGGCGGTATTGGGGGCGACGGTGTTTCACGAGGCCATCGCCGGGGCGGGCTGGATCGCCATCGCCCTGGGCGCCGTGGGCGTTGTGCTGATCAATCTCGCCCGCACGGGCATTGCCGGCGAGACCTTGTTACGGCGGTTGTTTCAGCCCGCCGCCGGCGTTGGCTTGACCGCCGGCCTGGGCTTTGCCGGGGCCTCGCTGTTCCTGCGCCAGGCCAGCCTGTCCCTGGGCCTGGATGATTGGCTTTACGCCGCCGCCCTGACCCTGGTCACGGTGCTGTTGATCCAGACCGCCATTATGTCGGCCTATATGTTGCTGCGCGCCCGCGATCAATTCACCGCCATGGCGCCCAATTGGCGCGGCTGCCTGTTTGTCGGCATCACCTCGGTGATCGGTTCCGCTGGCTGGTTCACCGCCATGACCATCGAACGGGCGGCCTATGTCAAAGCCCTGGGTCAGGTGGAACTGTTGTTCACCCTGGCCCTGTCGGTACTGTTCTTCAAGGAACGCTCGACGCCAAAAGAACTAGTCGGCATGGCGATCGTCGCCGGCAGCATCGTCGTCCTGCTGCTGTTCGGCTAGTCGCCCCTTAACCAGGCCTGGGCCAGTTGGTGGGCAATGGCCAGGGGGGCGGGCATGCGCAATTTGGTCTGGTCCTGCCAGTTGTTCACCATTTCCGCCACTTCGTCCCGGCTGAACCAGCGGGCCTCTTCCAACTCGTTGGTATCGACGTTGATCTCGGTGGTTTCCGCCGTGCCAAAGCAGCCCATCATCAATGACGAGGGGAACGGCCAGGGCTGCGAGAAGATGTAGCGCACATCGCCGACCCGGATGCCGGCTTCTTCAAAGACTTCGCGGCGCACGGTTTCCTCGATGGTTTCGCCCGGTTCCATGAAACCGGCCAGGGCGGAATAGCTGTTCGGGGCAAAGATTTTTTGCCGCCCCAACAGGCAGCGCTCGCCATCCAGCACCAACATGATGGTGACCGGGTCGGTGCGCGGGAAATGCATGGCGCCACACTCTTCATCATTGCATTTGCGGGAATAGCCGGCCTCGCCCATGCTCGACGGCTGGCCGCAGACGGAGCAAAAGCCGTGCCGGGCGTGCCAGTCCAGCATGGAGCGGGATTGCGCCAGGATGGCGGCGTCAGGGCCGCTGCACGTGGCCGCGGCGCTGCGCACATCAATCCATTTGCCATAGTCCTGTAGCGGCGCGTTGGCCTTTTTCGGGCCGGCGGCCGAGACATCCACCGCGAAGTGCGAGCGGCCGTTGACCTGGCCCAGTAACAGAACCGTCGCGCCCTGATTGATGAATGGCTGCACATCGGCCCGTTGGCACCAGCCGATGCGCAACAGCTCCCCCGGCATCATCAGGGCACGCAATTGCCACAGCGGCAAAAAGCAGCTTTCCGGATCGTCCATTTGCTGTTTTAGCCAGTCCGCGTTTCGCCGCTCGTTGCCCATTCGGTTCAAGGGGCTGCCAGCGAAGGTGTTGATGAACTCCATAGTCTGTCCGCTTTTTTCTGATTGATGCAATCCGTTGGTGCGGAGGGTGCCACATGCCGGCCCCTTCGGCAAATTCGCCCATCATATCAACTGACCAGACTAGTATCCGCGCCAAAAGGACGGCGCCATAAAGGTCGCCGCCCCGTTGGGTATCCCGAACAGCCAGGCGGCAGGGCGATCAAAAGGCCGGTCGGCAACCGCCCGCGGGATGGAATTATGTTTGGAAACCGCTGATTTCTTGATCCGCGTCAAGGCAAGCGGGAGTTGATATCGATAGAAATTATAGTTGGATATCAAGGAGATAGTTTTAATTAAAAAACGACGAGGAAGCGACGGGGAAATAGAGATCCAGAGATGTATCCGTCCATTCCTCCAGTGCCACGTAATTGGGCGAAACCAGCGTGATATTTGAAAAGATTGTTGTCGCAATCGAATTTGAGAGGGAGAAGATCATGAAACGGATTTTGGAAAAACTTTTTCTTAGCGGCTTGGCGGTAATTTTTACGGCTGCCATGTTCGCGATCGCGGCGCAGCCGGCGGTAGCGGAATCGGCTGCTTCCCTGGCGCGGGGCGGTAAGCTCTATGACAAATGGTTCAAGGTGATCGAGGCTGACAAGCCCAAGGCCACGCATAAGGCATGGCCCGCGTCCAACACAAAGAAAAAGGGCAACGTCACCTGGCGCTGCAAATCCTGTCATGGCTGGGACGGCCTGGGCAAGGACGGCGCCTATGCCGGTGGTTCCTACAAGACCGGCATCAAGGGCGTGAACGCCTATTGGGGTGCTGATCCTGCCAAGATCGTGGCAATCGTGAAAGACGGCACCCACGGTCTTGCCGGCAAGATGGAGGACGAAGATTTTCAGGATCTGGCGCTCTTCGTCAGCAAGGGCATGGTCGACATGCGCAAATATATCGATTACGCCAGCAAATCGCCAAAGGCCGGAGACAAGGCAAGGGGCGCGGATTATTTCAACACGATCTGTGCCGGTTGCCACCGTGAAGACGGCGCGCGGCCCAAGGACATGGGCAAAACCCTTGGCAAGCAGATGAGCAACCCATGGGAAGTCATGCACAAGATCATGAACGGGCATCCCGGCGCACCGATGCCTGCCTTGCGGGCGTTGGCCAACAAGGAACAGATCGCCATGGACATCATGGCGCATGTCAAAACCCTGCCTAAGAAGCGGTAGAGCCCTCGGCTGGCCCCTGGATCATGATGACCGGGGGCCAGCCACCTCTTCTTTTTCTTAATCCATTTATTTTCCGACCACGGATGATTTAGCCAGAAGGAGGCGGCAAGGTGGCAGCTCCCTCACCCCGGTCACATCTCTATCGCCTGCTATTGATCCTCGTGGTATTCGGCGCCGGATTCCTGGCGGTCAAGCAATGGGCGACGCCGGACAGCTGGAATTATGAACACTGGTATCGCGGCGATGCCGTGGTGGAAGCCGCCGCGCAGCCATTGGTCTATGGCGGCAATGACAGCTGCAAAACCTGTCACAAGGATGTCGCCAAGCTGTGGCGCAAGAAACCGCATCGCAAGGTTGCCTGCGAGACCTGCCACGGTCCCATCGTCGATCATGCCAAGGCAGGGAAAAAGACCGCCGTTGCGTTTATCGACAAGACCCGCGCGCAATGCCTGAACTGCCACCTGGAAGGGATCAATCGGCCCAGGGCGTTCCCGCAGTTCTCCAAACAGGGCGAAATCGGCAAGTTGGTTCCCAAGCACAAGGAACTGGACGCGGTGACGCCGTGCGCGAAATGCCATGAAGCCCATGACCCGCGGCCCTAGCGGGAAAGGGCGGAAACCGATGCCGCGAAATTATGGATAGAGACATGAACAAGCCGCTGGAAAATAGACCACAATCATCGCGTCCCGTTATCGATGCCGGGGGCGATGACGCGCGCCGGGAATTCCTGAGGAATTTCCTGGCAGGAACCGCGACGGCGACGGTGCTGATGGTCTTCGGTCCCGGTGTCGCGGCCCTGGCCCAGGGCGGCTCGGACAGCGCACCGGCGGGCGCATCCGGGAAAGCCGCGCCTAAGCACCAGTTCGCATATGTCATCAACGTCAACAACTGCATTGGCTGCGGCAATTGCGTGCGCGCCTGCAAACGGGAAAACCAGGTCCCCTCGGCGGTTTTCCGGACCTGGGTGGAACGCTACGTGGTAACGGGCGAGGGTATGTATGTGGAGTCCCCCAACGGGGCGCTGGAAGGGTTCAGCCAGGTCAACGCCGGCATCCGCGAGAAAGCCACGAAGTCCTTTACCGTTCCAAAAATGTGCAACCATTGTGAAAACCCGCCCTGCGTTCAAGTCTGCCCGGTGGGCGCGACCTTCAAAACGAAAGAAGGCTTTGTCCTGGTCGACCCCGAACATTGCCTCGGCTGTGCCTATTGCGTTCAGGCCTGCCCCTATGGCGCCCGCTTCATCAATCCGGTGACGCACAAATCCGACAAATGCACCTGGTGCTATCACCGGGTGAAAAATGGCAAGCTTCCCGCTTGCGTCACGGTCTGCCCCAACAAGGCGCGGCTGTTTGGCGACCTGAATGACCCTGAAAGCGAGGTTACGCAGATTTTCAAGGACGAGGCATGGATGGTCCTGAAACCGGGCATGCACACGGATCCGACCTGCTTTTACGTCGGAATGCCCAGAGAGGTAGTGTGATGGAACTCCCCGGCGACGCGTTGCTTAATTACGTTTTTCCCAACAATGTCCATGTTGCCTGGTCGGTGATGATTGTCATTTACCCCTACATTACGGGACTGATCGCCGGTGCGTTTGTCGTGTCCGGCCTCTCGCACGTCTTCAAGGTGAAGGAATTCGAGCCCATCGCCAATTTCGCGCTGATCGCGGCGTTCTGCTTTGGCTTGTTCGCGGCGACGCCGCTGCTGGTTCACCTGGGCCAGCCGCAACGCGCCCTCGAGATCTATTTTACCCCGCACCTGACATCGGCCATGAGTATCTTCGGCTATGTTTACAGCGGCTATCTGCTGTTGTTGATGATCGAAATCTGGCTCATTTATCGGGAATACTTCGTTCGCAAGGCCGGCGAGGACACCGGCGTGATGAAGCTGATCTGGACCGTGCTTACCCTCGGCGTGACGACCTATCATCCCGATTCAGCCAAGTTGGACAGAAAACTGGCTGTTATTCTGGCCGGGATCGGTATTCCCTGGGCATTTATTCTGCATGGCTATGTTGGCTTTGTGTTCGGTTCGGTGAAGGCTATCGCCTGGTGGGCGACCCCGTTGCAACCGGTGATTTTCCTGCTTTCGGCCATTGTCAGCGGCATGGCCATCGTTTTGGTGATGTATTCCTTCATCAAGTGGCGGCGGGGCGAAAGGCTGGATCAGCCGATGGTCAAGAAATTTTCGGCCTTTCTGTGGGGGATATTTATCCTTGATGTCACCATGGAATTGCTGGAAGTGGCATTCGCGGCTTATGAAAAAGGCTGGCATTGGAGCCAGATCAAGCCGCTTCTGCTGGGGCCGTTGTTCGAGACCTATGTTATCGGCCAACTCCTCGTCCTGTCCGTGGTTCCCTTCGTTATCCTTGGTTATGTTGTGCTGTCCGGGGTGAAGGGGCGCCTGATGCTGATCCTCGCCAACGTTGCCGCCTCGTTCTTGTTGTTGCAGGTATTGTTCATGCGCTTCAACGTGGTGGTCGGCGGCCAGTTGATTTCGAAATCCGAACGGGGATTTGTCGAATTCCATTGGGAACCATTCTCCAAGGAAGGTCCGCTGACCGCCATCGTGCTGTTTTCCGCGCCTTTCGTTGCCTACTACATCATCAGCCGGTTTATCCCCATCCTGGGACACGATGACGATAGCAGCGTTGCCCGCTGATCCTGCGCCAAGGGCCGTCATTGGCCGTCATTTGCCGTCGTTTATAAGAAAATTGCGTATTGCTTGTTTGCCGGCTTGGGGTCACGATTGCCGGCAAACCATAGACCTGTCCGGGGGAGGCCGGGAGCATGCTATTCCGACAGTTATTTGATCCGCAATCGGCGACCTACACCTATCTCCTGGCTGATACGGAGGCCGGCGAGGCGGTGCTGATCGATCCGGTCTATGAACAGGCCCGGCGCGACGGTGCGCTGTTGCAGGAGCTTGGCCTAAAACTGCTCTACAGCCTTGAAACCCACGTTCATGCTGATCACGTCACCGGTGCCTGGTTGCTGCGCAATAAAACCGGCAGCAGGATCGCGCAGTCGGCGGATGGTGGCGCCGAGGGGGTTGATCGCCCTCTGGCCCATGGCGACAAGGTCAATTTTGGCGGCCGTTATCTGACTGTCAGGGCCACGCCCGGCCACACCGCTGGCTGCCTCACATTCGTGCTCGATACGGAAGATATGGCCTTTACCGGCGACTGCCTGTTGATCCGGGGTTGCGGGCGTACCGATTTCCAGGGGGGCGACGCCGCGGGGCTGTATCGGTCGGTCCATACCCAGATCTTCACCTTGCCGGACGGCTGCCTGCTCTATCCGGGCCACGACTACCGTGGACTGACGGTAACCAGCGTGGCGGAAGAAAAGGCCTTTAACCCGCGTCTTGGCGGACAATTAAGCCAAAGCGACTTTATCGGCTACATGGATAATCTGGGCCTGGATCATCCGAAGAAAATGGCCATCGCGGTGCCGGCGAACCTGAAATGCGGCCGGCCCGAGGATGATGAGATCCCGGAAGACGAACCGGTCTGGGCCAGTCTGACCTGCACTTTCGCCGGCATCTGGGAGGTGCAGCCGCAGTGGCTGGAGGAAAATTTGAACGTGGCGCAGATCCTCGATGTGCGCGAAGCGGACGAATTCGATGGGCCCTTGGGCCGCATTCCGGGCGCCAAACTGATCCCGCTGGGCGAACTGGCCCAGCGCGTGGCGGAAATGGACAAGGAACGGCCGATCATCACCGTCTGCCGCGCCGGTGGGCGTTCGGCCCAGGCAACGGTTATCCTGCGCCGGGCCGGCTTTGCCGAGATCGCCAATCTGGCCGGGGGCATGCTGCGCTGGCGCGCCCAGAACTGCCCCGTGGAAGGCGGCCGCGACTAGAGCAATTTTCAATTAATTGGAGTCGCTCTCGCGACTTAAGTAATTGGTTCAATTGCTCTATTCTTAAAGAGTCTGAGCATGTTTTGACAAAACATGCTCTAGGCGATTTTAAATTGATTGAAATACACCATATGTTAGAAATCAGCGGCCACGTAACAAGCTGCGGCGGGTTTATTTTACCGCGTTTCGAAGCGGGGTATTACCGGCTTGCGCATCGGCGGACAAAAGCGGATATTGCCTGCGGAAGGGCGGCTACGGACGGGCCTCTTGCCAATCCGGTCAGGTCCGAAAGGAAGCAGCCGTAACAAGATTGGTCCGGGTTGTGGCCGTTCTTCCACTTCATCCTAATCGACGCACCCCAATCGACGCATTCCAATCGACGCATCCCATTTAAAATATAGCGCCACCATGCTAGCCTGCTGGGTGAAGCCATGAACGAAATTGATATGGATAGCGCGGCGCCGGATGGCGCGACAGGTACGGCGGGCACTGGGCGCGCGTCCCAGGACGGTGCCGCCTATCGGGTACTGGCGCGCAAATACCGGCCCCAGGATTTTAGCGAACTGGTGGGCCAGGACGCCTTGGTCCGCACCATCACCAATGCCATCCGCGAAGACCGCATCGCGCACGCCTTTATCCTGACCGGGGTGCGCGGCGTGGGCAAGACGACGACGGCGCGGATCATTGCCCGGTCGTTGAATTGCATCGGCGCCGATGGCCAGGGCGGGCCGACCATCGACCCCTGCGGGGTTTGCGAACATTGCAAGGCCATCGCTGATTCCCGCCATGTGGATGTGCTGGAAATGGACGCGGCCTCGCGCACCGGCGTTGACAATATGCGCGAGTTGCTGGACGGCGTGCGCTATCTGCCCGCCTCGGCCCGCTTTAAGATCTATATCATCGATGAAGTGCACATGCTGTCCCTGCAGGCCTTCAATGCCTTATTGAAGACCTTGGAAGAGCCACCCAGCCATGTAAAGTTCATCTTCGCCACCACGGAAATCCGCAAACTGCCGGTAACCGTGCTGTCGCGCTGTCAACGCTTTGATCTGCGCCGGGTGGGGGCGGAATTGCTGGTGGCCCATTTCGGCGGCATTGTTGAGGCCGAGGGCGCGCGGTCGGAAGCGGAAGCATTGAACCTGATCGCGGGTGCGGCTGAAGGTTCCGTGCGTGACGGGCTGTCCCTGTTGGATCAGGCCATCGCCCATTGCGGCGGTGAGGTGACGGCCCAGCAGGTGCGCGAGATGCTGGGGCTGGCGGACCGCCTGCGGATTTATGATCTGTTCGAGGAATTGATGCGCGGTGACGTAGCCGGCGCCCTGGGACAATTGCGCGAGCAATACGATCTGGGCGCTGATCCGGAAGTGGTTTTGCGCGATCTGCTGGAGTTGACCCATCTGCTGACCCGTTTGCAGGTGGCGCCCGAGGCTGGCGCGGATCCCAGCCTGTCGGAGGTGGAGCGGCAACGGGCCGAGGCCCTAGCCCAGGGTCTGTCCATGCCGGTGCTGGCACGCACCTGGCAGATGCTTTTGAAGGGCTTGGGCGAGGTGCGCGGCGCCCCATCGGCCCTGGCCGCCGCCGAGATGATTCTGATCCGCATTGCCTACAGCACGGACCTGCCGACCCCCCTGGATGCGGTGCGCCAAGTGACCGGCGCCACGGACGCCACCACTGCGCCGGCGCCAAAACCAGCGGCCACCGCGCCCCCGCCTGCGCCAGTGTCAGCGCAAGTACCAGATCCTGCGCCGGTGTCGGCGCAAGTGCCAACATCTGCGCCGGTGTCAGGGTCGCAAATAGGCGGCGCCGCGACTGCCCTGGCACAGATCGTGCCAGATAATATGCCGGCGGAAATGCCTGTGCCAATAACTGAAGCGACTGAAGCGCAGGCAGATGAAAATTTAGCGGAGACGCCCGCGATGGAGGCGTCAGGCTCAGTATCCGGCCCAGTGTCTGACCCAGTGTCAGACGATCTGGCGTCGCCCGATACCCTGGCCCCCGTCATCGATAGTTTCGCCGCAATAGCCGAGTACGCCAAGGCGACGCGCGATGCGCGGCTGTATCATCATTTGATGGAAGATATTCGTCTGGTGGCATTCCGCTCTGGGCATCTTGAAATTCGACCCGAGGACAACGCCCCGGCTGATCTGGCGAATAAATTGCGCGGCAAGCTGGAAGCCTGGACCGGCGAAACCTGGGCCGTCGTGATCAACAGTCAGGTTGAGGGGCAGCCGCCCCTGGCCGCCCAACAACGTCAGGCCGAGGCTGATATATTGAGCGATACCGAGAGCGACCCGCTGGTCATGGCCGTGCTGGATACTTTCCCCGGCGCCAAGGTTACCAGCGTCCGCCCCCTTGATGATGGCGGTGGCGGCACTTATACCGACGCACCAGAGCAAAACAATGCCGCGAACGGAGTAGAGTGAAAATGAAAAATCTGAGCCAGATGATGAAACAGGCCCAGGAAATGCAGGGCAAGATGCAGGAAATGCAGGCCCGTATGGAACAGGTCGAAATGTCCGGCCAGGCCGGCGCCGGCCTGGTCAGCGTCACCTTGAACGGCAAGGGAGAAATGCGCGGCCTGAAGCTGGACCCCAGCCTGAAAGATGGCGATGTCGAGGTGATGGAAGATCTGATTATCGCGGCCCACAACGATGCCAAGCGCCGGGTCGAGGAATATTCCCAGGAAGAGATGAGCAAACTGACCGGCGGCCTGAACCTGCCCGCCGGCATGAAGCTGCCTTTCTGAATGCCGGGCAGCCAGGCGCGATGACCGGAATCCAGATCGATCAGCTGATCCAACTGCTGGCAAAATTGCCCGGCCTGGGGCCCCGTTCCGCCCGCCGGGCCACCCTGCATCTGATCGACCGCAAGGAAAGCCTGCTGCGGCCCCTGGCCCAGGCCATGAGCCAGGCGGCTGATATGGTTGTACCCTGTGACAATTGTGGCAACCTCGATAGCGTGCAACCTTGTACCATCTGCCGTGATGTCCGCCGCGATGGTAGCCAGATTTGCGTTGTCGAAAGTGTCGCCGACCTGTGGGCCTTGGAAAGGTCCGGGGTTTTTCGTGGCCGTTATCATGTTTTGGGCGGCACGCTCTCGGCCCTGGATGGCATTGGCCCGGAAGATCTGAACATCGGTGCTCTGGTCGTCCGGGCTGCGGAGCCGGCGGTGGGCGAAGTGATCCTGGCCACCAACGCCACGGTGGATGGGCAGACCACCGCCCATTATCTGGTCGAAAAGCTGAGCGGCTGCGGCGTGAAGATCTCCGGGCTGGCCCATGGCGTCCCTGTTGGCGGCGAATTGGATTATCTTGACGACGGCACCCTGGCCACCGCGATGAGCTCCCGCCACCCGGTATAACCGTAGGATCTTTCCGCCTGGCCAGGCATTTCCGCTTAGAGCGGAAAAACCAAAAATTAGGATCCGGCCCGCGCCGCGACCCGCCAGGGCCGCACGGCCAAGTATAGCGCGGCGGCCAGCAGGTTCGTCGCGGCGAGTAGGATGGCGATGGGCCAGACGCTGCTGTCGTCGGATAGCGCGATGAATAATGTGCCCAGGCCACCGCCCGCCATGGGAAGGGCCCCCAGCATCGCGGCTGCATGACCATGGCCGGCGCGGGCGACATCAAAGGCCCGCACCGGGGCGGTGGCGAACACCAGACCCAGGCCCAGGCCAAAGAAGCATTGGGTCGCCGTGATGCCCAAAGGCGTTTCCAGTCCGGCGGCGAACAGCGCGGTGATGCTGACCCCGCCCAGGACACATAGCCCCAGGCCGATGGCCAGCAACTGATCGTTGCCCAGGCGCCCGGCCATGCGGTTGACTGATAGCGAGCCCAGGAAAAAGGCCACTACGATGGCCGCGTAGTAATAGCCATATTGTTCCGTGGGGACGGCCAGGCGTTCGATGAACAGGAAAGGAAAGGCGGCCAGCATGGCGAACAGGCCGCCCAGGACCAGGGACATGATCAGGATGTAGGTCATGAATGGCCCATCCCGCAGCAAGGTAAGGTATCCGCCCAACAGGCGCCTGGGGCGCAAGGCGCTGCGGTCCGGCTGTTCCAGGGTTTCCGGCAAATAACGCCAGATCAGCAGGGCGACCAGGATGATCAGTCCGGTCAACAACATGAAATTCGACCGCCAGCCAAACCAGATATGCATATAACCCCCGATGACCGGTCCCACGGCGGGGGCCAGGGCGACGGCCATGCCGTAGGTGGCGAGGATGCGGACCGCGCCGGCCTGATCGTAAAGCTCGCGAATTATCGCATAGGCCACCACCGCCTCGGCGCAGGCGGTCAGCCCTTGCGCCACCCGAGCCAGAATAAGGGTATCGATAGAGCCGGCGGCGGCGCAGCCCACCGAGGCCACGGCAAAGCCCACCATCCCCGCCAGCAATACCGGCCGCCGGCCAACGCGGTCTGACAGGGGGCCATAGAACAGCTGCGCCCCGGCGTAGGCGATCAGGTTCAGGGTAATGGTCAATTGCACCCGCCCGGCATTGGTTTGGAAGACCGATTGCAGATGCGGCAATGAGGGGGTGTAAAGATCGGTCGATAGTATGGAAACGGCGGAGGCCATGATCAGCAGCGCCGGGATCAGCAGCGGCACGGGCGGCTTGGCCGTGTTTTCAGGCGTTTCTATGGCCATTGGACAAATATACTCAACACTACACTTAACACCGGAGCAAATGGGATTAGCGGAGCGTCCGGAAACAGGTCCGTAGCTCCTCGACAAACAGTTCGGGCTGCTCCATGGCCGCGAAATGGCCACCTTTCTGCATCTCGTTCCAATGAATGATGTTGTGAAACCGTTTTTCCGCCCAACGCCGGGAGGCGGCGAAAATATCCTTTGGAAACAGGCTGCAGCCAACCGGAATTTTTAAATCGTCCGTGGAGCGCCGCCCGAAACTTTCCCAATACAGCCGGGCTGATGAGGCGGCGGTGCCGGGCAGCCAATAGAGCATGATGTTGTCCAGCATATCGTCCCGGCCGAGGGCATTTTCCGGGTGCCCGCCGCAATCGGTCCAGGCCCAGAATTTCTCCAATATCCAGGCCGCCTGACCGGACGGGGAATCGGCCAGGCCATAACCAAGAGTTTGCGGCCGGGTGCTTTGCTGTTTTGAATAGCCCGAATCCCAATCCACGTAATGTTTCGCGGACGCCAGGGCCTTGCGCTCAAAATCAGTCAGATCGTCCATGGTCTCCGGGTCCGGCCGTTCGGTCACCATGTTCAGATGAATGCCCAGGCAATGTTCGCCTTCCTGCACGCCGATCTGCCGCGTGATGGCGGAACCCCAATCACCGCCCTGGGCCAGATAGCGGTCATAGCCCAGGCGGGCCATCAATTGTCCCCAGGCAGTGGCGATGCGCTGCACCGACCAGCCGGGCGCCGATGGCTTGCCGGAAAAGCCATAGCCCGGCAGGGACGGCGCGATGACGTGAAAGGCATCCTCCGCCTTGCCGCCATGGGCGGTGGGGTCGGTCAGGGGGCCGATCACATGGCGGAATTCCAGGACCGATCCCGGCCAGCCATGGCTGATCAACAACGGCAGGGCATCCGGGTGGGGCGAGCGGATATGGAGAAAATGGATATCCAGGCCATCAATTTCGGTCTGGAACTGGTCCATGCCATTTAACACACGCTCGCAACGGCGCCAATCATAGTCGTTGGCCCAGTACTGGCAAATCTCCTGCATGTAGGACAAAGGAATACCCTGGGACCAGTCATCCGGGGTTTCGGCCTCCGGCCAGCGCGTGGCATTCAGGCGGCGGCGCAGATCTTCCAGCTCACTCTCTGGAATGGCTATTTCGAATGGTTTGATCAGATCGCTCATTCTGCCTTACCCCAATTTGTCCTGTTACGGGGCCACGTTAGCGCCGGATAACCGTGGGCGCAATTCCCTCTGCGGCCTCATTCGGGGGGCAAAGGCGCGGCGCGCAGGATCTCCCGGTGATGCTCCCTTTCCCGGTCATGGCGATAGGCCAGATCCGCGATATATTTGGATATTGTGAAGCCCGGCTTCAGCTCCAGCACCAATGCTGCATGATGGGCGGCCTCGCTGGCCAGCCCCAGCTTGGCGTAGCAGCCCGCGATGTCGGCGTGATGGCTGAAGCGCGGGCGGGCGCTTTGCAAATAGGCCTCCGCCGCCGCCTCATAGCGATCCGAAAGCATCAATGCCGCACCCAGCAGATGGGCCCAATGGGACCATGAATAGGGATCCAGACGTATGGCCATGTTGATCCACTGCACGCCTTCGGGCGCCCGGCCCAGCCGGGTCAGCAGTTCACCTTTTTGCGCCACAAGTCTGGGATCATTGGGGTTTAGCGACAGGGCGCGTTCGTTATGTTGTACGGCGGCGTCCAATCGCTTGGTCACGATTGCAATCTCGGCCTGCACCCGGTGTGCCTCGACTTCATTCTCATCCAGACGCAGGGCCATCCCAACCGCTTTGACGGAACCCTTAAACAGCGCTGTTGGATCGGGCAGATAACCCCGCGCCAGCGCCTGACCCAGGACGCAGGCTTTCCAGGCATAGGCCGCGGCATAGCCGGGCTCCTTGCCAATGGCACGGTCCAATAGATCAAGCGCGATGGTGCAATCCTCTTGCGTGAAGCGGTGATGATGGATCTTGCCGGCAATTAGTAATTCATAGGCGGCCATATCGCCGGGCGGCTTGTGGGTAGCCTTTCGGGCTTCGAAATTCTCCACCCGTCCGGGCAAAACGGCAACGATGCCACGGGTCAACTCGTCCTGTAGGGCAAAGAGATCGGCGAATTCGCGGTCGTAACGTTCGGCCCAGATGTGCTTGCCGCTATGGGCCTCGAGCAATTGCGCCGTCAGGCGTACCTGGTTGCCGGATTTGCGTACGCGGCCCTTGAGCACATATTGCACATCGAATTCCGCGCCGACCTCTTGCGGGTCGAAGGTTCGGTCCTTGTATGAGAAAGTGGAGTTGCGCGCGATCACGATCAGTTCCGGGAACCGCGACAATTCCGTAATGATGTCTTCGGTAATGCCGTCCGCGAAGTAACTTTGAGCCGGGTCGTTACCGAGGTTTTCAAAGGGCATGACGGCGATTGCGGGCTGGCTGCCATCCTGCCGCAGACTGGCCGCCGTCCGTGGGGCCGCCAGTTGCCGGCGCTCATCTGCCTCGGTCGCGGGGACTGGGGTGCCGTCGCGTTGACGCTGAATTTCGTCCTTAAGGGCCCGGGTCACGTCTTCCGGGTCGATACCCAGTTCCGCATTCAGGATCGCCCGGCAGTCCTGATACTGGCGCAATGCCTCGTTCCAGCGGCCCTGTTGTTGATGCAGCCGCATCACCGCCCGGTGAATGTCCTCGCGCAATGGATCCAGGGCCAACAATCTGGTAGCGTAGTCCAGGGCGGCGCCGTCTTCGCCCCGGCTTTGGCTTTGCTGCAAAAGCTGGGCGAAGGCACGGGCGGCGCAGTCGCTTAGGCGGGCGCGTTCGCCCCGCAGCCAGTCCTCGAACATGCCTTCGCGAAGGTCAAAGCCATCCAGAAATGGTCCCCGATATAGATCCACCGCCGCCGGGTCCATGCCGCCCGCCGCGCCGATGCCGGATTCAAAGTCGATAATATCGACCCTGACGGCCCGATCATCCATCGCCAGGTCCTGGCCGGACGAGATGATGATGCCGTCGCCGCCGGCTTCCAGGGCCTTGCGCAGGACTGACAGCGTCTGGCGTAGGCTGCTGCGCGCCTGTTCCTCACTCCTCTCGGACCACAGCAGTGCGGCGATCTTGGATCGTGAAACCGGTTGGCCCGGGCGATGGCCAAGGTAGGCCAATAGCGCGACGGCCTTCTTCGAAGACAGCGCGATGGGTGCGCCGTCACCGCCGTACAGCGCAAATCCACCTAGCAGGCGCAGCTGATACATCGCCAACATCCCCGAAAACGTCCGAACAAAAATTCGGCCCTGGATCGTTACAGCGGGCGATTTTACGGCATTTGTGCGGATTTTACGATTTTTTCACGCAACGGACCCCGATTTGGCGCGGTTTCTAACGGCCTTATCACGGGGCATGGGGATGCTCGGGGCTGCAAACTTGTCTGAATGGAGGAATGACAATGAATAAGATGACTGAAACCAATCCACAAACCGCCCCAGGCGTGGGTTCTCAATTACTGCAAGTACAGGGGGCACAGTCAGGACAGGGAGGAACCCACGCCCAGTTCGTTGGCTCCATCCCGGAAATTTATGACACCCACCTGGGCCCGCTGCTGTTTCAATTCTCCGCCGCGGATCTTGCCAGGCGGGTTGGCGAGGCCCGGCCCGGCGATATCAGGGTTCTTGAAGTGGCCTGCGGTACGGGTATTGCGACGGAACATCTTTGGCAGGCGTTAAGCCCGCAATCCGAGATCGTAGCCACCGACCTGAACCCTGCCATGCTGGATTTCGCCAAGGATAAACGCGGGGTCTTGCAGAATGTCAGCTATCGTCAGGCCGACGTCCAGGATCTGCCCTTCGACGATGGCAGCTTTGATGCCGTGGTCTGTCAGTTCGGCATCATGTTCGTGCCCGACAAAGCCAAGGCGTTTGCCGAGATGGCCCGTGTTCTGCGGCCGGGCGGCCTGCTGGCGTTCAATGTCTGGGACGCATTGGCACGTAACCCGGTCGCCGATCTGGCCCGGGAGACCATTGCCGGCTTTTTCGAAACCAATCCGCCGGATTTTCTCACCGTCCCCTTTGGCTATTACGAACAAGAGCCGATCTGCGGTCTGATCGCGGGCGCCGGATTTTCAAATCTGGGTATCCAAACCGTTTCAGAGACCGTCGAAATTTCCAGCGCCATTAGCATCGCCCGCGGTTTTGTGGAGGGGAATCCCGGCATTCTGCAGATCCGGGAAAGACCGGGCGTTGATCCTGAAGAGATTGTCAGGGCCCTGGCGGAGGCGATTGAAACTTTGTATGGACCGGCGCCATTGCAGGTGCCCTTGCGGGAAATCGTTTTTCTGGCGGATAAGCTATAGGGGCGATGGGTATATCTTCCCAGGAGCTTCGCAGGGGCTTCGCAGGAGCCCCCCTGGGCCGGCCAACCCGCCGCAGCGGGTTGGCCGGCTTAATTGCATGGTCACTCTCATCGCCAGATGGGTTCAACATCCAGCCGTGTCCCGGTCGAAGTGGCGGTCTCTTTTTTATCCCTGCACCTTCGAGGCCAGGGTATTGGCGCTATCGGGCAAGGGGGGCATTCCGTGGCTGTATTGAATTTCATCGGGCATCGCGGCAACCCCTGAATTGGGCTTGTCCATGGGCACCATGGCCAGGGCGATCAAAGCTACCAACCACACGGCGACCCAGGTCAGGGCCGCTTTCGGTTCAGGGCGCTCTATTTTCAGCATGTCATCCTCGTGCCGCGCTGTCCGCGGCTTTGCCAATAAATTTCCCGGAGAGAGGTATTTCTTCCGGTAATCCAACTGCCATACGAATTATGTGATGGCCTTATAGTTATTTGCAATATATCAATTCGATATAAACGGTTGTTTTTTTATAACTTGTTAACCATAAAAATGCCGTTTTGCCGTCAGGCGCCGCGTTTCGGCAGTTCCACAACGGTCGCGGTAGCACCTTGAATGTCTGGTTCCGGCGGTTCCAGGGCATCGTCCTCGGCCTCGGCCAATTGGACTTCTTCGATTTTTTCCGCCCGGCGGGTGATTTTCTTGGCCGAGGTGCTGATCTGCTCCAGGTCCTTTTCCGCCTGACTGAAATGCCGTTGCAAATTTTCCGTCCGCTCGTCCAGGCGCTGAACGTCGTCCAGCAGCTTCATGACCTCCGCCTGGATGACGCCGGCCTGCTCGCGCATACGGGCATCCTTCAATACCGCGCGCACGGTGTTCAAGGTCGCCATCAAGGTGGTGGGCGAAACAATCCAGACCCGGGCCCGGTAGGACAGCTCCACCGTTTCGGGAAAATTGGCATGCAGTTCCGCATAGACCGCCTCGGACGGCAGGAACATCAGGGCACTGTCGGCGGTCTCGCCCGGCAGAATATAGCGTTCCTGGATATCCTTGATATGTTTGCCGATGGCTGTGCGGAAGGCCCGTTGCGCCACTTTCAATTGGCTTTCATCCTCGGCCTGGCGCAGGGCGTGATAGCTTTCCAGAGGAAATTTGGCATCGACGCTGATGGGTCCGGGCGGCTGCGGTAGGCGGATCAGGCAATCAACCCGGCGCTGGTTTGATAACGAGGCCTGAAATTCATAGGCCGATGGCGGCAGGATAGAGACCACCAGATCGTGTAATTGCACCTCGCCAAATGCGCCACGGGTTTGTTTGTTATCCAGAATATCCTGTAGGCCGATCACCTGGCCGGCCAGGTCGGAGATATTCTTTTGCGCCTGGTCGATGACCTGCAAATGCTTGCCCAGTTGACCAAGTGAGGTCGCCGTGCGGGTCGCCGATTTTTCCAGGCTTTCGCCCATGCTTTTGCCAACGCCGTCCAGGCGTTCATGCAGGGTGCGCAGCAGTTCCGCCCGCTCGGTGGCGGATTGTTCCGACATCTGGCTCAAACGGCCGCCCAGATCGGCCTGGGCCGTGGCCAGGCTGGCGGCGGTCGCGGCCAGGGCGTCCATGCGCTCGTCATCCGCTCCCGGCCCGCGGCGGAGCCAAAGCAGGTAGGCGAGTCCGCCCACTATCAACAACAGGGTCGTCGCGGCCAGGGCGCCGATTAATATCTCCATGTCGCGGTCCTTCGAAATTATGCGCTCTAAGCGACGCGCGGGAACTTGACCCGGTTCGGGCGCCATACTACCAAGAGCCTGGAAATCCAATTTATTTGTATTAATCCAGGGCACGGCGAACGAATCATGGCTATCCTACCTATTATCACCGCACCGGACCGCCGCTTGAAGGTGAAATCCACGCCCGTGGAAATAGTCGACGATAAAGTGCGGAAAATCTTGGACGATATGTTGGCAACCATGTACCAGGCGCCGGGCATCGGCCTGTCCGCCGTGCAGGTCGGCATCCCGAAATGCCTGATCACCGTGGATGTCTCGCCGGACGACGAAGAGAACACGCCGCTGTATCTGATCAACCCGGAAATCACGGAATATTCCGAAGAGTTGGAGAGCTACAATGAAGGCTGTCTGTCTCTGCCCGAGCAATTCGCCGATCTGGACCGGCCCGGGGCGATAACAGTGCAATATCTGGATTATTTTGGTGAATTGCGGCGGTTGCGCGCCGAGGGCCTGTTGTCGCGCTGTATTCAACATGAAATGGATCACCTGAAGGGCCGCCTGTTCGTGGATCATCTTTCCACCGTCAAACGCGGCATCATTTTGCGCAAGTTGGACAAGGCCAAGCGGCAAAAGGTCATGGCCTGAAACGAAGGCACCGCACACAATGGCTGATTTGCGGATCATCTTCATGGGCACACCGGACTTCGCGGTGCCAACCCTGGCTGCGTTGTGGGCGGCGGACGGGATCAAGGTGGTGGCGGTCTACAGCCAGCCGCCGCGTCAGGCCGGGCGCGGCAAACAGCCCCGGCGCACCGCAATTCATGACGCCGCGCTGGCCCATGACATTCCCGTCCATACGCCCGCCAGCCTGAAATCGGCCGAGGCCCAGGCCGAATTTCGCGCCTTGGAGGCCGATGCGGCGGTGGTGGTCGCTTACGGCCTGATCCTGCCGGCGGCGATCCTGGACGCGCCGCGACTGGGCTGTTTCAATCTGCATGGCTCGATACTGCCCCGTTGGCGCGGGGCGGCGCCGATCCAGCGGGCGGTCATGGCCGGTGATGCGGTAACCGGGGTTTGCGTCATGGCCATGGACGAGGGCCTGGACACCGGGCCGGTGTTGCTGCGTGCCGATTTGCCCATCGGGCGCGAGGCCACGGCCGGTGAACTGCACGATCAACTGGCTGAACTGGGCGCGCCGATGATGGTCGAGGCCCTGCGCGGCGTGGCCAGTGGACGGTTACAGGCACAACCGCAATCCAACGATGGCGTCACCTATGCAAAAAAAATAGACAAAGCAGAGGCGCGCATCGATTGGCGCCTTGGCGCGGCGGCGCTGGATCGCCTGATCCGGGGCTTGTCGCCTTTCCCCGGCGCCTGGTGCGAATGGCAGGGCAGCCGCATCAAGATACTTTTGGCCTGTCCGGAAAAAGGTGGCGAAGGTGCCGTGCCCGGCACGGTCTTGGATGATGGTCTGTTGATTGCCTGCGGCGAGGGCGCCTTGCGTCTGTCGCGTCTGCAACGATCCGGCAGGGAGGCAATGGCGGCGGCGGATTTCCTGCGCGGCACTCCCCTGCGACCGGGCGACGAGCTAAATTAAGGTTACAAGCCGTTTTTCCGATCTGCATTTGTTCGGCGCCAGCGTGCGGCGTATGCCATTGCGAAATATTCAGAAAAATACCGGCGCACGCTATCAATACAATAGTAACAATTCTGCATATATTATCGTAGCGGAATATTGGTAATTTAAGTAACTGTCACTATTCTTGTTTGCTGAATACATCCGTTCCAGTTTGTTTTCGCGCGTGCCGATTGAACCCAAGCAATTCCCTGTCCGGGCGGACGGTATTTTCAAGGAATAAGGCCATGTTGGACAATAGAGTGCGGGAAGAAAAAGACAGCCGCTTGGAGGAAGTGTCCCGTATGTTGGGTGAGCACTTCAAGCCTGCCGAGGCGTCTCAGATCAAGGCCTTTTTTGAACAATTTTATGCCCGCGTATCGCATGAAGATATAAACGATACCTCGCCGGAAAATCTTTACGGCGCCGCCCTGTCGCTGTGGAAGTTTGCCGCGCAACGCGCCCCGGGTGAAGCCAAATTGCGGGTCTATAACCCAGCGATGGAGGAGCACGGCTGGAAGTCGCCCCACACCATTGTCGAAATCATCATCGATGACATGCCGTTTCTGGTGGATTCCATAACGGGTAATCTGAACCATTGGCATAGCCGGGTGCATCTGGTGATCCACCCGGTGATTCGTCTGCGCCGCGATGACGCTGGCCAGCGGGTGGAATTGCTGCCCCCCGTCGCCAATGGCAAGGCTGGGTCGAGCGAGGCCATCATGCATATCCAGATCGCCGCGCAAAGCGATCCCGACGCGCTGCAAATGATCGCTGACAATCTGCGCGGCGTTCTGGCGGATGTTACGGTGGCGGTCGCGGACTGGCCGGCCATGCAGTCGCAACTGGACGAAGCTATAGGCCATATGAAAACCTGCGTCTGCCCGCAAAGCAAGGAAGAGGTGGCGGAATCCAGCGACTTTCTGGTCTGGATCCGGGACAATCATTTCACCTTGCTCGGCAGCCGGGACTATAGCTACAGCCGCAAGGGCGACGAGGATCACCTGAACGTCGTGCCGGGCACCTCATTGGGAATTTTCCGCGACGAAAAACGCAATGTGCTGGCCCGACAGGACATCAAGGCAGCACCCGCCTCGGCCCCGATCGCCCAGCGCTTCATCCAACGCGCGGAAATTCTTCTGGTTACCAAGACTGGCGTTCGCGGCACCGTGCATCGCCCGGTGCATATGGATTATATCGGCATCAAGCGCTACGACGGCAAAGGCAAACTAATTGGCGAGCGGCGCTTCGTCGGGCTGTTTACCTCGTCCGCCTTCAATCGCACGCCACGGGACATACCCCTGTTGCGGCGCAAGCTGTCCCAAGCCCTCGAGCAGGCCGGGATGGAGGCCTTGAGCCACCACGGCAAGGCGTTGACCCATATCCTGGAAACCTATCCAAGGGACGAATTGTGGCAGATTGATGTGGAGACCCTGACCAGGATCGCCACCGGCATTCTGGCCCTGCAGGAGCGCCCGCGCATTCGCATGTTCGTCCGGCGGGACCATTTTGACCGTTATTTTTCGGTGCTGGTGTATATGCCGCGGGAGCGGCTAAGCACCGAATTGCGCGAACGCTTTGCCGAAATACTGTGCCAGGCGGTCAATGGCCGGCTGTCAAATTACTACACGGAAGTCAGCCAAAGCCCCTTGGCGCGGGTGCATTTTATTCTAGGCATCAACGAGGGCGGGGCGCCTGATGACCTTGATTTTTCGGCGGTCGAAGCGCGCTTAATCGCTGCGGCGCGGGACTGGTCGGACGATTTCTACAATGCCTTGGTGGAACATTGGGGGGAAGAGGGCGGCAACCGCATGGCCGCGCGTTATGGCAAAGCCTTTCCGACATCCTATACCGAACGCTTCAACGCTGAAACCGCGTTGCGCGATATCGAAGGTATTGAAACCCTTATCGATGGCGCGAGTCTGGCTTTGAATATCTACCGCATGATCGAGGATGCGGATCATGTGGTGCGCTTCAAGATCTACCATCCCGGCCAGGCCCTGCCCTTGTCGGATTGTCTGCCGATGATGGAAAACATGGGTTTGCGGGTGATTGGCGAAGAGCCCTTCCAAATCAACCTTAGCGGCGACAAGACCATTTGGCTTCATAACTTCCTGTTGGAAGAACCGGCTGGTGAAGCGATCGATCTCAGCGCCGTCAAGGCAAGCTTCGAAGAAGCCTTCATGAAAGTCTGGGCCGGAGAGGTCGAGGATGACGGCTTCAACCGCCTGGTATTGAAGGCCGGTCTGGGCTGGCGCCAGGTGGTGATATTGCGCACGCTTTGCAAATATCTGCGCCAGACCGGTGTCACCTACAGCCAGGATTATATGGAAGATACCCTGGCGGGGAACCATCGTATCAGCCAAATGATCGCGGCGCTTTTTGAGATCCGCTTTGATCCCGCCCCCGTAACCGATCGCAAGGCCAGGGCTGATCAACTGGCTTCCGATATCATCGATGGTCTGGAAGCGGTTGATAGCCTGGACGAGGACCGCATCCTGCGCCGTTTCCTGAACCTGGTGCAGGCCGGGTTGCGGACAAACTATTTCCAATTCGCGGAGGATGGCGGACCCAAGTCTTATCTTTCCATAAAATTCGACAGTCAGGCGGTGGACGAATTGCCGCTGCCGCGGCCATTCCGCGAGATTTTTGTCTATTCCCCCCGTGTGGAAGGCATCCACCTGCGGGGCGGCAAAGTGGCCCGTGGCGGCCTGCGCTGGTCTGACCGGCGGGAAGATTTCCGTACCGAGGTGCTGGGCCTGATGAAGGCGCAGATGGTCAAAAACGCGGTCATAGTGCCGGTCGGCTCGAAAGGCGGCTTCGTGCCCAAGCGGCTGCCCACCACTGGCGGCCGCGAGGCGGTGCAGGAAGAAGCCATCGACTGCTACAAGATATTTATCCGCGGCTTGTTGGATTTAACCGATAATCTGGTTGGCCAGGAGGTGATCCCACCGCCGCTGGTCGAACGTTATGATGATGATGATACTTATCTGGTGGTCGCCGCCGACAAGGGCACGGCCACGTTCTCGGATATCGCCAATGGCGTGGCCATCGATTATGGCTTCTGGCTGGGCGATGCATTCGCCTCTGGTGGGGCCAAGGGCTATGACCACAAGGTCATGGCCATTACCGCGCGCGGCGCCTGGGAATCGGTCAAACGGCATTTCCGGGAAATGGACCGGAATGTCCAGAACGAAGATTTCACGGTCATAGGTTGTGGCGATATGTCGGGCGACGTGTTCGGCAATGGCATGCTGTTGTCCAAGCATATCCGTCTGCTGGCCGCATTCGATCATCGCAATATCTTCATCGATCCGGCGCCCGATGCCGCGAAAAGCTGGGCTGAACGCAATCGCCTGTTTGCGTTGCCCCGTTCCAGTTGGGAAGATTACGACGCCAAGCTGATCAGCAAGGGCGGTGGGGTTTTTGATCGCAGGGCCAAGGCGATAGAGCTTAGCGCGGAAATGAAGCGCCTGACCGGGCTGTCGGCCAAGACCGCGACCCCGAATGAATTGATCCACGCCCTTTTGCGGGCGGAGGCGGATCTGCTGTGGTTTGGTGGTATCGGCACTTATATCAAGGCCGGCGGCGAATCCCACCTGGATGTGGGGGACCGGGCCAATGACGCGGTTCGGGTGAACGGCGCCGAGGTGCGCTGCAAGGTCATCGGCGAAGGGGGCAATCTGGGTATCACCCAGCTGGGCCGCCTGGAAATTGTCCGCCATGGCGGCCGCTTGAACACGGATGCCATCGATAATTCCGCCGGTGTCGATTGTTCCGATCACGAGGTCAACATCAAGGTCCTGCTGGATGCGGTGGTGGCCGACGGCGAGATGACCGGAAAACAGCGCGACCGCCTGCTGGTCGAGATGACCGAGGAGGTTGGTGAACTGGTGCTGCGGGACAATTATCTGCAAAATCAGGCGTTAAGTGTGTTGCAGCAACGGGCGCCGGCTTTGTTGCAGGCACATGTGCGTTACATGCGAAATCTTGAACGTAGCGACCGGTTGAACCGCAAGGTGGAATGTTTGCCCGATGATGAGGCCCTGGCCGAACGGGGGACGGAGGGCGAGGGTCTGACGCGGCCGGAATTATCCGTTCTGCTGGCCTATGCCAAGATGGAGTTATACGAAAAGTTTTTGAACAGCGATCTGGCGAATTCCAAAGGTTTGGTTCCCGATCTGGTGAGTTATTTTCCCCGGCCACTACGTCGAAGCCAGCGGCCGGCTATCCTGCGGCATCGCCTGCGGCGCGAGATCATTGCAACAATCATGGCCAATTCCATTGTTAATCGGGTCGGCATTACCTTTGTCCATGACGTGATCGAGGATACGGGTGCCTCGATCGAGGCCATCGCCCGCAGTTACGCCGCCGCCCGCGATCTATTCAAAATGCGGCAGCTTTGGAACGACATCGAGACCCTGGATAATAAAGTTCCGACCGTTGTGCAGACGCGGATGGTGCTGGCGGCAGCTGATTTTCTGCGCCGCATGACCTTATGGTTTCTGCACAACGCGGCGCAGCCATTGAAAATAAACTCGACCGTGACCAGCTTCGGTCCCGGCGTGGCGAGTTTGAGCGGGCAATTGGATAAGGTTGTTGGGAGTCATGAGAAACAAAAACTAACCAAGGGCGTGGCGGCGTTGGTCAAACAGGGCGTGCCCGAGGCTATGGCCCGCCGGATTGAAGGGCTGGAACCGTTGACCGCCGCCTGTGACATCGTTCAGGTTGCCGCCGACAGCGGCCGCCCGGTGGACGAGGTTGGCAGGGTCCACTTTGACCTGGGCGCGCGCCTGGGCCTGGACCGTCTTTGCAGCGCGGCGGAAACCCTGGAGGCCGAGGATCATTGGCAACGCCAGGCTATAGCCTCCATCGTCGAGGATCTACGTGGCCAGCAACGGGCGCTGACGTCCGTCGTTTTGAGCCGGGCCAATGGCGCGGCCGGGACCAAGGCGGTAGAGAAATGGTGCGCCGCCAATCAGGCGGATATAGCCCGCAGTGACAATATGATCGCCGAGTTCGAGGCCGGTGGCATAGACATTGCTAAATTGGCCCTGGCTAACCGCTATATCCGCAGGCTGATTATAGGCTAAACTCGATCCTCGAAAATATGGGGGCGGGGATGGGCATGTTGGACGATGGGCCGGATGATGGCCGGACTGATGAATTAACCATCACCGGCGGGTTGCCGGCGCCGCGTCTGGGGCAATTCAGTTGGGCGCTGTTCGATTGGGCCAACCAGCCCTACTTCACCTTGGTCACCACTTTCATCTTCGCCCCTTACTTCACTTCATACGTGGTTGGCGATGCCATTCGCGGGCAGGAACTGTGGGGCTATGGCCAGGCCGTTGCCGGACTTTGCATTGCTTTGTTAAGCCCTGTGTTGGGGGCAATGGCCGATGCCAACGGTCCGCGCAAGCCATGGATCTTAGTCTTCCAGGCCTTGGGCGTCGTGGGCTGTGCCGGCCTTTGGCTGGCGCTGCCGGGCGCCGCTGACCAGGATTTGATCCTGATCCTGGGCCTGGTGGTGTTGGCCAGTCTGGGCGCGGAATTCGCAACTGTGTTTAATAATGCCATGCTGCCGGGCCTGGCCTCGCGGGCGCGCCTGGGGCGGTTATCGGGCTATGCCTGGGCCCTGGGTTATCTGGGTGGCCTGGTATCCCTTGGCTTTGTGTTGGGCGGCTTCAGCCTGCCGGAAGTACCCCTGTTTGGTTTGGACAAGGCCAGCCATGAACATGACCGCATAGTCGGTCCCCTATCGGCTGTATGGATGGCGATATTCATTTTGCCGTTGTTTCTGTTTACCCCGGATGCCCCGCCCAGCGGCCTGGACCGGTCCCAGGCGGCGCGTCAAGGCTTGCGTCAGTTGGCGAATACCCTGCGCGACCTGCGCCATTACCGCAATATCATGTTGTTCCTGGTCGCGCGGATGATCTACTTCGATGGCCTGTCGGCGATATTCGCCTTCGGCGGCATATATGCCGCCGGCAGCTTTGGCTGGACGACGACGAATTTGGGCATCTTCGGTATCATCCTTACCATTTTCGCTGCTGTTGGCGCCGTTGTTGGCGGTTGGCTGGATGATCGCATCGGCTCCAAAAAAACCATTATGCTGGCGGTGATCGGCCTGATCGTTGCGACGTTGGGGATCGTTTCCATCACGGTTGACGGCCTGGGCAGCGAGGCACGGACGGATACCATATTCTTCTTCGTCCACTATGCCGTGGCCGCACCGGGGGAGGGCATGTTCGCGACCTTGGCGGAGCAGGTATTCCTGCTCTTCGGCATCATGATCGGCGTTTTCGGCGGTCCGGCCCAGGCCGCCTCGCGCACCATGCTGTCCCGACTGGCGCCGCCCGCGATGATTGGCGAGTTCTACGGTCTATATGCCCTGTCGGGCAAGGCAACCGCCTTCATCGCCCCCCTTGTCGTGGCCATGATCACCGGCATGGCGCAAAGCCAGCGGGCCGGCGTGGCGGCAATTCTGGTTTTCCTCGTCCTGGGCCTGTTGTTGATGCTGCCGGTGCGCGAGCAACGCTCCCACGCCGCGCGGTAAGAAAGAGCCGCGCGGTCAAATGGTTCAGAATATCCCGGAACTGCTCTAGTGCCGGAAATGCCGCATGCCGGTTAGGACCATGGCCAGGCCTGCTTCGTCGGCGGCGGCGATGACTTCGGCATCGCGCATGGAGCCACCCGGTTGGATCACCGCCGTGGCGCCGGCCTCCGCGGCGGCCAGCAGACCGTCGGCGAATGGGAAAAAGGCATCCGAGGCAACCACCGAGCCTTTGGTCAAGGCCTCGCCAACGCCGGCTTCCCGTGCCGCGTCCTCGGCCTTGCGGGCGGCGATACGGGCGGAGTCTACCCGGCTCATCTGACCCGCGCCGATGCCTACCGTGGCGCCGTCCTTGACGTAGATAATGGCGTTGGATTTGACGTGTTTGCAGATCCGGAAGGCCAGCAGCAAATCGGCCATTTCCTGTTCGCTGGGCGGGCGTTTGGAGACAACCTGGACATCGCCGGGGCCAATCCGGCCGGCATCGCGCGATTGCAGCAGATAACCGCCCGCCAGGCTTTTCAGGGTCATGCCGGGAGCGCTTGGGTCCGGCATGCCGCCGGTCAGCAACAGGCGCAGGTTTTTCTTGGCGCCAATGGCGGCCCGTGCCGCGTCATCGGCGTCGGGCGCGATGATGACCTCGGTAAATATCTCCACCATGGCCGCCGCCGCCTTGCCGTCCAGGGGGCGGTTGGTGGCGATGATGCCGCCAAAGGCACTGACCGGATCGCAACGCAGGGCCTTGCGGTAGGCGTCCAGAAGATCATCGCCAACGGCCACGCCGCAGGGATTGGCATGCTTGATGATCGCCACCGCCGTCTCGCCGGGGTCAAATTCCCCGACCAGCTCAAAGGCCGCGTCCGTGTCGTTCAGATTGTTGTAGCTAAGTTCCTTGCCCTGTAGCTGCCGGGCCGTGGCGACCCCGGGTCGCAGGCTGCCGGAGGTGTAGAAGGCGGCCTGTTGATGGGGGTTTTCGCCATAGCGCAGTTCCGATTGCTTCATCGCCGTCACGACCAGACGGTCGGGAAAGGCCTCGCCCTGCTGGGCCGCGAACCAGGTTGCGATGGCGGCGTCATAGCTGCCCGTGCGGGCATAGGCCTTGGCGGCGAGGCGGCGGCGCAGGGCGCCATCGGTGGCGCCTTTTTGCGCGGCCATGGCCTCGATCACCCCGGCATAGTCGCCCGGTTCCGTCAGCACCGCCACGTGGGCATGATTTTTGGCGGCGGAGCGGATCATGGCGGGTCCGCCAATATCGATATTTTCGATGCAGGTGGCGAAATCAGCGCCCTTGGCCACGGTCGCCTCGAACGGGTACAGGTTCACCACGACCAGATCGATGGCGCCAATGCCGTGCTCCGCCATGGCCTGGGCGTGGGCCGGGTCGTCGCGCAGGGCCAGGATGCCGCCGTGCACGGTGGGGTGCAGGGTTTTGACCCGCCCGCCCATCATTTCGGGAAAGCCGGTATGATCGCTGACCTCCTTGACCGGGATGCCGGCCTCGGCCAGGGCGCGGGCAGTGCCGCCGGTGGATAGGATTTCCACCTCATGGTCAGCCAGGGCGCGGCCGAATTCCAACAATCCAGCTTTATCCGAGACAGAAATCAAGGCCCGTTTGATGACAACCAGATCAGCCGTCGGCGTTGTTGACATCATTTGCTCCTGTAACTTTTACGAATTATGAACCGGCCCTATAGCACGGCTGGTGAAACCGCCAAACGGGAAGGTGTCATTCCGCCTGGACTACGGCTTTTGCGGCTTTGGGTTGGTCCGGGCCGATTAGCATTTCGGGCACCAGGTGTCGAATCACGGCAAGGGTCTGGGCGGTGTCCCGCGCCCTCGCGGCCGCAGCCAGTTTTTCAACCTGGGCGCCGAGCAGTTCGTGATCAATGACCCGGGGGGCGGCCAGGTTGACGCCGGCCAGGGTGGTTGGCTGTGGCGCCTCGCCGTCGTGCAACAGTTCCTCATACAGCTTTTCACCCGGCCGCAGACCGGTAAATACGATGGGGATATCAACCTCGGGCGTTAGTCCGGCCAGACGGATCATCTGCCGGGCCAAATCAAGGATACGCACCGGCTTGCCCATATCGAGGACAAAAATCTTACCCCCTTCATCCCCCGTTGGCGCGGTGGCGGTTGCTTGCAGAACCAGCTCCACCGCTTCCCGCGTGGTCATGAAATATCGGGTTACTTCGGGGTCGGTGACCGTCAACGGCCCGCCACGGGCCAGTTGCCGTTGGAACAGGGGCACCACGGAACCGGTGGAGCCCAGAACATTGCCAAAGCGCACGGTGACATAGCGGCAGTTCGAAGATGACAGGCTTAAATCCTGGCAGATCATCTCGGCAATGCGTTTGCTGGCGCCCATGACAGAGGTGGGATTGACCGCCTTGTCGGTGGATATCTGCACCATGACCCGCACATCGGCCGACTGGCAGGCCCGGGCCACATTGGCCGTGCCCATGACGTTGGTCAGTACACCTTCGTTGGGATTGTCTTCCACCATGGGGACATGCTTGAAGGCGGCGGCGTGAAAGACCAGTTCGGGCCGCTCCTGCGCGAACACCACGGCCAGGCGTTCGGTGTCCCGCACGTCGCCCAGGATAGGGCGGCGGGACAGTTCGGGCCAGCTTTCGGCGAATTCCAGATCGATCCGGTACAAGGCATGTTCGCCGTTATCCAGCAAGCTGACATGGGCTGGGGCATGGGCGGCGATCTGGCGCGCCAGTTCCGCCCCAATCGTACCCCCCGCGCCGGTGATCAGGACACGCCGGCCCGAGATCAAGGCCCGCATGGCGTCCCGGTCCAGAACCTGTTGCGGCCGGCCCAGCAGATCCTCCAGCTGTACGGGCTGTATTTCCAGCCTGGTCCCGCCTTTTTCACCGCCTTTTTCACCGCTTTGGAAATCCGTCAATCGTGGCATGCGGGACAGGCTCAGGCCCAGGCTCTCGGCCTGCTCCAGCAACCTGCCGATGGCGGCGCCGTCCAGTTTCGGCCAGGTGATGATCAGCCGCTGGGGCTTGCGGCCCTTGCGCTCCAGGCCTTCGACCACGGCCTCGATCTCATCCAGGCCGCCCAGCACGGTGACGCCGCGAATATCCCGGCCGATGCGGGTGCGTTTATGGTCTACAACGCCGACCACGCGATAGCTGGCCAGGCGGTCCCGGGCCAGGCCGCGAATGAAGGTTTCCGCCTCGTCGCCCGCGCCGATCAACAGCACCGGCACCAAGCCATCGTCGGCGCGTTCAAACACCGCGCGCAAATTGCCATCCTTGGAGAAGCGGTACAACAGCCGCGAGGCCATTAGGAAGGCCACCAGTAAGGGCCAGTTCAGGATCATCGCGCTGCGGGGAAAATCTTCCAGACGGTCCAGTATGAACATCACCGGCAAATAAATCAGGATAGACAGGGTCACCGCCTTGACGATGGCGATCAGGTCGGAGAGCGAGGCGTAATGCCATATCCCCCGGTACAATCCCATGCGCCAGAAGACCAGGGCGCAAACAACCGTGAATGTCGCCGTGCCATGCCAAAGAAAGAAGAACTCCTGCGGCTTGCCATAGGTCTGATAGCGAAACCAGACCGCCAGCTCGAACGACAGCGCCGCCATGAAGACGTCATGCACGGCCACGGTTACGATGCGCCCGTTGATGCGTCCGGTGATGCGTCGAAACCAGCCCACGCTCAGTCTGCCCCGTCTGTAATTTTCATTCTGGCGAAATAGTATAACAAAAGCGCCACTGCCACACTGCCCAGGGCAAGCGCAAACCATCGGTTGCCGCCCAGGGCGGCCCACAGCGCGGTTGCCACAAGGGCGCCATTGCAGGCCAGGACCAGCAGCGCGACACGGCCATGATCGCCGCTGCGGCGGGCGGCGTATTGATAAAAATGGGACCGGTGGGCTCGCCAGAAAGGCTCTCCCCGCAGCACCCGCCGCAACAGGGTCCAGGTCGCATCGCACAGGTAATACAGCGCCAATAACAGCGCCGGAATCCACTGTCCCGCCACCGCCAGGGATAGCAGCAGCCAGCCTAATAGAAAGCCCAGGCCGACGCTGCCCACATCGCCCAGGAATATCTTCGCCGGCCGCCAGTTCCAAAAGCCGAAGCCCACTGCCGCGCCGGCCAGCACGGCGGCGGGCGGGGCCAGGTGGACCGCGATGCCGCTGGCCTGGGTCAGCAGAAAAATGCCGAGGCCGATACTGCCGGTCTCCACCACCGTGATGCCGTCGATGCCGTCCATGAAATTGAACAAATTCACGAACCACAGCCAGATAAATCCGGCTGCCAGACGGTCTGCTATAGGGGGTAGCAGGCCCTGAAACACCGGGCCGTCCGGTAGGGCGAGGCAGCCCAGGGCAACGGCCAGGGTTTGCAAAAGCAGCCTTTGCAGGGCCGGCAGGCCGCGCAGGTCGTCCAGAAAGGAATAGCCGGCCAGCGCGGTTGCCAGCAGGGCAATGATCAGCAGATTGTGCGAATCACCCGTCGCCATGGCGCCCCGCCAGGCCAGCAGACACCAAGCCACGACGATGACCGCCATCACGGCGATGCCGCCACCGCGGGGTACCGCCCTGTCGTGGCTGGAACGTTCGTTGGGATGATCCAGGATCGCGCGGGCCCGTAACAGACGCACCAGCCCCGCCGTGGCCAAAACGGTCACGATACAGGCGGCGGCGGCCATGGCGATAGGGAGGCTCCAAGACATCGCTGCTTATAACCCTCTTCCGGCCTGCTTCGCCATCCCCGGACAGCGGGCCGGGCTGTCCCGGCGGCAAATAGCGGTGGCGGCTGGTCTGATTGCGGTCCTTGTCAGATTGTGGTGATAATGCTACTCCCCGCCGCAAGTCCTGGCCGCCTCCGGTCTCAGGCCGGAGGGATGTTTTGAATGGTTCAGGCGCAATGATTAGCTTAATTCCGTACAGCGAAACCGAATACTGAAGCCCGGCATGACGTCTTCTTTACCCATCGCGGTCGTCGGCCTGGGCTATGTCGGGCTACCGCTTGCGGTTGCCCTGGCCCGGCATTTTCCGACCATCGGCTATGACGTCGATCCGTCCCGGATCGCGGAATTGCGGGGCGGACATGATCGGACCGGCGAAATCACCGCGGCCGTCCTGTCCGACAGCGCCCTGACGGTGACCGGCGAGCGGGAGGCCATCGCGGCGGCCGAGGTCTATATCGTGACCGTGCCAACGCCGGTGGATGCGCAGAACCAACCCGACCTGCGCATCGTGAAGGAGGCCTGCGCCAGCATCGGTAAAATGCTGGCGGTGGGTGACATCGTGGTCTTTGAAAGCACGGTCTATCCCGGTGTAACGGAAGATATTTGCGGCCCCGCGCTGGCCGCGGCCTCGGGTCTGATTTGCGGCCGCGATTTTTTCCTTGGCTATTCTCCGGAACGGATCAATCCCGGCGACCGGGAGCATACCGTCGACAAGATCACCAAGGTGGTTGCCGCCCAGACGCCGGCGGTGCTGGACCGGCTGGCGGATCTGTATGGACAGCTCACCTCCGGCGGGGTCTATCGGGCGCAAAATATCAAGACGGCGGAAGCCGCCAAGGTGATCGAGAATGCCCAGCGCGACATCAATATAGCCTTCGTCAACGAGGTCGCGGCGATCTGCCAGAAATTGTCTCTCTCCGCCCATGACGTGTTGGAGGCGGCGGGCACGAAATGGAATTTTCTGCCCTTTACGCCGGGTCTGGTTGGCGGCCATTGCATTGGCGTCGATCCCTTCTATCTGGCCTATCAGGCGCAGCAACTGGGCCATGATCCCCAGATCATCCTGGCGGGCCGGCGGCTGAACGATGCCATGGGCGAATTTATCGCCGGTTGTATTGACGAGCATATGAGCGGGCCGGGCCAGGTCTTGATGCTGGGCCTGACCTTCAAAGAAAACGTGCCTGATTTGCGCAACACCAAGGTGGTGGATGTCATCGCCGGGCTGCAGAGCCGGGGCCATACGGTCGTGGTGCATGACTCGGTGGCCGATGGTGCAGAGGCCGAACGGCTGTACGGCTTCCCCCTGCATCCCTCGCTGGCGGGTCAGGGCAGCTTCGATGCCGTGGTTGGCGCCGTGCGCCATGACGAATATCTCTCCCTGAAAGCCGCCGATCTGGCCCGCCTGGTGCGCGAAGGCGGCCTGATCGCTGACATCAAGGGCATCTGGCGCGAAAAAGACCGCCCCGCCGACCGGCACTACTGGCAGCTATAATTCGCCGCCTATAGGTGCAATCGGCTCTTTACCGGGGCCGGCCTGGGCCGCACAATGGGGCCAGACGGCTTCCACCACGTCTTCCACGACAGCTTTCACGATGGGGCCCCGCGAAAGGCAACTTGACCATGAGCAGTATCGCGTTTGAAATTCCCGACGAAATCCGCGCCCTGTGTGACGGACTTGGTGACTTCCTGAAGGCCGAGGTTATTGCCCGGCACGAAAAACATCACGATCTGCTGTCCAACGGCCGCAATACCTATGACGAAAACGGCCGTTACGTGGAAGACGTCATCGAACTGATCCGCGATGTCCGCATGGCCGCGTCCAAGGCGGGCTATTACAACATGTGCGTGCCCGAGGAACTGGGCGGCAGCGGCCTCGGCATGCTGGCCTATTATGTGGCCTGGGAACATACCTTCCGCCTGTGCGGCCCGCACAACTGGCTGGCGGTTTATGCCATCAGCCATTGGGCCCTGGGCCCCTCCCGCCTGTTGGAGCGGGTCACGCCCGAGGCGCGGGAGGAAATGCTGAACGGCATGATAGAGGGGCGCACTTCCATGTGCTTTGGTCTCTCGGAACCCGGTGCCGGATCGGACGCTGCCGCGTTGACCACCCGGGCGACGCCCGATGGCAACGGCTGGCGCATCAACGGGCGCAAGATTTGGACCACCAATTCCCCCATCGCCGATTACTGCATCATCTTTGCCCAGACCGACCCGGAGCGGGCGGCGGCGCGCAAGGGCGGCATTTCGGCCTTTCTTGTGCCCACCGATGCGCCGGGCTTCGAGGTGGAAAGTATTATCCGCATGCATGGCTCGGTCGGCGGCAACGAGGCGCAACTGGTGTTCGAGGATATTCGGGTGGAGCCGTCCCAATTGGTGGGCGAATTGCACGACGGTTTCAAGAACGCGGTGTTCGGCGTCTCCATGGGGCGGATCTATAACTCGGCCCGGGCCCTGGGGCTGGCGCGCTGGTCCCTGGAACTGGCGCTGGATTATGCCACCACGCGGCAGGCCTTTGGCAAGCCGATTTCGGAATATCAGGGGGTTACCTTTCCCCTGGCGGAATCGGCAATGGAATTGCACGGCGCCCATCTGATGGGTCTGAACGCGGCCATGCTGCTGGATCAGGGGCAGCCGGCGATCAAGGAACTGTCCATGGCCAAGGCCTATGCGGTCGAGGTCGGCGCCCGCGCCATCGACCGGGCCATCCAGACCCACGGCGCCATGGGCTTCACCAACGAGGTCGGCCTGGCCGAGGCCTATAACACGGTCCGCGTGGTGAATGTGGCCGACGGCACCAACGAAATCCTGCGCCGCACCATCGTCCACCGTCTGCTGGGCGGCGACCGGGAACTGTAAGGGATCAGGCGCGGTTTTCCATGCCGAAGACGAAGTCGTAATAGCCTGTCGCAATGTCCGTGGCGCCACGCTGGGCCAGGGCGCGCTCGGGCAGTAGTTCGTCGACCGCCGGGCGCAGCCAGGCCATGCCGATACTCTCGACGCAGACCGTCCAGGGCGCCCAGGCATTGCCACCGGCGCCGTCGCGCATGCGCGCCTCTTTGGTCTGCGGCTTGCTTTGCGCTTCATCGGCCTCCAACAAACGAACCCGGCAGATGCCGGAGCGTTCGGCCAGGGCCGGTAGGGCCTCGCCCTCGAGCCAGCCAACCAGATCGCCGCCGCCGCCATATCGGATGGTGGTGATGGCGCCGCCATATTGGTTGCCCAGTTCCAACCGAACGTCGAAAACCGAGCGCGCGAAATTGCGGAAGTGCGGCATGATCTTGCTGGTCCATGGGGTCGGTGCCTCGAGACGGGCGCGATAGGCCTCGCTGGCGAACACTTCGGTCGCGGTGGCCTCGTAAAGGGCCAGATACTTGTTCGGCCCCGCACTGGGCGCGGTGTAGCGCCGACCCGACAGGAAGCCCGGCAAGGTCACCCGCTCCGGCACGTGTTCGCGGAAATACCAATCGGCAAACTCGGCCTCCACCTCCGGCGTTATATCCAGCCATGCCGCCATCATTGCGCCTGCCATTTAGGTACTCCTTTTCTTTTTATAAAATGCCTCTATTCGGCGGCGTTGGCGCGGCCGAATGCGGCTTCCATTTCGCGGCGGATGATGACGGCGGGATCGGCGGCATCGATGGCCGCGTCGTCCCAGGTCAATAAGGCGCCCTCTGCTATGTCGCGGGTCAGTGGGATACCCCCCGCCAGACCCAGGGGCAGGCCACCCATTGCCAGGGACGCTGGTGCGGGAACCTGTTTGCCCCAGACCATGTAACCGCCTTCGCCATCCAGCATTTCGCCCTTTTTCAAGGCCCGTTTGGCCACCGCTACCACGTCCGAGCGGAAGGCGGTGGGCGCCCCCGTGGGCTCTCCCCGCAAGGCGACCGAGGCAACCGAGACGCCCAGTTCCAGGCCGATCATGTGAATGGGGCGGTACAGGGCGGCAAATTGGCCGCTGCTGTCCGCCAGCATGTGATATTCGCGGAAACACTGGCGGGCATAGTCGGTCTCGCCCTCGATCACCACATAGGTGCCCATGGCTAGATGGTTGGGCACGTCGCTGCCGTCGCGGTACAGGGACGAGACCACCTCGGTGGTGCCGTCGCGGCTGAGGCTGCCGCCATTGGCGGTGGGTTTGCAAACGTCCGCCAGTTCAAAGCGCGTGGCGGGGGGAAAGGCCAGGCCCCCGTCCTGGGGCGTCAGGCCGGTGGCGTTGCAGACCGCCGTCATCTCGATGCCGGACTTGGTGCCATCAAGAAAAGAATTGAACATTTTGATGTTGATGGCAGTGGGATCAACCTCCAGGTATTCGGCCAAAACGTCCGGTACCGTGTCGGGCGTCAGGCCGTGATAGCCGGGCAGATAGCGGGTGCCCTTGCCGGCGCAGACCACCTTAAAACCGCAGGTCCGGGCCCAATCCACATGTTCCGCGATCAGGGCCGGCTGATCGCCCCAGGCCAGGCTATAGACCACGCCTGCTTGTTGCGCCCGGCGCGCCAGCAGGGGGCCGGCGACCACATCGGCCTCGACATTCACCATGATGATATGTTTGCCATTATCGATGGCGGCCAGGCAGTGGCGGATGCCGATGCGCGGCTCGCCGGTGGCATCGATCAAAACCTCCAGGCCAGGGTGGGCGATCAGGGCCATGGCGTCATCGCCAATATGGGTGGCCCCGCTTTGCATGGCATCATCCAGGGAGCCGGCGGCGATCTGTTCGTCCGGCCAGCCCACCTGGCGGCAGTTTTTGGCGGCCTGTTCGACGTTTAAATCGGCGATACCCAATAGATGCATACCGGCGGTCAGGCGCGCCTGGGCCAGGAACATGGAGCCGAACTTGCCCGCCCCGATCAGGCCCACCCGGACCGGGTCGCCTGCCGCGCCCCGGGCCGCCAACATTTTCGCTAGATTCATCGTAATTTTCCCTGATTTCGTGCTATCGCCACTCAAACATGAACCGCCGCCGCCGCCAAACAACAAATTCCCGCAATTTCCCGCAAACGCCCTGCATTTTTATGGCGGCAACCTTTGACAGCGGCGGGAGGTTGGCTAGTATAGCGCCAATTCGCGAGATCAGAACCACTGGGCCGGAACGGCTGGACCGGAACCACTGGACCGGAATTACTGGACCGAAATTACTGGGCCGAGACCATAAGGGAACGCACTGATGGCAGCTGGAAACCGCCCGCTTTCACCGCATCTGCAAGTCTACCGCTGGCAGATCACCATGGCGCTGTCGATCCTGCATCGCATGACCGGCGTGGGTTTATGCCTGGGGTTGTTGCTGCTGACCTGGTGGCTGGTAGCAGCGGCGGGTGGCGAGGACTATTTCAATTATGTGCACGCCGTCATGGGCTCGGAAATCGGCCGCGTCCTGCTGTTCGGCTTCACCTTGTCGCTGTATTTTCATCTGTGCAACGGCATCCGTCATTTGGTGTGGGATGCCGGCTATGGTTTTGAAATTGGGGCCATGCAGAAATCCGGCTGGCTGGTTTTGGTGGTTTCCGTGGTGTTGACCTTGGGCACCTTCCTAATTGGCTATGGGAGGCTTTAGAGAATGACCGAGGGTAGCTTAAGAACGCCTTTGGCGAAGGTGCGCGGGCTCGGCTCCGCCAAGAACGGCACCCATCATTTTTGGCTGCAACGGCTGACCGCCCTTGCCTTGGTGCCGCTGACTATCTGGTTTGCGTTTTCCGTTGCGTCCCTGGCGACGGCTGATTTTCCGACTGTGCTGGCCTGGATGCGGTCGCCCTTGAGTGCCGTGCTGATGCTGAGTTTCCTGCTTGCGGGTTTCTGGCATATGAAGCTGGGCCTGCAGGTGGTGATCGAGGATTATGTGCATGGCGAATGGCGCAAAATCACCTGCCTGATCCTGAATAATCTGATTTCCATATTCCTGGCCCTGACAGCGACGCTGGCGGTGCTGAAAATGCTGTTAGGGGGCTGACGTATGTCGCAGGCCTATGAGATTGTGGACCACGTCTATGATGTGGTGGTGGTTGGTGCTGGCGGCTCGGGCCTGCGGGCGACCATGGGGGCGGCCCAGGCCGGCCTGAAGACCGCCTGTATATCAAAGGTTTTCCCGACCCGAAGCCATACGGTCGCGGCCCAGGGCGGCATTGCCGCATCCCTGGGCAATATGGGCGCGGACGATTGGCGCTGGCATATGTACGACACTGTCAAGGGTGCGGACTGGCTGGGCGATCAGGACGCCATCGAATATATGTGCCGCGAGGCGCCCCGCGCGGTGCTGGAGCTAGAGCATATGGGGCTGCCCTTCTCGCGCACCGAGGAAGGCAAGATCTACCAGCGCGCCTTTGGCGGCATGACCACCAATTACGGTGAAGGCACGGCGCTGCGGACCTGCGCCGCCGCCGACCGTACCGGACATGCCATCCTGCACACCCTGTACCAGCAGTCCCTGCGCTACGACACGGACTTTTTCATCGAATATTTCGCCATGGACCTGTTGATGGACGAAGACGGCGTCTGCCGCGGGGTCATGACCTGGAACCTGACAGACGGCACCATTCACCGCTTCCGGGCGCAAACGGTGGTGCTGGCCACGGGTGGTTATGGCCGGACCTATTTCTCCTGCACCTCGGCCCATACCTGCACCGGCGATGGCAATGCCATGATGCTGCGGGCCGGTTTGCCGCTACAGGATATGGAGTTCGTGCAGTTCCATCCGACCGGCATTTATGGCGCCGGTTGCCTGATCACCGAAGGCGTGCGCGGCGAGGGCGGCTTCCTGGTCAACAGCGAGGGCGAACGCTTCATGGAGCGTTATGCGCCGTCGGCCAAGGATCTGGCCAGCCGGGACGTGGTCAGCCGTTCCATGACCATCGAAATTCGCGAGGGGCGCGGCATCGGCCCCAACAAGGATCACATCCTGTTGCACCTGGATCATCTCGACCCCGCGATTATCGAGGAGAGGCTGCCGGGCATCGCGGAATCGGCGCGCATTTTCGCCGGCGTGGACGTCACCAAGGAAGCCATCCCGGTGCTGCCGACCGTGCATTACAACATGGGCGGTATTCAGACCAACTATCACGGCGAGGTCGTCAACCTGAAGGATGGCGACCCGGATTCGATTGTGCCGGGCCTGATGGCGGTGGGCGAGGCGGCTTGCGTCTCGGTGCATGGCGCCAATCGCCTCGGTTCCAACTCGTTGATCGATCTGGTGGTGTTTGGCCGCGCCGCCGGCCTGCGTATGGCCGATGTGGTGACGCCCGGCGCGGCGCAGCCCGATCTGCCGAAATCCATGGACGATGCGGTGATGGCGCGCTTCGACAAGATGCGGCATGCCTCGGGCGGCACCTCCACCGCGGCGATCCGCGACAAGATGCAGCGCACCATGCAGAACAATTGCGCCGTCTTCCGCACCGGCGAGGTGCTGGAAGAAGGGCAAAAGCTGATCGACGATGTTTGGGCGATGATGCCCGATATCGGTGTCTCCGACCGCTCGTTGATCTGGAATTCCGATCTGGTCGAAAGCCTGGAGCTGGATAACCTGGTCCGCCAGGCGGTGGTGACCATGCACGCGGCGGCGAACCGCAAGGAAAGCCGGGGCGGCCATGCGCGGGAGGATTACCCCGACCGCGATGATGAAAACTGGATGAAGCATACGCTGACCTGGTTTGGCGATGACGGCAAGGTAGCGATCGATTACCGGCCCGTGCATTCCTATACCTTGACGGACGATGTGCAGTATTTCCCGCCCAAAGCGCGGGTTTATTGAGGATACGGATATGGTCGAGTTCAACCTGCCCGCCAATTCCAAGATCAAGGGCGGCACCACCCATAAGGCGGCCGCCGGGGCCAAGAACGTCCGCGACTTTAAGGTCTATCGTTATGACCCCGACAGCGGCGAAAATCCCCGCGTCGATACCTATGAAGTCGATATGGACGAATGCGGGCCCATGGTTCTGGATGCGCTGATCAAAATCAAGAACGAGATTGATCCTACCGTGACCTTCCGCCGCTCCTGCCGCGAGGGGATCTGTGGTTCCTGCGCCATGAATATCGACGGCACCAACACCCTGGCCTGTACCAAGGCCTGCGATGAGGTGAAGGGTGATGTCAAAATCTATCCCCTGCCGCATCTGGAGGTGGTCAAGGATCTGGTTGGCGATCTGACGAATTTCTATGCGCAATACGCCTCGATCAAGCCATGGCTGGTGGCGCAAACGCCGGCGCCACCCGATGGCGAGCGGCTGCAAAGCGAGGCGGAGCGGAAAGAGATCGACGGCCTGTACGAATGTATTCTATGCGCCTGCTGTTCCACGGCCTGTCCCAGTTATTGGTGGAACAGCGACCGCTATCTGGGCCCCGCCGTTCTGTTGCAGGCTTATCGCTGGCTGGTCGACAGCCGGGACGAGGACCAGGGCGAGCGTCTGGACAATCTGGAAGATCCGTTCCGCCTGTACCGTTGCCATACCATCATGAATTGCACCAATACCTGCCCGAAAGGCCTGAACCCGGCCAAAGCCATCGCCGAGATCAAAAAAATGATGGTGGCCCGCCAGGTCTAACAATCCGGCCATACCGATCGTGTTTATCGGGCCGCCGGATCAGACCGGCGGCCCGATTTTTGTTTAATGGAGCCAAGACAATGTACACGCCCAAGCATTTCGCCCTGGACGATCCGGCCCAACAGCAGGCCCTGATCGCCGATTACCCGTTTGCCCAGTTGATCACGGTGGATGGCGATGGCCTGCCCCACGCCACCTATCTGCCCATGCTGTATTGGCAGGGCTGTCTGGAAATACATATGGCCAAGGCCAATCCCCAGTGGCAGCATTTTCAGAATGGGCGCGAGGTGTTGTGCGTCTTCAAGGGCGAGCACGGCTATATCTCTCCGTCATGGTACCCCGGCGCGCCCAACGTGCCGACCTGGAACTATGTTGTGCTGCAAGTTTACGGCAGCCCCCGCGTGATTGAGGATGCGGGCGAAAAGAAGGCCATGATGGCGCGTCTGGTTGCTGCCATGGAGGCTGGTTTCGCGGAACCCTGGCGCATGGATCTGCCGGAGCCTTACGAACAGGGCATGCTGTCGGGCATCGTGACCTTCGAGGTCGAAATCAGCCGCATGGAAGGCAAGGCGAAACTAAGCCAGAACCGCAAGCCCGAAGATCTACAAGGCGCCATTAACGGCCTGCGCGCCACGGGCCGCGCCGAAGACGCACGGTTGGCGGATTTAATGGCGGCCAGTAACGCCAAGTCGGCTGCCGGGGTCAAAGCGGAAATGATCCCAAAACCAGATTAGGCTCGAAGAGTGCCAAAAGCTGCCGTTCCGTACAAATTCAAATGCTCATAGATTTCCACATTTGGTGAAGTTAAATCCATACTATGAGCGAAGGTAAGCATCGCAAACCGGCAGCTATCGTGTCCACCGATGAGTCGAACAACCACGCCTGGAGCACGGCGTGAACGGTGTCATCGGGCGTTACGATGCCTAATCCCCGCTCCAACACAGTGTCTTGTTGGAATGTACGTCACCAGAGCGTCGGCATGTTGCCTGCCGAGTGGTAATAGCGCACAATCAACACCGTTGAAGGGACCCAAATGGGGATTCCCAGATCAAAACGCGGATTTGAATTTGCTGCCGGCGCAGGGCGTCCACATCGTGCGCTTGGCAAGATTGTGCTGCTATTGATAGGCTTTCTTGCACCACAGGGGCCCTAATTTGATGACTGAGGACGTTGCCCGCTGGCTCGAGGACCTGGGGCTCGAGCAGTATCGCGAGCTATTCGCCGAACAGGCGATCGATCTCGAGCTGCTGGCCGAACTCGACGATGCGGATTTGGAAAAGATAGGAATTACTGCGCTCGGCCATCGCAAGCGCCTGCTCAAGGCCGCCGCCGAGCTCGGCGAATTGCCGACCGTAGCCGCGGAGCCGGGCGACGAAGCCGAACGGCGTCAGGTGACCGTGTTGTTCGCTGACATCTCCGGCTTTACCGCGCTTTCCGAACAACTTGGTGCCGAGAAAACGCACGCCTTGTTGAGCCGCTTTTTCGCTGTCTGCGATGCGGCCGTCGTGCGCTTTGGCGGGGCGGTCGACAAGCATATCGGCGATGCGGTGATGGCCGTCTTCGGCGCCCCCACCGCCCACACCGACGATCCCGAACGCGCCGTGCGCGCCGCGCTTGAGCTGCATCGGGTCAGTGCCGAGCTGTCACCAGCGATCTCGGTCCATATCGGCATCGCCTCGGGCCAGGTGGTGGCGAGCCGACTGGGAAGCGCGACGCACACCGAATACACGGTCACCGGTGAGTCGGTAAACCTGGCCTCTCGCTTGACTGATCTGGCAGATCCAGGCGAGACCTTGGCCTCGGCCGCGGTTGCGCGCAGTCTGGCCAACCGTGTCGACGGTACGGCGCTCGGGCCGCGCATGATTGATGGTCTGCCCGAGCCAATCGAAGTTTGGCGCATCGAGTGCATGGCCGACGATCAGGCCGGTGTCGCCACGCGCTTTGTCGGCCGCACGGGCGAGCGCAAGATGTTCGCGGAGGCCATGGAGCACTGCCTGGTCGTTGGCAGTGGTGAGACCATCCTGGTGCGCGGCGAGGCGGGCATAGGCAAGACCCGGCTGTTGCATGAATTCGATCAGATGGCCGAGGCACGCGGTTTTGCATCCTGTAGCGGTCTGGTACTCGATTTCGGCACCGGCAAGGGCCAGGACGCCATCGCTTCGCTGGTCCGCGGTTTGCTCGATGTAGCCGCTGCCAGCGGGACGGAAGAACGCGCCGCTGCTGCCGAGCGCGCCATCGCCGACGGCCTGCTGGCGGACGAAAGGCGACCCTATTTGAACGATTTGCTCGACCTGCCGCAGCCCGACGTGCTCAGGTCCCTGTTCGAGGCCATCGACAACGAAACGCGCAACCGCGGCAAGCAAGACACGCTGGCTGAATTGGTCATTCGCCGCAGCGCGCAGCAACCGTTGTTGCTGCGCATCGAGGATTTGCATTGGGCCGATGCCAGCATCTTCGAGCATAGCGCCGCGTTGGCCAAGATAGTGAGCGGCTGCCGGGCGCTGCTAATCCTGACCTCGCGCATGGCCGGCGATCCGTTCGACGATAGTTGGCGCCAGCGCACGGATTCAGCGGCCTTGAGATTTTTCGATCTGGGTCCGCTCGGCGACGCGGAAGCCGCCGACCTGGCGCAGGAATTCGTCGATATCGAGCATGGCATCGTCTCAAATTGCGTCGCCCGCGCCGGCGGCAATCCGCTGTTTCTCGAACAGCTACTGCGCAATGCCGACGAGTTAGCCGAAGACAACATTCCCGGCACCGTGCAAGGCATCGTCCAGGCCCGTTTGGACGCCATACCTGCCGTCGACCGGCGCGCTCTGCAGGCTGCCAGCGTGCTCGGCCAGCGCTTTACCTTGGACGAAGTGCGCGCCATTGCCGGTTTGTCGGATTACCGTCCCGACCGCTTGCTCGCCGCGGCGCTGGTCAAGCCGGTTAGTGGCGGCTATCTGTTCGGCCATGCGCTGATCCGCGACGGCGCATATGCCTCGCTGCTGACCCAGCGGCGCTACGAACTGCACCGTGCCGCGGCGGATTGGTTTGCCGGCAGGGATGCCCTGCTGCACGCCACGCATCTCGACGAAGGGGGCGATCCTATGGCGGCGGCGGCCTATTTGGCAGCGGGGCGCGACAGCGCCGCAGAATTCCGCTACGACGAAGCTCTGATAGCGATCGCGCGCGGTGCCGAGATCGCGGAAGCTACGGGCCTGACATTCGAGCTTGAACAGCTGCGCGGCGACGTGCTGCGTGATGCCGGACAGACGGATGCCTCGATCGAGGCCTTTCGCGCCGCGCTGGCAACAGCCCCGGACGAGGCGGCGCGTTGCCGCGCCCTGATCGGCATTGCCGCAGGCTTGCGGGTGCTCGGCCAGGCTGCCGAAGCGCTGACCATACTGGACCAAGCGCAGCCTCTGGCGACAGTGCAGGATTTGCCATTGGAACAGGCACGCATCCACCAACTACGGGGCAACATTGCCTTCATCAACGGAGACGTGGATCTCTGTCGGACGGAGCAGCAGCAATCCTTGATCCACGCCCGGGTAGCCGGCTCTGCCGAGATCGAGGCGCAGGCCCACACCGGCTTAGGCGATGCCGATTACATGCAAAGCCACATGATATCGGCGTACGAAAATTTCCAACGCGCGTTGGCGATCTCAGACACCCACGGTTTACTGGCGACGAGGGCCGGCCTAGCCCCGGCCGTCGCCCATACTCTTCTTTTCCAAAATCAGTTGAGCGCGGCGCGGCGCTGGATTGAAGAAGAGTTGATTTTGGTCCAACGCGTCGGCCATCGGCGCGCCGAACTGATTGCGCGGCTCAATTTCGGCGGGCTGCTGTGCGAGTTTGGCGAGGCGGAACTCGGTCTCGTAGAAGTCGAAACATCACTCGACGCAATCCATAAAATCGGCGCGACGGTGTGGGAACCGTTGGCTTGGTCTGTACGAGCCCGCTGTCTGGCACTTCTAGACAGACCCGGCGAGGCGATAGACCCGGCACGGCGCGGTGCGCAGATGGCACGCGAGAGTAGCCGTGCCCTACTGGGTCCCTGGTGCTTGGGCCTTCTGGCCTTTATCACCGACGACGAAGGCGAACGGCACAGCGCGCTTGAAGAAGGCGAAGCGATGCTGGCTGGGGGGGTCGTCGGCCATTGCCAGCTCTGGTTTTATCGCGATGCCATGGAAGCCTGTTTGAACGCTTGCGACATCGATGCCGTCGAGCGTTACGCCGATGCGCTGGAGGACTTCACCCGCGACGAGCCCTTGCCGTGGTCGGATTTCTTCATCGCACGCGGACGGGCGCTGGTGGCGCACGCCAGGAATCCAGATGACGCATCGGTTCACGAGCGCATTGTGGCCTTGATCGAAACGGCGGAGCGGATCGCCATGGGCACGGCGCTTCCAGCGCTGCAACGGGCTGCCGCGGGCGCGTAGAAAGTGCTGCGCCACGCCTCCTCTGAAATTTTGACCTAGGTATACTGCGGCCGGGCAAATGTTTGGTTAGGACGACCGCGAAATGCGCAATTGGCGGACCTAATGGCTGCCAGCACCGCCTGACTTGGATAGGTATTGCGCCTCCCGACGTCCTTCCTTCCATGCTGTTGCCGACCAGCGTTTTAGGGCATTGCTATTCTCAATACTTACTCAGGTGCCAGGGCAACGGCGCAGATGCCCACCTGCCCGGCCAGGTCGGCTACCGGGGCCAAAGCGGAAGTGAACGCAAAACCAGATGAGGCTCGAAGAGTGCCATGAGCCGACATCGGCCAGCTCGTGATCTCTCATAGATTCACTGATCGTACGCCGGTACACTCTGAACCATGGCGCAGGGAACCCAACGCAGATTGACGACGATTGTCGCCGCAGACATCGCTGGCTTTTCACGCTTGGTCGGAGCTGATGAAGAGGCGACACTTGCGGCCCAGCGCGGTCACCGCGTCGAGCTTGTCGAGCCGCTGCTCGCGGCCCACAACGGCCGCATTGCAAATACGGCGGGCGATAGTTTCTTGTTGGAATTCCCCAGTGCTGTGGAAGCTATACGCTGTTCAATCTCCGTGCAGGAAGGCATGGCGGAGAGAAACCGCGATGTCCCGGCCGAGCGGCGCATTGAATTCCGCATCGGCATCAACGTCGGTGACGTGGTGGCGGATGGCGAAGATCTGTTAGGCGATGGTGTCAACATCGCGGCACGATTGGAAAACCTTTGTGAGCCGGGCAGCGTTATTTTGTCCGACGATGCCTATCGGCAAATTCGTGATCGTCTTGACGTTGTCTGGGAAGATGGCTGCGAGTGTGAGGTGAAGAATATTGCCTGCCCGGTGCAGGTTTGGCGCTGGTTACCGGCGAGGCTCATGGTCGAAGAAGCGGTGCAACCAGGTGACGACGACGGGCCAGTCCCGCGTGGCGAAAGACCCTCGATTGCCGTACTGCCGTTCGGCAATATGTCCGGCGATCCCGAACAGGAATATTTCTCCGACGGCATCACGGAAGACCTTATTACCGATTTGTCCAAGTTTTCTTGGTTTACGGTGATCGCCCGAAGTTCCAGTTTTGCCTACAAAGGCCAATCAACCGACCTGCGGACCGTGGCCAAGGAACTGGGCGTGCGTTATGTCCTTGAAGGCAGCGTGCGGAAATCGGGCGCCCGCGTGCGCATTACCGCGCAGCTTGTCGACGCCCGCGACGGCGGTCATATCTGGGCCGAACGTTATGATCGAAAATTGCACGATATTTTCGATTTGCAGGACGAAATGACCCAGGCAATCAGCGCCGCCATCTGGCCGGAAATGGAAAAATCCGAAATCCGCCGCACCCTGGGGAAGCGGCCGGAAAATTTTAATGCCTGGGACTATGTGGTCCGGGCCCGCGCCAATATCGTCACGCTGTCGCGCAAAAGCATGATCGAGGTGCGCCAGCTTGCCGGCAAGGCATTGCAGATCCAGCCGGACTATGGCGACGCCCTGTCGATCATCGCCCTCTCCCATACCCTCAGCGCCATGAGCGGTTGGAGCGCGAATATGAAAGAGTCCGCCGAAGTGGCCATAGAACTGACCCAGAGGGCTCTTCAGGAAAACCCCGATAACACCTTTGCCCTGAATGCGCGCGGCTATGGCGAAGCTATTTTGGGTCAGTACGACCAGGCCGTTGCATCGTTGAGGCAATGCGTGGCGCTGAACCCGAACGAGTCTCTAAATCGCCATGCCCTCGCGATGGTATTGATTTTCAGAGGCGACTACGATGCCGCTGTCAAGCAAGCGGAAATGTCACGCGAGCTCTCCCCCCGCGCTGTATCCGTGGTCTATGCATTTTATGTGATGGCGTTGGCCTATTATACCGCTGGCAGAGTGTCCGATACGTTGGACTGGTGCATCAGGACAGAGCAGGAGTTTCTAAGTTTTCCGATCACCCATCTAAAAGCCGTCGCATTGGTGGAATGCGGCCAAGTCGAGGACGCCAAACAGGCTATTCGCAACCTGCTGGCCGTCGCACCCAAGGCAACCACCAAGATTGTGCAAAGCATTTTGCCGGCAAAAGACGCCGACCTCATCGCCCGTTACACAGCATCGCTCCGCGCCGCCGGCTTACCTGATTGACCGGTCCCCCGCAATTTTGCCGCCATTATTCCGGCTGACCTCGCCGTTGTGCCGGAATTACGGTTTGGCGGGGAAAGCCACGCCTTTGGAATTGCAGGACTTATTTCTGCTGCGGATTCAGGCTGTGTGAATACGTTCGAAGAAACCACCCCTGCGCAGCAAATTTGCTTGAATTGGGGAATTTGGAAGAAGCGCGGCGTGAAACTATGGAAATAGTCGGGCTGTTCCCGACCCTAGCGGTGGCCTTGACCCCTGCAACAATGCTGTTTCGCTACAATGAAGCACGGGAAAGCTATTGTAGTGTGCTGGCAAAAGCTGGTTTGCCGCTTGAATGAATAAAGGCGTCAATGCTCACTCTGGGTCACAAAGAGACTGTCAGCATTCTCTGATATTACGCTCGGAGTTGAGGATATAGCGGACATGCCTGATGCTAATCGCATGGCTTGAAACCGGTCGCCCGGTTGGACAGGACGGCATTGCCTTTGCGGAATACTAACTCGGATAAGTATTGTAGCTGATCGCCGCCATGAAGCCGGCGTCGACCAGCAGGTTGACGCCGGTGATGGCTGATGCGGCATCGGAACATAGGAAATAGCCGGCTTCCGCCACTTCTTCCGGGCGCACCAAGCGGCCCAGGGTGGAGAGGCCTTTCATGCCGGCGGGGTCGCGGTCGCCGCTGTCGATGCGCGATTGCATGGCCGGCGTCAGGGTAAAGCCCGGCGCCACCGCGTTGACCCGGACGCCGACGGGGCCGAATTCCGCCGCCAGCAGCTTGGTCAGGCTGTCAATCGCCGCCTTGCTGGGGGTATAGGCGGGCAGGGGCAGGGGCGTGAAGCTGTTGACCGAGGCGATATTCAGGATGGCGCCGCCCTGGCGCGCGGCCATACGCGGCGCGCAGGCCCGGCACATCAGATAGCTGCCGCGATAGTTCACGGCCCAAATCCGGTCATGTTCGTCCAGGGGAAAGCTTTCGGTCGCGGCCCGGTTTTGCAGCAGGCCGGCGGAATTCACCAGCACGCCGATGGGCCCGACGTCCTGTTCCAGCGCCGCCACGGTCTGTTCAATCTGGGCGTCATCGGCCACATCAAGGTGGCGATAGCTGGCGCCGGCAATGGTTTCAGCGGCGGCGCTCCCGGCTGCGTCATTGATATCGCCCAGCACTACTTGATCGCCGCTTTCGGCGAAACGGCGGGCCAGGGCCAGGCCGATGCCGCTGGCACCTCCCGTTACAAGTACGATACGTGTCATGATTATACCTCCCTTAGGCGTGCGCTGATGGCGTCCTCCAGCGCCAACAGGCGCCGGGCCGCGGCCACGTGCAGATTTTCCACCAACTGGCCATTGACGACAACCACGCCCTTGCCCTCCGCCTGGGCCCGTTCGAAGGCGGTGACGATGACGTCGGCCTCGGCAATGTCATCGTCCGAGGGCGCGAACACCCGGTTCGCCGGGTTCACCTGCCGGGGATGGATCAGGGTTTTGCCGTCGAAACCGAACTGCCGGCCCTGGTGGCAGGCGGCCTCGAAGCCTTCGTCGTTCTTCAGGTCCAGATAAACCCCGTCCAGGGCCGTCAGACCATAGGCCCGGGCCGCCAACAGACACATGGACAGGGCGGTGGTGAAGGGCTCCCGGTGCGGCGTGTGCAGGGCGTTCAGATCCGTGGCCAGGTCCGAGGTGCCCATGACCAGACAGCGGGTTCTGGGCGATGCGGCGGCGATTTCCTCCACATGCAGAATGGCCAGGGGTGTTTCGATCATGCACCACAGGTCCATGCCCTCGGGCAGGGCGGCGGCCGTGGTGCGGACCTGGCCGGCGCCCTCCGCCTTGGGCAGCAGAATGGCGTCGGCGGCGGATGCGGCGGCGGCGGCCAGGTCGTCCGCATGCCATGGGGTGGCGGTGCCGTTGATCCGAATGACCACCTCGCGTGGCCCATAGCCGCCCTTGGCGACGGTGGCGATGACCTGTTCCCGCGCCGCAACCTTGGCATCGGGCGCCACGGCGTCTTCCAGATCCAGGATCAGGACATCGGCGGGCAGGCTCCGGGCCTTTTCCAGGGCCCGGGCGTTGGAACCGGGCATGTAGAGGACACTGCGCCGGGGCTTGATACTATCCGTCATGATGGCTTCCTCGGGTATCTTCTAGCGCCAGGCGAAGACGGGCTGTTCCACATGATCAACCCGGATTGACCGCCCCCGCATGGCGACTTCAATAAACTGATATACTACCGCCGCCGTCGGCGCGTGGACGTGATCATCGCCCCACCGCACGCGCAGCACCGGCCGTTCGCTTTCGGGAATGGTGATGAATTCCGGCGAATCCGGGCGGATCAGTTCAGCCAGGGGAATCGGCATGATCTTGACCACTTCATCGGGATTGGGGAACATGGTGGCGCCAGAGCCGGCCCAGATCACCACTGGCGTGATGACATAGCCCGAGCGGGTGGGATAATCATCCAACAGACCCAGCACCGCATCGTTGTCCAGGTGCAGGTTGATCTCTTCCGACAATTCGCGCAGTCCGGCCTGTGTGGCCGTCTCGTCCCCATCCAGGCGCCCGCCCGGCAAGGCTTTTTGCCCGGCGTGCGATGACAACCGCGGTGTCCGGCGCGTCATGACAAAGGCTGTTTGTCCGTCGCCATCGTCGATCAGGGTCACGGTCACGGCGGCGCGTTTCAGGTGGCCGCCGGCGCCATCCGCGCCGTCATGGGTCTGTCGTTGAAAGTTCGCCAGGCGGTCGGCGAAGCGGCCGCGCAGTTCGTCCGTGTAGGGAAAGTTCATCGTTGTCTTAATCCTCGACCAGGGATGTCTATATGGCAACACCATAGCCCCATGCGGTTGGCAATCCAATGCGGCCATCCATGCTGGCTATGCTTATAATATAAAGATATCGGCATATCTAAAATTCGTGTTGACAAATGTCAGGCGTCATCCATATAGTTATTTACGCGCCGATTTGAGCCAGCTTGCGGGCGCGGAAAATAAATTCAGCTAAACCGGGTCGGGAACAACCGCCCAGCTAGAGCTTGTGCTTGAGGATGCTGTGGCGGTTTTTTTTGTTAGCGACTGGGCTGGCGCAAATTAGAGATGGAGACAACAATGACCATAGACAGCAAGAATCCGGAAACCCTGGCCCTGCATGCGGGCTTTCGTCAGGACCCAGCCACCGGTGCCGTTGCGGTGCCAATCTACCAGACCACATCCTACCAGTTCGACAGCACGGAACATGCGGCCAATCTGTTTGGCCTGAAAGAGCTGGGCAATATCTATACCCGCATTATGAACCCCACCACCGATGTGCTGGAACAGCGTATTTCAGCATTGGAAGGCGGTGTGGCGGCCTTGGCCGTGGCCTCGGGACAGGCCGCATCGGCCCTGTCGATCCAGAATATTGCCCAGGTGGGCGATAACGTGGTCAGCTCCACGGACCTGTACGGCGGCACCTGGAACCTGTTCGCCAATACCCTGAAGCAACAGGGCATCGAAGTGCGCTTTGTTGATCCCGAGGATCCGGAGAATTTTCGCCGGGCCACGGACGAAAACACCCGCGCCTATTATGCTGAAACGCTACCGAACCCGAAATTGAGGGTGTTTCCCATCAAAGAGGTGGCCGACATTGGCCGTGAACTCGGCATTCCCCTGATCGTGGACAACACGGCGGCGCCGATCCTGTGCCGTCCGTTCGATCATGGCGCGGCGGTGGTCGTCTATTCCACTACCAAGTATATTGGTGGCCACGGCACGTCCATTGGCGGCCTGATCGTTGACAGCGGCAAATTTGATTGGGAGGCGCATCCGAAACGCCAACCCCTCTTGAACCAGCCCGATCCCAGCTATCATGGTGCGGTCTGGACCGAGGCGGTGAAGCCCCTGGGCCCTATCGCCTATATTCTGAAGGCGCGGGTCACCCTGTTGCGGGACCTGGGCCCGGCGTTCAGTCCCTTCAATGCCTTTCAAACCATCCAGGGCCTCGAGACCCTGCCCTTGCGTATTCGCGAACATTGCCGCAATGCAGAGGCGGTGACCGCATACCTCAACCGTCACGACCAGGTCGCGCGGGTGATCCACCCCAGCCTGCAAGTCGGGGCGGACCGGGTGCGGGCCGATAGCTATTTAAAGGGCGGCTACGGCGGCCTGGTTGGCGTCGAGCTGAAGGGTGGCCTGGCGGCCGGGCGGCATTTTATCGAGGCGCTGGAGCTGTTTTATCACGTGGCCAATATCGGCGATGCCCGCAGCCTGGCAATTCACCCGGCAACGACCACCCATTCGCAATTGACCCCGGCGGAGCAACTGGCCAGCGGCGTCAGCGACGGCTATGTGCGGCTGTCGGTGGGGATTGAGCATATCGACGACATTATCGCCGATTTGGCCCAGGCCCTGGACCGTACCGCGGCGGCGCTGAAAGCCGCCGCATAAACTAATCTGACCGGACAAGGTAAGAGAAAATCGGCGGTGCCCCCTGCGTCATGGGGTGCCGCCGTAATTCTATGTCTGATCCACGTTGCCTTGCTGGGCCAATAATTGCGGCGGGGTGCGTAGAAAAATCGCGGCGATGGCACAGACTGCCGGATAGACCGCCAGCAGCAGCAGGGTATTTTGATAGCTGCCTGTCAGATCAAAGGCGATGCCCAGGGGCAGGGGACCGAGTGAGGCGCCAATGATGCCGATCATCTGACCGGTGCCCTGGATAGCGCCTAAATGCTTGCGGCCAAAATAGCGCGGCCACATATAGCCGAAGAAGGTCATGGTGCAGCCATTATTCAGGCCGAAGGCAACGGCGTAAATCATTGCCGTTGTCAGGTCATGGACCAGTGCCGCGCTGACCAGCGAGGCGACCATGACCAGCAAGCCAAAAACAAATACCCAGCGCGTGGGAAATCGGTCCAGGCTGCGCCCGACCAAAGGAATGGTGATGACCATGACCAGAGCCGAAATGGGAAAAATTCGCGTTGCCATCGCTTCGCTCAAGCCTTGCGTGGTTAGGATCGAGACCTGAAAAAAGTGCAGCGACGTCACCAGCATGGGTAGAGCAAACAGGCCGGCGCCAAGAATCCAAAATGTGCTGGTCGCCAATGCTTCCCGCAAGGTCAGGCCCGTTTTGGCGGCGGCGTCCTGGTGCGCGGTGGCTTGGCCATCGCCGTCGGGGGTTAGCCCGATGTTTTCCGGCTGGTCATGGACCAGGAATAAAACCGGCGGCAGTAATAACAGCCAGGTACTGGCACCCAGCAAGAACCAGGCCTGGCGCCAGCCGACCAGATCGATCAGCCATTGAGATAACGGCGGATGCACGGCCATGGAGGCCGAAAACCCCAACGCCATGAGGCTGAGGGCAAGGCCGCGGCGGCGGTCGAACCATTGCGAGACCAGGTTCGCGCAGATCAGCATCAGGCTACCCTGGCCCAAAAAGCGCAAAGCGGCGAAACCTAACGCCAGCCAGAGAAAGCCGGCGGCGGCGCCAAAGGCCAGACAGGCGAGGCCCAGCAGCAGGGCGACCACGACCAGGACCCGGCGCGGCCCCTGGCGGTCCACCCGCCGGCCCAACCAGGGCAGGCCAAAGGCCGCTACCAGGGTCGCGAAAGCATAGGCGGAGGAAATGGAAGTGGCGGATATGCCCAAATCGGCCTGGATGTGCACCAGGAAGACGCTGAAGGTATGGGATTGTCCAACGCCGCTAACGAAGGTGCCCAGAGCCGCCGTCGCCAAAATGACCCAGCCATAAAAAACGCGGCGGTTGATCGTCAAAGCCAGTGATTTCATTACACAGAAAGGGCCGTCCAGAGCGCTGCTTCCGGCCTGGCAAGACCGGCGCGGATGATACTAAAAGCTGATTATAACAGCTTGCCGTCAGGCCGGTGCACTATTCTATTGTGCCGTCCGGCATAGTTCGCCCTAAAAAAAAGGGGACGCCGCGGCGTCCCCTTCCCATTCACCGTTTGGTGCTTTCCGATCAGGCGCCCTGATGGCCGATAATGGCCACGGACGAGACGTTCTGATGGGGCTGGCCACCAAGATTGTGGGTCATCCCGAATACCGGGTCTTTCAACTGGCGTTCACCAGCCCGGCCCGTTAGCTGGAAGTACATTTCGTACAGCATGCGCAGGCCGGAGGCGCCGATGGGATGGCCAAAGCATTTCAGGCCGCCATCGATCTGGCAGGGCACCTGGCCGTCGGCATTGTAGAAGCCGTCCAGCACGTCGCGCCAGGCTTCGCCTTCGTTGGAGATGTATAGATCTTCCATGGTCACCATCTCGGTGATCGAGAAGCAGTCGTGGCACTCGAACATGGAGATCTGTTCCCGCGGCTTTTCGATCCCGGCTTCCTTGTAGGCCCGCTCGGCCGCTTTGCGGGTGGTCAGGAAATAACTGCCGTCCCAGGAATTATGGCCGGATTCCTGACCGTTCGAGACGGCCAGTTGCAGGGCCTTCACGGTGATCAGGTCATGTTTGCCCATGGACTTGGCAATTTCCGGTGTGGTTACAATGGCGGCGGCGGAACCATCCGAGACGCCACAGCAATCAAACAGGCCCAGGGGCGCCGCGATCATCGGCGCGTTCAGTACGGTCTCCAGCGAGACGGCCTTTTGCAGATGCGCCTTGGGGTTTTTGGCGCCATTGGCGTGGCTCTTTACCGAAATGGCGCCGATGGCTTTTTTTACGGTCTCCATATCGACGCCGTGCTTTTGCGAATAGGCCGTGGCCAACTGGGCAAAACCGCCCGGTGCCGAACCGTTGTTCCGGATCATATCGTTCAGCGGGCCAGCGCCGCGCTGGGGCAGGCCGCCATAGCCGGTGTCTTTCAGCTTCTCGACACCTACCGCCAGGGCGATGTCGGCGGCGCCGGAGGCAACCGCGTAAACCGCGCCACGAAAGGCTTCCGTGCCCGAGGCGCAGAAGTTTTCCACCCGCGTCACGGGGATGTTGGGCAGGCGCAGCGCGACGGATAGCGGGACGCCGGACTTGCCGACATGCACTTCCTCGATCGCGGTGGCGAACCAGGCCGCGTCAATCTGGCTGGTTTGGATGCCAGCGTCGACGATGGCTTCCTGATAAGCTTCAACAATTAAATCTTCGGCGTCACAATCCCAACGCTCCCCGAATTTGGAGCAACCCATGCCGAGAATAGCGACTTTATCTTTAATACCTGAGGCCATTTTTCCTGTCTCCTTATGACGCCTGAATTTTCGGCGCTGCTTTCCAGAAATACTTGTTGAAACCACGTTTCTCGTCTGCCGCCTTGATGCGGAACACCATGCGGAATTCGTCGCCGACCGCCACGCCGCCCTCGTCGACATCGGTAAAGTCGGCCATCATACGGCCGCCCTCGCTAAAATTGACCATGCCGAAATGATGCGGCGGATCCGGCGCATAGGTCAGGTTATCCGCGGTCCAGGACTGGATCTGGGCGGTGGTCTCCGCCATTTTATGATCTTCCTGCGTGTTGATGGCGCCGCAATTCGGGTTCACGCAAATCCGCGATTTCGGAAATTGCACGGTGCCGCATTGCTCGCACTTGCCGCCAACAAAGCCGATGACCATTTCCTTGTTTCGGTACAAGGTGGTCAGCGCGGTCTGTTTGTCGGTTTCCGAACGCAGCCCGCCGTCCTGCAGCACCAGGCCGTTGAAGGCCAGGAACTTGTTGTAGTTGGTTTCTTCCTTGCGGTGGGCCAGATGACCCTTGATGCCCTTGCGGTTGGCCATGGTCGGCAGCTTGTCCGTGGTGCGGAAAATCAAGGCGTCACAGCCCTGACCCCAACCGATCAGCATGACCAGCTCGCCCGGTTTGGCATCTTGCAGGCAATCCACCAGCATGACCAGACTGTGGGCCGTGCCAGCCTCGCCCATCACGCCATGCAGATTGTCGCGGGCCGCTTCCCCCTTGATGCCGCAACGCTTGCCCACCATCGCCGCGATATTGCGAATGGTGCCCGGCATCACGAAATGATCGATTTCGTCCGCGGCAATGCCGGTATTGTCCAGGGCCGCCTGAACCGCGTCCGGCACGATCTTCATAAAGCCTTCGTCGCGAATCCAGCGTTCTTCCCAATTATAGTCGAAGTCCGCATTCTGGCCGCGGTAGTGATCCACGAAGTCCACGGCGATCTGACCGGCGCCGATATATTCGGCCACCACATCGTCGTTGCCCAGCAACAGGGCGGCGCCACCGTCGCCATACATCAATTCGTTGTTGTTGGCGGTCTGGCTGCGCCGATGCTCGCCGGCCGCGAACAGCGCGCTGCCGCCCATGCCTTTGGCGACGTTTAGGGCGTTGATCAGACCGGATGTGCCGGCCCGCTGGGAGGACGTAATGTCCATGGTCATCATATTCTGACCCAGGTTCAGAGCCGTGCCCAGAATGCCTGAATTCTGCCGGTCCGTGAAGGGCAAGGTGGTCGAGGCAAGATAAATCGCCTTGATGTCGTCGGGTCTGCTCTGGTCCAGGCAGTCGCGGGATGCCTCGACCGCCATGGTCAGGGCATCTTCGTCCCAATTGCACATGGACCGCTCGCCCTTGCTGTAACCCTTCAGGCCGGAATTGAACCAGCCATTGGCTTCGACAATGACACTGCGCGGCAGCCTGCGCCTGGGCACATAGCCGCCGTACGCCTTGATACCAACCATTCGCACTTCCCTCCAAAGGGCCAAACAAACCGACCCATACAGTTATTGCATTCTGTCTTTCATAACAATCTACCAGAGCCCCCCCTGGCGTCAAGAGAACCCGCGCCGAAGCGCGATTTGGCGCGGAACCCAGACGCTATCCGTAGCCAGACCGAATGGCTTGAGCTATCGTGATTTTGATTTCAATCGGGCGCACACGGAAGGCAGCTCCAGCCTCATGGCGCCGTTTGCTTATCTCCGTTTGCGCAGATTAATTTGGCGGCGCCCAGCAATCGGGCGCCGCTGGTTAGAGCAATTCCGAATTAATGAGAATCGCGAAGCGATTCTAAGTGATTGGAAAAATTGCTCTAATTCTAAAGATCTGAGCATTTTCAGAATGAAAATGCTCTAGCGTGAGGGCAATTGCCATGGAAAGCATTCTAAAACGCGACCGCGTACTGGTGGCCCTATCATTGGCTGTATTGAGCATCCTGTCCTGGATCTATCTGGCCATTCTCGCCAAGGGTATGGCCGAGGGCGATATGAGCCTGATGGGTATGGGCGGAATGGCGCCCGGCGCAATGGGCGCAATGCCGGCGAACCTAACCGCGAACCTGACCATGACCATGACCGCGTGGACCCCGGCCACTGTTGTCCTGATGACGGTGATGTGGTGGGTTATGATGGCGGGCATGATGATACCCAGCGCCGGCCCCATGATCTTGTTGTTCGCCAAGGTCACGCGGCAGCAGGCGAAAGGCGAAAGTCCGGGCCTGCGTATCGTCATATTCATTGCTGCCTATCTGATCATCTGGGCCGGGTTCAGCCTGTTGGCGACGTTGGCGCAATGGGCCTTGACCGAGGCGGCTCTACTGTCCCCCATGATGGTGGGAACCAGCCGGGTGTTGACCATCGGTCTTTTGCTGGCTTGTGGCATCTATCAACTGACACCATTGAAACAGGCCTGCCTGGGGAAATGCCGCTCGCCGCTGGCTTTCCTGATGACCAAATGGCAGCCGGGTGATTTCGGCGCCTTGAAGATGGGCCTGTCCCACGGCGCCTATTGTGTCGGCTGTTGTTGGCTGCTGATGGCTTTGTTGTTCGTTGGTGGCGTCATGAATCTATTGTGGGTTGCCGCGATCGCGGTGCTGGTGCTGGCGGAAAAAGTGCTGCCCCATGGTGATCTGGTCGGTCGATTGGGCGGCATCGCGATGCTTGTTCTGGCCGCCTACATGATCCTGCTTGGCGGCTAAAACCTATCCCCGCATCGTCTCGACCAGCCGGGCGATCTTGTCCAGGCGGGGCAGGACATCTTCCGCCGGCGCGGCCGTAAGACCAAAGATGCAGCGCGTCACACCGGCCTGGGCCAGTTTTGCGATGGCGTCCGGGTCGCGGGGGGTGCCGAAGGTGGTGATGGGGTAGGGTTTATGGCCAGCCTCCTTGGCAAGCGCGGCCAGCTCGGCCATGCGGGCGGCCTTTAGATCAAATTGGTTGCCGTCCGTCGCCAGCATGGGAATCCAGCCGTTACCATAATTCAGCACCCGGCCAAAGGTCCCGGGGGCATCGCCGCCAACGAAGATCGGCGGGTATGGCTTTTGTACCGGTTTGGGCCAGGACTGAACGCCTTCGAAATTAACGAACTCGCCCGCATAACTTGCCTCATCCCCGGTCCAGATGGCGATCATCGCCTCGATCCGTTCCCGCGCCACCTTCCAGCGGCGGTTCCACGGTGCGCCGTGATTTTCCATCTCCTCGCGGTTCCAGCCCCCGCCGATGCCGAAATCAAGCCGCCCGCCCGAGATGTGGTCCAGGCTGGCGACCTCCTTGGCGGTGATGATCGGGTCACGCTCGGTCACCAGACAGATGCCGGTGCCAAGACGGATGCGCGTGGTCACGGCCGCTGCCGCCGTCAGGGCCAGAAACATATCCAGGTTATGGGAATAGTCCGGCGGCAGCTCGCCGCCCAGGGTGTATTGGCTGTCGCGGCTGGCCGGAATATGGGTATGGTCGGGGATGAAAAGGGCGTCGAAACCACGCGCTTCGACCGCGACCGCCAAGTCCGCCGCCTGCATCGAATAGTCCGTCGCGAACATGCAAATGCCGAATTCCATTCCTGCCTCCATTCCCTGCCTCCATTCCGTGTCTGCCATTCCGGCCTATGGCACTGTACCGATGCACGATAATAGGTCAAAATCAGGCAAAACAGAGCTTAGGGGAAATACCATGCAACTAAAACATCCAGTTCTTTTGACCGGCGGCGCCTCGGGCGTCGGCGAGGCAACGGCAAAGCAGTTGCTGGCGCGCGGCCATTCCGTGGTCTCGCTGGATATCAAACCGTCGAACAACCCGGACGTCCGCCACCTTTCCTGTGATTTGAGCGACCCGGCCAGCATCGATGCGGCCCTGGGCGAACTGGACGGGCCCTATTCATCATTGCTGAATGTGGCCGGGGTGCCGGGCACCGTGGGCGCGGAATTAACCTTCAAGGTGAATTTCCTGGGCCTGCGCTATTTGACCGAAAAAATCTGGGACCGCCTGGCCGATGGCGGCACGGTGGTCAGCGTATCCTCCGTCGCCGGCAACAACTGGCGCAAGCGGCGCGGCTATCTGGCCGAGGCTCTGGCCACGAAAAGTTTTGCAGATGGTCTGGCCTGGTGGACAGAGAACGCTGGCGCCGTGGGCACGGACGCCTATACTTTTTCCAAGGAGGCGGTGGTGGTCTACACCATGCTTTTGGCGGGCAGGGGACTGGCCCGTGGCATCCGGGTCAACGATGTGGGGCCGGGCCCCGTCGACACGCCGATCCTGCCCGATTTCACGGTGGACGTGGGCGCCGAGACCATGCAGACCATGATTGATATGGTTGGACGCGCCGGCCGGCCCGATGACATTGCCGAGGCATTGGTGCATCTGGCGGAAGGCCAGATCGGTTGGCTGAATGGCCAGCATATTGTCGTGGACGGTGGTATGACCGCGGGCTTTTCCGCCCATTGGAAAGGTTGAGGCAGCATGAGCACGGTAGGATGAGTACGGCTGGGAATACGGCTGGCCCCCCGATCCAGGTAAATCCCAACCTGATCCCCGATATGGCCGATCCGATCCCCCTTTTGCAGCGCCTGCAGGAAGAGGATCACATCCACTGGTCGGGCGATGCCGGGGCCTGGATGATCACCCGTTATGACGATGTGCGCGCGGGTTTTCATGACCGCCGTCTCGCGGTCTCCCGCCCCATGCCGGCGCCGGAGCGGTTCGAGGAGGAATTCCGGGAAATCTATCGCGCCTATCGCAATTCCCTGCAAACCTGGATGGTGATATCCGAGCCGCCGGACCACACACGGCTGCGCACGCTGGCCAACCGGGGCCTGACACCCACGGCGATCGAGGCGATGCGGCCCCAAATTTCCGAAATTGTCGATGGTCTGCTGGCCGACATGCCGGCCAGCGGCGATTGCGATTTTGTCAAATCCTTTGCCTATCCACTGCCGGCGGCGGTGATCGCCCTGTTGATCGGTGTGCCGACGACCATATTGCATGATCTGCATCGTTGGTCGGACGAAATTGCCAAGGGCCTGGGCGCGCCGGGCGAGGATATCATTCGCCCGCCGGCCTATGCGACTTACGAGATGACCGCATATTTGATGGATTTCATCGCCGCGCGGCGGGCCAATCCCCAGGACGCCATTATCGACCTGTTGATCGCGGCCCGCGACGGCGATGACCGGATGAGCACGGACGAATTGATCGGTAATTTGATCCTGTTCCTGTTTGCCGGCCACGAGACGACCATGAACCTGCTGTCCAGCGGCGTACGCACTTTGCTCCGCCATCCCGAACAAATGCAGGATTTGCGGGACAATCTCGATGACCGCTCCGTGGTTGCCGGCGCGGTGGAGGAGATCCTGCGCTACGATGGCGCCTTGTTCATGCTCATGCGTTACGCCGCGCAGGATTTTGAATGGCACGGCCGCAGCATATCCAAGGGCGACAAGATCTTTCTCTACTGCCTGGCGGCAAACCACGATTGGCGCAAGTTCGAACAGCCCGACAGGTTTGATATCCGCCGTCCCGACAGCAAACAGCACATTGCGTTTGGCTATGGACCGCACTTCTGTCTTGGCGGGCCTTTGGCGCGGCTGGAGATGGAGGTCGCGCTGCCGGCCTTGCTGCGGCGCTTTCCCAAACTGAGTTTGGCGCACGACGACGTTAAATGGCGCAACAACATGTCCCTGCGTGGTCAACCCGCCATGCAGCTGCGCATCGGCGCTTGATCGCCATGACGGGCAACGGCGCGCTATCGGCGGAAATACCGGCGGTCGACCTATCAAGCGACGCAAGTTTCAAGAACGGTTTTCCCCACGGCTTTTTCACCTGGCTGCGGGAAAACGATCCGGTGCATTGGCATGCGGCAACCCCCGTTTCGCCTGATGGCGAAGGCTTTTGGGTGGTCAGCCGCTATGCCGATATAATGGAGGTCCTGCGTACGCCGGCGATCTATTCCTCTGACACCGGCGGTGAGAGGCAGGGCGGCGGCACCACCTTGAAGGACGAGCGGGCCGCCGGCAAAGTCCTGAACTATACCGATGACCCGCACCACCGGGTGCTGCGCGGCCTGGTCAACAAGGGCTTTACCGCCCAGGCCGTGGGCCGACTGGGGGATGAATTGCGCCGCCGGGCCAATCTGCTGATCGATGATTTCCCCGTCGGCGAGGTTTTTAATTTCGTGCCGCATTTTTCCCGCGAATTGCCCTTGCAGGCCATATGCATCGTCCTTGGCGTGCCCCAGGAAGACCGGGGTCAGCTATGTGATTGGATCGACCATGGCCTGGAAGCGGACAGCCCGAATGTCATGGCCAAGGAATATGTCGTTAAAATCCGGGACTATGCGCGGGGCATCATTGCCGAGAAACGCGACGATCCCAAGGACGATATCCTCTCGAAAATTGTCCACGCCCGCCTTGATGACGAGGGCGGCCGCGCCCTGACCGACGAGGAGTTGACGAATTTCTTCATTCTGCTGTTCCCCGCCGGGGCCGAAACCACCCGCAGCGCCATCGGCGGTGGCCTGCGAATGTTGATCGAACATCCCGAACAGCTACAGCGATTGCGGGACGATCCGGGGATGATCAAGGGCGCCATCGAGGAGATGCTGCGCTGGATGACGCCGTCCATATACAAACGCCGCACCGTGACCCAGGATACCGAACTTGGCGGCAGGCCCCTGAAACGCGGCGACAAGGTGACGATTTGGGAGATGTCCGCCAACCGTGATAGCGCCATGTTCGACGATCCCTTCACCTTTGATGTGGCGCGCACGCCGAACCGGCATATCAGTTTTGGCTTTGGCGCCCATATCTGCCTGGGCGCCGGCCTGGCCAGGCTGGAAATAGGCATCGCGCTGGAGGAATTATTGCGCCGCATCGCGCGTTTCGATTTGCACGGCGCGGCCGAATGGATCCCCAACAACCGGTTGCTGGGCCTGCGCAACCTGCCCCTGAGCGTCAGCCTGAAGGAACAAAACCCATGAGCGATATCGAGAAACGTGAAAAAGGCAAAGCCCTGGCCCGCATCATCCTGAAAGGCGCCGCACCGGGCCCCCGGGTGCCGAAAAAATTTGTCGACTACAATTTGGAACATCTGTTCGGTGATGTCTGGCAGGGAGAGGAGTTGAGCCTGGAAGAACGCTCTCTGGTCACCTGCACCATCCTGGTGGCCCTGAACCGCGAAGCCGAACAGCATATCCATTTTCGTGCCGCACAAAACCTGGGCCTGCCCCGCGAGCGGATCGAAGGTATGATCATCCACGCCGCCCATTACGCCGGCTGGCCCGTCGCCGCCTCGGCCTTCCGGGTGCTGGCCGAGGTTTGGCCCGAAGAAGACACCAAATAAAACCCAAAAGAAAGCAAGGAGTAGGTAGCAGCATGGCCGAACTGGAAATTCTCAATCTGGGGGCTGATCCGCACGAACGGGGCCTTGTCCATGGCCGGCGGTTTCCCGACCAGATCCGCGAGAATATAGAAATCTATCTGAACCGGTTCGCCATGGCGGGCAATGATCGCGATAGCGTTCTGCGCGGCGGCCATGACTGGGCCCGGCGGATCAGAGACTTCGATGAAGAATACGCCGTGGAAATGGCCGGCGTGGCCGAGGGGGCGGATCTGCCCCTGGAACAGATCGCCGTGCTGAATGCCCGTTACGAGTTGACCTACCTGTCGTCGTTGCGCGAGACCCGGGGGACCCTGACGGCGGCGGATCAGCGCGATGGCTGTACCGCCTTTGCCGCCCTGCCGGAGGTGACCCACGACGGCGGTACCATGATCGGGCAGAACTGGGACTGGCTGGCCGATATCCGTGGCCAATGTTTTGTGATGCGGGTAGAGCGCCCGGACCGCCCCAATTTCATCTGCATGACCCAGGCGGGCATCGTCGGCGGCATGATCGGTCTGAACGAGAGCGGTCTTGGCCTGTGCGTGAATGGCCTGATTTCGGATCAGGACGGCAACAACCTGGAACAACGGCCGTTTCACATGCGGGTGCGCGATATCATGAACGCCCGCAATATGAACGAGGCGATCAAGGCGGTGTTGTCAACGAACCGCAATACCTCCGGCAACTTCCTGATCGGCCATGCGGACGGCGAGGTCATCGACCTGGAAACCGCGCCGGAAAAGGCCAATTACCTCTATCCCAGCGACGGCCTGTTAACCCACGCCAATCATTTCGAGGTCTGGAACGGCATCAATTCCATGCTGGAATTACAGGGCCCTTCCACCCTGTACCGCAGCCAGCGCCTGCGCCGCCTGCTGGAACAGCGCAACGGCCCGGTGGATCTGGCCCTGGCGCAACGCCTGTTGGGGGATCATTTCGGCCATCCCTACGCCATCTGCCGCCACGAAGGCGATGACGAACCGGCAGGCAACAAAAAACTAACCGTCGCCTCGGTGATCCTGGCCCTGAACGACCAGGTCATGTACGCCAGTGACGGCCCGCCCTGCGAGAACGCATATCAGCGGATACCGCTGGCGGCGTAGGGTTTTATTGTGGAGGCGATGATGAACGACGTGCGAGTATGTCGTCAGGGATAGGATTTTCGCAACACAAGCGGGGTCATTTACGCTAGAGTCGCGCCATCATGCTGGCGGAGCCATTCCAAATTATCAACCGGGCAAGAGCGGCATGCGCGAACATTGGGGCCCGTCTCATGCCACCGGCATGATCACCCACCCTCATGCCACCCACCACTGTATCTCCCGTCACCAGACCACCTGCGGAAAAACGCCATGAATGTCCTACTTGTATCCACCTATGAACTTGGGCATCAGCCCTTTGGTCTGGCGTCACCAGCGGCCTGGCTCGCGGAAGCGGGAGCCGACGTGCATTGCCTTGATCTGGCGATAGAATTGCTGGATGAAACGGCCATACGCGCGGCCGACCTGATCGCGATTTATTTGCCCATGCATACGGCGACCCGCCTGGCCGGCATGCTGGTTCCACGCATCAGGGCCTTTAATCCATCCGCGCATCTTTGCTTTTACGGTCTTTATGCGCCGTTGAACGAAGACTATTTGCGGGCAGAATTAGGCGCTGAGACGGTCCTCGGTGGCGAATTCGAGAGCGGCCTGGTCAGCCTGTACAAACGGTTGTCGGCCAACGGCGCCGCCGCTTTGGGCGCGCAGTTGGAACCCGTTATTTCTCTCAACAAACAGGATTTCCGCGTGCCACGGCGGGACGGCCTGCCAGAGCTGTCACGTTACGCCTATGTGGTGCTGGGCGACGATGGGCGCCGCACGGTGGGCTACACGGAGGCAAGCCGTGGCTGCAAGCATCTGTGCCGCCATTGCCCGGTGGTTCCCGTTTATAACGGCAGGTTTCGTATCGTTCCAGGCGACGTGGTCATGCAGGATATTCGCCAGCAAGTAGCGGGTGGTGCCGCGCATATCACCTTTGGCGATCCGGACTTCTTTAACGGCGTCGGCCACGCCATCCGCATTATCGAAGAGCTGCACGCCGAATTCCCGGCGCTGACCTATGATGTTACCATCAAGGTCGAACACCTGTTGCAATACGCACGCCATTTCCAGACACTGACCCGCACGGGATGCCTGTTTGTCACCACGGCGGTGGAGGCGGTCGACGACGGAATTTTGCGCATCCTGGATAAAGGCCACACGCGCGACGACTTCATCCGCCTTGCCGGTTTGGCGCGCGACGCGAACCTGACGCTGTCCCCCACCTTTATTCCGTTCCTGCCTTGGTCCAGCCGCGAAGGCTATCTGGACCTCCTGCGGCTTTTGGTTGCCCTCGGGCTGGTGGACTACGTGGCACCCGTTCAATTGACAATTCGGCTGCTGATTCCCAAGGGATCGCGGCTATTGACGGTTCCCGAGATGCAGCAACATCTGGGTCATTTCGATGCCGCCGCCCTTAGCTACCAATGGTCTCATCCCGATCCGGCCATGGACGCCCTCCACGGCCGCGTCCAACAGGCCGTGGAGGCAGGTGAGGCTGCGGGTGCCTCGCGCCGGGATACATTCACCGCCGCCTGGCGCCTGGCTCACGAAGCATGCGGCCTGAGCGCGCCAGATCTCAATCAATCGGAAACATTGGCCGCGCCAATCCATGTGCCGTCCCTAAGCGAGCCCTGGTACTGCTGCGCCGAACCCTCGGCGAGCCAGATCGCCGATTTCTAGGCCTGCCCTGCGAGAACGACTTTCAGCGGATACCGCTGGCGGCGTAACTTGCGCGATCCAAATTGCGAGCATATTGTTACCGTAGTTCGAATTTCCATGTAGTCCGCTTCCGTGCCAGGTTTCAGTCATGTTTCAGAATTCCCGGCGGCGGGAACATTTCTGCAACCGCGCGGCCATATATAATTTGCTAATCTCAGGTGGCGTTCAGACAGCCGGCCGCTAATAAGAAGTTAGGTAAAATAGGGAGAAGCATGATGCGGCGCATTTTGATAACCGCTCCGATCCTGTTCAGCTTGCTGCTGGCCGGCTGCGGTACGCCGCCTGAAGTAAAGCAACTTTCAATGGCTCAGATCGGTTATTTTGACGCCGCTATAAAGGCCGTCCAGGTTCAGGCGGATACTCTGGTTGCGGCCGCCGAGAAGATCGCGGCGATGGCGGAGGATCGCATCGCACGGATTGAAAAATCCAACTTGGACAGATTAAAGAACGTTGCCGTCGAGACGATCCCGTCCACGGCGAAGGATGACCGCGGACCGATCGCGGACGAGATGCTGCGACACGTGGCCCAGGCCAGTAGCACATCCGCCACGGCAAGGGCAAAATTGGCGGGAGACGTGGCGGCGATCAAGGCAAAAAACCAGGAGCTGGCTAGATACGTCAACCGGATGAAGGATGTGCAGGTTGCGCTCGACGCTTACCTGCAATCGGAAAAAGCGGGCGAAAAGATTTTGCAGGACATTCTCAACCAAAAAGACGTCAAGAGCCTCCTTGGCACAGTAAACGAGCTGTTGCCGAAGGTGACCAGCACGACAAGTGATATCCAGAGATTGATAGGCGGACTGAGGTGAATTTGACATGACACCGGAAGATCTCAAGACGAAAATTGCCGAACTCGAAGCGGCCGCTCAGGGCCTCGGGGAACCGGACAAGACCTTCAAGCTCAGTGACGTTGCGCAGCTTCGGATTCAGCTTGAGGGCATGGCGCTGCAAGATTTGACGGCAAAGCTGAACCAGATGGCGCTTCCCGACATCGAGGCAATGAACAGGAAAATCGCCGATGCTAAGAATGCGACGGAAGATCAGCAGTTCCGCGTGGATGCATTCAACACGGCCCTCAACTTTATAAAGACAGCTGTCGGCATCGTCCTTTGATTTAGCGCAATTTTCAATTAATTGGAGTCGCTCTCGCGACTTAAGTGATTGGTTCAATTGCTCTATTTTTAAGAGTCTGAGCGCATTTTCTTCGAATGCGCTCTAGACCACATTTATAAAACAACGCATCCGAATGGTCTCCACGCGCCACCGAAAGCCGTGCATCCCAGCCCCGTGGCGGCGTTGAAGGTTTTGCCCGTAGTACCACTACGCGCGGCAACCTTCGCCTAGCCACGAAGCTGGGATGCACGGTCAAACGGGTCTATGTTTTATAAATGTGGCCTAGCGCCATTTTTCTTGTCATGCAGATCTGACCGGCGGGGTTGACCCCGCCTTTGCAAGCTTAATGCCGGCCTTGGCATTCCCGCCGACGTGCTCATTGCCAAGCCGGATTTGAGAAGCCGGAAACCCACCGGGATCCAACCTGGCTTGAACACCGCATCCCCGGAATAACGGAAACTAACGATAACCCACGCCGGAGATGTATCGAAGCATCTCACCGGCCTTCATTTCCTCGACTTCCAGGCGGTATTCGAGAACGCCGCGCATGTTGAGGAGGCCTTTGAGCTTACCGGCCGCCACCACCGGCAAATGCCGAACGCCGCGTTTAGCCATCATCTGCAAGGCATCTTCGGCGCTATCTTCCGGGCGCGCACATGTGTAGTCCGTCGTCATGATCGCCTCCACCGGCGTGGTGGCTACGCGTTCGCCGTATTTCCCTACCGCACGGCTGATATCGATCACGGAAACGACGCCAAGCAGCCTGTTCTCGCCATCGCACACCAACGCCAAACCCTTGTTTTTTTCAGCCAGGATGCGCGCCGCCTCCCCAACGGTGCCGTCGCGGCTGACAGCGATAACCTCCATACCTTTCGTCTTCAGAAGTTGCTCAATGTTCATGGCACCCTCCCGTCGCCGCTCCAGCCAGCGCCCTCGCGCATCTACCGACGCCCTAGACTGAACGACCATCATATATATGGGTATTCGGGCTGGCCGGCGCCAATGAGTGGCATGCATTCTAGCCGGCTAGCCGGCTAGCCGGGCTTGAACACGGTCTCGGCGAAGGCGGGTCGTTCGTTGCAGCGCTGGGCCAGGGCGGCCAGGGCGGGGTAGGGGTTGTCTTTCAACAAATAGGGCGCGGCGGTGGCGGTGAAATCGTGGGCTACCACGGCGTTGATATCCGCCAGGGTCAGGTGATCGCCGTACAGAAAATCGTCCTTGGCGGCGGCTTCGTTCAGGGCGGCGAGGCCGCCCACGACCTGGCTTTCCACCTGATTGACCCAGCCGTCGAAGACCTTCTCTTTGGGGCGGCGGTTGCGCTCGTAGGATGAGGAAACGCATTTCTCCATCACGCCGTGGCCAATGGCGGCAAGGCGCAGGACCGCGCGCCGCTCCGGCCCGCGGCTGGGCAGCAGGGAATGTTCGGGATCACCCAACTCCAACAGATGATCAATGATGGCGTTGCTGTCGACCAGGATTTCGCCGTCATTCAGAACCAGGGAGGGCACCCGGACCACCGGGTTGATCTTGGCGATTTCCGCCGTGTCGTCGGCGGTGGACAGGCCCACCTGTTCGTAGGGCAGCTTCAACAGCTTCAAAACGATGGCGGTGCGGCGGACAAAGGGCGATAGGTTTCGGCCGATAAGTTTCATCTTGGTTTAATCCTTGCTTGTGATGTTATTGCGATAGCCCAGGCGGACGGCGGCGATGGCCTGGGCCACGGCCGCCTGGCTGGGATCGATGACGGGGACGCCCAGGGTGTTTTCCAGGCGCTGGCGATAGCGGGCCATGCCGGCACAGCCCATGATCAGCACGTCGGCGCCGTCCTCCTGGATCAATTGCCGGCCCACCTCCGTCATGCGCCTTTCGACTTCTTCCTCGGCACCCAGCCCGGTAACGCCGATGCCAATGGGCCGGTCGCCGGCCAGGCGCCCTTCCAGACCCATTTGCCGGATATAGCGGCGGTGGCGTGCGACGCCGGCGGGCAGAATGGCAATGATGCCAAAGCGTTCGCCAAGGGTCAGGGCCGTGGTGATGGCGCTTTCCGAGATCCCCATGACCGGCTGCGCCGTGGTCTCGCGCGCCGAATGCAAACCGGGATCGGAGAAACAGGCGACGACAAAGGCATCGGCGCTGTTGCCCTCCCGTTCGATCAGGGCGCAAAGCGGCCCCACGACGCCATCCACGTGGCGCTGGGTCTCGATGCCCGGCGGCCCTTCGGCCAGGGTCAGACAATCGATGCGGGGGCCGTCCGTAAAACGCAGGGGCGCCATGGCCGCGTCGATCCCGGCGGTGACATCGACCGAGGAGTTGGGATTGATCACCACGATACGTTCAGACATATAATTCTCCTGTCCCGGTCATTCGGGTGGCGGTATCGCTTCCGTCCGCGCGGTGATCAGGCCATAGGTTTCGATCCGCCGGTGCTGGGCGAAATCAAATACCGTCTCGCGGATATATTTGCCCCGGTCCAGATCGCATTCCGCGACGATCACCTCGTCCTCGGCGGTGGTGGCCAGGGCGACGATTTCCCCGGTGGGCGCGATGATGCAGGACCCGGCCATCATATCCACGCCGCCCTCCATCCCCGCCTTGGCGGTGCCGACGGCCCAGGTGCCGTTCTGATAGGCGCCGGCTTGCATGGAGATATGATTGTGGAACATGCGCAGATGCGGCCCCTCGGCGGCCACGGAATTATAGACCGGGGTGTTATAGCCCAGCATCACCAGATCAACCCCCTGCATGCCCATCACCCGCCAGGTTTCCGGCCAGCGGCGGTCGTTGCACAGGCACATGCCCATCACCCCGCCCATGGTGCGAAAGACGGGAAAGCCCAGGTCGCCAACCTCGAAATAGCCCTTTTCCAAATGCTGCCATGGCCGTTCCGGTTCATGGGTGGCGTGCCCCGGCAAATGCACCTTGCGGTATTTGCCGACGATTTCCGCCTGTTGGTTGACCAGAATGGCGGTGTTGAAGCGGCGTTTTTTGCCTGCCTCGTCCACGAACTGTTCGGCATAGCCCAAATAGAAACCCACACCCAGTTCCTTGGCCAGATCGAACAGGGGCTGGGTTTCGTTGGAGGGCATGGCGGTTTCATAGAAGGCGTCCAACTCCGCCTCGTCCTCGATATACCAGCGCGGAAAGAACGTGGTCAGGGCCATTTCCGGATAGACCACCAGCCTCGCCCCCCGGTCATGGGCGTGGCGCATCATATCCATCATGCGCTTAACCACGCTGGTCTTGCTGTCCTCCCGTTCGATGGGGCCAAGTTGTGCGGCGGCGACGGTGATCAGACGTGACATGCTTGCTCCTGGGATTTCGTGACGGGCTATAGTTGGAATATGCTCTGGTATTATAGGGCAAGTTTCAATGAGGGATATTCCTTGGCTATTCTTTTTCACAGCCCCTGGGACAATGCGGACCAGTGGCTGGCCGCCTTGCGGGCGGCGTTACCCGATGATGAGATCAGAGTTTGGCCCGATGTGGGCCCGGTGGAGGCGATCGATTTTGCCTTTGTCTGGCAAATTCCCCATGGCGTGCTGGCCACTTTCCCCAATCTTTTAGGGATCGCGTCCCTGGGCGCCGGTGTCGATGCCCTGGTGGCGGACCCAGGGCTGCCGCGGCATGTGCCCATTACCCGTCTGCTCGACCCGCTGATGGCCGATCGCATGGCGGAATATGTCTGCGCTACGGTGCTGCATCATCATCTGGGCCTGGACGTTTATGGCGAACAGCAAAGCCGGGAGCATTGGCAGCGCCACCCGACCAGGGATGCCCGGGACCGTACCGTCGCTTTATTGGGCCTGGGGCAGATGGGGCAACGCTGCGCCCAACGCCTGGGCGCCCTGGGTTTTGATCTGCTGGGGTGGAGCCGTAGCGCCAAACAGATCGATGGCATGCGCTGCAGCCACGGCCCCGAGCAAATGCAACAGGTGCTGGAGCAGGCGGAAATCGTGGTGCTGCTGCTGCCCTTGACGGCGGGGACCGCGAACCTGATGGACAGCGCGGCCTTTAACGCCATGCCCAGGGGCGCGTATCTGATCAACTGTTCCCGTGGTGAAGCGGTGGTGGAGGATGACCTGATCGCGGCCCTGGACAGCGGCCATCTGGCGGGCACGACCCTGGATGCGTTCCGGGCGGAACCTTTGGCGTTCGGCCATCCGTTGTGGCGGCATCCGAAAGTACGGGTAACCCCCCATATCGCCAGCCTGTCCGAGGCGCGCACCGCCGCCCTGATCCTGGCCGAACAGGTCCGCCGGGCCCGCAACCACCAGCCGTTGGAAAATCTGGTTGATACCGAAAACGGCTATTAGGCTGTTTTTTAGTCGCCGGGCCACCCGATCCCCCACCCGACCAACCATTAAGTATGATCCCGTGGGTGGCCGGTTGGGGGAGCGGGTGGTTCAGCCAATCCTGATACAGCCTACAACTTGGCGCTGGGCCGGGATGATACGGCCTCGTACCAGCGCTGGGCGTTCGCGGCGCCTTCGGGCAGGGCCATTTTCAGCCAGCCGGCGAAGTCGACCATGATCAACAAATCGATGTCGGCGATGGAGTAATTGTCGCCGGCCACAAAGGGCTTGTCGCCAATCATGGCATCAAGGTTATCCAGAAAGCGTTGCGCCCGTTGTTTGCCCCGTTCGGCCAGTTCGGGGATTTGTTCGTAATCGACCGGACCCGGTAACGCCCGGCCCTTCATACGCGGCGCCGAATTGCGCAGCGCCTCGGCAATGGCCAGGGAGCCGCCGAATTCGATCTGCCATTGCATATCCGCGATCACGCCCTTTTCCTTCGCCGTGGCGCCCATCAGGCTCGGTTCCGGGTGCAGCGCCTCAAGATAATGGCGGATGCCGGCGGTGGTCAGCAGCTTTGTGCCGTCATCAAGTTCCAGCACCGGCACCGTGCAATTGGGATTGACGGCCCGGAATGCCGGCGACAATTGCTCGCCTTCGCGCATGTCGATCTCAACCGTTTCGATATCCAGGCCCTTTTCGGCGATAAATATCCGTACCCGCCGGGGCGAGGGGGCGGTGTGGCAATCATAGAATTTCATGGCGCCGATTATCCTGTCATTCCGCCGGGCCAATGAGGCTGGCGTTGGGTAAGAGTTGGCAAAACTCTAAACGACCGGCCATCGCTTACCAAGCGCCGGCTGTTCTCTATTTCGTGATCTTGGGGGAGGCTTTGCAGTCCGTTGATGGAATTCTTACGTCTGGTGCTTGGGCCAATGCGGCAATGTCGATTCGGGCGCCGGCCTCCGCCGGGCGTATCGTAGGTTCGTGCAACAGGTTGGCCCGCAGCCAGTCGATATCCTCGCGGCTGCCGCCAATTGTACCAAGTTGGCGCGGCGGGATCTGCTGCATGCCAGCCGTCTGCCGGGCGGCAATGGCATACTGAAAGGCGTAATTCGGTGTCAGGCCCATGCGCAGGTCCGATAGGACCACTTCGTTTTGCCGTAGATCGAGGCGGAAATAGCCCCGGCTGAACCAGGCAAGCTTGGCAAACGCGGCATTTTCGGCAAGACATCCGGCCATGGCCATGCCGCGTGGATGCGCATAGGCGGTGAGCTGCTCCGCGCCGCCAAACAGCGGCAGATAAAGGTTGATATATCGATCGTCCTGCAATGCGATGACACGCCAGAGGTAGCTGTTGAACGGCGTCGGGATGGCCAGCATTCGTGCCGGCGTCATGCCGGCCTGCTCAAGTATCGCCCGCGCCCGCCCGGTGACGATTTGCTGGGCCACGAAACACCAAGCCTGATAGGCGGTGGACAAGACCAGGCCCATGGTGATGACGATACCGATCCGGCGCGACCAACGGCCCAGGCACAGGGCCCAGACAACCGCCACCAGCAGGGGCAGGGTATAAAGCGGATCGATAATGAAGACCGAACCAACGGCGAACGGCTCCGGCCATAGGGGCCATAAAAGCTTGGTGCCATAGATCGTCAGGGCATCCAGCAGGGCATGGGTGGCAAAGCACAGATAGACCGCCAGGTAGGTCGCCGGACGTTGCCCCCGCAGCACGTGGAAGAAACGCACCATGGCCTCGGCGAACAGCGGCGTCAGCGCCGCCTGAACCACCAGGGAATGGCTCCAGCCACGGTGCAGAACAAAGGCATCCACCGGATCATCGTACGGCACCAGGATGTCCAGATCCGGAAGTTCGGCCAGCAGGCCGCAGACGATGGCGGCCCGCCGGGGCCCCATGCGCCGGCCCAGCACGGCAACCCCGACGCTGGCGCCCAGTACGATCTGGGTCAGTGGGTCCATGCTGGGCGCGCGGGTGGTTCAGTCAATCTCGCAAATGGTCTAGCGTTCGACATTTGCACCATGTACTGGCACGCCGAATTCGTCGTGGCAGATTTCCGCCAGACGGGCCACGCCGTTGCGGATAACCTCGTGCGAGGGATGGCCGAAACACAGGCGCAGGCGATGGCGGCCGCTGTCCGGGTCGGCGGACCATTCGGAACCAGGATTGATCAGCACGCCCTGGGCCGCGGCGACTTTCGCCAATTGGTCGGTGTTGACGCTGTCGGGCAGGGTAATCCAGATGAAAATTCCGCCCTTGGGCGCGCTGAATTCCGCCGCCGCGCCGAATTGTTCTTCCAGGGCGGCGACCATCACATTGCATTTCTCGCGCAGGGTTTCTTGCAATTCGCCCACATGGTTGTCGAACTGGGTGGGGCAATATTCGGCCAGGGCCATTTGCTCCAACGCGCCGCAGCCGCCATCGGACTTCAGGGGCAGGATGCGGCTCAACACCGGCCAATCGGCCACCACATAGCCAATGCGCAGGGCCGGCGCGATGGATTTCGAGAAGCTGCCGCAATAGATCACCTGCCCCCCCTGGTCCATCGAGCGTATGGTGGCCGGGCGTTCGCCGTCCCACAGCAGATCGGCATAGCAGTCATCCTCGAAGATGGGCACGCCATATTGCACCGCCAGATCCAGCAGTTGCCGACGCCGCTGCATGGTCATCACCGTGCCCGAGGGGTTTTGCACCGTCGGTATGGTGTAGATAAACTTGGCCCGCACGCCGTTCTGCTTTTGCGCCGCCAACACCTCGGCCAGTTGGTCCATGCGCATGCCGTCTTGGTCCACGGCGATGCCCACATAATTCACCCCAAGCTTGCGCAGCCGGCTTAAGGTCCCGCCGTAACTGACATCTTCCACGATGACCGTATCGCCAGGCGACAGCAGGGCGCCATTGACCAG
>JADHTB010000038.1 GCA_016776605.1 Alphaproteobacteria bacterium | reverse complement strand
TCCTGGTTGGATGGTCAGGCGCGATGAGCCGTCCCCTTCCCAGTGATCGGCCCAGTGATCGGCCCAGTGATCGACCCAGTGACCGGTCCAGTGATCGGCGTTTATTGTTCCTGATGAACGAGGCCTTGTTTTTCACCACCCACCGTCTGCCCGTGGCGCTGGCCGCCCAGCAGGCCGGTTATGAGGTGCATGTGGCCGCGCCGTTCGAGGCTGGCGCCGTCGCGGTCATCCGAGATTGCGGATTTCAATATTATGACTTGCCCCTGAAACGCGGCGGCCGCAGCCTGTTGGGAGAGGCGCGTCTGCTGGCCCGTTGTATTCAATTGATCCGCCGGATCAAACCGGATCTGGTGCACCATGTGGCTATGAAACCGGTGATCTTTGGTGGTTTGGCATCCCGCCTGCTGGGCGTGCCGGGAGTTGTGCATGCAATAACCGGCCTGGGTTTTTTATTCATTCGGGACGATTGGCCGGTACGGCTGATCCGCGCCCTGATCATGCCATTGTACCGCTTTGCCCTGGGCCACCCGAATGCCCGGGTGATCTTTCAAAATCCCGACGATCTGAAGCTGTTCCTGGGCCACCGCCTGGTCCGGAAAGAGATAACCCTGATGATCAAGGGCTGCGGCGTGGACATGGCCATCTTTACCCCCCATGCCGTACCCGATGAGCCCATCGTGGTGATGTTTCCGGCCCGTATTCTGGGCGACAAAGGCGTGCATGAATTCATCCATGCCAGCCGCAGTCTGAAAGCGGCCGGCGCCACCACCCGCTTCGTATTGGTCGGCCGCCGTGACCCGGCCAATCCGACGGACGTGGCCGAGGCGACGATCCGCGGGTGGGAGGCCGAAGGACTGGTCGAATGGTGGGGCTTTCGCACCGATATGCCGGCGGTTCTGACCCAGGCCCATATAATTTGCATGCCCAGCTACCGCGAAGGCCTACCGCGCGGCCTGATCGAGGCGGCCGCCTGCGGTCTGCCCATTGTAACCGCCGATGTACCCGGCTGCCGCGAGGTGGTGCGGCATGGCCAAAGCGGCTTTCTGGTGCCCGTGCGGGATGGCCCGGCCACCGCCCAGGCGATCGGAAAGTTATTGGACGATCCCAATTTGCGCGCCGCCATGGGCCGGGCCGCCCGGCAATTGGCGCTGGCGGAATTCACGGTCGAGGCTTTTGTCGCCGATACTCTGGCCGCCTATGACGCGGTTCAGCCCGTCAGGAAAGCGGAATGATCCCCACCGGCCAGGCCCGCCCCCTGTTCCTGTTGGCGCTGTTGTTCGCCCCGGTCGGCGTCATTGCACCAAAGGCATTGGTGCTGTTGTTGTTCATTGTTGCCCTGTGGCTGTTGGCGCGTCGTTGGCGTCAGGACCAATTGCGGCGTCCTTTCCATGGCACCGCCATCATTCTCGCCGCCGTCATGGGCGCCTGGGCTCTGTTGTCCGCCATCTGGGCCTTGGACGCCGTGGCCGCCTTGTGGACCTTTGCCAAATTAGCGGGTCTGACGGTAGCGACGCTGATCGTGCTTGATGGCCTCAAGGATCTTGATGCCGGTGACAGCGGATTGTTACGCCGGGCGCTATTGGCGGCGTTTGCCCTGGCGGCCCTGTTATTGGGGCTGGAAAGCCTGTTCGGAGCCCCCGTGCATCAATGGTGGTTTGATTGGCGGGGCGGGCCTGGCATTTTCCAGAAAACCGCTCTGAACCGTTCCGGAACGCTGTTGATGCTGGCGGCCTGGCCCTGCGCCCTGGTGCTGGCGCAACAGGGCCGCCGGGCCTGGGCCCTGGCGGTGATCGCGGCATCCCTGGCCGTGATCATGCTTGGCGTTTCCAGCACCAATCAGCTGGCGGCGGCGGCGGCGGTAGCGGGCGCGGTTCTGGCCTGGTGGACGGGGCCATGGCTACAGCGTCTACTGGCTGGATTGTTGGTGGTGGGGATTCTGACGGCGCCGGTCTTACCCGCCACCTTGCTGGCGCCGGAACGCCTGAGCGAACATTTCGGCGGAAAATATTATTCCGGCCTGCATCGCCTATATATCTGGAACTTTGCGGCCGCGCGTATCGCCGACGCGCCGGTTTTGGGCTGGGGCCTGGATGCCTCGCGGCGCATACCCGGTGGCGATACCGAGTTACCGGGCGGCGGCAAAGTGATGAGCCTCCATCCGCATAATGCCAGCCTGCAGATTTGGTTGGAACTGGGTAGTGTGGGGGCGGTGTTATGGGCGCTATTTCTGGCCGGCCTGTGGCTTCACGCCGGGCGCTTGCCCCGGCGTAGCGAGCGGGCCGCAGCCACGGGCCTGTTGTTGGCAGGCTTGATCGTGGCCCATCTTAGTTTTGGCATCTGGCAGACCTGGTGGCTGGTGGCTTTGGCCCAAAGCGGCATTATCTTCGCCCTGGCTCTGCGCCAAGGCCGCCAGTCAGAGAATTAATATAAGGACGCCATTCGTCATAACGAAAAGGTAAATGAAGGCTTAAACATATAAAGATTTTTTTATGCTTGCGTGAAATTAGCCCATTTGCTACATAGCCCGCAGACTTTAACAACGTTGATTTCAACCGGTATACGGGCCTGAATTCGGAACCGTGAATGCCTGCCGCAGGATGACCGAGGCCTGCCGCGATCAGCCCTTTGGAGACCAATCATGAGCACGTTCACCGACTACAAGGTTGCCGACATTTCCCTGGCCGATTGGGGCCGCAAGGAAACCACGATTGCCGAAACCGAAATGCCGGGCCTGATGGCGTTGCGTACGGAATTCGGCTCAAGTCAGCCCCTGAAAGGCGCCCGCATCGCAGGCTGCCTGCATATGACGATCCAGACGGCTGTGTTGATGGAAACCTTGTTGGCGCTGGGCGCCGAAGTGCGCTGGTCATCCTGCAATATTTTTTCCACCCAGGATCAGGCCGCCGCCGCCATGGCCGCCGCGGAAATACCAACCTTCGCCTGGAAAGGTGAAACGGAGGAAGAGTTCTGGTGGTGCATTGAACAGACCATCATCGGGCCCGACGGCTGGCGCCCGAACATGATCCTGGACGATGGCGGCGATCTGACCGGCCTTATGCACGAAAAATACCCGGATCTGATGAAGGACGTGCGCGGCTTGAGTGAGGAAACCACCACCGGCGTACACCGCCTGTACGAGATGGCGCGGGACGGCACCCTGGTGGTCCCCGCCATCAACGTCAACGATTCCGTGACCAAATCCAAATTCGATAATCTCTACGGTTGCCGAGAGAGCCTGGTGGACGGCATCAAACGCGCCACGGATGTGATGGTCGCGGGCAAGGTCGGCGTAATCTGCGGCTTTGGCGATGTGGGCAAAGGTTCCGCCGCCTCCCTGCGCAGTCAGGGTGCCCGCGTGATGGTCACCGAAATTGATCCCATCTGCGCGTTGCAGGCGGCCATGGAGGGCTATCAGGTTGTCACCATGGAAGAAGCCGCGCCCCAGGGCGATATCTTCGTGACCTGCACAGGCAACAAGGACGTCATCACAATTGACCATATGCGCGAGATGAAGGATCGCGCCATTGTCTGCAACATCGGCCATTTTGATAGTGAAATTCAGATTGAGGCCCTGCGCAATCACCCCTGGCACAATGTCAAACCCCAGGTCGACGAGGTTGAAATGCCCAACGGCCGCCGCCTGATCCTTCTGGCCGAGGGCCGCTTGGTGAACCTGGGCTGCGCCACCGGCCATCCCAGCTTTGTGATGAGCGCCTCGTTCACCAACCAGGTGCTGGCGCAAATCGAATTATGGGAAAAACACGCCGAATATGAGTGCAAGGTTTATACCCTGCCCAAACATCTGGATGAGAAGGTTGCCGCCCTGCATCTGGAAAGACTGGGCGTGCACCTGACCACATTGAGCAACGAACAATCCGAATATATCGGGGTCGACTCGGCCGGCCCGTTCAAACCGGAATATTACCGTTACTAGAGCGCATTCGATATTGACCGGCGCCACCCTGGCCTCGCTTGTCTTGTCGGCGATCGGCGCTTAAGCTTTTGTCGTAGAAAGTGGGCGTAGGGGGCGACAGCCATGAGCGGCTGGACCATTTTGTTTGCCGTGACCGCTGGGCTGGGTTTTGCACTCGCCCTTGGGTTCTGGTTGCGGGAGCGGAAAAGCAGGCGGCTGGCCCAGGCCAGCCGTGCGGGCGCCGCGCATTTCGTCCGGCTGCGGGCCTTGGAATCCCTGAGCGACGGCGGCTTCATTGCCTGGCTGGCCGATGGCACGGTCTGGTCCCAGGGCCTGCCAACCTTGTTTGATTTAGCCACGGAGGACGTCACATCCGTGGAAGATCTGTCGCCATTCGTGGCGGCGGGTGAATTCGCCGACTTGATCGAAAAAATTACCGCCCTGCGCCAAGCCGGCACGTCTTTCGTGTACGAATTGAATGCCGCCGATGGTGAAACCATCATCGAAGCCCGCGGCCAGCCCGGCGATGACGATGGCATCATTGCGGCCATTGTCCGGCTGCGCGATATTGGTGCCGCCGCCCTTGAAGCGCGCGCGGCGCGGCGCGGGAACGAGGCAAAGCTGGCTGACATGTCCGAAAGCCTGGCGGTCTATACCGCCCTGCTGGCCGATCTTCCCGTGCCCATCTACCGCAGAAACGCCGATCTGGCCATGGTTTGGTGTAACGAGGCCTATGCCAAACTGGTCAATGCCACGGTGGCGAAAGTCATTGCCGCGAAGGGCCTCGAAATCGAAACGCCTCTGGTGCCCAATCAGGGGAAAACACTGGCGAAAACCGTCCGTGACAGCAGAGAACGCACCAGCGAAAGCCGCCATTTCGTGGTTGGCAGCCAGCGCCGCACCCTGGAAATCACCGAAGTACCCAGCGCGGATGGCGACCATATCATCGGCTTTGTCCGCGATGTTACTCAAGTCGAGGAAGCCCAGGTCGAACTAAGCCGCCACATCGATGCCCATGCCGAGGTTTTAAATAACCTCTCCACCGCGATCTCAATCTTTGGCCCGGACCGGCGGTTGTCCTATAGCAACAATGCCTATGCCGCGCTTTGGCAATTGGACGAGGAATGGCTGAACAGCAGCCCAACCCATAGCGAAGTTCTGGAAGAGCTGCGGGAGGGCCGGCGGATCCCGGAACAGATGGATTTCCCGGCTTACAAGCAGGGCTTCATGCGGCTTTACACCGACCTGTTGGAAACCCGCGAGGATGTCATTTACGCCCCCGATGGCCGGGTGTTGCGCCAGGTAATCTCACCCCATCCCTTTGGTGGCCTGTTCTTCCTTGAGGAAGACATCACCGACAGCCTGGTGTTGGAGCGTTCCTATAACACCTTGATCGCGGTACAGCAGGAAACCCTGGATAATCTCTATGAGGCGGTCGCGGTTTATGGTGGCGATGGGCGTTTGAAACTGGCGAATACCGCCTTCGCGCCCATTTGGCAGCTGGATGCATCGATGTTGCAGGGCGAACCCCACGTTTCCGAGGTCGTTGACGCCGTACGACCGACCCTGAGGGAGACCAGGCCGTGGCCGGAGTTGCGTGACATCCTGATCTCCCAGGCCACCACGCGGGAAAATATATCGGGGCGAATGCGGCGACGCGATGGCGTGGTTGTGGATTTTGCCAATGTAGCGCTGCCCGACGGCAATGCCTTGTTCACCTATATGGATGTGACCGATAGTGTCAATGTCGAGACGGCCCTGATGGATCGTAACGAGGCGTTGGAGGCGGCGGACCGGCTAAAATCTGAATTCCTGGCCAATGTCAGCTACGAATTGCGGACACCATTGAACGTTATCATTGGTTTCACGGAAATCCTGGGCAATGAATTCTTCGGCGAGTTGAACGCGCGGCAAAAGGAATACACCGTCGACATCCTGCATTCCTCCAATCAGTTGTTGGACCTGATCAACAACATTCTCGACCTGGCTAGTGTCGAGGCCGGCCAGATGGATCTCGAAGTTGGCCTGTTCGATGTTTATGAGGTGCTGGAAAATGTCATGACCCTGGCGCGCGAGCCGGCCAGCAGGCAAAAGCTGAACGTTGTTCTGGATTGCCCGGCCGACTTTGGCGCCATCGAAGGGGATGAACGCCGGATCAAGCAGGTGATGTATAAGTTACTGAGCAATGCCTTGAAGTTTTCCGGTCAAGGCGGACAGATAATGATAGGCGCGCTACGCCAGGATGGCGAGGTTGGCCTGTATGTCTCTGACAACGGCATTGGCATTAGCGAAGCGGATCAAAAACATGTTTTTGAAAAATTCCAGCGTGTGGCTTCTTCGGATCGCCAACGCAGCGTCGGCCTTGGCCTGTCCCTGGTCAAAAACTTTATCGAGTTGCATGGCGGCCGGATACAGCTCGATTCCACCCTGGGCAAAGGCACCCGGGTGATTTGTTTTCTGCCGCCGCACCAAAACAAGGTGCAATCCACCTCGGCCACCGCGATCACCGGTGATGGGGATTGAGCAACCCGCCAACAATTTCAAACCGGCGATTATTGCCCGATGCAGAGGCAACGGCCGCCGCCGCCGCCGCCCTGGCAGCCGTGGCTCGGCGCGGCGATGTCTTTTGCCTGTACGGCGACCTGGGCGCGGGCAAAACCACATTTGCCCGTGGTTTCCTGGCCGCCCTGGCGGTTGATGAAGAAATCCCCAGCCCGACTTTCAATCTTGTACTGGCCTACGATACCGCCCTGGGTACGGTCTGGCATTTCGACCTGTATCGCCTTGCCGCGCCCGATGAAGTAATCGAATTGGGTATCGAGGACGCTTTCGCCGAAGGCATCTGCCTGATCGAATGGCCCGACCGTTTAGGGCCATGGTTGCCGGAGCGCCGGATCGAAATTCATTTATCCGACACCAAGGACGGCAGCGGCCGGCAATTGTGTCTGCGCGCCATTGGCGATGCGTCTGACCCCGAACGCTGGCGGCACCCATGGTGAACCCCGCCATGGTTGCCGCCTTCTTGCGCCGCCATGGCTGGTCAGATGCCAGCCGCAAACCCCTGGCCGGCGATGCCTCCGCGCGGCACTATGAACGCTTGGCTCTGGGGGATCGCCGCGCCCTGCTGATGTTGGCGCCGCCGGGCGACCTTGCCACGAATTTCATCTCTATCGCCGGCCTGTTGGGCCGGGTGAACCTGTCGGCGCCGCGCATTCTGGCGGCGGACCCGGACAACGGCTTGCTGGTGGTGGAGGATTTTGGCGACGATACTTACGCGGCCCTTTTGGATGCAGGGGCGCCACCCCTGCCGCTATATCAACTGGCCGTCGATGCGTTGATCCATCTGCACCGGAATTTTGTTGCGAAACCTGAAACCGCTTCCGTGCCGGTATTCGATAGCGCCCTGTTTCTGCAGCAGACCATGCTGTTCTGTGAATCTTATCTGCCCGAAGTCCTTGGCCCGGTGGACGAAACCATCGTTGCCGATTTTGGCCGCGCCTGGATTGCGCCATTGCGGCAGGCCATGGCCGTACCCCAGTCGTTGCTGTTGCGCGACTTTCATGCCGGCAACCTGTTTCATCTTGCCGACCGCCGGTCGGTTTTAGCTTGTGGCCTGATCGATTTTCAGGATGCCGGCATTGGTCCGGTGACATACGATCTGGTCTCGCTGCTGCAAGACGCCCGGCGCGATGTCGGCGAGGCTGTGACAGCGGATTGTCTGGCCCGCTACCGCGCCGCCTTCCCGACCATCGCGTCGGCGGATTTCGAGGCTTCCTATGCCATCATGGCGGCGCAACGCCATGTCCGGGTTATCGCCATTTTCGCCCGCCTGGCCGGGCAGGGAAAACCCGGCTATATGGCCCACCTGCCCCGGCTATGGCGTCTGCTGGAGCAAGCCTTGCAGCACCCGGCACTAGCCCCGGTGGCGGTCTGGTTCAAGTCCAATGCGCCGATACAGATAGAGCAACAGCCCCGCCAATAGCAGCGGCGCAACCGGCGCCCCGACGGCATTCAAAGGCATCATGACCAGGGGTAAAATCCAACAGGCCGTGATGATGGCCAATTCGCCGCGCCTCCAACCGTTTTCGCGCGCCGCCCAGACCAGACAGATCAATGCCACGGAGACCAGCCCCATGTCATAGTTGAAGCCTTGCGGACTGGCCACCAGGGTCGCCACGAACAACAGTGAAACCTGCAAACGCCAATCCCCTGGCCGGCGAAAGACCCGATAAACCAAAACGGCGGCGGCGATGGCCACGGCCGCCTGGATTGTCTGGCTTAACCAAAGGGGCAGGCCGATGATCCGCCCGGCCATGAACCAGCCCGGCATCATCCATTGAAACGGCCCCTCGCCGGTCGCCATGAAGCGCATTTGATGGGGCAGAGTGGATTGGAAGAATTGCCACCAGACATCGGCGCCATACACGAGAACTGACGCGCCGATGAAAAGTGCGGTTGTCAGCGCGGCCGCCACGATGGCCGGCCATTGCCGTAACGCCACCAGAGCAACCGGGATCATGATACCCAGGTGCGGCTTGAACGTCAGCAGACCGAACATGATACCCGCCACGATGGGTCGCCGGGGCAACAGTGCAAAGCCGGCCAGGGACAGGGCCGTCGTCATAAATCCGTTCTGGCCCAGAAAAAAATTTACAAAACTCGATGGCGCCAGCAACAGCAGCCATGGGAAAGACTTGGCCGGCCAGAACATATAGGCCGCATAGAGCATCAGGATCAGACCGCAGAAACTCCACACCACGAAGGCGCCCCGGTAAGGCAGGCTGGACAGTTGCTGCGTCAACAACAGGCTATGGGGCGGATAGGACCAGAAGTGAAAGGGGAAATCGGGGCCCATATGCTGGCGCTGTGCCGCGGCAAATTTCTCTTGATCGAAAACATCCACCACGCGGTCCGCCTCGACCAGTTGCGAGGCGGTCCACAGGTTGATGAAATCCCGCCCCACCGCATGGTTCAGGCCGTCATGGTCGCCGCGCCATAGGGAAATATAGGCAATCGAAATAACCAGACAGGCAATGCCAATGCCGATGGCCAGACTGATAACCAGACCAAGACGGCGGTTTTCGCGGCCCACCGGCACTATTCCGCCGCCGAACGGAGTCCCAAATGCCGGGGCATCAATTCACCGCATGGGCGCGGACGAAATCGGCGTCGATGGTCAGGCCCAGGCCAGGGCGGTCGGGAATGTCGATACGGCCTCCCTCGACCGTGAAATTTTCATCCACCAGATCGTGCATCAAGGGATTATGGCCCAGGGAATATTCCACGATAAAGGCCGCTGGCGCCGTGGCGCAAATTTGCAGGCCGGCGGCGAACATCACCGCCCCGCCCCACATATGCGGGGCCAGACGGATTTGCTGGCTGCTGGCCAGGGCGGCTATGCGCATGGCCTCGGTGATGCCGCCGCAGATTGCCAGATCCGGTTGAAAGATATCAACCGCGCGGGCCATGGCCAGATCGCGGAAATCAAACCGGGTAAAAATACTTTCCCCCGCCGCGATCGGGATATCCGTGCTGGCCCGGATCTCGGCGCAGCCCGCAATATCATCCGCCGTTACCGGCTCCTCCAACCACGCCAGATCATAATCCGCCACCAGACGGCAGAACCGTTTGGCCTCGGCACAATCGAAGGTGCCGTGGGCATCGGCCATGATGCCCACGTCTTCGCCCAGATACTTGCGGGCGGCCTCGACCCGCCGGGCCGAGGTTCGGGCATCGCCGTCGGCGGAACCAACCCGCATCTTCACCGCGCCAAAGCCGCCGCCCGCGATATAGCCCGCCAACTGCTCGCCGATGCTCTCGGCCGGGGCCCAGCCGCCGGAGGCATAGGCCGCCAGACTGTCGCGGCACTTGCCTCCCAGCAACTGCCAGATCGGCACGCCCAACGACTGCCCCAGGATGTCCCAGAGCGCGATGTCGATGCCGCTGATGGCCGAAATGGTCAGTCCGCGCCGGCCCAGGCCGGGAAAGACATGTCCCCGCTCGACCGCGAAATGGGCCCGGGAACCGTTATACATCTCCTCCCAATGGCCGGCGATCCGACGGGCATCCTGGCCGATCAGCTGCGCCCCCAACTCGTCCTGGATCAAGCTCACCAGGGCCCTGCCATCGCCATGGCTGCCGACCCCCGCCTTGGCTTCACCATGGCCGATCAGACCGCCCTCGGTCTCGATGCGCACCAGCACCGTATTGAACGAAGTCATGCGCCCGAAGTCGGAGGTATGCTGTTTTTCCTCTGGTATGGGAACGCAAAGCCAGGTGGCCTCTATCGATCTGATTTTCATGCGCCTGTCATCCTTTTAACGCTGGTCTGGTCATCACCTAAACCAGCTCGACAATCATTTCCACTTCCACCGGTATCTGAAAGGGCAGCGATCCCATGCCGACAGCGGATCTGGCATGGCGTCCGGCCTCGCCAAAAACCTCGAACATCAGGTCGGAATAACCGTTGATGACCTTGGGATGTTCGTTGAAATCAGGCGCGGCGTTGACCATGCCGAAGACTTTGACGATGCGCTTGACCTGATCCAGATTGCCGATCTCGGCCCGCAGGGTGGCCAGGGCATTCAGGCCCACCAGGCGCGCCGCGGCCTGGGCGTCTTCAATACTCATGCCGGTCCCACCCACCTTGCCGGTGATGGAGGTATTGTCGGGCTTGCGCGGACCCTGACCTGAAATATAGACCAGATTACCGGTCCGCACCGCGCCTACGTAGCTGCCCATCGGGGTCGGCGGGTTTGGCAGCTCAATACCCAATTCCTTTAATTTGGCTTCCGCACTCATTGTTCTATCTCCAGTCTGATTTGTGTTGATGGTTCGCATTCCCGCGTTCCTAGAGCATTTTCATTCTGAAAATGCTTAGATCTTTAGAATTAGAGCAATTTTTCCAATCACTTAGAATCACTTCGCGATTCTCATTAATTCGGAATTGCTCTAGCTTATCATCTCCCCTACTGAGGCACGAGATTGGGAGTGTAAAAAATTGGGTCAATTCGGGATTAGCCAGCCGGTGCTGCGGCGCGAGGATGACAAGCTGTTGCGCGGCACGGGCAGGTTTATTGACGATCTAGCGCCGGACGGTCTGGTGCATGGCTATGTCCTGCGGTCACCCCATGGGCATGCCCTGATCGTTGGCCTGGATGTCACCCTGGCCCGCGCCGCGCCCGGCGTTCTGGCGGTCTATACCGCCGCCGAACTGGCCACGGCCGGGATTGGCCCGATCCAGCCGATTGCCATTCCAAATCCCCGTCCCGGCAGCACCTTCCAATCCCGGCCGCAACCGATCCTGGCAGCCGACAGCGTGCAGTATGTGGGCGACAGCGTCGCCTTCGTGGTGGCGGAAACACTGGAACAGGCCCAGGACGCGGCTGAATTGATCGCCGTGGAATACCGGCCCCTGAAGGCGGTGGTCGGCTGCAACAATACGGGCGGAGCGGGAGAGGACAATTTGTCCTTTGCCTGGGAAATGGGCGATGGCGAGGCCGTGGCGCAGGCCTTTGCCACGGCGCATCACTGCACCAGCCTGGATCTGGTCAACAACCGGGTGGTGCTGGCGGCCATCGAAACCCGTGGCGCAGTGGCGGAATATGACGCCACCGCCTGTTCCGGCCGGGGAAAATTCACCCTGACCACCACGACCCAGATGCCCAATATCATCTGCGAGCAGTTGGCCAATGAGGTCTTCCAGGTCGACCGCGAGCAAGTTCGGGTGCTGGTGCACGATGTGGGTGGCGGCTTCGGCGGCAAGAATTCGCTGTTTCCCGAATATCCCCTATGCCTGCTGGCGGCGCGGGAGTTGGGCCGGCCGGTGAAATGGATCGGCCAGCGGGCGGACGCCTTCATCACGGACTTCCATGGCCGGGACAACATCATGCGCGGTGAAATGGCCTTTGACGACCAGGGGCATTTGCTGGCGATCCGGGTGGCGAGCCAGGCGGACCTGGGTGCCTATACCGCCGGCCGGGGCGTTCTTTCGCCGGTCAACGGCATGGTGATGCTATCGAATTGTTACCGCATTCCCCATGTCTATGCCGAGGTCTGGGCCCGCCATACCAATACGGTTCCAACCGATCCATACCGGGGCGCGGGGCGTCCGGAGGTCTTGTTCATGATCGAACGGCTGATGGATGTAGCCGCCGGCGAAATGAATATCGACCGGGTGGAACTGCGCCGGCGCAATTTGATCCCGCCCGAGGATTTTCCCTACGCCACCCCGACCGGTTTGAACTATGACCTTTGCGATTTCGCCAAGGTGATCGACGGCGCCATGGCCAAGGCCGATTGGCCGGGTTTCGAAGCACGCCGGCAGGCGGCCCAGGAAAGAGGCCGTCTGCGGGGCATCGGCATGGCCAGCTATATTGAACGCTGCGGCGGCGGCGCCGGTTTGAGTGAGGCGGCCCGGTTGGAATTCGACGCCGAGGGCGGGGTTACGGTCTATTCCGGTTCCATGGCCAACGGCCAGGCGCACGAGACCGCGTTCAGCCAAATCCTGCATCATTATTTCGATCTGCCATTTGATAAAATCCGCGTGGTCGAGGGCGACACGGATGTCATCGCCACGGGCGCGGGAACGGGTGGCTCCTGGTCTATCCCCATGGGCGGCGGCGCCATCAGCCTGGCCTCGGAGCAGGTGATCGAAAAAGCCAAACGCATTGCAGCACATCTGCTGGAAACCTCGGCCGCCGATCTGGAATTCGCCGATGGCCAATTCAAGGTCGCCGGCACGGACCTGCAAGTTTCCTGGTCAGAGGTGGTTCGGGCCAGCCGGGATCCCGGCCAACTACCAAGCGGCGAGGAACCTGGCCTGGATACGGAAGCCCGCTTCACGCCGGAGAACTTCACCTTTCCCTACGGCTGTCATATTGCCGAGGTGGAGGTCGATCCCGATACCGGCGCGGTGGAACTGGTGGCCTATAGCTGCATGCATGATTTCGGCGTGGTTTTGAACCCGCTGCTGTTGGCCGGTCAGGTTCAGGGCGGCCTGGCCCAGGGCATCGGCCAAGCCTTGATGGAGCATACCGCCTATGATGATGAGGGGCAGTTATTGGCGGGTTCGTTCATGGATTACCGCCTGCCCAGGGCGGATGACCTGCCGGATCTGAACTTCGCCGCCCAGGTCACGCCCAGCCCGCAAAACCTGCTGGGCATCAAAGGCTGCGGCGAAGCGGGCGCCGCCGGCTCGCCCCCCGCCGTGATTAACGCCCTGGTTGATGCCTTGCGTGGGCATGGCATCCGTCATATCGACATGCCGGCAACCTCGGAACGGGTCTGGTCTGCAATCCAGTCAGCAGCTATGGTCAGGCCGGATTTGGCGGGTTAGCCAGGCATTAATTGCCGCTTTGTATACGGATATATTTACCTTTTTCAGATGTAATTGCGCCGTTGATGAATAGAAGGGCAGTTTCAGATGAGCAGCATCAAGATTGAGAGAGACGAGCCAGCGGGCAAAATAAACCGCAACGTGGCCATCGCTGGCGCCATAGTATTGCTATGTGCCGTTTTGGGCATGGTTGCCGTCCACCGGTTCGTCAAGGCCGAGGGAGAACGCGATCTGCAACAATGGCAGGTTCGCCTCGGCATTGTTGCCGCCAGCCGGGCCCAGGCCGTGCGCGAATGGCGGGACCGGCAATTCGAAACCCTGTCCGGTTTGGCGGATAATCTGTCCTTGCAACTTTATTTGACGGAATTTTCCCTTTCAGGAGGGCAATCAGGTGCGGTGACGGACCAGTCCGCACAGGCCGAATATCTCGCCAACCTGTTGATCTTTACCGCCGATCAATACGGCTTCACCGCGCCCGTGGAGGGCGCCGATGTGCAGGCCAACGTGCAGCGGGTCGGGGTGGCCGGTCTGGCATTGCTGGACCGAAAAGGCGAAATACTGGTCACCACCCCTGGTACGCCGGCCTTGGACGACCGTTTGCGGGACTTCGTGCGCGGGACGAAAAAAGGCTCGCGGGGACTGCTTGATCTCCATCTCGGGCCCACGGGCCAGGCCACGATGGCGTTCCTGCAACCTATCTTTGCCGTCCAGGGGGAGAACCGCCCGGCAGATCAGGTTGGCGCCATCCTAGGTATCCGATTGGTTGGCGCCGATTTATTTGACCGCCTGGCGCAGCCGGGCGAGGCGCTGAAAAGCGGCCAGTCCTACCTGGTGCGAAAAAATGGCGACACGTTGGAATATCTTTCACCGTTGCGGGACGGCACACCGCCACTGCAACGGGCCATGGCGCTGGATACCAACCGCCTGGCCGCGGCGGAATTGCTGGACCGGATTGGCGGTTTCGGCGTTTTTGCCAATTATCAGGGGAACGAAGTTCTGGCGACCAGCCGCGGTATCCAAGGCCTTCCCTGGGCCTTGATACGAAGCGTCGACCGGGCCGAGGCACTGGCCATGTCCGACCGCCGTCAGTGGACCCTTTTGATCGGTCTATGGCTGGTAATCGCCGCGGTCACCGCGACTATTTTTGCGGTTTGGCGCCATGGTTCGTCGGTACGTATCGCGGCGGCGTCTGAAGGAATACGGCAATCCAACGCGCGGCTGCAGACGGTCAGCGACTTCCTGCGTGTCGTCACCGACAGCCAACCCACAGCCATCGCCGCGGTCGACCGCCACGGTGAGGTGATCTTCGCCAACTCCAAAACCAGCGAAGAAACCGGCATTGTCGCGCAGGAACTTATTGGCAAATCCCTGCTCAGCGTCATGGGCGCGGACAGGGCGGAGGCCTTGCAGCGGGCCAATGGGCACGTCATCGAAAAAGGCCAGCCTTTGACCGAGTGGCGGTCGGAAAACAGCCGGACCGGGCGTCGCGTGGTCAAGGCGGACCACATTCCCCTACGTTCAGAGGGCCAAGAAATTTCCGGCGTCTTGATGATTTTAGAAGACATGACCGATCTGGTCGACGAGCGGGAACGGCGTGCCCGAATTCTACGTGAATTGGTGCAGACCTGCGTTGCCGTGGTTGATCGGCGCGATCCCTTTTCCGCCCATCATTCCGCCCGCGTCGCCGAGGTTGCCGGCGCTATTGCCCAAGGTATGCACATGGACGATGCCGCCGTGGAAACCTGTGATATCGCCGGCGCCTTGATGAATTTAGGCAAGGTGACGGTGCCCCGAGGCATTTTAACCAAGACCGGCAAATTGACCGATACCGAATTGGCCATGGTGCGCGATTCGGTTTTTACCAGCGCGGATTTGATCGCAGGGGTGGAATTCGACGGCCCCGTAGCCGATACCATTCGGCAAATCCAGGAACGCTGGGACGGCAGCGGCCAGCCCGACCATCTGGTCGAGGAGGATATTCTACCCACTGCGCGGGTCGTCGCCGTGGCCAACGCCTTTGTCGGCATGGTCAGCGCCCGGGCCTACCGGCAAGGCATGTCATTCGACGAAGCCTCCAAAGCCCTTGTGTCGGGTGCCGGCACCGCCTTTGACAGACGGCCTGTGTCCGCTCTGCTGCATTATTTGGACATCGAAGGTGGGCGCCAACGCTGGGCCCATTTCGGGATTCCGCCTGAATTCGAGGCGTCTTAATTTTTTAGAGCGCATTCGAAGAAAATGCGCTCAGACTCTTAAAAACAGAGCAATTGAACCAATCACCTTAGTCGCGAGAGCGACTCCAAATAATTGAAAATTGCTCTAATCCGCAATGGTGCATTGACAGCCGCGCGTTTGCATAGATAATCCGGCCCCTTTCCCTGGCAGCACGCGCCGCTGCCAATTTATTGCAGGAGGGTGCTGCCATGACCGCAGCGGTGATGCCTACTTATGGCAGAATTGATATCGCGTTCGAACGGGGCGAAGGCGCCTATATGTACGACACCGAAGGTGGCAAATACCTCGATTTTGCGACCGGTTTGGCGGTGTTGTGCCTGGGTCACAGCCATCCCCACCTGGTCGCCGAGATCCAGCGTCAGGCCGCCACGTTGATGCATACATCGAACCTGTACAACATTCCGGGCCAGGAGCGTCTGGCGGAACGACTGGTCGCCAACAGCTTCGCCGATACGGTGTTCTTCTGTAATTCAGGGGCCGAGGCGAACGAATGCGCCATCAAGCTGGCGCGCCGCTATCATCACGCCAACGGCAACCCGGAACGCTATCGTGTCATTACCTTCGATGACTGCTTCCATGGCCGCACCCTGGCCACCATCGCCGCCACCGGCAACGAAAAAGTGCTTGATGGCTTTGGCCCGAAAGTGGAGGGTTTCGATCATGTCGCGGTCGGCGATTTCGAGGCCTTGCAGGCAGCGATTGGCCCGCAGACGGCGGCCATCATGATAGAGCCTATACAGGCCGAGGGCGGCGTGATGGTGGTCGAGGATGCCGTGATGCAAAAGCTGCGGCAGGTCTGCGATGACAACGGCCTGCTTTTGATCGTTGACGAAGTACAGACCGGCATGGGCCGGACCGGCCGCCTGCTGGCTCATGAGTGGTCCGGCGTGACGCCTGACGTTGCCACCCTGGGCAAGGGCATCGGCGGCGGCTTTCCCATCGGCGCCTGCATGGCCACCGCCGAGGCGGCCAAGGGCATGGTTGCCGGCACCCATGGCTCCACTTACGGCGGCAATCCGCTCGCTGCGGCGGCCGGCAACGCGGTGCTGGATGTCATCCTCGCGGATGGCTTTATTGAGAACGTGGAGCGGATGGGCGCATTGCTGCGCTCACGGTTGGAAGATGTCTGCCGGCGCAACGATTCAGTCATTCATGAAGAGGTGCGCGGGCGCGGGCTTTTGTTAGGGATCCAATGCCGCGTGCCCAACATGGACCTGGTGACCGCCATGCGAAAACATGGCGTGCTGGTGCCACCCGCCGGCGACAATGTAATGCGCATGCTGCCGCCACTGAATATAGTGGAAAGCCACATTGACGAGGCCATCGAGGCGCTGGAGGACGTGTGCCGGGAACTGGGGCAATGACACAGCTGCGCCATTTCCTGGACATTGACAGGATTGATGACGCCGCCTTGCGCGGCATTCTGGACGGCGCCAAGGCGCGCAAAGCTGCCCGTGCCGGTCAGGGAAGAGGCGAAACCGACGCGGACCTGCCGCTGGCCGGTAAAGTCCTGGCGATGATTTTCATTCAACCATCGACCCGTACCCGTGTGTCGTTCGATGTGGGAATGCGCCAGTTGGGCGGTGAAACCATCGTTTTGAATTCCGACGACCTGCAATTAGACCGTGGCGAGACCATGGCCGATACCGCCCGGGTGCTGTCGCGTTACGTGGATGCCATCATGTTACGGACCAAATCGTACAAGATGCTAGACGAACTGGTGGAACACGCGAGTGTGCCGGTAATCAATGGCCTGACCGATATCAGCCATCCTTGTCAGTTAATGGCCGACGTAATGACCCTGGAGGAACATCGCGGTCCGGCTAAAGGCCAAATCGTCACATGGTCGGGCGATGGCAATAATGTTGCGACATCCTGGATCCACGGCGCCGCCCGCTTTGGCTACGAGCTGCGTCTGGCTTGCCCGGAGGCCTTAAATCCGTCAGCAAGCGCGGTGAACTGGGCGAGAGAAAACGGCGCCACGATTACCGTAACTGAATCGACCGAAGACGCAGTGAACGGAGCCGATTGCGTGGTGTCCGATGCCTGGGTCTCCATGCATGACGACCAGGGATCAGATCGCCATAACATGCTGGCGCCTTACCAGGTGAACGAACAGTTGATGGCAAAAGCAAAGCCGGGCGCGGTGTTCATGCATTGTCTGCCAGCCCATCGTGGCGAAGAGGTGACGGCGGAGGTGATTGACGGACCGCGTTCGCTGGTTTGGGACGAAGCAGAAAACCGGCTGCACGCGCAAAAAGGCATTCTGACATGGTGCCTGGGCTAGGATCATTGACCCGCGCGCCGGACGACCTGATCCGACCCTTTCAAATTGAGAACATGGGCGTCCGTGGCAGGCTGGTCCGCCTGGGCCCGGCGCTGAACGAAATTCTCGACCGGCATGCTTATCCGGACTTGGTGTCCCGTTTATTGGCCGAGGCCGTGGCGCTGTCTTGCGCCCTGGCGGGGGCCCTCAAATTTGATGGGGTATTCACATTGCAGACCAAGGGCGACGGCCCCATATCCACGTTGTTGGCAGATTTCAAATCACCTGGCAGTTTGCGTGGCTATGCCCAATTCGATGCGGAGGCCGTGCGGAATTTGGATCCCACCGTGATGCCGTCCATTCCACGCCTTTTAGGCGCCGGGTACATTGCCTTCACGGTGGATCAAGGGCCGGATACAGAGCGCTATCAGGGTATCGTCGCCTTGGAAGGCTTTAGTCTGGCCGATTGCGCACACAATTATTTCCGCGAGTCAGAACAGATCGAAACGGCCATTGTGCTGGCTGGCGGCAGAGAGAGTGATGATGGCCCCTGGCGTGGCGGGGCGATCATGCTGCAACGTCTGCCCGAGGGCGATCCCAGTTTGCTGGCCCGGGGCGTAGAGTTTGAGCGGGACGAAGTTTCGGAAGATGACTGGCGCCGCCTGGTCGTTTTGCTGGCTAGCACCCAGGCCAGTGAATTGATCGATCCAAATCTGACTGGAGACGAGCTTCTCTATCGCCTGTTCCACGAGGACGGCGTACGTATATTCGAGCCGACCCAGCTACAGCCCGGCTGCCGCTGTTCCCAGCAACGGGCGGAACGTATATTACAGCAGTTGCCACGAACCGAGTTGGACGATCTGGCGGTGGCTGAACAACTGATCGTCACCTGTGAATTCTGTAATGCTTCCTATACCTTCCCCCTCGAACAATTCAGCTTACCCGGCTAGAGCATTTCCGGGGTATTCTGAACCATTTGACCGCTCACCAAGGCCCCGTGGGTAGGCGCGGTTTGCAGGTCGATGTGGCGCATCGTCCAAGAACCGCAACGCTGCCACGGGGCCTTGGTGAGCGGCCTTCGGTGGCGCCCCTAAGCCATTCTGGTGCGTTGCGCCGCTTGCCCGATGCACCACATCGCGCTGCGCAACGCGCCTACCCGAATGCCTTAGGGGCACCATCAAATGGACCAGAATATCCCGGAAATGCTCTAG
>JADHTB010000007.1 GCA_016776605.1 Alphaproteobacteria bacterium | reverse complement strand
CACAAGTCTTCGACTTGCCGGTTGCCTGCATAACTCCATGAGTGCCGTATCCCGCCGAAGACAAAAGGACAATCCGAGAACGCCAGACATGTTTTTGTGGCGATTTCGGATCCTTGACAATCCGCTCAAGCCGCTTTTGATCGGTAGCGGAAACCGTGAATGATATTCCTGTACGCATGACAAACAATCGCACATGATGAAATCATACGGAACCCTAATTCGGACTCTTTTGTTTCGTACAATCCACTAGGTGAAAGCCGGCCCTCGAACAAAGCCCAAATCAATTTACTCTGACCCTTTTGATAGAATGCACTGTCACCGTAACTCCCAATGTGTTGCCCATTGTTTTATTCCTTGATCTGCGGTTGTTTTATACCGATTAAGAACTCAATCGCACCAATATTATCCGGTTTTAATTCGCAACTATTGTGACGTAAAAAAAACCTGTTTTAATAAAAATTAAATCACCCGTCGGTCGATCTATTATTCTCCAAGTAGCTTTTATGTATTCCCCGTACTCGGTTTTTGTTGTTCGTTTTTCTTTAGTTATTTCATAACGCGAAATTGGTTTTTCGATCTGTTCGGTGGCGATGCAGATGCCGGCATTCTTGGACAATCGCTCTTTGTAGGTCTCCTGCAGGAAACGCTCGAAGGGCGCGCAACGGGGATCGCCCTGCTGTTGCAAGGTAAATCGGTAATAACCGGGCCCCGGCACCAAGTCGTGTGGATAGGCCCGGTCCGCGCGCGCCTCAATGTATTTCAGCCGCCGCTCCCGCAATAAATCTTTGCAAAGCCCCGTGGAGCAGCCATTGATCGTTGAATCGAGATATCCATCTACTTTTCCCACCTGCCGGTAGATCCGCGCGCCGGACTCGGTTTCGCAGTCCTTTTTCATGAAATCCGGCATCGCCGGGCGCATCGCCAACAGGCGAAGCGGGATGTGGGAAACGGACGCACAACCGCTCAATAACAGCCCCGCCAGCGCAACCAGTACAAGGGTGCGCGGGAACCCTGCCCATGACCGCGCGGCAACCGCCGGCCTCATCCGTCCCACGCCCCAGCTTCGAAGCCGGGGCCGTCGGCTATCGGTTGCACGGTCTTCACGACTCGGTCCTTGAACGTCTGTTCCCGCAATTGTTGTGCTGCCTCGGCGATGCCACCGAATGGGCAGACCAGATCGATGAGCCAGAGGTTGGGGCCGCTTTGCCAGTCACCGGGCGCCAGGCGCAGGCGGGGGGCGGCCATTGCCGGTTGGGGGGCGGGCAGAGGGGGCGAAGACGCCGTGCTCTCTCTTGCTTCGGTGGTGGCTGCCGCAATTGTATCGGCCGCCGGCGCACCGACCGTCGCGCCCAGGCTTTCGATCAGGCGGGCTTCGGCCTCGTCGGACAGCAGGGCCCAGGAGGCGAAGGCGACTGGCATGTTTTCCCGACGCCACAGGCGGAACTGTTTGCACGCGATGGGTGGCAGCAACAGCCATTCCAGGTCCGCCACGAACAGGTGCCGGTGGGGGGCCGAGCGCATCATCACCCAGGCCGCCTGGCCCAGGATGGCGGAGAGGTCCGGCGTCATCTGCGCATCCTGGCCGGGCGCCGCGGTGTCCTCGGGCCCGGTCTGCACATTCTGATTTTTCCGGTGCCGCGCGCCGCCATCCACGGCGCCTCCATTGGCGCCCGCGCCAACTTCCACATCCCTTGGCTTCTCGGGCCCGCTCATGGGGCCGAGTCTCCCTGGCCGGCCCGGATTTTCATCTCAGGCCCCGCCAAATCGCCTACCACCAACAACATATGGTCCTGCCTCCCGTGACCATGATTGGTTAACGATTTGTTAACCACAAGAAAAAACGCCCCGGTTTCAGGCGTGGCATGCAAGTTTTCTGTGGATAAGTTTCGATTTCACAGCCATTGCGTTCAATTTACCAGTTGAGCGCGAGGCTCATGGATACCCATGGGTTCAATTTCGACTATGATACGGTTTCAAAAGTGGTTTTCGCGCGGGTGCCAAAAATGTGCCCGTAACCACAAAAATGTACCGGCCGGATCAGGCCGGACGAGACGAGACCAAGCCGCGAACACCGCACGGGAGGCGGGTAGCGCGGAAAGCGGGGACGCTACCCTTTACCATCGTCACCCGTCTTCGGCCGTCCCCGTGGCCGCTACAGAAGCGCTCGCCCTGCCAACGTCTCCAGGTTCCGGATGCTATTAAGGGGACACAATACTTAATTCTAAGCGAATTAAGTATTGTGTCCCCTTAATAGATGCTTTCAAATTAGATAGCGGGTGCCGATGGGGTAGCCGCGCGCGTGTTTCATTTTGTCATAGGTGGCGTGCAACACCGTGCGGTTGTCTATGACCGCGATTTCGCCGCTGCCCTTGGGTTCATCCCAGGGCTGTTCCAGGACGATCTTGCCGAACAGTTTGGCCGCCTTGCCACCATCGAACAGATTGTAACTGGGGCGCACGCCGCGCTCTTCACGGGGATCGGCGTCGCCGCTGCGCACGGCCTCCAGCCAGGCCACGATATTGGCGATGAACAAGGTCGATGATGCCCGGGGAGACTGCTGGGCCGGATCATTAGGATCGCGGGTGAAGCAGGAATATTGGTTGGCGGCGTTTGCTCCCCGGTCGACGTGGAATTTCAGGTGGGGAAAAATATTGCGGTGGAATTTCCGCCGTCCTGGGCCGGCGATACAGGCGTTGCGGAACATCACGGCGCCAAACCGGGCGACCAGGGCCCGGATCGACTCATCAAGCAGCATGTCCGCATCATGCACGGCGACCTCTGCTCGCTGCTCGAATGCGATGATCAGGCCGAAACCCGACAGGGCGAAAGGTATGTTGGACAGTTTGGACGCGGTGGCCAGACCGTTCAGGGCGATGTTCGCAAAATGCCGGGTAATGGCCGCGTCATAGTTGGGGATCGCGATCCGCGCCGCATAGGAAACGCCGTGCAAATTACCCCGCAAGGTCTTGGTGGGCTGCGTGATCAGGGGATCGAACGCGGTGGCATCAAAGACGCGCGTATCGACAGCGTTGGGCGGCGTGGTAAGGGCTGACATAGTGCTCTGCATCATGGCGATAATATCGCCCAAGAGCATGAAAATTTCCTTACATTTGCTCCGATAATAGGGAACTGGCGGTCTTGAAGCCGGAATATCTTGGCTGGTCGATGGCGATCTGGTTAACCACCGTGTGGCGTAAATGTTCGCCCAGGCCGGGATAATCCAGGGACATTTCGCCTGCCCGCAGTTTATTGACCAGACGCCAGCGCAGATTTTCCAGGCTGTCTTCCACCTGGAAAAGCGCGGCCAGGCGCGCCTGCTCCAGACGGCGATGGGCCGGGCCCAGGGCCTGATCCCGCAGCACAATGTCCAGGGAGTTGCCCGCCACGCGGGCCATGAAGTTGGTCCGGCCCACGGTTTCCGCCATCACCTCGCCGTGCAGGAAGTCGCGCACGCTGGTCAGCAACTCGTCGATCCGGGGCATCTCGTCGTCCAGGGATGGATCCAACCCCTGCACCAGCATAACCGGTCCCGGTAGCAGGTGGTTGACGCAATCCACCTGGCATTCCGACGAACGCCGGCCAATGGCCGGCCGCTCCACCGTATTGTCCGGGCCGGTGCGGTAATGCTCCGCCATGCCCAGACAGCCGATGGCCCACCAGAACGAGCCGAAAACCTCCCAGAATTTGACCCGCTCCAAATCCACCGCCCCCCCGGAGATGGATTGATAGCCGGCGAACAGGTCGTCATAGGCGCCAAAGCCGCCCACCGGCAGATCGCTACGGCCAAAGCGCCAGGAATTGGTGCAGATCCAGCCCAGATCGCGCATGGGGTCGCCAATATGGGCCACCTCCCAGTCCAGCACGGCGACCACGCCCTGGGGCGAGATCATCAGATTGCCGTTGCGAAAGTCGTTGTGCACCAGGGCCATCTCGACCCCGCCGGGCAGATGATCCAGCAACCACCGCGCCGTATAGTCGATCATCGGTTGCGCTGTGTTGAAGCCTTTGTAGCGGTCCCAGGTGTCATGCACATATTGTTCAGGCGTCAGGCTGCGCAGGCGCTTGTCCAGGCCGGTCGCGGCGAGATCGATGGCGTGAATGCGGGCCAATATCTGGCCGCATTCATAGGCCAGTTTGGGACGGATATCGGCCAGTTCAGGCGCCCGGACAATGCGCGCGCCCAGGCATTCGCCGTCCAGCCAGGCCATGATGAAACCCTCACCCAGGCCGTCATCCTCCGTCAGGACATAATGGACATCGGGTTCCGGAACGCCCGCCGCCTGGGCCGACTGCATCAACAATGCCTCCGCCGCCAGCCCCGGATAATAAGAGACCCGCCCGCCGCCATGGCCGCCATCTCCACCGCCAGCCCCGCCACCGGGCGCCCGGCGCAGGGCCAGCAACCGCTCGCCCCCGTTTTTGACGGCAATGGTCAGGCGGTAGGTTTCCTGGCTGGCGCCGCCGGACAACCGTTCAGCCGACAACAGTCCCTGACAGCCCGGTATCCGCCGCCGCAGGACGGTTTCCAGTTTGGCCTGGAATGTCTCCGTCAAAACCGCTCGCCGGCTCTATACGTCGATACCCTCGAACAGCACGGATGACATATAGCGCTCGGCGAAATCGGGCACGATGGCGACCACGGTTTTGCCCTCCATGCCATCCTGGCAGGCCACCCGCAGAGCCGCGGCAACCGCCGCGCCGCTGGAAATGCCGCAGGGGATACCTTCCGAGGTGCCCATCAGCTTGGCCGTGGCGATGGCCTCGTCGTTGCTGATGGTTTCGATTGAATCAATCAAAGCCGTATCCAGCACGTCGGGAATAAAGCCGGCGCCAATGCCCTGGATCGCATGTGGGCTGTGTGTGCCGCCTGAAATCACCGGGCTGTCCACTGGTTCCACCGCGACAATTTTTATGTTCGGGTTGTAGCGCTTCAGGACATCGCCGACGCCGGTCAAGGTGCCACCGGTACCCACACCCATGACGACCGCGTCCACCTTGCCGTCCGTATCGGCCCAGATCTCCTCGGCCGTGGTGCGGCGATGGATTTCGGGATTGGCGGGATTGGCGAACTGCATGGGCATCACCGCGCCTTCGATACTGTCGACCAGTTCCTGGGCCTTTTTGATGGAGCCATTGATGCCTTCGGCCCGCGGCGTCAATTGTAATTCCGCGCCCAGGGCGATGAACATCTTGCGCCGCTCTATGGAGAAGCTGTCCGGCATGGTCAGGATACAGCGATAGCCCTTGGCGGCGCAGACGCTGGCCAACCCGACGCCCGTATTGCCCGAGGTCGGCTCGACAATGGTGGAGCCGGGGCCAATGGTGCCGGCCGCTTCCAGGGCGGCGATCATCGCCACGGCCAGACGGTCCTTGACGCTGGACATGGGATTAAAGAATTCCAGCTTCACCAGAATATCCGCCTTGGCGCCGGCATCCCTGGCGATCTTGTTTAACCGCACCAGGGGTGTGTTGCCGATGGTCTCGGTTATGTTCCCATAGACACGGCCCCGGCCCGGTGGGTCGAGGTTCAGATTGGTATTATCGAGCGGATTGGTCATGGCGACAGTCCCCATTTGTTGAAATTCGTGATGGCGTGCGCCTGCATCTTGGCAAAGTCCCGATGGATCGGCAACCGCTTGCTTATGTCTTGGTACTCTTTCCGATGACGAACAGAAACGCCAGGGGCGCCGCCAGGGTCGAGGCCAGGGCCAGCATATAGAAGGCGTTGATATAGCCGATCATCGAAGCCTGCTGTCGGACCTCCGAGAGCAGGCGGGAATTCAGAGGCGTCTGGCCCGGTTCTCCCAGGATCGAGATCCAGGCACTTAGATTGCGCAAGTCAAAGGCGTCAATCAGGTTGGCTAGATTAACGCCGGCTTCGGCGCTGGTGCGGGTGAACACCACCAGGGTCAGGGCGATGAAGATGCTGCTGCCCAACAGACGCAGCAGCGAGAATATGGCGTTGCCCTGGGTCAAAAGCGGCATGGAAAGGGTGGAAAAGGTCAATACCGCCATGGGGGTATATGCGGTGCCAAAGCCCCAGCCGTGCAGAATATTGCTCCAAAAAACATCCGCCGATGTCATATTCAAATCCAGCGAGGCCATCCACAGGGCCGCTACGGACTGCACCACCAGACCGATGAACAGGCAGAGCCGGGGATTGAAGCGGGTGAGCTGGACGACGGTAAAAAAGCTGAGAAAATTGCCCATGCCGCGGGCGGAAATCAGATAGCCGACAATGGAATCGGGATAGCCGCGCAATTCCTGCAATAGGGGCGGAAATAGCACCATGGGCGTGAATTGCAGCATCCCCATGATCATGGCCAGGATGATACCGATCCTGAAATTTCGGTCGGCGAAGGTCGCCGGATCGAACAGGGCATGGCGCGCGGTCAGAATATGCACCATGAAAAGGTAGAAAAAGACCACGGCCAGGAGCAGTTCAAGCTGGATTTCATAAGAGTCCAGCCAATCCAGCCGCTGTCCCCGGTCAAACATCAATTGCGTCGAGCCAATGGCAACGGCGATCAGGACAAAGCCCAAATAGTCGAACCTTTGACTGTTACCTTTTTCCTCGTTGGACAGGGCGGCGAAGGCGAGCAGGCTGGCGATGATGCCCATGGGCAGGATCATATAAAATGCCCAACGCCAGTTAATCAGCTCCGCGATCAGGCCGCCGAACAGCGGTCCCAGGATCGGCCCCATGACGCCGCCGACGCCCCAGGCCATCAGGATGAAAGGATGTTGCGCGCGCGAGAAACTGGCCAATAGGATGGCCTGACCCAGGGGAAAGATCGGCGCGCCGAACAGCCCCTGAAGGACCCGGGTCCCCAGCATGGCCTCGAGGGAGTCCGAGGTGCCGGCCAGCACGGAAAACGAGGTGAAGCCGATGATGGAGCCCATCATCAAATTGCGCCAGCCGAATTTCGTGGCCAGCCAACCGGTCAGGGGCGTGGCAATGGCGGTGGCCACCAGGTTGAAGGTGATGATCCACGAGACTTGATCCTGGGTTGCCGACAGCGCCCCTTTCATTTGCGGCAGTATAACAGCGACCGAAGTCATGGTGGCTCCGAACAACAGGGTTGCGAACTGCACCGTAAGCAGCGTCAACCATTGCCGGAGTGTAAAAAAACGCATGATCCAGAGGCCCTAAGAAACGGAAATGCGAGGGGGGCAGGGGGCCGGTTCGCCCCCCCGAGCAATCCTGCGTCCGTGCCGCGTCAGGGTAAGCGGCGATCACGCCTTGGCGCAAGCGCAACCTACTCTTTCTATCGGACCCGGAACTACTCTCTAGCGCAACCAGGCAGCCAGGCAACCAGCCGGGTGGCGGCGGCGCGTGCCTGCGCTTCCGCCTGATAAACAGCGCTTTCATGGTGGCCAATGGGGAACCAGCCTCGGGGATCCTCCACATCACGGCGATATTCCTCGAAACCAAATGTGCCGTTGTCGCGGCGAAATATATCGACGCAACGGCCGCCGTCGGGCGTTTCCAGGGATTCGATAACCAGGTGCCGGGCGGTCATAGCGCGGCCTAGGGCGCCGGCGTTCTAGTGGTCCGATGCTAACGGATGGTTCCCATCCGTGAGCATCGAAAGACCACTAGACTCTGAAGATTCGTGGTGCGCAAGACACCAAACCGAAGCACTCTTCTGTTTGGTTCGCACCACTAGAACGGAATTTCGTCATCCAGATCGCCACCGCCGCCGCCACCGCCGCCGCCGAAATCACCGCCGCCACCGCCGCCAGCGCCGCCGCTATCCCCGAAGCCGCCGCCACCGCCACCGCCGCCACCGCCGCCCTCGGAACGGCCATCCAGCATGGTCAATTCGCCGCGATAGCGCTGCAGCACGATTTCAGTGGTATATTTTTCCACGCCGCTTTGATCCTGCCATTTGCGGGTTTGCAGTTGGCCTTCGATATAGACCTTGGAGCCCTTGCGCAGGTATTGCTGGGCGATTCTGCCCAAATTTTCGTTAAAAATGACCACCCGATGCCATTCGGTCTTTTCACGCCGTTCGCCGGTGTTCTTGTCCTTCCACGATTCGGACGTGGCAAGGTTGAGATGCACGATGGCATCGCCGCTTTGTGTCTTGCGAACCTCTGGGTCGCGGCCCAGGTTTCCTATTAAAATGACCTTGTTGACGCTGCCTGCCATGGTTATATCCGACCCTTTGTAACCGCTTGCGAATCCAGGCAGAGACTATAGCCGCATCGCCACTGGTCCCGCCACCGGCAATTGGCGCATACTACCCCGCCCAGCGCGTCCGACGACGTTTTGCCATAATTATAAGTTCATGTTATGTTCTATTTGATCAGATTCGGGAAATAAAGTCCAGTCATGCAGAAATTCATTTCCGTCCGCGGCGCCCGCGAGCACAATCTAAAAAATATAGATGTTGATATCCCGCGCGATCAACTGGTGGTCATTACCGGCCTGTCGGGCAGCGGCAAGTCCTCCCTGGCTTTCGATACCATCTATGCCGAGGGACAGCGCCGCTATGTGGAAAGCCTGTCCGCCTATGCCCGGCAGTTCCTGCAACTGATGCAAAAGCCGGACGTGGACCATATCGATGGCCTGTCCCCGGCCATTTCCATCGAACAAAAGACCACCTCGCGCAATCCCCGCTCCACGGTCGGCACGGTGACCGAGATTTATGACTATATGCGCCTGCTGTGGGCCCGCATCGGCATCCCTTATTCCCCCGCCACCGGGCTGCCTATTGAAAGCCAAACCGTCAGCCAAATGGTCGACCGCATCATGGGAATGGAGACCGGCGCGCGCCTGTATCTGCTGGCCCCCATCGTCCGGGGCCGCAAAGGGGAATACCGCAAGGAATGCGCCGATCTGATGAAGCGGGGCTTTCAGCGGGTCAAGGTGGATGGCGAGCTGTACGAGCTGGACCAGGTCCCGGCCCTGGAAAAGAATAAGAAGCATGACATCGCGGTGGTGGTGGACCGGGTGGTGCTGCGGGACGGCCTGGAAACCCGGCTGGCCGACAGCCTGGAAATCGCCCTGGATCTGGCCGACGGCCTGGCCGTGATTGAGACCGCGGATGGTGGCGAGGCGACGACGTTTTCCGCCCGCTTCGCCTGTCCCGTCTCGGGCTTTACCATTGCCGAGATAGAACCGCGGCTGTTCTCCTTCAATAACCCTTTTGGGGCTTGTCCGTCCTGCGATGGCCTGGGAAATCAGCTGTATTTCGACCCGGATTTGAGCGTACCGGACGAAAATTTGAGCTTGCGGAATGGCGCCGTCGCGCCCTGGGCCCGCTCTACCTCGCCTTACTATACCCAGACCCTGGACAGCCTGGCCCGGCATTTCAAAATTTCCACTACCCATGCGTGGCATGAATTGCCGGAAAAGGTGCGGCAGGCGATCCTATACGGTACCGGCAAGACGGCGGTGGAAATGCATTATGACGACGGCCTGCGCAGCTACAAGACCAAGAAACCGTTTGAAGGCGTCATTCCGAATATGGAGCGGCGCTACCGCGAAACCGACTCCGCCTGGGTGCGGGAGGAGTTGGAGCGCTTTCAAAACGTCACCACGTGCGAGGCCTGCGGCGGTCATCGGCTGAAAGCAGAGGCCCTGTCGGTGCGGGTCGCCGACCGGCACATTGGCGCGGCGACGGAGCTGTCGATCCTGGCCGCACGGGATTGGTTCGCCGGCCTGGACAAGCTGTTAAGCGGCCGGCAGTTGGAAATCGGCGGCCGGATTCTGAAAGAGATCAACGACCGCCTGGGATTTCTGGTCAATGTAGGTCTGGAATATCTGACCCTGTCGCGCGGTTCGGGCACCCTGTCGGGCGGGGAAAGTCAGCGCATCCGGCTGGCCTCGCAAATTGGTTCCGGCCTGACCGGTGTGCTCTACGTGCTGGATGAGCCCTCCATCGGGCTGCATCAGCGCGATAACGAACGCCTGTTGCAGACCCTGATGAACCTGCGTGATCTGGGCAATTCGGTGCTCGTGGTCGAGCATGATGAAGAGGCCATCCGGGCGGCCGATTACGTTTTTGATCTGGGCCCGGCGGCGGGCAAACATGGCGGCTATATGGTGGCTCACGGCACCCCGGAACAGATCATGCAGTCGCCCGATAGTCTGACCGGGCAATATCTGGTGGGATTGAAACAGATCCCGGTGCCAAAGCGGCGGCGCCAGGGCCATCCGGGCCAGCAGTTGGCTATTTTGGGTGCGACGTCGAACAATCTGGCCAACGTGGATGCCCATATTCCCCTGGGCACCTTCACCTGTTTCACCGGCGTCTCGGGCAGTGGCAAATCGACCCTGTTGATCGAGACCTTGTACAAGGCCCTGGCCAAGTTTCTGAACGGCGCGCGGGACCATCCCGGCGCCTTCCGCAAGATCGAGGGGCTGCATCATCTGGACAAGGTGGTGGAAATCGACCAATCCCCCATCGGGCGCACGCCGCGCTCCAACCCTGCCACCTATACCGGCGCCTTCACGCCGGTCCGGGAATGGTTCGCCGCCCTGCCGGAGGCGGTGGTGCGGGGCTATAAACCGGGGCGCTTTTCCTTCAACGTCAAGGGCGGGCGCTGCGAGGCCTGCCAGGGCGACGGTCTGGTCAAGATCGAAATGCACTTTCTGCCCGACGTCTATGTGCAATGCGATGTCTGCCTGGGCCGGCGCTATAACCGGGAAACCCTGGAAATCCAGTTCCGCGGCAAGTCCATCGCCGATGTACTGGACATGACCGTGGACGAGGGGGCGGAATTCTTCAAGGCGGTGCCCCTGATAAGGGACAAGTTGGTGACCCTGCAACGGGTGGGCTTGGGCTATATCCATGTGGGCCAGCAGGCGACCACCCTGTCGGGGGGCGAGGCGCAACGGGTCAAACTGGCCAAGGAACTGGCGCGCAAGGCCACGGGGCGGACCCTGTATATCCTGGACGAGCCGACCACGGGCCTGCATTTCGACGATGTGCGCAAATTGCTGGAGGTGCTGCACACCCTGGTCGAGACCGGCAATACCATGGTGGTGATCGAACATAATCTCGAAGTCATCAAGACCGCCGATTGGGTCATCGATCTGGGTCCGGAGGGGGGCAGTGGCGGCGGCCGCATCGTCGCCGAAGGCACGCCCGAGGCGGTGGCGGCGGTGGCGGAAAGCTATACCGGGCAATATTTGGCCGAGCTGTTGAGCCGCCGCCCCGCCCTGCCGGCGCCCCCCGAAACCAAGGCGAAAGCCAAGCCAAAGCCAAAAGCGAAACCTAAGGCAAAAGCGAAGCCAAAAGCGAAATCCGTGGCTCGCCGTAGCCAAGCGGCGGAGGCATGAGCCGGACGGACCAGCCCCGGCTGCGCCTAGGCATCGACGTCGGCGGCACCAATACGGATGCGGTGTTGATGCATGGCGATGAGGTCGTCGCCTGGCACAAGGCCACGACGGGCCGGCATATCACCGACGCCATTGTCGCCGCCGCCGGCGCGGTGCTGCAACAAGGCGGCGTCACGGCGGAACAAATTTTTGCGGTGATGCTGGGCACCACCCAATTCACCAATGCGGTAACCGAACGCCGCCGGTTGAACCCGGTCGCGGTGCTGCGCCTGGCGGCGCCCGCCACCACCGCCGTGCCGCCCATGTCCGACTGGCCGGAGGCATTGGCCGCGGTGGTGGGGCGGCATCATTATCTGCTCAAGGGCGGCTTGGAATTCGATGGCCGGCCCATTTCCCCTCTGGATGAGGCCGAGATAGCCGCCGCCGCCAAGGACATATCCCGCCTGGGCCTCAAGGCGGTGGCCATTACTTCTGTCTTCTCGCCCCTGGATGCGGCGATGGAGCACCGGGCCGAGGCTATTCTGCGCCGGGAACTGCCCGCCGAGACCTGCACCATCACCCTGTCGCACCGCATCGGCCGCATCGGCCTGCTGGAACGGGAGAACGCGGCGATCCTGAACGCCGCCCTGTCCGGTCTGGCGGGGGATGTGCTGGGCGCCTTCACCCAGGCCATCGATGATCTGGGCCTCACCGCGCCGCTGTATATCTCACAAAACGACGGCACCTTGATGACGGCGGCGCACGCGGCCCGCTATCCGGTGCTGACCTTTGCCTCCGGTCCGACCAATTCCATGCGCGGGGCGGCGGTGCTGTCGGGCCTGGACGATGCCCTGGTGGTTGATATTGGCGGCACCACCACCGATATCGGCCTGCTGTTGGAGGGTTTTCCCCGCGAGGCCGCCATGACCGTGGATGTGGGCGGCGTGCGGACCAATTTCCGCATGCCGGATTTGCTCGCCCTGGGTCTGGGCGGGGGTAGCCTGGTGCGGGACGGCGGTGGGCGCATTGGCCCGGATTCGGTGGGCTTCGAGCTGCAACAGCGCGCCCTGGTGTTTGGCGGCGATAGCCTGACCCTGAGCGATATGGCGGTGGCGGCCGGGAATATGACATTGGGCGATCGGGCCAGGGTGGCGCATCTGGACTGTGTGGAAACCGCCCTGGCCCAGGCCGCCGCGATGATCGAGACCGGCTTGGAGCGGGTGCGCCCCAGTGCGGCCCACTTGCCGGTCATCCTGGTCGGTGGCGGTGCGCCCTTGCTGCGCGGCGAAAGCATCGGCGGCGGCAGGATCGTACGGCCCGGCCATGGCCAGGTGGCCAATGCCATCGGCGCCTCCATCGCCATGGTGGGCGGCGAATGCGACAGGATCTTCTCGCTGGATGAAATCAGCCGCGAGGACGCGGTGGCGGCGGCCAAGCAGGCGGCCTCGGCCCAGGCCACGGACGCGGGCGCCGATGCCGCCTCCATCAGGATCGTTGAAATGGACGAGATCCCCTTGAGCTATATGCCCGGCAACGCCACCCGTCTGCGGGTCAAGGCGGTCGGTGATCTTGCGGGCACCAGTACGGGCATCAGTACGGGCACCTCTAGATGATCAAGATTAGCCTCGATGATCTGGACGATATCGCCCTGGGTGCGACGTTTCTGGGCACGGGCGGCGGCGGTGATCCCTATATCGCGACCCTGATGACCCGCCGCGCCATCACCGAACACGGACCCGTCACCATGCTGTCCCTGGACGAGTTGGCCGATGATGCCCTGGTTTTCTCCTGCGGCAATCTAGGTGCGCCCACCGTGGCCATTGAAAAAATCATGGGCGCCGACCAGCCGCCCGATGCGGTTCTGGCATTGGAACGTTACCTGGGCCGCCGGGCGGACGCGCTTCTGGCGTTCGAGGCCGGAGGCTCCAACTCCATGATGCCGATCTATATCGGGGCCATGCTCAACCGGCCCATCGTGGACGCCGATGGCATGGGACGGGCCTTTCCGGAATTGCAGATGGTTACGTTTTCGGTCTATGGCGCCCCCAGCGCACCCCTGGCCCTGGCGTCCGAACATGGCGACACCACCATTCTGGATATCGACGACGATGCCCGCGCCGAATACATTGCCCGGGGCATCGCCATCCGTATGGGCGCGCGGTCGGCCATGGCCGCCTATCCCATGGACGGCAGCACCGCGCGCCGGGTGGCCATTGCCGGCACCACGTCGCTATGTCAGGCCATTGGCGCCGATCTGCGGCAGTCGCGGGGGCAAAACCGCGATCCCTTCGCGGCGCTGATAAAGATGCTGGCCGGCACCCACTATGGCCACGCCAAGGTGTTATATGCGGGCAAGGTCACGGACCTGGTGCGCGAAACCCGCCAAGGCTACGCCATTGGTCAGGTGACCATCGTGGCGGGGGACGGGAAGGGGCCGCCGCTGACGATCCAATTTCAGAACGAATTTCTGGCCGCCCGCCAAGGCGGCGCGCTGCGCGCCATCGTCCCCGACCTGATCTGCATTCTGGATAGCGAGATGGCCCAGCCGATCACCACGGAACGCCTGCGTTATGGTCAGCGGGTAACGGTAATGGCCGTATCCGCCCCGCCGATCATGCGCACGGACAAGGCCCTGGCGGTGTTCGGGCCGGCGGCGTTTGGTCTTGCCGAGCCATTCGTGCCGGTGGAAAATCTGGATTAGAAAGGGTGGAACCATGGACAAACGCCTCGCCACGACGATCAAGGCTTTATTTGCCTTGCTCGTCCTATTGGTGCTGTTGGTCGCCGTGATGGGGCGGGAGAAGGCCCTGGAGGTGGTGTTTGGCGCCATCAAGGTCCAGGCGGTGGATTTTCCCAGCCTGACGCTAACCCCGAAACCTAATCAGTTCCTGGTTTGCCCGGCCGGCTTTTGCGGCGCCACGCCACATATGATCAGCCCCATTTTTCCCTATCCCTCGGATGTGCTGCGGCAACGCTGGGCGATCATGCTGGCGGCCCAGCCACGTATCGAAGACGGGGCGGTGGACGATGAGACCCTGCAGTATGACTTCATTCAGCGCAGCAAGTTGATGCGCTATCCCGACAGCATCACCGTGCGTTTCATCTCCCTGGCCGACGGCCAATCAACCCTGGCAATCTATAGCCGCTCCCACTACGGCCGCGGCGACTTCGGCGTCAACCAGGCCCGCATCCGCGCCTGGCTTGGCGCCATTGGCGGGGGCTGATTTTCCGCTGAATTTGGCGGAATATAGGCAAATCCGGCAACGAATTTATCAGCGTTAGCAAATGTTTTACCTGAAAGGCGGTAAAACGTGCTAAACGCGTCATTCATTATTTTATTGAAACATTAAAATCATTGGTTTGTATGAATATTTCTAATAGCGACACGACTCTTCGCGAGATGCACAATTTGTCGTTGGAAGAGTTGAAGGCGCTTGGCCAAAAGCTTGCGGCGCATTGCAGAAATTACCGCGATGCCAGTTTGCGGCGCAGCCTTACGCAGCTTTTCATCACAATGGGTCTGTTCCTGGGCGCCTTCGCTCTTACGTGCTGGAGCCTTGAAGTTTCCTACTTTCTGACCCTGCCGCTCGCCCTCGTCACGGGTGGTTTGCTTGTGCGCCTGTTCATCTTGCAGCACGATTGCGGCCACGGCTCATTTTTTAAATCCGCCAGAGCAAACGACTGGCTGGGGCGCGGCCTTAGCCTGTTTACCGTTACGCCGTATGAATTTTGGAAGCGGGCGCATGCGATCCATCATACCAGCTGCGGAAATCTCGAAAAACGCGGCGTTGGCGATATTACAACCTGCACCGTCAAGGAATACCGCGCTCTGCCCTTCTTTTCCCGGCAGATGTACCGGCTTTACAGAAACCCGGTGATTTTGTTTTTGATCAGTGTTCCCATTCACTTCGCCATTCTGCAGCGTCTTCCCTTTGGCCAGCCGCTGCCGATGCGTCAAATCTGGCGCAGCATTTTGGGCCTCGACCTAGCCCTCGTCTTTTTTCTTGGCGGCTTGATATACCTGATTGGCCTGGGCACGTTCCTGTCCGTCTATCTGCCGGTTTTGGCTGCTGCCTCGATCATTGGCGGCTGGATGTTCTTTGTTCAACATCAGTATGAAGACGTTTATTGGGAGCGGGATGCTGAATGGAGCTTTCATCTCGCGGGCCTGCTGGGAAGCTCGTACTATGTCCTGCCGAAAGCCGTGCAATGGCTGACGGGCAGCATCGGGCTGCATCATGTGCACCATCTCAACAGCCGCATACCCAATTACCGGCTACAGGAATGTCTTGACGCCAGCCCCGAGCTGTTGACCTTTCCGAAAAAACTACGCTTTCTCGAAAGCCTCAAATGTGCGCCCCTCGCCCTGTGGGACGAGGATAATGGACGGCTGGCGCGTTTCGCGGACGCGAGATAGCCTAAACGTCGATCGAGAAATTTCCAGCCCGGCAATTTAACGGCGCGTTCGGCGCCGCCCCCGCCAAGCCACGGCCACATTTTCCCCTGGCTTACCCGTGTATATAGGGTCAGGATAGTTTACGGCTTCCGTCATGCAGCTTCCCAACCACTGCAGGGACGCAGACGATGAAAAATGCCCATCTGACCGCCCTATGGAATAGCCTGGAGCAGCGTAGCGCCTTGGCGGACGATAACCTGGATGCCCGCCGGCGCAAGGTGACGCTGGTGGTGATGACGGGGATCTGCTTCGTCGCTTCCATCATCTGGGGCACGGTTTATCTGGCGATCCTGGGGCCCACGCTGACGGTGCTGCTCACCTATGGCTTTACCGTCGTCGTTGGCCTGGCGTTAGTGGTGTTCTTCGCCAGCAAGCGCTTCGCCCTGTTGCTCTATCCATTTTTTCTGATGATCCTGTGGAACCCCATCGCCATGCAGTGGAGTCTGGGCGGTTTCGCGGCCTCCGGCGTGCTGATGACATGGTCCGTGCTGGCGCCCATATGCGCGCTGATGTTTCAAAGCGTCCGCCAGGCGCTGTGGTGGTTCGCCGCTTTTCTTGTCCTGCTTGCGGTCTCGCTTTATTTCGACGATCAGGTCGCGGCCTGGGCCAAACCAACGGCGCATGGCACCTCGATGCTGTTCTTTGCCATGAATCTGATTGGCCCCTCGGTGGCGATATTCCTGTCCATGCTGTATTTCGTGCAGGCCTTTCGCCGCGAACATGCGCGCTCCGAAGGCTTGCTGCTGAACATCCTGCCGGGGCCGATCGCCGAGCGCTTGAAGCAGGGGGAGCAGGTGATCGCGGATCGGTTCGCCGAAGTCACGGTCCTGTTCGCGGATATTGTCGGCTTCACCCAGTTGTCCACCCGCATTTCGCCCGAGGAACTGGTGAGCATGCTGAACGCGATGTTTTCCGCCTTCGACAACTTGTCTGACCGTCATGGCCTGGAGAAGATCAAGACCATCGGTGACGCTTACATGGTGGTTGGCGGCCTACCTGACCCGCGGCCGGACCATGCCGAAGCCGTCGCCGCGATGGCGCTGGATATGCAGGCTGCGGTCGCCCGCATTGGCGTTGAACTTGGCCGGCCGATCGGCTTGCGCATCGGCATCGACACCGGCTCCGTGGTCGCGGGCGTGATCGGCAAGCGCAAGTTCGCCTATGACCTGTGGGGCGATGCCGTCAACACCGCCTCGCGGATGGAGTCCCAAGGCGTGGAGAATGGCATTCAACTGACCGAGGGCGCCTACCAGCGCCTGAAAGACAGCTATATTTGCGAGGCCCGCGGTGTCATCGAGGTCAAGGGCAAGGGAAAATTATCGACCTATCTGCTGACCGGAGAAATCGCTGCTGTCGGCCCGGCCGTGACGCCATCAGCGTCCCAATAAGTCGGCCCCGAAGTTGTGCTCGGGGTTCATCTCCGGCTCCAACCTGCCCAGGGGTTCGGCGGCCTCGGAACAAGCCCGGGCCAGAAATTGCCCGCTGCCCCGTTCCGCATGCAAGGCGCCATCGGCGACCACCACCCGGCCCCGGCTGAGCACCGTCGTGGGCCAACCCTTGATTTTCATCCCGGCATAGGGGGTATAGCCCACGTCATCATGCAGCATGGCATGTTCTATGGTCTGTTCCAGATCCGGGTCCCAGATGGCGATGTCGGCGTCGGAACCCACGGCGATGGTGCCCTTTTTCGGCGACAGGCCATACAGCTTGGCCACATTGGTGGCGGTCAGGGCGACAAAGCGGTTGAGGTCGATGCGGCCCTTGCCCACGCCTTCGGAAAACAGCAGGGGCAGACGCAATTCGATGCCCGGCACGCCGTTGGCGATCTGTTTAAAGGTTGGCTCCGGCCCGGCCACCAGCTTGCCGCTGGCATCATGGCGGTACGGCGCATGGTCGGACGAGAACACGCTGAAGGTGCCATTGGCCAGGCCGCGCCACATGGCCGCCTGGTCCACGGCGCTGCGGGGCGGGGGGCTGCAACAGAACATTGCCCCATCCATGCCGTCACGTTTCAGATCATCCGCCGTCAGGAACAAATATTGCGGACAGGTCTCGGCAAATATTTTCAGGCCCTTGTTCTGGGCCAGGCGGATTTCATCCATCGCCTCTTCCGACGAGACGTGCACCACCAGGATTGGTTGATCCATCAGGCGGGATAGGGCAATGGCCCGATGCGCCGCCTCGCCCTCGCCGGCGCGGGAATGGCTGACTGCGTGATATTGCGGCTGCCAATGGCCCGCATCCAGCAGCTTCTGGCTGAGCCAGCGGATCATGTCATGGTTTTCCGCATGCACCATCACCATGGCGCCGTCCCGCCGGGCGGCGGATAGCACCTCCAGCATCTGGTAATCATCCAGGCGCAGATCGTCATAGGTCATATAAACCTTGAACGAGGTGAAGCCGTCTTTGATCAGGGCCGGCAGCTCCTGGCCGATGACCTGATCGGAAGGGTCGGTGATGATCAGGTGAAAGCCGTAATCGATCACCGCCTTGGGCCCGGCGCAGGCGTGATAATCCTCCACCGTCTGGCGCAGAGAGGCGCCCCGTTGCTGGGCCGCGAAGGGGATCACCGTGGTGGTGCCGCCAAACACCGCCGAGACCGTGCCAGAGTAGAAATCATCCGCCGTCATCACCCCGGACGAGGAAATCTGTTCAATATGGCAATGGCCTTCGATCCCGCCGGGCAGCACCAGCTTGCCCGTAGCGTCGATCTCCCGGTCCGCCGTGCCCAAATTTTCCCCCAACGCCACGATGCGGCCGTCCTTCACCGCCACATCCGCCCTGAAGGTGTCCGCCGCCGTGGCCACGGTGCCGTTGTGGATCAATAGATCGAAATATGACATGCGTTTTTCTCCCCTGTGTTGCCCGCATTGTCCCGCCGAAGCCGGGGTTAACGCAACACCTATAACGCAGTCTGTGATAGGCTGTTGGCCGGGGACAGAAATTAGGGGATAGATCATGGCGGATATGTTGGGCATGGACCCGGCGCGCATTGGGCGCTTGCGCAGCCCGGAGCGGCTGGAATATTTTGATCCGGCGAAAATATGGCAGGTTTTGCAGCCCGGCCCCGATTGCACCTTGATCGATATTGGCGCCGGCGTTGGCTTTATCAGCCTGCCGTTCGCCCGCGCCTATCCCGGCGCCAAGGTCCATGGCTGCGATATCCTGGACGGCATGGTGGGGCTGTTGGCGGCGGACGCCGCCGCCCAGGGCCTGGACAATCTGGACGCGCGCCTGATGCAGCCCGCCGCTATCGATCTGCCCGATCAGTGCGCCGATTTCATCGTCATGGCGCAATTGCACCATGAACTGGATGCGCCCGAGCCCCTGATGGCCGAATGCCACCGTCTGCTGGCGCCGGGCGGCACCATCGCCATCGTCGATTGGAAGGACGAGGAGAACGGCAAAAGCCCCGCCAAGGGCCGCCGCGTGCCCGAAGCCAGCATCCGCGCCCACCTGAGGGGCGCCGGTTTCAGTGATATTCAAAGCCACGATATTTACGAATTCCACGGCTTCGTGACCGGCCGGGCGTGAGACGGTCCCGCCATTCCATGCCGGTCGGTTTCTAAGACTCAACGTGACAAACAGGTCCGTCTGTCCTATACGACCAGCATGAACCTCGCAGCCGCCACATATTATTTTGGATTTTTTGGTTATCCGATGCCGTTGGCGGAGGTAGGGGTGCGTTTGATCTGAAAAACACTATTGATCAAGAAAATCTCGAAACCGCCACCTTGCTGGCGGTTTTTTTGTGCCGCCGGCGGAGCCCAAAACATAGGAGCTAGCAGCCGTGTTGGACAATAAAGATGACAACGACGTCGACGACCTTCGCATTCGCGAAATCAAGGCCCTGAACAGCCCGGCGGAAATCATGCGTGAATTCCCGCGCAGCGATACCGCCACGCATACTGTCGCCGGCGCGCGCCGGGCCCTGCAAGGTATCGTGCATGGGCAGGATGACCGCCTGGCCGTGGTGATCGGCCCCTGTTCGATCCACGACCCCAAGGCCGCGATGGACTACGCCGCCCGCCTGGCCGCGCTGCGCCAACGCCTTGGCGACAATCTGGAAATTGTCATGCGGGTGTATTTCGAAAAACCGCGCACCACCGTGGGCTGGAAAGGCTTGATCAACGACCCCAATCTTGATGGCAGTTTCGAGATCGAGCGAGGCTTGCGCCTGGCCCGGGGACTGTTGCTGGATATCAACAATCTTGGCCTGCCCGCGGGCTGCGAGTTCCTGGATATGACGATGCCGCAATATATCGCCGACCTGGTGTCGTGGGCGGCCATCGGCGCGCGTACCACCGAAAGCCAGGTGCACCGCGAGTTGGCGTCCGGCACCTCCTGCCCCGTCGGTTTCAAGAATGGCACCAATGGCGACGTGAAAATCGCGGTCGATGCCGTGGCCTCCGCCTCGCAGCCGCATCATTTTCTGGCGGTGACGAAAGACGGGCGCTCGGCCATTGCCACCACCACCGGCAACAAGGACTGTCACATCATCCTGCGTGGCGGCACAACGCCCAACTATGACGCGGCCAGCGTGGAGACTGCCTGCCATTTGGCGCAAAAGTCCGGACTGTCGCCAGCGGTGATAATCGATGCCAGCCATGCCAACAGCGCCAAGGATGCGAACAATCAGCCGCGGGTGATGGAAAATGTCGCCGGCCAGATCGCCGCCGGCGACCAGCGCATCGTCGGCGTCATGATCGAAAGCCATCTGGTCGGCGGGCGCCAGGATCTTGTCGCCGGGCAGCCACTGACTTATGGGCAAAGCATCACCGATGGCTGCATCGACTGGGATACCTCCGTCACGGTACTTGAAGGTCTGGCGGCGGCGGTCGCGCAACGGCGGGAAGCGAGGGTGGCGGCCGGCTGATTAGAGGTTGTCCCGCGCCCAGACGTCCTGGGCCGGGGTTTCTTCCGGGTTGTCGTGGCGCAGTTGGTAGTAGGGCACGAAGGGTTTGTAGACGCCGTGCACCCGGCGCAATTCCTCCACCGCCGTGTCGTGGGCGTCCACCCGCAGATCAATATGGCCATAGTCGCGATGGCCATGGGTAATGACGGCGGCCGAGCGTTCGTTCAGATGGCTGCCGTCGGCGGTCTGCTGCCCGCCCGCGTCCCGGCCCGCTTCCAACACGCGCAGCAGGCGTTCGTCCAGATCCTCGCCCAGGTTGCTCTCGAACGCGGCGGCCATGGCCACAAGCACGCTTTCCCCGGCCAGCACATTGCCCATGGTGATAAAGCCATTCCCCGTCACATGCCCTGACCAGGGGCGGGTGTTGCCGCCCGTATGCACCGCCGTGCGCCCCTCGGCATCGACAATGCCTATTTGGCGATAGGCGATCTGGGGATCGTCGCCCATTAATTCGGCCATCACCTTGGCCGGCGCGAAGCCTTGTTCCAACAGGCGCAGGGCCAGGGTGCCGAGCTTTAGGTTCACGAACGCCTGGGTCGATACCGCAGCCAATCCGCCCCGGATGGCTGGGCAATAACCGCCCACGGCCAGGGAATAGGTGGCAATGCCGATGCCCAACTGGCCGGTACGGGCGCATCGCGCGATCACGGTGTAGGTCATGGGAGCCTCTCGTCTAGATGTCTTGCCGCGCCGATGGAATGGATTAGATTGTTAGGGTACACTTTGCCGGACTTTCAGGCGAATACGGATATTGCCATGAAGTACGTTTGCGACGCTCCGGGCGGGAAAACCTGGTTCCGTATGGAGACCGAGGTGGAAGCGGATCAGGAATCCACCCTGATGGGGCATGCGGTCGAGAAGCATTTCCGGCGCGAGAAAGACAAGTCCACGGCAGCCTACAAACCCACATCGACGGTCTTTATTGAACAGAATATCGGTCTGGCGGCGCATTTGCAGCGCCAGATGCCGCTGTTTCTGACCCTGCGGGATGGTGAAGGCAACGGCCTTGCCACGGCCATGCTGCCCCCCGGGGGGAGCGAAGACAAAGGCTTTAAGATCGTCATTGTCGGGGCCGGGAACGGCGATCCCTACCCCGAACACGGGGAGGCCATTCAGGCCCTGGGCCGGCATTTCGGCCTGACCCTGGCGCGCGAATATTGCTTTCCTTATGGTGGGTAAGGTCCATGGAACGGTTCGAGTTGTTGGGATACACTTTACCTTGCCACGACTGAATGGAGGCGGACGCCGATGTCTATCGCCAATGACCGCACGGGATCTGAACTGAACATCCGGCCCCTGCACCCGGCCCTTGGCGCCGAGGTGAGTGGTGTTGATCTGGCCAGGCCCCTGGCACCTGAAACATTCAAGGCGTTGCATCAGGCCTGGATGGACTATCTGGTGCTGGTGTTCCCCGGTCAGGCGTTAAGCGATGCCCAGCAGATTGCCTTTGCCCGCCAGTTCGGCGCGTTGGAGGTGCATCACCAGGACATTATCAAGTCCCGCGCGGCGCCCGAGATCTTTCGTGTCTCCAACGTGGATGACGACGGCAATCTTATGACGGCGGCGCATCCGTCGGTGGCGCAGATTTCCCTGGCTCAGCGCTGGCACACGGATTCCTCCTACCGTCCCGTGCCCTCCATGGGCTCGATCCTGCATGGTATCGAGGTCACGCGCGAGGGCGGTGAAACTTGGTTCAGCAATATGTACAAAGTCCATGACGCCCTGCCGGCGGCCACCCGCCAACAGATCGAAGGCCGCAAGGCCCGCCACGATTTCGCCCATCTGACCACCTTGGCTCCGATCAAGCCATTGACGGAGGCCGAGCGTCAGGCCATGCCGCCCGTGTGGCAGCCCATGCTGCGCCGGCATCCGGTAACCGGGCGTAAATCTCTGTTTATCAGCCCGATCTATAACGATGCCATCGAGGGCATGGCTGCCGACGATGCGGTGGCGCTGGTCGCCGAATTGGCCGAACTGGCGGGCCGGGATGAATTTATCTATCGCCACCGCTGGTCAGCGGACGATATCGTGATGTGGGACAACCGTTGCACCATGCATCAGGTCACGCCCTATGATCTGGCCCAGCGCCGGGTCATGCACCGCGCCACCATCATCGGCGACGGCCCGGTGATTGCCGGTTAAAGCTACACCACGGGGCGGTTGCGGATGGCTTCGTCTACTTTGCGTTTCAGCAATTGGCCGTCTCTGATATCGCCGAAGAATTCACCGTCCTGCATCATCACCTTGCCGCGTAGTACGGTCAGCGTTGGCCAGGCCTCCGCCTCGTAACCTTCCCACGGTGTGTGGTCGCTTTCGTGCAGGCGGGCGGCGGTGACGGTACGTTTCGCGGCCGGGTCCAGCACCGTGATATCGGCATCGCTGCCCGCCGCCAGGGCGCCTTTTTTGGGGTACATGCCCATGATCTTGGCGGCGTTGGTGGATACCAGATCGGCGAACTTGGCCAGGGTGTAACCGCGCTTTTTCACCATTTCCGTGTACATCACCGAGACCCGCGGCTCGCACCCCGCGTTGCCCCCGGTGGTGTCGTCGATGCGGCTGCCCTGGGTCTTGGTCGAGAGGTTGCAGCAAATCTCGTCCGTCGCCACGCACGAGATTGAGCCGCGCAACTGCCCCTCCCACAAGGCATCCTGGTCCGAGCTTTCCTTCAGGCTGGGATAGGTGTGATAGATCTGCCCGTTCGGCAGTTTGTAATGCTCGTGGGTGAACATCAGGTATTGGTGCAGGGTTTCGCCATAGATGGGGAAGCCCTTGGCCCGCGCCGCCTCGATCGCGGCGACGCCGCTGGCCGCGCTGACGTGCATCATATACAGCGGCGTGCCGTCGACGTGTTCGGCCAGCCGGATGATGCGGCGAAAGGATAAATCCTCGGACATGGAATTATGCACCTCGGACAGATTTTCAAAGCCGGTGCGCCCCTCGCGCTGCAACACGTCGTACATGTGCATGACGATCTCGTCATCCTCGGCATGAATGGCGGCGATGCCGCCTTCTTTCTTCAGGACCTTGAAGATTTCCCAGATATGGCCGTGGGTAATCTTGCGGCCCCGGCGCGAGGGCGTAATGTCGGTGGTGAAAATCTTGATCGAGGGGTGGCCGTCCTGAATGGCCTCGCCAACCTGGGGCAAAATTTCGGGCGGAATTTCCCCCTGCAGCATGATGTGATAGCCGTAATCGGCATAGCACTTGCCGGTCCAATCCTGCTTGCGGATGTTGATGGCCTCTTCGATGGTGCGGCCATGCTGCCAGGTGGCAAAGTCCAGCAGGGTGGTGGTGCCGCCATGGATGGCGGCGCGGCTGACCACATCGGGGCCGTCGGTCATGGTGACCTCGCCGCCCTCTTCAAGGGCCGGAATATGCCACAGGGAGTGGATATGCGGGTCGATGCCGCCCGGTATGACGATCTTGCCGGTGGCGTCAATGACCCGACCCGCCTGGCTGTCATCAAAAGTGCCCGGTGCGGCGATGGCCGCGATGGTCTGCCCCTTGATGCAAATGTCCCAGGCGCCCGTGCCCTGGGGCGTGACCACCTGGTCGCCCCGTATGATCAGATCAAACATTCAGCCGCCCTCCCATTAATGATTGATAGCGAAATTCCCAAGACGCAAGTCTAGCAGCAATTGTCCCCGCCGCGCTAACATAGGCGCAACAAGGGAGGTACGGTGAGACCTGATCTGATCATTCGTAACGGCACGTTGTTCGACGGTCTGGGCAATCCCGGCATCCGCGCCGATCTGGTGGTGGACGACGGACGCATCGCCGGGATCGGCCCGGCGTTGGCATCGCTATCCGAGCCGGGCCGGCGCGAGATCGATGCGGCGGGGCTGTATGTGACGCCCGGCTTTATCGATATACACAGCCATTCCGATTTCACCCTGTTGGTGGATCCCCGCGCCCATTCCGCCGTGCATCAGGGCGTCACCCTGGAGGTGATCGGAAATTGCGGCCATGGCTGTTTTCCCCTGGTGAATAAGCAACTGGCCAGAAACACCATCTATGGCATTACGGATGCTATCGAATTGGATTGGTCCACGCCGGCGGCCTATCTGGACCGGTTGGAGGCGGCAAGGCCGGCGATCAATGTGTTGACCCTGGTGCCCAATGGGCAGTTGCGCCAGGCCACGGTGGGGTTGGCGGCGCGTCCGGCGGATGGGACGGAGCGTAAACAGATGCTGCGCCATCTCGAAGAGGCGCTGGAGGCCGGCGCTTTCGGGCTATCGACCGGGCTGGAATATCCCATTGAAATGGGCGCCGACGTTGGCGAAATCGCTGCCCTTCTGGCGCCCATCGCACGCCATGGATTGCTTTATGCGACCCATACCCGCAGGCGGGATGCCGGCGCCCTGGCGGCGGTGGAGGAGGCCTTGCAAACGGCGCGCGACGCCGGTGTCAGACTGCAAATTTCTCACCTGCTGCCCCGTGGCGGCCGGGCCGATTGCGGAGCCAGCATCGAGCTTGTCGAGGGTGCGAAAAACAACGGGCAGGATATCGCCTTTGATATGCATACCCGTGATTTCTCCCTGACCTTTCTGCATGCCATGCTGCCCCCATGGGCCATGGGGAAGGGCCTTGCCGGTCTGCCCGACGTGCTGGCCCAGCCCGGCAACCGCGCCCGTATTCATGCCCATCCCTCCATCGTCAGCGCCGGCGGCTGGGACAAGGTGACGCTGTTGGACAATGACGTGGCGCCGGAATTCGCCCGCCTTGATTTTGTTGAAATCGGCCGCCAGATGGGCCTGGCACCGGGCGATGCGGCGCTGGAGCTGCTGTGCCGCTCGGCGGCTGCCGCCCGGCCCCTGATGATGATCAGACCCGTCTATCAGCGGCAGGATCAGGATTTGGCCTTTGCCCACGAATTGTGCATGCCGGGATCGGACGCCACCGCGCTGTGCCTCGACGGCCCCCTTGCCGGTTCGGCGTTTCATGGCGCCTATAGCTGGGCCGCCTGGTTCTATCGCTTCGCGGTGCGTGAGCGCGGAATTTTGAGCCCCCAGGCCGCGATCCATAAACTCACCGGACAGCCGGCGGCGGTGCTTAATCTCGCCACCAGGGGTGTATTGCGGGCGGGGGCCCGCGCCGATATCGCCATCTTCGATCCGGCTGAATTTTCCGAGGCCGCCACCCTGTGGCAGCCCAATCAAACCGCCTTGGGCATGAAATTCGTGCTGGTCAACGGCGCCCTGGTGCTGGACGATGGTATAAGCACCGAAACAAGACCCGGCCAGGTATTGCGCCAGGGCATATCGCCACATTAGGAGACGACCGCCATGGAAAGCCAGACATTCGACTATGTGATCGTGGGTGCGGGTTCGGCGGGTTCGGTGCTGGCCAACCGGTTGAGCGCTTCGGGCAAGCACCAGGTCCTGCTGTTGGAGGCGGGGCGTCCCAGCCATCCCTGGTCGCGCGTTCCCATCGGCTTCGCCAGGTTGATCGATAACCCGAAGGCCAACTGGCTGTACCAATCGGAGCCGGAGGAGAGCACTGGTCAGCGCAACATTCCGGTACCGCGGGGCAAGCTGCTGGGCGGCTCCTCGGCCATCAACGGCATGGTTTTTGTCCGGGGCCAGGCCCAGGATTTCGACACCTGGGCGCAACTTGGCAATCGGGGTTGGAGTTATGGCGATGTCCTGCCGTTCTTCAAGGGCATGGAGAGCTATGCCGGCGGCGAGGACGAATTTCGCGGCCGCGATGGGCCACTAAAAGTAGGCGACCTGAAAGAGGGCGGGCCGCTTTACGACGCCATGATCGCGGCGGCGCGCGACGTGGGGATAGAGTACAATGCCGACTATAACGGCGCGGTCCAGGAAGGTATTTCCATGACCCAGGCGACCATCCGCAAGGGCCGGCGCATGAGCACGGCCTATTGCTATCTGGACCCGGCCAAGGGGCGGTCCAATCTGCGGATCGAAACCGGCGCCTTGACGGAAGCCCTGGTGTTGGAGGGCAGCCGTTGTGTCGGCGTGCGTTATAGCCTGGGCGGGGTGCAACACGAGGCCCGCGCGGGCCGCGAGGTCATTGTCAGCGCTGGCGCCATCAATTCACCGCAATTGCTGGAACTGTCCGGTATCGGCCAGCCGGACCTGCTGGGCAAGCATGGTATCGCGGTGCAACACGCGCTGCCCGGCGTCGGCGAAAATCTGCGCGATCACTATGCCCCGCGTATGCTGTGGCAGATTACGGCGCCCGGCCTGACCTATAATGACAAGGCGCGGGGCCTCGGCCTGGTCTGGCAGGCCTTACGCTATGCGGTCACGGGGGCCGGGCTTTTGGGTCTGCCGGCCTCGCCCATCCGGGCCTATGTGCGCACCCGGACGGGCCTGACCTCGCCGGACGCGGGCATCTCGTTAATCCCGTTCCTGGTCAGGGATGGTTACAAACTGGCCCACGAATCCGGTCTGACGGTGATCACCCATCCGTTGCGTTCGGAATCCAAGGGCTCCATCCATATCGGTTCCACCGCGACGACGGCGCCACCAATCATCAACTTTAATTTTCTCTCCGCCCCGCTTGATTGCGAAATTACCCTGGCCGCCATGCGCATGGTCCGCCAGCTGATGGCTGCCCCCGCCATGGCCGCCCTGGGCGGGCGGGAAACAGCGCCCGGCCCCGCCCTGCAGGGGGATGATGAGTTGCTGGACTGGGTCAAGGCCACGGCCGAAACCGCCTACCACCCGGTTGGCACCTGCAAGATGGGCGATGACCCCATGGCCGTGGTCGACGACCAACTGCGCGTGCACGGCATTACCGGCCTGCGCGTCGCCGATGCCTCGATCATGCCAACGCTGACCTCGGGCAATACCAACGCGCCGTCCATCATGATCGGCGAAAAAGCGGCGGCCATGGTGCTGGCGAGTGTTGGGTGAAGTAGCAGCAAATTTGCGGCGCATCCCCCGGTGTTTTGCTTAACCATTGATTAATAGTAAAACTTGTACGGTCGGCCCAATATTGGATCACAATAATTGGGGGATGCCAGGTGATGACCGTCAAATCAAAATTGGGCGCAGTTCTAGCGCTTCTTCTCATCATTTTGGCCGGCACGTCGGGCATCACATTTTTTCGCCTCAGCAACCAGGCGCCACAACTGTATCAAATGGATGCGGACGCCACGCGCGTTTCCGAGTCTTGGATTCCACTACTGTTAAGCGCGGTTGCGGTTAAATCCGATGTCGACCAGGTATGGCAGTGGCTGACGGATATTTCCGCGACCCGCGGCCTTGACGGCCTCAACGATGGTTTCGACGAGGCCCAGGCGAATGCTGTGAAATTTGCCACGGATATAACAAAAGTGCGGAAACTGGCCCATGCCCTTGAACTCCCGGAACTGATCCTGACCCTTGACAAGGTAGAGGCTGCCTTCGGTCCGTTCTATGCCACCGGAAAAAAGATGGCTGGCGCTTACATCGCCGATGGGCCGGCTGGCGGCAACAAACTGATGGGCGAGTTTGACGCGGCTGCCGAAGCTATTAGCGCGCCCCTTGAAGAAATGGTGATTCAAGTCCAAAGCCTGACGGATTACACCCTTTCCAACCTCAAGAACGAGACCAGAGAAATAAAGTCAGGTAATGCCGATCTGGTTCGTTCCGTCATGATACTTGCCGCTATTGGCGTGATCGTCGCATTTGGCGGTGCTTTCTATTTGATGCGTCTTGTCGGAGGCAACCTACAGGGGTTGCTGGGCGATATTCGCATCGTGGCCGCCCGGGACAACACGAAGGCCATGCAACTGGACGCCAGCCGCTCCGATGAATTTGGCGAGATCGGCAAAGCGCTGACTGATTTCCGCGAAAAGATAAGCGAAGTTGGCCGGCTCCGCGCGGAACAAAAAGCGGCTGAGGAAAAAGCCGAACAGGAAAAACACAAGATGATGCTCGATTTGGCGGACCACTTTGATGCCGGCGTCGGCAGGGTCGTCGTATCCGTGACCTCGGCATCAAACCAGCTAAATGGATCGGCGGAAGCCATGTCGGCGACGGCGAAGGAAGCCAGCCGGCAATCGACCGCCGTGTCGGAAGCGACCGAGCAAGCCTCCGCCAATGTCCAGACTGTCGCAACGGCGGCGGATGAGCTGTCCAGTTCAATCACCGAGATCAGCCAGCAGGTCGCGCAGTCGGCCCAGATTGCCGCCAACGCGGTGCAAGAGGCCGAAGACACCAACCGGCAGATCCAGGGCCTTTCCGAGGCGTCGCAGACAATTGGCGATGTGGTGGCGTTGATCACCGATATTGCCAGCCAGACGAACCTGTTGGCCCTCAACGCCACCATCGAGGCGGCCCGCGCCGGTGAAGCCGGCAAAGGCTTCGCGGTGGTTGCCTCCGAGGTCAAGAATTTGGCTAATCAGACAGCCCAGGCGACCGAGGAGATTGGCTCTCAGATCAGCAATATCCAGAACGCGACCCAGGGCGCGGTATCAGCCATCCAGGGCATTGGCCAGACCATTGGCAAAATCAGCGAGATCGCCTCGTCCATTGCGGCGGCGGTAGAGGAACAGGGCGCAGCCACCCAGCAGATCGCCCGCAGTGTAGAGGAAGCGGCCGCTGGAACCCAGGCCGCCACCTCAAACATTTTGGGCGTTACCCAGGCCGCCAGCGAAACCGGCGCGGCGGCCAGCCAAATCCAGGATGCCGCCGACGATTTGTCGTCGCAATCTTCAGTATTGAAAGGCGAGGTGGACAAGTTCCTGGCCCAGATACGGGCTGCCTAATCTAATTCCATCTACCCGTTCACCGGCTGGTTTGCGGTGTGAGACCCGTTTTGTTTGGGGTACAGCGCCACGGCTTCAGTCAATCACCATTTTCATTATGGGGACACAATACTTATATCAAGAGGTATAAGTATTGTGTCCCCATAATTGCTAATAGGCGATCACCTTCTTCAAGGTTTCCTCGAACCCTTCGTCGTCCCAACCAAACGGGCCTTTGTCGCCGGCGTAGGCGATCTTGCCAGCCCCATCGACCAGGAACAGGCGCATGGGCAGGCCGACATATTTTTCGTCGATATCGTTGTCGATGCGGTCCACCAGCATCGGCATGTGCAGGTCCAGGGCGATCTGGCAGGCCGAGGCAACCTCTGTGCGTTCATCGTCCGTGGTGGGTTCGTCGTAGAGGACGTCTTCGATTAGATTGTTGGGCACCTGCCAGCCGTGCTGGGGATGCGCCTCGCGGATATAGACGATGTAGAATTGAACCTGATCTTTGTACCTGGCGTAGAGTTCGTTAAGGCGCACGGCCTTTGCCCGAAATGGCGGTCAGGTGTACGAACCGAAAACAATGCCCACCGGTTTGCCCCGCAGGTCCGACAGACGCACCTGTTCGCCGGTGCGCTGGCGCTCGCGGTCCAGCACGTCGGCGGCGAAATCCGGCGCCAGGGCGCCGATCTTTGGTACATTTGCCTCGCGCGCCATTTGCGTGGCGATATGGGTTTCGAATTCCGCCTCGGATATATCGGAAATTTCCAGCCATACCCCGCGCTTCGCAGCCATATCCATGGCGCGGTACTGCTCTAATGTGACGGGAGAGGTGGGAATATTATCTGGCATGCACGGGCTCCTCGGTTCGTCGTCTTGATGGGTTCCGATCGCTACGTTGGCAGCCTAACCCAGCCCGGTACGATTATCCAACGATAGGCTGCTTGGAAATAATCGGCCTTCGTGCTGTCCAAGCACCACCTTTGGGCTATCATGGTGGCACGTTGATGATTTTAGGCTTGGTGCAGACAGATGGATTTCACTCTCAGCCCCGAACAACAGATGATCTATGACTATGGCGCCAAGGTGGCGCAGTCGTACGATCATAAATACTGGCTGGAAAAGGCCCGGAAGAATTTGTTTCCAGAGGAATTATGGCGGCAAACCGCCCAGGACGGCTTTGTCGGCCTGATGGTTGACGAGGCCTATGGCGGCAGCGGCCTGGGGCTGTTTGAAATGGCCTTGCTGGTGGAGGGGATGAGCAACCAGGGCCTGCCCCTGTTGATGTATGTGGTTGGCCCCACCATGGCCATGGGACATATCAACCAGCACGGCACGCCGGAACAAAAATCCCGCTATCTGCCCGATGCCGCGGCCGGCACGTCCATGTTCTGCTTTGCCATTACCGAGCCCACCGCGGGCAGCAATTCCATGCGCATTCAAAGCGTGGCCAAGGCCAGCGGCGGGCGCTTTAAATTGAACGGCTCCAAGGTTTTCATCACCGGCGTCGATGTCTGTGACTATGCCGTCGTGGTGGCCCGCACCACGCCCCACGATCAGGTGAAGCGCAAGACCGACGGCTTCACGGTGTTCATCGTGGATCTGAAGGCCAAGGGGGTAGACTATCACCCGATCGATATGAGCGTGGTCAACCCGGAACTTCAGTTCTCGCTGTTTTTCGACGATGTAGACCTGGGCCCCGAGGATGTGTTGGGCGAGGTCGACAAGGGTTTCAACATCCTCTTCGACCTGTTGAACCCGGAGCGCGTGACCGTCGCCGCCATGGCCTGCGGCATCGGCCGTTTCGCCATTGAAAAGGCGGTGGCCTATACCTCGGAACGGGTGGTTTTCGACGGTCCCATCGGGGCCTATCAGGGGGTGCAACACCCCCTGGCCGCGGCCAAGACCCAGGTGGAACTATCCTCGTTGATGTTGCGCCAGGCAGCCTGGCAGTTTGACCGGGGCGAGGAGGCGGGCGCCGCCGCCAACATGGCCAAATACGCCGCCGCCGAGGCCGGTATCATGGCGGTGGAGGCAGCCTTGCAGGCCCATGGTGGCAACGGCTTCACCCATGAATATGGCCTGTATGATCTGTATTCCATGGCCCGGCTGTTGCGCACGGCGCCGATCAACCGGGAACTGATCCTGAACTATATTGGCGAGCGGGTGATGGGTATGCCCCGGTCCTACTAGGGCGCGTTTTTTAGGAGAAATTTAGGGTTTTTTGCGGGGTATTCCCCGATCTATCCGAGACCTGGATTATTTGTTTTCGAAAGGAAAAAACCATGACCGACATGCCGAAATTCGTTGAATTCCATGAAGAGGGCCCCCGGGAGGGCTTTCAGATTGAACCGGTGCTATATCCCCTGGACCGGCGTGCCGCCTTGATCGACAGCCTCAGCCAGACCGGCCTGAAACAAATCCAGGTCGGCTCTTTCGTCAGCCCCAAGGTGGTGCCCAGCATGGCCGATACCGCGGCATTGTTCGGCGCCATCAAGCGCCAGGAGGGCATCGAATACACTGCCCTGTGGCTGAACAAAAAGGGCTTTATGCTGGCCGGCGAGGCGCCTCGGGTCGATATGGATGCGCGGCTGTTGTTCTACGCCACGGATGCCTTTTCCCAGGCCAATAACAATTGCTCGGCGACGGAAATGCGCGACCGCCAGGTGGAATGGCTGGACCTGTATCTGCAACAGGGCCTGGCCCCGGCGGGGGCCTATATCATGACCGCGTTCGGCTGCAATTTCGGCGGCCCGGTGCCGCTCACGGCGGTTACCGATCTGGTGCGATGGATCATTGATCTGTGCGCCGCGCGGGCAGTGCCGTTGCCGCCGATCTATCTGGCCGATACGGTCGGTTGGGCCAATCCGGAGGATATGAAGCGGCGCATTGGCGCTGTGCGTGAGCTGGCGCCCGACGCGCGGATTGGCCTGCATCTGCACGACACCCGCGGCCTGGGCGCGGCCAACGTCTATGCCGCCTTGGAGATGGGGGTGGATCTGTTCGATTCCTCGGTCGCCGGGCTGGGCGGCTGCCCTTTCGCCGGCCATGGTTCGTCCCGGTCGGCCGGGAATATCTGCACCGAGGACATGGTCTTCATGTGCGAGGAAATGGGCATCGACACCGGTATTGACCTGGACGCATTGATCGAAAGCGCCCTCTTGGCCGAAGACATCATCGGCCGGCCCCTGAACGGCCGCATCATGCATGCCGGCTCGTTGACCAAGTACCGTCCCAACTGAAGCGAGAATATAAATTAACGGTTTTTTAGGCACAATTGCGGCTAATGGTTCCCTGTCTTTTCTGGTGCAATAGCAAAGGTCATGGGGGATATGAGTTTCTATGGTCCGCCCCGGGAGCATTTGGGGCAAGTGGTATCGGGCTTGCAAAGCGTTGAAAAAGTCTACGAAGCGCACGGCCTGACCGCATTCATGCAGGATAATATGGTTGCCTTTATGCGCAACCAATCCTTCTTTGCCGACGCGCCATTTACCGTGGCGCTGATGGGCAATGCGGAAGATGACACGGATACGGCAAAAATCTGGCGCCTGCATACCTGTTGCTGGGCCGCGCGCTCGGCCCTGGCGCTTGAAGGCGATTTCGTTGAATGCGGCACCTACAAAGGCTTTTACGCCGGCGTAATAGCGCAATATCTGGGCTTCGCCGATTTGCCACGGGAATTCTATCTCTACGACACGTTTGCCGGTCTGCCGCCCGAATGGTCCTCCGAGCTGGAGCGCAGACAAGCCAATCCAGGCTATCAATGGGATGGCGTTTATCAAGATGTACTGGACCGGTTTGCCATTTATCCCAACATGCACGTGATCAAGGGCGTCGTGCCGGAGGTGTTCGACACCGTCGTGCCCGACCATATCGCCTTTCTGCACCTGGACCTGAATGCAGGCGCGGCGGAAACGGCGGCGCTGGATTATCTGGCGCCGCGTTTGACCGATGGCGCCATGGTGCTGTTGGATGATTTTGGCCGTCTGGAAATGCGCGACCTATGCCAGGCGCATGTCGATTGGTGGGGCCGGCATGGTCATACGATTTTAGAATTACCCACCGGCCAGGGCCTGGTGATCTACCGCAAGAACCACGACTGATCTGGTCCGGCCGCGCGCCTGAAAGCGACACTAGAGCGTTTCCGGGCTATTCTGAACCATTTGACCGCTCACCAAGGCCCCGTGGGTAGGCGCGGTTTGCAGGTCGATGTGGCGCATCGTCCAAGAACTGCAACGCAGCCACGGGGCCTTGGTGAGCGGCCTTCGGTGGCGCCCCTAAGCCATTCTGGTGCGTTGCGCCGCTTGCCCGATGCACCACATCGCGCTGCGCAACGCGCCTACCCGAATGGCTTAGGGGCGCCATCAAATGGACCAGAATAGCCCGGAAATGCTCTAATTCCGACATTGAAGTGGCCCGCTAAGGCCGCGACGGCGGCCCGGCGTTTGTACGCCGCCCTCGTGGAGCCATGCGTCTTGGCGCATTGGCGTGAACGAAATGCTCTAGGTTTTTCTGTCGCCGGCCAGGCTGTCGGGCCGCAGCCAGGTAAAGACGATCCGGGCCGCCAGCATGGCCAGGGCGATATGGCCGAATGCCAGACCCCAGGCCATGTGGGATGGCCCGCCCGCCAAATCCAGAATCCAACCCACCATGATCGGCCCGACAAAGCCGCCGCCATAGCCCAACATGGAATGCACGGCCAGGGTGGCGCCGCGGCGTCCCGGCGCGGCACTGCCCGCGGCCCCAGCCGTCAGCGACGATGAATCCAACCAGATCACCATGCCGTACAGCACCAACAGGACAGCCGCCAGCGGATAGGAGAACGCACCCAGAAAGCCGATCGCCAGGGCAAACACCATGGAGCCGGCCATGGCCAGTCGGACCAGGCGTTGCCGACCCAGACGAATGGACAGCTCGTTGCCGCTGACGCTGGCCCAGACACCGAACAAGGCCATTGCAGTGGCCATTACGGTGGGCCCCAGAAACGGTGTTTCGCCGCCGCCCGGTCCATAATCCTGCCCATAGTCCTGCAGGGCGACATAGGCCAGAAAGGCCACGGCCCAGCCGCGCATGGCGCCCATCTCCCAGGTATGGATGCAATAACCCACGCTATAGGCCATGGCCGAGCGGTTGGCGAAGACGGGGCGAAAATCGAACAGCGCCCAGGCGGACGCCGAATCCGTGGCGGCGGGGCGCGGCGCCTGCTTGGGCGCGAAAATAGCGGCGATCAGCCAGGCGCCCGCGGCACCCCCCGCAGCCACGAAAAAGGTGGCATGCCAGTCCCACAGATTTGCGATTATGCCGGCGAAGACGAACGACAGGGCCGAGGCGACCCCCATACTGGCCGCATGCCAGGTGACCGCGCGTGACAGCAGCTTACCCTCGACCCGGTCCGCCAACAGTTTCAGGCCAGTCATATAGGTGCCGGCCCAGCCGATGCCGGCGATGCTCCGGGCCAGGGTGGCGGTCCAATAACCCTCCGCATAAAGGGCGAACAGCAGATGACCGATAACGGTACAGCCGACCCCGAACATATAGACCCGGCGTGGATCGATCCGGTCGGTCAGGGTGACCAGAATGGGAACCGACAGCATATAGGCCAGATAAAAGCTGGCGGTGATCCAGCCCGCCTCGCTGTAATCCAGCCCCCAGCGGGGAATGAATTCCGGCAACAATGCAGGCCAGGCATAGGCGCCAACCTGGGCCAGAACCTGGGCCGTGCAGATCAAGGCGACTAGACGGGCCGCGCCGGGCTTTTCGGCCCCGCCCCCCGCTTCGCTTCCCGCCTCGTCCTTAGCTTCACTCATCGTTGTCGCTCATCGCGCATTCCGTCAACCGCCCCGCTCGTCTACAATGCCGCATCGCTGATTATAGGACCATTGGTATAACTCATGCGCTACCGTATCGTTCCCGTCACCCGCTTTCGACAGAACTGTTCCCTGTTGTGGTGCCCCGACAGTTTGCAGGCCGCCGTTGTCGATCCCGGCGGCGACCTTGATCTGATCCAGGCCGCTATCGCGGAGGAGGGCGTCGCGGTGGAAAAAATTCTGATCACCCATGGCCATGCGGATCATGCGGGCGGGGCGGCGGAATTGTCCCAGCGCCTGGGCGTGCCCATCGAAGGGCCTCACCTCGACGATACTTTTCTGATCGAGGCGATGGCGAAACAGGCGGCGCGTACGGGTTTATCCGAGGCGCGCGGCTTTACCCCAAGCCGCTGGCTGGACGAGGGCGAGACGGTGCGGATTGGCCAGCTCAACCTGGCCGTCCTGCATTGTCCGGGCCATACGCCGGGCCATATCGTCTTCCATCACGCAGCTTCCAAAATGGCCGTGGTCGGCGATGTGTTGTTTCGCGGCTCCATCGGCCGCTGCGACGGTCCCCGTGGCGATCACATGCAACTGGTCAACGCCATTCGGGGCAAGCTGTGGCCCCTGGGAAGCGACACCGAATTCATCCCCGGCCATGGCGATATGTCCACCTTCGCCTGGGAACGCGCCTCCAACGCCTACGTCTGCGACTTCGTGGAGTATTAAGGTTAAATCAGGCTATTTTTTGCTGCCCGTCCTGATGGCTAGGCAGGCGGTCGTAAAGACGTCTCTGACCGCCGCATCGTCCGCATCGCCGATGGGTTCGGGAGTGTTCGCGGCCTGGGCCCGGCGAATATCGCGCCACAGCCACAGGCCCATGTTCCATATCCACGGCATATTGTTCAACAGCTTGTCCCGGCTGTAGGCGTCATCCAGATCGATCTTCGCCGGATTGGCGCCCGGCTCGGCCCGCTTGATGGCGGCAAGAACCTGTTGCGCCATAATGGCATAACCCACGACGGTGGGGTGCATACCGTCCAAACCCTGGGTGCCGCCCCGGCGGAAGCCGCCGAACAGGCCGGCATTCAACATCACGTTGGTGATGGTCTTGTTATTCTTCAGCTTGATCACATTGCCGGCCGTGCGCCGCTGATGCTTGGCGTCATATTTCGTCATGGACTTTGCCAGATCAACAAAATGCAGACGGCGGTCGGTACCAAAAGTGTTCTTCAGAATATCCTGGGCCTCCCTATTGGCCAGGGCGACACGATCATCCAGTGTCTTCATCTGGGCACCCGTCAGGCTGCCGTAGGCGAGGCCAAAGCGGTTTTCGTATTTCCGATAATAATTCCCCTTGCCCGGTTTGTTGGCCTCGTCCCATTCCACCATGTCCGGCAGGGGCATCAGGTTGGGCACCGTGCTTGGCAGGGCCAGGTTGTTGAAATAAATATGTTCCACCTCCGCCGGCAGGGCCTGCAATCGGGCAGCCAGTCGCCGCAGATCCGCCTTGAACACCATGCGGGCCCCCGCCTTGGCGCCAAAGGCCATGTCCCACAAGCCGTTGTTGGCGCCAATATTGACCAACAGGCGTTTGGGTTTGCGCGCGGCGGCCAGATCAACCTGGCTAAGCTGCTTGAAGGCGGCTTTGCCCGATGGGTTCAGGGTAAAGCGTGTGTTTAGGGCAAGCGTAATGCCAGCCAGATCCAGGCCATCGAACGTCAGCTTCTTGATCTTGCCGCGCGTTCCGTTTGGCAGGGCCCGCAAATAGTCATCCGAGGTCTGCCAGGTGGCGCTACAAAGATCGGCGATGGTCGAGGAGGCAACCGCGACATTCTCGAACATCAGCCGCCCCGATGGCGATGCGGGCCTGGCGAACCAATAATCCACATTGCCGGCCATATCTTGTTTAATGCCGTCGATGCCGGGCAGCATGCGCAGCCAGGCTTCCATGTTGACCAGAATGGGGCGTTTGGGATCGGGGCAGCTGAATTTGTGGCGGATACCCAACGCCTCGGCCGCCAACGCCGGCGCGCTAAGCTGATTGGTACCGTTCTTGATGGTGAGGGAGCGGACCCCTTGATAGAGGGAGTCGCCAATCGCCATCATTTCGGGATGCATATAGTCCGCCGGGATTGTCACAGGCCGCCTCCATCCAATCCGATTTCTTATGCCTCTCGTGCATCTTGGCAAAGATAATTTGGAATTGCCACCGCCATGGGAGGCGTGGCGGCTCAGGCGTGGGCGGCGAATTCGCTTTCCGGGTCGCCGGCAATACGCGAATGAAACATCACCCGGGGTTCGTTCATGTCCCAGGTGCAAGCCCGATGCATAAGGCATCGATTGTCCCAAAGGACGGCGTCGCCGGCTGTCCAATTATGCTGATAGACGCGCGGGGACTGACAGGTAAAGTCCACAAGATCCCGCAACAGCTTTTCCGATTCATCCTCTGCAATGCCGGGTATGCCGTAGGCATGGCGCCCAACCGCGAGTGATGGCCGGCCGGTTTCCGGATGGATCTTTACCAACGGGCGCAGGGGTGGTTCTTGTCCGAAAAAACCATAGCCAAAATACTCGCTGTCTTTCTCCTTGGTCTCTCCGAATTTCTTCTGACTGTGATAGAGCGAGTGGTAGGCCGACATATTGGCAATCCGCTCGCGCGTTGCCGCGTCAAGCTCTTGATAGGCGGCCCGGGTGTCCGCCCACGCGGTTTCGCCCCCATGGGCGGGCACTACATGCGCGGTGAATACGGCGCCCTTGGCCTGAACCGGCATATAGGTGCTATCGCAATGCCAACCCATATTGCCTTTCAGGATTTTCACCATGTCATCGTCATCATCTGTCCGCAGGCCGCCGTCCTTCTTGACGTTACTTAATTCGGCGAGTTCAAGCTCCAGATCACCAAACCGCCTGGCCAAGGTAATTTGATCTTCATTGCTGAGGTTTTGAGCGGGGAAGACCAGCAGGGCATATTCCAGCCACGTCTCATAGAGCGCGGCAAACGCCGGCTCACCTAAATCGGCAAGCTTCAGTCCGGTTATCACCGCACCGAATGTTGCGTCGATCGGCTCGACATTAAATGGCTTTGCTGACGTCATTTGAGCTCCCGTCCCCTCCGTTTCGTACGCTGCATGGCACATACCCAGCATGCGGCAAAGCGAAGTCTATCCAAGGAATTCCAAAAACTCCATGGCCGCGGAAATAAGCACCAGACCTGCCCTAACTCCCAATCGACTCCGGGTTATTGCGCCGGGTGGTGAATTTACCGGTTTCGAAGACGCCTTCGGGGATGTCGTAATAGCCCGCCGCGTGCTGGGCCGGGGTGGTTTCGGCCATGGCGACGGCGCCGAAGGGGCAGACGTCGTGGCACAATTCGCAGCCGATGCAGCTGTCGGTGTGTACTTCCACCTTGCCGTCGGCCTGGCTGAGCGCCTCGTAAAAACACATCTGGATGCAGACAGTACAGGTGGGGTTCTGGCAGGCATCGTGGTCAATGGTGGCATAGCGGCGTGATTTCTTGAATTGCTCGCTGTAGTCGCCCGCCGCGCGGTTGGAGGCGATACCGTGCATGGCGGGGACATCAGCATAACCATGTTCGTCCATGAAGCGCTCCATGCCCTCGATCACCTTGCTCAGCCACTTGATGCCCTTGAGCATCAGGACAGAGCCAATTTGCACCACGCCGGCACCGGCCATGATGAATTCGACGGCGTCGCGGTGGTCAAAAATACCGTTGGAGCCGGCGACGGGCATGCCGACCTCCTGATAAATCTGGTGCACCCAGCGCAGGGATAATGGCTTGGTCCAGGTGCCGCCGATACCGGCAGGACCGCCGATTTGCGGCATCCCCGTCTCGATATCAATGGAAAACCCGGTATAGCGGTTGGTTGCCGTGACCGCCGCGGCACCCGCCCCCTTGACGGCGCGGGCGATGGCCACCGGGTTGGCCTGATCCGGCGTCAGCTTCACCACGATGGGAATATTCACCACCTCGGCCACCTGGCGGGTGACCTCCGCCGCCGTCTCCGGGTCCTGGCCGATCATGGAACCGCCGTGCACGCCGGGCATCATGGCCGGGTGCGGGCAACCGAAATTCAGCTCCACCATGGGCAGGCCGCAATCCTCGATGGTGCGGGCGATGTCGCGCCAGCCGCTGATATCCTTGGCGCCGACGCTGCCGATCAAATGGCCGCCACGCTCGGCCCCATAGGCCTGGCATTCCTTGAGATAGGGGATCCAATCCTTGTAGGCGGTAGAGGCATAGCCGGAGCGGCTGTAGAAAACGAAATCCTTGGCCGGCTTGCCTTTGATGATCTCGCCCTTGGCATTCATGATGCGGTATTTGGAATTCTGCGTCAGTTGCGCCATGTCCTCGATGTCGGTCAGGGTCTTGACTATGGCCCCGGCGGCCCCGGCATCGAAGCATTGCTTGATCAGGTCGGGACTGTTGGTCGGCTCGATGGAGGCAACCACCATGGGATTTTTGAAGGTCAACCCCGCAAATTCAACTTCCGTATTCGCCATCTGATATTTTCCTTTCCGGACGCCAACAACCGCCGCCGATTTTTTTTGCGGCATTATTAAAGATTACCCTGGCAACCTCGTGGAAGGAACCGGTGTGCGCCGGGAAAATTTGCCGGCGCTGGCGCATGCCCTATAATCGCGGCCTAAGCCTGGGGTTCGGCGCGATAAAGGTAAATGGCGATGTTGATACTGCATGACAATCTGGGTTCGGGGAATGCCTACAAGGTGCGCTTGTTGCTTTCGCATCTGGAGCGGCCGTTTACGCGCATTGACTACGATGTGACCAAGGGGGAAACCCGGACGCCGGAATTCCTCACCCTTAACCCTGATGGCCGTATCCCGCTGTTGCAATTTCCCGATGGCCGGTGCCTGGCGCAATCCAACGCCATTATGTTCTATCTGGCCCAGGGTACGGACTATCTGCCCAGCGACAGCTTTGCCCAGGCCCAGGTGTTGCAATGGATGTTCTTTGAACAATACAGCCACGAACCCTTCATCGCCGTGGCCCGCTATTGGCTGCATTTTCTGGATCCGCGCGCGGTGAATAAAGACGCCTTGGCGGAGAAGTGGCAGCGTGGCTATCAGGCCCTTGATGTCATGGAAAAACATCTGGTCGGGGCGGATTTCCTGGTCGGCGGGGACTATTCCATCGCCGATATCGCCCTCTATGCCTATACTCACGTGGCGGACGAAGCGGAGATGGATTTGGCCCCCTATCCCGGCATCCGCCGCTGGCTGGACCGGGTCGCCGAGCAGCCCCGCCATGTGCTGATCACCCAGGAAGATTTCAGCTGATTTTGATACAGCCGCAATAAGACAGGAGTGAGCGATACGATGTTGGACCGCATTATCGAACCGGTTAGCCTACGCGACGCCGATGCCGAGGCCCGCGCCGTACTTGATGCGCTGCGCAAGGATCATGCAAAGGTGCCAATCTCGTTCGCCTATATGGCGGTACAGCCCAGGGCGCTGGAAGGGTTTTCGCAGTTCCAACAGGCCGTGATGAGCGATCCGCGTCTGGATGAAAGGCACCGGGAGCTGGCCTACCTGAAAACCGCCATGCTGGCCGGCTGCAAGCTGTGCATCGCCAACCACACCGCCAAGGCCAGAAATGTTGGCGTGGCCGAAGCGCAGATCGCCGCCCTGGCCGACTTCGAACCAAGCGATGCGTTCAATGAGCTGGAAAAAGCTATTCTACGCTATGTCGTGCATATGGTCTGCGAAGCCGGTAAATCGCCGCAGGCTTTGTTGAAACAGCTGCGCGATGCCCTCGGCAACGATGGCGTCGTGGTGCTGACCCAGGTGATCGGCATCGCCAATCTGTTTTCACGCTTCAACAACGCCTTGCATACCTATTCCAGCGAAGACTACCCTTAGCAACCGGTAGAGCCGCCAAAACGGCCGCGCGCTTAGGGTATATTACGCGGGGGCCGGCGCGGCCCGGTGTGGCCGATCATCCAGGCGGGGCCCACCGCCAGGGCCGCCACCACGGCGATGGCCAGGAACGTATCCTTGAAGCCCAGGGTGCTGGCCTGGGCAAGAACGACTTGGGCCAGGTAATTCAGGGCGCCGGCGGTCTGGTTCAGTGCCGGCATGCCGGTCTCCGCCAACAGGCGTTGAACTTCACCCAGCAGCTCCACCGTTGTCCCGTTGGCCCAGGTTTGGGTATCGGCCAGAGCCACGCCGTGAAACTGCGTGCGCTGTTGGAAAAAGGCGGTGAGCAGGGCGATGCCCAGGCCACCGCCGCAATTGCGAAAGAAGGTGGAAGTGGAGGCCGCGCGCGCCAGTTTCGCCGGCGGGACCGAGCGCAGGGCCGCGATACCAAGGGTTGGAATAGCCAGGCTGAGGCCCACGCGGTTAATCGCGGTGTAGGCAACCATCGCCCAAAAAGTGGTATTCACATCAACCGCCTGGATCAGGAAAAAGCCAATCGAAAAGATCAACAAACCAACGGCAATGGGAATATGCGCGGGGATCGTATCGGTGATGCGGCCCGCCAGCGGGAAAAACATCATCATCACCAGGCCGCCCGGCGCCAGCAGCAAGCCGGCGCGGGTGGCGCTGTAATGCTGAATGGTTTGCACAAAAATGGGAATGAAATAGCCCGATGCAAAAAGCCCGGCGCCGAAGACGAAGCCCGCCACCATGGTCAGGCTGAATTGCGGGTTTCGAAACAGGCTCAGATCAATAAGCGGATACGGCGCGCGCAGTTCCCAAAGGATGAAAATGACAAGCCCGGCCGCACTGCCCATAAGACGCAGAACAGTTGCATCCGAAGCCCATCCCATACGCGGGCCATTGGCAAGGCCGCTAAGGACGCTGAACAGGATCACGACGATAAGCCCCAGCCCGATCCAATCGAATGGCGGCAGCCGCTTGGCCAACTGCTTGCCCGGCATGAATACCAGGCCCAGCATCAGGGCGGGCGCGCAAAACGGCAGAGGCAGGAAGAACAGATAGCGCCAACTGATACTGTCGATCGCAATGCCCCCCACGATGGGGCCGAAGGTGGGTGAGAGCACGGTGGCCAGTCCATAGATGCCGATGGCCATGCCCCGGCGTTCGGGCGGGAAGACAGTGTACATGGTGTACATGGCCAACGGCTGGCCGACGCCATTTGCCGCACCTTGCAAGATGCGGCCGAGGATCAGCATATCCATACTCGGCGCCATCGCGCACAGCAGAGAGCCGGTCCCGAATACCGTCAGGATCGCGGTGAAAGTTATGCGTTGGCCCAGCACCTCGATCAGCCAGGAACTGACCAGCATGGACGCCGACATGGTGGCGAGAAAACCGGTCGCCATCCATTGCGCCTGATCCAGCCCCACCCCGAAGGCCCCGACCACCGAGGGCACGGCCACGTTCACCATGGAAGACGCCAACCCCATGGCGATGGCGCCGGTCATGACGGTCAGCGTGACCAGCCAGCGATAGGCCGGCCCGTAACGCTGAAACAGCGCGTCGCTGTTGGTACTGGCCGCCGCCGTCATCGCATCTCCAAAGCCGCGCTAGTGCATTTGTTGCCAATATCCCGAGCGGCTTCACGGGTCGGCCCGGCTTCTAGTCTATGCCAAACGGCTGCCGAAGGAAGGCCGTTCCCGCCGCCGTCACAATTCCGCCGCGAAATCTCCTAAAAATAGCCCCGAACCGGCCCTATCGCTGCCCCCTGGATCCTGTTGCATGGCACCTGCCGTCCAAGAGGCGAGATCACAACAATGGAGAACACTATGTCCATGGCCGCTAAGCAAAGGTTCTGCTACCGGGTGGGTTCCAACCAATTACCGGAAAGCGACCGTTTCGCCGTTCTTGCCATGAATATTCTGGCTGGTTTGATCCTGCTGATCGCCGTCGCCGTCGCCGCGCCCGCCAATGCCGGACCCCTTAACAGAGTCGGCGGTTATTTGGCATCCAGCTTCGTCACACCGTCCCATTCGCCGGGCGGTGGGTCGGCGGCCAGGGCGGCGGCGCGGGCCGCCATGGATGCGGCGACCTTGTCGCCGGCCTGGGCCAGTTCGGTAAAGCTATCCGCCGCCGCCTGAAAGCGGCCGGCCCGGTAATCGTCCGTGGCGCGGGCGTAGCGTTCCCGATCGATCCCCGGTTGGGATAGTGGCCCGTCCCGGCCGCCCAATGGCTCGTATATCGCTACCGGTTCCTGCCGTCCGACGACGCGGATTCGGTCGATCTCGCGCAGGGGGAAGTCTTTCCCGCCGGCGGCGGCGGTATCGCCGCTGAGCATGATGGAGCTGCCATAGGCCTTGTTGGCGCCTTCCAGGCGGGCCGCCAGGTTCACTGCGTCGCCGATCACGGTATAGTTGAAGCGCCGCCGCGAACCGATGTTGCCAACCAATGCCTGGCCCGAGTTGAGGCCGATGCGGGCCAGCAACGGCCGGCCCTGCGGCAAGTCGAAATGATCCTGGATTTGCAGCAGACGGTGGTGGCACGCGACGGCGGCGGCGATGGCGTTGGCGGCGTGATCTGGATCGTGCAGCGGGGCGCCAAATATGGCGACGATGGCATCGCCGATATATTTATCAACGAAGCCGCCGTGTTCCTCGACAATGTCGGTCATCTCGCTCAGGTAATCGTTCAGCATCGCGACCAGGGCTTCGGGCTCCAACGATTCTGAAATGGCCGTGAAATCGGCGATGTCCGAGAACAGGATCGAAACGTCACGGGTCTCGCCACCCAGCGCTGGTGGTTCCTCGGCTTCGATCAGCCGGTCGATGACCACCGGCGACAGATAGTAGGCAAAGGAGCGCCGCAAAAAATGCTTTTCCCGGTCGGCCACGGCGAAACGATAGGCCAGGATCAGCGCGAAAGCCAGCCAAGCGACGGCGCCGCCATCCACCAGCGGCAGGCTCCATTGGCTGTCAAAGGCCAGGTTGGCCGCGCCGATCCAGCCCATTGTTTGCAGGCCCAACAGGGCGCCGCCGGTCAGGGGGCCAAGCAGCAAGCCATACAGGGTGGCGACAAACGCCAGCGCGAACAATATACCAGCCTTGCCGCCACGGCCTGGCAAGCGCAGGCCGTCCTGACGCAAAATATTGGCAATCGCCGCCGCGTGGAGGAAAACCCCGGGCAGACTGTCGCGGTCGCTTGCCAGGTCGGCTACCCCAACCGCCCGGGCCGCGGCCGGCCCAGCGCTGCACCGTGGTGCGCCGGCGCGCAACAGGTTTTTCGTGGCAAGGCGTGCCGAGGTCAATTTTCGGTCCTCGACATCGAGTGCCAGGCCGAACAGGACCAACTTGCCGGCGAAGTGCCGGCGCAGAAAATCGCCCCGCTCCGCTTTGGCACAGGCGTAAATGTCAGCCAATGAATGCACTTCCAGGGCGCCGGGTCCGGTGTCGAAATTGAGGTTCAGCGCGTTGTCCTTGGTGCCGGGTATCTCTCTGCCCTCGAATTTCAAGGCGCCTGTCGGCGAAAGCGAATGTTTGCTATTGGAGAAACGTTTGGCGATTTCCACAGCGAAGGATGGCTCGCGCCGCACGGCGCCGTCCGGGCCGGTCAATGAAAATGTCAGCGGCATCCGCCGGATGATGCCGTCGGGGTCTTCCTTCAAGTTGACAACCCGGATATTGAGTCCGTGACCTACCGCATAACTTTGCCCCGCATGCGGCGCGATCGGCGCGGTCGAGTGTTGCACCTTGGCCAGCACGATACGGTGATCCTTGGCCAAGGCCCGCAAGGCTAAAAGAAAGTCCCGGTCGAAACCGGGCAGGTATTTCTCTATCGAGATAGGAAAAATCATGTCGATGCCGACCACCGCGACATCGGATTCACCGAGGGCGTTGAGCACATACGCGATTTCCGGCGTCCACATCATCCGTGGCGTTTCGTTGAAGGGTTGCGTGTCGTAGGTCGCCTCGTCGATGGCGATCACGGTCAACGGCACCGCTGGGCGCGGCGGCGGTGGCATAATTCCAGCCTGCTGCCGCAACGCCCGCAACCAATGCAGGGTATCGACGGAAATACCGTCCAGACGATCCGACCAGGGGCCGGCCAGCAGCAGCGCCGACAATGCCGCGACCAACACCGCCGTCGCCAGGTCGCGGATTTTCATTTGATTGCAGCCACTGTTTTCGGCCTTTGGCGGCTTATAGGACGACCAGCCGTCCCAACAGGCTTAGAGTGTGGCCGGCGTTCGGTGCAATGTCGAGACGCACCCGCCGCCCATTCGCGGCGATTTCATAGCTGCCGCCCGGCGCCAGGGTAATGCCGGCGGCCCGCAAATCCACGGAACTCCCGGAAACGCCGATGGCCTTGGCCGGTCCGGGCTGGTCCAGGCGGCGCAGATAGATTTTTCCGACCGGCGCGGTCAGGTGCACCAAGGGACTGGTATCGCGCATGGTCAGGGTCCGCGGGTTCCTTTTCGGCGCCTTGCGGAACACCACTACGCCGGCCTTGCCCTTGGTGGATTTGTCCAAGGTGACCTGACCGCCGGTGCATTCGACCTTTTGGCGCGTGATCTGGCTGCCTGATACAGTGCTTTCTTTTTTTCCGATCAACACTTGGCCACCCAGTATCGTTTCCTGAATGCAGGACTGCAAATAGCCCAACACCAGCCGCTCGCCCTTTTTCAAGGCTATTGTCCGGCCACTTTCCAGCATTTCAAACAGGCCAATGTCGCTGCGGCCGGGATCGGCATCCTCGACGATGGCCGTGGGCGCGCCGGCGGCAAAGGCTGGAGAAGTCGTTAGCGGCAACGCCGCCAACAGTCCGGAGACGGCCCATAGCAGGCCTTGCAGTGAGGTTCGTGGGATCAATCTAGACATGGCATCATACTCCAGAGCGGCGGGCGCCACCGTCCCCCACAAGGGAGAATGGCGCCCAGAAAATCGGGTGGGCATAGGAAAATACGATTTCACCTGTATCTCGATCGGCGAAACCGGGCCCGTTCATTAAGGACAAAATGGCCTGGCGCAGGGCCTTAGCGCGGGCCAGCGTAGGATCTTTGAACTGGCGGCGGAATAGATCCGTGGTCAACGTCATCGCCGAGGTCGTCTCGACCGGCCAGTTGCTGACCAGCAAGGCGCGGGTGCCGGCGTAAAAGAAGGCGCGCCCCAGGCCGGAAACCGCCTCGGCCCCGGCGCCTTCGCCCGAGCCGGTGTTGCAGGCTGACAGGATCACCCAGTCCGCATTCAGTTTTAGACCCAGTATTTCACCCATGGTCAACAGGCCGTCCTCGCGGTCGCCGACGACTTCTGGCGAAGACAGCGCCAGGGCGGGCTGGGTCAAGCCGTCCAGATCGCCGGGGATCAGGCCATGCGTGGCAAATGCCACCACCCGATAGGCGGCAAGGTCGGTAGCCTTGACCGCACCCTCGGTCGCCGCCCTGCCGATGAATACATCCCTGGCAAGGTCCGCCCCCAACGTCGTGGCGATATTGCGGATCTCGTCGGCGGTCTCGGGCAATCGTGGCAGCACATCAAGGCCGGCGCTGGCCAGCCCCGCCGTCCGGGGCGCGGCGCGCAGCGAGACCTTGCGGTTACTGACGCCTCTGGTTTTAATCCCCCGTGTCTTAAGCTCGGCGGTGCTTAGAGCGGCGACCTGACGTTCCTTGCCGCCCGTTCGCCCATCACGGGCATCACGGACATCATCTGTGCCGCCAAACAGGGGATCGCCAAAACCGGCAAACTGTCTCCGCGGGCCGGTTCGCGTGGGAAGATTGCGCAGCGCGGCGAGGGACTGGGCCGAGGGCAGCATCGCCACCGCATGGTCGCGGATCAGCCAGGGCACACCGACATAGCGCACGAACAGCGGCGCCCGTTGCGGTCCGATCCGGCCCGGCGCGGTCGGCAACAGCGCGAACGGCAAATAGCCCAGCGGGCCGTGGGCCACGATTAAAAGGGTCTCTGCCCCGCGCCAACCCGGCGTCACGGGCTTTAGCAGCTTGTTATACAAGGCATGCGCGCCCGCGACGTCGAATGCCGGGATATCGCCCAGAGTCTCTATTTCCGGCGCCAGGGATTTGCGGATGCTGTCCACTTTACCCTGCAACCCCGCCCTGCCTTCGTTCAGGGTGGCGAAGGCGACCTTGCCCTGAGCGGGAATAGCCCAGATATGGGTCTCCCTCTCGCCGACATAGGTGACGATCATCGCCTCACCGGCCGCCAGCAAAGGCTGCACCGCCGCGATTTCCGCCGGCTTGGGATTGATCAATTCGGCGTACTCGGGAAAGCGCCGCTCGATCTCTTCCATCAAGACGGCGCGCGCGCCGCGAAGATCGTCGATCATGGTCCGCAGACGATTGGCTTCGCTGGTGCCGATATTGCCGTCAATCAGGGCGTTCGAGAGAATGCCGTACAGCGCCGTGACCTGTTTTTGAGCATCCTGTTCCTTGCGCACCAGATCGCGCAGGGTGGGATCGGTGATCGTCGCCCGCGCCGCCGACTGTACCAGCGCCATTTGCACATCGCGTGAAGAGGCGAGGGAGGAGATGCGGAAGGCCTCCGCCGCTCCCCCGGCCTGGCCGCCGTGCATCAGGGCGGCCATATAACCTTCGTGGATCAATTGCAGGCGGGTATCCCGGCCGGCGCTCTCGCCGCCGGTGGATTGCCGCGAACGTTTGCTCAGAACCGTAAAGGCGCTGCGAAAGGCTGCAAGCGCCTTGTCAATATCGCCTTGGTGCTGCAAGACCACCGCGTGCAATCCCAGGGCCTGCGCAGCCGTGTAATTTTTGGCCCCTAGTTTGTCGATCAGACGCCGCGCGGCCGGGCCGGTAATTTGGGCCGCTTCGCCAACACGTTGGGTCTGCAATAACGCCGTCGCCCGGTCCAGGTCATAGCGGTAGAACCGGTCAAGCAGGGCGTCGTCGCCCTTTGCGGCCTCGGCAATTTGGGCAAAGCTTGCAAGCGCGCGGTCCCAGTCGCCATTGGCGACGAACACGGCTCCCAATTGGTGCCGCGCCTCATTAAGCCGGTAACCTTCTTGATCGACACCCAATTTCTCCAGGATATCGATCGCGATTTGGGCCAGGGTGCGTGCCTCCGTCAGGCGCCCCGTCCGGGTCAAGACGTAAACAAAGGGATCGATCGCGCGCGCCATATAGATCGAGTCACGGCCGAACGTGGCGGCGGCGATCCTGATTGCGTCACGTGCGGCGATCTCCGCCTCGGATAGGCGGTCCTGCCGCGCCAGGGCCCTGGCAAGGGCGCCCAGGGTATTAATCTTGTTTAGTTTCAGGGTTGTTTCGATGGGATAGACAGGCAGGTCGTTCCGTGGTTGCACCTTGTCCACGATCAGTTTTTCAATCAGGGCCAGAGCGGCCCGGGCCTTTGCCTCCGCCTCGCCATGGCGTCCCGATTGGGCCGCAACCGAACTTTCCGCCTGCAGCAACTTTGATTGGGGGATTGCCAGGATGGCCCGTCGCGCCTTGCGGCCGTTTTCCATTCTGTTCAGAAGGGTGCGGCCGAGGTGGAGATACCGTGCGGCGCCATCCAGATCACCAACCGTCATTTTCCAGCGGGCGATGATGGCGCGGTTGGCGGCGATGCGCACTTTATTTTTACCCAGATTTTCGAGTATGGCCACGCCGGTTTCGCGTAATTCGATGGCGCGCGGCAGATTGCCGCCGTCAGCCTGGGCCGAGGCAGACGCAATCAGCACGCTGGACTTAAAGACACTCTCGTCAAGTTTTTCCGCCAGAGCCGCTGCCAGGTCATCGCGCATCTGCCGGTTCCGGCCCAACTCGCCCGCCGCGATGGCGCGCTCATATAGGGATCGCGCGCGTTCGTCCGCGCTCGCGCCCGTGCCGGCGGGGCCTGCCGCGATGGCCTTCAGCCGGGCCATCGCCTCGGGCGTCCGATCCGACGCCGCGGCCAGCAGCTTCCGCACGTCCTCGATCTTTCGTGGCGGCGGCGTAAAGGTCTGGCTCTCGAACTTGGCGGTGGTCTTGACGGCCTGGGATAATGAGACGGCTGGCTTGTCACCGGTCTGGCAGGCCGCGAGCAGAATTGCGGAGAGGTAAAAACTCAGGGTGGTTATCTGGCGCGACATCCCGGTAATCCTTGATAATTCTGTTGGCGTCTGGCCGACATTCATCAAACCGTCAAAAATGCCGCCCGAAAATATTACGCAGTAGCAAACCGGCGGCCTCGCCCCGCAGGCCATGAATACCATGTTCGATTATTTGCCAAATTGGTTAATCAGTCGTTGTATTGCCGCCGCAAATTCCGGCTAATTCGTGTGTCGCCACGGCTATGCTAGTGTTGGCATTCCATTCATTAAAGGGAGTGATAAGTGATGCTGATTGGCAAACGTGGCGAGGCGAAAAGCGGGATCTGTACGGCGGACGAAATCTCGATCACCATGCGGGGCAGGGACCTGTGTAACGAGCTGATGGGCCATGTCAGCTTTACGGAATTCTTTTTCCTGCATGTGACGGGGCAACAGCCCACCGACGACCAGATTTTCTTTCTGGACGCAGTCCTGGTCTCCCTGGCGGAGCATGGTATGACTCCATCGGTGCAAGCCGCTCGTATGACCTATGCCGCCGCGCCCGAGGCTTTGCAGGGGGCAGTTTCCGCCGGAATTCTGGGCTGTGGCTCGGTCATACTCGGTAGTGCCGAGGTAGTGTCTGACTTCCTCGCTACCGGTATTACCCGGATCTCGGCGGGCGAAGAGCAGGCGGCCGTGGCGCATGACATGGTCGCGGCGATACGGGCCGCCAAACGCCCTCTGCCGGGCTTTGGCCATCCAATTCATACCCCCGTCGACCCCCGTGCCGTACGCCTGTTGCAGTTGGCCCGGGAACGCGGCGTCGCAGGGGCGCATGTGGAATTCCTGGGCGCGGTTGAGCGCGCGGTGGGGGATATCTATCCCCGCCATCTGCCGATGAATGTGAACGGCGCCATTCCCGCCGTTGCCCTGGATATTGATTTTCCCATGGCCGCCATCAAGGGTATTTCCATCCTGGCCCGGACGGCTGGCCTGATCGGTCATCTGGCGGAGGAAAGCAGCCGTCCCACGGGCTTCTACATGGCCTCGCAAGGCGCGGCGGCCATCGACTACGACGGTGGCTGATAACGACGCGCGGTGCCGTGCGGACGCAGCACGGAGGCAACATCGGTGCGACATGGATTTGGCCGCGATGGACACAATTTCGTCATGGTTCCGCCCTTGCATGGCCACCTTTGATGGACAATATAAAGGCGATGTATGGTCTGGGGAGGGCACACAGATGACAATTTTCCGATATTCGGCACAGGCCGGCACTTATGACCGGGGGGCCTTGTTCCCTTTTATCATGGCCGGCCTACTGGGCCTGTGGGCGTTGATCGCGGTGGCGATCGCCTGTCACCCGAAACTGGCCGCGGTGGATACGGCCGGCCCCGGCGCGGCGGCCTATGTCTCGTGTCAGCCGGCGAACGCTCAGGCATCGCGGGCGCCGGGACAGCTGTTGCGCTGTACGGTTGACCCCGTAGCGGCGGCGGCCCCAGGCAGGGACATTTAAGTTAGAGCAGTTTGACTGGCGTCACCCGCTCCCCATGGCGGTTGGCGATTGTTGGGAAGATGAACCCAGGATGAATGCCGCCCTCAGGGTCCATTCAGACAGGCGATGGCAGTCTCTTGTTCCGATGCAGCGAAACCGGAACCAAGGAGATCATCATGAAGACCACGATCCGTACCACCGCCACGCCCGCGGCAGCCCCCATTGCTGTCTTGACCGCAGCCGCACTGTTGTTGAGCGCCTGTATCACCCCAGGGGCCCAAAAGCAGGAGGCCGGCACTTTATTGGGCGCGGTTGGCGGCGCCGTGGCCGGTGCCAACGTAGGTAAGGGCCGCGGCCGATTGGTCGCGGTAGCGGCCGGCACCCTCCTGGGCGCCTTCCTGGGCGGCGAGATCGGCCGCTCGTTGGACCGGGCGGACCGCATTGCCATGGCCGGCGCCCAGCATCAGGCCCATACCGCGCCCTTGGGCGAAGCCATTCAATGGTCCAATCCGGACAGTGGCAACCGTGGCGAAATCCGCCCCACCCGCGACGGACGGTCGGACTCCGGACGCTATTGCCGGGAATATCAAAATAGCGTGGTCGTCAATGGTCAGCCGCAACAGGCCTATGGCCGTGCCTGCCGGCAACCGGATGGTAGTTGGCAGGTGATTGACGGCTAATGTTGTGCTAGTAAGGATAATGAATCGTAGTTTCCGGCCTAGTATGAGGAGCCAGAGATCCCGTGACGACAATAATGGTCGCGAAATTCCAGATCGGCGATGTCGTTAAGCACCGTATACATCCCTTCCGGGGTGTGGTCTTTGATGTTGATCCGGTGTTTGCCAATTCCGAGGAATGGTTGATGTCGATCCCGGAAGAGGTACGCCCCCGGCGCGATCAGCCATTTTATCATCTGCTGGCGGAGAATGCCCAAACCACCTATGTGGCCTATGTCTCGGAACAGAATTTGCTGACCGACGATAACGAGGTGCCGGTGCGCCATCCGGAAGTGGAAGACTATTTCGTCTGTGTTGAAAACGGCCGCTACGTGCGCCGCGATCTGGCGATGAACTGAAATATTTCCCGGCAGGTTAAATGCCGGGCTGTTCAGTCAATCTTAGAAATAGTCCGGCGCCTTACAGCTGGGCTTTGGCCAGTGCGTAATAGGGCCGGGCGCTCAACATGGACTGCACCATCGTTGTGACGATGCTGCCTCCGGTTATGGGGGCTGGCAGAATCCGCGTTACCCGGTGGCGAAAGCGGCGCCCTTCGGTCACGAAGAATTCGCCAACGGGCAATTCAGTGGTTGGATAGCGCAGTTTATTTAAATAACCGCGCCGCGCCTTGTTTTCGATCGTGAAAGGCAGGGGGCCAAGGTCCGTGGCCAGTTCCAGCATCACCTCGGAGTCCCGTTCGACGACTTGGCAAAATATTGTCATGTCATGCCATTTGAAGCGAAAGGAGATGGGCAGGTTGACGTGCATGTCGCCGATCACCGAGCCGGCTTCGTCCAGCGCCGCGTTCAGGCTGACGTATTTCGGCTCGTCGGCCGATACGTCCGCGTCAGGCATGGCATCCGCCATGTCCCAATTTTCCGCAGGATCATCCTGGTAATCAACAGACATAAATTACATTCCCCATTTCTACCGTGATTACATACCGGCGGCGTTAACTTCGGGTAAACGAAAAGCCTTTTATCTCAATGGATTGGCATACTATTCGGGGTTCTTTCCTGGGCTAAAGCTATGCGCGTGCCAGGCCTTTGTGTATTCACCCTTCCGCTACAGAATTTGGCGGAAACGTCTCTAATCCCTATTCCTTTTCAGGCAAACAGCTTACATATCGGCAGGGTAGAGCGATTCTAAGTGATTGGAAATATCGCTCTAATTCTAAAGATCTGAGCATTTTCAAAATAAAAATGCTCTAGCGCGGTGCGGCGCCGCGCAACGATGAGGATATCGAGTTATCATGCGCAGAAGTTTCGATCCCACGGCAAACGACGGGCCGGGCCGCAGTCATTGGCGGACCCTGGCCACCTTGATGCCTTACTTATGGCCGCGGGGGCGCTGGGATCTGCGGGCGCGGGTCATCGTGGCCATGCTGCTGCTGGCCTCGGCCAAGATCGCGATTATCTATATTCCGTTCATCTATAAGGAAATTATCGATGCGTTGAATATTACCGGCCCGGATGGAAAGGTCGGGGCCGCCGTAGCCGTGCCCATTCTTATGATCCTGGCATTCGGCGCGGCGCGGTTGGCAAGCCAGGCCTTTGGTGAACTGCGGGATGCGGTCTTTGCCAAGGTTGGCCAGAACGCCCTGCGCACGGTCGCCCTGCAGGTCTTCCGCCATTTGCACAGCCTCTCCCTGGCCTTCCACCTCGACCGGCGTACCGGAGGGTTAAGCCGGGCCATTGAACGGGGCACCAAGGGGATCGATTTTCTGTTGCGCTTTTCCCTGTTCAATATTCTTCCCACCCTGCTGGAATTGTCCCTGGTCTGTGTCGTGCTGTTGATCAACTATGGGGCCGATTATTCGGCTGTTACCCTGCTCTCGGTGGGCATTTATATCGCCTTCACGTTGACCGTCACGGAATGGCGCCTGAAACACCGGCGCGAGATGAACCGCACCGACAGCGAGGCCAATTCGCGGGCCATCGACAGCCTGTTGAATTTTGAAACCGTAAAATATTTCGGCAACGAGGGCCACGAGGCGGCCCGCTTCGATCAATCCATGTCGCGCTATGAGAGCGCCGCCGTGCGCAGCCAGACGTCCCTAGCCATGTTGAATATCGGCCAGGGCGCGATCATTGCCCTTGGCATGGGCACGGTCATGCTAATGGCGGCGCGGGGCATTATAAGCGGCGATCTGACCCTCGGTGATTTTGTCCTGATCAACACCTTCATGATGCAGCTGTATCAACCCTTGGGCTTTTTGGGTTTTGTCTACCGCGAGATCAAGCAGAGCCTGGTAGACATGGACAAGATGTTCGAGCTGATCGAGGTCCATGCCGAAGTCGCCGATGCACCGAATGCACCGCCGTTGAATATTGGCGTCGGCGATGTGGAGTTCGAGAATGTCGATTTCGGCTACGAGAATGAACGGCAAATCCTGCATGGAGTCAGCTTTCGCGTGCCGGCGGGCAAGACGGTCGCCATCGTCGGCCCGTCCGGAGCCGGCAAATCGACCATTTCACGCATCCTGTTCCGGTTCTATGACGTCCAGGGCGGGCGCGTGCTGATCGATGGCCAGGATGTACGACAGGTGACGCAGCAATCCGTGCGCGCCAATGTGGGGATCGTACCCCAGGACACGGTGCTGTTTAACGACTCCATTCGCTACAATATCCGCTATGGCCGCGTCGATGCCTCGGATGAGGAAATAGAGGCGGCGGCCAAGCTGGCCCAGATCCATGATTTCGTCATCTCCCTGCCCGACGGATATAATGCAGCCGTTGGCGAGCGGGGCCTGAAACTCTCGGGTGGCGAGAAGCAACGGGTTGCGATTGCCCGGACGATCCTGAAAAATCCGGCCATCCTGTTATTCGATGAAGCGACCTCGGCCTTGGATTCGCGAACCGAAAAGGAAATTCAGGCCGCATTGCGTCTGGTCTCGCGCGACCGCACCACCCTGGTCATCGCCCACCGCCTCTCCACCATCGTCGATGCCGATGAAATCATCGTGCTGGAAGCCGGCCGCATCGTCGAGAAGGGCCGCCACGAGGCGTTGTTGGCGGCGGACGGCATCTATGCCGATATGTGGCAAAGGCAGCAGGAGCAGGCCGAGGCCTTGCAACGGTTGGAGCGGCTGGATAAGGATGGTGTACCAATACCGGGCGAAGGTCAGGCTGCGGAATAGGAACCACGGCTAATATGGAATTGATGACGAAATGGATGCATTGAAGGCTGTGATGGTGCCGATCAACCGCGAGGGCTATCGCTTCATCGCGATATTCGCCGTGGCCACGATGATCCTGTTTTGGATCGCCGATCCGCTGGGTTGGCTTGGCGTGGTGCTGACCTGCTGGTGCGTCTATTTTTTTCGCGATCCGGACCGCATCACGCCGACCCGCGATGGCCTGATCATTTCGCCGGCCGATGGCGTGGTGCAATCCATTGAAATGGCCGTGCCGCCGGAAGAATTGGGGATGGGTGACAAACCCCGCCAGCGTATTGCGGTTTTCATGAACGTGTTCAATGTGCACGTAAACCGCATACCCATCGATGGTGAAATCACGGCGGTATCCTATCGGCCGGGTAAGTTCCTGAATGCCTCGCTGGACAAGGCCTCGACGGACAATGAACGCCAGGCGATCCGCATGACCACATCGATGGGACAGGATATCGCTTTCGTACAGATTGCCGGCCTGGTGGCGCGGCGGATCGTTTGCGGCCTGTACGAGGGGCAGCGGGTGCATGCGGGCGCGCGCTTTGGGTTGATCCGCTTTGGCAGCCGGGTGGACGTTTATCTGGACGAGGGTACGGCGCCCCTGGTGGTGGTGGGACAGACCGCGGTGGCGGGAGAAACCGTGCTGGCCGATTGCGATGGCGATGAAGCGCGGCGGCAGGGAGAGGTGCGATGAAAATAAAACGGCGCAGTCGCCGGTTGCGCGGATTGCCGGTCAACAGCCTGATCCCCAATATCCTGACAGTCCTGGCGCTGTGCGCGGGTATGTCGGCGATCCGTTTTGCCATGCAGGACCAATGGCAACTGGCGGTGGCGGCGATCATCATCGCGGGCATTCTGGATGGCCTGGACGGGCGGATGGCGCGGTTGTTGAAAGGGGCAACCAAATTTGGCGCTGAATTGGACTCTCTATCTGATTTCATCGCCTTTGGCGTGGCCCCGGCGCTGGTGATTTATTTGTGGAGCACCACGGCCCTGGGTGGTGTGGGCTGGATCGCCGGTCTGGCTTACAGCACCTGTTGCGCCCTTCGGCTGGCCCGCTTCAACACCGCGCTGGATAATCCGGACCGCCCGCTCTGGGCCTCTAATTTCTTCACTGGCATGGCGGCACCGGCGGGCGCCTGCGTGGCCCTGTTGCCCATGGCCATAAGTTTTCAGATTGAGGGCGATCTCCTGCGCGGGCCGATCTTCATGACCGTCTGGCTGCTGCTGGTGGCCTTCATGATGATCAGCCAAATTCCCACTTATTCCTTCAAACGGGTGCGCATCCGCCGGGAACTGGTGCTGCCCCTGCTGGTTGTCGTTGGCATCGTCGCGGCCGTATTGTTCAGCTATCCCTGGTTCGTGCTGTCGGTGCTGGGGGCGTTGTATCTGGCCTCGATACCCTTCAGCTACCGGGCGCAACGACGCCTTGCCGCGGCCCAGGACAATTCGGCCCCGGAGCTTGAGGCGGACGATGGATTGGATGAGGAAGGCGGCGACGCTGAAAGCAGCGACAATGGAACTGCTCTAGGGCCATCTTGATATGATCCAGGGATCTGGACATACCCCGTGAATGGTAACATTGTACGAACCAATTGAACTTCAGCTGACAGGCCGGGCCATCAAATCATGACCGCGAAAGCCGCGTTTAAAGACGAAATCGCAAATCATTTTCCGACCACTTTCATGCGCCGCCGGCATGACGGCACGGCCGACCTGAATGGCCGGCTGCACAACTACCTGCTTGAGCAGGAAAAGCGGGAACGCAATAAACTGGTTGGTACGTCAAATGTTGGTGGCTACCACAGCGACACGCAATTGCTGTCGGGGAAAGACGAGGCCATCGTTGAACTGCGGCAAATGATCTTCGACGGCATTCTTGCCTATGCGGGACCGCTGATCGACAACGAGTGCGCCGCCCCGCCGGAAGAGACAAACCTGCGATTGTGGGGCTGGTGCGTCATCATGCGCGAGGGTGACTATAATCACCAGCACATGCATCCAGATGCCAACATATCCGGTGTCTATTACGTCACGATGCCAAAGGTTATGCAGAAAAATACGACCGGGCAACCACATGGCTGCATTTCATTCGTTGACCCGCGGCCGCGCGCCAACTCCATGCGGTTACCCAATCAGCATTCCGCCCATGCGATCAATCCCGAAGCGGGTGATCTGGTCGTTTTCCCAAGCTACTATGAACACTCGGTAACCCCTTTCAAAGGTCCGGGTGTGCGGATTTGCATCGCGTTCAATGCCAAGATCGTTTAACGCGATCCGTTCCACACGGGGCCGTGGGGCGGCTGTCAGAAGGCGGTTTTGCGCCAGATCAAATCACCCGCCGGTCTTTTGAAGCTTCGGATGCCTTGCCCGCCGCTGAGCTGGAAGACGGCACCCTGTTTTATCAATAGCCCCGGCGGATTTTTCCTATGGCCAGCCGGCGCCGGGGACTGAAACCTCCACGGTTTCGATACGGCCTGAACGTAATTCGGCGGTGCCCGGCCCCGATTGCAGGCAGGTGCAGATAAACAGCGTGCGCCGTTCCGCCCCTCCCAGCATGCAGGCGAACGAGCCCATCTTGCCAGTGGAGATGCGGTCGGTAATCTCGCCCCCCTCCAGCACCCGATAGGTTTCCTTGCCACGCGGGTCGGCGACCCAGACGGCGCCGTCCGCATCCAGGCAGATGCCGTCGGGATAGCCGCCCGACAGATCCGCCCAGACCCGGCGGTTGCTAAGTGAGCCGTCAGGGTGACGGTCCCAGGCCGAGAGAACATTGCCACGGGTTTCGCCAATAATCAGCGTGCCGCCGTCGGGTGTGATGACGGCGCCGTTGGGAAAGGCCAGGCCTTCCGCGGCCACGGATACGCTGCCGTCGGGATCGACGCGGATCAGATCCGCCAACTGGAATGGATCGCCAGCGTGGCTGTTGTAGCCGAAGTTGCCCACATAGGCGCGGCCATCGCCATCCACCACCATGTCGTTGCAATGGAACCCGGCCAGGGCCGATAGGTCCGCGACCTCCACCAGGCCATCAGGGTCCAGCCGCATCAACTTGCGGTCTATCATGGAGACCACCAGCAGCCGCCCATCGGGGGTCCAGCCCAGGCCCGAAGGTTGCCCCGGCACCTCGACAATGGTTTCCCGTTTGCCCGCGATATCCACCGCCACCACTTCATGGGCGTAGAAGTCAGAAAACCAAAGCCGCCCATCATGCCAACGGGGGCCCTCGGGGAAGGTCAGATCGTCCAGTAAGACTTTTGGTTGATCGGTCATCGCAATTCCTTTTCCTGGTCTATAATGGTTGCCAGCAATAGTAGTTTAAACCAGCCGGGGAGGCGATGATGCGTTTACAGGATCGAATTGCGATGGTGGTCGGTGCCGGACAAAGCCCGGGCGAGACCATGGGTAACGGCCGGGCCACGGCCATGGTCTTCGCCCGCCATGGCGCCCAGGTGGTTGCGGTCGATCGAGATCTGGCCTCGGCCGAGGAGACGGTGGCGATGATCCGGGACGAAGGCGGCAAGGCGATTGCCCTGCAGGCCGATGTCACCGAGGAAACGGCGATCCAGGCCGCCGTGGCGGCATGCCTCGGTCAGCATGGCCGCATTGATATTCTGCATAACAACGTCGGCATCTCCATCGCCGGGGGTGATGCGGAGATTACCGAGATTACCGTGGAAGCCTTCGACCGTTGCGTCGCGGTGAACCTGCGCGGCATGGTGTTGGCCTGTAAACACGTTCTGCCCGGCATGCGGGCGCAGGGCAGTGGGGTGATCATCAATATCTCGTCGCTCGCCGCCTGGTCCGCCTATCCCCTGGTTGCCTATAAAACTACCAAGGCAGCCGTTATCGCCCTGACGGAGCAACTGGCGATACAGAACGCCCCCTATGGCGTGCGCGCCAATGTCATTCTGCCGGGTCTAATGGATACGCCCATGGCGGTGGATACCCGGGCCCGGACCACGGGTAAAAGCCGGGCCGAGGTCGCCGCTGGGCGCGATGCCAAGGTCCCCCTCAGGGGCAAGATGGGCACGGGCTGGGACGTCGCCAACGCGGCCCTGTTCCTGGCCTCGGACGAGGCGGGCTTTATCACCGGCGCGGCGCTGCCCGTAGACGGCGGCACTTCGGTCAATGTGGGTTAGACCCTGGGCATGAGCTGCATCCATATTCTTTACGAGAACAGCGAATGGACGGCGCCGCTGTTGGCGGAATTGGACCGAAGGCAGTTACCCCATCAGGTTTGGGATTTGACCCAGGGCCAATTCGATATGTCTGTCGCCCCGCCCACGGGGGTGTACTATTCCCGTATGAGCGCCTCGGCCCATAGCCGCGGTCACCGCTTTGCACCCGAATACGGCGATGCGGTGATCCAGTGGCTGGAGGGCCATGGCCGGCGGGTCATCAATGGCAGCCGTGCCGTTCGCCTGGAATTGTCAAAGGTAGCGCAATATGCCGCTCTGCAAACGGCCGGCATCGCTATCCCGCGCACTTGCCCCACCCATGGCCGCGAGGCTGCCATTGCCGCCGCCCATACCTTCGCAGGGCCCTTTATCTCCAAGCATAATCGGGGCGGCAAGGGCCTGGGCGTGCATCTGCATGACGACGTGAAGGCATTGACCGCCTGGCTTGACGGTCCGGACTACGAGCCCCCCGTGGACGGCATTTTGTTGTTACAGGACTATATTCAGGCACCGTTGCCGTTTATTACCCGGCTTGAATTCGTCGGCGGCGAATTTCTTTACGCCGTGCGGGTGGATACCAGTGATGGCTTTCAACTGTGTCCCGCCGAAGCTTGCGCCGTGGATCCCGCCCAGGGGCCGATGTTTCAGATCGTCGATGGGTTTTCTTCGCCGCTGATCGCGGCCTATGAACAATTCCTGGCGGACAACCACGTTCAGATCGCCGGCATTGAATTCATTGTTGATGGTGCGGGCCGGGCCTGGACCTACGATATTAACACCAATACCAACTATAACCCCGCAGCTGAAGCGCACCTGGCGCCCGGCGCCCGCCGGGGTCTAACCAGCGTCGCCGCCTTTCTGGGCCGCGAATTGACCGCCCTGAACGACCCTGCAATCCTGGTTAGGCTCAACTGAGCAGGCGGTTCGGCGGCTCGATGAAAATCGAAAATCGATCTAATAGAGTCAGGGCGGCTTTGATTACCTACTCTTGACATGCATATATCAATTCGTTATATCAAAAAAGTATTGGTCAGCGAGAAAATTGGTGTGTGATGGATGTACGTACCTTGTGCCTTGGCGTGTTGAGCCTGGGTGATGCTTCGGGCTATGAAATCAAGAAACGGTTGGAAAATATCTTCAGCCATTTTTATGACGCCTCTTTCGGATCGATCTATCCGGCCCTGAACCGTCTGCAAACCGAAGGGCTGGTCCGTTGTGAAACCGAACAGCAGGCCAAACGGCCCGATAAAAAAGTCTACAGCCTGACCGTCGATGGCCGCCTGACCCTGGTCCAGGAATTAAACAATTTGCCGGGGCGCGACCGGGTCCGGTCGGAATTCCTGGTCGCCATGTGTTTCGCCGATCTATTGCCCGCCAGCCAGATTGGCAAAATGATTGACCGGCGTATTGCTGAACATCACAGCCAGGTCGCCGAACTGTCCGAAAGGGAGGCCCGTGGCACGGCGGCCCAACGCTTCGTTGCCGGCTATGGCCGGGCGCTTTACGAGGCGGCGGCAGTCTATCTGGAAGACAACCGTTATCTGGTGGAGAGTGAAGCCCTGCTGGCGCAGGTCGATGGCGACCGCGCCGATGCCGGCGATTAGGCGGAAATAGTAGCATGCGTAAATCCTATCTCCTTGCCGTCGTCATCGCCGTGGCCGCGTTGGGCTGGGTGTTGAGCGGCCAATTTGGCGGCGGCGGCGGCCAAGAAAATGGTGAAAATGGCAAAGCAACGCCCGGTCAGGCCCCCACGGTCGCCGAACGAAACGCCAAACAGGGGGAAGCCGCCCTGACCGCCGTCCGCACCAAGCCATCCGTAGCTCAGGACCATTGGCGCGAGGTTACGTCGCGGGGTCATACCGAGGCCAAGCGCATGGTCATGATGATGTCTGAAATCAAAGGCCGGATCATTCAGGTCGCCGTGCAAAAGGGCAGCCGGGTCCGCCGTGGCGATGTGCTGGCGCGCATTGATGTGGCTGACCGTGCGGCCAGGATGGCGGAAGCCAAGGCCCTGGTCCGCCAGCGCGAGATCGAATACCAGGCAGCCGACCAACTGCGCAAAAAAGGCTATCGCGCGAAAACCCAGTATTCCGCCGCGGCGGCCCTTCTGGATGGGGCCAAGGCCTTGGTCAAAAAAATGGATGTCGAATTGGCCCGCACCGTTATCCGTGCGCCCTTTGACGCCATCGTTGACAGCCGCGAAGTGGAGCTGGGCGCCTATGTCAAGGATGGCAGCCCCATTGCCTTGCTGGTTGATGAGGATCCCTTTCTGGTGGTGGGCCAGGTCAGCGAGAACGATATCGGCCGCCTGCGGCTGAACGCCCGGGGCAGCGCCGTTCTGGTCACCGGGCAGAAGGTCGAGGGTAAAATCGGCTATATCGCCGCCACCGCGGATGCGGCCACCCGGACCTACCGGGTTGAATTGGAAGTGCCCAATCCTGGTGGTCAATTGCGTCATGGGACGACGGCCGGGCTTAGTTTCCCCACCGATCAAATGCTGGCGCACTTCATTACCCCGGGCATCCTGACCCTGGATGACAGCGGCACCGTTGGCGTGCGCGGCGTGGGGAAAGGCGGCACGGTCAGTTTCTACCCGATCCAGATTATTGATAGCGCCGTGGACGGCATGTGGATTGCCGGTCTGCCGCAAAATCTGGAACTGATCGTGGTCGGTCAGGAATTCGTTCGTCATGGCGACCGGGTCCGAGTTTCCGGCGACGGCACCGACGGTAATGGCGGCAGCAGCAAAGTCGGCGGCGGCAAGGCCGATGGGGCGCCAGCGTCATGAACGCCATCATTGATGCGGCGGTCCATCATTCCCGCAGCGTCCTGTCCATTCTGGTTCTGGTGTTGATCGCCGGCCTGGGCTCTTACCTGACCATTCCCAGGGAATCCAAACCCGATATCAACATTCCGATCATCTATGTCTCAATGATGCATGACGGCATTTCTCCCGAGGATGCCGAGCGTCTGCTGGTCCGCCCCATGGAGCAGGAATTGCGCTCTATCGAGGGGATCAAGGAAATGCGCAGCCGGGCGGAATTGGGCAATGCCTCGGTTCTGTTGGAATTCGAGGCGGGTTTTGATGCCGATCAGGCCCTGCTTGATGTGCGCAAGGCGATTGATCTGGTTAAACCCGAACTGCCCGATGAAACCGATGAACCAACCGCCCATGAAGTCAATGTGGGGCTTTTCCCGGTCCTTGTCGTCACCCTGGCCGGCGATGTCCCCGAGCGCACCCTGCTGCGGTTAGCGCGGGACTTGCAGGATGAGTTAGAGGCACTGCCGGGAGTTTTAGAGGCCGATATCGCGGGCGAGCGGGACGAGATTCTGGAAGTTCTGGTCGATCCCGTGCGCCTGGAAAGCTATGGCATCAGCCAGGAGCAATTGGTTAGAACAGCATCGCGCAACAATCAGCTCATTGCCGCCGGCACCATGGATACGGGCCAGGGCAGCTTTGCCATCAAGGTGCCGGGTCTTTTCGAGACCGCCAAGGATCTGCTGGATTTACCCATCAAGGTATCCGGCAACGGGGTCGTCACACTGGCCGACGTTGCGACCGTGCGCCGGACCTTCCGCGATGCGACCTCTTACGCCCGCATCAACGGCCGGGCCGGGGTAACCTTGGAGATCAAGAAGCGCCTGGGCGAGAATGTGATCGAAACCATCGATCAGGTGCGTAGCCTGGTGACGGCGCGGGCCAAGAGCTGGCCGGCCGGTGTGCAGGTGAATTTCATCCAGGATGAATCGAAAAACATCCGCCGCATGCTGGACGACCTGCAAAACAACGTGCTTAGCGCCATTCTCCTGGTCTTTATCGTTGTCGTGGCGGCCTTGGGTCTGCGCACCGCCGTGCTGGTTGGTTTGGCGATTCCGGCCTCGTTCCTGTTTGGCATCCTGGTGCTGGACGGCATGGGACTGACCGTCAACATCGTCGTTCTGTTCGCCCTTATTCTGGCTGTCGGGATGTTGGTCGACGGGGCCATCGTGGTGACCGAATTCGCCGATCGAAAACTGGCAGAAGGCTTACCCCGGAAGGAGGCCTATGCCCAGGCCGCCCGCCGTATGTCCTGGCCGATCATCGCATCCACGGCCACCACCCTGGCCGCTTTCATGCCGCTGATTTTTTGGCCGGGCGTGGTCGGCGAGTTCATGAAATTCCTGCCCATCACCCTGGTTATGACCCTGACCGGCTCGTTGCTGATGGCCCTGATCTTCGTACCCACCTTGGGCGGCCTGGTTGGCAAGGCGAGTTCCGCCAACCAGAAAACCCTGGCGGCCCTGGCGGTATCCGAAAGCGGTGATGTGCGGCAATTACCCGGCATGACAGGGCTGTACGCCCGCATCCTGGCGGCTTTGATCCGGCGCCCCATCCTGGTGGTGGCGGCGGCGGCGATAATTTTGGTCGCGGTCCAGGCGGCCTATTGGTCATCGGGTAAAGGCGTCGAATTTTTCCCCGATGTGGAGCCGGAACAAACCCTGGTCCACGTCCATGCCCGTGGCAACATGTCGACCCGGGAAAAAGATGTGCTGGTCCGTGAGGTCGAGGCGGAGTTGATGAATATCGCGGGTATCCGCACAATCTATGCCCGAACCGGTGGCTCGGCCCGTGGCGAAGATCAGGCCCAGGACGTGATCGGCACCATATTTATAGAGTTCATGGATTGGCAGGAACGCCGCACGTCGGCCGAAATCACCAGCGAAATCAGGCAGCGCACGGAACATTTGGCGGGTGTCTGGGTCGAACCCAGGGAACCCGACTTTGGGCCGCCCACGGGCAAGGATATCCAGATTGAATTTCGCTCCCGCATGCCGGAACGTCTGGCGCCGGTGGTGGCGGCATTCCGCCGCAAGCTGGAGGCCATGGCTGGCATCCTGGATGTGGAGGATAGCCGCGCCTTGCCCGGTATTGAATGGCAGGTCAAGGTTGACCGGGCCCAGGCGGGCCTTTTCAACGCGGACATTCTGACCGTGGGCAAGGCCGTGCAACTGGTCACCAATGGCATCAAGGTTGGGGAATACCGGCCGGACGATGCTGACGAGGAAGTGGAAATTCGTGTTCGCTTCCCCATCCAATACCGCAATGTCGAACAGTTGGACCTTTTGCGTGTGGAAACCAGCCATGGCCAGGTGCCCATTTCGAATTTTGTCTCGCGCACGCCACAGCAGCGTTCGGGTTTATTAAGACGCAGCGACGGACAGCGCGTGCTCAAGCTGCAGGCCAGTGTGGCCGAGGGTCTGTTAAGCGACGATAAAATCAATGAAATCCGCGCCTGGATGCAAGGCCAGACCTTCGACAGCGAGGTCGATATCCGGTTCCGCGGCGCCGACAAGGACCAAAAGGAAGCGGCGGCCTTCCTGCAGAAGGCCTTTGGCGTCGCCCTGTTCGTGATGGCGATTATTCTGGTCACCCAGTTCAACAGTTTTTACCATGCCCTGTTGATCCTGACGGCGGTCATCATGTCCACGGTCGGGGTGATGGCCGGCCTGATCATCACCGGCCAGTCGTTTGGCATCGTCATGACCGGGATCGGCGTCATCGCCCTGGCCGGTATCGTGGTCAACAACAACATCGTCTTGATCGACACTTACGCCAGATTGGTAAAATCGGGCATGGACCCCATGGAAGCGGTGGTTCGCACCGGCACCCAGCGTTTGCGGCCAGTAATGTTGACCACCATCACCACGATTTTCGGCCTGCTGCCCATGGTCCTTCAGGTGAATATAGACTTTGCCGCCCGGGAAGTCTCTCACGGCGCGCCGTCGACCCAGATGTGGGTGCAGCTTTCCACCGCCGTGGCGTTTGGCTTGACCTTCGCCACTCTGCTGACCCTGTTCGTGACCCCATCCCTGTTGGCGCTTGGCGCCCGCACCTCCGCCTATCTGGAACGCCGCCGGGCGGCGAAGGCGCCCCTCGCGGCACAGCCAGCGGAATAGGACCTCAGTAATTATGGGGACACAATACTTATATCAAGCGATATAAGTATTGTGTCCCCATAAATGGCGGGCGCTTCAGCCCATCTGAAATCTGGTCTACAATGGCGTCATGAGCGCCAGCGAGGCAGCCGCGATCCCCAATGCCACGGCGGGAGGCCGAGTGGTCATCCTGATCACGGTATCGCTGTGCACCATGCTCTATGCCCTGACCATGACCATCGTCAACGTGGCGTTGCCGCAATTGCAGGGCGCCCTGTCGGCGACGCCGGACCAGATATCCTGGGTGGTGACGCTGAACGTGGTGGCGACGGCGGTGGTGACGCCGATGACCGGCTGGATGGTGGCGCGGTTTGGCCAGCGCCAGGTGCTGATCTGGTCGGTGGTCGGTTTTTCTCTGTTCTCGCTGCTGTGCGCCACCGCCACCACGCTGCCGCCGCTGTTGATTTACCGGATTGGCCAGGGCGCATTGGGCGCGCCGTTGGTGCCCCTGGCCCAGGCGATCATCGTGGCCAATTATCCGCCGGCGCAACGGGCGATGGCGCAGGGTGTCTTTGGTATGTCGGTGGTGATCGGCCCGGCGATTGCGCCCATGCTGGGCGGCTATTTGGCCGAGGAATACGGCTGGCGCTGGATTTTTCTGCTGATCCTGCCGTTGTGCGTGGTTGCCTTGCTGGGCGTGCTGGCCTTCATCCGTGATGGCGGCCGGCAGGCCGGCACCAGGCTGGATTGGACTGGTTTTATCCTGCTGTCATTGGCGGTCAGCGCGCTGCAGTTCGTCATGGACCGCGGCCAGCGGCTGGATTGGTTCGAATCCGACCTGATCATCCTGCTCGCAATTGTCATGGGCCTGGCCTTTTATCTGTTCGTGGTGCACACGGCGACGGCGGACAAACCGTTCATCAGCCCGGCCTTGTTTCTCGACCGTAATTTCTCGGTCGGTCTGTTTCTGGTCTTCGTTTACGGCATGCTGAATTTGACCCCGTTGGTGCTGTTGCCCCCCTTGCTGCACAATTTGATGGGCTTTCCCGACAGCTTGATCGGCACCCTGCTGGGGACTCGCGGCGCCGGCATGGTGCTGGGTTTTTTCGCCGCCTCGCGCATGGGCCGTCTTGATCCGCGCATGGGCATTGTGCTCGGCCTCGGGCTGATTGGCTACAGCGGCTGGCGCACCGCCGGTTTTGACTTCAACATCTCGGCCTTCGAAGTTGGTTGGATCGGCGTCATGCAAGGCTTTGGCTGCGGCCTTATGTGGGTGCCGCTGTCGTTGGTTACGTTTGCCACCCTGCCGGACCGCTTGCTGCCCGACGCCTCGGCAATTTTCCACCTGCTGCGCAATTTCGGCAGCAGCATCTTCATATCCCTGAGTGTTTTGGCGGTGGTGCGTACCGGCTCCGTCGCCTATGCCGAGATTACCCAGGCCGTCAGCCCGTTCAACGAGGCCTTCGCCTTCGACGCCATACGCGGCCTGTGGAGCATTGAATCAACGCGCGGGTTAAGCGCCCTGGCCGGCGAGATCGGCCGTCAGGCGACATTGATCGGCTACACCAACGCCTTTGTGATGTACGCCCTGGTCTGCGTCGCCGCCCTGCCGTTGATGCTGTTCATCAGGATCAGGGTGCGATAGCCCTGGAATTATGAGGGAATTATGAGGACACAATACTTATATCAAGGGATATAAGTATTGTGTCCTCATAATTATAGCCTGCCGAATAGGGCTCAGGGCAGGGGGAATTCGTCGAGGAAGGGCGCGTAGCTGTCTTCCACGTCGATCTCCAGGGTGCCCAGGACGCGCACCACCGCGTTGTAAAATGCGATGACGACGGTCAGGTCGACCAGCAGTTCCGGGCTCAGGCTTTCTTCAAGCTTGGCGAAGGTGCCATCGGAAATCTTGCCATCACTGGTCATTTCCCGCGCCGCGCTCAGGACGGCCCGGTCCAGGCGGGGCAGGCCGCTGTTGCGACCCTCGGTCTCGGCGATCATGGCCCGGATATCGTCGTCGGTAACGCCGAAATCGCGGCCGATTTTGATGTGGTGGCTATATTCGTATTCGCTTTTCGTCAGATAACCGACCTGCAAAATGGCCAATTCCCGCAGCCGCGGATCCAGCTTGGAGCCAAAGCGGATATAACTGCCCAAATGGCCAAAATTGCGCGCCGCGCCGGGGCTGTTCACCAGGATACGGTGCAGGTTGATCGGCCGTTTCAATAGATCGCGGTCGTCCTCGGCCAGATCCTCGACGTCAAGATAGGGTAGGCGTGCCATGTTGGGGGGGTCTCCGTGTCGGTTATGCGTTGGGGTCGCGGGCGGGGCCCGAAACAGTTATGCCGCCGTCGACCACCAGGGTCTGCCCGGTGATATAGCGGGCCCGGGCGGAGCAGAGAAACACCGCCGCGTTGCCGATGTCCCAGCCCGTGCCCTCGATGCCCAGGGGCGAGGCGGTGCGCCGCATGGCGCGTGCCCCCTCGGACATGCCACGGCCATAGACCATGGGGGTATAGACCGGTCCCGGCGCGATACAGTTGGCCCGGATGCCGTCGGGGGCATGATCTATCGCCATGGCCCGGGTCAACGAAATCACCGCGCCTTTCGAGGCGGAATAGGCGGTCAGTCCGCGCGGCCGCAGGGCCGAGATGGAGGAGACATTGACGATGGCGCCCCCCGCACCGCTGGCGATCATCGCGGGAATGGCATATTTGGCGGCCAGGAACATGGATTGCACGTTGACGCGCATGACCCGCTCCCATACCTCCAGCTGTTCCTCGACCACGGTGCCGGAACTGCCGATGCCGACGTTGTTATCCAGTACATCCACGCGGCCGAATTTTTCCATGGCCAATTCCGCCACCGCCTTGCAGTCGGCCTCGTCGGTCATGTCGGCGGCATGCGCCAGGGCCTCGCCGCCCTCCGCCACGATCATCCGGGCGGTTTCCGCCGCCCGTTCCAGATCCCGGTCCACCGCTAAAATGCGGGCCCCGGCGCGGGCCATTAGAATGGCGGCGGCGCGGCCATTGCCGATGCCGCCCTCCAACGCCCCGGCGCCGCTGATAATGGCGGTCTTGCCGTCCAGTTGTTGATCGTCAGGTGCGAATGCCGCCATCGTGTCCGTTGCCATTTTTTTTCCTCCCAAATGTCGCTTGCCCGACAGGCTAGCCTATAACGGATACTCTAGCTAACGACCAGGACCGGCTGTTGCCTGCCACGGCTGAAATAGAACAAGGTAAGGATCACTAGGTTGATGCAGCCCATGGCGGCCGCGAAGGCGTAGGCCCAGTGGTAGCCGCCCGTCAGGTCGAACAGAAAACCACCCATATAGCTGCCCGTGCCCATGCCGATCCAGGCGAAGAAGGAAACAATGGACCAGGCCCGCGCGGCGACCCTGGGCGGCACCACGACATTGACACTGATCACCATGGAGGCCATGACACCCGAGAAGCTGAAGCCGAACAGCGCCGCCAACAGGTAGACGCCAAACAGGCTTTCGATGTGGGGAAACCAGATCACCAGCAGGGTCTGGCCCGCCGACATCAGCGCATAGGTCCGTACCGGGCCGATCAGGTCACAGATTTTGCCGGCGCCCATGCGTCCCAAAACCCCTACCAGCATCAACGTGGCCAGGGCGCCGGCGGCGATTTCCGGGCTGAAGCCCCGGTCAGATAACATGGGGACGATATGGACCACCGCCAGCGACATGCAGGTACAGCAAAATATCACGGCGATACTGAACCAGGTCACCGGATGGCGGGCCTCGCCCAAGTGCCAGGAACCGCCCTTCGCCTCGGCTCCGCTGCTTGCCGCCAGACGGGCACGCTTTGCCGGCGGGTCGCGGGTCAATGCCGCGATGGTCAGGCCAAGCAGCAAATAGACCGCACCCAATACCAGGTATGCGGTTCGCCAGTCGTAGGCGGAAATCAGGAAGCGGGCCGCCAAGGGGACCACGGCCTGGCCGAACGCGCCGCCCGCCAGCCCGATGCCCAATGCGAGGCCCATATTGCGGGTGAACCATTGGCCGATATTGGCCCAGATAGTGCTTGCCAGGGCGCCATGACCAAAGGCGCCGAAGATAAAAAAGGAAAGATAATACTGCCATTGCGCCGTAAGCCGGCTTAACGCCAGCATCGCGATGGCAATGGCGAGCGCGCCCATCAACGTAAAATAACGGGTGGGATGGCGGTCGGCCAGAAAGCCCCAGAGCATGCCGAACAGCGCCGCCGAAAACGCGGCGGTCGTATAGCCCAACGCGATGCTGCCCCGCGACCAGCCGAATTCCATCGCGATCGGCTTCAGGAAAACCCCAACCGCGCCAAGGCCGCCGAAACTCAAGGACATCAGGGTAAACCCGACGAACACCATGACCCAGCCGTATGGGTCGTCTTTATCTTCGCGCGCCGTTGCTTGCATTTGGCCCCTGTCCCCTGCCTAACCCCATTGTTTACAGGGGCGCGGGCGCCGCGTACAGCCTTTGCCGACTTGCCTTCTGGCCGCCGTCGCGGTAATCGCAAGGCAACGAGGTAACCGCACTACGGAGGCCAGCCGATGCCACTTTCCCAAGCCACCGAACGGGAACAAATTCACAACCGCAGCATTTCCATCACCGCCTATCAGCGTGGCGACGGGTTGGTTGATGTGGAAGGCCATATTCTCGATATCAAGCCGTTTTCCCATCACCTGCTGGATTCCCATCGTGCCGCCGGCGAACCGGTGCATGATCTGTGGCTGCGCCTGACCATCAACCGGGAAATGGAGGTGCAGACTGCCGAGGCGAAGCTGGATGTGGGCGCGCACGGGATTTGCCATCTGGTAGCGCCGAATTTCGAGGCCCTGGCCGGCTTGAAGATCGGGCCCGGCTGGAACCGCATGGTGCGCGAACGGGTCGGCCATGGCCGTGGCTGCACTCATCTGGTGGAAATGCTGGCGCAAATGGCGACCACGGCCATGCAGGCCATCTGGACCGAGCGGACGCCCATGGGTGAGACCAAGGAGGGCGAAGACGGCGGGCGGGGCCTGCCCCGGCGGCTGCCGGCCGGGATGTTGAACACCTGTTATACCTATAACAATGACAGCGAATTCGTGCGGGAGTACTTTCCCGAAGATTATCAAGCGGCGGAATAGAAGCCATGACCAATCCCGACGACGCGCGATACGCGGCCCCGACCGCCGCCGAGCTGGCGGCTTTACCCACCGTCTACCGCGACGATCTGTTCAAGGACCAGATCGTCCTGGTATCCGGCGGGGCCGGGGGGATCGGTCTGGCCACGGCGGTATTGTTCGGCCGCCTGGGCGCCACGATCGTTTCCTGTGGCCGCGATGGGGACAAGATGGCGGCCTTTGAAGCGGCCATGGCAAGCCTGGAGATACCCTGTTTTACCCAGGCTCTGACCATCCGCGACGCCGATCAGGTGAGCGGCCTGATGGCGGCGGTCTGGGAGCGCTATGGCCGCCTGGATGTGCTGGTCAACAATGCCGGTGGGCAATTCGCCGCGCCTGCCATGGATATCAGCCCCAATGGCTGGCGTACCGTGGTCGACACCAACCTGACCGGCTCCTGGTTCATGATGCAGGCGGCGGCACGGCACTGGCGGGACAACAAACAACCGGGCAATGTCATCAACATGGTGACGGTTCTGGCCACCTGCACTTCCGGCATCGCCCATACCCAGGCTGCCAGGGCCGGGGAAATTCACCTTACCCGCAGCCTGTGCGTGGAATGGGCGCCCTATGATATCCGGCTCAATTCCATTGCCATCGGCGTGGTGGCCTCGCCCGGCCTGGTGCATTATCCGGACAGCGCCAGGCCCAGTTTTGATCACAATCCCATGCGCCGCATGGGCACGGTGCAGGATATCGCCCAGGCGGCGGTCTATCTGGCGGGACCGTCGGGGCAATTCGTCAACGGCACGGTCCTGACCGTCGATGGCGGCGCCGACGTTTGGGGCGAATATTGGCCGCTGGGCCGGCCGGCGCATTTCAACATTGATTATTGAGCGGCCGGCGGACTACCTTCGCGGTCAGTGATTTATGCAATAGAGGGACGAACAGGATGAGTGGACAGGGCAAGGTTGCCATCGTGACGGGGGCGGGTTCGGGCGTGGGCCGGGGCGCCGCCGTGGCGTTATTGGGGGAAGGTTATTCCGTGGCCCTGGCGGGGCGGCGGGCGGATGCCTTGCAGGAGTCCATTGCCGAAGCTGGCGATGCCGGTGCCCGCGCCCTGGCCGTGCCCACCGATGTCACCGATCCGGCCTCGGTCGCGGCGCTGTTCGCGGCCACGGTGAAGGCTTTTGGCCGCCTGGATTTGCTGTTCAACAACGCCGGCGCCGGCGCCCCACCGGTAAATTTGGAAGATTTGACCTTTGAGCAATGGACTTCCGTGGTCAACGTCAACCTGACCGGCGTCTTCCTGTGTACCCAGGAAGCCTTCAAGGTGATGAAGGCGCAGGATCCCATGGGCGGGCGCATTATCAACAACGGTTCGATCTCGGCACATGCGCCAAGGCCCAATTCGGCTGCTTATACCTCAACCAAGCACGCGGTCACCGGGTTGACCAAATCCACCTCGCTGGACGGGCGCAAATACGATATTGCCTGCGGCCAGCTGGATATCGGCAATGCCCTGACGCCCATGGCCGCGCGCATGGCGGACGGCGTGGCCCAGGCCGATGGCTCGGTAAAGCCGGAACCGCTGATGAATGTGGACAATGTCTCCCGCGCGGTGGTCTATATGGCCAGCCTGCCGCCCGACGCCAACGTGCAGTTCCTAACCGTAATGGCCACCAAGATGCCGTTCGTGGGGCGCGGCTAAGTCAATCAAGAAAATGGCCTAGCGCAGTCGCTTAAGCAACGCCGGGGCCGTTGCTTCGTTAGCTTGGAATTTCCTCCAAAGCCGCCAGTTTTGCCGCACCGTCGCGGCCATAGCGGGCGGCCTTGCCCCGGCCCTGGGCGTCCAGATAGGCCCGGTTGAACACCGCATAGGCGCCACAGCGGGTGCAATCCACATCGTTGCCGTAACAGCAGAACGGCTTTTCGAACTGGCCGCCCTCGCCCATGTACAGCGGCAGGGTGTCGCGGCGCAGGATGCAATTCTCACCATTTTCGCCGGTCGACTGGATGGCGACGTCCGACTTCATCATCTCCAGGGTGGGGATGTTTGATTTGATCACGTGCGGGTACTTCTCCTTCAGGGCGATCACCCGATCCAGCACCTTGTCGCGCTCTTTCAGGTCCTTCCAATCCAGGCCGGTGGCATCATTCTTGACGGGGACATAAAAGCTGAAGGCAACCCCGGCGATGGGCCAGGTGGAAACCTCCGCCACGAAGTCCTCCAGGCCGGGGGCATTTTCCCGGGTCACCGCCATTTGCAGCATCACCGTGGTGCCGTCGGCGGGGTCGCGGGCGAATATAGCCTCCCTTACCTTGGCGAAGACGCCGTCACCCCGGATCGGATCGTTCAATGCCGCCGGCCCGTCCAGGGAAACCGTGACCAGTTGCCCAGGCAGCGATGGGATGCCATAGGTGCCATTGGTGACAATGGCGCTTTCCGGGAACAGCCGGGTCGCCTGCAATACCAGATCCTTACGGATCATCGGCTCGCCCCCCATGAACAGCATGGAGCGGATGCCATGCTTGTCGCGCAACACCTCCAACTGGTGCAGCATGGTGGCATCGTTCATCTTGTCCCGCGGCGCATTCGGGTTATCGCCGCGAAAGACGAAACAATGGCGGCAATCCAGGTTGCAGACATTGGTGACGTTGACCAGGGCATGGGGGTATTGCCCATCGCCAAAATCCGTGGGATCTGTCACTGCTTTGCGATCCGTCATTGTTGTCCGGCTCCCCGCCATGGCATCAAAAGACGTTATTATAGGGGGCAACCAGCCTTGGCGAAATGATCCATATCAGTGGCTGTCCAGTCATACTTGAAACTGCTCTAGCGGCGGCGCTCGCTGTAGACCAGGTACAGCCCGGCGGCGATGATCACCAGCGCGCCTAGCCAGGTGGCGCCATCGGGCGTGCTGCCAAACACGATCGCCCCGACCAGTGTCGCGCCCAGCAGTTCGGTATAGTTGAACGGCGCGATGATCGAGGCCGGCGCCAGGGCATAGGCCTTGATGCTGCAATAATGGCGAATGCCGCCGACCAGTCCGATCAGAACAAATGCCAGCCAATCACCCGCCCCGGGCGAAAGGGAAAAATCAAAGCTGCCGGGGACCAGGGGCGTCATGACAACCAAGGCAACCACATAGGTATAGATCGCGGTGGTTTCCGAACGGTCATGGGTGGCAATCTGGCGGCTGAGAATCTGCACCACGGCCCAGCACGTCGCCGCCGCCAGCAGCCACAGGGACGCCAGCGGCAGGGCCGTATCCATGCCCGGCTGCAGAACGATCAAGACCCCAAGGAAGCCCCCGAACACAGCGATCCATCGGGCCGGGCTGATCCGCTCGGCCAGTAGGATGGCGGACAGGGCCACGACGATCATCGGCGCGATGAAGCCGATGACATGGGTTGTCACCAACGGCACGGCCTTGATGCCGAAGACAAAGCAGATGGTCGATATGAAAAGGATGCCCGAGCGCAGCAACTGTAGCCCAAGGCGCTGCGGCCGCAAGATCCGCCAGCCATGACGCGGCACCAGTAACGCCGCCATCCAAACCGTTTGTCCCAGGGCCCGGACCCAGACAATTTCCACTACACCGTAATTTTGCCCCAGATGCTTGATCGAGGCGGACACCATGGGCACCAGAACCATGGCCGAAAGGATGACGTAGATGATGCCCCGGGGCACCGATTGCTTTTCCATGCTTTAGAGCAGCAGGTCGCGAGAGCGACTCCGATTAATTGAAATTTTCTCTCGCTCGTGGGTTCGTCTGCCCGCCGCCGACAGCCGCTCCAGGCTAAAGCCCGACTCGATTTGGCCCACCTGTGGCGCAGGTTCCTCCCGCGCCAGGCGTTCCGCCCGTATGGCGGTATATTGCGCCGGCGTCAGCAGCATTCGTTTGAATTGCTTGGTCGGAATCTTGCGCCAATCTTCCGGGTAGCTGATCTCCGCCATGCTCCGCTCCTAATAATCTTTCTTGATATTAGGCCAAATTATGGCGAGGGAGCCATCACCCTTTTAGGCATGGGTGGTTGCAAAAGATCTCGCGTTATCAAGTTGGATTTGAAAAACTTCTACTCATTTAGCCTTTGTTTAGTCAATTTGGCGTAGATACTTCCAGGGTCAGGTCATTGCACCATTTGTGGAGCGCCGAAGCATGGAGGAACAGGAATCGATCCTGTATGGCGAGGATTTCGAGAACGCCAGCGCGCTTATTCAGCGTGGATACGGTTATTGGAAAACCAAGGCCGGAACACGCCCGGCGCCCACTTGGCGCGAGATAAAACCGGCGGAAATAAAAGATTTATTGCCTAATTTGGTGGTCATTCATGTGCTGCAAAACCCACTGGATTTTGTTGAACGCATTACAGGCCAAAGAATTATCGAGAAAAACTACGGCAATAGCATGGGCGTCTACTGGCGCCAATTCCCCGGTAGGGGGCCCGGGAGCCGTATCTGGGCGTCCATGGACGATGTTGTCAATTATCGAAAACCGAGCTTACAGACCATTCCTTATGTTGGGCCCCATAAGGATTTTTTGCGCGTGCAAACCATAACCTGCCCCATCTCGGATGACGGGAAAACAGTCAATAAAATACTGGGGTTTGTCGATTATCTACGACGGTTGGTATAAGTCATCCCGGCTCCCCCGGCCGCGAATACGCCCGGGGGAGCGGATGGTTCAGTCCATCGCGAAACTGGCCTGGATAGCCTGTCGCTGGCATTCGAGGCGAACCGCAACCTAGCCCTTCTAGCAGGTGCGGATCGAAACGCCCCTAGCCACCAAACAGTGCGAGCATCCGCGAAGGGGCCGCGTTGGCGACGCCAAGGCTGATCACGCCCAGGGACTCCTTGATCTGATTGGACTGCAACGCGGCGCTTTCTTCCGCCATGTCCGCGTCCACCAGATTGCCGATGCCGGCACGCAAGGTATCGTTTTGTTTGCCGAGGAGTACGTCGTGGGTTTCGATGCGCTTGGCCGAACTGCCAAGATTGGCCAGTTTCGACGAAGCATCGGTGATCGCCGCATCAAGGCCGCTCAACGCGGTTGCGGCGTTGCCAAAGGTATTCAGCGAAAGGCTGGCAATACCAAGGCCGCCCGTGGATAAATCTTGGGCGCCGACGGTAATGCGTCCGCCGTTGTCGTCACTTAGGATGTTCTGATCCGCTGCGCCTGCGGCAACCAGATTGGTGCCCGCGAAGCTGGCGCTGTCGTTAATACTGGCGACCTGATCACGGAGCGCGTTGAAGGCCGAATTCATGGCATCGCGCGAGTTTTGATCCAGCCCCGCTTGATTGGCCTGAACCGCCAAGCCCTTCATCTCGACCAGCAAGTCTGCGGTCGATTCCCCGGCGGCCAAGGCAACATCGATCGTGGCGCTGGCCCGGCTTAGGCCCTCGCGCACCGCCCCGGTGCCTTCAAAGGTCGAAATCAACTGCTGGGCGATGGCCAGGGTGGCGGCATCGTCCTTGGGCGAGTTGATCTTCTTGCCGGTGGAAATGTGGGTTTGGATTTTTTCCAGGTTATCCCTGGTGGCCGACAACTGGCGCAACCCTGTCGCGGCGGCGTTATTGGTGTTGATAGAGTTCACCATGGTGCGTCTTCCTTTTCGAAGGCTCCGCTATCCATCACCCTTTCTGGGTTGGTTGGACCGGTGGCTCTGCGTCCCGCCGTTACCGACGGTTTGCCATTTCGTGGATCGACCCCCGCATAGAGCAGGGCAATGGTCACACTAGCCGTGAAACATTAATGGCAGGTTAACAATGCAAGATTGGTTTCGACGGGTATGCGGGCCTATGGGTGGGCGCATATTTCCGCTGATTTCCGCTGTTTTCCAATGGTTCCGGGCGGAAATTCCGTGAAGGGGCTATGTTCCTTTTGGGCCCTGTGGTTACACTGGACCACAAAATAATGGAGGGGCAAAGCGCATGGCGGCACCGAATGTGACCGTGGCGGATCATCCGCTGATCCAGCACAAATTGACCTTGCTGCGGCGGGTAGAGACTTCGACGGCGCAATTTCGGCAATTGTTGCGCGAGATCGCCTGGTTGCTGGCGTTCGAGGCGACCCGCGATCTGCCGTTGAAGCGGGTGGAGATCGAAACGCCGTTGGAGAGCATGGACGCGCCGGTCCTGGATGGCAAAAAATTGTGCCTGGTGTCGATCCTGCGTGCCGGCAACGGCCTGTTGGAGGGGATGCTGGATTTGATCCCCGCCGCCCGGGTCGGCCATATCGGCATGTACCGCGATCACGATACCTTGGAGCCGGTGCAATATTACCTGAAGCTGCCCCATTCCATCGGCGAGCGGCAGGTGATCGTGGTGGACCCTATGCTGGCCACGGGCAATTCCGCCAGCGCCGCCATCAGCCGCCTGAAGGAGGCCGGCGCCAAACGGATCAAGTTGGTTGCCCTGGTCGCGGCGCCTGAAGGCATCGAGGCCTTTGCCACCGCCCATCCCGATGTGCCCATATTGACCGCCGCCATCGATCGGCAATTGAGCGAGATCGGCTATATTCTGCCCGGCCTGGGTGATGCCGGTGACCGCCTGTATGGTACCAAATAGTATGCCAGGTCTGATGCCCGAAGTTGAAACGCCGCTGCCGCCGGCGCGGCCTGACGAGCGGCGTAGCCAGGATACGGTTGCGCCCGAACAACTGCGCGCCGATGTTGGCGCCCTGTTGGATGTTCTGGCCGGGGGAGGCGTTGCTATCGCGCCCCTGGACGTGGCCTATGCCATTCTGGCGGCGACACCTCAGGGCATTCGCCGCATTTTCGATGCCAAACAGCGTAGTTACGAAAAACCCAGCGGGATGTTTGGAAATTTTGCCATGAGCCGGGAATTGCACCTCCTGGCGGATGAGCAGCACGCCATGGTGCGGGAAATGGTTGAAGCCGTTGGTCTGCCGTTTTCCGTGGTGGCGCCGTTTCGCGAGGATCATCCTATTCTTGCAAATGTTGATCCTTTCGTCCTGCAATCCTCTTCCAAGGCAGGCACGCTGGATATGCTGTTGAACGCCGGGCAGATGCATGACGAGATCGCCCGGCAGGCCTGGCGCCGCGAAATGCCGGTGTTTGGTTCCTCGGCCAATCTATCCCTATCGGGCAGCAAATATCGCCTGGGCGATATTGACGCGGTGGTGCGCGCCGCCGCTGACATTGCCTTCGATCATGGCCTGTCGCAATATGCTAACCGTCAGGGTCGGTCCTCGACTATCATAGATTTTCGCGATTTTTCAGTGATCCGGGTCGGTGTGCGGTTTGAAACGCTGCGCCAGGCCTTCAAGGATCGTTTCGACGTGGCGCTACTTATTTAGAAAATTGAAGGGAAGCTGGCCGTGACGGATACCTACAAGGATATTGGTTTTGGCGCCCACAGCATCGGCTTTGGCGAGCGCCCGGCGATTGCCGTGGTCGATTTCCAGACCGGGTTCACGGATGGGAAATACCCGCTTGGCGGCCGGCCCCTGGTCGAACGCGCGGTGGAGAATACGGCCCGCATGCTGGAAGTCGCCCGGGCCGCCAACGTCCCCGTGGCGACCTGTTATACCGCCTATACCTCTCAACGGGACGCGCCCTACTGGAAGATTCCCGCGGTAATGGAAGAATTTCGTCATGGCCATCCCTGTACCGAGCTGGACCCGCGGATCTATGAGCCCGATTATGACGTCGTCTATTGCAAAACCGGGCCGTCGATCTTTTTCCAAACGGCGGTCAGTCAGTTTTTTTATCAAGGAACGGGTGGATACGGTGATCATCGCGGGCTGCAATACCTCCGGCTGCGTCCGCGCCTCGGTGATTGATGCCTTTTCCTATGGTTTCCGCGTTGCGGTGCCGGAAGATTGCGTCGGTGATGTGGAGGAGGGGCCGCACAAAGCCAATTTGCAGGACGTGGGCCGCCGCTATGCCGATGTTGTCAGCCTGGATGATGTGTTGGAGTATCTGGAAACGGTGCGCCGGCGCAATGCATCGTAACGACCGGAAATCTTCATGCTACAGCGGCGTAAAAATATGGCGGCATGAGCACTGATATGAACAATGATATGGACACTGATATGAAGACTGACGAGCTGGCCTTGATGGATATTGCCACTCTGGCGCCGTTGATCGCGGACGGCGATGTCTCGCCCGTTGAAGTGATGCAAAGCCAGTTGGCCCGGATCGAGGCGCTGAACCCGGATCTGAACGCCTATACCTCGCTTTACCCCGATGCGGCCCTGGCGGCGGCCAAGGAGGCGGAGGCGGAGATCGCGGCGGGCCGGTATCGCGGCCCCCTGCATGGCATACCCATGGCGGTGAAGGATCTGTTTCAGGTCGCCGGCATGGAACGCACCTGTGGTTCAAAAATTCTTTCCGAAGGCGTGGCCAACAGCGATGCGACGTCTGTTGCCCGTCTGCGCGAGGCCGGCGCCATTATGCTGGGAATGTTGAGCTTGCACGAATTCGCCTTTGGCCCCACGGGGATCAACCCCCATGTGGGCACGGCGCGAAACCCATGGGATAGGTCCCGGGTTTGCGGCGGCTCGTCCTCCGGTTCGGGCTGTGCCACCGCAGGCCGTCTGGCCATGGCCACCCTGGGCAGCGACACCGGCGGTTCGATCCGCATTCCGGCCGCCCTTTGCGGCGTGGTCGGCCTGAAGCAGACCTATGGCCTGACCTCCCGCGCGGGCATCTATCCCCTGTGCGAAAGCCTGGATCATGGCGGCCCCCTGGCCCGCACGGTACGTGATGCGGCCCTGGTGCTGGCGGCCATCGCCGGCGAGGATGCGGCCGATCCCAGTACGGCGGGGGCAAGGGTTGCTGACTATACCGCCCTGCTGGGCCGGCCCCTGGATGGCGTGCGCATCGGGGTGCCGCGAGATTTTTATTTTGACCGTCTGCACCCGGAAATCGAGGCTGCGGTGCAGGCCGCCCTGGTGGTTCTGGACGATCTGGGCGCGGTGGTCGAGGAAGTGGTGCTGCCCTTTCACCGCGAGGCGGTGCAGGGCTGGAACGTCATGGCCATGGGCGAGGCCCACGCGATGCATGGCGGGCATTTGCAGAACAACGCGGACGATCTGTCGCCGGACGTGAACCAACGCCTTCGTCTGGGCGAGGGGCTGCCGGCCACGGATTACATCCGGGCGCGGCAAGCCCAGGCCAGAGTGCGCCAGGACATGGCCGGCGTTCTGGCACAGACACCAATCCTGGCCATGCCGACGACGGTGATACCGTCTGTCCCCATTGATACGGGCGAAATAATGGTCGGCGATAAATCGGTTATTGGCTGGAAGGTGCTGGGGCAACTGACACGATTGGCCTGCTTCACCGGGCAACCGGCAATGTCCATTCCCTGCGGCTTCACCCGGGATGGCCTGCCAATAGGTCTGCAACTTTTGGGCCCCTGGTTCGAGGAGCCGTTGCTGTTGCAGGTCGCGGATGCTTATGAGCAGGCCACGGAATGGCACCAACGCCAACCGCCATTGGGGATCTAAATGCTGGCTGAATTATCCGAAGACGCGGCCCAGGGGCCTGTCGCCGAGATCTATGGCGAAATCCGGCGGCTATGGGCCGTGCCCTATGTCTCGTCACTGCAACGCCATCTGGCGACCCGGCCGGGCTGGCTGGAATGGGCCTGGGCGGCGCTGGGGCCGGCTTTCCTGTCCGGGCAGGCGCAGACCGCCGGCTGGCGGGTGGCCGCCGATCTGGACTTGCCAAAACTACAGCCATTGACCACGGCGGCCTTGCGCAACCTTGGTGTCGCGACCGCCGATGAAAAGGTAATCGCCGAGGTCTGCGCCGGGTTCGTCCGCGTCGCCCCGGTGAACCTGATGTTTTCCGGCCTGCTGCGGCGCCTGTTGAATGGCGAGCGCCCGGCCGGCCCCAGCCCCGGTCCCAGCCCCGCCGCTGTTGCCTGGCAACCGCCAAAGGTTTTGCCGGCGCTGCCCCGCTTGGTCGATATCGCGGCGGCGGATGCAGACCTTCGCGCGGTTCTGCTGCAACTTGGCACGGGTGTCGACGGCACGCCCTTCGTGCCGGGGCTCTATCTTATACTGGCCCGATGGCCGGCTTATATCGCGCATCTGGGCGGGATGCTGGCGCCGTTGGGGGCCGCACCTGAAACGGCCGCGGCCCGGGCCGCGTTGCTGGCCGGCATCGACGGGGCGGTCGCGGAGCTGTTCCCGACCCTGCCGGCGCTATCAGAGCAGGAGATGCCGGCGCCGGACGAATTCCCCGCCGTGCTCGCCGCGCTTGATATGTATCGCCGCACCAGCCCGGAAATGGTGATCTTTGGCCGTCTGATCGCAGGCGCTCTAGGGTAAATTTCCGGCATGGCCCTCAACATCGGCATTCTTGAAGCGGGTTCGGTCGGGGTGGATTTTACCTCGCACTTCAGCACGTACACGGAATCATTCCAGCGGTTTTTGGCGCCCGGCGGCGTCGGGCCGGCCCTGCGGTCATACCGTTGCTATCTGGGTGAATTTCCGCAGGCGGGCGATGCCTGCGACGGCTGGTTGATTACCGGCAGCGCCGCCAGTGTCTATGACGGCGACGATTGGATCGCCCAGTTGGAAGCCTTCACCCGCGCGGCGGCGGAACAGCGTCCCGTGGTCGGTATCTGTTTCGGCCATCAACTGATCGCCCAGGCCTTTGGCGGCACGGTGGTCAAGGCGCCGGGCTGGGGCGTCGGGGTGCATCGCCATGATCTGACAGCTAGATCAGATTGGATGCAGCCGCCCGTGAGCAGCCTTTCCCTGTTGGCCTCGCATCAGGATCAGGTCGTCACACCGCCTCCCGGCGCCGTTGTGTTGGGCGGCAGCGATTTCTGCCCCATCGGCATCATGACCGTCGGGCCTAATGTTCTAAGTATCCAGAACCACCCGGAAATGACCAGGGAATTTGCAACCGATCTATACCAGATGCGCCGTGACCGCATGGGCGACGCTGTTGTGGACACGGCTCTGAACAGTCTGAAAAAAGCTACCGATGAAGCCGATGCCGCCGCCTGGCTCCTGGAGTTTTTGACCAGATAGTCTGCTTTTAACGACGCGCCCCCGGTGTGCTGAGGCGGGCGGTGGGCCAAAGGCATTTGACAGGGGCAAAGATTGCTTGTGTCCATAACAAACTGAATTACGCTATGTACTAAGACAAATAGAGGTAACGGCGGAGGCTAGGTGTTGGGTCATGGGTAACGATGCAGCGGCATTCGACTACGAGGCGGCGCGGGCTGAATTCAAGCTCGACATACCGGATGATTTTAATTTCGCCTTCGATGTGCTGGCGAAACAGGCCGCCGAGGCGGACAAGACGGCTTTGATCGCCGTGGCGACGGACGGCGCCAGTGCGATAGAACACAGCTATGGCGATCTGGAACGGGCTTCGAACCAATTCGCCCATGTGCTCAACGACCTGGGCGCGGCAAAGGGCGATTTCGCCTTTGTCATGATCACCCGTATCCCGGCTTTTTATCACGTGCTGTTCGGCTGCATGAAAACCGGCGTCGTGGCCATGCCGGGCACTAATTTACTGACCGCCCATGATATCGAATATCGGGTCAACCGCTCGGGCGCCAAGATTGTCATTGTCACGGCGGAGCACGCCGAAAAGGTTGAGGCCGTGCGTGATAAATGCCCAACCCTGGAACATCTGATCATCATTGGCGCGGAACGGGACGGCTGGACCTGCAAGGAAAGCGCCTCCGCCGCCGCCCCCGACACCTTCAGCCGCAGCCTGGCGCCGCCTACCAGCCGCGACGATCTGATGTTGATCTATTTTACCTCCGGCACCACGTCGATGCCAAAAATGGTGGCACGCGACCACAGCTATGGTCTGGCCCATACCATTACCTGCAATTACTGGCAGGGCCTGCGCCGGGACGATATTCATTGGACCCTGACCGATACCGGCTGGGCCAAGGCGGCCTGGGGCATCATCTTTCCCCCCATTATCGCGGGCGCGGCGATCATGCTGTACGACGCCGCGGGCTTCGATGCGGATATGCATTTAAAGCTGATCGAAAAATATAAGGTCACCACCTTTTGCGCCCCGCCCACGGTCTATCGCCTGTTCGCGCAGATGGATGTGTCGGGCCATGATCTCAGCTCCATCCGCCATTGTATCGGCGCGGGCGAGCCCCTGAACCCGGAAGCTATGCGTTCCTGGAAGGCGGCCACGGGCTGTGATATTCACGATGGCTATGGCCAGACCGAGACGGTCAATATTGTCGCCAACTATCCGGGCATGGAAATTCGCCCCGGTTCCATGGGCAAGCCGGTGCCGGGCATCGATATCGGCATTATCGATGACGACGGCAATATCGTTGCTGAGGATACCGTGGGCCATATCGCGGTCAAGATCACCGATCCCTATCCGCCCGGCCTGTTTCACGGCTATTTCCGCGATGAGGCGGCAACCGCCAAGTCCTTCCGCCATGGCTGGTATTATACCGGCGATACCGCGACCCGGGACGCGGACGGCTATATCTGGTTCGTGGGCCGTTCCGACGACATCATTTCCTCGTCCGGATACCGCATCTCGCCGTTCGAGGTGGAAAGCGCCCTGGTGGAACATCCAGCGGTGATAGAATCCGCCGTGGTCGGTAAACCCGACGCTCTGCGTGGCGAGATCGTCAAGGCTTACGTCATTCTGGCGGCGGGTTACGAAGGCTCGGACGAATTAACGGTGGAAATTCAGGATTTCGTCAAAAACCTGACCGCGCCCTATAAATACCCGCGCGAAATCGAATACCGCGAGGCCCTGCCCAAAACCATCTCCGGCAAGATCCGCCGGGTCGAACTGCGCGCCGAGGCGTAGGGTTGAGCCAATCCTGTCGCATGGCCAATTGATAGGCGTTGCAAAGAATGACCGTAGCCAAGGGTAATGAACAGACTTCTGAAGCATTGCCTTCCGAACAACCCTTCCCACTAAAGCGGCTGTTTCGCAGACGTTTTATTCCAGCGTTCCTGGGATTTATCGGGATATTCCTGATTTTAATTGGGTTTACGGCTCAATATGTGAGCGAGAATATCTATTTGGAACAGGCGCAACGCCGGGCCCAGACCATCGCCAGGGCCGTCGCGAAGCATGCGCCGGACGCCTGGAAGCGGTTAATGGAAGGCCGTGCGGTTGCCGATTTGCAATCCTCCACGAACATCTTGGTCGCCGCCTTTACCAGCGAGGTGCAGGAACAAAATTTGCGCGAACTCAAGGTTTATAACCTGGATCGCAGGGTGCTGTTTGCGACGCGCACCAAAGAGATCGGCACGCAAGAGAATGGCGCCCCCCTTCGTGATGTCATCAATGAGGGGGATTTGAAAGCGGTCACGAAGACCCTTGCCGACGGTACAAAACAATACGAATTGTACGTGCCGGTGTTTGACAGTGATGGACGTCTCCGCGCCGTGTTCGAGTTGTATGAGCCGGTGGGGCACCTGAACGCGGTCATGATCGGTGCGGCGTTGCCAGCCGTGGCAGTCCCGGCAGGGATGCTGTTGATGCTTATGTTTGCGCTGAGCGGATTGGTGAACCGCGCTCAGGCCGATATTGATATGCGCACTGATGCCCTTAATGTTCTCCGGAAAAGGATAGAGACATTCGTCTCTGTCACCGCCGTGCATGCGGCAAGGGAAGCGGCTTCGACAGGCAGTATCCAGTCGCGCAAAGTCATCACGACACTGCTGTTTTCGGATATCCGCAGCTTTACCAGCTTTGCCGAGGAAAACCCCCCAGAGGCCGTCGTTGGTTTTCTCAATCAACTTATGACGCTACAGGTTGAGGCCGTAACCCGGCACGGCGGTGATGTGGACAAAATGATTGGTGACGCGGTGCTGGCCCGTTTCGATGGCGAAGACGGCGGCAAACGGGGGGTGGATGCGGCGCGGGAAATTATCGATGCGGTGAACCGAGGCGATTATCCCCGGCACGTTGGGATAGGGGTATTTCGCGGCGAGGTTATCTCGGGCGCTATCGGGCCGGAAAGCCGCCGTGATTTTACGGTTATTGGGGATGCGGTGAATATTTCAGCCCGCCTTTGTTCCGAAGCCCTGGCGGGCGAAATTGTGGTTGATGCGGTTTTGGCGGACGATGATTTTGGACCTGTTGAAACGATCCAGGTCAAGGGCCGTCAGGAACCAATAACCGTGCGGCGACTTAAAGTGTAGGCCCTTTGGCCAACCAGCGCCGGACGACGGAAAAGGGATAGCTATGGCGGATATTATTATTATCGGCGGCAGCATTATGGGATCGAGTATCGCCTATCATCTGGCGATGACCGGCCGGGCCGGCGATATTTGCGTTATCGAACCGGACCCGAGCTATGAATGGGCCGCCGCGCCGCGCTCCTCGGGCGGTGTGCGGCTGATGCATGGCCTGCCGGAAAATATCGAAATGTCCCGCTATGGGCGCGAAGTCTACAAGGATTTCGCGCGTCTCATGGACGTCAACGGCCTGCCGGGCGGTTTTGATTTTCTCGAACAGGGCTATCTGTACCTTGTCGCGGGCGCCGAGGATGTGGCCATTGCCGAGGAAAACTGGCGCATCCAGACCGGGCACGGGGTGCCCAACGATTTTATCGACCGGAATGAATTGGCGAAGCGCTTCCCCTCCATGAACGTGGCCGATATCGATGCGGCAATTCACGCACCACAGGATGGCTTCATCGACCCCAACGCCGCCGTGCTGGGATTTCGCCGCAAGGCCATCAGCCTGGGCGTCAAATACATTCAGGACAAGGTTGTTGATATAGAGGTCAGCGGCGGTCTGGCCCGGCAGGTGGTGCTGGGCTCAGGCGACCGGGTGGCGGGCGATATCATCGTCAATGTCGCGGGCGCCTGGGGGCCGGAAATCTGCGCCATGGTCGGCATGAGCGTGCCGGTGGAACCGTTGAGCCGCAATACCTTCTATTTCGAAATTCGCGGCCAGCTCGAAACCATGCCGCTGACTAAGGATACCGGCGGGGTTGCCTTCCGCCAGGAAGGCGCCGGCTTCACCGTTGGGCAGACCGATACTAATGTCCCCTTCGGATTCAATTGGGACGTCCATCACGATTTGTTCGAAACGGTATTCTGGCCCGCCTTGGCGCATCGGGTGCCCGCCTTCGAGGCGCTGCAGGTCAAGCGGGGCTGGGCCGGGCATTACGCCTATAACCGGATGGACGGCAACACGATTATCGGCAAGTGGATCGGCGGCCTGGACAATTTCTATGTCGCAACCGGGTTTTCAGGTGCCGGACTGCAAAAGGGCCCGGCAATCGGCCGGGCGATGACCGAATTACTGCTCGACGGCAGTTATCAGACAATCGATTTGTCCCGCATGTCCTATCAACGCGTTATCGACGATGAACCGCTGCTGGAAACAGGCTTCTCGGCATGATCCTCGCAAACTAAGGCTAAATTAAATGGATAAAATAACGCTGCATCTGGACGAAGCGCGGGCGCTGTCCCACCAATGTCTGCTGGCCAATGGCTGTGACGACGCCAACGCGGCCGCGACCACGGATGTGATGATTGCCGCCGAGGGCGATGGCTGCCCCTCGCATGGTTTGTTCCGGCTACCGGGATATGTAACCGCCCTGCGTAGCGGCCGCGTTGATGGCCGGGCCGATCCCAGCATCGAGCGCATCGCCGGCGCGGTGGTCCGCGTCGATGGCAGGGGCGGTTTTGCGCCGCTGGCCCTGGTCCGTGGCCGGCAACCGTTGATCGAGGCGGCGCGGGAAAATGGCATCGCGGCGCTGTCCCTGGCCGGCATCTTTCACTTCGCGGCACTTTGGCCGGAAACGGAAGCCATTGCCCAGGAAGGCCTCTGCGCCCTGGCGGTCACCGCTTCGCGGAGCCTGGTGGCCCCGGCGGGTGGCACAAGCGCGTTGTTCGGCACCAACCCAATGGCCTTTGGCTGGCCGCGCAAGGACGGACCGCCCATGGTTTTTGATCAGGCCGTTTCGGTCATGGCCCAGGGCGAGGTGATGATTGCCGCCCGCGAGGGGCACGAACTGGCCCCCGGGGTTGCCCTGGATTCCGAGGGCCGGCCAACCATCGACGCCAAGGCCGCCATTGAAGGCGTCTTGCTGCCCTTTGGCGGCTACAAGGGATCCGCCATTGGTATAATGATCGAATTGTTGGCGGCTGGATTGTTGGGCGAGAATTTCGCATTTGAAGCGTCGGAAACAACGCCCAACGATGGCGGTCCTGGCCGTGGCGGCGAATTGATGATCGCCATGGACCCGGCCCGGTTCGGCGACGCCGTCGGTTGGCTGGCGCATTCGGAACAATTCTTCGAAAGAATGCTGGCTCAGGACGGCGTCCGTCTGCCCGGTGACCGCCGCCATGCCAATCGGGCGCGGATTATGGCGTCCGGCTTTTCAATTCCCACGGCTCTGCACGAAAATATCCTGCATCTGACCGAGGCCGTCTGACGCCAAAAGGCCCAGATTTGGTGATTGCGCGCCTGGAGCGTGGCAAACACCCAGGCGGAGGGTTAGGCCCCTGCCGGCGCCATGATGTTGGTGGCGAAATGCTCCATGCGTTCCAGGCTTTCCGCCATGCTGGGCGCGCGGATGTCGAATATCAATTCTTCGATGCCAAGGGCGGCATAGGTGTGAATGTCCTCGATCACCTGATCGTTGGTTCCTGAAAACGGACGCCGGGTGCCGTCCGGCGCGGCAATGGCCGCATCGTACAGGGGCGCCTTGAAAGACAAGGTCATGGCGTCGAAATCCCGGCCCTCGGCCACGGTCAATTGTTTCAGCTCTGAAATCTTAACCGCCAATTCGTCGGGCGGCAGGGGCACGGCGGCGTTTGCGCCCACCGGGTGCCAGCCGTCGCCATAGCGGGCGGCGCGGCGCAGCGCGGGGCGGCTGTGACCGCCAACCCAGATCGGCGGGCCCGGCCGTTGCACCGGCAGGGGTTCGCAACGAACCTCGTCAAACTGGTAGAATTCGCCCTGGTGGCTGACCGGGCCGCCGGCCCACAGTTTGGCGAAAATTTCCAGATACTCGTCACTGACGGCGCCGCGCTTGGCAAAATCAGGCGCGCCCAGGGCGGCGAATTCCTCCGCCATCCAACCCACGCCGACACCCACCGTGACCCGGCCCTTTGACAGCACATCGATGGTGGCCAATACCTTGGCCGTGACCACCGGGTTGCGGTGGGGCAGGATCATCACGGAGCTGACCAGACGCAGTTTTTCCGTCTTGGCCGCGATAAAGGCCATCAGGGTCAATTGCTCCAGCGCATCGCCCTCACCGGGGAAGGCGCCCGTTACGGTATAGGGATATTTCGACTCGATCCGGGTTGGAAAGATGATGTGGTCGGCGATCATCACGGAATGAAAGCCCAATTCCTCGCCCCGTGTCGCCAGCGTCACCAGGTCGTCGGGCCCGGAGGTGGGGCCCCGTGTAGGCAGATAGAATCCATAATGCATGTGGTCGTCTTCCCTAAATTTCCCGCGCTTAAAGTTCCAGAACGGCCTTGGCGATGATGTTGCGTTGAATTTCATTGCTGCCGCCGTAGATGGTCGCCGCCCGGCGCAATAGACGCTCCTGCATCAGGCCGACGCCGTGGGCCGGGCCGATGGGGGGTTCGTTACGCTCCAGATCCTGGGCGTCGGCGGGATAGGGGGCGGCATAGTTGCCGATGGCCTCGATCATCAACTCGTTCAGGGTCTGCTCCACCTCGGTGCCGTTGATCTTCAGGGTCGACGCCTCCGGTCCTGGTGGCTGGCCGGCTTTTTCCTGAGCCAGGATGCGCAACTGGGTAAACTCCAGGGCCTGCAGACTGACCTCCGCCTGACTGATCCGGGCGCGGAACGCGGTGTTTTTCAGGATGCTTTCGCCGCCATCCAATTCGACCTGCGCTATGGCCTTCAGGCGTTCGACCTTGCGTTTTGACTTACCCACGCCGGCGATCCCCGTGCGCTCGTGGCCGAGGAGGAATTTAGCGTAGGTCCAGCCCATGTTTTCCTCGCCGATCCGGTTCGAGATCGGCACCCGCACATCGTCGAAGAACACCTGGTTCAGGTAATGATGCCCGTCGATGGAGATGATTGGTTCCACCTTGATGCCCGGCGTGGTCATGTCCATTAGCAGGAAGGAAATCCCCCGCTGTGGCTTGGCGTCCGGATCGGTCCGCACCAGACAGAACATCCAGTTGGCGTGGTGGGCATGGGAGGTCCAGATTTTCGAACCATTGACCACATAGTCATCCCCGTCCGGCACCGCCCGCGTTGACAACGATGCCAGGTCCGAGCCCGAGCCCGGCTCGGAATAGCCCTGGCACCATAGACGCTCGCCGGAAATGATTGGACCCAGATGTTGTTTTTTCTGTTCCGGGGTGCCGAAAGCGCAGATCACCGGGCCGACCATGGAAATGCCAAAGGGGCTTTGCCGGGGGCAATCGGCGGCCTGATATTCCGCGTCATAGATATATTTCTGCACCGCGTTCCAGCCCGTGCCGCCATGTTCCACCGGCCAGTTGGGCGCGCCCCAGCCCTGGGCGTGCAGGATAGCCTGCCAGCGTACCGAATCTTCGCGGGGCACATAGGACGAGGCCAGGCGAACCCGGTCGCGGATTTCGGTCGGCAGCTTGTTGCCGAGGAACTCCCGCACCTCGTCACGAAAGGCCAGTTCTTCGGCGGTAAAGACCAGGTCCATGGCAGCATCCTTCCCAATCACAACTACGCTCGATTACGACCCCAACATAACCGAAAAACACCGGTGCATGTAAATGTGCCCGCCGTTAAAAAATGGCCTGTTAAAAAAAGCCGTTAAAAATTGGAGCCTTCAAACCGTTCCGGGCGATAGGGCGCCAGGATGTCCACCGGCTGGGCGCTCAGAATTTCTTCCGCCGCCAGCCGTCCCACCAGGGCAGCCAGCGTAATGCCGCTGTGCATCACCGTCACATATAATCCAGGCGCCCCGGCGGCCGCGCCAATAATGGGCAGGCCGTCGGCGGGGACGGGACGCAGGCCCAGTGTATGACGTTCCATGCGGACATCATCGCCGCGCCTGTCACCGTTATGGGCTAACAGGCCGCGAACGGACGCCAGTAATGCCTCGGCCGCGGCGTCCTCGTCATCGGGTGCCGCGCCACCGGCAAAATCCGCGCCGACAATAATCCTGCCGTCCGCGTTTTGCCGCATATGGGCCTGTGGCGCCAGAACCAATCCGTTAAGTATGGGGGGCAGCGGGGCGCTTTGCGCTAAAAAGCCTGTCCGGTTTGCCATGGGCAGTGTCACGCCAACGCCAGCCGCCAAGGCTTCACAGGCGGCACCCGCGGCCAGCACCACATGCTCCGCACTGATCTCGCCGGCCGCCGTCTGAACGCCGGTAATGCGCCCATTCCGGGCGATAATGGCGCGCACCCCGTCCGGGCTGATCTGCGCGCCCTGCTCGGCTGCCGCAGCCAGCAGATCACGGGCCGTTTCGCTGGGCGAAAGGCTGCCTTCCAGCGGCGAATAGGCGGCCTGGTCCGGGTAACTGGCAAGGGAGGGTTCCCGTTTCGCCGCCTCGGCTGGCGAGATCATAGATGTGGGATAGCCCCACGATGCATGTTCCGCGTACGCGGTCCGCATGGCTGCCGGCTCGTCGCTCCAGGTCAGAGAGCCGTTCCAGTTGATAGTCAGGCGCTCACCCAGTTCGTGTTGCAGGCGATGCCAGTCCAAGATGCCCTTGACGCGCAATTCGAAGTAAGGCCGGGCGTTTCCCGGCGCCGCATTGATCCAGGCAAAAGATGCCGCCGTGGCGACCCCACCAGGTCTGCCGTCCGTCAGGACCGTGACCGCCGCGCCACGGACAGCCAGGTGATAGGCAACCGAGGCGCCAATAATGCCGCCGCCGATGACTATTGTTTTCATGGCTTCACGGTCCGCACAGGCGTTAATGACGCTGCTTGCCGCGCCCTGGATGCGGCGTCATTCAGCCGCGTCGGCGGCGCCGGCTCCGGCTTGGGTGGCGGTGGCCGTGGCGAGCCATTCCGGCGCGTCGCCACCCAGAACCGGGGTTGGTCGCGTCCAATGGGGCTGGGTTTCCGACAGTTGCAGGATCGGGCCAAGGTGCCTTAGCGGCCCCAGTGCCGGCTGCGTGTCGATGCACAGAGCATCGCGTTCACTATTCGTCAAATCCATGTTCGGTTCGGCGAATGCGGTCTTGCCCTGGCGGTAAATGAACATACCTGATTGGCACAACGAAACCCGGACGTGATAGCTGCCCCCCTCGCGGGCGCGCCGGGCCAATGCCAGCAAGACGCCATAGGCACCCAGATACCCGGTGGTGTAATCGCAGGCCGCCGCCGGCAACAGACCGGGCTGGTTGCCGCTGCCGTCGCCGCCGTCATGGCAAAGGCCGGTGACGGTTTGTGCCACCTGTTCCCAGCCGCCGCGATGGCTGAACGGGCCGCCGGCGCCAAAACAGCTTATGGAGAGATAGACAATGCCGGGGCGGATTTTCGCCAGATCCTCCGGACCGAAACCCAGACCCTCCAACATGCCGGGGCGGTAGCCTTGCGAGAAGACGTCGGCGCCGCGCGCCAGTTCCGTCAGCTGCGACGCGCCCTCGGCGGTCTTGAGGTTAAGAAAGCAGCTTCGCTTGCCATGGCTGGTATCCATGACGTGTTCGTCGATCTGCGGCAGATGTTCCGCCGCCACCATCAAAACGTCGGCGCCGTTTTCCGCCAGGGTACGTGCCGCGATGGGTCCGGCCAGGATGCGTGTTAGGTCGAGCGCACGAATGCCGCTTAGGGGACGGTCATTTCGGGACCCATCGCCCATGGGGAACGGTTCGGGATCGCTGTCCGCGATCTTGAATATTTCGACGATGGGCTTCGCCTTCAGGGCCCGGCCGTGGGGATGGGCCAGCCATTCGGCGTTACTGCGCACCATGCCGCCGCAGGCCCGCGCCTCGTCAATTGCCGCTTCCAGATCCAGGGCGTTCCATTGCGCAACCGCCTTCGAGACGGACTCTGGGGTTGGTTCGCAGCCGAGTACACCCAGCACGCGTTCCTTTAAATTCGGCAGGCCGAAATGCGGCAGGAACCAGCGGCCGTCCTTGGTTGGCCAGGGCTGGGTGATTTTCAACATGGCCTCGTGGTTATCATTTACCACGGGCGCGAAGGCGCCATCCGGCCCCGGCTGTTGCATATAAAGCGTGCTGCGCAGGGCGGCGGCCGCGTGCCGCGCATCAATGGCCACATTCTGCCGGCGGCCGGTTTTCAATTCCCAGATGTCGGACACCGCGACGCCAACGCCGGCCAGCACCGAAGCACAGGTTTCACCAAGTTTGAAAGGCGTGGAAAATACCGGATCGGCGCCCGTGATCTTGACCGCGTCATTTTCGGGCATTCCTTCGCCCCGAATTTCCATGACTTCTTCGAACGCTGTTTTCATTCCCGCAACCTTTCTGGATTCTCGGCATCTAATTTTTTGCGTGCCAACGCTATCAGCCTGACGACCGCGCGACAATGTGCAGGTTGTGAATTTTTATCCAGTGGCCTCACGCGCTGGTCTCATCCAGCGGCTTCAACCAAGGGCTTCGCGCATGGCCGTTGCCAGTTGCCGGAGATAAAATGGCTTGTTGAGCAAAACGCTGCCGGGATCCAGCAGGCCGCCGCCGATGGCCGCGTCATCGGGATAGCCCGACATGAAGATAACCTTGAGGCCAGGTTCGCCCCGGCATAATTCCCTGGCAAAATCAGGGCCCGAGGTGCCGCCTGGCAGGACTACATCGGAAAGTAGCAGATCGAATGCGGCACCCCCCTCTATAACCTTACGCGCCGCCGCCGCGTCCGCTGCCGCGGTCACGCGATAATCCATGGCCTCCAGCATCGCCACCGTCAACTCCCGCACTTCCGCATCATCCTCGATCACCAGTACCGCCTCGCCATGGCCTGACGGCGAAGCTTCGCGCCTTACGGGTTCAATCTCCGCTGACGGATGCGTGGCCCGAGGCAGGTAAAGTTTCACGGTCGTTCCCAGACCCGGCTCGCTGCAAATATCCACATGACCGCCAGATTGTTTGGCGAAGCCATAGACCATGGAAAGTCCAAGACCGCTGCCCTCGCCGACCCCCTTGGTGGTGTAAAACGGTTCGAACACGTGCTGTCGTGTTTCAGCATCCATCCCGGTGCCGGTGTCGCTGACCGCCAACATCACGTAGTCGCCAGCCATCGCGTCGATATCTTCGGCAATATCGACGTCTTGCAGCTGAATATTCCGGCAATCGAGGGTGAGTTTTCCGCCGCCGGGCATGGCGTCCCGGGCATTCAGTGCCAGGTTCAGCAGGGCATTTTCCAACTGGCCTGGGTCGGCCATGGCGGTCCACAGCTCAGGCTCCGAAGACGTCGTGATTTCGATGGTTGCGCCCAGGCTGCGCCGCATCAATTCAGACATGTCGGCGACAAGCGCCGCTGGATCGATAATCCGAGGCGCCAACGGTTGTTTGCGCGAAAATGCAAGCAGGTTCCGGGTCAACTCGGCCCCTCTTTCCGCCGCCCGCACAATTGCCTGGGGTGCGGTCTGGCTGCGGCTGGAATTGGAGGTAAGCATTTCCGCGTTGCCTAGAATAATTGCCAGTAGATTGTTGAAATCATGTGCGATGCCGCCGGTCAGTTGGCCCACGGCTTCCATTTTCTGAGCCTGGCGCAACCGTTCCTCCAACGCATGCCGCTCGGTGACGTCCATCGTTAGCGCGTAGAAACCAATGATCGAGCCGTCTTCATTTTTGTGTGGGATATAGTTGCCGCTGACTAGTCGCCTTTGACCATCAGGGTAAACGTAATAATCTTCGAAAAACTGCGGTGCTCCCGCCAAGACGCCCGCGAAGAGGTTATGTCGGGCCTGAACCAAATCCTCGCCAAGTACGTCGGCAATTTCGTGGCCAATAATTTCGGCGCTGGGGCGGGCATACCAACGCTCGCCCACCTCGTTTATGAATTGGAAACGCAAGGACGCATCGACGTAGGCGATTAGTGCCGGCATGGCATTGGCGATCAGGCGCAATTGTTGCTCGCTATCCCGCAGCGCTTTTTCCGCCTTCACGCGCTCGGTGATGTCCTGCGAGATTGCCAATACGCCATCGGCCTGAGGCAACGGCAGGACGTCGCTCAAAAAGGTACGGTCTGGAAATAGGGGTGGGGTCAACATGTGGTTGCGGATTGATTTGCCGGTTTTCAATACCTCTTCCGCCATGGCTTGCAGGGTTGAGCCACCGATTGGCGCGCCTAAGGTATCAATTGGAGATCTGATCTCGTTCAGATTTCGGCCAACGAATTCCGAAACATCACAGCCATGGTCTTCGGCCATGGTGCGGTTGACGAAGACGAACTTGCCTTCCCGGTCGCGCAGAGAGATATGCGCTGGCAATGTATCGATCAGGGCGGTTACCACGGCCGATTGCCGGGCCGCTTCCGCTTCGTTGTGCTTTTGCCTGGTGATGTCGGTGATTGTGGACAGCACCGCCCGTTCACCCTCCCACTCAATCACCGCGGCATGCTGTAAAATCCAGACTGTTGAGCCGTCCTTGCGCAGGCACTCGATTTCGTAAATGGGTAGTATGTCCTCACCGGCGAAACGCCGGCGGCGTCTTTCGGCGGTTCGTTCGGCCTCGTCCTCAGTCAGGATGCTATCGAAACTGGGTAGTGCTTGCATTTCCGCCGCTGAAGCGTAGCCGAATATCTCGGCGGCGAGTTTGCTGACATAGATCGGCCGGTAGTCCACATCAAAGACCAGCATGCCGACGGTGCCGCTTTCCACCAACGCCCGGTACCGGCTTACACTGCTTTGCAAGGCCCGTTCCGCCAGCACGGTTTCGGTAATGTTCGACGCGGTACCGCGATAACCGGCGAATTTGCCAGCATCATCGAAAAAGGGTTTGCCGCTGTTGGCGAAAACCCGCTGCTGCCCAGCCGGGGTGATCCACTGTTGTAGGAAGTTCTTGAAGGGCCGCCGGGCCGCAAGGTCGGCGAAATGCTGGCGCCAGTTCTCCTGCTCCTCAGGCGTGCCCGACGCGATGAGATCGGCAAAGATATCGTTTCTCGTGCGTCCGATGGACAGCGCGGCCGGCCGGTCAAGATTTTCATCAAACGAGTCTGACAGATAGGTGAAACGCAGATCGGCGTCCATCTCCCAGAACCAATCCGATGCGGTTTCGGCAAAATCACGGAAGCGGGAATCGTTTAGCTTTAGTGATTGCTCCCGCCGTTTGCCTTGAATAACCAAAAGCGCACATGCCCAGATCGCGAACAGCGCCAATGCCCGGTTTGTCAGCACCATCCATTCAATGCCACCGGCGGGAGACATGACGTATCCGAGTACGGTCAGCACCGTGCCGGCCAACGCGAAGCCGATGGTGAAATGTATTCCGGGCAACCAAATCCCCAGCAGTACGACCACCACGTAGGGGACACCGCCTGCCACGCCAAGCGGCAGCGCTAGATCAAAGGCAAAAACCAGCGCGGCGAAAAGAAATGCAAATATGGTAATCGCGGCGGAAGACCAACTTATCATCAATGCAAAGTACCCATTTTGGTTAACATGAGCAGGTATCCGCCGGCATGTAGTCTAAATGCTATAAATATATCGATTTTATTACTAATTTGTTGAGGTGTTCGATAACACCATTCATCAGGCGGTAGATATTCTATACTCTGACGTTGAATTTCGAAAGCGCACATCGCTGGTGGCGCGTGCGTTGATGTGCCGGCTCTCGGATGCTATTGCTAGTGCCAGCGGAAACGGCGGCGTGGGGCGGTGCCCGGCCCCCGATGCGTGAGAGGTTGACCATGGCGGATTGGGAACGCGAGACGCGGGCCGATTATAAAAGCAAGGGTTTTGCCGTGTCGTCCGGCTTTGGCAAAAAGCCGGCCTTGCTGGTGGTGGATTTCATCGTTGGGTTTACCGATCCTGACTCGCCCCTGGGCGGCGATTTTTCCAGCCAATTGGCGGTCACGGCGCAATTGCAGACGGCGTTTCGAAAATCCGGTTTGCCCATCGTTTACACCACCGTGGAATACCAGGAGGATCTGTCAGACGGCGGCGTCTTCGTTAAGAAAATACCGTCCCTGGGTATTCTGCGCAAAGGCTCGCCCAATTGCGCGGTGGACGCGCGGATCAAGCCGCTGCCGGGCGAATATGTGGTTTCCAAAAATTATGCCTCCGCCTTCTTTGGCACGGATTTGGATAGCTATCTGCGCGCCCGGAACGTGGATACCGTGGTCATCACGGGGGCCACTACATCCGGTTGCGTGCGCGCTTCTGCGGTGGATTCCCTGCAGTACGCCTATTACACCATTGTCGTGAGCGATGGCGTGGGTGATCGGGCCATTGGTCCCCATGACGCCAACCTGTTCGACATTGAAGCCAAATATGGCGATGTCATCACCGGTGATCAGGTGTTGGATTATTTGCGCGGCCTGGCCGCTACGATGGCTTGAAATTTTCATTCGATATTTAGCACCACCATGACAACAGAGGAGAATAGATCATGGCGTTATTGAAAGCGGGGGATTTGGCACCGGCCTTTTCCATGCGTAACCAACAGGGGGCGGCCACGACCCTGGAACAATATCGCGGCCAGCACGTGCTGCTGTGGTGGTACCCCAAGGCCGACACACCTGGCTGAACCGTTGAAGGCAAAGGGTTCCGTGATAGAATCCAAGACTTTACGGCTAAGAACACGGTGATTCTGGGCGCGTCGTTTGACACGCCGGAGGATAACCGTGCTTTTCAGGAAAAGTTCGACTTTCCCTATGACCTGCTTAGTGATCCCGATCAGGTTGCGGGCGCGGCCTATGGCGTGATCCAGGCGGAAAAGCCGTATCCCGCCCGGCATAGTTTTCTGATCGATCCCGATGGCCATATCGTCAAGGTCTATGACGCCGTGGTCCCCGCCGAACACCCGGACGAGGTTTTACGGGATTTGGGCTAGAATAGATTGACAGGGTGGTCGGTTCATCAAAGACTGCACCGGCCACCCTAACGTCAAATTGTGCCGGTCATGGCGGATGAGTACCAGACGATGACGGCTGATATAAACAGGAAGAAGGCCGAAATTCAGACGCTGGATCTGGCCGCCGTGCTGCGGGGCCGGGTGCAAGACGTGTACGGACCGGGCACCGAAATCGACGGGTTGGTGCGTCTGTCCGGCGGGGCCAGCCGGGAAACCTGGTCGTTTGACGCCTTATTGCCCGATGGCAAGCGCAAACCCCTGATCCTGAAACGCGACCCGCTGAACGAAATACGTGACGGGAATACAGATGGCCAGCCAGGTGGCGCCAATGTGCTGCTGGGTGTCGACCGCTGGACCGAAGGGCGGTTGATGCAATTGGCCGGCGAGGTTGGCGTGCCGGTACCGGAAGTACCGTTCTTTTTGGACGCCGATGACCGCACCTCCGCCGGCTTCGTGATGCAGCGCCTGGACGGCGAGGCGCTGGGCCGGCGCATTCTGCGCGAAGATGCCTACGCCCAGGCCCGCCCGAAACTGGCCTTTCAATGCGGCGAGGCAGCGGCCCGGTTTCACGATATACCCATCGACCGACTGCCGGAGCTGCCAAGCCTGACGGCGACGGAGGCCCTGGATTATCATCAAGATGTCATCGATGCCTTCAAGCAGCCGCACGCCGGTTTTGAATACGGTATCCACTGGTTGCGTGAACGTTTGGAACTGGCCGGCGACCGGTTGACCCTGGTGCATGGTGATTTTCGTAACGGCAATCTGCTGGTCGATGGCGCCGGTTTGCGCGGGGTTCTGGATTGGGAGTTGGGCCAACTGGGAAATCCCATCTCCGACCTGGGTTGGATTTGCATCCGCGCCTGGCGCTATGGCTATTACGACAAGCCGGTGGGCGGTTTTGGCGAGGTGGCCGATCTGCTGGATGGTTACGAGGCGGCCGGCGGCGGCCGGGTGCCGTTGGAGAGGCTGCGTTTTTGGGAAGCCTTCGGCTGTCTGCGTTGGGGCGTGGTGTGCATGATCATGGCCTTTACCCATATTGATGGCCGGGAACGCTCGCTCGAAAAAGTTTCCATCGGCCGGCGCGCGGTGGAAGGTGAATACGATCTGTTGCAGTTGGTGGACTAACTGATGGACGCGGTACAGAACCCCGATCTGACCGCCGGCGAACAATTGGCGGCGGTGTTGCGCGACCGCATGGCGGTGGAATATGGCCCTGGCACCAAGGTCGAGGACCTGGTACGTCTCTCGGGCGGGGCCAGCCGAGAGACCTGGTCTTTCGATGCCGTGCCGCCGTCCGGCGCGCGCCAACCGTTGATCCTGAAACGCGACCCCATGGACCGTCAGGCGGACAAGCAATTCGAAGGTGTGCCCGAGGGCCGTCTGGCGGTTGACCGTTGGACCGAAGGCAGGTTGTTTCAATTGGCCGGCGGGGCGGGGACGCCGGTGCCAGAGGTGCCGTTCTTTCTAGCCAGGGATGAGCGCACGACAGAGGGTTTTTTCACTCAGCGGCTGGAAGGTGAGACGTTGGGTCGGCGTATCCTGCGCGAAGACACCTACGCCGGGGCCCGGCCCAAGCTGGCCTTCCAGATAGGCCATGCCGCCGCCCGCTTTCACGGTATCGACCTTGATCTTCTGCCGCCCATGCGGGGCTTGCCGGCGGCGGAAGAATTACTGCATTACCGCAGCATCATGGATTCCTTTCATCAACCCCACGCCGGTTTTGAATATGGTTTCCGCTGGTTGCAGGAGCGGCTGGAACAAGCCGGCGACCGCTATACCCTGAACCACGGGGATTTTCGTAACGGCAACATTCTGGTCAACCCGGATGGCCTGCGCGGTGTGCTGGATTGGGAATCCGCCCATTTGGGCAACCCGAACAGCGATCTGGGTTGGATGTGTGTGCGTTCCTGGCGCTATGGCTATCATGACAAGGTGGTGGGCGGATTTGGCGATGTCTCGGAAATGCTGGACGGCTATGAGGCCGGCGGCGGCGGCCGGCTGGACCCGGCTGAAATCTATTTTTGGCAGGTTTTCGGCACCCTGCGTTGGGGCATTCTGTGTATGATCCTGGGCTTCACCCATATTGATGGCGAGCAACGGTCGATTGAATACGCCGCCATTGGCCGCCGGGCCGCCGAAACCGAATATGATCTGCTGCAACTGCTGAACTAACGAGGATTTGGGGAGTCGACGATGCCAACAGATAGACCGACGGCGGCGGAACTGGTGGAAGCGGTGCGCGAATTCCTCACCGATCATGTGGCGCCGAATGTAGAGGGGCAGTTAGCCTTTCATACCAGGGTCGCGGTCAACGCCCTGGCCATTGTCGAGCGCACCATGGCGCAAGGTGGGGCCATGGACGACGCCGAACTGGCGCGGTTAAGGGAGTTGCTTGGCCAGGACGGCGATTTAGGCGAAATGAATGGCGCCTTGGCCAGGGCCATTCGTTCGGGTGCGATGGACAACGATAGAGCGGCGGTGCTGGAGCATCTGCGCCTAACCGCAGAGGACAAGATAGCCTTGGCCAACCCGCGCTATCTGACGCCACGGGGTTAGGCAATGACCGCGCCTCGGGATGACACGGCGCGGCAACTGGCGCGCGGCGTGGGGCGGCTATTGACCCATTTGGGCTATCACAGTCTGACCGAATTTACCTTGCGCTCGGGCCGGCGGGCTGATTTGGCGGGGATCGACCGCAAGGGGCGTATCGCTATCGTCGAGATTAAAAGCAGCGTGGCGGACTTTCGTGCCGATCAGAAATGGCCGGAATATATGGATTATTGCGACCTGTTCTATTTCGCGGTGCCATTGGATTTCCCCGTTGAGATTTTGCCTGACAAGCCGGGCCTTATCGTGGCGGACGCCTATTCGGGCGATATCGCCCGTCCGGCGCCGGCCAATTCCAACCCCCTGCATGCCAGCCGGCGCCGGGAAGTAACCCTGCGTTTTGGCCGCGCCGCCGCCAAGCGCCTTAGACGCTGGGAAGATCCCGAATCCTAGATGAAGTGATCACGTCCCCATCAATTGCCACGCGGTCAGGGCGAGGTATCCGCCCGTGGCCACTCCGACCAGGGCCGTGAGGATGGCCCCCACGGCGCGCATCAGGCCAAAGGCGCGGCCGCCTTGCTTGATGTATTCGCCGCCATGCGAGCCGGCGAGCGAGCCAAAACTGAACATGTGAGACAGGCGGGCGGCGAGAAAAATTCCAGCCAACCAAAGTACGATCATGCTTGAGGCGCCTAGAATTTCCAAAAGCGCCAGGGCGATGATGAATATGGCGGCATTTTCCGCCAGGTTACCGTGCCGGCGGACCAAGCGTTCAAGGTTCGGGTCGCCATCATAGCCGACGCCAACGCGGTGCTTGGCCCGGTATGCGCCCGCCGACAACATAAGTATTTGTTGCAGAACGAGCAGAATTCCGGCCAGGCCGGCGGAAATAATCGGCAGTGTCATCGCGGCTCTCCTTCATGTTGCCGTGGTAAAACCCGGCCAGACGTTTAGTCGTGCTCTAGAGCGGTTCCGGGTTATTCTGAACCATTTGACCGCACACCAAGGCCCCGTGGGTAGGCGCGGTTTGCAGGTCGATGTGGTGCATCGTCCAAGAACCGCAACGCAGCCACGGGGCCTTGGTGTGCGGCCTTCGGTGGCGTCCCTAAGCCATTCGGGTGCGTTGCGCCGCTTGCCCGATGCACCACATCGCGCTGCGCAACGCGCCTACCCGAATGACTTAGGGACGCCAGCAAATGGACCAGAATAACCCGGAACTGCTCTAGGTTCGCGGTCTCAGTGATTTTGCCACGCGGATCATATAGAAGCCAAGGGCCAGGCCGGCGGCGGTCCCCAATAGGTTCAGACCCGCGTCCATCGGGGTGGCATTCCTGTCCAATGACAGCAGTTGCAGGGTCTCCGCCGCCACGGCGAAGGTCGATAAATACAGGCACAAGCGCTGCCAGGGTTGCCGGCGCCAGGTTAACGTCACGGTCAGCGCCAACAGCGCGAAAAATCCCACATGGCCCAGTTTTTGCGCGGCGAGCCAGCCCAGGACAATCCGCACGCTGCCGTCCGTGGTGCTTGCCGGGGCCTTTGCCGCCGGTCGTGCGGTTACCTTGGGCTTTGCCTGCATCGCCTTGATAGATGCCACCCAGTCCGATTGCAGCACATCGCGCGCGAGCCGGTGCACCTGGGTTTTTGCGGTCTGTGGGAGCAACACGCCGGCCAGAATGATAGCCCCTAGCAAGACGACGGCCAGGCGGCGGCGGCGCGCGGGGCCGGGCCGGTACAAGGGCAGGATCAGCCAGGGCAGCGCCAATAGCCAGACTGCCACCAGACCGTAGCGGGCCATTGTGAAGGCCGTAAATTCCTGCACCACTTCCAAGCTCAGATCACGCACCTGCATCTGGCCGGCGACCTGGCTCAATTCGGCGATAATCTCCACCGAATTGACCTGCGCGGGCAACCAGAATACTGCACTGACCCTTCGCCAGGGGCTATCGCCCCGGCCTTGATTGACCATATGGGGCAGCTCCCACAAGCGGTCACCATGGCTATTCCGCTGCGCCAGCAAAAGACGCGCTGTGTTCCAAATTCGCAGACCGGGGGCCACGCCTGTGTGGCGCACCCAGGCTGAAAGGCGCACGTGGTCCATGCCCGGGTCCCGCTCGATAATTTGCCGGATGCCGGGAGATTGTCCGGCCTGCACGGACCGGATCCGTAAAATGCCCTGGTCGAGCTGCAATTGGTCCGCGCGGTCGAATTTTTTTTGCCAACCGCTCAGGCCATTGCTGAAATCGCCGTTTTGCAGCAATTGCGGCTGACGGACCTGATATCTCTCGACCAGGCCAAACAGGACCAGGGTGGCGGTCACCAGCGCCAGCACAACAAGCAACCGGGACCGGGCCAGGATCATTGTTCTTGCCACAGGGCGGCATAGGCGGCCAGCAGCTTCGGCGCCTGGTAGTGCCAGGCCAGTTCCTCCTGCACCCGGGCGCGGCCCAGGGCGCCCATACGCTGGCGGGCGTCCGGATCGCCCAGCAAAGCGGTAATCTTTGCGCCCAGATCAACCGGGTCGTTTGGTTTGGCGTAACTTGCCGCGCCCTGCGCCGAGATGCGGCCCTCGGTCAGGTCAAACTGTACGATCGGTTTGCCCAGGGCCATATATTCCATGATTTTCAACATGGTTGATTTGTCGTTCAATTCGTTGGCGTCATCGGAATTCACACATAGATCGGCGGCACAGAGTGCTGCTACCATTTGCTCATCGGGCAGGCGGCCGGGGAAGCTGACATAGTCGGCAACACCCAGTTCCCGCGCCAGTTCCAACAGATGCCGCCGCTCTGGCCCATCGCCAATACACAGGAACTGAATATCCCGCCGTCCTTGCCCATGCACCAGATGATCGACGGTGGCCAGCAGATGATGCAGGCCTTCCTGACGGCCCATGACGCCCACATAGCCGACCCCGAAACGCCGGCCCTTTTTCCATTGTCCATCGCCTGGGCGCGGTTGCATGCGGGCCAGGTCGGGTCCGTTGCGCACGACAAATAGCTTGTCGGACGCCATGCCACCGCGGTTTAAGGCGATTTGGCGATAGCTTTCGTTGGTGACGATCGCGATATCGGCCAGACGGAAACTCCAACGTTCGCAACGCAGCAACAGACGATAGAAGATGTCCCGGCGGTCGAATTTGGCGAGATAGAGTTCCGGGTTGATGTCGTGCTGATCGTAGATGAACTTGCGCCCGAACAGCAGCTTGAAAAAGCCGCCGATAAGGAACAACAGATCGGGTGGATTGGCGGCGTGAATAACATCGAAGCCACGGCCCAGGAACACCCGCCAGGCCAGGGTGAATTTCCAAATCAGGGCGGCGCTGTATTCCAGCAGGAAACCCCATGCGCGCCGCGCCTCAATGGGCAAGGGGTGGCGGTGAATATGAATGCCGTCAATCACCTCGTAGCGCCGCTCGTAGCCTGGTGCGGTGGGGCAGATAATAGACACCAGGGCGCCGGCATCGTGGATCGTCCGCGCCTCCTGCCAGACCCTGGTGTGAAACGGGCAGGGTAGGTTCTCGGCCAGGAACAGGACCCGTCTGCCTGCCAGGGGGGCGCCCTCTATTGTTTTTTGCTGCTCAGCCATGTCCGTGCCAGTTCGCCCAACAGCAAAAAAAGAAATTTAGTGTTTGTGACCAGATAGCGCCGCCACATGCGCCGTGGCTCCTGGCACAGACGGTACAGCCATTCCAGGCCCACGTGGCGCATCCAAATCGGTGCCCGCTGCACCCGCCCGGCGACAACGTCCAGGGCGCCGCCCACGCCCATCAGAAACGGTACGCCAAGTTGATCCCGATGTTGGCGCAAAAAGCGTTCTTTCGTCGGGCTGGAGATGGCCACGAACAAACAATGGGCACCGGAATTGCGGATATCCGCGACAACCTGCGCCTCCTCCGCCGCGGTGAAATAGCCGTTGCGATAGCCCGCGATGTTCAGGGCGGGATGCTCTGCCCGCAGCTGCGCCATGGCTTGTTCCAACACGGCCTGGCTGGCGCCGAGGAAATAGGGCTTATAGCCATGCTGGGCGCAACAGGCGATCAACGCGCCCATCAAATCGATTCCGGCGACCCGTTCCGGCACCCTGTGCCCCAGCAACCGGGCGGCCCAAAGAATACCCGTGCCGTCGATATTGATGATGTCGCTTTGCAGCACGTCCTGGCGCAAATCGGTATCGGTACGCATATTGACCAGCTTGGCGACGTTGATCACAACCTGCTGCAGGCGCCGACCCGAGGCCATGGCATCTTCGGCCAGGGCCACGGTTTGCGCCATGCTCAACAGGTCCAACGGCACACCCATCAAGCTGATGCGTTGCCCCGTCATAGCCGGAACCCCGTGGTCAGGTTAAAGACCGCGGCATCGCCGGCCCCCATGCGGCCGGTAAAGACCAATCGTTGTGCGGCAAGCCGTTGCCCAAATGCGGGCGAATACCAGCCGCGCGCGGGCTTTTCCAAGCCACTTTCCACCCAGCCATGCAGACGTCCGACATGGGCGACCAGCAACAGACGTTTCTGTCCCGCGCTGACCAGCCAGCCATCGGCGGTGCGGCGCAAATCCAAACCCGGCGCGATGAGGAAGCCGATCTCTATCTGTTCATTGGCACCCTGGCCATGCAGACTATCGGTCAATTGCACGCCGTCCCCGCCAATCCGTTCCAGGCGGCGGCGGTGGTGATAGCCGAAGCGTTTGGCATAGCCGTCATGCTCGGCCTCGACCGACCAGTGCTCGGCCTCCATGGCGAAATTTGTGGGCGTTTCCAACAGGCGGCTTTCGGCTTTGTGCGACCAATTGAAAGCGCCGGCGGTGGTGGATGAACTCTCTCCCATCATGGTCAGGGTATTGTGCGCGGCCGTGGACCGGACATGCTCCCGCCACGGGCCGCCCGAATGATACAGATAGGTGCCGGCATCAACCAGAACCGGGCGGCCATCTATATGCAGCCAGAGGGATAGGGCATCCGCGTGACCGTGCGCGGCGATGGAAAGATAGCCCAGGGGGCCATGATCCATGACCCATAAAACTTCCTCGCCGCCCCGCCATTCCCGGACCGCCGTGTAACCCCCGGCCGGAAAGGAGGCATATTCAAAGTCATGGCGTTGGGCTGGATCGGGCGCGCCAAACAGGGCATGACCTAAATGGGCCTCGACGCTCGGCGGCGCCAGACCGGGCCGCTGGGCGGCGCTGGCCAGATAGCCCAGGACGATATTGACGTGGCATTCTGGGCCGGGCAGGGAACAAAGCACCCTGCCTTCATCGTCATCCCCTATGCGGGGCTGATTACCCCCGGCATCGGTGATGGCCCGCAAATGACTGCCGGCCTGGACAAGCCGGTGCCACGAAGCATTGGACCATGGATCATCCATGCGCCCGCCGATAGTGGCGCATAGCACGATCCATTCCAGGGAAAAGGCGGCATAGGTAGGCGATTGCTCCGCACCGACGCCGTCATCATGGAATTGCAGCGCCAGTTCTTCTTCCAGGATGCGCTTGCCCATCTCTGCCCATTCGCCGGCGCTGTGCAAGGTGGGCACCAGACGGCCCAGCAGATACAGGGCGCCTGCCTCTGCGATGCGGTGATTGTTGGCCGAGGAAAAGCGCGATGGGAAGCGCGCCAGCCAATAACCGTGCGCGGCCAGACAATGGTGCAGCCGTCGTCTGAATTCGGCTGAATAGGCCTGCTCACCGATCAGTGTGGTGACCACCAGAAGGCTTACCACCCGCAAGGCCAGCTCGATCCCCGATATCCAGTTCACGCCGCGAAAGGCGGGATTGGCGGCGATCCAGGAGTCCATATGGCTGACCACCATTGCCGCCAGCGCCGCGTCGTCCTCAATCGCGGCGGCGGCGGCCAGGGGCTGTAAATACTGCAGGCGGTTCAATTCCAGGACAAATTTGATATCACCCCGGTCCGGGGCATGGCGGTAGGGTACATCGAAACAATAAGGTTGGCTTGGCCAGTTTGTTTCGGTGCTTGGATCCATGTGCCATTCAGGCAGGCCAGGGCGCTCCGGCCAGGTGACGCCCAGGGCCTGGAAGCGCCCCTGGCGCATCTGTTCCGCCAGCTGCTGCCAGTCGCGGCGTAGCTGCCCGGCATTCGCGAATATATTCAGACCCTCGGCCAAACCGGGTATGGCGGGCAGCGGGTCCAAGGGGCCGCTTACCAAACCGGCGAAGTCAGGTTGATAGTGGCGCGAGACGGCGCGTTTGAATTGTTCCCTGACGCGAAAGGCGATTTCCGCCGGGCCCATGGCCGCCAGGCGGTCGGCCAGCCAGGCAAAGCGGACCAGCTTTTGCGATCCCCCGCCATTGTTGCCGCTATCGCCGCTATTGCCCTCTCGCCGCGCCATTATATCTACGCCTTGGCCCCTTTTGCCTTGGGATCGTGCCTTATTCGTCCGTCAACGCACGCCGTACGGCGGCGCAATTGTCGGCCAGATGGCCGGGATCGATGGTGCCCACGACCACGCTGCCCACGCCGGGTTCGCGCACCAAACCCGCCAGGGCCGCGCCAACGTCGCCGTGATGGCCGCTATCTAACGGTTTCTTGATTAATATCCCCTTGCCGGCCTTGCGCGCGGCGGCCAGAACCGGCCGTTGACTTTGATCCGCCGGGTTCAGGGTAATCATGACCAGATCGCAAAGTTCTACCGCCATTAATCCCGCCGCGACATTTTTGGTCGAGGCGCCGACGGCGGTGATCAGGCCCTGTTCGCGCAGCTCCAACAATGTCGCAATGGCGGCGCCATCCTCTAGAATAGCAACATCGTCGTCGGACATATGCAGTAACACGATATCCAAGACATCCCGGCGCAGTTGTTGCCGGCTGTGTTCGACGCTGGCGCGAATGGCGGCGGGGGAAAAGTCAAAGTGAGAGTGGCCGTCAACGAAGGTCTCGCCGACCTTGGTCGCCATACGCCAATGATCGTCGGCCCCGATTAGTGCGCCGATGCGCGCCTCGCTGGTGCCATAGGCGGGCGCTGTATCCACCAGATTGATGCTCCACTGTTTGGCCAGGGCTAGCAAATCGATTAACTGCTTATCGCTGGGCAGGGCGAACGATTTTGGATATTTCACGCCTTCATGGCGGCCAAATTTGGTGCTGCCCAAACTGATGGGGCTGACCCACGGCCCTCTGGGGCCAAGCTGCCTTAATTCCATTGCTGCACCGTCTCCCATGGTGGCCGAGCGATGGTTGGGGTGGCCAGGGCAGCCAGGGCAGCGAGGCCGTCCATGTCGGAGGGGCCTGGCCGCACCGCGTCCCGGTCCAGCAGCGCCATGATTTTATCGGCCAGAACCGGGGCCAAGGCCAGTTTTGTCGGCCAGCCGGCGATCACCCCGCCTTTGCCCAAGGCGGACGCCGACGTAGGCCGCAACCCGCCGCTGCCCGCCGGCTCCGCCCGATCAACGCGATGGGTGGCCCAGGTTGCCGAGGCGAAATCCGCGCCCGGCAACAGCCGCGCCATTTCCGCCTTTGCCACCTCGATCAGCTTTTCCGGCGCCTGTGTCACGCCCTGCTCCGCCAACAGGCCGCCGACGTACCAATAATAAGCGCCCGTGCCGTCCGGGTGGGAGGTGATGGTGGCCAGGGGCTTGCTGCTTTTGCCAACGCAATGCAGGTATAGGGGCTGGCGCATGCCACGAACGATGATTTGATGCAGGGGCCGGCGTTGGCAGGAAATGCGGGTCAGACCGGCCTGGCGCAAAAGCCCTTCATTGCCGGCGCCGGCTGTCAGGACCACCCGTTGCGCCTGAATTTTGACGGCGCCCGCGGCAACCTCCATGCCATCGTTACATTCCGTGAGCGCGATTTCCGCTGCCTCGGGTATTTCACGAATATGCGCGCTATGCAGAGCGAGCAGCGCACCGAGCACCTTCGGCACATCAACCACCGTCTCGTCCAGATCGAACAGGCTGCCGCCTCGGCCTTTGGGCAGGACGGTGGGGCGGTCGCCGGGGCCACGTTCGCGCATCCGGCCGCGCATCATTTTCTGGGAAAACGTGGCTAATGCACGGCCGCCCACCTGCGGCGGCAGCCACATCTGCATGGCGTCGGCCAGGGGCGGGGCGGCGCGCAGATCCGGCCCCTGCTGTCCGGCCAGACTGGCCCGCCAGCGTTCGGGCATGGCGGCCAGATCAGGGACGGCGGACTCCAGACCCAGGCCAAAAGTGTATTTGGTGCCGCCGTGGATAATGCCCTGGGCGGCGATGCTTTGGCCCTGGCCCAGAGCGCCCTTGTTCAAGACAATAGCGCTGTAACCGGCCTGATGCAGGCTATCCAACAGCCACAGGCCCGCGATGCCACCGCCGATGATGACAATATCGGCCCTGACGTCGCTAGTCCCCACGGCTCGAACCGGCTTTGGCTGTCGCACCGGCAGCCATACGCGAGATCACCGCGGTGGAGCTGTGCCCCGCCAGGAAGCTGGCCAGCTTCACCTCGCCGCCATAACCTCGCACGATATCGCCGCCGACCACCCCATCCACATCATAGTCGCCGCCCTTGATCAGTACATCTGGGCGCAGTTGCTGCAATAGTGGGATGGGTGTGTCATCGGCAAAAATCAGAACCCGGTCAACCATGGCCAATGAAGCCAGCACCAGGGCGCGGGCGGCTTCCGTCTGTACCGGCCGGCCTTCACCCTTTTCCAGACGCCGCACCGATGCGTCGTCGTTGATCGCCACGATTAGGCGGTCACAGTTGTTTTTAGCCTCGTTCAAAAGCGCGATATGGCCCGGATGCAACAAATCGAAACAGCCATTGGTAAAGCCGACGCGCAGGCCGCCGGCCCGCCAGCGTTCCACATCCGCCCCCGCCATGGCAGAGGAAACCACTTTGTCCTCGGACCGGGTCAGATCGGCGGTCAGGATGCCGTTGGCCAGTTCATCGCGGCTGACCGCCGCCGTGCCCACTTTGCCAACCACGATGCCGGCGGCCAGATTGGCCAGCCGCGCGGCCAGGCCGGGTTCCCCCCCGGCGGCCAGGGCCAGGGCAAAAATAGCCACGACCGTATCGCCGGCGCCCGATACATCGAAAACCTCGGGCGCGCGCACGGGCAGATGGATTGGTTCGCCGTGCCGGGGGATCAGGCTCATGCCCTGCTCCGAGCGGCTGACCAGCATGGCGCTAATATCGCACTGGTTCATCACCGCGCGGGCGGCGTGGGTGACCTGATCGTCATTGTCGCAGGGTAAGCCCGTGGCGGCGGTCAGTTCCATCCGGTTCGGTTTCAGGAAATCCACCCCGGCGTAGGCGGCCAGGTTGCTGCGCTTGGGATCGGCAATGATGGGGACTTTCGCGGCGCGGGCGCGTTGGATGGCGGCGGCCAGGACGGTATCGCTCAACACCCCTTTGCCATAGTCCGACAGCACCAGCACGTCCGCTTCCGCCAGGGCCGTGTCCAGCCGCGCCAGCAATTCCTCGCCCTTCGCGGTGGAAATTGCTTCGGTGGTTTCCCGGTCGGCCCGCAACAATTGCTGTCCCGCCGCGACGTAGCGGATTTTCACCGTGGTCGGGCGGCCGGCTTCGATTATCAGGTCTGCCCTGACGCCAACCCCGGCCCCAACCCTGGCCATCTCCGCGATCTGTTCGGCGACCTCCGCACCGGCGCCGTCATCGCCGCACAGAGACAGTAGATGCGCCTGGCCACCGGCGGCGGCCACATTGCGCACCACATTACCAACACCGCCCAACATGGCGTCATCCCGCTCGGCGTTGATTATGGGGATGGGCGCCTCGGCCGAGATGCGTTTCACGCTGCCATAGACATAACGGTCCAGCATCAGATCGCCCAGGCAGACGATCCGCCCACGATGGAACGCATCCAAAAGCCGTAGCATTGCCGGACTGTCGCTCATGACGTTTCGATCTGCCTTCTCCATGCTCTATCGCGTACACCAAATAGGATCGGAATTCCAGGGTGGTGGCGGTAGGGCATTCATGAACCAGCTATCTTTGCCTTGGCAAGGCTGAAGGCGCGCTGGACGCCGAGCCGGGACCAGACGCCAGGCGACAGGGCCAGTTTCGAGGGTAAAAGGAAGCCCATCCCGATATCGCGCACCATGCTGGCGATCAGGACCGCCACGGCCGCGCCGGCGATCCCGAACCAATAGGTCAAAACAGGTGCCAATATTAGCACTGTTAAAAGTTGCGCGCCGTTAAAGCGCAGAACAACCGCCTCGTGACCGGTCATGTTGAAGGTGTGGCTGGCCAGTCCAGCGGAGGCGTTGATGACGGCAAATCCGGTTAATGCCACAAGTGCCCAGCGGCCCGCGGCGTATTCCGAGCCGAACAGGCTCAAAACCAAACCCGCGCCCGGAAGCAGAACAATAAGCATCAACAAGGCTGGCAGTAACGCGGTCCAGGATGAAGCGATTAGAAGATCCTGCATGCGGTCCTGTTGTTTTCGTGCGTACGCATCTGACATCATCGGCGAGACAGCGGTTCCCGCCGCCCATGTGCCCAGGGTACCCAGGGCGCCAACGCGTTGCGCCGCCTCGTAAAGGGCCGCGGCGGGTGTGCCCACAATGGTTGAAACGGCAATCAGCGGCAGACGGTTGGATAGTGCATTTATTCCGCCCCCCAGCGCGATTGTCAGCGATGTGGTTCGAATGTTGCTTATTTCAGCGGCCGTCAAGGGGGCCTGGGTGCCTGATAAGTGGGACAGGGACAACAGCCAATAGGCAACAACAGCGCACCAGACAGCCACTGTATGGGCGCCCAGCAGCCAGAACAGCGATGTCTGGTCCGTGCTAGCGGCAGCCTGGATAATCACCATGGCGATGACGGGGACAAGAACTGAATCCGGCCACTGCCCGGTCCGAATTCTGCCACGGGCCCGAAACTGCCCGGCCATCAGCGAGACCAGAGCATAGCCCGGTAGGGCGGCCAGGCCCGCCGCGAATTGCCAGCCGGTGAGGCCGGATAGCGCGGCAATATCCCACAGATAGATGACTATCCCGGCGATCAGGGATAAGGCACTGATCGTCAGGAAGACCAGTTGCCGGGCGCGATGCTCGAAGCCGCGCGCCTGGGCCCCGCGACCCTCCGCCACAAGGGCCGGGATGAAACGCATGGAGCTCTGATCCAAACCCATGGGGCCAAGTTGCCGTGAAAAAAACCAGGCCGCATTGAACAAAGCATAGGTACCCACTTGCGCCAGGGCGTAATGCCAGGCGATCAAGGTAAATAGTGCGAATTGCAATGGCACATTGGCGAGGCGAAAGCCGACGATCCAGCCCGCGTTGGCGAGAAACCCTTGCATTAGGGCGTGCGACCCCCTGTTGCAGGTCGCCGCCGCGGTTGGTTGGCAGCGGCGATACGATGGCCTTGGCGCCTTTTTTGTTGACCCATTCGCTGTTCGCGCCATCTGGCTTGCAGGCGTTGATCAACGCGCAAGGCCGCCAGGGCAACGGCGAGCCAGAACAAGGTGGCGATGATCGGCCGCTGCAACAGGGCGTTAGACACGCTGGAGGCTGAGAGCAGAAGAAATATCAGCGGGATGCCGTCGCGGCCCAGCCGGTGGAACAACAGAAATAAAAATAACAGGATCGCCAGCAATCCAACAAAACCGGATTCAACAACGATAGTGAGAAAATCGTTATGTGAGTTTTTCTTTTCCCACCACCAGATTTCGCTGACGAAGCTGTCCGAGCCCGGGCCACTGCCAAACAGCATCGTGGGTATATTGCGCCGGGACAGCAAATCAATCCGGCCCAGCCAAGTGCCAATCCTGCCACTGCCGAGGTTTTCCACCGACGCCGCCTCGGCGCCGCGCACTTGCTCCTGCAAGGTCTCGTGCCAGAACAATATCGCCACGAGACTGGCAAGTATCGCAAACCAGAGCAAAATTTTGGTGCCAGTCCGCAACCGTTTCGTCAATATTATGTGGAGCAAGCTATAGTTCAGCAACATGAAAATCGGTGTTGCGACACGCATGCCAATCAATAACACAGCGGCTAAGGTCAGGAACGACCAGGCAAGGCGTTTTGAAATGGCTTTATTCAGCCATAATTGGTGGATCAACAAGGCGCAGAGGGCGACCACATAGGCAGAGGCATGGGCGCCTTCTTCACCGCCGGTAAAGGGCGGCAGCCGCAGTAGGCTGCTAATGATCTCCTGCGGACGAAGGGCCGAGGATAGGGCAGCGATGACCAGGGTGCTGGCGGCCATAAATAGTACGAGTCGTGGACTGATGGCGTGACGCAGTTCGATCACCCAAAGAGCGAAAAATAGCGGCAGCAGGAAGCGGATACCCACGACAAAATCCAATCTGCCCTCGCCGCCAGCCTCCCCCATCAGCCAACAGCCCGCCACTACCATCAGTAAAGCGAACAGGATAATGCGCCAGATTCTTGGCTTGGCCAAAATCCAGGCCAAGGAAAGCAATACGATTCCCCCGCTGAGGCCAGCGGCAAGGTTCAGACGAATGCCAGTAGGCAACAGGTTGAAGAGGATTTCATATAAGTAAATGGCGACCAAAACACCGCCAACCAACAATTCAAGTGGGGTCGGTCCGCGTAAAACTGACGCGACCTTGGAACGCCTGCCCGGCGTCGCGGTGCGTCGGGCGGTGGCCGGTGCGGTTGGTATTGTCATCTCGGATCCATCATCAGCGCGTTATCGCGACCGAATCGATCCGCCATTATAATCCCAAACCGCGCAGCCGGCGACCATGGCATCTGAATATATGGCTTAGCGGAACTGCAGTTTCGTATCGCCTTATCAGGCAACCGAACTATTCAACGGCGTGCCTGCCTCCTAATTATTCAGTCTGTTCCAACACCGACAAATTGACCTGCATCGGCATGCCGATTGAGAGGGATTCTACGGCCATAACGGTGGCCAGGCTGGTTTTCATCAAACATTCGTAGCTGATACAAGGTTCGCCGGTCTTGAGGCCAACTAGCCAGGCCGCCAACATATTTTTTTGCCCTTTGTCTTGTGTGCCGAGCTTTTTGCGGGTGGTGTTTTGGTCTCCCTCGTGCAGCCATAATTCCTTAAAATCGTTAATTACCGCTGACCGACCAGCACCGAACACTTCCACATATTCCTTCCCCATGGCCGTGGAGCCATCCGCGGTGTAGATGATGTTGGCGATACTGCCGTTCTCGAACGTCAAGGAAACAGACAAATTATCATTCAGCATGGCCGACTTATGGGGTTTGGCGCTGCCTATCGCGTAAATACTGGACGGTTCGCTGTTGCAAAGGGCAGAAGCTAAATCAACAAAATGACAGCCCTCGCCAATCATGCGACCACCACCCATGACCGGATCCTGAATCCAATGGTCAGCCGGTATGGCACCAGCATTAATACGAATATTTATCACCAACGGACTTTGCACATTCGCAAAATGCTCGATGACATTTTGGGTTAATGGCGCAAAACGGCGGTTAAAACCGACCATTACCTGTCTGGCATCGCCCTCAATGTAGGCAAGGTGTATTGCCGCCAGTTCCTCGACCGACATGCCCAGGGGTTTTTCAACATAAACGTGCTTTTTGGCCTTCAACGCGGCGATCACGGAATTGGCATGGGTGTCATGGCGTGTGGTCACCATGATGGCATCGGTATCGTCTCCCAGCAGTTCGTTTAGATCGGCGGCACAAAAATCGAAGTCATTTTGGCTCGCAATCCCTTGGGCAGTCCGGCCGCTCGCCGTAACAAGCCCTCTCAATGCGACGGCGTCGTTATGCTTTAAAATGGGTAATAAAGTGGCGGTGGCATAGTTCCCCGCACCAAAAAATGAAATGCCAAGCTTGTCCTTACTAATAGGTTGCGGCGAAACAGACATGCGATTCTGAACGGCTGCATTATCCAGACTGTCCGCACCGTACTCTAAAACAATGCCCAAATAGGGCTCCGTCTTTGCGCCTTCAATAAGTGCATAGGCTTGCGCCGCCTGCTCCAGCGGGAAGCGGTGGGTAATCAACCCGCTCACATCGAGCCTTTTGCTCGCAATAAGATCCAGGAAGGCCGCCATATTGCGCTGTTCCGTAAAGCGGACATAGCCATAGGGATAATCATTGCCGGCTTCTTCATAATTTGGATCGTAACGGCCAGGACCATAGGAACGCGAAATCACGATGCTGATTTCTTTCTTGAAATATTCTTCCCGCGGGATGTCCATCCCCACGGCACCAACCACAACCACGCGGCCCTTCTCGCGTGTTACTTCTCCGCAGAGTTCGATAGGCTGGTTGCTTGCCGTTCCGGCGCATAGCAGCACGCCATCGACCCCATGACCCCCCGTCAATTCCCCGCACGCACTGGTAATGTCACCGTTGACACCAACCGCACCGTATTGTTCCGACAAGGTCACCAGAGAGCGGTCAATATCCGTCCCGATAACGTTGCAGCCGTTGGCCCGCAATAATTGCACAGTGATCTGACCGATAAGCCCCAGCCCCAGCACCAGGAAGGTTTCCCCCAGGAGAGGCTGAGCCAGGCGCACCCCCTGCAGCGCTATGGAACCTAAGGTCGCGAATGCCGCCTCTTCATCTGATACGGAATTAGGAATTTTCACGACTAGGTTTTTTGGGACCGCAATAAATTCGGCGTGATTGGCGTAGCCGGCACCGGCACAGGCAACGCGGTCGCCCGGCATTACCCCCTCAACCATTCCGCCCACGGCGCAAACTTCGCCTGCCGAGCTGTAACCCAAGGGGCTTGGGGCCCCCAGACGGGAATTGACGGTTTGCAATGTTTTGGCAATGCCTTCGGCGCGGACTTTTCGAATGACCTGCCGCACCAAATCCGGCCGTGCCATGGCCTTTTGCAGCAGGTTTTTATGGCCCATGTCGATCTTGGTTTTTTCGGTTCCCGCACTGATGACGGAAGCGCGGTTTCGAACCAGGACGAACTTGTCGCCCAAGGTCGGCACGGGCACGTCGCTGATTTCCACAACACCGGTGCGTAATGTTTGAGTTACCTGTTTCATTCGCTCTGCTTAATATCTTGTCTCAAGAATGACCGCGTCCCGTTCTTTAAATGTGGATTTTTATTAACCCAACATCCTTAAAGATCAAAACGATCTCCCAGCTTAGCCAGTAATAGCCTTTCTATAAACCGTTGAGCGTAATGTGTTAATTCGTCATTTGAAGTATATACAAAAAATAAAGAGCCAAGCTTATTTGCGCAAACTGAAAGCGCTCACTCGAGACAAACCCGCAGCTATGCGATGTGGTCCCGATAACTTGAACAAATCGACGGCCTGTTTAAAGGTATATTGCGCTGTCAGATCACGCTGCCAAGAACTGAATCATCAAATCCATTAATGCTGTTAAGCCTGTAGTTTCGAACAGAGTATCCCAACACGATTGCGCACAGAAACTCCCCTCAGTATGTTTAATGTCATGAAAAGATTGGCTATAGCGACCGCAAAGATGCTGGTTGAGAAGGTGCCGGCGTGCATTGGAACTCGCGTCTCAGCCCTACCCTTTAGATATAGGTTGGGAACTTCCTATGATCGGATAGTTTCTGGGATTTCAGAATTTGAAATTTTGCCTGCGGCCGAAAAGGAAGACGTAATATTTCGGCACTTCTCGCATCTCGTCCATATGGCTTATGAGAAAATCCCATTTTACAAGGATTTCTATCGTGAGCACGGATTTACGCCTCGCGATTTAGGAAGCTTCGGGGACATCTCCAAAGTCCCGATTGTCAAAAAAGAAAACCTGCAACGATGGCCATTAATAAGCCGCCAACAGGACGGTATGAGTGGGAGGGTTATGAATACCGGAGGAACGAGTGGGCAGCCCCTCAATCTCGTTCAGGACAATGGTGCATATCAGAGGGAATGGGCTCATATGCACACGATCTGGAGGCAACTCGGTTATCGCTCGGATCAGATCAAGTTGACAGTTCGCGGCAGAGATATTGGCCCCAATCCGCTGAAGTATAATTTTACGCAGAACGAATTCCAGGTGAACGCAGTTTGCGAGTTGGATGACCTGTACGATGCGCTACGAAGCATCCTGAGAAAATACAAAATCTCCTACCTTCATGGTTATCCAAGCGCTATTTATGAGCTGACGTCCTCCCTGCACCACGATGATCAGGATCTTCTTGGCGCTCTGAAGCTGAACCTCAAAGGCATTTTCCTTGGCTCTGAATATCCGGCGCCACCATACAGGAAGCTAATCAGCGAAGTATGGGATGTGCCGACCCTCTCCTGGTATGGACACACGGAAATGGCAGTGCTGGCCCCTGAGCGCGATGAGCCCTATCTCTACTACCCATTCCAGACATATGGCTATGCCGAAGCAGAGATCATTGACGGCGCGCATCACCTTATCGGCACCACATTGCATAACCAGGTCGGGCCGCTCATCCGTTATGACACCGGAGATCTCATCGAGCCCGTGGCGTTTGAGGGCGATGTGCTGCGCTCATTTAGGATCAAAGAGGGGAGGATTGGTGATTTTGTGACCGATTTGAGCGGGCGGCGTATCGCGCTGACTGCGCTGATTTTTGGTCGGCATCATAAATTGTTCGAGGTGGCAGAGTTTATTCAGATAAGGCAGAAAATCCCGGGTGAGATAACCGTGTATATTACGAGTCGTGGCGACATCCCGTGCCCTTCGGATCTGTTCAACTCAAGCGATATCAATATGAAAATTGAATTTGAGATTGTCCAATCCCCCATAAGATCCAAACTCGGAAAGACTCCACTGCTTTTGCACAACGTATAGATTTCAAACGATGAGGGCCCCTGGCAGGATACTCTACTCTGGGTTTGCTGATGGGCTGATCAGCAGGCGCGAAGAATACCCTTCGACATATGAAACCCGGACAGGTCTGGGCGTGAGTGTCGCCCTGGTCGGCCGGTGGATGCAACAAGCGAATTGCCGTGGCATAGCCGGGGTCCATATAGGCCAGTATATGTCCTGAAATTAATCTGTAGCATCCTATAGGCGGCATTGCGAGAGTCTGGGATACGGCGCTTTCACGCCATGACCTCATCATAGATGGTGCGAAACCGATCGGTGGTTCGGGTGATATCGTATTTTGCCAGGAAACGCTCTCTGGCTGCCCTGCCCAGGCGTTGGCGCAACGTCTTGTCGGTGATTATCTGGTGCAGTGCCGTTGCCAGGGCGGCGCTGTCTCCGGGGGGGACAAGCAAGCCGTTCTCGCCATTTTCGATGACTTCGGCGTGGGCCCCGACAGGGGTAGCTACTATGGCAAGGCCATGGGCCATGGCTTCCAGCAGGGCAATGGAAAGACCTTCCGCGTGAGAGGGAAGGGCAAAGATATTGGCGGTCGAAAATGCCTGCTCGACCTGTTTCGGCGATAGCCAACCCGGAAAAGTCGTTCTGACCATCAATTCGGCATTGTCCAAATAACCGTGTATCGCCGGCAAGTCGCCATTCCCCGCGATCACAGCGGACCATTCAAGACGGGCCAGGTCGGCGCTGGACAAGGCTTCAAGGAACTCGTCAATGCCTTTCCCGGGACTAAACCGGCCCAGAAACAGCAGATGCGCCGTATTATCGTCCTGGCCGGTCCCATGTGGTTTGGGGTCGGGAACACCGTTTGGCACGACCACAATATTTTGCTTCGGCAGTTGAAATGTTTGTGTTGCGAAGTCGCGCCAGGTTTCGCCCAAGACGACGACGCGGTCAGCACGACGAAACATCCATCCGACGATCGAAAGGGCTGATCTGGACAGGGTGGCTGAAAAATCCCGATAGCCGCCGCCATGCAGATGCAACACCACGGGAACACCGAACAAGCTAGCCATGACAACAACCGCGAGCTTGCGCCACGTACTGCCCCACGAGGCGACATTCACATGCACCAAGGCAACCCGTCCGCGGCTGCACTCCACGGCGAGAATAATCAGGGCGCGCAGTAAAAAGAATGGCGAGAGCCAGATACTGCCGCGCCCTCGGGTGACCAACAGCCGCATAGGCGGCACATCGTCCATTTGCTGCCAGGCATCCCGCAGATAACCAATAACCTGGACCACGCCACCGCCACCCTGTTCCGGCAGGCTGGGCACGACCATCATGATGTAGCGTTGCTTTTGGGGCATGTCATAGCCAGGTTAAAAGGATTCAGGTCAATAGTTCGGATCGATGGGTTCTGGTCGGCAGGTATGGGCGTTCATCAACCCCTGGCACAAGGCCGGCTAATATTACCGGCATGTGGAGGCCTGTGTCGATGCGGCTGGCCCGCGGCAGGTCGTCCTCACGCACCAACAACGGAGCAATCGATGCGCGGACCATGGCAATGCCATAACCCTAACGCCTTTAGGGCATTGGGAGAATGCCGGCTTTTGCGGCCGACCTGTTCGGACACAAACGGTGATATTAAAAGAACCTTAAGGAAGCGGCGGGATACTGGCCGCATGAACATTCGAGCCAGGGTCATAATCTGTGGGATATTGTCGGTTTTTGCGCTGACGGCGGCACATGCCGCCCTGGCCGGACCATCGGCGGACTTGTTCGGCACACAGGAAGTCCGCAACAACAATCTGCGGCCCTTCCCAAAATGGACCGGGATGTTGGACCGCTATTTCGCCGATGCTGGCGCCAAACCGGGCCCCTGCACGGCAAAGGTCTTCAACAAATGTCATGCCCAACGCTGGCAGGAAATGATCACTCAGTTGCAGGGCCAGGATCTGACGGCACAATTGGAAGTGGTCAATACGTTCATGAACAAGCGGCGCTATATCGTCGACCCGGTAAATTGGGGCTTGCGGGATTATTGGTCGACACCGGGGCAGTTTTTTGCCAAATATGGCGATTGTGAAGACTATGCGATTGCCAAATATCTGACCCTGAAACGGCTGGGCGTGCCGACCGCGCGAATGCGTATCGTGGTGTTGCAGGACCTGAACTTGGGCGTGGCGCACGCCATATTGGCCGTTTATACCGGAGACGGCATCATCATTTTGGACAATCAGATCCAACGCACCGTGCAGGCGTCGGTCATCCGCCATTACAAACCGATTTTCTCCATCAATGAAGACGCCTGGTGGCTGCACCGGCCCAGGCGCAGTAAGCACGGCTAACAGAAAGCATTGCTAAAAAGGCGTTATCGTTACGCAATGAGTTGTCCTACCTAAGAAAAAATGCATATCTTTATCGTTAATGACCATTAACGTAACATCGGTGCCGACCGCCGCCAGATCACCAGCGGTATTGCTGGGGCTGGTCAGGTTCGCGGATTGCGCGCTGATCGTCCTGACAGCGGTAATTAGCTATTGGAGCCATCACGGCGTGCTGGAGTTGCCCGGCCGCTATCTGCTGGCCGTTGTGATTTGCGTCCTGATCGCCTTTCAGGTTTTTCATCTGGTAGGGCTCTATAAATTCAGCATTCTGCACAGGTTACCCACTCAGATCGGGAAGCTGGCCACGGGCTGGCTGATTGTTGGCCTTTCGCTGATTGCATTGATCTTTTTCACCAAAACGGCAGATGATTTTTCCCGCCTATGGGCCGCGCTCTGGCTGGCGAGTGCTTTTGTTTGTTTTGTTCTGCTACGGATCATACTCCTGCTCCGCCTGCGGAGCTGGCGGCGTCAGGGTAAATTGGTCAGCAATATCGCCATCATCGGCGCCGGCGAATACGGCAGCCGGCTGCTGGAGCATTTGAAGGCGAATATGCAGGACAACTCGCTCAATATCGTCGGTGTGTTTGATGATCGCGATACCCGGGTTCCACGCCAGGAACTGGACGGCTGGCCGATTCTGGGTAACACCGATGATTTGGTTGCGCGCTGCCGCAGGGACGAGATTGACCTGGTGATTATCGCGCTGCCGTGGAGCGCGGAAACCCGCCTTGTCGCGATCATGAATAAGATCCGCCAAGTGCCGGTGGACCTGCAATTGGCGCCAGAGCGGGTGGGCTTCCATTTATTCGGCCGTCAGTTCACTAATCTGGCGGGTTTGCCGATGCTGACGGTTTTCGAACGCCCCTTGTCGGGCTGGAAATTCCTTGTAAAGACTGTTGAAGACCGTCTTTTGTCGTTGATTATTTTGATCCTGATATGGCCGCTGTTGGCATTCATTGCGATCGCCATAAAAATTGATAGTCCGGGCCCTGTCTTATTTCGGCAAAAGCGTTTTGGCTTCAACAACAATGTCATTACGGTCTGGAAATTCCGCACCATGTATCACCATGATGGGAATAGCGCTGTACAGCATGGCGGCGCTATTGACGATACGGCCGATGAGGCGGCCGATGAGGCGGTGGCACAGGCCTCCCGCGGGGATGCCCGGGTAACCAGGCTCGGCCGTTTGTTGCGCCGGAGCAGCCTGGATGAATTGCCGCAGTTTTTCAACGTTCTGCAGGGCGCCATGTCGATCGTTGGCCCCAGGCCCCATGCCGTTGCGCACAATACCGAGTTTGCCCAGAGCGTTACGGCATATTATGCCCGTCATCGGGTTAAGCCGGGCATTACCGGTTGGGCTCAGATCCATGGCTATCGGGGCCAGACCGATACCAAAGACAAACTGGAAAATCGGGTAAAATACGACCTCTATTATATTGATAACTGGTCCTTGCTGTTAGATCTGAAAATCATCCTGGCGACGATCTTTGTCGGCTTTATCAACGAAAATGCTTATTAATGAACAAGTTGGTTGATAAGATTCGCCTGCAGCCGGTGCTGTTTTCTTGGGCCGGATACGCGGCTACGTTCCAGGAGTATCAAAAATGATTATGCGCGCGATGCATGACCCGTTTTTAGAACAGTTCTTTTCCCGAATTCCGGGTGATATGGCGGAAAGTTTTAGTGACGAGCAGCTTTTGGCGATCAAACGGGCCTTTGCCGATCAAGTCGGAAAGGACCATTCGATTGATATCCGTGTGTCGCTGCCGTTATTGTTTCGCCGCTACTATCTGGTTTTTATTGCCGGCCCGGAACGCCGGGATCAGGCGCGCCGTCGGCGCGACAAAGGCACCCGCCGGATCGCCAAGGGAACCAATGTGGTCTTTATGATTTTCCTGTCTTTTTGGGGCATCATCTCCGTGCTCGGCATGCTTTATTTACTGAAATCCGCTCTGGGTATTGATCTATTGCCGGATACCTCGCTTGGGTTCTGGCGTGGGGTGAGCGAGCAATTCAGTCTGATGTTCCGATGAGGATGCGGGCGCCAAATCCGGCCAGGCTGAACTAGGCGAAGCGGTCATGGCGACGGGATGGCAGCAGAGAGTCAATAACCTAGGCTTTACGGTCCTGCTGGGTATCGCGGTCCTGGCTCCCTTGCCCTTCGGCGCCAACCGCCCATTATTCTGGTTCCTGATTTCGGCTGTACTGGGGTTGCTGTTGCTTTATTGGGCCGTGACCGCGCTGGCAAGCCGTGGCAATATCGCGGCCATCGTCGCAGTGCCATTCGCCAGATATCGGATAGAGGCAGGCCTGATGCTGGCCTTGGTCCTGTGGTTTCCGCTGCAGGCGACGCCGTTGGCGCCCCACTTCCTGCAGCATCCCGTATGGTCCGCGACAGCATCTGACTTAGCCGGCGCCACGGCGACGATCAGTGCGACGCCAGAGGCGACCATGGACGCATGGGTCCGCTTTCTTGGCTACGGCGCCGTATTTTTTCTGGCCATGCAATATGGCCGCAACCCGGCCAGGGCACGGCTGGCGCTTTGGGCCGTCGCGGTGTCGGGCATTGTCTATTGCCTTTATGGCATAATTATCCAGTTAGGCGGCTTTGACACCATTCTGTGGTATCGCCGCTGGGCCTATCACGACTCCTTGACCGCCACATTTATCAACCGTAATTCCTTCGCTGCATTCGGCGGCATCACCCTGATATGTTGCATCGCCTTGTTGGCGAAGGTCGAACGGCAGGTTGGCGCGTTGGTCGTGCGGGAGGACCGCGGGGCCTACCTGGATCGTCTTGCCGCGCATGGCTTGCCCCTGGTGCTTGGTGCCATTGTCATATTGACCGCCATCCTGCTCAGCCATTCCCGTGCGGGATTGTTGGCGACTGCCCTGGGCTTTGCAGCACTTTACCTCTGCCGGCAGTGGCGGGACTGGGGCCACCGTGGCGAAGGCCGCCAGGGACGCTGGGTTGGGTGGGGCACGGCGCCACTGATTCTGGCTTTGACGCTGATAGCCGTTGTCGCTATTTCAGGTGCGGTGACCTTTAAGCGGGCGGACCAGGAGGCATCGGTTGACGCTGTCGGGCGCGTCAAAATTTACGACGCGACGTTGACGGCTATTGCCGACAGACCGTGGCTGGGTCACGGTTTGGGCAGTTACCGCTGGGTTTTTGAGGCCTACCGCCCGCCGACCCTGCTAAATGGAAGTATCATTGACAAGGCCCACAACAGCTATCTTGATTTCACGTTCGAGGCTGGGGTGCCGGCATTTCTGGTGCTTATGGCACTGTATGGACGGCTGTTTTTCCGTTGTCTGAAAGGGGTGCGGCAACGGCAACAGGATTCGGTCTATCCCGCCGTCGCAGTGGCCGCCGCGACCTTGCTGGCGGCTCATTCCCTGGTCGATTTCCCACTGCAAATTCCGGCCATCACCATCGTCTTTCTATTCCTGTTTGGCGTCGGTTTCGCTCAATCCTGGTCCAGCCAAACGCCTTGAGGCTGCTGACAACAGACCCGCTGTATGCACCGTTGCCGCAACAGCACACAAGAGCAATTTTCAATTAATCGAAGTGCCAGTCGTGACTTAAGTGATTGGTTTAATTGCGTTATTTTTTAGAGTTTGAGCCCATTTTCGTCGAATGTGGTCTAGAGCAGTTCCGGGCTATTCTGGTCCATTTGACCGCTCACCAAGGCCCCGTGGCTGCGTTGCGGTTCTTGGACGATGTACCACATCGCGCTGCGCAACGCGCCTACCCGAATGGCGTAGGGGCGCCATCAAATGGTTCAGAATAGCCCGGAACTGCTCTAGCTTACGGTTTGATTCGATGTAAATAACGCCGATCAAAATCCGCCAACAGGGCGTCATGCGGCTCCAAGGCTTGGCGTACAGCGACCGCGGCATGGCGTTGTGTGGTCAATTTTTCCAGCCGCCACGTGGAACGTCTCGCGGCGGCGACGATTTGTGGCTGCAGCAGGAGCCGTTGTTGCGGCTCCAGTACCGGCCAGAGCAGTAGGGCGAAATCCAGTTGTCGCCATAACAACGCCTCAAAGAAAGGTGATTGCGCGCGCGAGTGCAGCAACGCGGCCACGGCGCCGCTCTTTTGCGCCCCGCGGACGCTGTCCCGTAGCAATGCCAGATGAGACAGCCGTAGCCAGCCAAAAGAGTTGGCCGGACTCCTGGCCAAAGCGCGGCGTTGCCGTTCCGCGCTGGACGCTAGCCAGGCCGTGGCCGGGGCGCTGCCCAAATCACCCTGCAAGGCTTGTTGCAGGTTAATCCGGGCCAGATCGTTAAGGGTCTTGCTCTGCTCGCGAACGGCCAGGCTTCTTTCGAGCGCGCGTTCCGCCCGGGCCAGGCGGGCATCGCTGACCGCATCGCCGTTGGACAATTGACCCAGCACTCCATTCGCCGGCAGGCGGTATGCGGCAGCCCAAAACCGGGGCAGTGCGGTCAGGCATAGGCAAATACCCAGACCGGCGACCGCAAGAGACAGGGCCGTGGCTTGGAGTTGGCCAGAATAAAGCCCGGCCGGTCTATTTTTGATAGTATTTTTCGTAAATGCCATAGGTGTCACGGTGGCTGCCATAGGAATAGCCCGAATGCTTGCGCGCATCGACCTGGCTTAACACGATACCGGCCACATCCGCCTTGGATTCCAGCAGATTGCGAATGCCAAGTGTTGCGGCGGCCCGATCCGTCTCGCCCCAGCGCACCACATAGATGCATTTGTCCACATGTTTCGAGAGAATTGTGGCTTCGGAAAAGGCCAGGCTCGGCGGCGTCTTGAACAGAGCCACATCATAGCCTCTTTCCAGGCGTTTGATCAGCTGCCACATGCGGTCTGCATTTATTAGATCCGTTGGGTTGGGCGCGCTATGCCCGGCGGTAACGAAATGCATTCCCGACGGATCGTCGATTTCGATGATGTCTTCCAATTCCGCCGTATCTTCCAGATATTCGGCCAGGCCGCGCAGGTTGGGAACATCCAGCTCTTCATGTATGGACGGCCGGCGCATGTCGCAATCGACCACTATTACCCGTTGTCCCGCCTGCGCCGCCGAACGCCCCAGGGACAGGACCAACGACGTCTTGCCTTCTTCCGGCTCGGAAGAGGTCACAAGGAAAGTGCGGGGTGCGGCTGGACCCGACAGCATCATGGCGGTTCGGATACTTCGAATGGATTCCGCGAACATGGAATTCGGTTTTTCCAGTATGGCGTCCTGGGGCCGTAGATGCCGCAGGCCAAAGCCCTGCAACTTCGGCATGATGCCCAACGGCGGTACCCCGGTGACACGTTCGATTTGTGGCAAGCTACGGAAGCCGACATCCAAATGCTCCAGCACAAAGACCAGCACGATACCTGCGACGACCGAGGCCATCAGGACCACAAAAACGATCAAGGTCTTGCGTGGGTAGCTGGGCCGCAGAGGCGGTACCGCGGGCGAGATTAGCCGGGCATCCGCCTGTTGCGTGGCATCGTCCTGGACGCCTGTCTCCTTGAAGCGGGTTAGGATCGTCTGATAGATCGCGTCGTTGGCCGCGACCTCGCTTTCCAAGGCGCGTAATGTGACGATGCTCTCGTTTTGTTTTTGGATAGCCTGCTTGAGCCTCTCAATCTCCGAGGCGGTCGTGGTTTCCCGAATTTCCGCGATTTCCAGCTCGTTACCCAAACTGGTAGTGATTTTTTCAACCTCGCGGCTAATCTTTTTCTGCAGATCGGCTAGTTCGGATTCTTTCAGCATCAGTGTCGGGTGCCGGCCGCGCAATTGGGTTTTGAGTTCCCCCAGCTGTCGAATTACCGCTGCTTCCTGTTCACGCAATCGCTGGATCAAGGGTGAATCCAGGACGGTTGCCGCGGATTCCGAACCGCCCTCTGATTTCAACAATTTTTGTATCTGCTGATAGCGCGCCTCGGCCTCCGCGCGGCCGCTACGTGCCCGTACAAGATCAATGTTTAATTGTCCCAGTTGTTGCCCCAGGACGCTGGATTGCCCTTGAACATCGACAAAGCCCATGCTGCGCCGATGAGATTCCAAAGCGTTTCGTGATGCTTCCAGGCGCAGCTGTAGTTCCGCGACCTGCTGGTTCAGCCAATCGGTCGCTCTGGCGTTGGCGGCGAATTTCCGCAATACGGTTTCGTTGATATAGACTTCGGCCAGGGCATTGGCTGCCTGGGCGGCGAACGTCGGATCCCGGGAGACATAGCTGACTTCCAGGACACGAGACATGTCCGATGAATATACATCCACGCCGGCCAGAAACGCTTCCACGACATCCTCGCGAAAATAGGCCGCCATTTCAGCCTTGGTGTAATTATCCGCGGCACCCTTGTCTTTTTGATCGGCACTGCGTAGTTCGTCCCGAATCCAGTCCGGTATCAGGCCGCGGAGAAAACCGCGCAGATCCATCCGCTCAAGAAAGCTCTTGGATTTTGGCTTTGCCAGGGCCGGGTTGAACAACGGGTGATTGACCAAATCCAGTTCGTCTACCACCTTCCCCGCCAAGCCGCGGGACATGAGCACCGCGGCCTCCGTCCGGTTGGTGTAATGATCAAACCGCCCCTCTTGCCTTACCTGGCTGAATTCAAGGGCCCGATCACCTTGCCGTTCCACCACCAATTGGGCTTCGGCAACATACAAAGGGGTTGCCTGCATCACACCCAGAACAGCCAGAAGCGTCAAAATAAATGCCGTCGCAATGATGATCATCTTGCGTCGCCAAAGGGTGTGCATGATTTGGCGCAGATCGAACGCCTGTTCGCCGTGATCGGCGGGCATGCCGTCGAAAGACGGCGCGTCCATCTCTTCGAAATCCTCGTCGCGGTCGCGCAACGGCATGTAACTTAAGTTGCTCATTAGCCCGCTACCGCGGCCCCGATCAAGATTTTTACCAGCGCGATCAATCACCAAAATATAAATTAACGCTAATATAATTGTCGCGCAAGCATTAAGGGAGAATAGACCAATGCATTATTCAACCAAGAATGCCGAAGCGCCGGATTGCAAACATTACCGGATTGAATGCTATGTTAAATGTAGTTAACGCATTGTAAATCGCAACATAATATGACTAACACATTCCCATCAAAATAACCGCCGCACCACCTCAATCGTATCGCCGGGGTGAACCGGCGTGTTCAAATTCGCTTTATACCTTACCGGCGTGCCTTGCCGGTCTTCGCGAATCAACAGAACCGGGTCGTGCTTGGCGCGCCTGGTATAACCTTCTGCAATGGCGATGGCCTTACGCACCGTAATGCCCACGATATAATCGTATTTGCCTGCTTTCTTGACTTCGCCCAGGATGAAAAAGGGGCGATAGTTCAGCACCTCAATCGATACTTTGGGATCGACCACAAAATCGCGGTTCAATCTGGCTACGATCTGCGCCTGTAATTCCGGCACAGTAAGGGACGCGGCCTTGACCTGCCCCACCAGAGGCACGGCGATGGTGCCGTCGGAGCCTACCGTGGTCTGCCCGGAAAGATCCGCATGGCCAAAAACTTTGAGGCTGAGTTTGTCCCCGGGGCCTAGAAGGTAATCGGAAAGTTGCGCTTGCGCCGCACCAGAAAACAGCACCAGTCCCGCCAGGAACAGTAATCCAACTATCAAACCGCTGCTGTAACAATCACGCCTTGGGCGCCGAACCATCATTCTGTCATGCTCTTATAAATGCACCCCGGCCCGAAGCCTGAATAGGTTACTTTGATAATCACTGCCCGCCAGGGACGAATTGAGCTGTGTGTAGTCATAGGCTGCTTCGAAATACACGTTAGCATTCATTAGATACTGCACATTGAAGCCGATTGCCACCGTATCTTCCTCCCGCTCCGAGCCCGGCTGGGTCTCGTAGTCCGAATAGGTAAGTGCGGCCGTGGCGCCAAAAATCAAATATTCCCTGGGATCCCAGGCCAATTCCAGGCTGATGCTATCGTCCACGGCAATTGGCGACACCGTGCTTTGCACCAGCTGTGCCGATCGCCCGGCGGTGATATCCAGGGTAACGAGGGGTGAGATGTTCCAAAGCAGCCGGCCCTGGTAAACCAGGCCCAGAAAATCGTCCTGATCCTCCTGTTCGAAGCTGCGGGACATAGCGCCCAGGCCCAGCTCCAGAAAGCTGACCGCCGATCGATCAATTGTCAGGCCCGCCAGCAAGGTCCAGCCCTGATTGTCGCGCACCAGACCGGTGTCGTCGCGGGACTGCTGGTAGTCGACAAGCTCCAACCCTGGTTGCAGCCAGACGGTCGTGCCAGCGGTGAATTCGTAGCCTTGACGGAATACCCACGTATGGCTGCGCAAATCGAGAAAATCACGTTCTATCGCGTCATTGTCTTTGGCATCCGACTGCAGGAAATCGTAAAGCAGGCGGGTAGAATATTTGTCTGATTGATACCGCCAATCGGCCTGCACCGTCAGGGCCGTATCGATTGATGGTTCCGATCCTTCCAACTGATCGTCGGTTGAACCACGTGCCACATGGGTGTTGGCATAGCCCAAATTCAGGTTCAGGACCGTGTATTCATCGACATCAATCCGCGGCCCGGCCGATATGAAAAAATCGTTGTAATCTTCGCCACCGAAATCCTGGTGGCGGCCAAGTTCACCGCCAATCTGGGCCGTCAACGCATGGTTCAGCCAATCGGAGTCAAGGGTGAGTGTCGGGCGCAGTATATAAATCTTTTCGGCATCCGCATTTTGCGCCACCCGGAATAAATTATCGTCAAAAACCAGATCCGCTTCCAGACTGGGCCGTAACAGAAAGCTGTCCACTTGGCTGTCGCGCAAACCCATCGCTGAATTCTTGGGTGCCGCATCAGGGCGCAACTGCGTCAATGCCGGATCTGGAATGGTTTGCGCAGAAAATGGGCTGTCCCAAAAATTCAGAAATTGACCCAGACGGATGCCAATTGGTTGATACTCGGGCCGGGGCTGGTTGTTTACGGACTCCTGCACTGCCTCGGCCTGAGAGGAGAAATCCTGGCTGACGGCGATGATCTGTTGCGCTTGGGCCACCCCGCCCGCGCCCCAGGTGGCGGCACAGACCAGCAGCCAAAGCGCGCCCAGGCGCCGCCCCACTGCGCCCCACTGACCCGCTTCAGTTCGGTGATGCCTGAAGGTTTGGCTCCTTGGCTGATTTCTCAATTCCCAATGCCTCGGCAATCTGCTGTGGCCCGGCGGCTGTGGCGATTTCCGATAGGACAGCGCCAATCTGTTCATCGATCTTGGCATTGGTGGCGGCCAGGCGTTTGCCGTCCTCCTCATAATATTCCTTCACCTCTTCGCGAAGATCGAGATTGCTCTCTTCATCCGCCGGTTCAACAATGATGGCCGTCAAATAGGTCGAATCACCACCCAGCTTACCAAGATCGATGATCAATTTACCATCCACGACTTCGGCTTCGATAATAATCATACCGCCAGATCCCACATCGTCGGCCACTGGTTTCTTGCTTTCGGCGGGACTGCCCTGTATCTCGGCCTTCTCGGCTTCCTTTTTAAGGTCCGGTTCGGCGCCCAGGGCCGTTTTCATCGCTTTTACCTGCGGCCGCGCGGGTGGAATGGCCTTTGGAGGGGTGGGTGGCTTGCCCCGCACGACGGTGGTCGAGAATCCTGACCTCACCGTTCGTCTCTGACCGGCGGAATTGACCGACGCTTCGCCTTCGACAACCGATGTGGTTGTCGTTCCGTTGCTGGCCACCGTGATCTCCAGAATAGTGCCCCTGATGCCCATCGTGGCGGTTGGCGTCCGAATGGAATACCGTTCCTTTGACAGATTGCCCGTGACGAACCGCATCACACCCTTGCTCAGCGACAGGGCAACCCGGGATTTTCTGCCGGAAGGGTCAAAGACGAATTTGTCCAGGGTTACAGATGAATTCGCGCCTATGGAAATTATTGAATTGTCGAGGAATATCAGGCGCACGGCGCTGCTGGTGTCGGTGCTGATTTTCTCGTTGCTGAAAACCCTGTCCGTGATGCTCAGATAGCGGGTTTTGGTCGGCAATTCGCCACGTACCACGGCGACGATATTGTCCGCACGCCCAACCGAAGGCGGGCCTGAAGTTTCCCCATCGCCCTTGCTGTCGCCGGAAAGAGAGGCCTGCGCGCCGATCTCGGGAAGTGCTTTTTCCAAATTGCGGCCCGTACGGGCTAGTTCCGCCTTGTGGCCTGAAAGAACGCCGTTTGAGAGCCACTGGGCAGGACTTGTCTGGGCAATTTTCGTGCCCTTGCCATTGATTTTGACCTCTTTGCCCAGCGGATTCTGTAGGTTTTTGCCGATGCCCAGATTGTCGGTCAAAAGTACGACGCGCCATTTCCCGTTGGGAATATCAGCTGTAAATTTTTGCACGTTGACCACGCCGTCGGATAACAGATCATTGCGGGACGGTCGGCGCAAGGCCCGGCGGTTTTTACCGGTCAGCCGCTTGTCCGTGGCGGTAACGTGTTGGAAGTTGGCCATGGTGTTCGAATCCGGGGAGCCAAAGTCAAAGCCAATTGAACGTGGCGACAGCCGGAAATTGCGCGTCATTTTAACCCCGGCAATGGGTGTCGCGAACAACGCCTGACGGCTGGCTTGGGAGATGGAGGTAATGGCCCCTTGCAGGGCAATCGGGTCGGCGGCAATCTTGGATTTGCCCAAGGCCTTGATCAGATCGCCGGTTTTCTTTTCCATCTGCTCGGGCCGGCCGCTGAACTGGGACAGATATTGCCGTAGCACTTTCTGGCCTTCTGGCGTACCGCTGACCGCCCCAGCCACCGCGGCCGCGGAGGAAATACCCTGTGCGGCGGCAGGGCTTGGATTGGCGGCGATCATCAGGGCGCAAACCACCCCCATCAGAATGGCGCCTTGCAAACCCCGAAACAGCAGGCTCATATCAAGCTCCCCAGCGGCGCGCCATGTCATGGCGCTCTGGAAAATGGCGGCCACGCCCGAAGGGCGCAAAAAATATACATTAGCATAGCATACTTGGTCTCTTCGGGCGCCTTCGTCAATGGCCGTCAAAAATCCGCGCAAGCCGGCAAATTATATGCAAAAACAGTTCCAATGATGCAGTCTTTGGCGGAAATATTAAGAAACAGCAAACACGGGGACGCGCCTGACCCGTGGAGGCCCGCCGAGATGCGTCAAAATGGGCCAGTTCGAAGCGTGTTGGGCGCAGCTACGCCATGACCGGGGCCGCGCCATGAACGAGTTGGGGATCGGGTTGGGGAGCGGGCCGGAGAGCGGGCCGGGGCCATGGCCTTTGTTGTTGGCAGGCAAACAGACCGATGTGCAGGATATCACCCCGGCCTTGTTGGATCGGCTGGTGGACCTGATCGGTCCCGCCTTGGCCCGGCATTTGCTGCATGACACCGATATAACGTTGGCGGACGGTGATGTTACCCAAAGCCGGCTGGCAAACAGGTTTCGCCGTGCCGATGGCCTGCGATGGGTCCGTCATGCGGCTCTCCATGGCGTCAAGGTGATTTGCCTGAAGGGCCTGGCGGCGGCGCATTTGTTTTACCCCGACCCCGATCTGCGTACCATGTCGGATGCCGACCTGCTGGTCGCCGACGTTGACCACGGTCGTCTGGTGGCGCTCTACCACGCGGCCGGATTGGGCTTTTATCAGGCCGAGGCGCGTTCTCCCTGGGGCTTCCTTTCCGATGCATCGCACTTGCCCCTGACCAGTGCGGATGGCGCCAGCAATATTGATTTACACGTCCACCCCGATGCCTGGCCCCTGCATCTGGGCCTTTCCAGCGCCGCTGTTTTCGCCGCTGCCCGCAGCATTGCCACCGCCGATGGCGATATTTGGGTGCCCAGCGTCACCCACATGCTGCTGTTGTCCGCCAGCCATGCCGCCCGCGATCTGTTTGGCCCGTCAACAGCGAAATCCCTGATCGATGCAGCCCGGTTGTTGCAGCAAAATGGCGGCGAGGTGGATTGGCGGGAATTCGAGGGGCGCTTGCGCCCAGGCCGGGTGGAAAAGCCGGTGCGTGCCTTTTTGGCCATCCTGAAGCGTCTTGGCGCCGACACCCGTGCCGTGCCCGAACACCTAATGCATGCGGGGGGGGCGGAATTTGAGCGTGCGGTGGCGGACTATGCGGCCTTGTTTCCAACCGACAGCAGTGCCTTGGCCCGCGCCAGGCGGGAATGGTTATTGTGCGCCGAGCCCAGCGTCGCCATGCGGCGCAACTGGCAACGCCTGACCGGCCTGTTGCGTCCTCATAATTAGTGGTGCGAACCGTGGATATCTTGGCCCCGCGGGTTCCCTTCGCTATGGTGCGCCTGGAATGAGCAATGATCTTGATATAGCCACCCTGGCAGCGGCTTTGGCGGCGGGCGACCGGCGTGCCCTGGCCCGCGCCATCACACTTGTGGAATCCACCCGGCCCGAACACCGCGCCCTGGCCGAGGCTCTGTTGACGGTGTTGCCGGCTGCACGGGAGGGCTCTATCCGGCTGGGCATTACCGGGGCGCCGGGGGTTGGTAAATCCACCTTTATCGAGGCCTTTGGCGGCCATCTGACGGCGCTGGGGCGGCGGGTCGCGGTGCTGGCGGTGGATCCTTCGTCCTCGCGCACGGGCGGCTCGATCCTGGGTGATAAAACCCGCATGCCTTTGTTGGCCCGCGACCCCAACGCTTTCATCCGGCCGACGCCCGCGGGCCGTTCCCTCGGCGGCGTCGCCCGGCGCACCCGCGAGGCGATGGCCCTGGTGGAGGCCGCCGGCTATGACATTACCATCGTCGAAACTGTGGGCGTGGGCCAATCGGAATATGCCGTTGCCGATATGGTGGATATGTTCCTGCTGCTATTGGCACCGGGTGGGGGCGATGAGTTACAGGGCATCAAGCGCGGCATCATGGAACTGGCTGATTTGTTGGTGGTCAATAAGGCTGACGGCGGCTTGCTCCACGCGGCCAATCATGCGGCGGCTGATTACCGCAACGCCCTAAACCTGATCCGGCCAAAAACCACTGCCTGGCGGGCCGAAGTGCTCTTGGTCTCGGCATTGCAACGGCAGGGGTTGGCGGAAATCTGGCAGGCGGTGCAGTCTTTCCAGACGGCCCTGAACGTTGGCAAAGGCAGACAAGCGGGCCGCGCCGCCCAGGCGCGGCGCTGGCTGTGGGAAGAAATCCAGGATGACCTGATGGTCGAGCTGAAATCGGACCCGCACCTCGCTCCCCTGATCGCGGCGCGCGAAGAACAGGTGGCAAGAGGCGAAATTGCCCCCTCGGCCGCCGCACGGGAAATATTGGCGGCCTTTCTGCGCCGCGCGGAAGAACCTTAAGGCAACCTATTTTTGATGTTCGGCCCAGCCCGGGTGGGACAGTTGCTTGTGCAGCATTTTGCTGACCACCCTGGTTTGTTTTTCGCGGGGCATTTCCAATTGATACATCATTTCCGCCGTGCGCACCGCATCTTCGTAGCGGGATATCAGGCCGTCGCGCAGTTCGAACAAACCCACCCCGTCCATGAAGATGCGCTTGCCCTTGATATGGGGCAATTTGCAGTCATAACTGAACAGCCAGCGGGCATAGCCATGCGTGCCGTTGTCGACCGGGTCGAGCATCCGCCAGAGGAAATTTTCCCCATCCCGATGAAATCGGCCGACCAGCATTTCAGCAATGGCCTCGCGCCCGCGGTATTCGCCATAAAAGACGTCATCGTAGATGCCATCCTCGGTGAAAAGCGCGCTGAATCGAGGCCCGTCGGCGGTTTCGACCGCCGTGGTAAAGGCGTCTAAAATTTCGGTAAAACTCGGCTGCATAATGTTTTCGCTTTCTTTTCTCTGGCTATCTTACCAACGTGCTTGACGTTTGCGGTCCATTTGCTTAAAAAACGCCGCTCCGTCGGTACTTCCGCCGCTGGAACTTTTAGGATGATTAAGCTATGGCGCGGCGTTGTGAACTTACCGGAAAAGGCGTGATGACGGGTAATAATGTCTCGCATGCCCATAATAAGACACGTCGGCGGTTCCTGCCAAATGTACAGGAAATAGCCCTGCACTCTGATGCGCTGGGCCGTGCTGTCCGTTTGAAGGTTTGTGTCAGCACCCTGCGTACGGTCGAGAAAAAGGGCGGTCTGGACGCCTTTCTGACCGCCGCCAAGGATACTCAGCTTTCCCTCAAGGCCCGCCGCCTGAAACGCGCCGTGGAAAAAGTGACGGATGGGGCCGCCGCGGTGACAGCCGCGGCCTAGTCTGCCATCCGAACTAGTCTTCCACCCGAACTAATCCGCCCTCTGAACTAGTCTGCCAGGTGAAATTGCAACAGCAATGTGCGTTGCAGCGGGTTGAAATTGTCGTCTGACAGCAAATAGATCAACCAGCCACCGCCAGGGTCGCGGTCGATCGCCAAGCCTTCAAAATTATCCACCGACAAGGGGAGTGCCAGTTGGGCCAGCTCTTCGCCGATCAGCCGTCCGCCGGCTTTAATCCGCGCCGCTGGGATGCGCGATAGCCGCGCCGCGCCGCCGCCGACCAAGGTAAAGCGCCGCTGTAGTAAAAGCACATCACCATTGGGCAGGGCGGCCAGGTCCGTCGGGCGAAAGAGGCCCGCACCCGGCCAATAGACCTGACCCAGGCTTTGCCCGTTCGCCGCCAGCAACCAGCCGATGTAGTCGCCGTTTCTATCGCTGCCATTTTTATGGGTGCGGAATTTTTCGCTCAACACCAGAACCCGGCCGTCCGGCAGGGGCGCCATGGCCTCCAGGCCACCATTGCGGGGCGCCTCGGCGATGCCGGGCGGGATGGCGAACAGGCTTGGCTGTCCCAAAAGGTTGGCATAGCGCAGCACCCGGTGGCGGACCTCGAAGCTGACCAGATAGCTGCCGTCGTCAAGCCTTTCCACCGCCTCGGAATCCTGGTCCCGCTTGTTCAGGCGCTGGGACAACGGCTGGCCATCAACGCCGCGCAGGCGGTACATCTCCGCCCCGCTTAAACCTTGCAGCCGGCCCGTGGCATCCCGCAGCAGCCGGGCGCGTAGTAGATCACCGCGATCGGATACGGCGATCAATTCACCGCCGTCCGGTGACAGGCTCAAGCCTGAAAAGCCGCCAAAATTCGCCGAATCGCTGCTCAAGACAAAACCGGCGCGGAATTCCAGCTTGCCGACGCGGCTCTGACTATGCCGTTCCGGGTTCAAAAAAATGGCTTGGGTATTAATCCGCGGCTGTCTATTCAGCGGTTCAGCCAGGGGCGGCAGGGCGCAGTTCGACAACAGCGTGCCCAGTACCACGCTAACCAGCAGCACGCTAATGATGGCGATATGTTTCGGCGCGTTCATCCCGGTATCCGCCTATTTGAGCGTATTCAAAGAAAATGCGCTCAAATTCTTAAAAATAGAGCAATTGAACCAATCACTTAAGTCGCGAGAGCGACTCCGATTGATTGAAAATTTCTCTAGGCCGTGGCGCGCTGAGTGATGACTGATTCAGGCGGCCTGGTTTAGGCCACTCTGCGGCGCGGCGATGACCGTTGGCCACTCTTCGCCTCGTCATCGAACAATTCGGCCAGTTTGTCCATCATGGCGCCGCCCAATTGTTCGGCATCCACGATGGTGACCGCGCGCTGGTAATAGCGGGTGACGTCATGGCCGATGCCGATGGCAATCAACTCCACGGGCGATTGGGTTTCGATCCAATTAATCGCCGCGCGCAGATGCTTTTCCAGATAGTTGCCGGCATTCACCGATAGAGTTGAATCGTCGACCGGCGCGCCATCGGATATCACCATCAGAATGCGCCGCTGTTCGGGCCGGTGAACCAGGCGGTTATGGGCCCAAATTAGCGCTTCGCCGTCGATGTTTTCCTTCAACAGGCCTTCCCGCATCATCAGGCCAAGACCACGCCGGGCCCGGCGCCAGGGCGCATCGGCACTTTTGTAGATGATGTGACGCAGATCGTTCAGCCGTCCGGGCGCCGCCGGTTTGCCCTCGCGCAGCCATTTTTCCCGGCTCTGGCCGCCTTTCCAGGCCCGGGTGGTAAAGCCCAGGATCTCTACCTTGACCGCGCAGCGTTCCAAAGTGCGGGCCAGAATATCGGCGCACATGGCGGCCACCGTGATCGGCCGGCCACGCATGGAACCGGAATTGTCGATCAGCAGCGTAACCACGGTATCGCGGAAATCCGTGTCCTGTTCCTTCTTGAACGACAGGGGCAGCAGGGGATCGGTGAGGATGCGTGACAGCTTGCCCGCATCCAGCATGCCTTCTTCCAGATCGAATTCCCAGCTACGCGTCTGCTTTGCCATCAGGCGCCGCTGCAGACGGTTGGCCAGGCGCGCCACGACGCCCTGCATGTTGGAAAGCTGTTGGTCCAGGTAGGCCCGTAGGCGCCCAAGTTCCTCGACATCGCACAGATCCACGGCATCGACAATCTCGTCGAATTCATCCGTAAAGAACCGGTATGGGGGTTCGTTCGGGTTTTCCGGCAGCATGTCGCCGGGCCGCCACTGCCGCCGCCCCCGGCCTGGTTCCTCGCTGCCCGACATGGCATCGGCGTCTTCGGCTTCCATCTCGGAGTCGGCCTCGGCATCGCCATCGGCCGAGCCGTCTTCGGAATCCGAACCATCCGGATCGCCGCCGTCATCGGCGGCGCCCTCACCGCCGTCGCCTTCGCCCTCGCCGTCGGCCATTTCTTCTTCGTCGTTTTCCGGACTATCTTCCAGATCGTCGGATTCCGTGCCGTCTTCCTCGCCGAGGTCCAGATCGGCGATCAGCTTCCGGGTCAGACGCGCAAAGGCGTTCTGGTCGGTGATTTTGCCTGTCAGGTTGGCTAAATCCTCGCCGGCCTTTTCCTCGATCCAGGGGCGGATGTGTTCGACCATGGGTTTGGCCGAGGCGGGCGGCGCCTTGCCGGTCAATCGTTCGCGCACCAGCAGGCCAATCACTTCCGGCAACAAGGCCTCGCCCGGATCATTGACCGCCGCATAGCCGCGCGCCCGGCAGCGTTCCTCCAACATGGCATCCAGATTGTCCGAGACGCCCATCATGCGATTGGCGCCCAGGGATTCCACGCGGGCCTGCTCCGCCGTCTCGAATACGGCGCGGGCGGCCGCGCCTTTAGGCTGGTTTAGGGCGTGCAGGCGATTGTCATGATGCCGGTGCCACAGGGCCAACGCATCGCCACTACCCCTGACGTGGGCGACTTCCTCCTCGCCCAATTCCCGGCTTGGGGTGGGCAGGCGATTGCGGCCGCCACCGGTGGCGGTGCCTTCAGCGCCGAAATTAACGGTCAGTTCGCTGTCGCGCGCAATGGCGCGGACGGCCGCCGTAACGGCGCGTTTGAATGGTTCGACCGGGTTTTCCGGCTTTATCATCGCCATGGCGTCAAGATAGCTGAATATGGGCGGCGGATTCCGGCAATTCCTCGCCGAAACAGCGCTGATAATATTCCGCGACCAACGGACGCTCCATCTCGTCGCAACGGTTCAGGAAGCTGACCCGGAAGGCGAAGGCAACATCATTAAAGATCCGGGCATTATCGGCCCAGGTGATCACCGTTCGGGGTGACATTACAGTCGAGATGTCGCCATTCATAAAGCCGGAGCGGGTCAAATCGGCGACCGAGACCATGGAATTGATGAATTTCTGGCCCTTGTCATCCTGCCAGTCGGGGACCTTGGAAGTGACAATGCGCACTTCGTCGTCATGGGGCAGATAGTTCAACGTCGTGACGATGCTCCAGCGATCCATCTGGCCCTGGTTGATCTGCTGCGTACCGTGATAGAGGCCCGTGGTATCGCCCAGGCCAACCGTATTCGTGGTGGCGAACAGCCGGAAATAAGGATGCGGGCGGATGACCCGGTTTTGGTCCAACAGAGTCATCTTGCCCTCGACCTCTAAAATCCGTTGGATCACAAACATTACATCGGGCCGTCCGGCATCGTATTCATCAAACACCAGGGCACAGGGATGTTGCAGCGCCCACGGCAAAATGCCTTCGCGGAATTCGGTAATCTGTTTGCCGTCACGAATGACGATGGCGTCCTTGCCCAGCAGATCGATACGGCTGATGTGGCTATCAAGGTTAATCCGAATGCAGGGCCAATTCAGGCGCGCCGCCACCTGTTCGATGTGGGTCGATTTTCCCGTGCCATGATAACCCTGGATCATGACCCGCCGATTGTGGGCAAACCCGGCCAGAATAGCCATGGTGGTTTCATGGTCGAATTGGTAGGACTCGTCCAGATCCGGCACCAGATCCGAGGACATGGAAAATGCCGGCACGGCCATGTCACTTTCCAGGCCGAATGTCTCGCGTACGTCGCGCGTGATGTCAGGTTGATTAATAGGGTGGACCGATGTTTCATCGGCAGTGGCAATCAGCGTCATTGATACAGAATCCTGTTGCTTGCGTTATCGCGTCATATTCATTGCCCCAGACCGAATTTTAGGCCAAGTCGGAGGACATTAGGTTGCTATACGCCTCATTGATACATTTGAAGCGTTCTTCGGCTTGTTTGGCGCCGCCATTCGCATCGGGGTGAAAACGTTTTACCAGTTGCTTATAACGCATTTTGATGTCTTGCAAGTTCGCCGTTTCATCTAAATCCAATTGGGCCAGATCCCGGCGCTGTTCGCGGGTTCGTTTCGGCCCCGGATTTGCCGTACCGGATTGGCGCTCTTCGGCTTCAAAAAGGCCATGATAATCCCTTACCCGGCCCTCCATCCATGCTTTGTCGCCGCGCTCGCCCAATTTCCATGTAGGGCGGTGTCCTGTCACCGCTTCGGTCCGAAATTGTTCAATTTCGTCCTGGTTCATGCCGGTGAAGTAATCCCAGCTTCGGTTATAGGCGCTGACGTGTTCCAGGCAGAACCAATAGAATTCTTCCATACTGGTTTTGGATTTTGGCGCGCGGTGCTCGGCTGCCTGCTGACAGCCGGCAAAGTCGCATTTGCGCCCCGCCTCTCCTGACGGCTCGTCTACCCGGGTCCGTGACACCGGTATGTCATTCTTGGTTCTGGCCATGGTTGGAGTATGCTGGCATCGGGTGCTGCTTTCAATACCCCAGACACGTCGGAAAGACGCCAACGGGGTCGCCGTTAGCTCATTTGTGGTCGATTTGTATTTTGACCGCCAGTTTTGAATGTTGATCAACGAGGAATTAGGAGCCAGCACAATGTCCATGGCCGAAAGAATTGAACAAAAATTACATGCCGCCCTGGCTCCCGTTCGGCTGGAGGTGGAGGATCAATCGCACCTGCATGCCGGTCATGCCGGCGCCCGTGAAGGCGGGGAAAGCCATTTCGCGGTACTGATCGTGGCCGAGATATTTTCGGATACCTCCCGTCTTGCCCGCCAGCGCCTTGTCAACGAAGCCCTGCGGGAGGAATTGGCGGGATCCATACATGCCCTATCCATACGGGCAATAACGCCGGCTGAGGCGAGTGATATTGTAAAATAGGTATTGTTGTCATTTTATTTGGAAGAATTGCAACTATTAATAATATAAAAGTTGTTGTGTGGGGTGAAATATTCCACACCATTGCGTTATTGAAATCGAATTCGCATTGTGGTTATATGAAATAACGATGGAAAATCAATTGAAGGATGCAACCATGTCCCAAACCTCCTCCGATGGGTATGGCGACCGGGAGGGCCGTACCCGCCGCAATATCCGGATTGGCAATCGCCGCACGTCCATCAAATTAGAGCCTGAAATGTGGGATGCCCTGGCTGAAATCTGCGCCCGGACCGAAAAGAATTTGAACGAAATCTGTACCGAAGTTCATACCGCCAGCGGCGTCAACGACCCTGATGACATTCCCGGCGGGGCCAACTTCACCTCGGAATTGCGGGTTTTCATTCTGGATTTTTATCGCGCCGCGGCTGCCGGGAAATATGGCCGAGATTTGATCAATGTTGTCTGATCTTGGCCCGTGGCGGTCGGACGCGCACGGCCGTCACCTGATTGCGCAACCGCCGCATCACTTCAAAGGTGAAACCATTCAGGTTGAAACGTTCCCCCACATCGGGGATGCGGCGCGCCAGTTGAATAACCAGCCCGGCGATCGTGGCCGCATCGTCCTCGGGTAATTCCCAATCAAAGTCCCGGTTTAGGTCCCGCACGGTGACCACGCCGTCGATCATATAACTGCCGCCCGCCTCGCGCCGCACCGCGCTGGCACGGGTGACGTCATGTTCATCGCTGATTTCACCGACAATTTCTTCCAGAATATCTTCCAGGGTAACCAGGCCCATCAGATCGCCGTATTCATCAACCACCAGGGCGAAATGTTCCCGCCGGGCGCGGAAGGCGTTCAATTGCTCGATTAATGAGGTGGTATCGGGCACGAACCAGGGCTCCCGCCACAGATTATGCAGCGAGGGTGGGCTGTCCGAATCGCCGCTTTCCGGCGCGCTAATGGCCCGCAATAGATCCTTGGCGTGCAGCACGCCAACGATATTGTCCACGTCGTTCCGCCACAGGGGCACCCGGCTGTAGGGGCTGGCCAGCAGGGCTTCGGCGATTTGCTGGACCGGCTGGTCGGCATCCAGCATGACCATGTTCTTGCGGTGCACCATGATTTCCGAGACTTCGACATCGGATAAATCCAGGATACCGTCCAGCATATCGCGGTCGCTTTTGATCATGGCGCCCTCGCGGGCATGCAGATCCAGGGCGCCGCGCAGCTCCTCCGAGGCATCGGCTACCGCTTCCTCTTTGCGCATGCGGACACCGAACAGAGCCAGGAAAATCACGACGATCTTTTGCACCAGATCAACGACCGGTCCCAGGATCAAAACGATGGGGCCAACGATGGGCGCCGCCAGCAGGGCGGTGCGGTCAGGCCGGTTCAGGGCATAGGTTTTCGGCAGCACTTCGGCGAATATCACGACCAGGGCGGTCATGATGGCCGTGGCATAGGCCACCCCCGGCTTGCCGAACAAGGTAATCAAGACCGAGGTTGCCAGCGCCGAGGCCAGAATATTGACCAGATTATTGCCCAACAAAATAGCGCCGATCAGACGCTCGGGCTTGGCCAGCAGGCTGTTGACCTGGGTGGCACGCCGCATCCCGCGGCGCTCCAACTGGTGCATGCGGGCCCGCGAGACCACGGTAAGGGCGGTTTCCGTGCCGGAAAACAGGGCAGACAGAACCAACAGCACCAAAACGCCAAATATGGAATACAATAATTCACTGTCCATGGCGCGATTATCCCTTAGCCGCCGAGGCCGGCTCCAGCGCGGCCTGCAGCATTTCCCGCACGGCGCCTTCCGCGACATCATTGGTGATGAAGGCCTGTCCGATGCCCCGCGCCAACACGAAGGTCAGGCGGCCGTCGGTGACCTTTTTGTCCTGGCGCATATGGTTCAACATGACGTCCACCGTCAGCCCTGACAGGCCAATCTGCGCCACGCCGGTCGGCAAACCCACGGCCGAGAGATGACGCAGGACGCGCTCTGTCTCCTGACTTGGACACAGGCCCAGGTGGGTTGATAGCGTAAAGGCCATGCCCAGTCCCACCGACACCGCCTCGCCATGCAGCACACGGCCGTCATAGCCGGCCTCCGCTTCCAAGGCATGGGCAAAAGTATGGCCCAGGTTCAACAGGGCCCGGTCGCCGCTCTCCCGCTCATCGCGGCCAACGATCGCCGCCTTGGCACGGCAGCAGACGGCCACCGCATGACGCAAGGCACCGGGCGCACCAGCCAGGATTTGGCCGGCATTTTCCTCCAACCACTGAAAGAAGGCAAAATCGTCGATCAAACCGTATTTGACCACCTCGCCATAGCCGGCGCGCAATTCCCGTTCGGGCAGACTGGACAGGGCGGTGACGTCGGCCAGCACCAGGCGGGGTTGATAAAACGCCCCGATCAGATTTTTTCCCTGAGCCGCGTTGATCGCGGTCTTGCCCCCGACCGAACTGTCGACCTGGGCCAACAGGGTGGTCGGCAATTGAATGAAGTCAATGCCGCGGCGCAGAATGGCGGCGGCAAATCCCGCCAGATCGCCGACCACGCCGCCGCCCAGGGCCAGGATCGAATCCCGCCGTTCAACCCGCAGTTCCAACAGCTGATCCAGCAGCAATTGCAATTGCGCGAAATTCTTGCTGCCTTCACCAGCCGGCACGATGATGGCGTCGTTTTGAATGCCCGCTTCATTCAGTGCTGCCTGCAGCGGCGCCAAATGCAATGCGGCGACGGTCTCGTCACTGACGACAACCACCCGCGGCCGGGCCAGCACGGAGGCCAAATACGGCCCCGCCCCGGACAACAGGCCTTCCCCGATGATAATGTCATAGGAACGATTGGCCAGTTCTACCCGGACCGTTGTTTCACCCCCTGCATCGTCCTGTCTATCCACCATCAAACTCCGTCTTTCGCGCCCGCCGCCAAGTGGCGCTGCAATGCTTTCACAATTTGTTCCACGACATCCTCGTGCGGACCTTGGCCAGAGGTCACGGTCAGATCCGCAAGGGCATAAACCGGGTTTCGTTCCGCCATCAATCCGCGCAGGATCTGTTCCGGATCGCCCTGTTTCAACAGCGGCCGGTTGTCACGCCGCAGGACGCGTTCCAACAACACCTCCAATCCAGCGTTCAGCCAGATGGAGATGCCTTTTTCGCGGATAGCGGCGCGGGTCTCGGGGTCCATGAAGGCACCCCCACCCGTCGCCAGCACATGCCCTCCGCCGTCCAGCAGGCGGGCGATCACCTGACGCTCTCCGTTGCGGAAGGCGGCCTCGCCATGGCGGCTGAAAATTTCGTCTATGCTACAGCCCGCGGCTTTTTCGATCTCCTGATCGGCGTCGAAAAACGGCAGACCCAGACGCTTTGCCAAACGCCGCCCCACGGATGACTTGCCAGCCCCCATCAGGCCGATAAGGACAACGCCACAGTCCAAACTAGGGACACTTGCTTCGCTCATAACACTTTCAATGGCTGGTGGCTCCATGAACCGAAAATTCGGCTTCTGCCGCATTCTTGTTGGACATCATGCCCCAGTCCCGTTGCAAGGCGGACGCGCAATCGATAGATTGGCGCCTGGATCGACTAAGTTCTGCCACATTCGTAGTCTAGCAAACAAATAATAGGCTGTCCTCATTCGCTGTATCGGTGAAGGAATTTTCCCAATCATTGAACGAACAAACAATTCCCGATGAGAAACATAACCCTGATCATTGTAGCGTTTATGGTGCTTCTGCTGGCGGGTGGCATGGCCTTTCTGGCTATGTGGGAGATCCCGGCGCCCAGTGCGCCCGTCAAAAAGGTTCTGCCCGATGACCGCTTCCCAAGATAACGCGCCGGTGAACTATTTGCGACCGCTGCTGGCCGCATTGTCTCTTTTGGCGTTGCCGGGAGTGATAGGCACGGCGGCGGCCGAGTTGCGGCTGGCTCAGATCCAGAGCCAGACACCGTCACAGATCGAAGCTAACGAACTGCCCAGCGTGACGGTCGGGCCCGCCCCGGTCAGCAAAAGCCCCAATATGTCAACGACCATCGCGCCCAAGGTCGGGGTGGGTGTGGCGCGGCGGCGTAGTACGGGCGCCGCCCCAAAATCCCTGCAATTGCGTCTGGACCCAAATACCGGGCAGATCCTGACCCCGGATCAGTTGAAGAACAAAGCCGGGCAAAGCGCAGAGGCGCCTGGTTCGTTGCAACCCGCGAAGCCTGCCGCCGTCATCGCCAAATCAGGGGTTGAGGGCAATGCCCGCGAAACCACGGACCGCGAAGCTGACGCGGACGGCATCCAGGTTAAGGCGCTGGGCCGCTCGAAAGTATCGGCGATTGGCTTGTTGAACGTGGCTGATGGCGGTTTTGGCAACGATATGTGGTCCGGTACGCCACTGCCCCTGGTCATGGGGATGCTGCCACGCCTGCCGGTGGCGACGAGCTCGCCCGTGATGCAGTCGTTGCGCCACCGTCTTTTGCTGACCACGGCGCTGCCGCCCGATGATGATGGGGCCGATACGGATGACGATGGCAGCGTCCTGGTCGCCCTGCGTATTGAACGCCTGGCTGCCGCCGGCAATGCGGAAGCCGTGACGCAGTTGTTGAAATTCGCGCCTTTATCGACGGGCAACAAGATCTTCACGCAGGTTCGGATCGAGGAGGCGTTGCTGGCCGGTAATGTGCGTCAGGCCTGCGGTATGGTGCGCAACCGGCTCGGCGCCGGCGTCGCGGTTGCCGCCGGGGGCCGAGATATTATCTGGCAAAAAGTCATGGCGTTTTGTCTGGCGCTGGACGGGCAGGCGGCCCAGGTCGAATTGTACGAACAACTGCTCTATGAAAACGGTGTCAGGGATGAGGCGTTTTTTACCCTGCTGGCGGGCCTGAATAGCGGCGAGACGGCGCCGTTGGAGAGCCTTGCCCATACTGAACCATTACACTTGGCCATGCTGCGCACGGCGCGCCGGGTGATCCCGGCGGGCGCTGTCAATCAGGCATCGCCGGCCGTGCTGCGGGCCATCGCCACTTCGCCCAATGCCTCGCTGGACATGCGCCTGGAAGCGGCGGAACGGGCGGAAGCCCTGGGCGCCTTGCCGACCGAGGTGTTGCGCCGGATCTATGCCAGCGTGCCCTTCACCGCCGAACAAAGCGCCGATGCCTTGTCACTGGCGAAAAGTCAGCCAGGCCCTTCGGCATCGGCCATCCTGTATCAGGTGGCGCAGATCGATACCCAGGTGGAAAGCCGCGCCCGGGCCCTGGCCGCGGCCTGGCGGAATGGCCGGCGCGGTGGCCGCTATATGACGGCCGTACGGGTCAACCTGCCGATTACCCGGTTGATCGAGCCTGATGCGAAACTAGCCTGGTTCGCCGCACCCGCTGGCCGGGCCCTGTTGGCGGTGGGTGATAAGAAAGCCGCCAGAGCCTGGCTGATGGCGGTGGTGGAACCGGCCCGTGCCGGCCGGCCCGAGGCCGCCGCCGCCGTGCTGGCCTTGGCACCCCTGCTATACATCAGGGATGTGGAGCGGGACGATCCGGCATTGGCCATGGTGAAGGAAAAAATCGTGGCGGGGTGGTGGCAGGGAGAGGTTGCAAATAACGGCGCGGAAAGGTACCAACGCGGCTTGAGGTTATTGGGTTTGCTGGCGGCTCTGGGCAAGGACGTGTCCGGGAAGGTGTGGCTGCCATTGTTCGAGGCACCGGAGAGGGATATTCCGCAAGTCTCGCCTTCGTTGTTGATGGGTTTGGATCGGGCCGCGGCTGGAGGGCGGCGGGGAGAGGTCGTGTTATTTTCCCTGTTGCTTCTTGGCGATAGAGGACCGGTCGTAAGTGATACCATTACCCTGAGCCGAATTGTCTCCGCCCTGCGCCGTGTCGATCTGGCGGAAGATGCCGGAGCCTTGGCGCTGGAGGGATTGCTCGGCGCCGGATTCTAGATTTTTTGTTTTAATTTGATGTGAGTGTAGCGTTTGTCCCAATCTTTGCAATACGTCGAAAATTTTCTTGAAATGCTGGCTGCCGAGCGGGGTGCCGCTCAGAATACATTGGATTCCTACAGCCGGGATCTGCGTCATTTCGAGGCCTATACCACCGCCGCCATCGTGGAGGCGGATAGCGAAGACATTCGTGCCTATCTGGCGCATTTGAAGCGCGAGGGCATGGCGCCATCCACCGCCGCCCGGCGCCTTTCCGCCATGCGGCAGTTTTATCGTTTTCTCCATGCCGAGGGGATGCGAAGCGATGATCCGTCCGCGGCGATTGATAGTCCGCGCCGGGTTCGCCCATTGCCCAAGGTCCTGTCGGTGGCTGAGGTCGAGCAGCTTTTGGTAGCCGCGAAAACCTACAAAGGGGCCGAGGGCATTCGTCTGGTTGCCCTGATGGAATTGCTCTATGCATCCGGCTTGCGGGTGTCCGAGTTGCTGATGCTGCCCTACCCGGCGGTGCAGTCGGAGCGCGCCTTTATCATGGTCAAGGGCAAGGGTGGCCGCGAACGCATGGTTCCGTTGAGCACCCAGGCAATCGAAGCCTTGGAAAAATACGCTGTGGTGCGGCCTTATTTTGTACGCCGGCCGACGGATGCCAATTGGCTGTTCCCCTCGCGTTCCAAGGGTGGGCATCTGACACGTCAGCGGTTTTCGCAATTGGTCAAGGAATTGGCGCAGGTGGCTGGCATTGATCCAACCAAGGTTTCGCCCCATTCCCTGCGGCACGCCTTTGCGTCACATCTGTTGGCTAATGGCGCCGATTTGCGGGCGGTGCAACAGATGTTGGGCCATGCCGATATTTCAACCACGCAAATCTATACCCATATTTTGCAGGAGCGCCTGCAGGAGTTGGTGAAAACCGCCCATCCGTTGGCTGATTGAGCCAGGGGCACGGGGTGACACGATGAATAAGAAAAATGATTAGCTTTCTTGATTTCGAAAAACCGATCGCCGAATTAGAGGCGAGAATTCACGACCTGCGTCAACTTGATGGCGAACAGCAGGGCGGTGCGGATATCGAGGAAGAGGTCGCGCAGATACAGAGCAAGGCAGACGAATTGCTGCGCGAAACCTACGGCAAATTGACGCCGTGGCAGAAAGTACAGGTGGCCCGGCACCCGAACAGGCCGCAATTTCAGGATTACGTGGCTGGTCTGATCGCTTCCTTTACTCCCCTGGCCGGCGACCGCGCCTATGCGGATGACAAGGCCATCACGGGCGGCATCGGCCGGTTTCGCGGCCGTTCCGTGATGGTCATCGGGCACGAAAAGGGCAGCGATATGCAAAGCAGGGTCCGCCATAACTTTGGCATGGCCCGGCCCGAGGGTTATCGCAAGGCGGTGCGCCTGATGCGTCTGGCGGACCGCTTCGGCTTGCCTGTTATTACCTTGGTGGACACCCAGGGCGCCTATCCGGGCGTCGGCGCCGAAGAGCGCGGTCAGGCGGAAGCCATTGCACGGTCGACGGAAACCTGCCTCGACCTCCGGGTGCCGCTGATTGCCTGTTTGGTTGGTGAGGGCGGCTCGGGTGGCGCCGTTGCCCTGGCCGTGGGCAACGCGGTGATCATGCTGGAACATGCGGTCTATGCGGTAATTTCGCCCGAGGGCTGTGCCTCGATCCTGTGGCATTCGGCTGAACGCGCCCAGGACGCCGCCGACGCCATGAAAGTCACGGCCCAGGATCTTGCTAAGTTGAAGGTCGTTGACCAGGTAGTGGAAGAAGGCGTCGGCGGGGCCCAGCGCAATCCGGCCTCCGCCATCGCCGCCCTGGGCGATGCCATTGCCGACGCACTGGCTGAATTCGATGGCCGCGACGGCGCCTACGTGCGGCAGCACCGCCGGGATAAATTCCTCGCCATTGGCCAACTCGGCATCGCCTGATACCTACGGGCCGCCCGCTGAAACTCGGACAGCGGTCTAAGCATTGCTCTAATTGCCGCTAATTGCCGTGGCAATGCTTGTATTTCTTGCCGGAGCCGCAGGGACAGGCGGTATTGCGCGGCACCTTGCCCCAGGTCAGGGGGTCGTCTGGATCCCGGGTCATGGCGGCCTGACGGGTGCGGGCCGGCCGGGGCTGCGGTGTCCCGTTGTCGCCGCCCGCCATGGCTAATTCGTCCGCCATCTCGTTCAACCCGGTAGCGGGGTCCAGATGCTCTTCCTGCAGCATCATCGGGCTATCCGGCTGGTTGGCAAAGAGGGGCTGATCGGCGTCGGTCTGCAGTTCGATATGGGCCAGCACCCGGGTCGTGGTCTGGCGTAATTCATCCAGCATGGTTTCGAACAGATTGAAGGCCTCGGACTTATATTCATTCAAGGGGTCGCGTTGCCCGTAGGCGCGCAGGACAATGCCGCCGCGCAGATGATCCAGGGTCAGCAGATGATCTTTCCAGGTCTGATCCAGCAATTGCAGCAGCAGACTCTTTTCCACCATGCGCATCACGTCGGGGCCATAATTGGCGGCTTTTTCCGCCATCCGCCGGTCGGCGGCGGCGCTGATGCGTTTTCGAATTTCCTCGTCCGCGATGCCTTCCTCGGCGCACCAATCGGCGATCGGCAAATCCAGTCCAAGTATCTCCATCGCCTCCGCCGCCAGGCCCTCGGCATCCCATTGTTCCGCATAGGCCTTTTCGGGAATATGTTTGGCGACCAGGCTTTCGACGATCTCGCGGCGCATATCGGTGACGGTATCCGCCACATCCTCGGCGTCCATCAGTTCCAGGCGCTGTTCATAAATCACCTTGCGCTGGTCGTTCATGACGTCGTCGTATTTCAGCAGGTTCTTGCGCAGATCAAAATTTCGCGCCTCGACCTTTTCTTGGGCTTTTTCCAAGGCCTTGTTGACCCATGGGTGGATGATTGCCTCGCCCTCTTCCAGGCCTAGTTTGCGTAACATCCCATCCATCCGCTCGGAACCGAAGATCCGCATCAGATCATCTTCCAGGCTCAGGAAGAATTTAGAGGCGCCGGGATCACCCTGGCGTCCGGACCGGCCCCGCAACTGATTGTCGATGCGCCGGCTTTCGTGGCGCTCCGTACCGATGATGAAGAGCCCGCCGGCGGCCAGCACCTTGGCTCTTTCCGCCGCGACCTCGGCTCTGATCTTTTCCGCCTTCGCGGTGTCCGTGCTGCCGTCCGGGGCCACGGCCTCCAGGCCCAGGCGCATGTCCAGATTGCCGCCAAGTTGGATGTCCGTGCCTCGTCCGGCCATATTAGTGGCGATGGTCAGGGCGCCTTCGCGGCCAGCCTGGCCGATAATATGGGCCTCCTGCTCATGATGCCGGGCGTTCAGGACATTATGCGTAATGCCCTTTTTCGTCAGCAATTCCGAAAGCAGCTCGGATTTTTCGATCGATACCGTGCCGATCAAGGCCGGTTGACCCCTTTCCTGGCATTCCCCGATCAATTCGATAATGGCGTCGAATTTTTCCTCTTCCGAACGATAAACCTCGTCGTCCTGATCCTTACGGACCATGTCCAGATTTGTCGGGATATCGACCACGACAAGCTTGTAAATTTCCAGAAACTCGCCGGCTTCGGTCATCGCCGTGCCGGTCATGCCGGCCAACTTGGGGTACAGGCGAAAATAATTCTGGAAAGTGATAGACGCCAGGGTCTGGTTCTCGGGCTGAACCTCCACCCTTTCCTTGGCTTCCAGGGCCTGATGCAGCCCTTCGGAATAGCGCCGTCCCTCCATCGCCCGGCCGGTAAATTCGTCAATAATGACGATTTTGCCGCCCTGCACCATATAGTCCACATCCCGTTGGAACATGTGATGGGCGCGCAGGGCCTGATTGATGTGATGCACAACGGAGACATTCTCCATGTCGTAGAGGTTTTCCCCTTTCAACAAATCAATCTCGCGCAGCAATTCTTCGATATGTTCAGCGCCGTCTTCGGTAAAATTAACCGTCCGCGACTTTTCATCCTTTTCGTAGTCGGTTTCCACCAACTTTGGCATCAGGGCGTCGACTTGGTGGTACATGGCGGAGGAATCCTCGGCCTGCCCGGAAATAATCAACGGCGTCCGCGCTTCATCGACCAGAATCGAATCCACCTCATCGACGATGGCGAAATTGAAGAGCCGCTGCACCATGCCCGACCGCTCGAACTTCATATTGTCGCGGAGATAGTCAAAACCGAATTCGTTGTTGGTGCCATAGGTTACGTCGCAGGCATAGGCCGCGCGCCGCTCGTCATCGTCCAGACCATGGATGATGCAACCCGTGGTCAGGCCCAACTGGGCGTAAACCGCACTCATCCATTTGGCATCGCGTTGCGCTAGATAATCGTTGACGGTGACCACATGGGCGCCCTTGCCCGACAGGGCATTCAGATAGACGGGCAGGGTGGCGACCAGGGTCTTGCCCTCACCCGTGCGCATTTCGGCGATCATGCCTTGGTGCAATACCATGCCGCCCATCAACTGGACATCGAAATGGCGCTGACCCAGGGACCGCTTGGCGGCCGAGCGCACCGCGGCGAAGGCTTCCGGCAGCAAATCGTCCAGGCTTTCCCCAGCCGCCACGCGTTGGCGGAATTCGTCGGTTTTGCCGCGCAAGGCCTCGTCCGACAATGCTTCGAAGCTTGCTTCGAGTGCATTGACTGCCTGGATTGGCCGCTCAAACTGCTTGAGGACGCGTTCGTTGGACGAGCCGAACAGGCGTTTGGCGATACCGCCTAGAATAGCCATCAATTTTTCCTAAAAAATCACAAAAACACCACACGCCCGCCGCTTGCCGTCGCGCAAAAAAGGCCCGCCGCGGTTCAACCCGTGAGACATAAGGGCCGCTCGCCCCCCTGTCAACGCGGCCCGGCGCCCGTTTTTCCCGCGCCTGGCCTGGCCAGGACCGTTTCCACCCGGTCCCGACGACAGTTTGTGGGACGACCTCTTAACGACTTGTGCGCGCGGCCTCGATAATCGATATTACGGGCCGGTGCCAATGGCATCGAAGCGTCTTAATTCAGCCCGCGAAAACCTGCAAAAGAAAGCCTTTTATCCATGAGAAAAATTTCCATCGCGCTATTGGGCGCCAGCCTGACGATTGTTGCCGGGCTGCAAATTTCGCCGCTACAGGCACAAACCAAAGGCACGGGCGGCACCCCGTCCGACGACCGGGTCGTTGCCGTCGTTCAAGGCAGCAAGGTCCTGTTCCGCGATGTGCGTCTGGCCAAGGAAAGCCTGCCGGAGCAATACCGCGGCATGACGCTGGCCGAGCTTTATAAACCCCTGGTGCAACAATTGGTGGAACGGCGCCTGGTGCTGCAGGCGGCGGAAGCGGAAAATCTGGCCGATAAGGCCGAGGTCGCCGGGCGCATTGCCCAGGCGCGGTCCCGGATCCTGGAACAGGCTTATATCTCGGAGAAAGTTGCCGCCGTCGCCACCGAGGCAGCATTGAAAGCCCGTTATGAGGCCGATGAGAGCATGGCGAAGGGGCCGGATGAAGTGCGCGCCAGCCATATCCTGGTGGAGACCCAGGCGGAGGCGGACGCCATCGTCGCTGAACTGAAAAAGGGTGGCGACTTTGCGAAAATTGCCCAGGAAAAGTCAAAGGGTCCCAGCGGCGCCAAGGGTGGCGATCTGGGCTATTTCACCAAGGATAAAATGGTGCCCGAATTCGCCACCGCCGCCTTCGCCCTGAAGACCGGGGAAGTTTCGGCCCCGGTGAAGACCGGATTTGGCTGGCACGTCATCAAGACGGTGGACCGCCGGCAAGGTAAGGGCCCCACTTTCGCTGAACGGGTGCCCGCGCTGCGTCAGGCCATGGCGCAAACCGTGGTGGCTGAAATTCTGGCGGCGCTGACCAGGGACGCCGATATCAAAACCTTTGAATTGGATGGCAGTGAAAGTAAATCACCCACCGTTGGCGCGCCGGCTAAATAGGGCATTCAGCCTGGCCGGGACGCCCTTGTCCGCCTTGGGCGCACTGGCTACCATACGCTAGAGCAATTTCATTCTGAAAATGCTCAGATCTTTAGAATTAGAGCAATTATTCCAATCATTTAGAATCGCTTCGCGATTCTCATTAATTCGGAATTGCTCTAGGTTTGCTGTTTGGATTGGATCATGCCCAATATTGTTGTTTCGCCCTTTGCCCCCGCCCGCTTTCCAAAGCTGCCCGCCATTGCCGGTTTGCGTCTTGCGGCAATAGCGGCGGGCGAACGGTATCGGCGGCGGGCTGATCTGACCCTGGCGGAACTGGCGCCGGGCAGCACCATCGCCGGCGTCTTCACCCGCTCCACCATGCCCGGCGCGCCGGTGTTGTGGTGCCGCAAGCACATTGGCCGGGGCAAGGCCCGCGCGATCGTGATCAATGCCGGCAACGCCAACGTCTTTACGGGCCGCCAGGGTATGGACGATGTGGCCGCGACCGCCCAGGCCGTGGCGGCGGCGGTGGGCTGTAGACGGGGCGAGGTTATGGTGGCCTCCACCGGGGTGATTGGCGAAACATTATCGGTGGACCGTCTGCTGCGCGCCGTGCCGCGCCTGCATGCTAAGCTGAAGGCGCAAGGCTGGAGCGCCGCGGCCAAGGCCATTTGCACCACCGATACCTATCCCAAGGGGGCTTCCGCCCAGGCCGAGATTGACGGCAAGGCCGTCTGCATTGCCGGCTTCGCCAAGGGCAGCGGCATGATCGCACCGGATATGGCCACTATGTTGAGCTTCCTCTTCACCGATGCGACCCTGCCGGGGGATGTATTGCAGGAGCTGTTGCGGTGGGGCAGTGATCAATCCTTCAACTGCATCACGGTAGATGGCGATACCTCGACCTCGGATACCGTATTGCTGGCGGCAACCGGGCAGGGCCCGAAGCATGGCAAGATCACGGATGCGAAGGATAAGCGCCTGGCCTCGTTCAGGGTGGCGTTGCTGTCCGTGATGCAGGACCTGGCGCAGCAGGTTGTCCGCGATGGCGAGGGTGCGACAAAGTTCATCACCATCACGGTAACCGGTGCGGCCTCGGCCCGGGCGGCCCGGCGGATTGCCATGACGATTGCCAATTCCCCCCTGGTGAAGACCGCCATCGCCGGCGCGGACGCCAATTGGGGCCGCATCATCATGGCGGTGGGGCGGGCCGGCGAAAAGGCGGACCGCGACCGTCTGGCCATCCGCATCGGCGGCGTGGTGATCGCCGAAGCGGGCCATCCCCATCCCGATTACCGCGAGGCCCAGGTTGTCCCCCATATGAAGGGCCGCGAGATAGATATTGCGGTCGATGTCGGCGTCGGCCGGGCCAAGGCCACCGTGTGGACCTGCGACCTGACCCACGGCTATATCGAGATCAACGCCGATTACCGTTCCTGATGACCAGCTTGCCCATGTTACTGGTCACCGCCGCCGCTCTAGTGGACATTGATGGCCGTGTTCTGGTGCAGCAGCGGCCCGAGGGCAAGGCCATGGCCGGCCTTTGGGAGTTCCCCGGCGGCAAGGTAGAGGCGGGTGAAAACCTGGAACAATCGTTGATCCGGGAGTTGCGGGAAGAACTGGATATCGACGTGACCGAGGCCTGTCTGGCGCCTTTTACCTTTGCCTCGCATGCCTACGAGGATTTTCAGCTGGTGATGCCGCTGTTCGTCTGCCGTGTCTGGAAGGGTACGTTGCGCCCGCGCGAAGGCCAGGCGATCAAGTGGTTGCGGCCGGTGCGCATGACGGACTTGCCCATGCCGCCCGCTGACCGGCCCCTGGTCGCCATGCTGCGCGATTTACTGTAATACCAAGCTGTGATGATAGGGACCCACAGAGATCGTCTGCACGCAGCCTGGTATAAGTCGGGATGATGCGGCCGTTCCGCTCACATACCGATAAATTGCCGTTTCGGCCGCCGTTGCGCAGCGCGCAATTGATTTTGCGGCCCCTGGAACGCACCGACGCCCTGAAAGTCGCCGAACTGGCCGGAGACTGGGAAGTGGCGCGCTGGACAACGGATATTCCCCATCCCTACGACGCCAATATGGCCCGGAATTTTATTGCCTGGGCACAAGATGAGCTGAAGGGGCAGCGGCGGTTCATTTTTGCCATGGTGGCGCGGGCCAGTGGCGATCTGGTGGGGATCATATCGCTGACCCGAAACGGCGCGGACGAGGGCGAAATCGGTTATTGGGTCGGCCTGCCCTATCAAGGCAGGGGTTTTGCCCGCGAAGCCGCCGGCGCTATGATCACCATGGGTTTCGAGGCCCTGGCCCTGCGCCGCGTCGTGGCTGCCTGCCAGCCCGGCAACGAGCGCTCCTGGCGGGTCATGGAAGGTTGCGGTATGCGCTACGTGGAAGACGTTCAGCGCTGGTCCATGGCCCGGCGGGAGACCTTTCAACTATCTCTTTATGCGATTGACCGAACCGTGGAGGGCAGGGCACCATGAACAATTCAAATCGGGGCCAAAAGCGCGATCAGGTTTTCCGCTATGGCGGCGACTTTGCTGAACAACGCATCGTGCGGGCCAATGGCTCCTATATCTATGACAGCGACGGGCGCGCCATACTGGATTTTACCTCGGGCCAGATGAGCGGAATTCTTGGTCACGGCCATCCCGAGATCGTGGCTGTCGTCCAGGAAATGGCGGCTAATCTGGATCATCTTCACAGCGGCTTTCTGTCGGACCCGGTGATTGAATTCGCCGGCGCGCTGGTTGATATGCTGCCCCCCGGTCTGGACCGGGTGCTGCCGCTTTCGACGGGGGGAGAATCCAACGAGGCCGCGCTGCGTATCGCCAAGACCTACACCGGTGGTTTCGAGGTCGTTGCCTTCGACCGCTCCTGGCACGGGGTGACGGGGGGCGCGGCGGCGGCAACCTATTCCGGCGGCCGCCGTGGCCATGGCCCAACCCTGCCGGGAATTTTGACCTTGCCGACACCGCATGCCTATCGCTCCCCCTTTAATCGCGAGGGCGGCTATGACTGGCGGGCGGAGTTTGAATTCGGCTGGGATATGATCGACCGCCAGAGCACCGGGCAACTGGCGGCGGTCATTATCGAGCCGATTTTGAGTTCGGGAGGCATCATCGAATTGCCCGAAGGCTACATGGCCGCGCTGCAGAAAAAGGCTCACGAACGAGGCATGCTGCTGATCGTCGACGAGGCCCAGACCGGGATGGGACGCACGGGACATAATTTCGCGTTTGAACGCGACGGCGTTGTGCCCGACATCCTCAATCTCTCGAAAACCCTGGGCGCCGGCCTGCCTCTATCGGCGACCATTACCACCGCCGCCATCGAACAGGACTGCCACGACAAGGGCTTCCTGTTTTACACGACCCACGCCGCCGATCCGCTGCCGGCGGCGGTTGGACAAAAGGTGGTGGAAATCGTCATCCGCGACCGCCTGGCGGACCGCGCCCGCGAACTTGGGGATTATCTGAAATCTCAACTGCACGATTTGCAGCAACGCCATGCCCTGATCGGCGACATTCGGGGACGGGGCCTGTTGCTGGGTGTCGAACTTGTCACCGACCGCCAGACCAAGGCGCCAGCGTCCGAAGCCGGCGCCGCCATCAGCCGGCGCTGCCTGGAATTGGGGGCCTGCCTGAATATCAGCCGGCGCGCCATGGCCGGGGTATTTCGCCTGGCGCCGCCCCTGACCGTCAGCCGCGACGAGATCGATAGCGCCGTCGCGATTTTGGATCAGGCCCTAAGCGAATGCGGTACACAATGACCGGCGAATGCGACCGGAGCCAGCCTAGCGCTTATACAGGCCCATCAGGGCGGCTTTTTCAATGGTATTGAAATGCAGCATGAAGCCGACCACGGCGGCCGAGGTGTCGGCCTCCACCGGTAGGGCATCCAGGCCGACCGCATGCAGGGTAAACATATAGCGGTGCGGGTGGTCGCCCTCCGGCGGGCAGGGACCGCCATAGCCCGGCGCCCCAAAATCCGTGCGGGTCTGTAAACAACCCTCCGGCATGCCGCCGCCGCCATTGCTGCTGCCCGCGCTCTGGGCCAACTCGCTGATGTTGGCGGGAATATTAACTGCCACCCAGTGCCAAAAGCCGCTGCCCGTGGGGGCGTCGGGGTCAAAACAGGTCAGGGCAAAACTTTTCGTACCCTCCGGCGCACCCGACCAGGAAAACTGCGGCGATTGATTGCCACCGGCGCAGCCAAAGCCGAATGCCTCGGACAGAATATGATCGCTATCAAGATAGTCGCCATCCTTGAAGCTCTTGCTGGTAAGGATAAGTGTCATTTCCTGGTCCTCTCTAAAAATTGATCTGCCATAGATTTCACCCTGGCGGGTCGGAATGCAAGTCCGCTGTTGCCCACGGCGACAGGCTGATTCGCTTCGCGACGGCGATTTTGGACAATAACAGGGCCGAAATGGCGGCGGCGCGGTTGGTTGCCGCCGATACCATGGGTGGCGCGGCATTGACCATTGGGGCGGTCATTGCGGGAGCCTATCAGATGGATGTGGTGGTGCCGCTTGCCGTGGCCGCGCCGCCATGGCACAAGCAGACAGATAAATTCACCTGTGGAAGGGTTTTTGTTCTGATGTTGGCTCGCTATTTGGTCGTCGTTGCCGTGCTGTTTCTGTGGTCATTGCCGGCCGGCGCGCAAGATTTTCAGGTATGGCTGCAGGCGTTGCGGGCAGAGGCCCAGGAGCGCGGTATCAAGGCCGCGATCCTGGATAGCGCACTGAACGGCATTACGTTAATCCCACGGGTCGTCGAACTGGACCGCCGGCAGCCGGAATTCACCCTGACCTATAAGCAATACCGGGACCGCGTGGTGCCGCTTTCACGGATTAAAAAGGGCCGTAAAAAGTTGGCGGAGAACCGCGCCCTGTTGCAGGAAATTGGCACGAAGCTTGGCGTTCAGCCGCGGTTTATTGTTGCCTTGTGGGGGATCGAGACCGACTTTGGCCGTGTCACGGGCGGCTTTTCGGTTGTTCCCGCTCTGGTGACCCTGGCCTTCGATGGCCGCCGCAGCGCCTATTTCCGCAAGGAATTGCACAACGCTCTGCTCATCCTGGATCAGGGGCACATCACGGCCAAGGCCATGGTCGGATCCTGGGCCGGTGCCATGGGGCAATCGCAGTTCATGCCGTCCTCGTTTCTGGCTTACGCCGTGGACTATGACGGCGACGGCCGGCGCGATATCTGGACGACGCGCGCGGATGTTTTCGCCTCTGCCGCCAATTATCTGGCCAAGTCCGGTTGGCGGGCCGACCAGACCTGGGGCCGGGAAGTAAAGTTGCCGGCTAATTTTGCGCCTGCGCTGGCCGACCTTAAGGTGCGCAAACAAACGGGTGAGTGGCAGGCCATGGGCGTGCGGCGCGCGGATGGCGGCGATCTTCCGGCGCGGCAGCTTTCCGCGTCCATCGTGTTGCCGGAAAAGGGCAAAATGTCGCCCGCTTACATGGTATACAGCAACTACCGCACGACGTTGCTGTGGAACCGATCAACCTATTTTGCCCTGGCCGTGGGCCTGTTGTCGGATGGCATTGGCGCCGGCGGTTAGGTCGGCCTTGTCAGAGGGGCAATGACTGTGCTGCATGCCAAATATGTGGCTTTGATCTGGAAACGGCGCCATGTGATGGGCTTGCCGGAGATCGTCTCGCGGCCACTCCTGTCACTACGGCCATTACGGGCTTTGTCTTGGCTGGTTGCAGCCGTTTCGCTGACAGCCTGCGCCGAGAGTCAATTGGCGCTGCACGTGGCCAAGACGCTGCACCGCGCCACGACGGAGCAGGCAAGCGCCGATGCCGGTAAATACAAAGTTGGCAAACCCTATCAAATAGCAGGCGTCTGGTACTATCCCCGCGAGGACCCGCAATACAGCAAAACGGGCATAGCCTCGTGGTATGGCAAAAAATTTCATGGACGGCGCACGGCGAACGGCGAAATTTACGACATGAACGACCTGACGGCGGCACACAAGACCTTGCCCATGCCGGTGCGGGTGCGGGTAACCAACCTGAGCAACGGCCGCTCGCTGGTCTTGCGGGTCAATGATCGTGGCCCCTTCGTCAATGGCCGGATTATCGACGTCTCGCGCCGCGCGGCGCAGTTGCTGGGGTTCGATAAAGCGGGCACGGCCAAGGTGCGGGTGACCATCATCGATCAGGCGAAAACCGTTGTCATCGCGAAGAAAGCCGTCACCCCGGCAGAGCAAAAGACGGCCCTGCCTGCTTTGCCCCGTGGTCAGGTAACCTCGCAGGCCCTGGCCCCGCCGTCTGGTGTGACGCAGACCGACGGGGCGGCGGCGGGCGATGGCGCGGTGGCGCGGATCTCGGATGCCGGCCCCATCGTGGCTGCGAAACCAGCCGCTGCCGTGGTCGAACAGGAGGCCGTGGGCCCGGCCAGCATCTTCATCCAGGCCGGCGCCTTTGCCTTGGCCGAGAATGCCGCCAAGTTGCGCGCCCGACTGGCCTATATCGGCCCGTCCAGCATCACCAACGTGTTTATTAAGGGCCAGGAAATGTTCCGGGTTCGCATGGGCCCAATTCATTCGGTGAAGGCCGCCGACAGGTACCTGTCGCAGATCTTGGGCGAGGGCATCAAAAATGCCCATATCGTGGTGGAATAATATCGATCCCGGCTGCTGCTTAAATGATCGCCCGTGGCCGGCCCGGCCCCCGTTCCAGAACGTCCCGCAAGGTACTTAGCGGGCAGGCGCCATTTTTCATGGGAGATTAGGTGATATGCAGATACCGATTTACCAGATTGATGCCTTCACCGACGCGCCGTTCGGTGGCAACCCCGCCGCCATTTGTCCCCTAGATGCCTGGCTGGCGGATGACGTGCTGCAAGCCATTGCCATGGAAAACAACCTTTCCGAAACAGCCTTCTTCGTCGGCCAAAATGATCATTATCACCTGCGCTGGTTCACCCCGGCGCTGGAAGTTGAATTGTGCGGCCACGCGACCCTGGCCACGGCGCATTTGATATTGAACCGGTTGTCGCCCGATCTGCCGCGGGTCACGTTTGAAACCCTATCGGGCATGCTGGGGGTGCGGCGCCTGGGCGATAAGTTGGCAATGGACTTCCCCAGCCTGGCCGCCGGGGCCCCCACGCCGCCGCCCCCGGCGCTGATTGCCGCCCTGGAGACGGCGCCGCTGGAAAGTTATCCCATTCGCAAAGTGCATAATGCGCCCTATTGGCTGATGGTGTTCGAGACCGAGGCGCAGGTCGCGGCCTTGACGCCGAAATTCGCCGCCATGGGGGCCAATGTGATCGCCACCGCGCCGGGGCAAACCAGCGATTTTGTCTCGCGCTTTTTTGCACCGATGTCGGGGGTCGATGAAGACCCGGTGACGGGCTCCGCCCATTGCACCCTGGCGCCCTATTGGGCCGAACGGCTGGGTAAAACGGAACTTGCCGCGCGGCAGATATCCGCCCGTGGCGGCGATGTGGGCTGCCGTCTGCAAGGTGACAGGGTGATCCTGACCGGCAGCTGCGCCTTCTATATGGCGGGCGAGATCGAAGTGCCGGCCTAGCGCAATCTGAATGCATTTTGAATGAATGTGTTCAGGGCGGGGATACGCTATGATCGGGCCCATGAAAATCTATTCCGGCAGGCGCGAGGGCGAACGGGTCACGGTTACCGTTGACGGGCAACCGCTGGACCCGCGTTTGGATTTGCGTGATTTTAAGGCTGCTGGCTTTGAGTGGGGCTATCAGGGCAGCGGCCCGAGCCAGTTGGCCCTGGCGATCCTGGCCGAACATGCGGGGCCGCAGACGGCGTTGGGCAACTATCGGGATTTTGTGCAATCTGTTGTCGCTGAAATCGAGACTGATATCTGGCAGCTGACCGGCGAGGACATTGACCAACGCATCGCACAGACAACAATTGTCCCGATGGACCTGAAAACCCTGATGCGTAAGGTCAAGGGTGAAATTTAGGGCGGTTTTCAATTAATTGGCGTGGCGAACGCGACTTAAGTGATTGGTTCAATTGCTCTTCTTTAATGAGTTAGGGTACATTTAGATTATATATAACCCTGACCGGGAGTAGCTTTGCGTATGGATACCGTCACCGCGCTGATGGATGACATGGTTGCCGCCCATGGTGCCGATACCGCGATCATCTATCATGACGAACCAATAAAATTTGCCGAAGTCGATGATATGGGCCGACGGGCCGCTACCCTGTTGGCGGATCTTGGCGTTGGCGTGGGCGACCGGGTCGCCCTGTGGCTGCCCAATTGCCCAGCCTATATAGCCCTGTGCCTGGGTTGTTGCCGCCTGGGCGCCATCGCCGTCGCGGTCAATACCCGCTTTCGTTCGGCGGAGGTCGCGGACATCATCGGCCGCGTCGGGGCGGAGGTCATGGTGATGTGGCCCGGCTTCCGCGAGATCGACTTCCTCGGCCTGCTGGCAGAGGCCGACGGCCAAGCCCTGGCCGGGCTGAAGACTATAATTTTGTATGACGAGGGGCAGACGGTTGCGGCTATACCGGCCGCCGTCGCCCATTGTCGGCGTCTGGATTACAACGATCTAATCCAATGCGCTCCATACACCGAGGATCATGCCAGCCCGGAGTTGGGCTGTAACATCTTCACCACCTCGGGCACCACCAAGGCGCCGAAATTTGTCCTGCATTCACAGGGTAGTATTTCCCGGCATGCCCGACTGGTCGCGGATGGCTTCGGCTACAGCACGTCAAACGGCGCATTGTTGCAGATGATGCCGCTGTGCGGTGTCTTTGGTTTTACCCAGATCATGGCGGGTCTGGCCTCGGGCCAGCCAACGGTACTGACCGCCTCTTTCGATCCGCTGGAAACCGTAGCGCTGGCGGCCCGCCATAACGTGGTCAATTTCAACGCCACGGACGATATGATCCAGTCGATCCTGGATGCCAGCCCGCTGGACCGACCGCTGCCGAATGTGCGGTTCGTCGGCAGCGCCGCGTTTGCCACGAATTACGCCGAGCTGGCCGCACGGGCCGAGGCGCGGGGCATATGCATGGTTGGCCTGTACGGTATGAGCGAGGTCCAGGCCCTGTACTCTCTGCAGCCGCTTGAACTGCCCCTGGCGGAACGGATCGTCGGCGGCGGCAGACCCATTTCCGACCTCTCCGAGGTGCGGGTGCGTGATCCTGATAGTGGTGCATTGCTGGGCCCCGGCGAGGCGGGGGAATTGGAGATGAAGGGCCCTTCGTTGATGAAGGAATATTACCTGAACCCGGAAGCAACGGCGGCGGAAATGACCGACGATGGCTTTCTGCGCACCGGGGACCTGGGCCAATTGACCGGTGACGGTCGTTTCCTCTACCTCCAGCGCATGGGCGATGTTCTGCGCCTGGGTGGATTTCTAGTCAGTCCGGCGGAGATCGAGCATCATATCATCGGCCACGACAGCGTGGCGGATTGCCAGGTGGTCGGCATCAAGACCGCGGACGGCAAGGTCCGGGCCGTGGGCTTTGTCATTGTCAATCCCGCTGCGGAATTTGACGAGGCGGCGCTGCGTCAACACTGCCTGGACGGTCTGGCCCGCTTCAAGGCTCCGGTGCGGATTTTTGCCGTCAATGAGTACCCGACCACGCAAAGCGCCAATGGCACCAAGATCCAGCGCGCCGAATTGCGCCGCATGGCCCAAGACCGGGTTGCGGCGGGGGCTGCTTAACAAAACGCTCAATTGGGAGGTCTTGCATGACCACCAGCTATAGTTCAGACATTGCGTTCAGCCCGGCGGTCAAGGCGATCCAGGCGCAAAAAGGCTCCCGCGAGGGCTATGCCCGGATGGAGGAAAAGGGCGGCTGGCGCACGGCGATCAGCGCGGATCTGGTGGCCTTCATTGCCGAACGGGATTCCTTCTATATGGCCACCGCCAGTGCGATGGGCCAACCTAGCATGCAGCATCGCGGCGGACCCAAGGGGTTCCTGCGGGTGCAGGATGAACATACCCTGGCATTCGCCGATTTTACCGGTAACCGGCAATATATCTCGGTCGGCAATTTGTCGGAAAATGACCGGGTGGCTTTGTTCCTGATCGATTATGCGAACCGCCGGCGGATCAAGATCTGGGGCCGGGCGCGGGTCGTGCTGGATGATGGGGATTTGCTGCAACAATTAGCCGATCCCGAATATCAGGCCACGGTGGAGGCGGCCATCGTCATCACGGTCGAGGCTTGGGACACAAATTGTCCCAAGCATATCACGCAGCGCTATACGGATGATCAGATTGTCGATCAGGTCGCTCCCTTGCAGGCGCGTATTGCCGAATTGGAGGCGGAGCTGGCGGCCCTGAGATCCGCTTAAACTTGACCTGAATGGCTCTCGACCAGCTTATACAGGCGGTGCATCTGGCCATCGGCGAGGCCCAGATCGTCAAGGTGCAGCACCAAATTATGCAGGTAATCCCGGCAACGGCCCAGGCGGCCTTCGGCGGTGGCGATGGTGTGGACGGCGTCCGCCAGGGGCACTTTGCCGCCAAACCGGTGATGCTCTGGATTACACACAAAGGTAATGGCGCGCACTACCTGCCCGTTACAGCGGGCCCGCACCCAAGTCGGGCGATAGCCGCCGGCGAGCATTTCGCGGCGCCAGACGATCCGGGTTTCCGCATCTATCTGCTGCCAGGGGATGCGCAGAACCAGGCCGTGGCACGAACCGCCCCGCTGCAGCCCCAAGGTCAGACCCGGCCGCTCCGGTGTGCCCCGGCCCAAAGGGGTCCACAGGCAAAAGCGGCGGTGATAGCCAAAAATGCGGGCTGATCGGGTCTCGCTGTGATGAAAGGCCGGGTTCCACATTAACGAGCCGTAGCCGAAAATCCAAAGGTCCTGGTTTTTCGGATGGGCCGCCAGCGTGGTGTGGCGATCGGCGTCGCGTTCCGCTTCCGTATGGATGCGCATGATGCCGGTGTCACCATATTCACGGGTCAGCTCGGCCACCCGCGCTTCCGTCAGTTCTTCGCGGCGCAGGCCGTCGTTGACGAATTGACGCCGCTTGCCATTGTCGTCCGTCATCTGAGATTGCCGCCGGGATTGCTGTTGCGCCGCATGCGGTCAGTCATAGAACCCTGGGCGGTGCCTGTCGATGACGAAAGGGTTCCGCGCTAGGGTTCCGCGCTAGGGTTCCGCGCCGGGGTTCCGCGCCACGGGACGCGACTGATTAGAGTCGCTAATGAGTTTTAAGCGATTGGCTCAATTGCTCTATTTTTAAGAGTCCGAGCGCATTTTCTTCGAATGCGCTCTAGGCGCGGGATTTTTCGACGATGGCGTTCAAGCCTGCGACGATCTGCTTGGCCACTTCCGGTCCGGCGCCTTTGACTTTCTGCGACACCACGGTCTGCATGGCATTTAGATGGGCACCAATGGCCAGATTCTCGTTCGTTCCAACCTCGCCCATCGGCGACAGCAATTCACAAAATAACTTGCCGATATCAGATACCAGATCGTAGCCAAAAGTTCCCGCTTCGCCCCTGATTTCGTGCGCCCGGTCGTGCAATAAATCCAGATCATAGGTGCCCGCGGCCTGCATCTCTTCATAGGACAACAGCAATTCGTCAATTTCCAGACCCATGCGCTCTTCGTAGGCTTCCTTCATACGTTCTACGACGCGTTCGGCCCGTTTTAGGGCGATAGCACTGGCGCCAACGCCGGGTCCAACTTTCTCCAGCAACGTATTGGGAACATCAATCTCTTCATAGTCGCCGGCTTCGCCCCGTGGTGCGGTATTCGGTGTCGGTTGCGCTCTCGGCATACCACGTTCTCCTATTACTTTGCGGTTTTAGGATTTGCTCTATATTTGGTTGTTAAAGCGACGCCAATAGCTGGTCGATGTCCTGCGCATCTTTTTCGGCTTCCGCATCAAAATCCAGCAGCGGGGCCAGTACGTCCGGCTGGTAGCGCCGTTCAGGTCCTATATATTCGCGCCAGTTGAGCCGCCGGCGGCAGGGGCCAAAAAATGATTTTGTCCGTACATAGGGCCGCGGTTTCTCGATCACCGCCAAAATACGGTCGTACAGGGTTTTCGCCGTTATGGGCTTGGCTAGCAATTCGGTCACGCCGGCATCCCGCGCCGCGATGATGCGCCATTTTTCCGTATGCCCGGTCATCAGAATTATCGGCGTGAAGATATCCGGGCTGTCAATATCGCCACGGATGAATTTGGTATATTCCAGGCCGTCCACCGGCGTCATCATCCAGTCCGTGATAACTAAATCGGGGGTAAATTCCTGGATCGCCTCTTTCGCCTCTTGGCCATTGCTATAGTCGCGCACGTTTTCCATGCCAAGCGCGTTAAGCATTGCCTTTACCAGGACCCGCATGTTGCGATTGTCCTCGACCAGTTGGACCTGCAAATGCTCCAGGTTATATGCCATGTATCCCGCTGCTTTTTCTAAACGAATATTGCTGTTGTGCGAAACCGCGTAGTGAACCGGCGTGGCTGCAAGGTAACAATGGTCCGGTAAATAAGTTGTTAATGCATGCTCAGCCTTGAATTCAGGGTCGCGAGGATTGGGATACGGGCGCATTTTTGACCAATGTGCTCATTAGAGCATTTTCATTCTGAAAATGTTCAGATCTTTAGAATTAGAGCAATTTTTCCAATCACTTAGAATCGCTTCGCGATTCTCATTAATTTGGAATTGCCTAGAAGGGCGGGGGACGGGCGGGGGACAGGCGTGGGACAGGCGGGTTATATTTGCCCTATGGATGATGTCCCGCAAGAAACGGATTTGCCCGCGGCCCTGACAACTTGGTTCGCCGCGCGCGGCTGGCGGCCCCGGCCCCATCAATTGGCCGTGTTGCAGCGCACCCGCGCCGGTCAATCGGTGTTGCTGTCGGCCCCCACCGGTGGCGGCAAAACCCTGGCGGGTTTCCTGCCCAGCCTGTGTGAACTGATCGAGGCTGGACCGGGGACTAGACCGGGGACTGGGCCGGTGACTGGGGCCGGCCGCCTGCACACTTTGTATTTATCGCCCCTGAAGGCATTGGCGGTGGATGTACGGCGCAATCTGGAACAGCCCATCGCTGAAATGGCGCTGCCGATCCAGGTGGAAAGCCGGACCGGCGATACCCCGCAATCCAGGCGCCTACGACAGCGGCGCAACCCGCCCCACATGCTGCTGACCACGCCGGAGCAGTTGGCCCTGTTGCTGTCCTACCGGGATGCGGCGCGTTATTTCGCCGGACTGCGCTATGTGGTGATCGATGAACTACACGCCCTGGCCGCCAACAAGCGGGGCGATCTGCTGGCCCTGGGTCTGGCGCGTCTGGCCGGCATGGCGCCGGGCGCGCGGCAGATCGGTCTGTCGGCGACGGTGGCGGCGCCGGGGGAAATGGCACGCTTTCTGGATTGCGCCGGACCGGTGGCGGTGATCGATGGCGGCCCCGGTCCCCGGCCTGAAATCGCCGTCATGGCGGCGGCGGCCCGGGTGCCCTGGGCCGGCCATATGACCCTGCATGCCATGGCTGACATTTATGCCGCCATAGGCCAGCAACAGACCACATTGGTCTTTGTCAACACGCGGGCCCAGGCCGAGGTGGTGTTCAATCATCTGTGGCGCCTGAACGAGGGTGGCCTGGCCATCGCCCTGCATCATGGCTCCCTGGCCGTGGAACAGCGCCGCAAGGTGGAGGCGGCAATGGTGCGTGGCGACCTGCGCGCCGTGGTCTGCACCTCGACCCTGGATCTGGGTATTGACTGGGGGGCGGTGGATCTGGTCATCCAGGTTGGCGCGCCCAAGGGGTTAAGCCGCCTGGTACAGCGGATCGGCCGGGCCAATCACCGCCTGGATGAACCCAGCCGGGCCTTGTTGGTGCCCTCCAACCGCTTCGAAGTGTTGGAATGTCAGGCGGCGGCCGAGGCGGTAATGCAAGGCGAGCTGGATGGCGAGCCCCTGCGCCGGGGCGGCTTGGACGTGTTGGCCCAGCATATCCTGGGCACCGCCTGTAGCGCACCCTTTCAACCGGAAGCGCTGTATGAAGAAGTCCGCCGCGCCGCACCCTACAGCGGTCTAAGCCGGGATAGCTTTGACCGGGTGGTCGATTATGTCGCCACCGGCGGTTATTCTCTGCGTCAGTACGAGCGCTATGCCCGTCTGACTTTGGATGCCCAGGGGCGCTATGAAATCACCGGGCCAAGGGTGGCGCGGCAGTACCGCCTGAACGTTGGCACCATCGTGCAGGAACCGATGATTCAGGTGCGCCTGAAACGTGGCCGCAACCTGGGCCAGATCGAGGAATGGTTCATCGATCAACTGGTGATCGGCGATACCTTTGCCTTTGCCGGTGAAATTCTGCGGTTTGAAGGTATGCGCGAGACCGTGGCGACGGTCAGCCGGGCGGCGGGCGTCGAGGCCAAGGTGCCGTCCTACTATGGCGGCAAGTTTCCCCTGTCCACCTATCTGGCGGCCCGGGTACGGGCCCTGCTGGCCGACACAAAGGCCCACGAACGCCTGCCGGCACCGGTCAGGGACTGGCTGGCCATGCAGCGCCGCCGTTCGATCCTGCCCGGCCCCGAAGGCTTGTTGGTGGAAGGTTTCCCCCGTGGCGGCAAGCATTACCTGGTCTGCTATCCCTTTGAAGGCCGCCTGGCCCATCAGACCCTGGGCATGCTCTTGACCCGGCGCATGGAACGGGCGGGCTATCGCCCCTTTGGCTTCGTCGCCTCGGAATACGCCCTGGCGGTGTGGAGCCTGAACCGGGTGGATGATGTGGAGCCGCTGTTTGGCCAGGATATGCTGGGCGATGATCTGGAGGAATGGCTGGCCGAGTCAAATCTTGTGAAGCGGACCTTTCGCAACGTCGCCCTGATCGCAGGCCTGATTGATCGGCGCCATCCGGGGCAGGAAAAGACCGGTCGGCAAATGACCTTTTCCTCCGATCTGATCTACGATGTGCTGCGCAAATACGAACCCGGCCACATCCTGCTGCGCGCCACCCAGGCGGACGCCGCCACGGGTTTGCTCGATATCCAACGCCTGGGCCAAATGCTGGCCCGGGTGCGGGGCCGCATCGAACACCGCCCCCTGGACCGGGTGTCGCCCCTGGCCGTGCCCTTGATGTTGGAGATCGGAAAGGAGGCCGTGCATGGCGACAGCATGGAGGAATTATTGAGTGAGGCGGCGGAAGATCTGATCGAAGAAGCCAGCCGCTAGAGCAATTCCGAATTAATGAGAATTGCGAAGCGATTCTAAGTGATTGGAAAAATTTCTCTAATTCTAAAGATTTGAGCATTTTCAGAATGAAAATGCTCTAGCTTTGAGACCGGTCCCGACCGGGTTATAGTCGGCAACAGTAATGGTGGCAGCGACGGCAAGGGGGGATTTGCCAGATGCATTTGTTTCAACAGCAAGGCGCACGGGACCTGGACGCCGCCTTGGCCCAGTTGCCCATCATCGATCTGGGCCCGTATTTCCGTGGCGAAGACGGCGCCCTGGAAACTCTGGCGGCAGCGGTGGCGGCGGCCTGCGCGAACGTGGGCTTTTTTTACATTACCAACCATGCAGTGCCCGAAGACCTGATCGCGGGCGCCTTCGCGCAATCGAAACGCTTTCATGCCTTGCCCCTGGCAGCGAAGCAGAGTCTGGCCCTGGACCAGAACAACATCGGCTATATGGCCATGAACACCTCCATGCAGGCCCATTCCACGGTGCACAAGGCGACCACGCCGAACCAGAATGAATCCTTTTTCGTTACCCACGACCGCGGCCCGGATCACCCGGACGTGGTCAACAAGACGCCCCTGCGCGGACAAAATCATTGGCCGGATCATCTGCCGGGCTTTCCCCAGGGGGTGATGGCCTATTTCGCCGCGCTGAATGCATTGGGGCAGCGTTTGCTGCCGGCCTTTGCCGTCGCCCTGGGCATGCCGTCCGATTATCTGGACGATGATTTCGCCAACGAAAATAACGCCACCCTGCGCCTGTTGCATTATCCGCCGACCCGGGTGGTGGATAATGATTTCGGCACCGCGCCGCACACCGATAATTCCTTCATGACCATCCTGGCGCGCGCGGAGGTGCCGGGCCTGGCCATACGCCTGCCCTCGGGCGAGTGGTTGCCGCCGCCCATCATACCGGGCACATTTCTGGTCAATATCGGCAATATGCTGCGGCGCATGTCGAACGACCGGTTTCTATCCACCCCCCATGGCGTCATCGTGGACGGCGACCGCGACCGTTACTCCATGGCCTATTTTCACAGCCCCAATCCCTACCGTATGATCCGGGTAGCGCCGTCGTGCATCGATGCCGCGCAACCCGCGAAGTACGAACCGCGCCTTTACGCCGATATGATGCAGGAATTCTATCGCGCCAATTATTTTCACCAGCAACAGCACGGCAAAATCGAAGTTCAGGATGTGTACGATTAGCCGGCAACATCTAGCAAAACAAAGGGAGACTTGATTATGGATTTAGGCATTGGGGGACGGAACGCCATTGTTTGCGCATCCAGCCGTGGTTTGGGCAAGGGCTGCGCCATGTCGCTGGCGAAAAACGGCGTCAACGTCGTCGTTAACGGCCGCGATGAAGCGGTCACCATGGCGACGGCGGATGAAATCCGCGCCGTCTCGGATGTGCAGGTCACCCCGGTGGTCGCCGATGTCTCCACCAAGGCGGGACAGGCGGCGTTGCTGGCGGCCTGTCCCCAGCCTGACATTCTGGTCAACAACAACGGCGGCCCGCCGTTCCGGGATTTTCGCGATCTGACCCGTGCGGATATGCTGGAAGGCGTGACGATGAATTTCGCCACCCCGATCGAGCTGATCCAGGCGGTGATTGATCCCATGGTGGCGCAGAGTTTTGGCCGCATCGTCAATATCACCTCCGTTACCGTAAAGCGGCCGGTGTTCGGGTTAGACCTGTCCAGCGGCGCCCGCGCCGGCCTGACCGCCTTTTTGGCCGGTGTGGCCCGTTCCGTGGCCGAGCACAACGTCACCATCAATCACATCCTGCCCGGCTATATCGACACGGACCGCCTGCGTGGCGGCCTGGGCTACAACGCGCAGCAGAACAATATTTCGGAAAACCAGGCGGCGGAAAATCTGGCCAACTCGGTCCCCGCTAAACGCTTCGGCAATCCGGCGGAATTCGGCGAAGCCTGCGCCTTTCTGTGCGGCGCCCAGGCCGGCTACATCACCGGCCAAAGCCTGCTGCTCGACGGTGGTCTGTACGAAAGCAATTTCTAGAGCCATTCAATCAGGAGGATCGGCTGAAATGAGCCTGCAGAAATGTGATGTCGTCATTGTTGGCGCGGGATTTGCGGGACTTTATCTGCTGCATCGTCTGCGTGGTCTGGGATACTCGATCCGTATGTTCGAGGCGGGGGACGATGTCGGCGGCACCTGGTATTGGAACCGTTATCCGGGCGCCCGGTGCGATGTGGAAAGCATGCAGTATTCCTATTCCTTTTCCGAGGAATTGCAGCAGGAATGGGACTGGAGCGAGCGCTTCTCCGCCCAGCCTGAAATCCTGGAATACGCCGGTCATGTCGCCGACCGGTTTGATCTCCGCCGCAGCATCGAATTTGAAACAACGGTGACCGCCGCCCATTTCGACGAGGGCGCGCGCCGATGGAATATCGAAACCGACAAGGGCGCGCGTATCTCGGCGCAATATTGCGTCATGGCGACGGGCTGTATTTCATCGACACAGATACCGGATTTCCCAGGCCTGTCCGATTATCAGGGGAAGACATACCATACGGGCAATTGGCCCCATGCAGGCGTTGATTTCACCGGCAAACGGATTGCGGTCATCGGCACCGGCTCGTCCGGCATTCAGGCCATTCCGGTCATGGCCGAACAAGCGGCCCATATGACCGTCTTCCAACGGACACCAAATTATTCCCTGCCCGCGCGGAACGGACCGATGACCCCGGAATATGCCCGTTCGTGGAAGGATAACTACGCCGCCCTGCGCGAAGAGCAGCGCCACACCCCGAAAGGCGCCATTCGCGAATTCAACGATGTATCCGGTTTGACAGCGTCCGAGGACGAGCGCCGGGCGGCCTATGAAAAAGGCTGGGCACGGGGCGGTGCCTCTCTGCTGGGCTCCTACAGGGATATGCTGCTGGACGGCTCTGTCAACGAAACGGCGGCGGAATTTGTCCGCGATAAGATCCGCGTCATTGTACACGACGGGGCGGTCGCGGAGCGGCTGGCGGCCAAGGGCTATCCCATCGGCACCAAGCGCATCTGTATTGACAGCGGATATTTCGAAACCTTCAACCGCGATAACGTCGAATTGGTGGATATCAACGAAACGCCGATTGAACGGATTACGGAACAAGGTCTGCGGACCTCGGACAATGCCTTTGAATTCGACGCTATTGTCTTTGCGACCGGCTTCGACGCTATGACGGGAACCTTGTTCAAGATCGATATTCAGGGCCGCGCGGGCGCGACCCTGCGCGGGAAATGGGACGCCGGGCCACGCACCTACCTGGGTCTGATGACCGCGGCCTTTCCCAACCTGTTCATGATCACGGGACCGGGCAGCCCCTCTGTCCTGACCAACATGATGGTTTCGATCGAACAGCATGTTGATTGGATAACCGAAAGCCTGCTGCATATGCGGGCCCAGGGGTTGGAGACCATGGAGCCGACCCTGGAAGCGGAGGACGAATGGGTCGAACACGTCAACGTCGTGGCCCATAGGACGCTCTTTCCGCTGGCCGCATCCTGGTACATGGGCGCAAATATTCCGGGCAAACCCCGCATCTTCATGCCTTATGTGGGCGACGCCGGCACCTATCGGAAGATATGCGATGAGGTCGTCGCCGACGGCTACAAGGGTTTCAGCTTTCAGCCCAACGCGGCGCGGGTGGCGGCCGCGGAATAGGGGCCGCGCCGATCTGTTGGCGGCATTCTAAAATCAATCAACCAAAAAACAGGAGGACGAGATGGAAACGGGAAATCGGCTGGCTGGCAAGGTAGCGATCGTGACCGGCGGGGCATCCGGCATCGGGGCCGAGACCGCCAGGGTATTCGCCGGGCATGGCGCGAGGGTGGTTGTTTGCGACGTCAATGCGGCGCTGGGGCAATCAATTGTCGAGGCAATCGGCAACAGTGGCGGCGACGCGATTTTTCGGCCGCTTGATGTCACGGATGAGGAACAGTGGGCCGCGCTGATCGCCGAGACCGAGGCGACCTACGGCAGGCTCGATGCGCTTACCAACATAGCGGGTGTTTCCGGCCGCGATCCGCAACAAAACATTCAGACGAGCCTGACCGCCGGCGGCCTGCTGGAAGATCAGACGTTGGCGCAATGGAACCACGTTATGGACGTCAACGCGACGGGTACATTTTTGGGCACGAGAGGCGCCATTGCGCCGATGCGCCGGTCGGGCGGCGGCTCGATCATCAATATTTCTTCGATCTGCGGCATTATCGGCTCGTACGCGAACGCCGCCTATCACGCATCAAAGGGCGCCGTTCGCATTTTCTCCAAATCAGCGGCCATCCAATACGCCCCGGACGGCATTCGGGTGAACTCCATTCACCCCGGCTTCGTCGATACCCCCATGACCCAACCGGGCCACACCAATCCGGAGGTGGCAAAAATGCGCCATGCCGCGACACCGCTGGGCCGTTTCGGCACGCCCCGGGACATCGCCATGGGTTGCCTCTACCTTGCTTCGGACGAGGCGTCCTGGATCACCGGTTCTGAACTTGTGATCGACGGCGGCGTGACAGCGACCTGACGCGGCTGGCCCCATGCGATCCGCGGCGTTGCTAAATTTGTGGTGGGACGGGGGTAAGCACCGGCTTGCCGTCGAAATGGGCGCGAAGGTTGTCATAGACCAGGTCGCCCATGGCGCGGCGGGTCTCGGTGGTGGACGAGGCGATATGCGGCGTCAGGATCACGTTTTCCATGGCCAACAGTTCGGCGGGGACCTCTGGCTCGCCATCGAAAACGTCCAGCGCCGCGCCGGCGATACGGCCGTCGCGCAGGGCCGCGACCATGGCCCCCTGATCGATGATCGTGCCACGCGCGGCGTTGATCAGGAAGCCTTCTGAGCCCAGTGCATCCAGCACGGCGCCATCGACCAGCCCACGGGTGGCCTGGCCACCTTCGCAGGCGACCAGCAGAATATCCGAGGCGGCTGCCAGGTCCAGCAGGGTTGGATAGGAGCGGTATGCCAGGTCGCCCATGGGCTTGATGTCGTGATAGGCGATGTGGAGGCCGAACACCTCGGCGCGGCGGGCCACCGCTGTGCCGATGCGGCCAAGGCCCAGAATGCCCAGCCGCTTGCCGCGGACGGTGGTGCCAAGGTCCATGCGGCCCTGCAGCCACTTGCCCTGGCGGAGGAAACGCTCCGACTCGCTGATCCGCCGGGGCGCCATCAGGATAAAGGTCATGGCAAGATCGGCGACGTCACCGGTCAGCACTTCCGGCGTATGGGTGACAATCACGCCACGGGCCTGCGCGGCGGCGACGTCCGTTGCATCGAACCCGACGCTCATCGACGCGATGATCTCCAGCTTCTCCAACCGGTTGATCAAATTGGCGTTCGGGCCTTTCATGCCACCGGCCAGAATGCCGCGAATGCGTGGTCCCACCTCGTCAAGCAGCTTGTCCGGATCGGCCGGATTTACGAAGTCGTGCAGGGTAAATTCTTTTTTCAGCCGCTCGACCACAAAGGGTGGCAATTGGGCAACCTGTAATAGATCGATCATGCCCGCGCACCTCGCACCAGACGCCCTGGCAAGGCGTCCGTCGCCTCGCCATGGCGACAGACAATCTGACCCGCGACGATGGTGGCGTCATAGCCGTCGGTTCGTTGCACCATGCGTTTGCCACCGCCCGGCAGGTCATAGAGGACCTCCGGTGCGCGGATTTTCAGGTTGTCGTAGTCAATCACGTTGATGTCCGCCTTTCTCCCAACAGCCAGCAGGCCGCGATCATTCAGGCCAATGGCCGCTGCGTTGTCGTGGGTCAGCCGTTTGATCGCCCAGGGCAGGGACAACTTGGCGCCCCGGTCCCTGTCGCGGGTCCAGTGGGTCAGCATATAGGTGATGGCGCTGGCATCGGTCAGCACACCCACATGGGCGCCGCCGTCACCCAGGCCGATCAGGGAATTGGGATGCTGCATCATATCGGCGACAGTATCGAGATTGCCATAGGCATAGTTCGACAGGGGCCGATAGAGGATCGCTTTGCCGCCGCCCTCGAGCAGCATGTCGTAGCCCATGTCTTCCGGCGTCCGGCCTTCGCGGGCGGCGCGGGCGGCGATGGATTTGTCGGCGGCCGGTTCGTAATCCGGTGGATCTCCCAGTGGAAAGATACGGTCCCATTGGGTGACGCGGCTGTGCATCAAATGGTCTTCCTGGCGCTCGGCCAGTATGCGCGCCTTGAAATCCGGTTGGCTGAGGCGGGCGAATTTTTCAGCCTGCGGCAAGTCAGCAATCTCGCGCCAGGCCGGGCAGGCCATGAACGGATTGAGCGAGATTTCAAAGCCCAGCATCACGCCGGTCGGCCGGGTGAGCACCTGGCCGAAAATCCGTGCGCCCTCGGCATTGGCCGCGGCAATATCCGCCATGGTTTCACGCCACAGCTCCGGGCGTTTGTCCCGTTGCAGCACGGTGATCGTCATGGGACGGCCGGAGGCCTGGGCCAGGCGGCGCAGTATGCCCATTTCCTCGACCGGGTCGTCGAAGTCGGAAATGACTTGCAGCCAGCCGCTCCCCGTTTCACCGACTGCCTTGCTGATCTCGATCAATTCCTGCTCCGCCGCCCCCAGGGTCGGTGTGTAGGCGCCAGCGACGGTGCGGTGATTGATCGTGCGGGAGGTTGAGAAGCCCAGCGCGCCGGCCCGAATGCCGTCGGCGGCCAGTCTGGCCATCTCGGCCCGATCTTCCGGGGTGGCATCCTCGCGGGCGACGCCACGCTCGCCCATGACATAAACCCGCAGCGCGGCATGGGGCACCTGGGTCACGACGTCCAGATCAAAGGGCTTGCCGTCCAGGGCATCCAGATAGTCGCCGAAGGTTTCCCAGTTCCACGGCAGGCCTTCGCTCAAAACCGGCTCGGGAATGTCCTCGACGCCTTCCATGAGTTCGACCAGTTTATCGCGCTGGTCCGGCCTGCAGGGTGCAAACCCGACGCCGCAATTGCCGATCATCACGGTGGTGACCCCGTTCCACGACGATGGATTGATGCGGTTCGACCAGGTGACCTGCGCATCGTAATGGGTGTGCACATCCACGAATCCCGGCGTCACGATACGGTCGTGGGCGTCGATTTCCGCCGCGCCCTTTGGCAGCTCCTGGCCGATGGCCGAGATCTTCCCATCGGTCACGGCAATGTCGGCCTGATAGGGCGCGCCGCCCGAGCCGTCGATGATCGTGCCGCTACGAATAACGAGGTCCGGGTTTTCCGACATCTGTTCTTGGGCCTTTTCTGGAGGGTATAGCGCCTTGTCCTGGTCGACAGTTTGACGCACCGTCTACGGAACGACAAGGGCCTGATCAGCAGGCGTTTTTGGTGAAAATGATCATAAACCGTAGTCATGCCAGCCGTCACTGGATCTGTCCTGGAGCGGGCTGAAGCCGTGTCATTGAGGGGCAGGTTACGCCAAACCAGGGTTCCCCAGTCGCGAAAGCGACCTCGATTAATCGAAAATTTCGCGAGGGGTTTGGAAACTCCAAACTAGTTTGGTTGGTCGGTCTCTATCGGTTCACGGGTCACCCGCTCGCCATCCCGATAGCTCCAGACAATCCAGAGCACACCGATACTGACCATTGCCAACAGCAGGAAGATAAACGGCACGAAATTGCGAACATGCAGGCTGTAGCTACCGCTCGCCAGCAGTATTAAGAATGCCGCTGGCCAAATTAGCCAATAACGCAGAGGCCCTAAAAACAACTCGTTCAGTTTCATGCCACCCGCTCCTTCAAAACGCCATAGCGCAATAATCCGATACCCGCCAAGGCAATCGCACCGATCACGACCAGGTAATGACCGGGGATCAGGCCGAATAAATCAACCGTAGCCGGTACCAGGAGAAAGACGGAGAATATCCCTACCGCCGCCCGCCACGGCGTATTCAAAGGGCCGCGCATCCAACCTTCCAGGGCAGCCGAAAGGCCCCACAATCCGGCCATCGCGGACAAGAACGCGTATGCGGTCAACCAAAGCGAACCTTCAAACAGAAGCGCGGGATTATAGACGAAGATAAAGGGCACAATGTATTTGGCGATGCCGACGCGGGCGGACTCAACCGCCGTTGCCATCGCGGGCGCGCCGGCAATCGCCGCCGCCGCGAAGGACGCCAATGCCACCGGTGGCGTGATTGATGACACGACGCCGAAATAAAACGCAAACAGATGCGCCGCCATGGGGCTGACGCCAATCTCGATCAACGACGGTACGATCAACGCCGCCACCGTGATATAGACGGCGGTCGTGGTCATGCCCATGCCAAGGACGATGGCCGCCAGACCGGTCATCACGAGCAGAGCGAATAAGTTACCATCGGCAATGGAGATCACCGAATTGGTGAACTTTAAGCCAAGCCCCGAAACGAAGATCGAGCCGATTATTATACCCGCGCAGGCGCAGGCAATGGATACCGGCATTGCGGCGCGCACGCCATTCTCAAGCGCGGCCAACAGATCAATCGCGCTCATCCGTGTCGTCTTGGAGATAAAACTCAAGGCGATCAACGCCAGCGTTGACCAGAACGCCGCCATCATCGCTGTATAGCCGTATGCCAACAGGCCAACCAGCACCACCAGGGCAAACATCAAATGCCAGCCACCCGCCAGCACTTCCCCCAGGCGTGGCAACCGTTCCTTGGGGATGCGTTCTATATTGTGTTTGGCCGCTTCCAAATCCACCATGAAGTATATGGTGGCGAAATACAGAAGCGTTGGCAAAATCGCCGCCACCACGACCCACAGGTAACTGACTTGCATGAATTCCGCGATAATGAAGGCCGCCGCCCCCATGATGGGGGGGGTGATTTGTCCGCCCGATGACGCGCAAGCCTCCACGGCGGCGGCAAATTTCGGCCGGTAGCCAAGGCGGCGCATCAATGGGATGGTGAACGAGCCCGTGGTTACGACGTTTGCCACGGCCGAACCGGAAACCGTGCCCAGGAAGGCACTGGCTACCACCGCCGCCTTCGCCGGTCCGCCCGTGCGGTGTCCGGTCAATGCGACGGCCAGGTCGATGAAGAAGCGGCCCGCGCCGGAACGGATTAACACCGCGCCGAACATGATGAACAGCACGATGTAGGTGGACGCGACGAATAAGGGGATGCCAAAAATGCCTTCCGACCGCATGAACAAAAGGTCAATATACTTTTCGAATGATGTCGGCGGTCCATAGAAAAAGCCCGGAAAACTGGGTGCATAGAGCGCATGAACGGCAAAAAATGCGGCGATGATCACCATCGGCCAGCCAACGGTTCGGCGTGTGACTTCCAACACCAACAGCAGCATGACCGAACCGACCAGCACATCGGTCTGGGTTAATTCGCCTTCCCGCATCATGAACTCTTCGACATCCCATAAAGTATAAATCTGGATGCCGATGCCGATAACAACCAGCAGTATGTCGAATAAAAAAGCCCCGATGCGCATGGCATCGCCGCCATCCCCCAGCATGATCGGATCACGGCAGGATTTGCGCCGCAATGGGTGCAACAGAACGGCCAAAACCAACATCACGGTAAGGTGGGTGCTGCGGAACGACCGCGTCTCAGGAGTGCCGAAGGCCGCAGCATAGAAATGGAAAAACGCCAGAGAGACCGACAGAATGACGGCAGCCAGGGCGATCAGTTGCGCCAACCCCAAACCCCGGTCGATCATCGATCTTTCCAGGAAGGAGATTTCGCGTATTTCGTCGTATTGGAGACGCTGGGTCATATCAGTCATGAATTAATACCGGATCACCGCGAAAAAAAAGGGGCGGCCTGCTGGCCGCCCCATTGTTCGATCATCTATTTGGCGGCGACGCCTTTTTCATCATAAAAGCGTTTGGCGCCCGGGTGGATCGGAATTGCAGCACCCAATAGGGCATCTTCCAATTTTACCTTGGCCCAAACTTTTTTGACTTTCAGCAAATTGCCGTGGTTGTCCCACAAGGCCTTGATAAGGTTGTAAGCGACGTCGTCCGGTAGATCCTTACTTGCCACCAGAACAGTCACGGCGCCCAGGGTCGGCACTGATTTTTCCAGGGATTTGTAGTGATCCTTGGTCACCGTCATTTTAATATAACCGGGATTCTCGCCTATGATTTTTGCGAGCAACTTATCCTCAATCGGCAGCAGTCGAATTCCTTTGGAGAATTCCAGATCCAGGAACGAGGCTTGCGGCACGCTGGTCAGGCCTGAAAAGGCATCGATGTGGCCGTCCTTCATTAGCGCGACGGAATCGCTATAGGAGACATGATGCACCGCGCCGCCGTTCTTTTTCACGTCGTCGACGGAAATCCCGTAATAGCCAAAGACCATTTTAAAGGCCGCAAATCCGGACCATTGGGCCTTGCCGGGAGAGATATTTTTATCCTTCAGGTCAGCATAGGACATGATATTCGACTTGGCCGGCACCGCCGTCTGTAGGCCCGCAGGATATAACGTCGCCATATAGCGGACGTTTGGATAGGCCTTTTTGAAAGAACCGCGTCCACTGATGCCGTTGTAGGCGGTATGCCCATAACTCCAACCCAATTCGGCATTGCCCTTGCTGACATCTTTGATGTTGCCAACGCCGCCGCCCGGGCCATTCGAGGAGGTGACACCTTTCACGTTCTTGTTGATTATCTCTGACATCGCGGCGCCAAGCGGATACCAACTGCCGCCTGCGGGGCCGGAAACGATGCGAACGAATTGATCCGCCTGTGCACCAGCAGCTACCCCTAGAAAGGCGATCGTTGCGACCGCCACTTTCAAAACTCTACGCATGTAATCCTCCCGAATTAAGTCCCAAAATAGTGGCCCAAGGCCATAGTCAGTTTATCATCATGGCTAAATACGCGAGAGTCCAGATGATCGGTTCTTTTTTGGTGCTGCGAGAATAATGATTCCTGACGCAGTCCGCGTTTGGACCTGGTTTGAGCTGGTTTCACGCTGGCTATCGGGCCTGTTCCCGGAACGGGCGGCGTGATAGGTTCCGCAGCACGAACGAACCCCTGCCGTAACGCAAACCCAGCAGCGATGGATGCCATGACCGTATTTGACCTTGCCGTGACCGATGCCCTTTTGTCGACCACCCGCGCGGTGCGCAAGCGCCTGGATCTGGAGCGCCCGGTGCCACGCGCGGTTATCAACGAATGTCTGGAACTGTCCCTGCAGGCGCCAACCGGGTCGAACAAACAGGGCTGGTCCTGGATCGTGGTCACCGATGCAAAAAAGCGAGCGGCGCTGGCGGATCTGTACCGCAAGGGCGCGGGATCCTATTTGCAGGATGCCGAGAAAGAGTCAGCAGCGCAGAACGGTGATAGCCAGGACACCCGGGTGTTTTCCTCCGCCGTGTATCTGGCGGAGCGCTTGCAGGACGTGCCGGTGCACGTGATCCCCTGCATCAATGTGGAACATATGGTGGAAAATCCGCCGCGCGCGGCCTGGGCCGGGGTGATGGGCTCCATCTTCCCCGCCATATGGAGCTTTCAACTGGCCCTCCGCGCCCGCGGCCTCGGCTCTGCCCTGACCACCCTGCATCTGCGCTGTGAAGACGAGGCGAATGCGCTGTTGGGCGTACCTGATGGCGTCATGCAGGTGGCGCTATTGCCCGTGGCCTATACCATCGGCACGGATTTCAAGGTGGCCAAGCGGCCGCCCGCCTCCGCGGTCACCCATTGGGAGCAGTGGTAGAGACTGGGCGGTAGGCCCAGAGCGCCGATCCTTCAGACTTCGAAGTCAACCACCAGCAGGGCGTTGGCGAATGCGCCCAGTTTACCGGCGGCGGCCTGGTGCGCCGGATGGGGGCCATAGCCCGCCAGGGCCTCCTTGCTTTCCAGGGTCATCACCGCCGCGAAGTTATAATTGCCGGCGCGATCAGTGAAATTCCGGCCGGCATCCACCTCTAAAAGACCTGGAATCTGCCCTTTTAGGGCCCGGAGATCATCCACGGCGGCTTGAATTTGTTCGTCGGTAACGCCGTCCTTGAGTTCCACCAGCACCATATGTTTTACGGCCATCGTTTTGTTGTCCTTTCGTTGGTTTCGGGCGTTCGTTTGTCCTAGAGCCGTTCCGGGGTATTCCGAATTGCTCTATCCGCCAGCCTGCTTCGGTACGATATGGCGGGCGAATAAATCGACCGACTGTTTGGCCTCGTCGTATGTGATGTCGCCAAAGGCAAAGCGGCAGAGGAAATAGTTGATGCCGCTGGCCTCCACCTGGCGTTCGATTTCCGCGCCGACACGATCGGGGGTGCCGATGATGGCCTGGCCCAGTGCGGCCAACTCGTCGACGCTGTCGGGAAAATTCACGTTGATGGGCTTCATGCCATGGCGGTCCCATAGCAGGTAGAAGCTGGTGCGCCAGATCTTATAGGCCCGCCGCGCAATGCCCAGGGCCTCGGCCTCGGTCTCGGCGATGACGACGTGCCGGGTCATGCCCATGCGGGGCAGGCTGCCATCGTCATGGCCCAGGTTCCGCCATTCCTGGCGGTAGCGGTCGGTGATCTGCCGGCTGCCGGCCTCGTCACGGTTGGTGATGATGTTAACGGCGTTCTGCGCCGCCCAGACCGTGCTGTCGGGGAGCGAGAGGCCATACCAGAGGGGCGGGTGAGGTTGCTGCCGGGGCGCCAGGGTCACGGGCATGCCGCTGACCTGGTAATGTTCGCCGATGAAGTTTAAATCACCGCCGTCCCGGCCCGCCGCAAAGCCCGCGAGGATAAGCTCCAAACCCTCCCGGTACATGGCCGGCGCCGTCTCTGTATTCAGGCCGAAATAGCCCACCTCGATGGGTGATATGCCCCGGCCCACGCCCAGTTCCAGCCGTCCGCCGCTCATTTGATCCAGCATGCAGATTTCTTCCAGCAGGCGGATCGGGTGGTACAGGGGCAGACAATAGACCGTGGGGCCGAAGCGCAGGCGCCTGGTGCGCTGGGCCACGGCGGACAGGAAAATGCCGGGCGAAGGCGCCATGCCCAGCGGCGTGGCGTGATGTTCGGCCAGATGATAGGCGTAAAAGTCGGCCTCGTCATAGGCTTCGGTCAGCCGCAGGCGATCCTCGAATTGCGCCGTAAGGTCGTCCTGGCCCCGGTCCAGATGGTCGAATACGCCAAATTCCATACCGTGTACTCCGTTTACGCCGCTTACGCTGATTACGCCGTCACCTAAAAATCGGACAACAGCCGGCCCCAACCGGGTATTTTGTCGTTAATGCCGATTTGCCGCAAGGCGTGCCAATACAGCGCCGTGTTGATGGCGATCACCGGCTTGCCCAGCCAGCGCTCTGCCTCTGCCGCCAGTTGCGCCATGCCCAGGTTGGTGCCGACCTGGATGATGGTATCCACATCCGGCCTATTCACCTCGATCATGGCTTCGCGCAGGGTTTGTTCGCTTTGTTCGGCAATGTTGACGGGGCTGTTGGCTTTCAGGCCTTTCAGCGCCACGATTTCAAAGCCGCATTCGCCGAAATAATGCCGCACCCGGTCATCGGCCACAGGCCAATAGGGGGTGATCACGCCCAGGCGCTTGGCCCCGACTGCTTCCAGGGCGGCGCGGGCGGCGGCGGAGCCCAGGGTCAAGGTGCAGCCCGCCTTGGCCGTCAGCCGTTCCTCCAACTGCCGCGCGCCATCAGCGCCATCCCAAAAGGACTCGGCGGAAATACCGATGATTACATGGTCCGGCGCGGCGGGTGTCAGGCCGTCGATGGCGTCGTCCAGGGTCGCCTTGATGGCCACGACCAGTTGTTCGAAATCCGCATCGCTGTTCAGGTCCATGTTCGGGATCAGGAACCGCGCGGTGTGGTTGGTGACGCCAAGGGGCGCCATGGCATGAAATTCCGGTTCGACGATGGTGTTGGTGGACGGCACGACGACACCGATCTTGCGCCGCCAGCCCAATCTGTCCAGATGCCTGATATCGTTCAAGGCCGTATCTCCTCCATGCATTGGTTTTTTATACGCTTAGCCTACCATAAGCGCCGACCCCGATGAAAAACCCGCCCGCCCGAATGACATGGCTGGATTTCGCCATCGGGCGGCCGGTGCAGGGATTGTACCATTGATATTCGACCCAGGCCGAGCCGTCCCGCTTGGCCCGGCGCATGGCCTCCAATAGGAAGTTATGGCCATTTTGGTCGCGGGCCTCGGTGGCATTGCTGCCGATTAGTCCTGGGAAGCGGCCATTGACCCACATCCGGCCCTCGCCATCGAAGACAAAGACATAAAGATCGAAGGGCATGAAGCCGGCTGTTGGCGACATGAAATCGTTGAAGGCCTTGCCCAGCCCGACGTCGGCCAGATGGGCGGCGGCCTTTTCCGCCAACGCCTTGGCTTCCAAGGGCGTGCCCGGACGGCGGCAGTGGCTATCGGCCAAGGCCTGAACCGACAGCGCCGCGACAAACAGTGTCAGGAATATACCGACAAGGTAGCGCGGCGTGGCTTTCATGGATCTGCCTACAGCTTGCTGAGGATCACCGGCAGACCGTCTTTTGGCTTGGGGATCGGGATGGTCTGCCAACGGGGCTGGTAGCCTTCGGGCAGGGCGACCCGGTAGTGCTGCACGAATTGATGCACGAAGGCGCGCACCTGCATGATGGCGAAATGCATGCCGATGCATTTATGCGCTCCGCCGCCAAATGGCGACCAGCCAAAGCGATGGCGGCGGTCCTCCGCCCGGTTGTCCGAGAAACGGTCGGGATCAAACCGGGTCGGGTCGGTCCAGATTGTCTCCGACATGGCGACCAGGCCGGGGCTGACGGAAATACTGGTTTCGCCGGGGATCTCGTAACCGCCGAATTCAAACGGTCGGCGGGCAAAACGCGGCAGGAAAGGCACGGGCGGGCGAAAGCGCAAGGCCTCCTTAAAGACCCGCTCGGTCAGCTCCAGACGATCCATGGCGTCATAGTCCAATTGTTCCGTGCCAAGGGCCATGACTTCCCCCCGCACGGCATCCTGCCATTCGGGGTATCGCGCCAGGGCCCAGATCATCGTGGTCAGGGCCGAGGTGGTGGTGTCATGGGCCGCCATCAACAGGAAATTAAGATGATCGACGATTTCATCGTCGCTGAAAAAGGCGCCGTCCTCTGATTTCGCCTGGCAGAACTGGCTGAACATATCGTCGCCATCGCCGTCCCGGCGGGCCGGGATCATATCGCGGAAATATTCCAGCAGAAAGGCCCGCGCCTTCACCCCGCGGCGCATTTTGGTGCCGGGCCATGGCTTGCGTATCACCGCGATGGAGGCAGCCACCTCGTCAACGAATGCCTGGTTCAACTGCGCCGCTTCATCGCCCATTTCCAGGCCCAGAAAGACCGAGGCGCCCAGCTCCAGCGTCAGGTTCTTGATGGCGGGATAGAATTCGAACCTTTGCGATGGGGCCCATGCCGTCAGGTTGGAGGCGATGCCCTCGTTCAGGCGCAGCATATAATCCTGCATGGGTTTTGGTTTGAAGGCCACCTGCATGATCCGGCGGTGGCTGCGGTGATCGTCGAAATCCCGCAGCATCAGGCCGTTGGGGAATAATTGTTGCAGCAACCGCCAGCCTTCGCGGGAGCCGAAATTCTTATCCCGGTCCATCAAGACGTATTCCAGGGCATCGGCGCCGCGCAGGACCACGGTCTGGCCGCCAAATATGCTGACTTTGTAAATGGGTCCGTATCGTTCCCGTTGCCATTGGTGAAAGGCGAAGGGGTCCTTGATGAATTCAAAGGTATTGCCGAATATGGGCAGCCCCATATGGCCGGGGATATGGTCCAGTTTGCCGGCCGCCGGCCCCGCCTTGATGGTTTCGCTTAACGCCATGTTGTTGTGCCTTCCCTGGCTGTATCGTGGCGCCGGCCCGCTTCAATGGCTGGCTCTATGCTGACGCCGACGGCGACATTAGCATTTGCCGCCATAAAATTCAGAAATTTGACGGCGTATTATCATCATGAATTTGGAGCCATATTTTGCCTGCCCATGTGATCCGTCCGACCTATCCGCAAGTCTGTTGCGAACGGCCTTTGGAATCCGGCGCGTTGGTGTAAATTGGCAGGCCAGTGTGGAATGCATCTGGAAAAATACATAGGGGAGTTAGCTGATGAGTTCATTACAAGGTCAAACCGCGTTCGTGACGGGGGCGGGCACCGGCATTGGCCGGGCCATCGCCATTGATTTCGCCGAAGCCGGCGCCAAGGTCATTATCTGTGGACGCCGGGCCGGGCCGTTGGACGAAACGGTGCAGCTCATTACCGAAGCCGGGGGGGCGGCCAGTGCCGTGACCTGTGACCTGACCGACCCGGACGCCATCGAACAATGCGCCCGGGAATTGCTGGCGGCACATGGCACCATTGATATCTTGGTCAACAACGCCGGTTTCAGCTCGAAGATCAGAAGCGCGCGTTTTGTGGGGGCCAAGGAATGGCGTGATGTCATGGATGTCAACACTATGGGCCCCGTGGTGCTGACCAAGGCCCTGCTGCCCGCCATGATCGAACAGGGGCGGGGCGATGTGGTGATGATCTCGTCCATGGCGGCGGTCAACGCCTCCATCATGGCTGGTGCGGCCTATAGTGCGGCAAAGGTGGCGGCACGGGCCTATATGAACGTTCTGGCCCAGGAGGTGCGGCCCTATGGTGTCCGCTGCATCACGATTTTTCCCGGCGAAGTGGATACGCCTATCCTGGACAACCGTGCCCTGCCGCCTGATGTGGCAACCCGGGCCCGGATGATGCTGCCCGAGGATATCTCGGCCGCCGTGATGATGGCGGTCAGCCTGCCGCGCCGGGCCATGGTCTCGGAACTGGCCATCGCCGCGACCGACCCGCGGGATATGTCGGCGGACGTGGCCGCCGCCAAGACCAAGCAAGAGATTTGAGGTAGAGGGCCGCGGCATGGAATGGCAACGAGGCGGCTTCACGATCTCGACGGATATGGACCGGCTGGATATGGCCTTTACAGTCGACTACCTGGCCCAGACCTATTGGGGCGAGGGGACGGCCAAAGGCAAGATCCGCCAGTCCATCGAAAATGCCTTGAATTTCGGCCTCTACCAGGACGACGGGCAGCAGGTAGGGTTTACCAGGGTGGTCACGGATTACGCCCGTTTCGCCTGGCTGTCGGATGTCTTCGTGATCGATGATCTGCGCGGCCGTAATCTGGGAAAATGGCTGGTTGAGTGCGCCGTAAAGCATCCCGATCTGACGGGCATGTCACGCTTTTTGCTGGCTACGGCGGACGCCCATGGCCTGTATCAGCAGTTTGGTTTCGAGGCCCTGGCGAAACCGGAAAATTTCATGCTCAAAACTTAGAGCGCATTTTTTTGAATGCGCTCTAAGCCTCGACCGTCTTCTCTTCCTGTTCCACATAGGCCAGCACCATGTCGCGCATGGTTGCGATGCCGACCAGATTGCGGTCGTGGTCGATGACCAGGCCCCGGGATAATCCAAAATTGCCCAACAGGCGCACCGCATAGCGGATGTCCATGTCACTATCCAGGGTGATCACCGGTTTCGACATGATCTCGTAGACATCGACCCGATCGGGCGAAAGGTTCTTGGCGATGACCTTGTTGGCGATGTCGGAGACGACGACGAGACCTAATTCGTCGTGCTCGTCGCGCCGCGCAATCACCAGGGAGCTCACTTCATGCTGACGCATGAACTGCATGGCTTCGCGTACGGGGGTCATGGGATCGACCATGCGCACTTCGGTGCGCATGATCTGGCTGACTTTGATGTGGGGGACCGAACTCATATCTGATCCTCGATTTCATGGGATAGGGTTGAAAGTTGGGTTTTCAGGCCAACGGCGTCCTCTATTGCGATCTGAAAGGCAATGCCGGTACCGTGCTCCTCGTTGAAGCGTCCGACAACCGCTATTTTTTCGAGGATATCGCGGCATAACTGCTCGGCGACCAGAAACATGATGAGGTCACGCTGGCCCGAGAGGTCAAGTCCAAGAAAGGTCTTCTCGGGCACCAGTCCCTCGCCCCGCGCCGACGTGATGACAGTGGCGCCGGTGGCGCCGGCCGCCCGTGCGGTCTCGAGTATGACATCGGTATGATCGTCATCGACCAATGCCATTATCAGCTTAAATCTCATCTGCTTCTCCTTTCAAACGGCGGCGCTTGCGCAACCATTCGCCAAATTGTGCATAGCCCATGACGGTGATAATTGGGAACAGGCTGGCAAAGGCAATGAGGCCAAAACCATCGATCAACGGGCTGCGGCCCGGTATCGTCGTGGCCAGCCCAAGGCCCAGGGCCGTGACCAGGGGCACGGTAACGGTCGAGGTCGTCACGCCGCCGGAATCATAGGCCAGTGGAATGACCGCCCGGTTGGCGCGGGTGGTTTGGATGATCACGATGGCATAGCCGACGATTATATAATAGTGCAGCGGCGTTCCGGTAATGATACGGTAGGCGCCCAACGCCACGCCGATGGCGACGCCGACGGCCACGGCGATGCGCAGGCCCCAAATACCAATGACGCCGCCCGATGCCTGGTTGGCCTTGATGGCAATGGCGATCAACGATGGCTCGGCTATGGTGGAGGCAAACCCGATCGAGGCGGCGAACAGATAGACCCAGTAATAGTCCTGCCAGCGCACGCCTTCGACGACAATGCCGATGCCATGGATAAAGGATGGGTCGGTCAATTGCTTTGCCATCAACTCGCCGAGAGGGAAAAGCGCCTGCTCCAATCCGACCAGGAAGAAGGTCAGGCCCGCGACAACGTAGATGAAGCCTACGATAATGTTGCGCAGGTGAGGCAGGGGGCGGCGGATCACCAGATATTGAAAGCCGAACAGCACCACGGCGATAGGGATCACATCGCGGATGGTGGCCGCAGCGGTCCAGAACAGGTCAATCAGGATGTCCATTGCCGCGCCCTCAACTCAAACTCGCCCACAGCATGCCAAACAGCATGACGAAGATCATCGGCGTCAGGGAGGCGAATGCGATCAGGCCGAAACCATCGACCATCGGGCTGCGGCCCTTGATGACGGTGGCCAGACCGACGCCCAGCGCGGTGACCAGCGGCACCGTGATCGTCGAGGTGGTCACGCCGCCACTATCGTAGGCAATACCAATAATGGAGGCCGGCGCAAAGAAGGTCAGGATGACCACCGTGATATAGCCGCTAATGATCAGGTACTGGATCGGCCAGCCCTTGAGGATGCGAAAAACGCCCAGCATCAATGCCGCGCCGACCGAAAGCGCCACGGTGCCCCGCAGGTAGAATGCATAGTCGGCCTGCGCTGCCTCGGAGGCGCCCACCACGCCGCCCTCGGCGGCAACCTTGGCCGCTTCCGCAGCCACCGCGATCAGGGCCGGTTCCGCGGCCGTCGTGCCGAAGCCAAGGGCAAAGGCAAAGGCCAGCAGCCAGAACAGGCTGCCCTTGCGGGCGAAGGCGACGGCCATGGTCTCGCCGATGGGAAAAAGGCCCATTTCCAGACCCTGGATGAACAGGGTAAGGCCGATCACCACCGAGAACAGGCCAAGCAGAATACCGCCGAGATTGGGAACAGGTTGTTGCAGGACGGCGAATTGAAAAAAGGCAACCACAACGACGATTGGCGCCAGATCGCGGATCGAATCGGCCATCAATCGAAGGAAGCGAAGCAGGCTTTTGGGAGTGTTGGGGCGCGTCCTAACCGCCTTTCCGTCTTTGCCGTGGATATAAGTACGTCAGAGACCTTATTCTAAACCGTTCGGCGGCGGCGCGACAGTAGGTAATCGCCGCGTAGGAATAGCCCACTCCTATATACCCATGCGGTTGGCGATGACGTTACGCAGAATTTCACTGGTGCCGCCACCGATCATGCCCATGCGGGCTTCGCGGAACAGGCGTTGCATATCGCCCTGGACATAACCCGCCGCGCCCATGACCTGCATGCCCAAATCGGCCGCCTTGAAGTTGTTTTCGGTCGCGACGACCTTGGCAATCGCGGTTTCCGTGACGGCGTCCGCCTTGGCGTCCAGCATATCGGCGGTATGATAGGTAACCAGCCGCGCCGTCTCCATCAACATGCGCATATCCGCGAATTTGTGCGCCACCGCCTGAAACTCGCCTAGCTTTTTGCCGAAAGCCTGGCGGTCCTGCACGAAGTTCCTGGCCACCTCGATGATCTTGATGCAACCGCCCGCCGCCGCCGCCGCGATCAGCACCCGTTCCAGATTAAGCCCGCGCATCAGCCCGTGCCAGCCGCCATTGACTTCGCCCAGCAGGCGGTTGCCGGGAATGCGCACGTCATCGAAGAACACCTCGTTCAGCAGGGTCGACCGGCTGCCCAGCGGGTCCATGGGCCGGGTCTCGAAGCCCGGCTGCGCCGTATCGACCATGAACAGGCTAATGCCCCGGCGCCCGGCATCCGGGTCCGTCTTGGTCGAGACGATTAGATAGTCCGCCTCGTGTGCGTTGGTCACATAGACCTTTTGCCCGGAGATAATCCAGTCGTCGCGATCGCGCACCGCGCGGGTGCGGATGCCGGCGGCATCCGATCCGCTGTCCGGTTCGCTGAAGGCAATTGCGGTACGGATAGAGCCGTCCTGCATGCCCCCCAGCAGTTCGGCCTTCAGCGACGCATCGCCCAGATTTTGCAGATACAGCCCGCCATAGACGGCGGTCGACATGAACGAGACACGGATGCCCGGATGGTGATAGCCCAACGCCTCGATAAAGACAGCCAGATCCTTGTGGGAGGCGTCCATGCCGCCATGGGCCGTGTCATAAGGCAGGGTCAGCCAGCCGTTTTCAGCCAGGGCTTGATAGGCATCGTGGGGAAATCGCCGTTCCCGGTCCAGTTCGGCGATTTTTTCCGGTGGCAGGACGCGGTTCATCAGGCCCAGCACACTATCGCGCATCAAGACCTGTTCTTCGCTGAAATTGAACGTGCTGTATGGCATTGGCGGTTTCCTAATCGTTTATAAATTGTAGCGGCGGCCCCTTGCCCACGATACGGGGCCGCGGGGGAATGCGCCACGGGGCAATTCAAAAACCACCCTGATGCAGTATGTCCGACTAGATGGTGCCAGGAAAGATAGGGGGAAGAGATGGGAAAGAGGCGGGTTTGCTTGTGCCGGGGGCCATGGGGGCGGTATTATGCCCCCAAATACGATCATCTGCGCTATGCCAAAGGATAGATAGAAATGAACGACAACAGCCAGCAGTTCAATTGGATCGGTAAACGGCCAATTCGGCCCGATGGGGTCGAGAAAGTAACCGGCGCGGCCCGGTACGGCGCTGACTTTAACTTGCCGGGTATGTTGGTGGGCAAGGTCTTGCGCAGTCCCCATGCCCATGCTCGGATTCGCGGCATCGACACCTCCAAGGCCGAGGCATTGCAGGGCGTGAAGGCTGTTATCACTTCCGCTGACATTCTTGATCAGCCGTCGGTCTATGCCGGCCCCGCCCGGGTGCAGCAGAACCTGCACCACATCACCCGCAACATCATGGCGCGGGAAAAGGCGATGTACGAAGGCCATGCGGTGGCCGCCGTCGCCGCGACCTCCACGGCGATCGCCGATGCAGCCATGAAATTGATCGAGGTCGATTACGAAATACTGCCCCATGTCACGGGCGTGGCCGACGCGATAAAACCCGATGCGCCGTTGCTGCATGAAGATCAGATCACCATGGGCATAGAGCCGGCGCCAACCAAGCCATCGAACATTGCCAAGTATGCCGAATTCAATGTTGGTGATCTCGCGGCCGGTTTCGCCGAGGCCGATGAAATCGTGGAATTGGAATTATCCACCGAGGCCGTGCATCAGGGCTATATCGAGCCGCACGCCTGCCTCGCGAACTTTAAGCAGGACGGTCAGGCGGAGCTGTGGACCTGTACCCAGGGGCATTTTGTTGTCCGCAGTGTGGCGGCCAAGCTGTTGGGCATGAACCATGCGGATTTGAAGGTGATCCCCACGGAACTGGGCGGCGCGTTCGGCGGCAAGACCGTGCTGTATCTGGAACCCCTGGCCCTGGCCCTATCGCGCAAAGCCGGCCTGCCGGTGAAGATCGTGATGTCCCGGATAGAGGTCTTCACGGCCTCCGGTCCCACCTCCGACAGCGTCATGAAGGTAAAATTGGGCGCTAAAAAGGACGGCACGATTTCTGGTGCCGAGGTAACCCTGTACTTTGGCGGCGGGGCCTTTCCCGGCGCGCCGGTCATCGGCGCCGCCATGTGCGCCTTCTCGCGCTACGATCTGGCCAATGCCAGGGCCGTGGCCAATGACGTAACGGTGAACCGGCCCAAGGCGGCCGCCTACCGTGCGCCGGGCTCTCCCATCGCGGCCTTCGCGGTGGAAAGTGCCCTGGACGTATTGGCGCGCAAGATCGGCATGGACCCCCTCGAAATCCGTCTGAAGAACGCGGCCCGCAATGGCTCCACCACGATATTTGGCCAGACCTTTAACTCCATTGGCTATGCCGAAACCATCGAGGCCTTGATGGCGCATCCCAACTACAAGGTGCCATTGGGGCCGAACCAGGGCCGCGGCGTGGCATCGGGCTTTTGGTTCAATGGCGGCGGCGATTCGGCCGCAACCCTGGCCATCAACGATGACGGCACGGCGGTGGTCGCCACGGGCAGTCCCGATGTGGGCGGCTCCCGCGCCTCCATGGCGATCATGGCGGCGGAGACCCTGGGCATCCACTATGATCAGGTCCGCGCGACCGTGGCGGATACCGCCAATGTGGGCTACACCCACGTCACCGGCGGCAGCCGGGTGACCCTGGCCTCCGGTCTGGCGGTCATCAACGCAGCCAAGGAAGTGATCGCCGAACTATGCGTCCGCGCTGCTAAAATTTGGGACGTCGACCCCGACGGCGTGATCTGGGAGGACGGCTATGCCAAGCCGGCCTCGACCAATGTTGGTGATTTCGAACCTTTGTCGCTGGCGCAAATTGCCGCGCAAAAATCGGCGACGGGCGGGCCCATCGTCGGCAGCGCCGGGGTCAATCCCACGGGTGTGGGGCCGGGCGTGGCGACACAGATCTGCGATGTCGAGGTCGATCCGGAAACCGGCGCAGTGACAATCCTGCGCTTCACGGCGGCCCAGGATGCAGGCCGGGCCATTCATCCATCCTATGTGGAGGGGCAGATCCATGGCGGCGTCGTCCAAGGCATCGGCTGGGCCCTGAACGAGGAATATGTCTATGGCAAGGATGGCCGGTTGCAGAACACCGGCTTCCTGGACTATCGCATGCCGTTGTCCTCTGACCTGCCGATGATTGACGCGGTGGTGGTCCAGGTCCCCAATCCTGACCACCCCTATGGTGTGAAGGGCGTGGGCGAGGCCTGCATCGTTCCGGTTATGGCGGCTGTCGCCAATGCGGTCGAGGCTGCCACCGGGGTGCGCATGACCTCGTTGCCGATCTCTCCGCCGAAGATGCTGGCCGCGATGGATGCCGCGAAAAAGTAACCAGGATCTCATGAATAGCGTGACCATGGCCCCGTTAGGGGCTATGGGCCATGAGATTGATGACACCGACCCGGTTTTTGTATGACGGAGACTGCCATGAACGCGGTATTTTTTCACGATGGAAAATGGCACGAACAGCAACCCATGCTGATCGGCCCCATGAACCACGCCTTCTGGATGGCCTCGGTGGTGTTCGATGGGGCGCGCTCCATTGGCGGCCTGGTGCCGGATGTGGAGGAGCATTGCGCCCGGCTGTGCACCTCGGCCCAAAACATGCTGTTGGCGCCAAAGATTGAAGCCGGCGAAATTGCCGAACTTTGCCGCGCCGGGGTGCGCCAACTGCCCAGGGAAATGGAGCTTTATATCCGGCCCATGTTCTATGCCCGCGAGGGCTTTTTGACGCCGGACCCCGATAGCACCGATTTCGTGCTGGCGATCTATGACAACCCCCTGCCGCCCGAGGGGCCGTTCAAGGTCTGTATGTCATCGCGCCGCCGCCCGGCCCGGGACATGGCGCCGACCACGGCCAAGGCATCCTGCCTGTATCCCAATACCGCCCTGGCCCTGACCGATGCGGCCAAGCGCGGTTTCGACAATGCGGTGATCCTGGACCCGAACGGCAACGTGGCCGAATTCCTCTCGTCCAACCTGTGGATCGTCAAGGACGGCGTGGCCATGACCCCCGCCATCAACGGCACCTTTTTGAACGGCGTGACCCGCCAGCGCACTATTCAGCTGTTGCGCGGCGACGGCGTGGAAGTGATCGAAGGCACCCTGACCGTGGATGATTTGATGGCCGCCGACGAAATCTTCTCCTCCGGCAACCACGCCAAGATCCGCCCCATCACCCAGTTCGAGGACCGCGAGCTACAACCCGGCCCCATCAGCCGCCGCGCCAAAGAACTCTATTTCGAATACGCCCAGGGCTTCTCGGTTTTTTAGCTCCCTCAATCCTTTGACGCTTCCGCAAAGGGCGGTGGGGCGAAATAGCGGGGGTAGGGGCCGATGGCGACCATGTCCACTTCCACCAGGGCCGGACCGGCGTGGGCGATGGCTTCCGCCACAACGGCGCCGAATTCCTCCACATTGCCGACTTTCCAATAGGGCATGCCCGTGGCCTCGGCCATGATTTTTAGATTGGCGCCGCGCACGTCGCCGAAATAGCGCCGTTCCCCATACATGGCGTCCTGGATATGGCCGATCACGCCATAGCCGCCGTCGTTCATCACCAGAAAGGTCACATCGGCGCCTTCCTGCACCGCCGTGGGCAGTTCCGCCAGCCCCAGGTTAAAGCCGCCGTCGCCGCACATGGCCACGGTCTTGCGGCCATCGCCGGCGGCCGCAATCGCCGCCCCGATGCCCAGGGCGGAGCCGGGGCCGATGCCGGCGCCAACCGGATAGACGCTGTCGCGGGGGCCATACAGGGGAAAGATACGGTTGCCCCAGGTGGAATTGTTCAGGGTAACGTCGCGCACGAACAGGGCATCACGCGGCATGGCCTGGCGCAGGGCCGCGGGAAAGCCCGCGTATTGTTCCAGAATACCCAGATAAGCGGTGGTGGCGTCGGCCTTCAATTTTCCGATTTCCACCTCATAGCCGGCCTGCACGGACATTCTGCCTTCCAGACGGTCGGCCAGGGCATCCAGGGTCAGGGCCACGTCGGCACAGATAAATTGTTCGCAATCATAGGTGCGGCCATTGGCCAACGGGTCCACGTCGATCTGAATCCGCCGGGCCGGCAGGGTCATGGTCATGTCCCGGGTTTCGTGGCCGCGCAGGCGGCTCCCGGCGACGATCATCAGATCGACGGTCTCGTAAAAAGCCTCCACCAGGGGACTGCCGTTGCCGTTCAGGCCGCCCAGGGTCATCGGCTGATCCTCGGCCATGACGCCCCGGCCCTGCCAGGAGGTGACCAGGGGTACGCCCAACGCCACCAACCGGGCCACGGCCGCGCCGGCCTCGCGGGCGCCGCCGCCGCACCACAGCAGCGGCCGTTTGGCGTTGGCCAGGGCATCCGCCGCCCGGTCCAACTCGCCCGCACTTGGCGCGCGGGGGCTGGGAATGGGCAGCACCAGATTATCCAGGGCCTCGGGCCGGGCAATGTTGGTGCGTTGCACATCGATGGGTATTTCCACGCTGACCGGCCCCATGGGCGGGGTCAGCGCCTGTGCCGCCGCCTCGCACAGAGTGGCGAAGGCGGTCTGCGCCGACTCGATGCGGTAGGCTTTCTTGGACACGGCTGCCAGCATGCCCAATTGATCGGGTACATCGTGCACCGCGCCCTGGCCCGTGCCCAAATTCTGCCGCGCACTTTGCCCGGTAAGATGCAGCAGGGGGGTGGCGGCAAAGCGTGCTTCGACCAAAGCGCCGGGCGTATTGGCCGCACCTGGCCCGGTGGAGGAAAACAACACCCCAAGACCACCCGAGACGCGGGCATGGGCGTCCGCCATATGGCCGCCCCCCGCCTCGCCCCGGCTGGGCACGAAGCGGATGGCATTACGCCGCCCGATGCCGTCCAACATGGGAATGTTATGGACCGAGACCACGCCATAGGCCGTCGTGACGCCGCATTGCTGCAGAAATTCGGCGACCAGATCGCCAACGTTGAAGGACTCGGTCATGTGCTACCCCAATTTTTCATCTGTTGACCCCGATCTTAACCGGGCCGCGCCGTGATGGAAATGCGCGGCGATGAATAATCGTCAACCCGCCGGCTTAATCCTTGAGGAAATCTCGGGTTTCCTTGATCGCCTCGGCCAGACCCATGCGCTGAACCTCCACGCCGGGGGGGAAGGCGGTGGTCAGGCGGCTGGGCAGCATGGCGTCCAGCATGACGAACACGCCCTTGTCATCGGCCCGGCGCAGCAGGCGGCCATAGGCCTGCTTCAGGCGCAGGCGCGCGATCATGTCGTCATAGCCGCGGCCAAAGCTTTTCTTGCGGGCCCGGTGCAGGATATCCGGGCGCGGCCAGGGCACCCTATCGAACACGATCAGCCGCAGGGAACGGCCCGGCACATCGACGCCGTCACGCACCGCATCGGTGCCCAACAGACAGGTGTTTTCCTCGGCCCGGAAAATATCCACCAGGGTGCCCGTATCCATGGCGTCCACATGCTGGGCCAACAGCGGAATGCCTCTCTCATCAAGCGGCTTGGCAATGCGCTGGTGGATCGCGCGCAGGCGCTGGATCGCCGTGAACAGGCCCAGGGCGCCGCCGTTGGCCGCCAGGAACAATTCCCGATAGGCGGCGGCCACCTGATCGGGCTGGTTTCGGTTGACGTCGCCGACCACCAGGATACGGGTGGCGCCGGGGTAGTCGAAGGGCGAGGCCAGGCTGGCCCGCATCGCCGGTTGGGCCAGATGCAGGGCACCGGTGCGGACCTCGGCCGCGGTCCAGTCATCCGGCGCATCGGGCGGGTTGTCGCGCAGGGTGGCCGAGGTGATCAGCACCCCGTGGGCCTGGCGCAGCACCGCCTCGGCAAAGGGCTGGCTGGGATCAACCCAATGGCGGTGCATGCCCACATCCCGGTCGCGCCCGGCCTGACGCTCGATAGCGAACCAATCCACAAACAGGCCCGGCGTGTCCTGACCCAGATCCAGCAGCATGGCGCGCCAGGCCTGAACCATATCGGCCCGGCGTTTAAGGCTGCGCGCGCCTGCCTCGATGCGCAGCCGGGTCGGGGTATCCAATTCGTCGGCCTCGTCATCCAGGCGGGCCAGCAGCCGCCGGCCCAGCTCCAACAGGGGCCGGCGCAGGGCCTCGAAACCGGCGGCGGCCTCGCTGGCCGCCTGCAACAGATCCGCCTCCGGCTCCGCCACCGAAACCTCCAGGCCATAGGGAGAGCGGTCGTTGTCCACACGGGCCAGGACCACATGGCGGACTGCCGCCAGAAAGCTTTCCATGGGTCCGCTGGGCGCATTTTCGGCCAACCGTTGCAGCCAGCCGGGCGCGGCCAGGGCAGAGGCGGCGCGGAGGCTGTTTTGCAGCACGGCCATGTCGTCATCGTCGCCGATCAGATCGCCGATCCGCGCTTCCAGGCCACGGGCCCGCCCCCGGCCACCGCGGCCGCCTTCGTTGCCCAACAGCCAGCGGCGCAATTCGGCCCCCTCGCTGCCCGCGACGTGGGCGGCAAAGGCGCTGTCGGCGGCGTCAAAGACATGGTGCCCCTCGTCAAAGACATAGCGCAGGGGCAATTGCCCGCTGCCGGCCTCCAACACCGCGCGGATCATCACCAGGGCATGGTTGGCGACGACGATCTCGGCCCGCTCGGATTCTCGGCGGCTGCGTTCAATGAAGCATTTCGAATAATGGCGGCAGGCGGAATAGATGCATTCGCCGCGCCGGTCGGTCAGGCTGGAAATCGTGCCGCCGCCGAACAGGGTGGCCAGCCAGGCGGGGAAATCGCCACCCACCATGTCCCCATCCCGGCTGTGTTCAACCCAGCGCGCGATCAGGCCCAGGGCGATGGTGCCGCCCGGCGAGGTGGCCAAGGCCTTGGTGGCGTCCTCGAAATTCAGCAGGCACAGGTAATTCTCCCGGCCTTTGCGCACCACCACGTTGCGGCGCTTTTGTTTTGGGTCCGGGTACAGGCGGTCCAACTCGCCGTCGATCTGCCGTTGCAGGTTACGGGTATAGGTGGACAGCCAGACCGTGCCGCCATTCTTGCGCGCCCACAGGCTGGCCGGTGCAATATAGCCCAGGGTCTTGCCGACGCCGGTGCCTGCCTCGGCCAGGACCAGGCGCGGCATGCCGGCCTCCTGACGGGGCAGAAAGGCGCCGGCGGCGGCAGCGGCGTAATCGAACTGCTGCGGCCGGCTTTCAGCACCTGCGCCAATCAATGCCGCCAGTTGTTCGCGGGCGGCCTCCGGGCTGATGGCATGATCGGTGGGGGGTGGTGGTGGTGCGCTGTCCTCGCGCTCGGGCAGGCGTTGCCAGGCGTTCATGGCGCCAGCCAAATCGCCGTCCGCCGGCACTCCCAGGGCGGCCAGGACAGCAGGCCCCCAGCGCCAGCCGGCCCGCGCCATGGTCATCGCCAGGGCACCCAGACGTTCATTGTGGCGTTCCCGTCCCACGCGGCTGGCGGTCAGCTCTCCCAGCAGCGCCCGCGCCGCTCCTTGCAGAGCCATGGCGCCGTCCGCCGCATCCCTGGGCGGTGCCAGGTTCAGGGCCGTGGCAAGGCCACCCGGGGTGGGCAGGCAGAATTGCGCCGGGCGGGTGAAGGCAAAAAGTTCGAGAATGTCATAGGCGGCAAAAGACCGCGCGCCCAATCGCGAGGCCGTGGCCAGGGCATGGCAGACGATGGGCAATTCATCCTTGGCCCTTGTCATCGCCGCGGCGCCGCTTAGTTCCTCAACCTCGCCATCCACGCTCAACCAGGTGGTCACGCGCGCGCCCGCCACCATTGCGGGGGCGGCAAAATCAACTGTTTCGGGCTTTGGCGGGGGCGTATTCATTCTGGCCGCACTATAGGCCGGGACCGCCCGGCCCACCACCTGTTGACTGGCTGGAATTGTGCTCTAATGTGCCAGCCCCGCAAGGAACCAATAGCATGACAAAAAATACCGAAATTGCTGCTGACAGCAAGGCTTGGCCGTTTGAAGAGGCGCGTTCGCTGCTGAAACGGGTGAATGGGCAGACGCCTGAAAAGGGCCATGTGTTGTTTGAAACCGGGTATGGCCCCTCGGGCCTGCCCCACATTGGTACCTTTGGCGAGGTGGCGCGAACTTCCATGGTGCGCCGGGCTTTTCACGAACTGTGCGATATTCCGACCCGGCTGGTGGCGTTTTCCGACGACATGGACGGCTTGCGCAAGGTTCCCGACAATGTCCCCAACAAGGAGATGTTGAGCCAGCATTTGGAAATGCCCCTGACCCAGGTGCCCGATCCATTCGGCACTCACGACAGCTTTGGTGCCCATAACAACGCCCGTCTGCAGGCTTTTCTGGATCAGTTCGGCTTTGACTATGAATTTGTCTCGTCCACGGACTGCTATCAATCGGGCCAGTTTGATGCGGCCCTGCTGGCGGTGCTGCGGGAATATGACAAGGTCATGGGCGTGATCCTGCCGACCCTGGGGGCCGAACGCCGGGCCACCTACAGCCCGTTCCTGCCCCTCTGTCCGGATACCGGACGGGTGTTGCAGGTGCCGATCATTGCACGGGATCTGGATGCGGGCACTGTCACCTATGAAAACCAGGCAGGCCGCAAGGTCGAGGTGCCGGTGACAGGCGGAAAATGCAAGCTGCAATGGAAGGCGGATTGGGCCATGCGCTGGTTCGCTCTGGATGTGGATTACGAGATGTCCGGCAAGGATTTGATCGAATCCGTACGCTTGTCTTCCAAGATTTGCCGTATTTTGGGCGCCCGTCCGCCTGAAAGCTTCACCTATGAATTATTTCTGGATGAAAACGGCGAGAAAATTTCCAAATCCCGTGGCAACGGTTTGAGCATCGAGGAATGGCTGCGTTACGCGGCCCCTGAAAGCCTGTCGCTGTATATGTTTCAACAACCGCGCCGGGCCAAGCGCCTGTTTTTTGACGTCATCCCCAGGGCGGCCGATGATTATCTGCGCTTTTTGGCGAGCTACCCCGAACAGGACGCAGGGGAAAAACTGGCCAATCCGGCCTGGCATATCCACGCCGGCCAGCCGCCCCAGCAGGACGTGCCATTGACCTTTGGCCTGTTGATGAACCTGGCCGGGGCCTGCAATTCCGAAGACCCCGCGGTGCTTTGGGGCTTTATCTCGCGCTATGCGCCGGGCGCCACGGCGGAAAATCATCCCATGCTGGATGCCCTGGTGGGCTATGCCATCAACTATTACCGGGATTTCGTGAAGCCGCACAAAAGCTACCGCCAGCCCAACGATCAGGAACGGGCGGCAATGGTGGATTTATTGGCGGCGCTGGAGGCAATGGATCCGGACCTTTCGGGAACGGATATCCAGAACCAGATTTATGAAATCGGCAAGACGCACAATTTCGAGAACCTGCGCGATTGGTTCAAGGCCCTGTATGAGGTGCTGTTTGGGCAAAGCCAGGGGCCCCGTTTCGGCTCCTTCGCGGCGCTGTATGGCGTTGGGGAAACGGCAACGCTTGTGCGCCGGGCCCTGGCAGGCGATGATTTAGCCGCGGAGTAGCCAAACAACCATAAAGGGAGCGGGAAATGGAAGCCTTGGCAACGGGATATGGCCTGATCGAAGGGCCGGTGTGGGATGCCAGCCGTGGTTTGATCTATGCCGACGTCATTAATGGCGGCGCCTTTTGTCTGGCCCCGGATGGCGGTATCAGCCAGGTGATCGAGCATCGCCGGGGCATGGGCGGCCTGACCCTGCATGAAAACGGCGGCCTGGTGGTCTCCGGACGCAGTATCGCGTTTAAGCCGGCGGACGGCGGACCGACCCAGGTGCTGTTGTCCGATGACCCAGAGGCCGGGCGGATCGGTTTCAACGATATCACCACCGATGCCAAGGGCCGGGTCTATGCCGGTGCGCTGGCTTTCAGCCCCGTCGGTCACGATGAGGAGCCGAAGCCGGGCGATCTGTATTGCATCGATCTGGATGGCAGTGCCCGCGTGGTGGGCCGGGATATAATATTGACCAACGGCCTGGGTTTCTCGCCCGATGGCGGCAAATTGTATCATTCGGAATCACTGCGCAATCTGGTGCGGGTCTATGATGTTGCCACGAACGGCGATCTTAGCCCCCACCGTACCTTCGCCACGGTCGCCGACGGCATACCCGATGGCTTGGCGGTGGCCGTCGATGGCAGCGTCTGGGTCGCCATCGCGAACGGCAGCCGGGTCGAGGTGTTCGAACCCGATGGCAGCCTGCGCCGGAGCATTTCCTGTCCGTTGCCCATGGTCACTTCCGTCTGCTTTGGCGGCGATGATCTGATGGATTTCTATGTCGTCACCGGTTCGCGGGGCACCGACCGCGATGATGCCGGCACGGTCTATCGCATGCGCGCCGATGTGGCCGGCCTGCCCCTGGCGCCTGCAGCCGTCGCCGTCGCCCCCGCCGCTGGTAAATAGCAGGTTCGTTCCGGGCCGATGACCGCGAGTCTGCATCACAGCCATATCTTCGCCTCGGATATATCCGCCACGGTGGCCTGGTGGCGGGAGATGCTGGGCGGCGAAGTGGTGTTCGACGGCGAATTCGGCGGCGCCCGCAACGTTTTCATGCGGGTGGGTGAGGGCCGGCTGCATATCTATGACCAAGCACCCAGGGATCAGGGCCGGGGCGCGGTGCATCACCTTGGTGTCTGCTGCGATGATCTGCCGGCATTGGTGGCGGCAATGCGGGCGAAGGGCGTGGCCTTTCGCGGCGATATTCGCGAGTTCGGCAATTGGCGTTACATCATGTGCGCCGCCCCCGACAACGTGCTGTTAGAGCTGTTTCAAGCCGATGCCGACCTGACGCCGCCGGAACTGGTCGCCTATCTGTCAGGCCAATGATGGCTATGTATGGGTTGCGGCCCCATGTTAAGAATAATCGATCAATATCAACCGACTATTTTGAGGAATGACGAATGACCGCTTATGTCGTCGTGCATGCGAAAATCAAGGATCCGGAAAAACTTGGGGTCTATGCCAAGGCAGCCGGGCCAACTCTTGCCGCGCATGGGGGAAAATTCGCGGCCCGTGCCCCCATCCTGGAAACCCTGACCGGCGACGCCGATTATGATGTGTTCGTACTGATCGAATTTCCAGATGCCGATAGCGCGCGCAATTGGTACCAAAGCGCGGCCTATCAAGCCTTGATCCCCAATCGGGACGAGGCAGCCGATATGCTGTTTACGTTGGCGGAGTCGGCCTAGAGCATTTCCGGGATATTCTGGTCCATTTGATGGTGCCCCTAAGGCATTCGGGTAGGCGCGTTGCGCAGCGCGATGTGGTGCATCGGGCAAGCGGCGCAACGCACCAGAATGGCTTAGGGGCGCCACCGAAGGCCG
>JADHTB010000006.1 GCA_016776605.1 Alphaproteobacteria bacterium | reverse complement strand
GATCCAGAATTCGTCCCCAACGGGCGGCCAGGGCTGTTGGATCGGGACTTTGCAATTCCGCCCCGACCATTGCCGTGGTCCACTCCGTCCGTACCGCGCCTTGCCAATTGTCGCCGGCGGGGTGCCAGGGGCCGTCCGGGGCCAGGCTGCCGTCGTTCTGATCGGTTTCCAGCATGCACCCGCCAGTATCGCGGGGATGCAGTTGGATACCCGTGAAATCGCCATAATTAAGAGGATTGGCGATGCGCACGCCCAATTCCCCCATGCGGGCGCGGCGCGCCTCTACATCGTCGCATTGCAGAATAACCATGTAACCGCCGTCGCCGCCCCGGCGCTCTATATAGCGGCCGGCGGCGGTGCTCTCCTGTATCGGGGCGACCACCTCCAGGAAATTCGTGCCCACGGGCAACAAGGCGTTTTCCAGACCATAGGCGCCAACGGCGGGATCGTGAAAACAGGTGGCCAGGCCGAGGACATCGCTTAACCCTTCCACGGCCGGTGCCAATTCCTGGGCAACAAGGCAAATTTGCCGTAATCGCAACATCGCGCATTCCTCTCCATCAATTGCCATTCTCACTTTGCAGTATTTGCAAAAGCCGGGCCGCCGCCGCATCAATGCCCAGTTCGCCTCTTTGCACCCGGGTGCATAGATCATCAACAGTGTCACCGCCGGCCTCGTGGAGCAACCGGCGGACACGCTGGGCCGTGGCATCGGCCAACAGCCGCCTTACCCGCCGCAACGCCCGCGCGGCGCGTTCATGGCCTGTAAGCGCCACGCCGGCGTGCGCTTCAACCGCATCCGCCAGTGCTGGAATGCCCAGGCCGCTGGTCGCCGTGATGGACAGCACCGGCACCGCCGCCGCCCCTGTCCCATGGGCCGCCGTCCGCAGCGACAGCATGCCCTGCAACTGGCTGACCGTACGCGCGGCCAGGGGTAAATCCGCTTTGTTGACCACCAGAATATCGGCAATTTCCAGTATGCCGGCCTTGATGGCCTGGACATCGTCGCCGAGGCCGGGGGCGCAGACGACGACACGAACATCCGCGATCTCGGCGATCTCCACCTCTGACTGGCCGGTGCCGACGGTTTCCACGACCACCACGTCCCGGCCCGCCGCATCCATCACATCCATGACCCGCGCCGCAGTTGGCGACAGCCCGCCCAGATGTCCGCGCGCCGCCAGGGAACGGACAAAAACCCCAGGATCGCCGGTATGTTCGCCCATACGGATTCGATCACCCAGAATGGCGCCGCCGGTCAGCGGACTGGACGGATCAACGGCGATCACCCCGACGCTGCGTTGACGGCGGCGCAATTCAACGATCAATGCATTGACCAGGGTGGATTTTCCCACCCCCGGTGGCCCGGTAAAGCCGAGCACCAGGGCACGGCCCAAATGCGGTTGGATACCCGCCAGCAGCGCTGCCGCTTGATCCGTATCGTTTTCCACCGCGGTGATCGATTTCGCCAGCGCTATGGTTTCCCCTGCCAGCAGGCGCTGCAACAGCGTGTCTGGCCGAGGCGGATCAACCCCGTGCTTAGGTGATCTGTTTGCCATAGCTGTCCTTGCTGGCAATCAGACCGTCACGCACAATGTAAATATCCACACCGCGCACGTCATAGGGAGCGCCATTCGCCACATAGGTCCCCGTGGCGCGAAAGGTGCCGATGACACGGTCGTCGGCGAAATGCACCGCTGTTTCCGAAAAACGTACATCGCGAACCAGTTCGGCCCGCGCCGCGATGGCATGGCGCACCTGCAAGGCGCCACGGCAGATATGGCCATCGGGGGCCTCGGCACCGGCGGCCTGGATCCAGACAAAATCATCCGTGACACAGGCCAGTATTTCATCCACATCACCGCGATTGAATGCCTTGCCGAAACGTCCCAAAAGGGCCATGACCTCGTCCCGTGATTGGCTCATTGTTATTCTCCTTGCGCTAGAGCATTTTCATTCTGAAAATGCTCAGATCTTTAGAATTGGGGCAATTTTTCCAATCACTTAGAGTCGCTTCGCGATTCTCAATAATTCGGAATTGCCCTACAGCATTTTCATTCTGAAAATGCTCGGATCTTTAGAATTAGAGCAATTTTTCCAATCACTTAGAATCGCTTCACGATTCTCATTAATTCGGAATTGCTCTAACTTGGCCACAAACCGCGCTCCATGAAGATGGCTTTCAACAGCGCCGTTTCATCGCTCATGATACCATCAACGCCCAGATCCAGCAGCCGCGTCATGGTATCGCCATCATTGATGGTCCAGACATGCACCTTCAGGCCCCGCGCGTGCGCCGCCTGGACAAACCGCCCATCCAGCACCGGCAGGCCATAATGGCGTAGCGGCACTTGAGCCGCCGCGGCCGCCACCGCCGCCAATGAGCCCGAGGATGGGCCCGAGGACGTGAGCCCCGGCAAACCCAGGCTGGTCAGACGCAGGCGCAGCACTTCCCTGGGCGCCATGGAGGTGCATAAATCAGGGCCCAGCGCCGCCCGCATGGTGGCAAGGCGGCGGCCCGAAAAACTGCCGACGCAGACCCGCGGCAATACTCCCGGCCGCGCCAGCGCCTTGATCAAGGGTACGACGGCGCCGTCCGCCTTGGGATCAATATTGATCTTCAGGTCAGGCCAGGCCGCCAGCAGTTCATCAAACAACGGGATCGCTTCCCGCCCATGCACCCTGGCCTGTGAGACCTCCCGCCAATCCAGTTCGCTGATCCGGCCCCTGGCGTCGGTCACCCGGTCCAGACGGTCGTCGTGAAAGGCCACCAGAACGCCATCGCGGGTCGCGTGGACGTCCGTCTCGATATAGCGATAACCCAGATCCACCGCGTCCTGGAAGGCGGCCATGGTATTTTCGGGATGCGCCGCGGCGCTGCCGCGATGGGCAATGGCCACCGGGTGCGGTGCCGCCAAATAGGGAAAGGCGATTGTTTCAAACGGACTCATACAAACCTCCCCTCCTTTGTAGAATATTATAGCGGACTACGGGCGGGGCGAAAACAGAGCATTGGCATACGCGTGGCATTCCTGGCACATTATCACCGCGGGCGGGGCAACATGGCACGATGGGAGAACAAGGTGAGCTACGAAACGATCGAATTCGAGATGCGGGGCGCCGTCGCCTGGCTGACCCTGAACAGGCCAAAGGCCTTCAACGCCCTTAATCTGACCATGGCCAAGGAATTATGCGATCTAAGCATCCGCCTGGGCGAAGACGAAGCCGTTCGGGCCGTGGTCATGACAGGCAGTGGCAATGCCGCTTTTTGCGCCGGTGGCGATGTGCCCGGCTTCGCCGCCGACCTGGATACCCTGCCCGCTCTGTTGAAGGAAATGACCGCTTCTCTGCACATGGCGATCTCGCGCTTCGCCTGGATGCGGGCGCCGGTGATCGCCGCCGTCAACGGCGTTGCCGCCGGCGCCGGCCTAAGCTTCGTCGCCTGCGCCGATCTTGCCATCGCTGCCGAGGGGGCCAGTTTCACCTCGGCCTACACAAAAATTGGGCTGTCGCCGGACGGCAGTTCCACCTATTTCCTGCCCCGTATTATCGGCACCCGCCGCAGCATGGAACTCTACCTGACCAATCGGGTGTTAAGCACCCAGGAAGCCCTGGATTGGGGCCTGATCAACCAGATCGTCGCGGCGGATAAACTGACCGATACGGTCGCGGCGTTGGCGAATAAACTGGCTGATGGTCCCACGGAAGCCTTGGGCGCGGTCAAGAAATTATTATTGATGTCGGCCAATGACAGCTTGGAATCCCAAATGGAGCGGGAAACCCGCAGCATTGCCAGTTTGGGCCGCACGGCGGATGGACGAGAGGGCATCGATGCCTTTGTCAACAAGCGCAAACCATCCTTCAAGGGCAGATAACTGCACCGCCACGCGCACAATGGGAAACAGCCAATGATCTCCACCGACCCCCGATACGAACGAAAATTCGCCACTGTCAACGGCAAGCGCATGGCCTATGTGGACGAGGGCGAAGGCGACCCGATCATCTTTCAGCACGGCAACCCGACCTCGTCCTATTTGTGGCGTAACATCATGCCCCATTGCGCGGGCCTGGGCCGTTTGATTGCCTGCGACCTGATCGGCATGGGAGATTCAGAGAAACTCGATCATTCAGGGCCAGAGCGTTACACCTACGTCGAACAGCGAGAGTATCTGTATGCCCTGTGGCAGCAGATCGGCGTCACCGATAATGTGATCTTCGTGATCCATGACTGGGGTTCGGCCCTGGGCTTCGATTGGGCGAACCAGAACCGCGACAAGGTTCAGGGCATCGCCTACATGGAAGCCGTGGTCAAAACCATGAACTGGGCGGATTTTCCCGAAAACGCCCGCGGCGCCTTTCAAGGCTTCCGCTCGGAAGGCGGGGAAAACATGGTTCTGGACAAGAACATATTCGTTGAACGGGTCCTGCCCGGCGCCGTCATCCGTGGCCTCGGAGAAGAAGAAATGCGCCACTACCGCAAACCTTATTTGGAACCGGGCGAAGATCGCCGCCCCACACTGACCTGGCCCCGGCAGATCCCAATCGAAGGCGAACCGCCGGAGGTTTGCCAGATCGTTGATGCCTACGGCGCCTGGCTATCGCAATGCGACCTGCCGAAATTATTCATCAATGCCGATCCCGGTTCGATCCTGACCGGCCCGCAGCGGGAATTCTGCCGGGCCTGGCCGAACCAGACCGAAGTCACCGTCAAGGGCACCCATTTCTTACAGGAAGACAGCCCCGACGAGATCGGCCAGGCGGTCGCGGCCTTCGTGAAAGGCATTCGCGGCTAGAATTTTTGTTCGAACTTCATGGGGAGGATGAGATGCCGATCATTGATGTGAATAAAGTCCCGAAACAGCCGTTTCCGGGCGGGGCGACCTATCAAACTATCGTCGGGGATGAAGAAGGCTCCACGCCCATCCGCCTCGGCCTGCAGGTGTCGGAACCGGGTTATTCCACGGGCACCCATTCCCATCCCTATATGGAAGTCATCACCGTGGTGGCGGGGACGGGCGAGGCCTGGATCGAAGGTCATGAGGGCATGACGCCTATTGGCCCCGGTGTCACATTGGTGTTGCCGCCGAACGTCAAACACGGCTTTCGCGTAACGGGCGATGAGCAATTGCAGACCTACGGCGTACACGCCTCACCCGACCGCCTGGTCGATCGCTATCCGGATGAAGATATCTAAGCAGAACGGGATTCGGCCAGCAGGCAGAGGATTTCGAACATCATGGTGGCACCGACCAAGGCGGTGTTACCGCTGGGGTCAAAGGGTGGCGAGACTTCGACCACATCGCCGCCAACCAGGTTCAGGCCGCGCAGGCCGCGCAGCATCAATTGCGCCTCAAGGGTTGAAAAACCGCCCACCTCGGGCGTCCCGGTGCCTGGCGCATAAACCGGGTCCAGGCCGTCCACATCGAAACTGACATAGGCTGGGCCGGCGCCGACGACCCGATGCGCCTCGTCGATTACCCCCTGCACGCCAAGTTCGTAAAACTCTTCGATATAGATCACCCGCATGCCGCTGTCGTGGCTGAACGACCAAAGATCGAGATCGTTCAACGAGCCGCGAATGCCGATCTGAATACAGCGTTTGGGATCCAGCAGACCTTCTTCAACGGCCCGGCGAAACGGTGCGCCATGGTGAAATTTAGAGCCGAGATAATCGTCGCCGGTATCGCAATGGGCATCGAAATGGATCAAGCCAAGGGGCTGGGCCGGTTTGGCGGCAATGGCGCGCAAGATGGGCAGGGTTACGGAATGATCGCCACCCGCCGAAAGGGGCGTAATACCCATGTCGTGGACCCGGCTAAAAAATGCCGAAATTTCAGCCAGGGCGCTTTCCAGATCGAACGGCTTTTCGACCCAGGCATCGCCCAGATCGGCAATCTCGCATAAATCATAGGGACAAATTTTGGTTGCCTGATTGATCCGGCGGATCAGGCTGGATTGATTGCGAATTTCACGCGGGCCATGGCGGGCACCGGGCCGATTTGTCACGCCGCCATCGTAGGGTACACCGATCAGACCAATATCAACCCCGTCCCAGCTCTCTCGATAGGGCGCCCGCATAAAGCTGGCCAGGCCCGTGTAACGGGGCCGGACCATGGGGTCGTCAGCCATTCGCAATTCCTCTAATTGGCCGGCTCTAATTGGTTGGCAGCGGACCTAACGGGCCATCAATACCGGCAGCACCGAGCTGTTGATGATATCCCGCGTGGCGCCGCCAAAGATCATTTGCCGCAGGCGGCTATTGGTGAATGCCCCCTTTAGCAATATATCGCCGCCCGCGTTGGCGGCCTCATCCACCATGGCCTCGCCAATGCTACGCCGTCCCGGCGCCGCCCGCATGGTCGTGGTATTGATACCATTACGGCCCAGATGCCGGGCTACTTCTTCCGCCGACGGGCCGGGCACGGTACCGCCCTCGACCGTCAACACGGTAACCCGGTCTGCATTGCGCAAGAAAGGCATGGCGACGGCGATGGTACGGGCTGTTTCGGTCGCGCCGTTCCAGGCGATGACCGCGTGCCGGCCTATACTGTCCGGCACCTCCGATGAGGCCAGAATGATCGGCCGGCCGCTTTCAAACAGAGCGGCTTCCAGCGTGGCTTTCCAATCCACGGACGTGCCCAACTCGCTACGCCCCATGACCATCAGGTTAAACAGCCGGCCATAGTCGCCAACGATTTCACTTTCCACCCCCTCGCCCTCGCGCCAGCTGCAACTGACACCATCGCCAGTCGTGCCGATATCGCGGTAGGGCACGCTTTGCGCCTTCACCACTTTATCGAACCGTTCATGGGCCGAGGCTGCGAATTGTTTCGATTCATCGGTCAGCCGGGCCAGGGATTCAGATGGAAAAACCACCCCCTCCCCGGCGATAATTTGCGGCGTCCGCCACGCATGCAGCCCTTCCACATGGCTGTCATAGCGTTGCGCGATCAACAGGGCTGTTCTTAGCGCAGCCTCCGCCCGATCATCGTCACAAAAGGGAACCAGGATCGTTTGCATGCGAGTCTCCCCATTTACTTATTAAAACGCATTGTGCCCGGAACGGCCCCGGTTTGGAACCTTAAATGTTTCATTTGCAATTAAGGCCGGAAGTTCCCAATTGCCTCCTCTAGGTGGTCCGATCCAGGGCCGCGGCCTCCGCCGCCAAAGCAGAAATGAGATCCCATTGTTCCCCCATGACGGCGGCCCGTGGGGCGACCCAGCTGCCCCCGACACAGCGAACATTTTTCAGGCCAAGATAGTCGACGGCGTTGTCCCGGCCAATGCCGCCCGTGGGACAGAAGACAAGGCTGGCAAAGGGTCCGGCAAAGGCTTGCAAGGTGGCCCGCCCGCCCATGACCTCGGCGGGAAAGAATTTCAGGTGCCGCAAACCGGCGCGCTGGGCCGCCATCGCCTCGCTGGCCGTGGCCACGCCGGGCAGGAAAGGCATCTCGCCCGCGGCCTCGGCCAGGTCGGCCGCAAAACCAGGCGAAACGGCAAAGCGAGCCCCCGCCGTCCGGGCTTTGGTCAAATCCTCCAGCGTCGTGACGGTACCGACGCCGGGCACCGCATCGGGCACCATCGTGGCAATGGCGCTAATGGCCGCCAGGGCGGCATCGGTCCGCAAGGTGATTTCCAGGGCCCGCAACCCACCCCGGACCAAAGCCTGCGCCAGGGGCACCGCGTGCTCCAGACGTTCAATGGTCAGCACCGGAATAACCGGGCCCAGGTTCATCACCTGTTCAATTGTCAATTCAGTCACGGCGCGCGCCTGCCCCCTCGATTGTCTCATGCCTGGTCAGACACTATAGTCCCGCCCGCATGACGAACGAGATGAAAATCGCCGCGATCGGCGAATGTATGATCGAGTTGAGCGCCCGCGCCGACGGCGGTATGTCGCTGGCATACGGTGGCGATACTTTGAACACGGCGGTCTACTTGGCCCGGCTGTGTGACCGCGGAGGTGTTGGGGGCGGCAGTGGCTTCACCGTCGATTACCTGACCGCCCTGGGCGATGACCCTTATTCCGACGAAATGATGGCGTTCTGGCAACGGGAAGGGATCGGCACGGACAAGGTGACACGGCTGCCAGGCCGTCTGCCGGGCCTGTATACGATCCGCACGGACCGCCAGGGGGAACGCGGTTTCCACTATTGGCGCGAGGCCGCCGCCGCCCGCGAGATGCTGCAGGGGGAACAGGGCGCTGCCCTGGCCGCATCGCTGTGCCGATATGATCTGATCTATCTTTCAGGGATTACCCTGTCCATCCTGACGGCTGGGGACCGCGTCAAATTGCTGGACGCCCTGGACCGGGCCCGGGCAGCCGGCGCCCGGATCGCCTTTGACTGCAACTACCGCCCACGAGGCTGGCCCGACGCCGCTACGGCCCGCCAAGCCATGGACCAGATGTATCGGCGCAGCCATATCGCACTGCCCGGCCTGGACGATGAATGCGCCCTGCACGGAAAGCTGGATCCCGCCAGGGCGGTGCAGCGCATCGCCGATCTGGGCGTCGGGGAAATTTGCCTGAAAAACGGCGCCGGCGGATGTTTGCTGCGCCAGGGTCACGAGGTTGAGGTCATGCCGGCACAGCCGGACATCACACCCCTGGACACCACTGCCGCTGGTGACAGTTTTAACGCCGGCTATCTTTATCACCGCCTGTTGGGCGAAAGCCCGGCGGCGGCGGCCCGGGCCGGGCATCATCTGGCGGCCCGGGTAATCCAATTTCCCGGCGCCGTGATCCCTATCGATGCCATGCCGCCGCCTATCGAAACGTAGGAGACCATTGTCATGAGTGATGCTCTTGAGGGCACGTCCAGCCGTCGCCGGGTCTATTTAATGCGCCATGGCGAGGTCCGCTATTTCGGCGCCGATGGCCAGCCCGTGCACCCGAAATTCGTCGACCTGACGGACCGGGGCCGGACGCAAGCCGCCTGTACCGGGGAATTGCTGGCCGATGTACCGTTCGACCGCGCCTTGAGCACCGGTCTACCCCGCACCATGCAGACGGCCCGGAGCGTTCTGGCGGACCGGAAAATCGAGTTGGAGGAAATTCCGGCCTTAAAGGAAATCCATTCCGGCCGCGCCACCGGCAAGACCTTGGACGAGGTCAAGGAGGATTTCATCTATGGCATGGAAACGGCCAGCCAACCGGGGGCGCGGTTTGCCGGCGGCGATCTGTTTCAGGAATTTTATGACCGGGTGACTGCCGCCTTCGAGGCTTTGTTGCTGGAGCCTGGATGGCGCAACCTGTTGCTGGTCGCCCATGACGGCACCAACCGTATGTTGCTGTCCTGGGCCAGCTATGGCGGCCTGGCATCAGCCCGTGCGTTCGAGCAGGACCCCGGCTGCCTGAACGTCATCGACGCCGACGTGGCGGATGGCCAGATTTCGCGCCGGCTGGTCAAGCTGACCAACCTGACACCCACCAACCACAGCAAACTGGGCAATCACCTGACCAGCATGGAGCAGGTTTTTGACTATCGCCGACAAATCCTGGCTGATATGGGTGCTGGGTAACAGGGTTGGTTATATCCTTGGGGATCGATAAGACAACGGGACGGGTTCCAGCGGCATGCGCTTTATTCATCTGACTGATATGCACATCACGGCCAACGATCAGCCGTTGTACGGACTGTCGCCACGCAGCCGGTTGGAAGCGGCCATCGCCTGCATCAATCAGGATTTCGCCGATGTGGCCTTTGTCATGATGACCGGCGATTTGGTCAACCGGGGCACGGTGGCGGAGTACGAGGCCTTGCGCGCCACTCTGAAAGATTTACAGGCGCCGCATTATCTGTTGCTGGGCAACCACGACGGTCGAGACGCCTTTCGGCAGGTTTTTGCCGAAGTGCCAGTAGATGAAAACGGCTTCGTACAATATGCCTTCACAGTGGAAGACAAGCGCTTCATCGTCATGGACACCCTGAACGAGGGCGAGGTGGGCGGCCTGCTTTGTGAACAGCGCCTGAACTGGTTGGCTGGAGAATTGGAGGCCCTGAGTGGACAGGACGCCTTTCTATTCATCCATCACCCGCCCTTGCGTCTGGAAGGCGGGGAAGCCCTGGCCGAGATGATTGGCGGCGGCCGGATCAAACATTTGTTCTTTGGCCATGTGCATCGCCCCCTGCACGGCAGTTGGCGGGGCATCCCCATATCCAGCCAGCATTCCACCCTGCATCAATTCGTCTACACCTTTGGCAGCTCCATCATGCAGGGCTGTCACGAGCCGCCCACCTTTGCCGCCGTCAACATGGTCAACGGCAACGTGGTGATCAATCCGCACAGCTATCTCGACGATAGCCCGCGTTTCAACCTGCGCAGCAAAGCGGCCATGCGCGCCGCCTCGCCGGAAGAGCTGCCGCCCTTGGAATAAAATTGCCGGGGAGCGGGCGGCTCGGCATTTCGATGAATATCGAAAATGGTCTAAGGGAGCCGTTTCAGCAGAGCGGCCGGCGCTTCGATACCGGCGCGCCGGGCCAGTTCGCGGCGGCCAAATCCGGTCCAGCGGCCGTCATGGTCAAGCAGACCGCGATCGATCAGATCGGCAAGATCCGACCTATCGATGGATATCTTCCGTCCATTCCAATGGCAAAGCCGCGCGCCGCGCATATCAATAGCGGGCCAATGTCCATTGCCTTCCGACAATTCCGCGGCCAGGCGCAGAACTTCATTTTCGGGCGCGAAACGTTGGCGCGGCTGTTGGATCGGCTGTTGGGCAAGTAATAATTTCATGATGCTATTTACCTACGCTACAGATTGTTCGGCGGTGTGCTGCATCCGCCACGGCGCAGCCGCCACGGCCAATTCTCGTCCCGCCGGCTCCCTCGGCAGCCAAACCGTCGCCGTGGTGCCCACTCCAACCGCGCTGGTTAGCGTCAACCTGCCGCCGTGCGCTTCAATCATTTTCTTGGTCAGAGGCAGTCCCAGGCCGACGCCGCCGTGAAGTCGCGCCAGCGAAGTTTCGACCTGTTCGAATGGCTTCATGACCCGGGAAATATCTTCTTTGGCGATACCAATGCCATTGTCGGTCACCGCGATCTCGATAGATGCGTCATCAGGCGCGTCCACAGTGATCGCAATGGCACCTTCTTCCAATGTGAATTTCACCGCATTGGAAATCAGATTGACCAGCACCTGCCGCAGCAGCTGGTGATCGCCCCGGATCGCCAACTCTTCGTCCGGTAATGCGTTGGAGAAGGAAATGCGCTTGTCTTCCATGTCCTTACGGAGCATGGCGGCAGCTTCATTCGTCAAATCCGCATAGTTGATGTCCTCGGCTTCGAGATCGAGCTTGCCCGCTTCAATCTTCGCAATGTCGAGGATGTCAGTGATGATTTCCAGCAGATGCATCCCGCTTTTTTCGATGTCGCCGCCATACTCGACATAGACCGGATTTCCGACTGGTCCCATCGCCTGGATGTTGATCATTTGCGAGAAGCCAATGATCGCATTCAATGGCGTCCGCAGTTCGTGACTCATATTGGCGAGGAACTCGGACTTGGCGTTGTTGGCAGTCTCCGCCGCTTCCTTTGCCAAACTGAGCCGCGCGATGGAGAATTCGTAAAGTCCGATGTAGGTCAGCGCCATGGCGGTGACGTATCCGGCGGCGCAGATCAACAAGATCAATGTGATCGCGCCTGTATCGCCGGTGCCGAAACTGCCGGGGAATTCATGGCCGGAGACATAGAGACCGCCCATGATTACAAAGCCGAAGGCAAAGGACAACAGAGCGATTAGACGGTAGATTCCATCGACGAAGAACATGGCGACGATCGGCACCGTCAACGTCCACGGCAGGGCCGGCGACGAAATCCCACCATAGTGGTAGGAAACGAAAAAAATCAGGACCATGAAATGCAGCAACGAACCCAAACCGACTTCGCGTTTGGCCTTTGTCCAGCGCAGCAGGAAAGGAAATATAAAAAATAGAAGATCACCGACCAGCAAGGTCCACGCCGCCATGCTGGGGTATTGTACAATCAAGGACAACGCGATGACCGCGCCAAAGGGCGGGCCGCAGACATGGCTGATCACGAACGCACGCAGCCGGCGATGCTCTTCCTCGCTTTCCCTCAATTCCTCCGGGATGAACCAATCCAGGAAACCGAAGAAATGCCTCAACGTTATATTGAGAAGCGTCATACTGCGACCAACCCTCACCCAACGTGATTCTAAATGGGTTACGACAATTGTCAGATAAAGGTTAATTTTTTACTAACGATAGAATCGATCGCTGTTACGAATTAGGTATATGGTAAAATCCTACGGTTAATTTCGCGCTAGTCAATTTTCGCTTTGGCTGCGTCTATTCTTGCCGCACAAATTCTATATTTGTCAGTTTTTCCGAACAAAGTATACATTGCAAAATAAATTAAAAATACATACTTATTTTTTTTAAATAATTACCATGATTTTACTAATATTATAAATTTTTAGAATCTATATACTGAATTAAAAAACATCTATAATAGTAAAATTAAAATACTAAGTGAATGCTCGCCGCTGCGACGCAAATTTTTATCCTCAGAACTGTTGCTAGGGCATAGTCTTAACCCTATAATTTTAAATGGAGTTGAGGGCGCACGACTACGGGTGATTGCTCTGGGAGGGGAAATGGGCTCTGTACAAGTTAAGCATAAGAATTGGGTAAACACGGCACATGCTTTCTAGAATTGGCGAGCAGCCCTTGGGTGCGGTGTTGCCGTCGGTACGCCGGCGTATTGACAGTCATTTTGAACAATACCCCAATGGTCATGTTGTTCATGGACGCGCCGTGGTGGCGTCGGATGTCAAACTATCAGGCAATGATTATCTTGCCATTGGCAATGACCCAAGAATCCTGCGCCGCCAGCTCGATGCCTTGGCCGAGCGATCGGATGTCATCTTCATGTCCGGCGTCTACACCCAGTATCTAGGCGGACAGTTACGGCTGGAAAACGAATATGCCGCGTGGCTGGGTGCGGAGGCGGCGGTGCTGTGCCAATCCGGCTTCGCCGCCAATGAAGGTATTATGCAGGCCACCACGGGGCCGGAAACGCCAGCCTACATCGATATGTTTGCTCATGCCTCGGTCTGGCAAGGCGCCGCCGTCACCGACGCACAGGCATACGTCTTTCGTCATAATGACGCCGAGCATCTGCGCCACCAAATCGCCAAACATGGCCCTGGTATCGTCGCGGTTGAAGCAATTTACAGCACGATCGGTGATTTCTGTCCGTTGCATGATATCCTGGCGGTTTGCGAAGAGACCGGCTCCATGCTGGTTGTCGATGAATCCCATGCGGTAGGGGTCATCGGCGCGCAGGGTGAAGGCTTGGTCAGCCATCTTGGTCTCGCCGCACGCGTGCCGTTCCGGGTCTTCAGTCTCTCGAAAGCCTTGGTCGGGCGTGGCGGCGTTGTGGTCGGATCGGCCCGCTTCGCCGAATATTTTCGCTATGAATCCACCCCTTCGATATTTTCCTCTGCTGTCTTCCCGAATGAAGTGGCGCGTTTCGAGGCGACGTTAGCCGTGGTGCGCGAAGAAAGGCATCGGCGCGCCCGGGTATCTGGCTTAAGTGAACGGCTGCGTACCGGCCTGCTGCAACGGGGTTATGACGTATCTTGCAGTGAAAGCCAGATCATCCCGTTGATCGCCGGCCCGGAACGCGAAGCCGCCCGGTTGCGCGATGCCTTGGAAACGAACGGTGTCATCGGATCGGTGTTCTGTGCGCCGGCCACGCCGCGCAACAGATCCCTGGTCAGGCTGTGCGTTCATAACGGCCTGGACGACGCCGACATCGACCACATTCTGGAGGTCTGTTCCAAAATCCGGGATCAGGTCAGGCCCGATCAATGGCCGGCCAGCCGTGCCGGTAGATCAGCGGCCTCAAGCACAGGCAACGTTGGGATGGCATCTTCGACCAGGGGCAATGCCAACTTTTAATTCTACGCCGTCGAATTCAATGCTTGCCAACGTCGTTCGGCTGCGGCGATGATCTTGGGCTGCCGTATATGACGGCAAGCCGAACAGCGGCGGGGAAACACAGCTGCTGTATCGCAATCAAGCGCAAAGCCCAGGGAGCAATAATCATGAGAAAATCGATGGTCATTCTAGCGGCGCTCGCCGCAAGCATGGTTGGCGCGAACCTTGATTTCGCCCCAGCCGCTTTCGCCGCTCCGTCCGCGAACGTGAAGGTGACGCCGATTGGCGGCCAGGATGGAGAATTCTGCCTGCTTGACCGTGCCATGATCTTCGAGGACCCAGACGGAACAAGAGTGCTTTACGATCCAGGCCGGACCGTCGCTGGGCCAAACGATGCCCGGCTTGGCAAGATCAATGTCATTCTGGTCAGCCATATGCACGGCGATCATGTCGGCGACAAACATACCAAGGCCGTCAACGCGGGCAAATGCGGCAAACCGGATTTATCCGTCGTGGTGGTGCCCAATACAAATGCGGTGAACATCGCCTTGGCCAAGGGCGCCAAGATCGTTACGGGAAGCGAAATGCCGCCGTTCTTCGCCGGCAAACTGAAAGCTTTGGGCGGCAATCCGAGGAATTCCGTACTGGCCCGGTTTGGCGCCACCAAATCGATTGGCGGTGTGCGCATTTCGACGGTTCCCGCGCTGCACAGTAACGGGCTGTCGCCCAGCATGATTGGCGGCGAATTGGGCGCGGCCATGAAGGCGGCGGGAATTGGCGGCTATGTCGGCCAGGCTACCGGTTACATATTGCGTTTCACCAATGGCCTTGTCGTCTACCTGTCGGGAGATACCGGCATCACGGCGGAGCAGGACAAAGTGGTGCGTGGTTTTTACAAGGCTAAACTGGTGGTCATGAACATCGGCGACACCTATACCACGGGACCGACCGAGGCGGCCTATGTCATCAACGAATTGGTCAAACCGGCTTCGGTCATCGTCTCGCACGCGAACGAGGTCGCGACCAAGGGCGGCAAGGTTTTGCCAGGCACCAGAACCGATATATTCCAGAAGGCGGTTAAAGTGCCGGTCCATATTCCGTTGAGCGGTAAAACCATGGAATTCAACAGCGGCGGCGCCTGCGTCTCGGGCTGCTGAAGATTTCTCTACATGCGCGACATCACATTTTCGGCGAAATCCTCAATCAAGCGGTATTGTTGCTGTAGGGGCGCAATGAAGTTTATGGCGTTTAGTCCCTGGCGCTCCAATTCCTGAAGCTGTTCGACAATGTCTTCCGGCTGGCCGGCGATGCAGAAATTGCGGATGATTTCCGGCGTGATAAAGCGAGCCTCGTCCGGGTCAAGATAGCTGTAGTGGCTTTCGTGCAGTTTCTGATGCCGGGTGGCCGCATCGCGCGCGCTATGAAAGGCCAAATAGTCTTTCCAGATCGGCTTGACGTATTCCGGTGGATCGCCCCCGGTTTCCTTTACCCAGTCGATCAGAAAATGCACGTTGGCCATGACGGCGGAACCGCATTCGGCAATGACACGTTCGGATTCCAATGACTCGCCGGGCGCCAGCATCAACATATTGACCAGGGCGGTGGTGAAAAAGCCGTCCATGCTCCGGCCGGCCCCATCGGCGCCTCTTTTCACATTGGCCAGGGCCCAGGGGATGCTGCCGCCGCGCGGAATGCCCGTGATAAGACCATCGCCCAACTCGCCCGCCAATGCCTGGGCCCGGGGGCCGAAACCAGCCACATGGATGGGAATATGGTTATCCAGATCAACATAGCGCAGTTCGGTATTCTGAAAGCGGATGGGCTGGGTGACGCCGTTCAGGCTGTAATCCACCTCTTCGCCATTCAACAGGGCGCGCACGGTACGGATATATTCGGCAAACGCCTTTATCGTCGTTGGCCGTTGGCCCATGGTCCGCATGGCGGTGTTACCGGTGCCGATACCCATGAAGGTGCGGCCCGGCGCCAGCCGGTTGATGGTCGCGATCCCATTCGCCGCCACCGGGGCCAGGCGCAGCCCCGGCACGGCGACGCCGGTGCCGATGCGAATGGTGCGGGTTTGCTGCGCTATCAGGGCCAGCACGGCCCAGGGGTTGGAGCGGATCATCTGGCTGTCGGTGACCCAACAGAAATCATAGCCAAGGTTTTCCGCGTGCGTAACGAAACCAATCTCGTCAATCTTAGCGCAACTGATGCCAAATTCCATGGGTCCGTACCTCTCCTACCGTCAGACCAGTTTCGCGATTGAAATGGTCAGTTAAGGCCGCGACGGCGGCCCGGCGTTTGTACGCCGCCCCTGTGGAGCCGTGCGTCATGACGCACTGGCGTGAACGCAACCAGTTTCGATGATTATCGAAACTGGGCTAGCGGGTAACCATTTTCAAAGCGTCCTCGGCGAATTTTTTCGCGCCCTTGCCGTCGCCCTGCTTCAGCTTGGCCATATCGAAAGGCACCTTGGTGCCCTTCTGACAGGCGGGCCGTTCGGCCAAACGGTCTATCCAGGCCTGCAAATTCGGCAGGCCGTCTACTTCCACGCCAGACCATTTATGGGTCCTGACCCAGCACCAATTGGCGATATCGGCGATGGAATACTCGCCGGCCAGATATTCCTGGTCCGTCAGACCCCGCTCCAGCACCTCGAACAGGCGGCGGCATTCATGTTGATAGCGGTCGATGGCCGGCTGGATCTTTTCCGGGAAGTAGCGATAGAAGACATTCGCCTGCCCCATCATGGGCCCGACGCCGCCCATCTGAAACATCAGCCATTGCATCACCCGGCTGCGGCCCTTGACGTCCGTGGGCAGCAGGCGGCCAGCCTTTTCCGCCAGGTAAATCATGATGGCGCCAGTTTCAAAGACCACGAAATCATCGGCCTCCCGATCGACGATGACGGGGATGCGGCCATTGGGGTTCATGGCCAGAAAGCTTTCCGTCTTCTGGTCGCCCTCGCTCAATTTGATCTCGTGCACCTCGTAGGGCATCTCTAACTCTTCCAGCGTCACCGAGGCCTTCCAGCCATTCGGGGTGGACGCGGTATAAAGGTCGATCATCTCAAGTCTCCTGAATACGATAGACGCGCGCCGCGGTATCGTGGAACAGCGCCGCCTTTTCACTGGCGCTGAACCCCGCCGCCAGGCGCTTGAAAGCATTCCACAAAGTGGTATAGGCGCAGGATGCCTTGTCCACGGGAAAGTTGCTTTCGAACATACAGCGTTCCGGACCGAAAGCTTCGATACAGTGCAGCAAATAAGGTTTCCACGCCTCGGCCAAAACTTCCGATGAGGGCGGTACGTCCAGCTTGTGATGGCCGAAGCCGGTCAATTTCATGGCCAGACCGCCCAGCTTCACATGCACGTTGGGGCATTGGGCCAAGGCCGTGATATCCCTGGACCAGCCGGCAAATATTTCATCCCGCCGGCCCGCATAGGGGCCGATGCCCAAGGGGGCGCCCACATGATCCATCACGATAGGGGTTTCGGGAAAGGCCTGGGCCAGATCCGTCAGCTCCGGAATTTGCGGATGGTAGAACCAGGCATCAAAGCTCAAACCCAACGGCGCCAATTGCGCGAAGCCCTGACGAAAAGTCTCGTCATAAAACAGGCGGCCTTGGGGGCTGGTATGTTCGGCGCCGATGATACCGCCATCCTCGTCATGGGCCGTGGAATGACGGATACCGCGAAAGCGCCCGCCCCCCGCCTGAACATGAGCCCCCAGGACATCCTTCACCCGCTCGCCCAGGCGCAGATCGGCAAATCCGACAATGGCCGCGGCCACCTGGGTCTTGCCGTACCGGCCCGAGGCGCTCATGGCGGCCATACCGTTTACGAATTCGGTCTCACCCACCGGGGCCATGTATGGATCGCCGCCAGAAGGATCCACGGCACGGTAAAAGGCCTCGCATTCCATGAACACCGTGCTGACGATGTTATGGCCGCCGCCGATATCCGTCAGAAAATCATCCAGCAGATAGCGGTACACGAAAGTCTCCCGTTGATCCCACAGATGGTGATGGGGATCACAGATCGGCAAATCAGGCGCTAACGCCACTTCTGTCAGTTGGGCCAGCCAATCGTCCAATGGGGTCATTTTACCCGTGCCCTCCCCTTAACGTCCCTGGAATAGATCACGGCCCGCGACCAGGGCGCGGATCTTGCCATCGGCAACATTGCGCGGCAGCATCCAGAATCCGCAATCGGGGTGGATATATTTTACCCGCCCGGCGCCCAACAAACCTTCCGCCCGTTCAATTTGCCTGGCAATAGCATCGGCACTTTCAATATCCGTGCGCTTGATGTCCACCACGCCCAGGCCCATGCCGATCCCTGGCCGCAACTCTTTGAAGGCGGCCAATTCCTCCACCGGTCGATGGGCATTCTCCATCACGATGTGATCCACGTGCAAGGCATTGAGATAGCCCAATAGCTTGTCCCAGCTGCCCTTTTGAATGCTCTGCCCACCATAGTTGCCAAAACACAGATGCACCGCGCCAACGCCCGGACCGGGAATGGCATCCAGCACCTTGTTGATGGCCGCCGCCGCCCATTCCCATTCGTCCGGGTGGCCGGGCAGATTGGCCTCGTCCAATTGCACCACATCCGCATGGCAATGGCGCACCTGTTCAGCCAGGGCATCGGCAATGGCATCAGCCACCGCCGCCACATCACCATAGTGATGATCGACCACGGTCTTGGCCAGCATGTGCGGGCCGGTCAAAGTGAACTTCAACGGCTTGCTGGTCAGCGCCTTCGCGGCCTGGCAGGCGCCGGGCAGGTCCAGGCTGCCGCTATTGATCGGCCCATCCACCACGGCGGGCGGGCGGCGGCGAAAGCCCATGCCTTCCTGGCTGCGATAGTCCAGCAATTCATCAAATTGAATATCGGTTCGCATCCCCCCCATGGGACGGACGAAATATTCGATCATGCCATTGGTTTCGGGATGGTTGATGTCAAAGCGGTACATTTCACCATCGCAGACCAGATCGATCCCGGCTTGTTCCTGGGTATGCAGAACCACCCGGGTCGCATCCACCAAAGCCTGTTCCGAGGGTGAGGCGACAAGCCAGGCCGGCATGGGATAGGAGCCAACCACGGTCGTTTTGATTTTTGTTTTCATGATATTCCTTACGCGCGCCCTACCAAATGGGTCCACAGAGCCGCACCGCCGTGCGCGGCCAGGGACCGGCCCAAATGCTCGGCCCAATAGGTTTCCGAACCGAACTCCGCCCGCCAGGACCACAGGCGACGGGTCGCAAAATGCAGCGAATGCTCGTAGGTGAAGCCCATGGCGCCATGGGTCTGATGGGCGATGGATGCAACGATGGAGGCCGCCTCCGACGCCCGGATTTTCGCCGTCGCCAATTCAAACCCGGCGCCACTTCCCACCCGGTCCGCGGCGCGGCAGGCAGCCTCCACCGCCGCACCCGCCGCCGCCACTTCGCCGGCCATCCGGGCCAGTTCCTGCTGTACCGCCTGAAACTTGCCGATGGGCGTGCCGAATTGACTGCGGTCGTTGGCATATTGCACCGATTGCTCCAAGGCCATTTCCAACGCGCCGGCAATCTGGCTGGCCCGGGCCATGGCGCAAAAGGCGAACAGGCGGTCTGGATTGATGCTATCGGGCAAAGGTGCAGCGGCAACCGCCGGGCCATTGAAACGCAGGCTATCGCGTGGCTCGGCTGCTATGTTGCGGTCCTCCAACTCTACCGTCCAGGCGTCCGAGTCAACCAGCGCCACGTATGGTTCACCTTCACAGCGCCCGAAGATGGCAAGACGTTCCACACTGCGCCCCCAGGGCACGCGCGTGGCCATGCCACTGATGCGATATCCGCCGCCATCCTTGGTAATGCTCAGTGCTTCATCGGCGCGCACCGGCGCGATGGATATGGGAGCCAAGGGCATCTCCAGCCCGACGTTGGACAACAACCAACCCGCCAGAATACTTTCCACCAGGGGCACGGGTGCGAGGTATTTGCCGGCGGCGCGGATCACCACCTCGGCCTCGCCCCAGCCGCCACCGACGCCGCCACGATCCTCGGGCACCAGCACCATGGGCAGGCCATTCTCCTCGATCGCCTGCCACAACTGATCTTGCGGCGCACCGGCCTCGGCAGCTTCCAAAACACCCTTGCCAACCCGGTCGGCCAGTAGACGGTTAACCTGATCGCTCAGGATAGTCCGCAGTTCACTATCGCCACTCATCGTAGACCTAAGCCCCGGGCAATAATGCCCCGTACAATTTCGCGGGTGCCGCCGCGTACGGAAAATGAAGTTGCCGCCTGGGTGACATAGGCCAGAGTCCGCCCAAGGTCATCGCCATGATCCGGGCTTGGTTCCCGCTCCATGGTTTGATGCGTGATCAGGGGCACGGACTGCTCGAACAACGTTCCCAGTTCCTTGATGACGGAGCCGTCAAGGGCCGGGTCCTCGCCAGCCTGTAGTTTGGCCGCGACCGAGATCGACATGTTGCGCAGGGTAGCCAAATGGGCCACCAACCGGCCCACGGCGATAGCGCCGGCGGGGGTCGTCTCCTTGGAAACGGCGTTCAGCAATTCCAGGATAAGCTGGTACGACGACATATAGCGTTCCGGGCCAGAGCGTTCGAAGGCCAGCTCCGCCATCACCTGGGACCAGCCCTGGCCCGCGGTGCCGATCAGGTTTTCGTCCGGCACAAAGGCATCTTCGAAGACGCATTCGTTGAAATGCTCCTCGCCCGCCAAATTTTTGATCGGGCGGATGGAAATACCGTCCGTGTTGCGCAGGTCGATCAGCAATTGCGACAGGCCGTCATGCTTGCGCTCGACATTGGAGTCACTACGGAACAGGCCAATCATATAGTCGACAATATGGGCGCCGGAGGTCCAAATTTTGCTGCCGTTGATCAGCCAGCCGCCATTCGTGCGGGTCGCCCTTGTGCGGACCGAGGCCAGATCGGAGCCGGAATCCGGTTCGCTCATACCGATGCAGAATAGTATTTCGCCTTTGGTGATGCGCGGAATAATGCGCTGTTTCATCTCCTCGGTGCCGAATTCCAGGATCAAGGGGCCGCTTTGCCGGTCCGCCGTCCAATGGGCCGCCACCGGGGCGCCCGCCGCCAGGACCTCCTCCAACATCACATAACGTTCAAAGGCGGTTTTGCCGTGGCCGCCATATTGCTTGGGAAATGTCATGCCCAGAAAACCGGCCTGACCCATCTTGGCGCTGAATTCAGGGTCGAAGCCGGACCAGGAACGGGCCCGCATGGCGGCGGGGTAATCCGCCAGGTTTTTGTCCAGAAAGGCCCGGATATCGGCGCGCACCGCCTCCGCCTCGGGCGGCAGGTCGGCGGGTTCAAAACGGAAGGAATGCATGTTTGCTCACAATTCGGATTACAATTATCACTACGTTAGCAGCAGGGACGATGGCGTCAAAGGACATCGGCGATAATTCGAGGAAACGGAAATGACGGAATACCAATTCGTTCAGTTGCGGGTCGTAAACCGGGTCGGTTGGCTGAACTACGACAAGCCGCCTATCAACGCCTTCCATTGGCAAATGGTGGACGAGGTTCACCGGGGGCTGAAGCAGCATATGGCCGACCGCGAGGTCCGGGTCATTGTCCTGGGCAGCGCACTGGAAAAGTTTTTTAGCGCCGGCGCGGACATTGCTTCGTTCAAGAATATCGGCGAAGCCGGTATGCGGGACTGGGTCAACATGGTGCATGACGTGGCGAGAACATTACGCCATTCCCGTAAACCGCTGCTGGCGGCCATCAACGGCACCGCCGTGGGCGGCGGCCTGGAAATGACCCTGCATTGCGATCTGCGTTTCGCCGCCAGCAATGCCCGTCTGGGCCAGCCGGAGATCGCCATCAATTTCATCCCGCCAATCGGCGCCACCCAGGCCCTGGCCCGGCTGATCGGGCGGCCGCGGGCGATCCGTATGCTGTACGAGGGAACCTTGCTATCGGCCCAGGAAGCCCATGAAATTGGCCTGGTCGACACGCTTGTCGCACCCGATGAACTGCGGGCCGAGATCCAGGCCTATGGCGAAACCCTGGCCAGCAAACCACCAGAGGCATTGGCGGCGATCCGGCAAAGCATTACCCTGGGCGGTGGCATGAGTTTTGCTGACGGCCTGGCCATGGAGGCGGATTTCGTGGTCAGTCTGGCCGGAACAGCTAACTTTGAAGAGGGCGTCAGCGCCTTTATGGAAAAACGCGCGCCGCAATGGAAAGATTAGATCCGGCGTGAATTTGGGGAGTAGTTCGAGATGAGCGAGCAAAAAAAATCAATCGCCCAGTGCCTGCGGGACGGTGAATTCGTCCTGGCGCCGGGTATCTTCGATCTGATCTCGGCCCGCATGGCGGACAGCATGGGCTTCAAGGCCATTTACATGACCGGCTATGGCATTGCCGCATCCTATCTGGGCCGGCCCGATGCGGGCTATGCCACCTACACCGATATGGTTGGACGGGCGGGCCAGGTGGCGGAGCGCACCAGCACGCCGTTGATCGCCGATGCGGATACCGGCTTTGGCGGGCCGTTAAATGTGCAACACGCGGTACGCGGCTATGAGAAAGCCGGGGTTCAGGCCATCCAAATCGAGGATCAGCAATTCCCCAAAAAGTGCGGCCACACCCCGGGCCGCCTGGTGGTTCCCCTGGAAGATATGGTGACCAAGATCAGGGTCGCCGCCGATGCCCGGAGCAGTAAGGATTTCCTGATTATCGCGCGCACCGACAGCCGCACCACCCTGGGCCTGGACGAAGCCCTGCGCCGGGGCGAGGCATTCGCCAAGGCCGGCGCCGACGTGATCTTTATCGAAAGCCCCGAGACGGTGGAGGAGATGCAGGCCATCTGCCGCAATTTCGACAAACCCTGTTTCGCCAATATGGTCGAGGGCGGGCGCACGCCCCTGCTCTCGGCGGCGGATTTGCAGGCGCTTGGTTTCGCCATAGCAATTTTCCCCGGCACCGGTTTCCTGGCCGCCGCCCAGGCCCTGCACGACGCCTATGGCGCTTTGAAGACCGACGGCATTTCCACCGCCGTGGCCGACCGTCTGTACCCGTTCGAGGGGATGAACAAATTGATGGGTTTTGAAGAGGTTTGGCAATTCGACGAAACCTATGGCGATTGACCAGACACGGTCTGCGGGTGCTATCCTTGCAGCAACAGAATTTTGGAGGAAACGGACATGATGACGGGTGAGGAATATCGGGCGTCACTGGATGACGGCCGGGCGACTTTTTTTGAAGGTGATCGGGTCGATGATATCCCCGGCCATCCGATAATGGGCGTGGCGGCCAACGTGGTGGCGGATTGTTATGACCGGTTCTACTCGTCCGAAGCCGGCGCCCGCAGCCCCCTGATGGGCGTGCCCCATTCGGCCCAGGAATTGAAGGACCGCGTCCCGCTGTTGCACAGCGCCGATATGCTGGCGCACACCACCTACAGCTCGATCATGACCCTGATCACCGCCGCCGGGCGGATGCCCGACATGCCCGTCTACACCAAACGCATCATGGCCTATGTAGAGGACATGCAGCAGAAAGATCTGCGCATTACCCAGTGCATCACCGATGCCAAGGGCGACCGCAGCCTGCCGCCGGGCAAACAGCCCGATCCGGATTCATATTGCCGGGTGATCGAACGGCGCGACGACGGCGTGGTCATCCGTGGCGCCAAGCTGCACATTACCGGCGCCTCGTTGGGCCATGAATTGCTGACCATCCCGACCAAGGCCATGAAGCCGGGCGAGGACGACTATGCCATCGCCTGTTGCGTCGCCGTCAATACGCCGGGGGTCAAAATCGTCAACACCTCGTATGCGCCACGGCATGCCGATGTGCGTGATTTTCCCGTTTCCGCCACCGACCATTGCCCGGAAGGCTTTGTCATCTTCGATGATGTGTTCGTTCCGAACGAACGCATCTTTCTGGATGGCGAGATCAAGTATGCCGCCACCTTCGCGCATTCTCTGGGCCTGTGGGAACGCCTGGGCAGCCTGTCGCATCTTGCCGATAGCGCGGACATACTGGTGGGCTTCGCGCAATTGATCGCCGAGGCCAATGGCCTGGAGCGGGTCGGCCATGTGCGGGAAAAAATCTCGGACATGATTATTCACGCGACCCTGGTCCGGGCCACGTTGGAAGCGGCAATTTTCAATTGCGATTTTGGCCCCGACGGCGCGGCCTTTCCGAACGAGCTGTATATCAATGCCGGCAAATACCACGGCGCCGCCAATTACAATCAGGTCGTCCGCCATCTGCACGATATCTCCGGCGGCTCCATCGTAACCGCGCCCAGCATCGCCGATCTGGAAAATAACGAAGTTGGCGCCCTGGTGCGCAAATACATGGCGGGCGGCAACGGCGCACCGGGCGAATACCGCATGAAGCTGTTCCATGCCATTCGCGACATCACGGCGGATTCCTACGGCGGCTGGCGCTTTGTCACCAACCTGCAGGCCGGCGGCGGCCTGTATGCCCAGCGCATCGTCACCCGGCGCCATTACGACCTGGAAGGGGCCAAACGCGAAGCTTTGCATTCGGCCCATATCGAGGTGGAGGCCGCCGCCGAATAGGCCCGCCAGAGGAATATTGGCCCAAAGGAACATCAGCATGGTTGAAATAGCCATTACCGGGACCGGCATCGTTTCCGCCCTGGGCACCGATACGGTGGAATTTCATAACCGCATGCTGGCGGGCGAAACAGCCATCAAGGCCTCGCCCTGGGCAGGGGAGGTCGAGGGCCGGGATGCCTGGCAGGCCACGGTGGAGGATTTCAATCCCGCCGATTGGATGGACCGGCGTATCGAGGACGGCACCGATCTGTTTGCCCAATTCTCGCTTGCCGCGGCCGAACAGGCGGTGCGTCAGGCCGGCATCGGCGAATTGGACCCCCTGCGCACGGCGGTGGTCAACGGCACCTCCATCGGCGGCGTCCGCGCGGTGATGAAGGCGCAATATGCCCTCGATACCCAGGGCCTCGACGCCGTGCCGCGCAAGACCATGATCCAGATCTGGCCGAACATGGCGGCGGCGCAAATCGCCATGCGCTATGGCTTGCATGGCCCTTCGTTGACCGTGACCACCGCCTGCGCCTCGTCCCTGGACGCCATCGGCACGGCGGCCCGGTTGATCGAACGGGGCGAGGCGGACGTGGCCATAACGGGCGGTACCGAGGGCGGTATCAGCCTTGCGGGCGGCGGCCGGGACGGCGATTTCGTGCCGGTGCTGTTCTATACCGCCAATGTCTATGGCATGGAGGCGCCCGCGCCGGATCCGAACCGGGCCATGCTGCCGTTCGATGTTAAACGCAGCGGCATCGTGGTGGGCGAGGGTTCGGGCATGCTGGTGCTGGAACGGGCCGAACACGCGCGTGCCCGTGGCGCCACTATTTTGGGTTATCTGCGCGGCTATGGCTCGTTGGCGGACGGCTTTCATCCCTCGTCACCGGAACCAAGCGGGAAATGGGAAGCCCGCGCCATGGAACTGGCCCTGGCCGATGCGCATATGGCGGCGGGCGAGATCGGCGCCTTGATCGCACACGCCACCGGTACCCCCAAGGGCGACACGGCGGAAATTCGGGCCATCAACCTGGTCCATGGCGGCAACGTGCATGGCGGGAATGTGCATGGCGGCGGGGGCCTGCCGGTCGCCTCCATCAAGGGGCATATCGGCCATTCCGGCGCCTCGTCCGGGGCCATGGCGATGATTACCGGGCTGTTGGGCATGGCGGAGGATCGGTTTACCTATATCGCCAATACGGACGAACCCGACCCGGAGGCGGAATTCGATATTGTCCACGGCGACGCCAGAGAAATGAAATACCGCAGCCTGCAAGTAAATTCCTTCGGCTTTGGCGGCCAGAACGCCTCGGTCGTGCTGACCCGCGACTAGGAGCGCAATACCAATGCGCCTTTCAATTGCCGAAAATGTCGCGGTCCGCGCCCTGGCCCATCCTGACCGTGTTGCCATCGAGGTTCTGGATGGTGGCGCCTCTCTGACCTACGGCCAGGCCTGGCGCCGGGTGATGGCCCTGGCCGAGGCCCTGTCGGCGGCGGCGGCTGGCCGGCATGGCCGCATGGTGGCCCTGTTGCTGCCCAACGAGGCGGACGCGGTATTGGCCTATTTCGCCTGCCAGATGGCCGGCGTGGCGGCGGTGCCGATCTCCACCCGCCTGGCGGAACCGGAAATCGCCTTCGTGGTCGGGGACGCCGATGTCAAATTGATCCTGACGGGGGGCGCTTTCGCCGCCGTGGCCCATAAGGTTGCCGCAGCCCATGGCGCGCAAGTGGTTCGGGTGGAAGATATCGCAACCCCGGACAGCGTTGCCCGGCCCATGCTGGGCGAGGCCGGGCGCGGGGCGGAAGCCTGCGTGGTCGGCTATACCTCCGGCACCACGGGTTTCCCAAAGGGGGCGCTGTATTCCAACGACCATTACCTGACGGCCCTGATGCGCTGGGGCTGGGAGTTCGGCTTGACGGCGGATCAGGTCATGCTGGTGCCGGGGCCGCTGTTTCATCTGTCCTATGCCGGGCTGTCCATGGCCGCCCTATGCATGGGCGCCCGCATCCGCATCATGCCGGAGTTCCGCGCCGAACTGGCCCTGGCGGAATTAGCCGGGCATTGCAGCTTCGCCTTCCTGGTGCCGTCCATGACAGCGATGATCGAGGAGGAGTGGCGCCGCCAGGACCAGCCTCCCGTCGATGCCTTCCGCTTCATGATATCGTCCGGCGCACCGGGGCCGTTATCGTTAACCAAGGCGGCCATGGCGATGTTTCCCAAGGCCCAAATTACCGAGGCCTATGGCTGGACCGAAGGCGGCTGGGTCACCTTCGAGGTCAAGGACCCTGATACCCTGTTGGCCCATTCCGTGGGCTGGCCCACCTTTGGTAACGAAGTCACCGTCTTCAACGAGGCGGGGGAACCCTGCGCCGTGGGCGAGGCCGGCGAAGTGGCGGTAAAAGGCCTGACCCAGTTCGGCGGCTACCTGGGCAAGCCGGAGGCAACGGCGGCCATCCAGCACCGGGGCTATGTGCTGTCCGGCGATATCGGCATCTGGCAGGCCGATGGCCGGCTGTGCATCGTCGACCGCAAAAAGGACATGATCATCTCGGGCGGCGAAAATATCTACACGGCGGAGGTGGAGCGCATTGTGCACGAACACCCCGATGTGCTGGAGGCCGCCGTGGTCGGCCTGCCCGACGACCGCTGGGGCGAAGTGGTCACCGCAATGGTGGTGCCCCGCCAGGGCGCCACCATCGACGGCGCTGATCTGGAAACCTTCTGCCGCGAACGCCTCGCCGCCTTCAAAGTCCCCCGCCGGGTCGAAGTGGTATCCGAACTACCGCGCAACCCCATGGGCAAAGTACAGAAATTTCGCATCATCGAAGAACTGAGCGGTGACCAATAGCAGATATGGCCTCGCGGCTTGGATGTGTTAATGTAGGGTGTGGAACGTTGCACCATAATGGAACCTGCCCGCCAATTTCACAGACGGACTCAGATGTGGATGCGGATGGTCACGGCGGCCAGAGGGGCAACAGCCCGGCCAAATCGTACCAACCTCTATCAAAAGGCGATGTCACTATGCGGAAATATTTGCACATAAATCTTGATGACCGGTCCATTGATACCGAGGAGCTGAACGGCGCGGAATGCATTCGTGTTGGCCGGCATTTCATCGCCAAGACCCTGTTGGAAAAGGGCGTGGCTACGGTTGATCCGCTATCGCCGGCCAATGCATTGATCTTTTCCGCCGGGCCGCTCGCCGGCACCAATTTCTCCAACGCCAACCGCATCAGCGTCGGCTGCAAAAGCCCGCTTACCGGCGGCATCAAGGAGGCCAACGCCGGCGGCACCTTCGGTTTTGCGCTTGGCCAATTGGAAATATCCGGTTTGACGCTGATGGGGGCGTCCGCCGATTGGGTGATCATCCGCATCACCAAGGATGGCGAGATCAGTTTCGACGATGCCACGCCCTTTATGGGCATGGGCAATATCGAGACGGCGGCGCTGTTGTTCGAAAAATACGGCGACAAAATCAGCATGGGCCTTTGCGGGCCGGTCGGCGAATACCAGGGCCTGATCGCCGGCATCTCGTTCCCCGATCCAGAGGGACGGCCGGTGCGCATAGCGGCCCGGGGTGGCGTTGGCGCGGTCATGGGCAGCAAGAAGGTCAAGGCGATTGTCGTCGACATGAATAAGATGCCCACCTTCCACGACCGCAAGAAGGTGATGGGCGGGGTACGCGAATACGGCAAGCTGTTGCGCGAGGACCCGGCGATCGAGGCCTTTGGTATGTATGGCACGGCGATGGTCAGCGATCTGACCAACCAGCTTGGCGGTCTGCCGACGCGCAATTTCAGCGACGGCCGCTTGGTCGATGCGGCCGAGGAAACCCTGAAACTGGGCGGCAGCTATATCCGCGAACTAACCCTGGAGCGCGGCGGCCAGACGACCCATGCCTGCATGCCCGGCTGCCTTATTCAATGCAGCAACGTCTATGTGGACGACAAGGGCGAGGAGATGGTCTCGCCGATGGAGTATGAAACCCTTGGCCTGATGGGCAGCAACTGCGGCCTGAAAGACCCCGACGACGTGGCCCGGGCGAACCATGTGGCCAACGATTTGGGCGTCGATACAATCGAGGTCGGCGCCATGATCGGGGTGTTGATGGAGGCCGGCCAGGCAGAATTCGGCGATGCCGATTTCATGCTCGCGGTGCTTGACGAAATCCGCAAAGGCACCGAGCGGGGCCGTATCCTGGCCCAGGGTGCCGCCCGGGTTGGCGAACATTACGACGTTGCCCGCGTGCCGGTTATCAAGAAACAGGGTATCAGCGCCTATGACCCACGGGCTATCGAGGTCACCGGCATCTCGATGATGCTGACCGCCCAGGGCGCCGACCATACGGCCGGCAACATTCCCGGCCACAAGAGCGCCAAAATGACGACCGAGGAATTGACCGAGGCCAGCCTGGATATCCAAATTGACTGTGCGGCGGCCGACTCCCTGGGCCTCTGCCTGTTTGGACGCTCGGTGACCAACGTCAACCAGGGCTTGATCGTCGATGCCCTCAACAGTGCCCATGGCACCAATTTCGAGGCATCCTTCATGCGGGACCTGGGCCGCGAGGCCTTGCAAATGGAATGGGAATTCAACCGCCAGGCCGGCTTCACCGAAGCAGACGACGAACTGCCGTCATTCTTCTATGACGAGGCATTGCAGCCCACCGGCAAGATTGCGCGCCATCACAGTGGCCAAGTGAACCAACACCTGCGCAAGCTGCTCGATGGCGACAAGGCTGCACCGGCGTAGTTCGGCGGCATCTTCTTTCGTCTGCCCGAATAGAGCGGACGGTTTTGGCGCGGGCAGCCAAAAGCCCATCGCCGCGTAAGAGCGTGGGCGTGGGGCATGTGCGGGTGTGAGCCGTCACACCACCTGCCCGCAAGCATGACCGGATGCCCAGGCCCATTGAAAGTTAAAGCCGCCCAGGTGGCCGGTGACATCAACGGTCTCGCCAATGAAATAGAGGCCGGGAACAGATGTTGCCTGCATGGTTTTCGACGAGAGATCCCTGGTATCGACACCGCCCACGGTGACCTCCGCCGTACGCATGCCCTCGGAACCACTTGGCGTGATGCGCCATGCGTTGATGTGATCAGCCAGGCGGCGCAGGGCCTTTTCGGAGGTCTCGGCCAAGCGGCCGTCGCAGTCGGCCCACGCGGCCAGCCGTTGCGCCAGACGCCTGGGCAGAAGATTGGCAAGTATTGTACGCACCTCCTTCCTGGGCTGGCATTTCCGGGCCTCTCTCAAATATTCGAACAGGTCGGTGCCAGGCAGCAAATTGACCGTGAGCGTGTCGCCTTGGCGCCAGTAGGAGGAAATTTGCAGAACCACCGGCCCGCTGAGGCCCCGGTGCGTGAACAACAGGGCCTCGGTGAAGCTTACCTTGCCGATCTTGACCGTCGCATCCAGGGAAATGCCCGCCAGCCCATCCAGCTTGCCCAAGGTGTCGGCATCGAAGATCAACGGCACCAGGCCAGGGCGCGGTTCAATCACCTTGAGGCCGAATTGCCGGGCGATGGCGTAGCCAAAGCCACTGGATCCCATCTTTGGAATAGATGGCCCACCGGTGGCGATAACCAGGGATTGCGCCCTGAAGGCGCCGTGATCGGTTTCCACGCTGAAGCGATATTCGCCGCAAGGGAGATCCTTGGGGGGCTCGCAGCTGGAAACCCGTGTCACGGTGGTTCCGGTCTGCACCTGGATGCCACGCGCCTCCGCCAACAGCATGTCAATGATCTGCTGGGCGGAACCGTCGCAGAACAGCTGGCCGTGGTCACGCTGGTGATAGGCGATGTGGTGCTTTTCCACCAGGGCGATGAAATCCCGCGGGGTGAAGCGCTTGAGGGCCGAGACGCAAAAGCGCGGATTTTCCGATAGAAAGTCAGCGGGCGAGAGATGCAGGTTGGTGAAGTTGGCGCGCCCGCCGCCAGAAATGCGGATTTTTTGCCCCACCTTCGCCCCATGGTCGAGGACCAACGTCCGGCGCCCGCGCTTGTGCGCTTCCACGGCGCACATCAGGCCAGCCGCCCCGGCGCCGATGATGATGACTTCGAAATCCTGCATGCACGAGGTGTAGCCGAAGCCCCGGACGCCGCCAAGCCCGTTAGAGCGGTTCCGGGCTATTGGATGCTTTCTCTTGATACTACCATTGTTCGTGATCGTGTTCGTGATCCTGTTCGTGATTGGAAATCTTGATCTGGAAATTCCAGTTAAACGTCGGAGGATGCAATGAAACACAAGATTGCTTTTGGACTCTATTTCCTGACGGCCCTAGTGTTGCTCGGCTTCGGTGGGCGCTATTTTTTCGCCACCCAACTGATGCCATATCATGCCGAAACCTTGGGCGTCGCACGGGACGGTTTGTCAGACGCTTATCAACTCGTTTTCCTCACGCTCTATCGAGCGACGGGTGCGGGAATGTTGGTGATTGGTACGACGCTTTTGGTGCTTCTCATCGTTCCTTATCGGCAGGGCCAACCGTGGGCGCGGTGGGCACTGACCGGGGTCGGCCTTATGTATGGAATTCTTTCAGCCTATCTCACCCTGGTTTATCAGGCGGACACTGCGGCGAGCGTGCCATGGCAAGGACCTGTTGTTTCGATCGTTGTTCTCGTCATCGCCCATTTTCTTTCGGCGGGGCGGGTTTCGCACGCGGAAGAGGCTTAGGCGCGTGTTTTGACCGCCGTCTTCGATCATTTCGCTAACCGGATTTATCTGGAACAATCAGCCGAGATGGCACTGATGTCTCAGATGGATATTCTTCAACGATTTCCACACTGGTCGCGAAAGCTTGAGATGACGGATGTAGAACAATTTTCAATTAATTAGAGTCGCTATCGCGACTATAAGTGATTAGTTCAATCGCTGTACTTTTAAGAGTCTGAGCGCATTTTCTTCGAATGCGCTCTGGCAGGAATGACCATGACACCGGATTTTGCACCCATCGTGCCAGTAGCGGAAATTGAGCAATCGTTCTGTGCATAGGAAGAAGACGACAAGAGATTGAATTTGTTGGAGCGTCAGGGACAAAGTATGCAGAATGGCGCGGGGTCGATCCCCCCAGGCTCGATCCCCCTGCGATTTAAGCCCTAATACTTCATGGCCCTGACCCTACGAGGACGATCATGCGCGAACTTGTCGCTGAACCAATGGAAAAAGCCGCGTTTGAACCCTATGGGCAGGTGCTGTCCGACCCTGGGCCGGATAACCGTACCGACTATGTAGGGCAAATTTCCAACGGCCGGCCCGGCATTGAGATCAATCTTGCCGTGGTGCGGGCGTTGCCGCCCAAGGCGCTGCCCATCGAGGTGATAAAGATGGAGCGGCACCCATTGTCCTCGCAGGCGTTCCTGCCGCTGGACTGCGACCGCTACCTGGTGATCGCGGCCCATCCGCAGGGCAAGGACGGCCCGCCCGATCCGGCAACATTGCGTGCCTTCATCGCGCCGGGGCATGTCGGCATAAACTACAACGCGGGCACCTGGCACTTTCCACTGACCAGCTTAGACCGCCCCGCGACCTTTGCCTTGTTGATGTACATGGACGGCGGCCCCAGGGACGTGGACTGGGCCACCCTGGCAGAACCCATTCGTCTTAATATCGCGTAACACCACGAACAGCTAAGCGGGCAATCAGGTGGTGGCGCGGGGCAGGATCCATAGCTGCATGGGTTCATCCTGGCCGCGTATGGTTTCCGCGCCATGCTGAACAAAGTCCGACAGCAGCGCCGTGCCGCCCTCCGCACCGACCGCCTGAACCACATCATCGCTGGCGACAATCCGCGCCCTTAATGGCCGGGCCAGGGGTTCCAGGCGCGCGGCGCTGTTAACGGTATCGCCCAGGGTGGCGAATTCCAGGCGCTGCTCGTTGCCGATGTTGCCGATCAGCACCGGGCCATAATGGATGCCAATGGCAATCTCGAACATCGGCTCCCCTTGCGTGGCACGGGCAGCGTTGAACGCCAGCATCGATTCCTGCATGGCCAGGGCACAACGGATGGCGTTCGAGGCATCCTGGCCACTCGTCTGCGGTGCTCCGAATATAGCCATAAGGCCATCGCCGAGATATTTGTCGACCGAGCCGTCAGCGGCGAAAACGGCACCGGCCATGCGGCTATGGAATTCCCGCAGCAGGGCAAAGGTCGTCTCGGCCCCCCCACGCGCGGCCAAGCCGGTGAAGCCAATAATGTCGACGAACAGGATCGCAACCTGGCATTCCTGGGCAGCGGCAAACGGGTCGGACATTTTGGCCAATTCATCAACCATGGACGGGGCAAAATAACGGGCCAGATTGGCGCGCGCCGTCTCCGCCTCCAACCGCTGGGTCAAGGCCTCGCGCAGCACCGCCAGATCATTGAGGGTCTTGTGGATCGTCACCTCCAGATCGTCCAGATCTATCGGTTTGGTGACAAAATCAAAGGCACCGGAATTCATCGCAGTGCGAATATTGCCCATATCGCCATAGGCCGAGACGATTACCGCCCGTAAATTCTGGTCCAATTCCCCCAGATGTCTCAACAACGTCAAGCCATCCATGCGCGGCATGTTGATATCACTTAACACCACGTCGATATTGGGGTGTTGATTGATCAACTCCAGCGCCTCAACCCCATCCCTGGCGAACAGGAATTCGAACTCGCCTTTGCGGATCTGGCGACGGAATTTCTGCGTCACCAGCGATTGCAGGTCGGGTTCGTCGTCTACAACGAGGATGGTTGGGCTCATCAATGGGTTTCCAGTCTTGTGTCGCAAATATTTATCTTTTCCGCCATCATGGCCTATCGTCGCCAGACAACGTCATTGCCGCGCGGCGCGGCAGCACGATACGGAATTCAGTATATTCGCCCTCTCGGCTATCCAGGTCGAACTGGCCACCATGTTGTGTGACCACAATATCGTGGCTGATCGATAGACCAAGGCCGGTGCCCTGCCCCGGCGGCTTGGTGGTAAAAAACGGCGTGAATATTTTCTTGGCTACGTCCTTCGGCATGCCGGTGCCGTTATCACGGATGACGATCTCTACCTGATCGCCCTGATCGCGGGTGCTGATACTCAGGGTTGGCTGGTAGCCGGCCTCGCCACTATTTGCGCGCTGATGGGTGGCATCCAGGCCGTTGCCGATCACGTTCAGCAGGACGCGGGTCAAATCCTGGGACACAGCCTCGATACTGCCGGCTGCTTCGTCAAAGTTTCGCTCCAAGGTCACGTTGAAGCCTTGTACTTCGGCCCTGGCCCCATGATAGGCCAGGTTCAATGCCTCCTCCGCCAATGCATTAAGCGAGACCTCGCGCAGCTCCCCGGGCCCTTCGCGGGCATGCAGCAGCATGCTTTGCACGATGCCATCGGCCCGCTTGCCGTGTTCTTCGATCTTTCCCAGATTGCCGTGCAGGGTAGCAATAATATCCTCGGCATCATCCCGATCATCTTCCTCAAGTTGCGCCAGCAACGGTTCGACCAGTTCTTTCAACTCCGCCAACAGGCCAGCCGACAATTGAGAAAAATTATTGACGAAATTCAGCGGGTTTTTGATTTCATGGGCGATGCCGGCGGTCAATTGACCTAAAGATGCCAGCTTGTCCGCCTCGATCAACCTTTGTTGCGTGCCCTCAAGGGTCGCGATCATTTCCCTGCGTTCGGTAACATCGCCCGTTGAACCTATCACCCGCAACAGCTTGCCATCATCATCCCGAACGGCAATGCCATGGGAGCTGGCCCAGCGTACCTCGCCATCAGCGCCGTAGTAACGGTATTCGTGGCCAAACTGGTCCACCTTTCCATTCAGCAGGACGCGGAAACAATCCATAAAACCACCGAGATCGTCTGGAACGATGCGATTTTGCCAATCATCCGATGTCTGCAGTTGCTCGCGCTCTAGACTCAACGCTTTGTACATGCCGTCGGAATAGAAAACATCGTTGGTCACCGCATCCCACTCGAAGACCCATTCGCCAACCGCCTCCAGGGCAAGAATGTGCCGTTTCTCGCTTTCCCGCATGGCGTCTTCGGCATGCTTTTGCGGCGTTACATCGGAAACGGCGCCAACCAGGCGAATGGCTTTACCCACCTCGTCGCGCACCGCGATGGCATTGTCCTGAACCCAGCGGATACTGCCGTCATGGGCGGCAATGCGATAGGCCGCTTCCTGGCGTGCGGCGCGCCCCGAGAAATGTACAACCATGGCATCGCGATAGCCTGCCCGGTCATCGACATGAATACGGCTTAACCACTCCGCCGCCCGCAACTGCCCTTCCGCAAAGCCAAACATCTGATTCAAGTGCGGCGAGACATAAAGTATATCGTCGACGATATTCCAATCATACAGTCCATCCGTCGAGGCTTCGGTAACCAGCGCATGGCGGGTTTCGCTTTCCCGCAAACGTTCCTCGGTCTGGCGCAGATCCGTGATATCGGTATAGCTGAGCAAAAGGCCGCCCTCGGCGATAGGAGCAATTTGTATCTGCAATATCATCCCCGCCGCCGTCGTATACTCCATGTCGCTGGGCGCGACCTCGTGGAAGGCCGACAGCCGGCGTTCGACCGCGCCAACGGCATCATCGCCAAAATCTCCTTGCTCCGCGCTATATTCCAGGAACGCTTGCAACGGCGTGCCCGACCGGCACATTTCCAAGGGATAACCGCGCAGTTCGGCAAAACGTGTATTGCTTGCAAGCAGGTTCAAATCGGCATCAAAGAGGGCATAGCCATGGTTCAGCCGATCCAGCCCGGCCAGGATGAAATCCAAATTCGCCGCCCGGTCATCAGCCATCACAACACCATTTTCCCCGCCCTCAGGTAATCGGCAGCATTACGTGTTCCTGGTAGGCCGGGCGCTGGGTCAGGCGCTCGTACCAGGCGCGCAGGTTCGGGTAATCGGGATGCTCTACCTCCAGGCCATACCAGCGGTAGGTCATGGCGCCCACGGGCACGTCGGCAATGCTGAAGCTGTTGCCGGCCATGAAATCACGCCCCTGCAAATGCTGGTCCACCATGCGGTATAGCTTTGCCGTTTCCGCCGATGAGGCCTGAACAGCGGCCATGTCGCGGTCAGCCTCCGCCGTGCGGATCAAATTCCAGAACGCCGGCGTGATGGCCGGTTGCTGAAAACCGATCTGCCAGTCCATCCACTTGTCCACGTCAGCACAGGCCTGGGGATCACTGGGATACAAACCGCTAGCGTGCTTTCGGGCCAGGTAACGGATGATGGAATGGCTTTCCCACAGGATATAGCCGTCATCATCCAGCACCGGCACCCGGCCCATGGGGTTCAACGCCAGGTACCAGTCCTGATCGTTCTGCCCGAACGCGCCGCCGACGTCCATGCGTTCGTATTCCAGGCCCAGTTCGCCGATCACCCACATGACCTTTTGCACATTGACCGAACTGGTACGGCCATAAACTTTCAACATGATATCTCTCCCATTCCCAACGAACGCAAGCTTACCATGTCGTCGGCACCATTACCCACTCAAGTACCGGTAAATTTTGGCTCCCGTTTTTCCAGGAAGGCGGTAATCGCCTCCCGGTGATCATCGCTCTGGAAGGTCAGCCATTCATAGGCCAGCGAAGTATCCATGATGGAATGGGCCAATTGTTTTAGTCCGATGTTGGCGGAAACCTTCGTCCAGCGGATCGCCGCCGTGGGGCCGTCAACCAAGCGTTTGGCAAAGGCCTGGGCCGCGGCAAGGGTCTCTTCCGGCGCGGTCATGTGGTTGATCAGGCCCATGCGCTCGGCATCCTCCGCGTTAATGGGATCGCCGGTCATCAGATATTCCTTGGCCCTGGCATAGCCAATCAATTGCGGCCAGATGACACAGCCGCCATCGCCGGCCACCACGCCGATCTTGACGTGCGGGTCGCCGATCTTGGCCTTCGACGACATAAAAATGGTGTCGCACAACAAGGCGATGGTGGCGCCCAGACCCATGGCATGACCGTTGACGGCGGAGATAATCGGCTTTTCCAGGTCCAGCAGGGAAAAGACGATACGCTTGGCATCTACCAACCGTAACATGGGCTCGTCAGAGCCCTCGGCGATGCGTTTCATCATGGCCAGATCGCCACCGGCGGAAAAGGCCCGCCCGGCGCCGGTCAGGACAATGACATCCGCCTCGTCATCCAACTGGACGTCGTAGAAAATACTGCCCAGTTCATCGTGCATGTCCTTGTTGACCGCATTCAGGTCGTCCGGCCGGTTCATGGTCAGGGTCAGAACACGGCCCTGTCGGCTGGCTTCGAAACAGGTATATTTATCGTAATTCATTGACTTTCCTCCATTCACCCAATCTACCTGATCGTAATTGTGCGCCCGAAAATCCGGCAATGCGATAGCTTGGTTAAAAAATATGCTCCCAACAACATATCGGGCTTGGCGCCTTTCGTTCTATTTCGGCGCGGTCTTTGCCGTGGTCGGCGTAATGGCGCCGTTCTGGCCGGTGTTTCTAAAGGCGCGCGGGCTTTCGGCCACCGAAATCGGCCTGCTGCTTTCAGCCGGCCTTTGGCTGCGGGTCTTTGCCAACCCCCTGATCGCGCAACTGGCCGATCGCCGGGGCGAGCGGCGGCGGCCCCTGTTGTTGCTGTCCGCTATCGCCATGCTGGGGTTTTCCTGTTTTTTGTTCGCCAAGGGGTTTTGGGGCCTTTTGGCGGTCAACCTCATCGCCTCGGTGGCGTTTTCCTCGATCATGCCCTTGGGCGAGACCGTGGTCCTGGGCGCGGTCTATCGACTGAAGCTGGATTACGGCCGGCTGCGGATTTGGGGTTCCCTGACCTTTATCGCAACGTCCGCCGCCGGCGGCCCCATGCTGGCGGCCTTTGGCTCCTGGTCGGTGCTGTGGGCGATCCTGGGCCTGATGACCATTGTGCTTTTGGCCTGCGCCCTGTTGCCCGAAGAGCGGCGGATCGACAAACAAACCCCGGCGCGGCCGGGCGCCATGGGGCGGTTATTGCGGCAACCGGTGTTCCTGCTGTTTCTGCTGGCGGGCGGCCTGGGCAACGCCAGCCATGCGGTACTGTATGGTTTTGCCACCCTGCATTGGCGCAGTGTCGGTTTCTCCGATGCCCTGATCGGGGGCCTGTGGGCCGAGGGGGTGGTGGCGGAAATCATCCTGTTCTGGCTGGGCAATCGCCTGTTGTCCCGCTTTGGCGCGGCCAACCTGTTGGTCCTGGGCGCCCTGGCGGGGGTCGTACGCTGGACCGCCATGGGCCTGTCCGATGCCCTGTGGCTGGCCCTGCTGACCCAGGGGCTGCATGCCTTTACCTTTGGCGCCGCGCATCTGGGCGCCATGCATTTCATCGCCCGCGCCACGCCACCGGAAATGTCCGCCACGGCGCAGAGCCTACATGGCGCGGTCGGTGCCGGTATCGCCGTCGGCCTGGTGATGGCGGTGGCCGGCCTGCTGTATCAGGAATTCGCCAACGGCGCCTATTTCTTCATGGCCGCCATTGCCGCGGGCAGTCTGCTGGCCGGGTTACTTTTGGCTAAAACCTGGAACGGTGGGCGCATGAACTTGTCATGAGCGCATAAATCACGCCATAGTTGCCCATGGCAAAACGCGTCTTCATCACAGGCATCTGGCACGAAACCAATACCTTTGCCCATGGGCGAACCGGGCTGGAAGCCTTTCATGCCTACCAGTATGTGGAAGGCGATGACCTGTTCGCGGCCTTCGCCGATACCAATACGGAAATCGGCGGCGCCATGGACGCCGCCCTGGAACTGGACTTGAACCTGATACCCGGCCTGTTCGCCGGCGCGGTGCCGTCCGGCCTGATCACGGCGGAGGCCTATCAGGCCCTGGTGCAACGTAGCCTGGAGCTGCTTGCCGCCGCCGGCCCGGTCGATGGCGTTCTGGTGCATCTGCATGGCGCTTGTGTGGCGGAAGGGGCGCCGGAGGCTGACGCGGATTTTCTGGCCGCGATCCGTCGGCAATTACCCAGCGGTACGCCGGTGGTCGCGACCTTTGACCTGCATGCCAATTTGTCCGACTCCCTGATCGAAGGCGCCGATGCCCTGGTCGGCTATGACACTTATCCGCATAACGACATGGGAGAGCGGGGCGCCGAGGCGGCACGGATGCTGCACCGCATGTTGTGGAGCGCCCGCCGTCCGGCAAAAATCCTGCGCAAGCTGCCCTTTGCCCCGCCGCCGCAAGTGCAAGGTACGGCCGCCGCGCCGGCGGCGGCGATCATGGCGAAAATGCACGAGATGGAAACCTGGGGCGAGATCTGGTCCGCCTCCATCGCCTGGGGCTTTCCCTACGCCGACGTGGCCCATCTGGGCGTTGGCATATTGGTACAGGGAGACGACATCGCCCACGCCACGCGGATCGCCGATGACCTGGCCCTGACCATCTGGCGCCAGCGCGGTGATTTCGATGCCGGCCTGATCGGCCCGGAAGACGCCGTGCGCAGCGCCATCGCGGCACCGGAGGGTCCGATAATTCTGGTCGATGTGGCGGATAATGCCGGCGGCGGGGCGCCAGCTGACGGCACCACCATCCTGGCGGAATTGCTGGATCAGTCGGCCCGCAAGGCCGTCATGGTGCTGTGCGATGGTCAGGCGGTTATGGCCGCCAAGACCCTTGGCGTGGGCGCCATGTTCAGCGGCAATGTGGGTGGAAAGTCCGATGATCTGCACGGCCCCCCCGTGCCCTTGGTGGGTGAAATCATATTTCAACAGCGCGTCCGTTATCAACGCCAGGGCGATTATATGACTGGCCAGCAGATCGATCTGGGTGAAGTCGCGGTTGTCCGTGCCGATGGGGTGACGGTGATGTTGACCGAGGCCAAGGCCATGCCCTTCGATGCCGACCATCTGGCGGCCGCGGACATCGTGGCGCAAGCACAGCAGATCATCGTGGTGAAGTCCGCCATCGCCTGGCAGGCCCATTTCCGCGCCTTCGCCAAGGGCGAGATTTATGTGGATACCCCAGGGGTCTGCGCCTCCAACCTGAAGCGCTTCAAATACAGCCAATTGGATCGGGCCATTTATCCCATCGACGACGACGGCGTCCGGCCCGCCAAAAATCCCTAAATTTTCCCGGCAACCTCTGATCCGGCATCCATCAATTTGAAGGCGCCCTGGGCGGTGGCGATGGGATTGCCCTTGGCATCCTCAATCCGGCCCTCGCAAAAACAGGTACGTCTGCCACCGCCCGTGGTTTCAGCGCGCAGAACCAGCGGCTCCTCCCCCGCGATGCCGATAAAATTCAATGACAAACTCAGCGTGATGGAAAAGCGGCGCTGGGCCGGATCGGGATGCGAGCCGGCCGCGATGGCCATGATGACATCCATCAGGCCGGCGATAATGCCGCCATGCAGCATACCCTTTAGGTTCAGATGTTCGGGCCCCGCCACGAAGGTCGCGGCGGCGGAACCGATGCCGCGCTGGATATTCTCTAGGCGCAGGCTGGGTGGCAAAATTCCCGCCACACTATTGATTTCATCCATAAACTTTCACCCAACCTCACTTAACATCCTCGCCACGGTACTTAGAGCGGTCGAATGGATTAGAATAACCCGGAGCCGCTCTCACCCTGCTATTATCGAAGCGCAACGCCAGCCTGGCAAGTCGGTGCCGGGAGCACGGGAAGCACGGATACGGAGTGTAGAAAATGCCGTTTGAGACCATATTGCAAAACAACGACGGGCCCATCGCAACGATTATCATGAACCGGCCGGAGGCCCTGAACGCCCTGAACCGGCAGGTCTTCAAGGATCTGACGGAATGCCTGCTGGGTATTGCCGCCGACCCCGATATCCGCGCCATCGTTATCAAGGGCGCCGGCGAGCGTGCTTTTGTTGCCGGCGCGGATATTAAGGAAATGGCGGCGAGCGAAGGCAAGCCCGGCAGCGACCGCTCCTACCTGGGCATGCATCTCTATGACCAGATCCGTCATATGCCACAGCCCGTTATTGCCTCGATCAACGGTTATGCCCTGGGCGGCGGGATGTTGCTGGCCATGGCCTGCGATGTCCGGGTGGCGGCCGACAGCGCCACCTTTGGTTACCCGGAAATCAAGCTGGGCATATTCCCGGGCACCGGCGGCACCATCCTGCTGGACCGCCTGATCGGCCCGGCCAACGCGCGCGCCATTTGCCTGACCGGTGAACTGTTCGATGCCGCGCGCGCCTATCAACTCGGCCTGATCACACACCTGGTGCCCAGGGACGAATTGGCAACGGAGACCGCGCGGCTGGCGGCGTTGATGGGCGCTTACAGCCCGGTGGCCATGCGCGAGTTGAAATACGCGCTGAACGCGTCCATGGAAATGGATTTCGAGGCCGCCCGGGAAGCCGAGATCGCCGCCCATGCCCGCTGTTTCGCATCCAATGACCGATTGGAAGGCATGAACGCTTTTATCGAAAAGCGTTCACCCCATTTTCGCGGCGACTAGGTCCATCAGGTCGCCCTGTGGTCCCGTGGGGCCGGTGGCCGTGGTCACGCCACGGCGGGCATCGTCGCTGCTGCCAATCAGACGGTCGGCCGGCAAAAGCATGGATACCGTCGTACCCTTGCCAAGATCTGATTGAATCGCCAGGGTGCCGCCGTGCAACTCGCACAGATGCCGGGCCAGGGGCAGCCCCAGGCCGGTGCCTTCAAAGCGGCGCGAAAAGGATCCCTCCAACTGGGCGAAGGGCGTCAAGGCTATGGGGATGTCTGCTTCCGCAATGCCAATGCCTGTATCTCTCACCCACATTTCAATCTGTTCTTCGCCGCTGGCCTGGTCCCGGCGGCGCCCGGTGCCGACGGTGACCTCGCCACCCTCGGGCGTGAACTTGATTGCATTGGTCAGAAGATTGAGCAAGACCTGTTTGAGGGCCCGCTGATCGGCCTGCACCAGATCAACCTTGGGGTCCATTTCCGTGATCATTTTTATCCTGCCCTCGTTGGCGCGTGCCCGCGTCAACCGCATAGTGGAGCTGGCCACGTCCGAAAGCAGAAAACGCTCTTCCGTCAGTTCAAAGTGACCGGATTCCACCTTGGCAAGATCCAACAGATCATTGATGATTGATAACAGGTGCTCGCCGCTTTCATTGATATCCCGGGAATATTCGAGATACTTCGACGAACCGAGCGGCCCGAATAGTTCACCCACCAGAATGTCTGAAAATCCGATAATGGCGTTCAAGGGTGTGCGCAGTTCATGAGAGGTATTGGCCAGAAATTCCGACTTGGCGCGATTGGCCATTTCAGCTTCTTCCTTGGCCACGCGCAGGGCCTGCTCCGATCGCTCGTGTGCGGTGATGTCCTGGCAAACCGCCAGGATGCCGCCGCCCGGCATGGAAAAAGTGCGAACTTCCAGAACGGTGCCGTTGGGGCGGGTACGCAGGTAAGAATTCGGCGCCTTGCCAAATGCTTTTTCGATATGTGCTTCCACCAACTTGTCAATGTCGCCTGATCCCAGTTCCCCGTTGCGGGCGCTCAAACGCGTCAGATCATGAATATTGCGGCAATCGGCAACCTCCGCCGGGTTAAGCTCCAGAAATTCCAGCAAGACCTCGTTCGTGGCCACCAGTTCGCCATCCGAGCCAAAAAAGGCGATGCCCACATCCAAATTACCAAAAATCGCCTCCAGTTCAGCTGACCGCTTGCGCAACTCCTCCTGATCGCGCCGGGAAGCCGTAACATCGGTGATGGTAATCGTGACGCCACCATCGGGCATCCGCGTACGCCGCACATCCAATGTCCGGCCATCCGGCCCCGCCATCTCGTGCTGTGGCGGGTCGCAACTTATCATCTCTTCCATGCGCCGGGATACGAATTCGACGCTGTTGTCCTCAAAAACGCCAGCATCGGCAATATACCTGCACAATTTCTCCAGGGAAACGCCAACCTCGGCAATTTCCGATGTCACCCCCAGCAGGTCGAAATATCGTTGGTTCCAGGTCCGTATCCCGCCACCGGGACCTAAAACCAGAACGCCCTGATCTATACTTTCCAACGAAGCGCGTAAGAGATGGGTCTTCTCGTCCAGGGCCCAACTTTGCTTTTTTTGCTTGGTGAGATCGACGCAGGTTAGCAGACGGCCGCCGCTATCGGTGGCGCGTTCGGTAAATTGCAGGCTACGCCCATCGGTCAGGCTAAGCTCCCACTCGATCTCTTGCGGCTCGGCCCGAACCACCACATCCGCCAGAAAGGCAGGTACCCGGTGTGCCGCCTCGACGATAATACCGGCCTCGGCCAGGATGCGGAAGAAATCCATCCGGCTGATATCCTGGTCTTCCAAGCCGCTTACCATGGGCAACATCCGCGACAGTTTTGTGTTGATCAGGCTCAGCCGGTCATTCGCGTCGAAAAGAGCGAGCGCGATGGGAACAGCTTCCATGAGATCGCCATCAAAGCGCTTTGTTGGGCGCGCGCCGGCCAATTTCCGCACCCGGCAGACAAACAAAGCAACCGCCAGGGCTATGGCACAGACCACGCCGATGGCAAGCAAAACAGATCCCAACGCCGACATCATCATCCTCACATCGTCCAAGTCCAGGCAAAACATGGCACCATGGCCGGGCACAGTCTGTCGTCTATTTCTCCTACTGGATGAGGAGAAAGCCTTGCCACTAGTAAACTGTTGCAGTTAACGCCGGGTTAACGCTTTTTAGAGACGGCGTGCTTGGCACGCGGCAATTTTTTATATGCGCCAATCACAAAGACTAGAGTGATTGAACCAATCACTTAGAGCAGCTCCGATGAGTTGAAAGTTGCTCTAATCGAGGCAGAAGCCATGGCGGCGTAAATAGGCCGCAAGATCATCCCGCTCGCGCACGGAAACCTGACGTGTCTTGTCCTCGGACCAGCCATAGAAATCAGACCTGCCATATTCCGCCGTCATCCGTTGTTTTTCCGGCGGGATCGTATAGATACCGTCGCGCCGGTGATCGTAGGCTTCGATTTGTTCAGGCAGTTGGCTGTCGTCATACTGATCCGTGTGTACAATCATTTCCGGCGGCAGGCGGGTAGAGGTGAAGCCCGGGTGGGCGGGATGGCCCAGACACATGCCGGCAACGGGGAAAACATGATCGGGCAGGTTGGTGATTTCGGCGATCCGGTCAATATGGTTACGGACCACACTAATCGGGCAGCAACCTAGTCCGGCGGCTTCGGCGGCGGTAATAAAATTCTGCATTACCAGGGCCGTATCGACGGCGGCGTTCAAAAAGGCATCCAGATGATCGTTGGCAAATTCGTGTTCGCGAAGGTGGCACAATTTTCGAATTCGCCGGGAATCACCGCAGAACAAAAGGAACACCGGACAGGTGCCGATCCAGCCCATTTCAGGCATCAATTCCGCAATGGCCGCCCGCTTGCCCGAATCCTGCACACGGATAATGGCGCTCTGCTGCAAATCCGACTTGGCCGGCGCCGACAGGGCGCAGGCATACAGCAGGTTCAAGGTGTCCTCGGCGACCGGGTCAGCCAAAAAACGGCGATGGGTGCGGTGCGACAGCAACGCGGCCAGGACATCCCTGCCCGGCCCCGCCTCAACTTCCGCGACCTCCGTAGCCATGCCAAAACGTTGTGCCGCAAGATCCGCCAATGTACCCATAATCCCTACTCCATAATGTTGACCGTGCCAGCGCATCTTAAGTCATTTGCCGCCCTTTTGTGTTGCCTTCTTGTCCTTGGCGCCTGCGCCCCACGGGTGCAGGGATTTCAGCCCGGCCTGATGGCGGCGAATATCCAGGACGATAATTTTATCAGCGAGGATGGCAAGTTATTGCCCCTGCGCGTTTGGCCGGCCCAAGGCCAACCGGCCGCGGTGCTTTTGGCCCTGCATGGCTTCAACATGTACAGCAACTATTTTGACGAGCCGGCAACATGGTGGGCCGGTCGCGGCATCACCACCTATGCCTATGACCAGCGCGGTTTTGGCGCCGCGCCGGAGGCCCGAATCTGGGGCGGTGGCGCGGCAATGGCATCCGACGCAAGGGCTTTGCTGGCGCTGCTGGCACGGCGCCACCCCGGCCTGCCAATCTATCTGCTGGGTGACAGCATGGGCGCGGCGGTCGCCGTTCTGGCCATGACCGGACCGGATATAGGGAATATGGAAGGGACAACGATCGCCGGGGTCATTCTGGTGGCCCCCGGCCTGTGGGGCGGTCAGTCCATGCACCCCATATTGCGTTTTGGCCTTTGGCTGTCAGCCCATACCATGCCCTGGAATACCGCCACGGGTAGCAGCCTAAAGCGCCGCGCCTCGGACAATATCGCCATGTTGCGGGCCCTGGGCCGCGACAGACTGGTTATCCGCCACACCCGTATTGATGCGGTTTATGGGGTGACGCGGTTGATGGGGCGGGCCTTTGACGCCGCGCCGGACCTGCGACAGCCGACAATGATACTATATGGCGAACGGGACGAAATCGTGCCAGCCGCGCCGGTTCTCCAAACCATCGCCAAATTTCCCGAACCGCCGAAATTTGCCCTTTATCCAGTGGGTTGGCACATGTTGCTGCGGGACTTGCAGGCCGAGGTGGTCTGGAAAGACATTGCCGCCTGGATCCGCGACCCCGCTGCCCCGCTGCCGTCAGGGGCGCAGCAATTATCGCGGTAAGCGCTTATTAACGCCCATGCGCTAAAACCAAGCCTAATGGCAAGCGATAGGTGGGAGATTTCAATCGATGACCCATTATTTAGTAACCGATGAAAATCCCGACGGCCGCCGCCTGGAAGAGATTCTGGCGATGGTACGTGGCGATATGTTAAAACGAGCCTTACTGATCATCGATGATGATCGGTCCGAGGCCCGCAAGGTGCTGACCAACAACGTCCAGATCATGGCCATGCTGGGCGAATGTATTGCCCTGGCCGAGGAAAATACTACTATTCTGGACAAAGCCTTCGGCCCCAGCCGCGCCGGGAAACCACGCATCGGCAGCAGTTAAATCGACCGAGACTAATCCGCGAGAGATATTGGCCATTTCGGTCTGCCATCGTAAACTGCCCCCACGACATCACGTGGCACAGGGGATTGCAGTTACATCATGGCCGATCTTATTGAACAATTACGCGGCATCGTTGGCGACAAAGGCCTGGTTCTAAACGAGGACCTGGCAGGCCGCTCCGCCGGCTATCGCCGCCCCACCGAGACCCTTCAGGCCAAGGTTCTGGTCCGTCCCGCGAACACGGATGAAGTCTCGCAGGTTCTAAAATTATGTAACGAGGCCGGCCAGCCGGTGGTCAGCCACGGCGGCCTGACCGGCCTGGTGGATGGCAATCTCGCGTCGCCGGACGAGCTTATTCTCAGCCTGGAGAGGATGCGCGCGATTGAGGAGATCGATCCCGCCTCCGCCTCCATGACCGTGCAGGCCGGCGTCACCCTGCAAACCGTGCAGGAAGCCGCCGACGAAGCTGGTTTCTTCTTTCCCCTGGATCTTGGCGGCCGCGGCTCGGCCACCCTGGGCGGCAATATTTCCACCAATGCGGGGGGCAACCGGGTCGTGCGCTATGGCATGGCGCGGGACATGGTCCTTGGCCTGGAAGCGGTACAGGCGGACGGCACCGTATTGAGCTCCCTGGGCAAGATACTCAAGGACAACGCCGGCTATAACCTGAAGCACATGTTCATCGGCAGTGAAGGCACCCTGGGTGTGGTCACCCGGCTGGTGCTGCGTTTGCGGCCCAAACCGGCCAGCCAGCAGACCGCCTATCTCGCCCTGGAAGAATTCGACAAGTTACCGCAGCTGTTGAACTTCTGTAACAGCCGCTCGGGCGGCACCATCTCGGCCTTCGAAGTCATGTGGCGGGACTATTTCGAGCTTGTGACCTCAAGGCCCGGCGCGGCCCAGCCATTACCCAGGGACTTTCCATTCTATGTCCTGATGGAAATGATGGGCGGCGACCCGGTGGGCGATCAGGACCGCTTTGAAGCCATGCTGGCGGACGCCCTGGAAGAGGGCCTGCTCGTGGATGCGGTAATCGCAAAATCCGAGGGCGAACGCCAGGCCATGTGGGCCCTGCGTGACGATGTGGAAAGTCTGCGCACCTGGGGCCCGACCATCGGCTTCGACGTAGGCCTGCCTATCACCACCATGCCCGGTTATCTGGAAGAGATCGATGTGCCCATCGTCGCGAACTGGCCCGAACGCCGCCGCGCCGTGTTCGGTCATTTAGGCGACGGCAATCTGCACATCGTCTATGCGGTCGGTGAAAACGGCGCCAACGCGAAAAAAATCATCGACGATGCGGTCTACCTTCCCCTGGCCAGCCGGGGTGGTTCCGTCTCGGCCGAACATGGTATCGGCCTGTACAAGAAGGATTATCTGGAGGTTTCCCGCAGCCCGGCTGAAATTTCCCTGATGCGGCAGTTGAAGACGATGATGGACCCAAACAATATTCTCAACCCCGGCAAAATCTTTTCGTGAGCCACTATTCGCTCGCCAACCTTGTCCGCCACGGGCTGACCGGCCACCGGGGCTGGAAACCGGCGTGGCGCGACCCGGCGCCGCAGGCGGGCTATGATGCGATCATCGTCGGCGGTGGCGGCCATGGTCTGGCGAGCGCCTATTACCTGGCCAAAAATCATGGCCTGAACAATATCGCGGTGTTGGAAAAGGGCTGGCTGGGTGGTGGCAATACGGGCCGCAATACCACCATCGTACGCTCCAACTACCTGTTGGATGCCAATGCACACTTTTACGAACACGGCATGAAACTGTGGGAAGGTTTGAGCCGGGATCTAAACTTCAATGTCATGTTCTCCCAACGCGGCGTCATCAATCTAGCCCACTCGAAAGGGCAATTGGAAACCTTTCGCCGGCGCGGCAACGCCATGCGGTTGAACGGCATTGATGCGGAATTGCTGGACCGTGATGCTGTCGCGACCCTGGTGCCGGGTATGGACGTGTCCGCCAATAGCCGCTTTCCAGTAGAGGGCGGCCTGCTGCAACCGCGCGGCGGCACCGCGCGCCACGATGCAGTCGCCTGGGGGTATGCCCGTGCAGCCGACCGACGCGGCGTCGACATCATCCAAAACTGCGAAGTTACCGGCATTCGCCGGGATCAATCCGGGGTCACCGGGGTGGAAACCAGCCGTGGCTTTATCGCCAGCAAACGGATTGGCCTGGCGGTGGCGGGTCATTCCACACAACTGGCCGCCATGGCCGGGTTGCGGCTACCCATCGAGTCCCATGTCTTGCAGGCCATGGTCAGTGAACCGGTCAAACCGGTGCTGGATACGGTCGTTACTTTTGGCGCGGCGCATTTGTACGTCAGTCAGTCGGACAAGGGCGAGTTGGTCATGGGCGGTGATATCGATGGCTACAACTCCTTTGCCCAGCGCGGCAATCTACCCGTGATCGAACATGTGGCGGCCTGCCTGCTGGCGCTGTTTCCCCAATTCAGCCGTCTGCGCATTCTGCGCACCTGGGGTGGCATCATGGATATGACCATGGATGGCAGCCCGATCATCGGCACCACGCCGGTGCCGGGTCTGTTCCTGAATGGAGGCTGGTGTTACGGCGGCTTCAAGGCGACGCCGGCATCGGGCTGGGTATTCGCCCACACCATGGCGACGGGACAACCCCATGCCCTGAATGCGGATCTAAATCTCAACCGGTTTCACCAGGGCCGGGTGCTGGATGAAAAGGGCGCCGGCCCCTATCCGTGGCTGCATTAGGATGACGCCATGCTGTTGATCCCCTGCCCCCATTGCGGCCCGCGCGCCCAGACGGAATTCAGCTATGGCGGCGACGCCAACGTCGCCCGCCCCCCCGCACCGGAAGACGCGGACGGCGGGACCTGGGTCGACTACCTTTATCTGCGCGACAATGCCAAGGGCGGCCATGACGAACTTTGGCAGCATATTTTTGGCTGCCGCCGTTGGCTGCGGGTGGGCCGGGATGTGGTCAGCCACGAAATCACCAGCTGCACGGAACTGGCGGAGAGCGGGGCGTGAGTACGAACGGCTTTCGCCTACCCCACGGCGGCCTGCCCCACGGTAGGTTGATCGATCGGGGCCGGGAAATTTCCTTTACCTTTGATGGCCGCGCCTATCAGGGCTATCACGGCGACACCCTGGCCTCGGCCCTGTTGGCCAATGGGGTCCGCGTGGTGGGGCGCAGTTTCAAATACCACCGCCCCAGGGGCATCTACGGCTTGGGCAGCGAGGAGCCCAGCGCCCTGGTGCGGCTGCGCACGGGCGCACGGGGTGAACCAAACATCCGCGCCACCCAGGTCGAGCTTTATGACGGTCTGGTCGCCCACAGCCAAAACAACTGGCCATCGTTGCGCTGGGACATATCCAGCGCCCTGGGCCTGTTTGCACGCTTTTTACCGGCTGGCTTTTATTACAAGACATTCATGTGGCCGGGGAAACTCTGGCCCCACTATGAAAATATCATCCGCCACATGGCGGGCATGGGGCGCAGCCCAGAGGGGCTCGACCCGGACCGCTACGAAAAACGTCACGCCCAGTGCGATGTGCTGGTAATCGGCGGTGGCCCGGCCGGTTTGGCGGCAGCCCTTGCCGCCGCCGAGAGCGGCCAACAGGTCTGGCTGGCCGACGAAGGCGCCCAGCTTGGCGGCGCTTCCCAAGGCATGCGTGGTGACGAAGGCGATGAAGCGGTCCGCAAGACAATCGCCACGCTGGAAAGTCTGGACAACGTCACCCTGCTGCGGCGCACCACCGTCTTTGGTAAATATGACGGTCAACTTTATGGCCTGGTGGAACGCGCCGGCGATCACCTGGCCAGCCCGGCGATAGGCAGACCCCGGCAAATCCTGTGGCAATTGCGGACAAAGCAGGCGGTGCTGGCCAGCGGCGCTATCGAACGGCCATTGATATTCGCCAACAACGACCGCCCCGGCGTAATGCTGACCACGGCCGCCCTGGGTTACCTGCGGGCCTACGCCGTGCGGCCCGGCAGGCGCGCCGTTATCGTGACCAACAACGACAGCGCCTATGAAGCCGTTCGTATACTGCGGGAGGGCGGTGTCGAGGTCGCGGCCATCCTCGATCATCGCCATATGACGGAGCAAAGGGCGTTGCCGGGAACCGAGACCCTCTACAACCACGCTGTTATTGATACCGCGGGCCGCCGGGGCCTGACCAGCGTCAGCATCGCCCGGCTGGATGTGAATGGCGACGCCGTGCCCGGCTCGGAGCGGCGGATCAACTGCGATCTGTTATGCCTATCGGGCGGCTTTACACCCAGCGTACACCTGTATTCCCAGGCTGGCGGAAAATTGACCTTTCGCGAGGATATTCAGAGCCTGGTCCCCACATCCCAGGTCCCCGGCATGACCGTGGCCGGCGCGGCCACCGGTAATTTTATCCCGAACACGGCACCACCCATTGCGCTTGGCCGATCCCGGCGCAAACAATTCATCGATCTGCAAAACGACGTGACGGCGGGGGATGTGGAACTCGCGGCGCGGGAGGGCTACCGCTCCGTCGAGCATGTAAAGCGCTACACCACCCTTGGCATGGGCACCGATCAGGGCAAGACCTCGAACCTGAACGGTATCGCGGTGCTGGCGGCGGCCCTGGACAAACCACTGGCCGACGTGGGCCTCACAACTTATCGCCCGCCCTATACCCCGGTCACCATCGGCACCCTGGCGGGGCGGGATGTGGGCACCTTTTTGGCCCCGACGCGGCGCACGCCCATGCAGGCATGCCATGAACAAGCCGGCGCGGCCTTTGTGCCGGCGGGCCTGTGGCAACGCCCGCATTATTATCCACGGCCCGGCGAAGCCATGGCCGATGCGGTGAACCGCGAGGTACTGGCGGTGCGCCAAAATGTTGGCATTGTCGATGTCTCCACCCTGGGCCGCATCGATCTGCATGGCCCGGACGTGGCGGAATTTTTAAATCGGATCTATATCAACGGCTTCAAGACCCTGGTGGTAGGCATGTGCCGTTATGGCGTGATGCTGCGCGACGACGGCATGATTTTCGACGACGGCACCGTCGCCCGCATGGCTGAAAGCCATTACATCATGACCACCACCACCGCCAACGCCGGCCCGGTCATGGCGCACCTGGAATATTATCTGCAAGTGGTCTGGCCTGATCTGCGGGTTCATCTGACCTCGATTACCGACCAGTGGGCCGTGGTCGCCGTGGCGGGGCCACGGGCGCGGGAATTGCTGGATAGTCTGGACAGCGATGTGGAATTCGCCAATCAGGCCCTGCCCTTCATGGCCTGGCGCGGGGGCCATATTGGCGGCATCCCGGCACAGGTTTTTCGCATCAGTTTTTCCGGCGAGCTGGCCTACGAGATCGCCGTGGGGGCGGATCATGGCCGCGCCTTGTGGGAGATGTTGCTGGCGGCGGGCGAAGCCTTCGATGTTGCGCCTTATGGCACCGAGGCGCTGACCACGTTGCGTACGGAAAAAGGCCATTTCGTCATGGGGCCGGAGGCTGACGGCCGCGCCACCGCGGACGATATCGGTCTGGCTGCCATGTTATCGTCCAAGAAGGATTTTGTCGGCCGGCGGTCGCTGCGCCTGCCGGGTCTGTTGCCCAAGGGCCGCTTGAACCTGGTCGGGCTGGTGCCCGCCGATGGCACCAGCGCCATTCCACCCGGCGCCATATTGCTGGACCGGGCGGTGGCGGGGCCGGGAATGGACAAGGCCGGCCATGTGGCAACGTCGGTGTTCTCCCCTAGCCTGGACAAACCGATCGCCCTGGCCATGGTGCGGAACGGCCGCCAGCGCCTGGACCAGCCCCTATGGGCCCATTCACCCCTGGACAACCGCATTGTCCCGGTGACGATCACCGGCCCGATCTTTATCGACCCACAGGGGGAGCGTCTGCGTGCCTGATCTCCCAACCCGCCAATCCGCGCTGGCCCAAACGCCGAAGCTGGATGAGCTAATCCAGGAACGCAGGGACCTGTGGATCCAGCGCCTATATGCCCCCGATGGGGCGCCCAGGCTTCCTTTGCCGGTGGACCCTAACCGGGCCGGTTACCGGGATGGGCTGCATGCCCTGTGGCTTGCGCCGGGTGAATGGCTTTTGGTTAGTGAAGGGGCAATGGCGCCGGCTGATATCGGCGATGGCGCGCTTTCCGATCTAAGCCATGCCCGCACGGTCTTTCGCATTCCGGTGGCAGCCGCCCGCGAAATACTGGCCAGGGGCTGCCCCTTGGATTTGCGCCCAGAGGTATTTTCACCGGGCCATTGCGCGCAAAGCGTTATGGCCAGCGTCGCCATCCTGGTGCATTTTCTGGAAGACGGCGCCCATATGGATATCTATGTGGCGCGCAGTTACGGCCAGTTCATGCACGCTTGGCTGAAGGATGCCGCCCTATCCCTCTGATCGCCGGATCAGTCCTCGGGAATGGCGAAATGATGCATGGGCGGATATTCCGGGAAGCGCGGGATATCGTCGCCGCTGCTATCGGCGGCATAATCCGCCATCTCATCGGTGAAGATCCGCATCATCAGGTGCAGGCCGGTGGGCTGATCCAGGCTGCCGGCGGTGATGGTGACGGTGTCCATGCCGTCCCGGCGAAAAAACAGGGTGGAGCCGCAATTGCCGCAAAAACCACGCTCGACCTTTTCGGAACTGCGGTACCAGTTCAATGCCCCGTCATCATCGGTGATGGTGAGATCCGCCAAACGGGCGCCGGTGGCGTGCCAGACGCTGCCCGTAATACGCCGGCAGCTTTCGCAATGGCATTCCACCACTTGTCGCACGGGCCCGGCAATGGCGTACCGGACCCGGCCACAATGGCATTTTCCCGTATATTCAGCCGTCACCGTTATTCAGCCGCGGCAACGCTATCGCCCAACAGGGTGCCCACATAGAAGCCACGGTTCTTCAAATTGGCGAAAAACACCTCTTCAAAGCTGGGCGCGACGGAACCGATCACCGCATCGTTTTGCAACAAGGCCTCGGACCAGGCCTTTATCAACGGATAGTCCGCCAATAGGCCCGTCTGCACGAACTGTTCGATCAGGGCAAAGCGTTGCAGGAAGGGCGCATAAGCCGCATCCACCAGGCATAATTCGGGACCGTTGAAATAGGGTCCATCATTGTCCCGCTCCTTGGCGACGGCGTCCTCCAGCTTTTGCAGGAATACCGGCGCGCCAGCCAATTTCTCGTCAAATTCTTCCCGGGTCTTGGTGTAGTAGATATTGATACCCTTGGAAAAATCCGGCACGAAATCCGTCCAGGCCCGGTTGCGGGCCCGTTTGAACGCATCGTCGGGATGGCATCTGGGCGCCACCACGTCCTCGAGATATTCCGCGATGGCGTTGGATTCAAACAACGGGTCTTCGTCCACCGCCAACACGGGCACCTTGCCATGTGGCGAGATTTTCAGGAACCAGTCAGGCTTTTCCGCCAGGTTGATGTATGTCGTTTCGAATTCGACCTCTTTCGCACGCAAAAGAATCACGGCGCGCTGTACCCACGGTCAGGTAATCGAACTGATCAGATGATATTTCGTAGCCATATCAGGCCTCTCCCCAAAGATTTCAGTTGGAACTTGGGTCAGATAATAGTGCCATGACAAAGGTCCGTCAAAGCGTCGCGGCCGTTCCGGGCTACCCTCGGCCATTGAGTTTATGCAAATCCGCCGATAACATGAATATTCTGTCAAATAGGCATGACGGGATGGTGGGGAAACAGAGTGACATCCGGCCAGCAAGATACGGACGAGTTGGATCAGGCTGCTGCGGGCCAACGCCGCCAAGTCACGGTTTTATTCGCCGATATGGCCGGCTATACCGCCCTGGCGGAAAAACTGGGCGAAGAACAGACCTATTTGTTGATGCAGCGGGTGCACCGCGAATTGAATCAGGCCGTACACGGCCACGGCGGCACCGTGCAGGAAATGACCGGCGATGGCGTCATGGCGTTGTTCGGTGCCCCAATCGCGGTGGAAGATGCGCCGTTGCGGGCCTGCCGCGCCGCCGTTGAGATGCAGGCGCGCATCACCGCGCTGGCAGATGAATTCGACAGCAAACATGGTGCCGCGCCGCGTTTTCGGATCGGTATCCACAGTGGGCCATTGGTGGTGGGCGCGGTTGGCGATGGTCAGCAGTCCGGCCTGACCGCCTTGGGCGACACGGTTAATTTGGCCTCGCGCATAGAATCCGAGGCCGAGGCTGGAAGCATTCTGATCAGCGCGGCGACACAGGCCCTGGTTGACGGTTTCGTTGACAGCGAATTTGTTGGCGGGCGGGCCATCAAGGGCAAGTCCGAGGCGCAGGAACTATGGCGTCTGGATGCCATCAAGGAAGGCGTTACCCGCTTCGATGTGGCCAGAAGCCATGGCCTGACCCCCTTGGTGGGGCGGGCGCGGGAGTTGGAGCAATTGGAAGCCCTATGGCGTGAAGCCGCGGCGGGCGCCTTGCGGACGGCCTGTATCCTGGGTGAACCGGGCATCGGCAAATCGCGCCTAGCCTTTGAATTGCGCAAACGCATCGACGATGAGCGCCCCTTCTTCCTTGAATGCCATTGCACCAGGGGCAGCCAGGAAACCCCATTTTCCCCCTTGATGGAGGTGGTGCGCCGTGCCTTTCGCATCGATGAAGATGCCGTGCAGGAGGAAGCAGAGCGCCGCCTGCAACAGGGTCTGGAAATGCTGGGCATCGCGCCCGTGGATAGCCTGCCCTATCTGATGAACCTGTTGGGCTTCCCCGCCGCAGGGGTGGATTTGGACAAGATCGCCGGCGAAACCCTGGGCATCCGCACCCGCGATGCCGTCCTGGTCATGCTGCGGGAACGCTGCCGGGTCTCGCCAACCATTCTGATCGTCGAGGATCTACATTGGGTCGATACGGCAACCCAAAGCCTGTTGTACCGGATTGTCGAGGATGAACAGGATTTGCCGCTTTTGATGATCATGACGGCCCGAACCGGGTATCAACCACCCTGGTCCGGCCACAAAGGGACGATGGAACGTCACCTGACCGCACTTTCCGCCATTGGAACCAAGGCGTTGTTGCAAGCACGGTTGGCCTCGGACAGCCTGCCGGACGCATTGATCGAGCTGGTGGCAACGAAATCGGAAGGCAACCCGCTGTTCGCCGAAGAAATCATCACCTACCTGCGCGATACCGGTTCGGTCAGCGGCGAAGGCGGCGATCTGGCGTTTGATGCCAGCCAAGGTGGCGGGGCCTTACCCGTGGCTTTGGAAAACCTGCTTATGGATCGCTTCGACCGCTTGGAAAGCGGCCCCAGGGCGGTCTTGGAGGCCGCCGCCGTCACTGGCATGCGGTTTACCATCGCGCAACTGGAACTGACGACCGGGCTGGGGGCGGAAACCGCCCGCCACCTTGAAACACTGGCGCAACAGGATCTGATCCGAGCCGAGGCAAATGGCCGCGCCTATGTTTTTCGCCATGCCCTGGGCCGCGACGCCATATACGACAGCCTGCTAAGCGCCCGTCGGCAGGCCCTGCATCAGGCGGTTGCCGAGGCCATAGAGGCGCAAAAAGGCCCACAGCCCGATGATGCGGCGGATGCCCTGGCCTATCATTGGAGCCGCAGCGCACAGACCGACCGGGCGATTAAATATCTTGCCATCGCCGGCGAAAATAGTTTGCGCATCTATTCCCTGGAAGAAGCCCAGAACAGCCTGCAACAGGCGTTGGACCTGATTGAGGCCAATCCCGGCTGTGTCGATGATACGGTTCTGGCCGATATTCTGCTGCTCATGGCCCGGGTTTTATACTTCCAGTTCAAATTTTACGCCCTCATCGATCTGGTGGAACCCTATCTGGACCGGGTAGAAGCGCTGGGGGATAACCGGCGGCTGTCGCGTTTTCTGTTCGAGACCGGATATGCCCATGTATTCGCCTGCAAGGTGGAAACCGGACGCCAGTTTCTGAACCGTGCCCGCGCGCTGGCAGAGGCGGACGGCGATGAACTTGCCATCGCGTACGCCGATATGGGCCTGATGTGGGACCGCATGTTTTGGGGACAGCCTGGCGAGGCGCGCGAGCGGGCCCAGCGCGAGGCGGGCCGGCGGATCATGGAAGCCAGCCAGCGGCATGGCGACATCTGGCTGGCATCGAAAGGGCACCTTGCCAATGCCCTGGATCTAGCCGCCTGGGGACGTCCAGGGGATAGCCGGACCGAATTTATGAAACTCATGGCATTGAGCAGGGAAACCAATGATCCGCGCCCCCGTGCCATGGGCTTGTATGGCTTGGCCATCCTCGACCTTTATGCCGGCAACTATCAGGAGGCGATCGAAAATGCCGACGAAGCCTTGCGCGTTAGCCTCAATCCCATCGACCGTTTAGCAGCAAAATCCTATAAGAGCTCGGCCATGATACTGTCCAAGCAGGAAGTTGAATCGACCATAAATATGAGCCAGGATGGTTTCGATAGCGCGGTAAGAAATGGCCTTATCATCTTCCTCTCGGCAGGCAAAATGGGCCTTGGTGTCGGCCAGGTTTTGCTGGGCCGCATGGCACAGGGTGTGCGCGTAATCGAGGAGGCAAGTACCGAGTACGAAGGTTATGGCATGGTAGCCGCCCGGCCCCAGGGCGATTTGTTTTTAGGGGAAACCTATCTGGAAATAGCCCTTGGCGGGGAAACGCCGCCTCTGTCAGTCATACTGGCGAATTTCCCGTTCCTGTTGCGCACCCTGCCTTTCGCCAAGAAAAAGGCCCGGCGTTACCTGCAAAAGGCCCTGGACGGATTCCTTGCACTCGACGCGCCGTCGTTCGCCGCAAGATGCCATTACCTTTTGGGCCTGCTGGAAAGGGACGCCAAACAAGGCAGCCAGGCCCGGGCAAGCTTTCAGGAAGCCCATGACATCGCCGCTTCGGTCGATGCCTCCAACATCGTTGCCGATGCGGACAAAGCCCTGGCGGAGCTTCCGGTCTAACCGGCCCGTCCGGCAATTTTTAGGAAAATGGTGGGCGCACGTGGATTCGAACCACGGACCTCTGCGATGTGAACACAGCGCTCTAACCAACTGAGCTATGCGCCCCAGGCGGCATATTTCAGCTACCGGGCGGCTTGGATTTAGTCTGGTGCGGGCCTGCTGTCAAGCAGGTGGTCCGTACAGGTCGGGCGGCTGTCAGGCGAGACTGGAAAGCGCGGGCAGCAATTGATCGAAATGATCGATCAGCACATCCGCGTCCAACTCCTGTACCGGCGTGGTGGTATAGCCGAAGGTCACCAGCACCACCGGCAGGCCGGCATTGCGGGCGGCGTTCAGATCGTTGGCGCTGTCGCCGATCATCACCGCGCGCTCCGCCGGCACGCCAATTGCCTCCAGCGTGCCCAGGATGTGCCCGGCATCGGGTTTGCGCACCGCCAGGCTGTCGCCGCCCAGCACCGCATCGAACAATTGCGCCATTTCCAGCTGCTCGAACAGGCGGTTGGACAGGCGGTGCGGCTTGTTGGTGCAAACCGCCAGTTTCAAACCCGCGCGGCGCAGTTCGTCAAGCGCTGCCAGGGCGCCTGGGAACGGATAGCTGCCGTCAGCGACGTGATCCCAATAATAGTCCAGCAGCACATCGAACCATTGTTCGACTTCCGCGTCACTGGGCTGCGCGCCGGTCGCTTCCAGACCAAGGCGCAGCATGACCCGGGCGCCGTCGCCGATCATATGGCGCACTTGATCGAGCTGTACCCCGTCCCGTCCGGCCTGGGCCAGGGTGTGGTTAAGGGCGCCGCACAGATCGGGCGCGGTTTCTATCAAGGTACCGTCCAAATCAAACAGTACGGCGTCAAAACGCTTGCGGTAGGGCATGTTAAATCCAAATCCACATAATCAAGGGTACGGAAACGGCGACGATCAGCGCTTCCAGCGGCAGGCCAACCCGCCAATAGTCCGAAAATCGATAGCCGCCCGGGCCCAATACCAGGGTATTGCATTGATGGCCAATGGGGGTGAGGAAGGCACAGGATGCCCCGACCGCCACGGCCATCAAAAAGGCATCCGGGCTGCTGTCCAGACCCTGGGCAATACCCACCGATATGGGCGCCATGACCACCGCCGTGGCGGCATTGTTCATGACGTCGGACAGGGTCATGGTCAGGATCAGGACGAAGGCCAGAATGGCCCAGACCGGCAATGCACCAGCCAGTCCGACCAGGCCATTGGCCAGCAAGACGGCGGTGCCCGTACTTTCCAAGGCGCCCCCCACTGGGATCATGGCGCCTAACAGGACGACCACCGGCCAATCGATAGCATCGTACATTTCCCGCAGGCTCAAAAAATCAAACAGCACCATGGCCACGGCGGCGGCGGTCAGGGCAACCGCCGCCGGCAGCAGGCCGAAACCGGAGGCGGCGAGCGCGGCGGCAAAGATGCCCAGCCCGGTCAATACCCTGGGGTTTTGGCCCAGACGCAAATCCCGGCGCATCAATGGCAGACAACCCAGGCGCGCCAGGGTGTCGGGCATGGCGCCACTGGCACCCTGTAACAACAAGACATCGCCCGCCCGCATCACCACACGGTCCAGGCGCGCGCGCACCCGCTGCCCCTGGCGGGCAATGGCCAGAAGGTTCAGGCCGTGGCGGTTACGCAGATTGGCGGTGCGCGCGCTGCGTCCGGCCAGGTTCGAGCGGGCGGTAATCACCGCCTCGATCAAGGCCACATCGTCCGAGGCCAGATGTTCCGGGGAGAGTTCCTCGTCCCCCACCAGTTCCAGACCGGCGACTTCCATAAAGGTTTTCAAATCCGTGGGATCGGCGCGCAGCACCAGAATATCGCCCGCCCGCAGCTTGGTCCGCCGGCTGGGCGCGGGGCGGCGTTCCTCGCCCCTGATCAGAGCCGTCACCAGCACATCCAGATCTTCCAAATCGGGCAGGCTGGCGATGGATCGGCCCAGCAGGGTTGATTTCTCGCCCAGGCGCCCTTCGGTCATATATTCGCGGATCTGAAAAATTTCGTTGGCGCTGGTCTGGCCTTGACGCTGTCCAGGGATCAGGCGCCAACCGAACAACACCAGATAGACCACGCCCAGAACCGCGATGATCCCACCCACGGGCGTGAAATCAAACATCTCGAAAGGCCGGGCGAAGACATCCGCGCGGTACTGCGCGATAATCACGTTCGGCGGCGTCCCGATCATGGTGCTCAAGCCACCCAAAATAGCGCCGAAGCTCAACGGCATCAACATGGCGGCGGGGGAGCGCTGCTGCTTGGCCGCTGTTTCCAAGGCCACCGGCATCAGAATAGCCAGGGCGCCGACGTTGTTCATGAAGGCGGAGCAAAACCCTACCGTCGCGGTCAGGGCGGCCAAATGAAGTTGCGGCCGGTCGATCAATGGCGAGAGCCACCCCGCGATCATATCCACCACGCCCGCGTTGCGCAGGCCCCGGCTGGCGATCAGCACCGCCACCACGGTAATCACCGCCGGATGGCCAAAGCCGGCAAAGATCCTGTCCGCCGGCACCAATCCGGCGATCGCCGTGGCCAGCAATGCTAACAGCGCCACCAGATCATAGCGCGGCCGGCCCCAAATAAATAACACCACCGTACCAGCCAAAATGGCGGTAATGGCGATTTGCCCATAATTCATCCCGCAGGCCTTTATTGCGTCAATAATGAAGAACAAAGTGATCCATGGCACTGTCATAGGACACCGCATTGAAAGATACTGTAAAGGAAATTGAGTTGGCCTGCTGTATACCCTGTGGCAATCTCCGCGCGTTATCGGTTGGAAGAAGAATTCTTCAACAAAACAAAGACTTGCAGACATGAGTACAGACGCAATCGCAGCCGTGATATTGGCCGCCGGGCAAGGCACCCGGATGAAGTCCAAAATGCCGAAGGTCCTGCACCCAATCGCGGGGCGGCCCATGCTGGCGCAATTGATGGCCACCATTGATGCCCTGGCGGTTGAACCGGGCGTGGCGCGGCGCATCGTGGTCGTCTCGCCAGGCAATGGCGATGCCATTCAGCGGGCGGTCCCTGGCATCGAACTGGCGGTGCAGGATCCGCCCCTGGGTACCGGCCATGCGGTGATGGCGGCGGGGGAGACATTATCCGGCTTCAGCGGCGATGTCCTGGTCCTGTTCGCGGATTCGCCCCTGGTCTCGAGCGAAACCCTGCGCGCCATGCTGGCGGCCCGGCATACGGCTGCGGACCCGGCTGTCGTCGTCATGGGCTTTCAGCCGACGGATGGCGCCGAATACGCCCGCCTGATCCTGGATGATGCTGGTAATCTGCAACGTATCGTCGAGCATCGCGATGCCAGCGCGGCCGAGCGCGGCATTGATCTGTGCAATTCGGGCTTCATGGCCATCGATGGCGCCATTTTGCCGGCCTTGCTGAACCAGGTCGGCAATGACAACGCCAAGGGCGAATATTACCTGACCGAAATTGTCGAAATCGCCAACCGCCTGGGCCGGCACTGTGCCGTGGTCGAGGCCGGCGAGATCGAGGCCTGGGGCGTCAATTCCCGCGATCAACTGGCCCAGGCCGAGGCGGTGGTGCAAAACCGCCTGCGTCATGCGGCCATGGCGGCCGGCGCCACCCTGTTGGACCCCGACAGCGTCTATTTCTGTCATGACACGGTGCTGGGCCAGGATGTCACCATCGGCCCCAACGTTTTCTTTGGCCCCGGGGTGAATATTGGCGACGATGTGACAGTACATGCTTTCAGCCATTTGGAGGGCTGTCAGGTTGCGGCGGGCGCCAACATCGGCCCCTTTGCCCGCCTGCGGCCGGAAACCGAAATTGGCGAGGGCGCGCGCATCGGCAATTTTGTCGAGGTTAAGAAAGCCCGCATCGAGGAAGGCGCCAAGGTCAACCATCTCAGCTATATCGGCGATGCACGGGTGGGTGCGGGGGCCAATATCGGGGCCGGCACCATCACCTGCAATTATGACGGTTTCCTGAAATCCTTCACCGACATCGGCAAGGGCGCCTTCATCGGCTCCAACACCGCCCTGGTCGCCCCGGTCAAGGTAGGTGATGGCGCCATCGTTGGGGCGGGCAGCACCATAACCCGCGAGGTCGCGGCGGACGCGCTGGCCGTGGAACGTTCGACGCAAAAAGAAAATGCGGGCTGGGCCGCTTCGTATCGGAAGCGCAAGGCCGCGGAAAAAGCCGCCCAAAAGAAATAGCGAAAAATAACGACTACCGAAAACTCAAGGAACGCAAGCATGTGCGGCATTATCGGCATCATCGGCAATAAAGGCAAAGGCAATGTCGCGGCCAGGGTGATGGAGGGCCTGAAACGGCTGGAATACCGGGGCTATGATTCCGCCGGCATCGCAACCCTGGTTAACGGTCATATCGACCGCCAACGGGCCGAAGGCAAGTTGATCAATCTGGCGCAACGCCTGGAGGCGGAGCCCCTGGGGGGCGATGTGGGTATCGGGCATACCCGCTGGGCGACGCACGGCATTCCGAACGAGGTCAACGCCCATCCCCACGCCACCACCAATGCCGCCCTGGTGCACAATGGCATCATCGAGAATTTCAAGGAACTAAAGGCGGAATTACAGGACCGCGGCGCCAACTTCGCCTCGGAAACCGACTCGGAGGTGGTCGTCCAGCTGATCAGTCAGTACATGAATGACGGCCTGGACCCGGTGGCCGCCGCGCATGCCACCTTGCAGCGCCTGGAAGGCGCCTTTGCCCTGGCGGTGATATTTTCCGGGCAGCATGACCTGATGGTCGGCGCACGGCGCGGCAGCCCCTTGGTGGTCGGCTATGGCGATGACGAGATGTTCCTAGGCTCGGACGCCTTTTCGCTGGCGCCGTGGACCAATCGGATCTGTTACCTGGACGAGGGCGATTGGGTTGTGCTGCGCCGTGATGGCGCCGAGATCCGTGATGCTGCCGGCGCCGTCGTGCAGCGCCAGATCAAGCTGACCGCAGCCTCTCTGGGCGATATCTCGAAAGGCAATTACCGTCACTATATGTTGAAGGAAATTTATGAACAGCCGGCCGTCATCGGCGATACCATTCATTCCTTTTTCAATCCCGACGAACGCTCCATCCAACTGCCGGATCTGCCGTTCAATTTCGCCGACGTCCCGAAGCTGTCCATTATCGCCTGCGGCACCTCGTCCTATGCGGCCATGGTGGCAAAGTATTGGTTCGAGGGCATGGCCCGCATCCCGGTGGAAATAGACGTCGCCTCGGAATTCCGCTACCGCGATGCCCCGTTGCCGGCGGGCGGGGTTGCGATATTTCTCTCCCAGTCCGGCGAGACCATGGATACCCTGGAGGCGCTGCGGCTGTGCAAGCGACAGGGCCAGCGCATCCTGTCCATCGTCAACGTGCCCGAAAGTTCCATCGCCCGGGAAAGCGACGTGGTGCTGCAAACCCTGGCCGGACCCGAGATCGGCGTCGCCTCCACCAAGGCCTTTACCACGCAACTGGTGGTCCTGGCCTGCCTGGCCATTACGGCGGCCAAGCAATGCGGCAAACTGGATGCCCAGGCAGAGGCTATATTGAGCCAGGCAATTACCGAGGTGCCTTCCCGCGCGGTCGAAGTCCTGCACCATGACGAACGCATTCAGGAACTGGCGCGGGACATCTTCATGGCGCGGGACGCGCTGTACCTGGGCCGTGGCACGGGCTATCCCATTGCCATGGAGGGAGCGCTGAAACTAAAGGAAATCTCCTACATCCATGCGGAAGGCTATCCCGCCGGCGAGATGAAACATGGCCCCATCGCCCTGATCGACGAGCAGGTGCCCGTGATCGTCGTCGCGCCCAAGGATCAATGGTTCGACAAGGTGATCTCCAACATGCAGGAAGTGGCGGCCCGTGGCGGCAAGGTGGTGCTGATATCCGATGCCGAGGGTGTGGAAAAGGCAGGCGATGTGGCCTGGGCCAACATCACGCTGCCCACGGTGCATCCCTTCGTGGCGCCGATTTTATACTCCATACCCGTACAATTGCTGGCCTATCACATCGCCGTGCTCAAGGGCACCGACGTGGATCAACCGCGCAACCTGGCCAAATCGGTAACGGTGGAATAAGATTTTCTCTAGGGTTTGACGTGATAGGCAACACAGTCGATGCCCCTGCCCTTCATTGTATTGCAGGCGTCTTCGGCGGCTTTGCGGCTGGCATAATCGTTAATGATCATGAGCGTCAGCCGGCTGCCGTTTCTAAGGGGCTTGGACTGGATGTAATGTACCTTGGCATCGTTCAATTCAACCGCCATCGGGTCCGCCAGGAATTCGGCCCAGGCGACTTCGGCCCCGGCCCTGGTTTTATATGCACCGATCTGAATGCCCCAGAACGCCGACCCAGAACGGGTTGCCGCCTGCATGGGGGCTTTGGGCCGGGACGCAGGCCCGGACGCGGAACTACGAATATTTACCTCTGCCTTTGTTAACTCCAATTTTAGTTCGGCCAATTGTTCCGGAATATTTTCGACCCGTTGGGCCATTTCATGGACCCGTTGCGAGAGCTCCTCAACACGTGTCGAAATGGCGTGGACGCGCTCGTTCATCGCCAGCATTTCCTTGTCGAAATACAGCCTGGAAACGCCCGCGGGCTGATCGGGATTAGACTCGGCCCGGGCCACATCTTTTTTCAGCTGTGCCTGCATCGCGGCAAAACCTTTGTCCTCTACCTTTTCTTCTTTCTTTTCTTTCTTCAATTCCCTCATTTCATCTTTACGAGCCTTTTCATCCGCCTCTTTCGCTTCCGCCACCTCCTTCGCCGCCATGGCGGGTTCTTCTGATGACATGCCCGGAATTTGCGCGCACGACGACAACGCAATGGTCAGCGCGACGCTGAATGATAGCGCTTTAATTCGGTGAAAATTATCGGAATTCAATAGGTTGGGCACGGAAATTCAATGTCCCTTATTTTGATTTACTCTTGCCTAACTTAAAACTAGATCAAGTAAGATTTACAAATCAATAATCTGTTTATAGCGGATCTACACATAGAAAACAGTATCAACGAGTATAATTTATGGCGCTCCACCCGTCCCATAATGCCCGCCAACTCCAGAAAGTTTTAGCAGCACTGGCGCTCACATTAGAGCAATTTTCAATTAATTGGGGTCGCTATCGCGACTTAAGTGGTTGGTTCAATTGCTCTATTTTTAAGCGTCCGAGCGCATTTTCTTCGAATGCGCTCTAGATCACGGCTCTCTGCAATACCGCCGCCAGCTTGCTACAGGGCGCTGTTTCGCCGTATGTAGATGCGCGCGCCGTCCGGTTCGCGCGCAGAGGCAAACAGAGGTCAAAACCCCCATTATGCAGGCAGGTGTACCAGAAGGCTTTCAGCCCTTTACCCTTGATGATGGCTTCGTCAATCATGTGGGGCCCCTCTATTGGCGGATCGACGGCGAGGTCGGCGCCTTGGGCTTTGTCGTCCAGGACCACCACCTTAATCCGGCGGGAATTTGCCACGGCGGCATGATGATGACGGTGATGGACATGGCCGTGGGCTTCAACGTGCAATTGGCGGCAAAAACCGAGGCCTTCTCGCCCACCATTCAAATGAGTTACGATTTCCTGAAGCCGGCGTTGAAGGATCAATGGCTGGTCAGCGAAATTGATTTCCGCCATACCACCCGGCGCCTTGGCTTCGCGTCCGGCCTGATGCTTGGGCCCGACGGCCCGGTGCTGCGCTGCAACGGTCTGGCCAAGCTGCCCAGCGCCAACGATCCCCGCTTTGGCCGAGCGGAAGGCGCGGCGGCGATCATGACCGCCGCCAAAACCGAATAACAAGCAATACTGAGTCACGATAAACCGGGAGAGAAATTATGAACCTGTACGATAGCAAAGTGGCGCCAAACCCGCGCCGGGTGCGCATATTCCTGGCGGAAAAAGGCATCGAAATCCCCCTCGTGCCCATCGATATCGGCAAGCACGAACATCGGACGGACGAATATCTCGCCGACATCAATCAACTGGGTCAGGTGCCGGTGCTGGAACTGGATGACGGCAGCCATATCTCGGAGACCATGGCGATCTGCCGCTATTTCGAGGAAATTCAGCCCGCCCCGCCCCTGTTCGGCACTGACGCCAAGGACAAGGCCCTGGTGGAAATGTGGAACCGCCGGGTGGAAATAAACCTGATGGGTACGGTGGCGGCGGGCTTTCGCCACACATCCGAATTCTTTGCCGAATTGGAGGACCAGGTGCCGGCCTGGGGCGAACTGAACAAGGCTAAGGCGCCGGCGCGCTTTGATTGGCTGGACAGCGTCCTGGCGGACCGCGAATTCGTCGCCGGCGATCATTACACGGTGGCCGACATCACCGCCCTTTGCGGCGTCGACTTCGCCAAGGTTATCGGCCTTAGGGTTGGCGACGACCGGCCTAATCTGGCGCGCTGGCACGGGGCGGTCTCGGCCCGGCCCAGCGCCAAGGCGTAATAGAGCAGTTCCGGGCTATTCTGGTCCATTTTGATGGCGGGGTTGCTCAATAACGCACGCCGCCCTAACGCGAGCCTTGGATGCGGCCGGCGGCCCAGTCTTCGATAGTGGCGGTGGCGAGTATATTCCGGTCTTCATCCAGGGTCTCGAACAGGCGGCCGTCGGCTGATTGCAGGCCGAAAAAGACTAACGCGCCCTGGGGGCCCGCGCGCTCCATATGGACATCGCCGCCGGGGCTATGGGCGTAGTCGCCGGCCTTGCGGATTTTGTGGATGGTCTCGCCCGTATCCGTGGTCTCGGTGATGTGTTGTTCCCCCTCCAGCACCAGGGTCGTCGTCGCGGCAAGGTGGCGGTGGAAGTGGCAATGGGCATTCGGCGCCCACTTCATCAACATATCTAAAACACCGATCTCGGGCTGCGCGCCCAGCACGGCCAGGGCATAGTCGATGGGGTAGTCGAACCGGGAACTGCCCACGAAATGGACCCATTCGATATGGCTGGTATCGAAATTATATTTGCTCTGCATATGGCGTCCCGTGCCGTTTATTTTTTCCGGCCGCCTATTTGATCAGACCATAAAATTTACCGGCGTTTTCGCAGGTGATTTTACGGAAGGCATCGGCGGATAGATGACCGAACTGTTCCTGAATATAGCGCGGGGATTCCGGCCAGACACCGTCGCCATGGGGATAGTCGGAGCCCCACATGAGGGTTTCCAAGCCCATGTCGTCGATCAGCTTGGTGCCGATGGTGTCGTACTGGAAGGTTGCCTTGCACTGGCGCTTCCAATAGTCGCTTGGCCGCATGGTCAATTCGAGATCATGAAAGCGGTCTTCCCATTCGAAATCCATGCGGTCGAGCGCATAGGGGATCCAGCCGCAGCCGCTTTCGCCAAAGGCGACCTTGAGATTGGGATAGCGTTCCAGCACGCCGCCCGAAATGATGGCCGCGATAATATTGACCAGGTTCATCTGAAATCCGGACACCACGGTGAAAAATGCCGGGCGCCGGGTCTTATCGGTGAGATTGGCGAGCTGGCTCGGTGGAATGGCCGGGAATGTGTGGAAATGCAGCGGCAGCCCCACTTCGTTCACCGCCTGCCACAATGGCTCCCAACAGGGGTCGTACATGGGTTCCATATCCCAGGAACATGACAGCTCCAAGCCGCGCAATCCCAGATCGGCGGCGCGGTAGACCTCCTTGCATGCCCCCTCAATGTCGCCATAAGGCAGACAGGCCAGGCCAATGTGGCGCTCTGGATAATGGCTGCAAAAATCCGCCAGCCAGTCATTGTAGATGCGGAACATTTCGTTCGCCGCCTCATGGTCGGCCAGCCGGGTGGCCGCCCCCAGAATGCCGTAAATCACTTCCGCGTCCACGCCGTCCAGCATCATATCCTTAAGGCGCAAATCCGGATCGGAGACCCGGCGGATATCATTCTTGCCGTCTTCATAAAGATTGGTCGCGGCCATCAGGTCGGCGCGGGCGTGTTTGCCCTTTTCGTACTTCGCGCCACTGGGTCCGACGCCATTTTTCAGGCCAAAGGAGGTGCCATTCTTGGAGGTCCAAAAAGGCCCATCGGGACCATCCACCACATACGGCATGCGGCTTTTCATGGCCGCCGTGGCCTCGTTGACGAACAACTCGGGCGGCATCCAGCACAGATCGACGTGGCTGTCGGCGGAAATGCAATTGTATTCCATGATCGGTTTTCCCTGTGGTTCAATCCCGAAACCGCATGTTCCCGCAGTCCGGCAGAACGATTGAGCGGTATGGTACGCAAAATATGGCGCGCTTGGAAAGGCTTCTGTATGCAGACCGATTGGCTATAATTTTAAAACAATCTGGCGTGGCCGGCATAAGACGCAAGCGAACGAGAATAAAGAAGGGGCTCCGGCGCCCGGCACGATCCGGATTTTATTTTCCGGTTATTTGAACCGCCAATCCCGGACCCGCCGCAGCGCCTCGACCAACTGACCCGGGGTCATCCGAGCGGCCAGCTTGTCGCGGTTTTTCTTTGCCACTGATTGCAATATCCGCGCGCTATTTCGAATCATCTCCGGCGTCTCACGAAGCGCTATTTTAGTCGGAGGGGATTGGGAAGCAGCAAGATCGAACCACATGTAGGCCTCAACATCGTCTTGGGGCAGATCCTTGCCTGATTGATATCGTTCGCCGAGGATGACCTGGGACCCCGTATGCCCCTGTTCGGCGGCCCTGCGATACCATTTCGCGGACTCGAGCGGATCCTCCGGCACACCCCGGCCCGCGGCGTACATCCCGCCGAGAGCGAACTGGCCAATGACATCGCCCTGCAAGGCCCCTTTTCGATACCACATCACTGCCTTGACGGGATCTTCTGGAACGCCCTTACCCGATTGGTACAAGCCACCCAAGCCGATCTGACCAACGGCATTTCCCTGCTCGACAGCCCTGCGAAACCAGCTCAGCGCCTGGGCGTAATCTCGCGTCACGCCAAGGCCCCGCCTATACAGTTCGCCCAGGCTGGCCTGTGCGTCCGCCAAACCTTGATCGGCGGCCCTGCGGTACCACTTCGCCGCCTCGGCGTAATCCCGTGCAACCCCGTCGCTAAGACTGAGTCTATTGGCAAGTTTTAACTGCGCTTCGGCATGACCTTGCGCGGCGGCCAGACGGTACCATTTCACGGCTTTCACGGCGTCGTAGTGCGACGTATACTCACCTTTGCCCAAAAATTCACCCAGCGCGAATTGAGCATCTACATCGCCTTGCTTGGCAGCGCGGTGTTGATTTTCCAATTTTTTGAGCCGGTCCCGCTCAGCAATCGGATTGTTCTCCAGCATATAGGCAAGGAGATCAATGGCCTTGGCGTGCCCTTGATCGGCGGCAAGACGCAGCCACTTCTCGGCCTGGCCATAGTCTTGCTTCACACCCCCACCAAAGAAATATTTGCCTCCTAGTTTGTATTGGCCATAGGCATCGCCTTGCTCCGCCGCCTTGCGGAACCATTTTACGGCTTCGCCCTGATCTTTGGCCACGCCCCGGCCGAGTGCGTACAAGACACCAAGGGACGTCTGGGCCCAGGCATCGCCAGCATCCGCCAGAGGCCGCAGCAGCCGCAGGACCGTTGCGTAATCGCCGTTGGCGTATGCCGCTCCAGCTTCGTCACGAACCGCGTCGAGATCATTGACCTGCGCCGCCAGGCCCGGCAGGGCCGACCCTAATGTCAAGGCGATGACAATAAACGCGGCCCAAACAGCCCGGTACATATAAGACGCCTCCATCACCTGGAATTGTATATTAATCAATTTAACAACTTTAGAATGAATTATCCTTGTTGTCGAGCAATATTCATGCTTTGTTTGGAACACCGCCAGCCCCGGCCCGGCATATCCGGATTTCAGATACTCAGGTCCAGCAGATTGTAGTCGTGCATGCTTTGCCGGGCGGTCTCGTCCCAGGGGAAGCTGTCGCCGGATTGCGCGAAGGGTTGATAGACAAACGGCGTCTCGTCGGGAAAACGCTGGCGCCGGGCGTCGATAGCGTAGGCGATCAGGCGGGCGCGTTGGCGGATGCGGGCCGCGTCATAGACCGCCGGTGCGTTATGCAAACCGCCGCCCGCCACGCCCAGGATCGAGGCGCGGCGGTGACAGCCAAAATTCAGGGTCACGCGCCAGTCGGGCGAGGTGTTGGCGAACGACCCATGCAGGGCCTGGCGGTTGGTGATGGCCACATCGCCGGGCGCACAGACAATGGGCACGGCGTCGGGCAACCGTTCGGAGCCCGCCGCCGCCACCGCCGCCCCGATGTCCACCTTGCCCAGCTTGTGCGAACCGGGCACCACCCAGACGCCATTCGCCGGCGTACAGCCATAAAGTTGCGCCATGATGTTAAAGCCGTGGCTGCCCTGGTCCCAGGTTGGGCTGTCCCAATGGGTGACCCCGTCCTGATGCCAGGCGACGGACGCACCCAGGCCCGGTTCCTTGACGAAAATGGCATCGGTGAAGGGCACGAAATCCTCGCCATTTATACCGGCCGAGATCGTCAGCAAATCCGGGTGGCCATAGGCACGCAGGCAGGCATCGGAAAATTGCAGCGAGCCGAGGATCAGATAGACGATTTCCGCCGGGGTATCCCGGGCCGGGGTTGGCTCCAACATCTTGACCGGATGGCGGCCATTGGCCAGATCGGTGCCGCCGAACGGATCGCCCAACGGCTTGGACCAGAACAAGGTAGGCGCCGCGCAATCGGCACCCAGCGCGGGTCGTCCCTTGGCATCGTGTGGCGCGCCTTGTTCGCTGGGCAGCCGGTCTAGAATGTCCAGCATGTCCGCTTCTATCTCGGCCAGTTCTTCTTGGCCAAACACGCCTTCGAAGACATAAAAGCCGCAGCGCCAATAGGCATCCTGAATATCCCCGTGCAGCGCGCCGCTGGCGTCGCGGCGGACCGGGCCGCGGTTTCCCAAGGCATGGGCCTTTTCCCCGCCTGCCCGCAGATAGGCCGCCATGGCGTCGCTGTCATCGCCATAGTCAACCGCAATTGCCTGTTCCTGGATCGTCACCACAGATCGCCTCCCACATGTCGGTCAGTGCCGGTCGATAATATTACCGCAAATTCCCGCCGCGCACGATTTTTCCGGTGGTCCGGGTTTCCGTTCTTCACCCCGTGGAGCCGGTCGGGCATACTGGTCCCGACATGATCGGCGCTGATAGGTATGAAAATGACGGATCTGCCAATTTTACCAACCATGGGCGTGGGCAGCTATGCCTTGCCGGGATGGATGCATCTGTTCCGCAGGCATATGGGCGAGGCCGCCGCGCCCATGGATGTGGCCGAGGCGTTCGAGGATGCCACCCGGCTGGCCATTGCCGATCAGGTGGAGGCGGGGATCGATATCGTTTCCGATGGCGAGCTGCGCCGGCAACGTTTTGTTTATGAGATGTATGACCGCATTTCCGGCATCGCGCGGCAGCCACGTCCGCGCAAGCTGGGCGTGCCCGGCTATGACATGGCGCCGAATTTTTATGCCAGCGGCAAGGTTGGCGCGCCGGATGGCCTTGGTCTGGTGCGGGAATACGAGGATCTGGCCCGCCTGGCCCCGGACAGCAAGTTAAAGATTGCCTTTCCCGGCCCCTTGACCTTTGCCGCCTCCATCCTGCCCGGCCCCCATTATGGCGATAGCGCCAACGCCGCCGCCGACATGATGGACGACATTATTGCCATGTTGCGCACCGAGGTTGAGGCGCTGCGCCGGGCCGGCGCGGATTTCATCCAGATTGACGAGCCGGGCCTGACCTTCGTGCCGGCCCGCCGCAGCCTGGCCGAGGCGGCCGATTGCATCAACCAGGTGACCCATGGCCTGGCCGAACACACGGCGGTGCATGTCTGTTTTGGCAACAATGCCTCGCGCCCCTCGTCGCCGCGCGGCCTGAAACGCCTGCTCGGCGCCATGGAAATTCTGGAAACCCGCATGCTGGTGCTGGAATTCGCCAACCGGGAGATGGCGGAACTGGATCTGCTGGGCCCGCTGTCAGAGCGTTATGACGTCGCCGCGGGCGTCATTGATGTGAAGTCATTTCACCAGGAAAGCGCCGAGGATGTGGCCGTCCGCATTCGCGAGGTGCTGCGTTATGTCCCGGCTGCGAAGCTGACCATTACCGCCGATTGCGGCTTTTCCGCCATCCCCCGCTGGCTGGCACGCAGCAAGACCAGGGCCATGGTGGCCGGTGCCGAACTGGTGCGCGCCGGTCTGTAGGGGTAACGATTAACCAAATTTGTTAATCCGTTATTAGGGACCCGCCCTTGATAATCTCCGGATGTTATTGAATTTGGTGATGACTTAGATGACGTCAAACGTGATTGCATTGCGCGGCGTTGGCTTTGGCCCGCAGGTACCGCCGCGCCCGGCGGCGCCGTCGGCTGAGCAGATCAGGCCGGCGGCGGAGAGCCGTGCCGGCGATCGCGGTGCCACGGCCCCGCAAAATGGCGCGGCTAACCAGGCCGAGAGCCAAAACTCCGCAGCCGCGCGGCCCCACTCCCCGGTCAATCTGAACAGCCTGCTGGCGGCTCAGGAACATAGTGGCGCACAAGGCCGCGCAGGTGCTCCCGCCCCCGGCCCAGCACAGGCCGCCAATCAGTCGGCGCAGTTGAGCGAGGGCGAGCGCGAGCAGGTCAAGGAATTAAAGAAACAGGACGCCGAGATCCGCCGGCACGAACAGGCCCACGCCGCCGCCGGTGGACAATACGCCGGCGCGCCGCAATACGGCTACACCAACGGCCCCGACGGCCAGCGTTATGCCAACAGCGGCCATGTCACTATCGATGTGACACCGGTGGCCGGCGATCCGAAGGGCACCATAGAGAAAATGACCGTGGTACAGCGCGCCGCCAACGCGCCGGCTGAACCCTCCGGCGCGGACCGTTCCGTCGCCGCCAGGGCCGCTGCCACAAAGCAGACGGCGCAGGTCGAACTGGCCAAGTTGAAGGCGCAGGAAAGCGCCGAGCCGACGGATGAAAATTCGCCGGAAGCCGACGCGGCGACGGGTTTCGTCGCAGGTTTCACCGTGGACAGTGAACGGCCCAAGGACAAGCCGGCGACCGCCACTCCTGGCGCCACCGCTGGCGTCTCCCACGCCGCCGCAGCCGCAGCCTATGCAGCGCCGCTGAACGCCATCGCGGGCGCCTCAACTATCTAATCGATTTTCGAGATTGGTCTAATCCAGTAAAAGACCCGCCAGATGTTTGCGGTGATGCAAGCCATCGCCGTGCTGTTGCTCGCACCACAGAGCGCGGCGGCGATATAGCTGCGCATCGCAATCATAGGTAAAGCCAAAGGCGCCATGAAACTGGATGGCCCGGTCGGAGGCAAAGGCAAAGGCCGCCGCCGCCTGGGCCTTGGCCATGCGGACGGCCACTTCGCCCCGGCCGTCAGCTCCGTTGCCCATTTCGAAGACGGTGGCGGCGTGATAGAGGTGCGAGCGGGCCTGCTCCAAGCCCACCAGAGCATCCACCATGGGGTGCTTCAGGGCCTGATAGGCGCCAATGAAATGGTCGAACTGGCGCCGGGTCTTAAGGTAGTCCAAGGTGACATTGATGACGCCCGCCGTGCCGCCGCACATTTCCGCCGCATACAACAAACAGGCCGCCAGGTGCAGGCTTTTCAGACACCCCGGCAGGTCCGCCGCCGCCAACAGATTTGCCGCCGGCAGCTCCACGCCATCCAGACTTAAGCCATAGCTGCGCCGGGTTTCATCGACCACCACCTCGCGGTGCAGGGCGTCTTTCCCCAAGGCCGACTTTTCCACCAGCACCAGCGCCGGCGCGCCGTCCAGGGCGAGGGAAACCAAAAACAGATCGGCCTGGGCCGCATCCGTGACAAATGTCTTGCCGCCGCTCAAGGAGAGCGTGCCGCCGTTACGTGTAGCGGTGCAGGTCAGATGGCATAGATCCCAATCGCCATGCGCCTCGGTCAAGGCCAGGGCGGCGACGGTGCCGGCGGCCAATTGCGGCAGCCATTGAGATTTCTGCTCATCGTTACCAGTGCAAAGGATTGCCTGGGCGGCTAATGTCGTGGAGGCCAGGGGCGAAGACAGCAGTTTGCGGCCCATGGGTTCAACAATGGCCACCACCTCGCCCAGCCCCAGACCGCTGCCGCCAAATTCTTCCGGTATGGCAATGCCCAGCCAGCCCAGGGCGGCTATTTCCCGCCACAATGCCCCGTCGATGGCGTCCTCGGCCGCCAACTGGCGGCGCACGGCGTCGATGGGAGATTTATTGGCCGAGAAAGTTTCCGCTATTTCCAGCAATTGCGCCTGTTCGTCGCTGAACAGAATGTCGGATGGTTCGGTTTGTTCCGTCATGATCGCGCCCCTTACTCGGACTTCGGCAGGCCAAGAACCCGTTCGCCGACAATATTTTTCTGAATTTGGCTGGTGCCGCCCCCGATGGTGCTGGAAAAAGAGTTGAAATACCCACGCTGCCAGCGCCCACCGTCAACGGCCTGGGCATCACCCACATAGCGCGAGGCATTGGCCCCCTGCAACGTCACGGCAAACTGATTCAGGCGCTGGCGCCATTCGGAATTGGTCAACTTGCGGGCCATGGCGATGGCGCCGGGCCATTCTGTATTCAGGCCCGGAATATCGGCGCGCTGGTTATTCAGATCCAGGCCGCGTTCCTCCATCAGCAAAGCCACCAGTTGATCGCGGATTAACGGATCCTCGATCGCCGGGCGGCCATCGCGCTGGGCATGACGGGCCAGTTCAACCACCTCCGAGGCGAAAACGGGCATGGAATGCACACCGCCCGCCTGGCCGCCGCTGACCGCACGTTCAAAGGTCAGGGTTTTCATGGCGACCTGCCAGCCTTTGCCTTCCTCGCCAATCAAGCAGGTATCGGGAATCCGCGCGTCATCGAAAAAGGTCTGGGTAAAGCCATATTCGCCGGTCAATTTACGGATCGGCACCGGATCAACGCCGGGGATTTTCATCGGCGAGAGGAAATAGCTCAAACCTTCATACTTGGTGTTGGTTTCGGTATTACTGCGGGCCAACAGGATCATGTAGTCGGCGTAACTTCCCAACGATGTCCAGATCTTGGAACCGTTCAGCACGAATTCGTTACCGTCACGCACCGCGCGCAATTGGGCATTGCCCAGGTCGGAGCCGTTGTCCGGCTCGGAAAAGCCCTGGCACCAGATATCTTCGGCACTCAAAATGCGTTTGATATAGGCCTGCTTTTGCGCCTCCGTGCCCATATTCAGGATCAACGGCCCGGCCCAGCTGAGACCAATGGTGTTGGTCATGAAAGGTACCTTCTGACGCGCCATCTCGGCCGTCGCGATATCCTGAAAGGCCTGGTCCCTGCCGCCGCCGCCATATTGCGCCGGCCAGGCCATGCCAAGATAGCCCGCCTCGTACACCTTGCGCTGCCAATCGCGTAAAAACTCAAACTGTTGATCCGTGCCCACTTCCATAAAACTTTGGGGCAGCAAAAATCCCGGATCGGCCGGTTTGTTCGCCATGAGCCAAGCCGCAACCTCGACCCGGAAATCGTCTAATGCCTTGGCGGAAACATTCATCTGCTTTACCTACCTTTAAAGATCACGAGGCCGGTGTACGGACGCCGGAGAAGGCGGCGATTTTCCATTTGCCGTCGCGCTTTTGCAAAATATAGAAGGCGCCGATCTGCTCGATCGGGCTGTTATCGGCCCGCATGCGGGTGGCGTTGATCAGGACGTGAGCCTTGGTCTCGTCTATATGGAGCACCTCATGGGTGGACTCGCCGTGATGGAAGCCGGTGGCTTCGCGCAGTTTCGCGGGATCGAAGGGATAGCGCTCCCGCATCTGCACGTCATCTTCGGTGATGTAGGCCACGGGCAGATGCACCATTGCCTGGATGTCGTCCCGGGTGCCGGTTTTGAAAGCCTGTTGATAGTTGTGCAGCACCGCCATGACCTCGGCCACCAATTCTTCGCGCCTGGACATTATTTTAACTCCCTGACCTGTAAATCATTCTCGCCATGCGTAGGCTTTAGCCACAAGGATAACGAGCGTGAAGCGGTTTCGCAAAGTCATGCTTGCCAGCACTATTTGCTGCGTGTCGAAGTTGCCAGTTCCAACGTTGCACCCCATGGCTACCAGGGGTACAAGGGTGCCGCATTTCTTTGTCGATGGTGGGGGCCATGGCACCGGGAACTGTTCGGGGGTCTATCGAGGATCTATTGACCCGCAAACTTGGCCCAGGAACAATGCCCGCAAACATTGACCTACAACGCAAACAAAGCACTTTGACACATACGGAACATATTCTGGAAAGGACAACAGATGGCACGTAACAAAATAGCACTGATCGGGGGCGGCAACATTGGCGGCACCCTGGCCCATTTGGCCGGATTAAAGGAACTGGGCGACGTGGTGATGTTTGACATCGTCAATGGCCTGCCACAGGGCAAAACCCTGGATTTGGCGGAAGCCTCGCCCGTGGAAGGTTTTAACAGCCGCCTCTCGGGCAGCAATTCCTATGCCGCCATCCGGGGCGCCGATGTGATCATCGTGACTGCCGGCGTGGCGCGCAAGCCGGGCATGAGCCGGGATGATCTGCTGGGCATCAATATCAAGGTGATGCAACAGGTCGGCGCGGGCATCAAAAAATACGCCCCGAAAGCTTTCGTCATCTGCATCACCAACCCGCTGGATGCCATGGTCTGGGTGCTGCGAGAGATTACAGGTCTGCCAACGAATCGCGTTGTCGGCATGGCCGGCGTGCTGGATTCGGCCCGCTTCCGATATTTCCTGGCCGAGGAATTCGGCGTCTCGGTCGAGGATGTGACCGCATTCGTATTGGGCGGCCACGGCGATACAATGGTACCCCTGCCGCGCTATTCCACTGTCGCCGGCATCCCCCTGCCCGATCTGGTGAAGATGGGTTGGACCACCAAGGAACGCCTGGCCAAGATCATTCAGCGGACCCGCGACGGCGGCGCCGAAATCGTTGGCCTGTTGAAAACCGGTTCGGCGTTTTACGCCCCGGCCTCGGCCGCGATCCAGATGGCGGAAAGCTATTTGGGCGATCAAAAACGGGTCTTGCCCTGCGCCGCCAATATGAACGGCGAATATGGCGTCAGGGACATGTATGTTGGGGCCCCCGTGGTCATCGGCGCCAAGGGCGTGGAGCGGATCGTGGAAATTTCCTTGAACAGTTCCGAGAAGAAAGCCTTTAACGCCTCGGTCAAATCAGTCAAGGACCTGATTGCCGCCTGCAAGAAACTCGACCCATCCCTCGGCAAAAAAGCCAAGCGGGCAGCGCCAAAGGCGAAAGCCGCGAAGAAGACAGCGAAGAAAGCCAAATAGCCGGGCCGCTCGTTAAACTTCGGCGTTAAACTTCGGCGGCAAGCAATAGGGAATGCGATGAATATTCATGAACATCAGGCCAAGGCCGTCTTAAAGGGCTATGGGGTCAGCGTACCAAATGGCGGCGTGGCCTATAGCGTGGACGAGGCAGTCAAGGCGGCGGAAGCATTGCCGGGTCCGGTCTGGGTGGTCAAGGCGCAGATCCATGCCGGCGGCAGGGGCAAGGGCGGCGGTGTCAAACTGGCCAAATCCATTGATGAGGTCCGCGGCATCGCCACCGAAATTCTGGGCATGACCCTGATCACCCATCAGACCGGGCCTAAAGGCAAAGAGGTCAAGCGGCTGTATATCGAAGACGGCTGCGACATCGCGCGGGAGCTTTACCTTAGCGCGGTGGTGGACCGGGGCAGCTCGCGCATCGCCATCATGGCCTCCACCGAGGGCGGCATGGATATCGAAGCGGTGGCGGAAGAGACCCCGGAAAAAATCCAGACCCTGGTCATCGACCCCATTGCCGGCTTGCAGGGCCATCACGCCCGCCGTCTGGCCTTTGGCCTGGGCCTGAAAGGCCAGCAGGTCGGCTCGGCGGTTAAGTTGATAACGGCGCTGTATAAAGCGTTTGTCGATACCGATGCCTCATTGGTCGAGATCAATCCAATGGTGGTGACGGGTGCCGGCGAGGTCATGGCCCTGGACGCCAAAATGAACTTCGATGACAACGCGCTGTACCGTCATCCCGATCTCGAGGCCATGCGCGACCCCGATGAAGAGGATCCGGCCGAGTTGGAAGCCGCCAAAGCGGAACTTAACTACATTAAGCTGGATGGCAGCATCGGCTGCATGGTGAACGGGGCCGGCCTGGCCATGGCGACCATGGATATCATCAAGTTGCATGGCGCTTCGCCGGCCAATTTCCTGGACGTGGGCGGCAGCGCCACCAAGGAGCGGGTGACCCAGGCCTTCAAGATCATTTTATCCGACGAAAACGTGCAAGGTATTCTGGTCAACATCTTTGGCGGCATCATGCGCTGCGACATCATTGCCGAAGGCGTGGTGGCGGCGGCCCGGGAAGTGCACCTGACCAAACCGCTGGTGGTGCGTCTGGCGGGCACCAATGTTGAAAAGGGCAAGGAGATCATGGCGGCCTCCGGCCTGACAATCATCTCCGCCGACGATTTGGGGGACGCCGCCGCCAAGGTGGTTGCCGCCGTGAAGGAGGCCGCCTGATGGCTGTGCTGGTTAACAGGAATACCAAAGTAATTTGCCAGGGCTTTACCGGCAAGCAAGGCACCTTCCATTCGGAACAGGCCATCGCATATGGCACCCAGATGGTCGGCGGTGTCTCGCCCGGACGAGGCGGCGAAACGCATCTGGGCCTGCCGGTATTCGATACGGTGGCTGATGCCATCGCGGCGACGGGGGCCAATGCCTCTGTGATTTATGTCCCGCCACCCTTTGCCGCCGATGCCATCCTGGAAGCCATCGATTGCGAAATCGAACTGGCGATCTGCATCACCGAAGGCATTCCCGTGCTGGATATGGTTGCCGTAAAGCGGACCCTGCAGGCATCGGGCAGGACCCGCCTGATCGGGCCGAACTGTCCCGGCGTGATTACTCCGGATGAATGCAAGATTGGCATCATGCCGGGTCACATCCATACCCGCGGCAGGATCGGTGTCGTCTCGCGCTCCGGCACCTTGACCTATGAAGCCGTGGGCCAGACCACGGCGGTTGGTTTGGGACAAACCACCTGCATCGGCATTGGCGGCGATCCGGTCAATGGCACCAATTTCATTGATTGCCTGGAGATGTTTCTGGAAGATGACGAGACCGAGGGCATTGTGATGATTGGCGAGATCGGCGGCACGGCCGAGGAAGAGGCCGCCGAATTCATCAAGCAATCCAAGGTCAAGAAACCCATGGTCGGCTTTATCGCGGGCGTCACGGCCCCTCCCGGACGGCGCATGGGCCATGCGGGCGCCATCATCTCGGGCGGCAAGGGAACCGCTGGCGACAAGATGGAGGCAATGCGCGGCGCCGGCATCGAAGTGGCGGATTCACCTGCAAAACTGGGCAGCACCATGTTGGAAGTAATGAAAGGTTAACCACCCTGTGCGCAGTATGCGCAAGAGCGATTCCGGGTCCATGAAGTTCGCGGAGCGATGCTAAGGGATTGGGAAAATTGCTCTTATTCTAAGGATCTGAGCATTTCCAAAATGGAAATGCTCTGGGTCTGTAATCGCAATGGAGACGGCGGCAGAAAGCTGTCGGTGAAAATATGTCCGTAGCGGACTCTGAGGGCCTGGACCCAGAACGATCGAACCTTGAAGGTTCGTCATTCCTTTTTGGCGCCAACAGCGCCTTTATAGAACAACTTTATCAACGCTTTTTGGACTCTCCCAGTTCGGTTGATGCCTCGTGGCAGCAGTTCTTCCACCAATTGGGCGACGAAGCGGAGGCGGTGGTGGCCGAGGTTCGTGGCGCCCCCTGGGCCCCGCGTACCGGCCTGGAAAGCCAGGGCGACCCCTATACCACCGGCGGCGAAGAGCGGGATGTAATGGATGGCGCCCAACGGGCGCCGAGGGCAATGGGTGCTGTTACGCCGGCACAAGTGCGCCAAGCCACCACCGACAGCCTGCGCGCCTTGATGCTGATCCGAAATTTCCGCGTGCGTGGCCATCTCCATGCCAAGCTGGACCCCCTGGGCCTGCAACAAACCGTATCCCATTCCGAACTGAACCCGCGCAGCTTTGGCTTTACCGAGGCGGATTTGGATCGGCCGATCTTTATCAACTACGTCCTTGGTCTGGAAACCGCCACTTTGCGGGAAATTCTGGACATCTTGAACCGCACCTATTGCAGCAGCATCGGTGTGGAATTCATGCACATCATGGGGCCGGACGAGAAAGCCTGGATACAGGAGCGGATTGAGGGCCGGGGCAAGGAAATCAATCTGACCGACCACGAAAAGCGCCAGATTTTGCGCGAGTTGGTGGAGGCGGAAGGCTTCGAGAGCTTCCTGCAGGTTAAACACACGGGCACCAAGCGGTTTGGCCTGGACGGCGGCGAAAGCCTGATGCCGTTGTTGCATTCGGTGCTGATCCGGGCGGCGCAGTTAGGAACGCGGGAAATCTCGCTTGGCATGCCGCACCGGGGCCGCTTGAACGTGCTGTCCAATCTTATGCGCAAGCCATTCACGGCGATCTTTTCAGAATTTCAGGGACAGTCGGCCCATCCTCTGGACGTGCAGGGTTCGGGCGATGTGAAATATCATCTGGGCACTTCGGCTGATCGGGAATTGGGCGGCCATATGGTGCATCTGTCCCTGGCCGCCAACCCATCGCACCTGGAAGCCGCCAACCCGGTCGTGCAGGGCAAGGCCAGGGCCAAGCAGGACCAGCAAAATGACACCGGCGGCAGCAAGGTCATGGCCTTGTTGATGCATGGCGATGCCGCTTTTGCCGGGCAGGGTCTGGTTGGGGAATGTTTCGCCCTGTCCGATCTGGAAGGCTACACGGTCGGCGGCACGATACATATTATCGTCAACAATCAGATTGGCTTTACCACCAATCCCAATCTCTCCCGCTCCTCGCCCTATCCCTCCGATGTGGGCAAAATGGTGCAGACACCAATTTTTCACGTTAACGGCGATGACCCCGAAGCCGTCTGTTACATCGGCAAGATCGCGGCTGAATTTCGCCACCAATTCAAAAAAGACGTGATCATCGATATGTACTGTTATCGCCGTCATGGCCATAACGAGGGCGACGAGCCGGCCTTTACCCAACCCTTGATGTACAAGGCCATTGGCCAACATCCGACCTCGCGCCAGATCTATTCGGAAAAACTGGTCACCGACGGCATCATCAGCCAGGAAGAGGCTGATAACGGCGTGGCCGACTTTCAGGCCCGCATGGAACAGGATTTCGAGGCGGCGGCAGCCTATAAACCGAACAAGGCGGATTGGCTGGAAGGCCGCTGGCAGGGCCTGGAAACCGCCCGTGGCGAGGCCCGGCGCGGCGAAACCTCGGTCAAGCTGAAGACCCTGGCACATATCGGCAAAGTAATAACCCAGGCGCCCGGCGATTTTAACCTTCATCGCACCGTGCAGCGGCAACTGACAGGCAAGCGCGCCATTATCGAAAGCGGCGAAGGCATCGATTGGGCAACGGCGGAGGCCCTGGCGTTCGGCTCATTGGTGATGGAAGGTTTTCCTGTCCGCCTGTCGGGCCAGGACAGTGCGCGCGGCACGTTTTCCCAGCGCCATTGCCAATTCATCGATCAGATTGACGAACATACCTTCACGCCCCTGAACAATCTGGACAAAAAACAGGCGCGGTTTGACGTTATAAATTCGGCCCTGTCCGAGGCGGCGGTGCTGGGCTTTGAATACGGCTATTCCCTGGCTGAACCGCGCGGCCTGATCATGTGGGAAGCGCAATTCGGCGACTTCGCGAATGGCGCCCAGGTCATTATTGACCAGTTCATTTCTTCCGGGGAAAGCAAATGGCTGCGCATGAGCGGCCTGGTCATGCTGCTGCCGCACGGCTTTGAGGGTCAGGGACCGGAACATTCCTCGGCCCGGCTGGAGCGGTACCTGCAACTTTGCGCCGAAGACAACATGCAGGTCGCCAACTGCACCACACCGGCCAATTATTTCCATATTCTGCGCCGGCAATTGCATCGCAAGTTCCGCAAGCCGCTGATCTTGATGACGCCAAAGTCGTTGTTGCGCCACAAGGGCTGTGTGTCCAGCATGGCCGAGCTGGGGCCGGGCTCCAGCTTCCACCGCGTGCTATGGGATACACACGAAGGCGACCGTCAGCGGCTGGCAGCCGACGACAAGATCCGCCGCGTCGTGCTGTGCAGCGGCAAGGTCTATTATGATTTGTTGGCAGAACGGGACGCGGCCAAGAAAAAGAACGTCTATCTGCTGCGCCTGGAACAATTGTATCCGTTCCCCAAGGCGGCCCTGTGCAAGGAATTGGCCCGCTTCCCCAATGCCGAGGTGATCTGGTGCCAGGAAGAACCGCAGAACATGGGCGCCTGGTGGTTCGCGATGCCCCGATTGGAAAAGGTGCTGGACAATATCAGCCATAAAACACAACGGCCGCGTTACATCGGGCGGCCCGAAAGCGCGTCAACCGCCGTCGGCAACGCCGCTGCCCATCTGAAAGAACAGGCCGCCTTGGTCGCCAAGGCGCTGGGACTTTAAACGTAATCGGTTACTGCCGGTTATTGAGCATATACAACGAAACGAGGCCCCTTAGATGATCGATATCTTGGTTCCCATATTGGGCGAATCCGTGACCGAGGCGACCGTGGCCCGTTGGCTGAAGCAGGTCGGTGAAGTGGTTGCCCGGGACGAGCCGTTGGTGGAACTGGAAACCGACAAGGTGGCGGTGGAAGTGCCCGCGCCCGCCGCCGGTGTGTTGAGCGAAATCGTCGCGCCGGAAGAAGCCACGGTGGCCATGGGCGGCCTGTTGTGCCGCATTGATGAAAGCCAGACCGCCGCCGCCGCGCCGGCCCCAACCCCAGTAACTGTTCCGGTGGCTGCCCCCGCTGCCGCCCCCGCGCCTGCCCCAGTGGCTGCCCCGGTAACTGCAACTGTACCTGCCGCGGCTGCGCCCCTGTCACCGGCGGTGCGCCGTTTGGTGCAGGAACATAACCTTGATCCCGCCGCCATTCCGGCCAGCGGCAAGGATGGCCGGCTGTTGAAGGAAGACGTGCTGAATTACGTCAAGGCCGGCGGTGCCCCGGCGCCTGCGGCGACCCCCGTGGCGGCACCCCTCGCCGCGCCATTGGCTGCCCCATCAGCCGCCCCGGCACAACAGGTCATTCCGGCCGCACAGGTCACCGCCGCGCCGGCCGGACACCAGGATGCCGGCCTGCGCCCCAATGCCGGGCTGGAAGAGATCGTCCGCATGACCCGCCTGCGCAAGACCATCGCGCGGCGCCTCAAGGATGCGCAAAACACCGCCGCCATGCTGACCACCTTCAACGAAGTGGACATGGGCGCGGTGATGGCGGCGCGGGCCAAATACCGCGACGTCTTTGAAAAACGCCACGGCCACCGCCTGGGCTTCATGTCCTTTTTCGTGCGCGCCTGTACCCAGGCCCTGGCCGAGGTGCCGGCGGTCAATGCGGAGGTCGACGGCGACAATCTGATCTACAAGAATTATTATAATATCGGCGTCGCCGTGGGCACGCCCCAGGGCCTTGTGGTGCCGGTATTGCGCGATGCCGATGGCATGTCATTCGCCGATATCGAAGGCGCGATCGTTGATTACGGCCGCCGCGCCCGTGACGGCAAATTGAGCATTGACGATATGCAGGGCGGCACCTTCACCATCTCCAACGGTGGCGTCTATGGCTCGTTGCTCTCCATGCCAATTCTGAACCCGCCGCAGTCCGCCATTCTGGGCATGCACAAGATCCAGGACCGGGCCATGGTGGTGAATGGCGAAGTGGTCGCCCGGCCCATGATGTATCTGGCGTTGAGCTACGATCACCGGATCATTGATGGCCGCGAGGCGGTGACCTTCCTGGTCCGGGTCAAGGAATGTATCGAAGAACCCGAACGCCTGTTGTTCGAAATTTAGTGGTGTGCGGCTATGACAGATAACAATTTCGATGTGGTCTTCATCGGCGGCGGCCCGGGCGGCTATATCGGCGCTATCAAGGCGGCCCAATTGGGCCTGCGCACGGCCTGTGTGGAGATGCGCGGCACCCTGGGCGGCACCTGCCTGAACGTGGGCTGTATCCCCTCCAAGGCGCTGTTGCAATCCTCGCACCTGTATCACGAGGCCGAGGCCGGTTTCGCCCAACACGGCATCAAAACCCAGGGCCTGTCCCTGGACCTGAAGGCCATGATGGCCCGCAAAACCAAGGTGGTCGCGGATCTGACCACCGGCATCGAGGGGCTGTTCAAGAAGAACAAGGTGGAATATATCCCCGGCGCCGGGCGCCTCGCCTCGGCCGGTTCGGTTCAGGTCAGCCTGAATGCCGGCGGCGAACGCACCTTGACGGCGGAAAATATTGTCATTGCCACCGGCTCCCAGGTGATGGGCCTGCCGGGGGTGGAGATTGATGAAAAGACCATTGTCTCGTCCACCGGTGCGCTGTCCCTGAACAAGGTGCCGAAACATCTGGTGGTGATCGGCGGCGGCTATATCGGCCTGGAAATGGGTTCGGTTTGGGGCCGCCTGGGCGCCAAGGTGACGGTGGTGGAATTCCTGGACCGGATCACGCCGGGCATGGATGGCGAACTGGCCCGCAACCTGCAACGCAGCCTGACCGCCCAGGGCATGGAATTCCGCCTGGGCACCAAGGTTACGGGCGCCAGGAAAGCCCGTGGCGGGGTGGAATTGAGCCTGGAACCGGCATCGGGCGGCGATACGGAAAGCGTGAAGGCGGACGTGGTCCTGGTGTCCATCGGGCGCAAACCGTTTACCGACGGCCTGGGCCTGGCCGAAGTGGGCGTCAACATGGACCCGCGCGGTTTCATCCCCGTGGACGAGGACTATCAAACCAATGTCGCCGGTATTTTCGCCATCGGCGATGTGCTGCCCGACCGCCCCATGCTGGCTCACAAGGCCGAGGAAGAGGGCGTGGTGCTGGCCGAGAAACTGGCCGGACATACGGGAGAGGTGAACTATGGCGCCATTCCCGGCGTCTGCTACACTTGGCCCGAAGTCGCCACCGTGGGCCAATCCGAAGAACAATTAAAGGCCGCCGGCATCGCCTATAACAAGGGCCGCTTCAGCTTCGCCGCCAACAGCCGGGCCCGCTCCAGCGGCGACAGCGAAGGCGGTTTCGTCAAGCTGCTGGCGGACAAAACGACCGACCGTCTGCTGGGCGCCCACATCATCGGCCCGGATGCGGGCACCATGATCGCCGAACTGGTCCTGGCCCTGGAAATGGGCGCCTCATCCGAGGACATCGCGTTAACCTGCCACGCCCACCCCACCCTGAACGAAGCCGTCAAAGAAGCCGCCCTCGCCGTCACCGGCAAGCCGCTGAATAGCTGAGACAGCGGGACCGGGATTTTCGAAAATCAAAAAGAAAGACGTGACCCCTAACCTTATTGGCATCTACTGAGATGCTTTGTGTGGTTAGGTGACGGCTGCGATACGGCAAATATCGTCGCGCCTAGTGGAAACTCTGTCGGCGACTAGTACGTCCATAAAATGCCTTGGACCATCCCGTAGGCGAGAAAAATCAAGACAGCGAGGCCCGCAATGATAGGCGCGGCATGGTTCAAGCCGGAAGGTTGATGCGTATTGGCGGCCTCCAGGAGGTCCTTCAATTCGTGCAGAGTAACCATTAATTCGCCGATAAATTTTATTAGGAGGCCATCGTGTCCAGCCAAAAGCTGATGATAAGTCGTAAGGGCTTGGCGGTTGACGTGAATGCTTTCCCGGCTGCGAATGTGTTGAGCAACCAGCTCGGTTTGCTGCGCTGCGTCACTGACCTTCAAAAGTAAATCAACATTGGCTAGCAGGGGACGCGGGGTGTGGATTTTTATTAAGTCCCAGAAGCCGGGGCTCACAGAGACTAACGGATTTGTTACCGTTCGCTTCTCGGAGAGAATAGTCAGTTCATGTTCTACCAAATCAAAATTATTTTGGAGGACGCCCATAAGGGTATCTATTTCGACAATGGCACAGGCTAGAACCGACCTGTCTTGGTGGCTATTTTCCAGTGCATCCCAAACCCTGGCTAAGGTAAACGCAAAGATCGCGACGGCCCCGCCGCTGAGTATGGCCTGCCAGCTGCTAGACATTGAGCGGCACGGGGCTCAATCCAGTAATTCGTGGGGTCAAGTCTTTCATTTTGATTTTCCTGTTTCCAGGGCCTTGATGAGACGGGAGACGGTGGAGTAGTGCAGACCCGCCTCGGCGGCGATCTGGCTTTGCCGATAGCCGTGCGTACGCTGAGCCTGGAGCATCCAGGCGCGGTCTTTCGCATTTGCCGCCGTTGCGCGCAAATCGGCCAGGCTGGGACGGGCCAGATTTCGTTGCGCCATGGGCACTTCCCGCCCCGCCGCGCGAAGGCGTGGCGCCAGCCCGGCAACGAAGTCCGCGCCGCCCAGAATAGCACCGCCCGTCAGCGCTGCCGCCAGACCGCCGGCTAGGGGCGATTGGTTGTCCGCCATACCCTCGGCCACGTACTGGCGATAGGGGGCCCAGGCCTCCGGCCCGCCGAATTGCCGGCGCAGCCAATCCACCACCAGCCACGGCGGCCCCGCGCCCTCGCCGGCCGTGGCGCGGTAGCTGGACCAGGGCCAGTCCCCTGCCCTGGCCACCATGCCCGCCCGCACCGGGTTCAACACCACATAGCGCGCCAGCTCCAACAAATAGGCATCCCGCTCCACCAAAATCGCCTTGTAGCGCCCCTGGAAAAGGTGGCCGCCGCGTTCGTGCGCCCGGTTGAAGGCTTGCGTGTAGACGCCGTTGACCTGGCGCATGCCCAGGGACAGGTTGGCCCGTGGCGTTTCCAACAACAGGTGATAATGATCGTCCATCAGGCAATAGCCATGGCAGCGCCAGCCGTGGCGTTCGATGCTCAGGCCGAGGCATTGCAAAAACGCCGCCCGGTCGCCATCGTCCAAAAAAACCGCCTGCCCGCCGTTGCCCCGCGAGGTAACGTGATAGACGGCGCCGGGATATTCTATGCGTAGGGAACGTGCCATGCGGGCAGGATATGGCCTGCCGCCGCAAAAAGAAAGACCTGACCCCATCCCGACACAGCGCGCCAATCGCGCTCTGGCGTGAGCGACAAAAGCCAGACTTGTTTCGATGCAAACCGAAACCAGGTTAGCTAAACTGGTCGGTCACCTGGCGGCACAGGGTCAGAACCCTTGGGGCGATATCATCCAGCCGTTCCGCCGCCTGGCGCAGGCCGGACGAAGACGACCGGATCATGGTTTGGTTGAGACGTTTATGCGAAGCGCTTGCCAATAATTCCCTGGCCTGATCCGCGACCATCTCGGCCTCGACCATACGTCCCGCTGGCAGGCGGGTCAGGATATCACGCATGCTGGTGAACACTTGGCGCAACTCGCGGCGCGCCGCATCGTCGAGATTGGGCACCTCGTCAACCCTGTCGATCACGATTTTCATCGTGCGCTTGATTTCGCTATTGCCCGCCATTTAGTCCGCCCGAATGCCGCCCTGAGAATCCCATGTTATATTCTTTTACGGTAATTTTCGGCATTGCTAAAGCCCCATGCGCTTGCCAATGACATTTCTGAGAATTTCCGAGGTGCCACCGCCAATCGGGCCCAGGCGCGCCTCGCGAAACAAGCGCTGCATTTCCCCCGCCATATAGCCGGCCCCGCCCATGATCTGCATACCCAGGTCCGCGACCTTGAAATTATTTTCCGTCGCCACGATCTTGGCCGTTGTGGTTTCCAACACCGCGTCCTCGCCCGCATCCAGCATCCGCGCCGCATGAAAGGTTGCCAGACGGGCCCCCTCGGTCAGCATGTGCATATCCGCCAGTTTGTGGGAAATCGCCTGATATTCCGTGATCCGCTTGCCAAATGCCTTGCGGTTGACGGCGAAATCCTTGGCCAGTTCCAATATCCGAATACAATGGCCGGCGGATGTCGCGGCCAGCAGCAGCCTCTCCTGGTTCAGGCCCCGCATCAGCATGGGCCAGGCGCCGCCCTCGGTGCCCAGCAGATTACCCAGCGGCACACGGACGTCATCGAAGAATACTTCGTTCGGCAAAGAAGTGCGCGAGCCCAATGGGTCCATGGGCCGGATCGTCAGCCCCGGCGTCTTGCTATCCACCAGAAACAGGCTCAACCCCCTGTGCCCGGCCTCCGGGTCGGTCTTGGCCGAGACCACCATCCAATCGCTGACATGGGCATTGGTGATGTAGATCTTTTGCCCGTTGATCACATAGGCATCCCCATCGCGCACTGCACGGGTGCGGATACCGGCGGCGTCAGAGCCGCTGTCAGGTTCGGAATAGGCGATGCACATCTTTAATTCGCCCGCGATCAGGCGGGGCAACATGTCCCGCCGCTGGGCCTCGGTGGCATGGTATTGTAAATGCGAGGCACCATAGATCGCCGTAGTCATATAGGCGGAGCGGGCGCCATAATGGTAATAGCCCATGGCCTCGATAAATACCGCCATATCCATATTGGAAGCCCCGGCGCCGCCATATTCCGCGGCTATGGGCAGGCCAAGCCAGCCGTCCGCCGCAATGGCCCGAAAGGCATCGGCGGGAAAGGCCGAGGCCTTATCCAGTTCAAGCATCTTTTCCGCCGGCAGCACCCGCCCCAGCAGGCCCAGAATGCTGTCACGCATCAGAATTTGCTCTTGCGTAAAACCAAAGGTTCTGTACGGCATGCCGAAAACGATCTCCTACTCACAAACGCTCTTATTCTGGGCGGGGGGCGAACGGCGGGAATGGATTTTTCACCTGATGCACATCCGACTTAGCCAAAATCTCCCGGCCGCTGTCGGTCAAACGGCAGACCAGCCAATCGGGCTTCAACGGATTGGCGAACCAGGCTTCGGCCCAGCCGGCCTTGATGCAAGCGCGAATTGTGCGGACATCGATTTCCTGGCCCAGTTCGTCGAACAGGGGCAATTTTCCACCCGGCTGGGTCAATCCCCGCTGCAAATAGCGGATTTGGTTTTCACTGGGATGCGCCATGCCGCCAAGCGTATCCTATTGCGCCGGGCACGCAAAGCGAGAGCTTCTGGATAACTTATCCACAGGCCGATTCGAAAAAAGTGACAATTGATGATTCATTAATGATAATCAACACTTGACAACATGGTGCGCCGCAACATATAACCAATGTATTCCACAGTTACCTATCCTATTCAATAACGTGATGAGAGCGACATATGCTTGATATCAGGACCCGCCGAGGGTGTCTTTGGCCCATGTGGCCCCACGGTGATCACCCCAGCCACGAGTATTGCGGCGAAGTTCGGTCGGACGGTAGCTCGTACTGCGAAGAACATAAGGCGAAATCGATCCGCGATCTAGAGATCGAGCCTCGCCAGCCATTTATTCCGCGCCGGAAAGCTGCCTAAAGCAATTTTCAATTAATTCGAGTCGCTTTCGCGACTTAAATGATTGGTTCGATTGCTTTGCCTTTGAGATAGAGCAATTTTTCCAATCACTTAGAATCGCTTCGCGATTCTCATTAATTCGGAATTGCTCTAGAAGGCCACGTCCCGACGCGTGGGCGTCGCCGATTTTATCCGGCGCCCCGACAGCCTGGCTCATATAAGTTTGAGACTGCAAGGCCAGACCAATAGGTTTGGCCCCGAGAGTCTTTGCGCGTGCAGGCCGGGCGCGTGCGGGCTGGGCCTTTATAGGCTTAATGCCGTGCGCCGATGGGCGCCTTCAAACGATACTGTTGATATGGGCCACCATGGCCGAGAGGGTTTGTTCGAACTGATCCTTGTGAGGCGCGTGGCCGCAATCTGGTAGAAACAACGTTTTGGCATCCGGTCCTATGCCCCGTTCAATGGCCTGACACTGGGCGATGGTGCCGTATTCGTCCGCCGCACCCTGGATCACCAGGGTTGGCACCGGTTTTCGGGCGCAGATTGCCGGCAAATAGCCTTCCAGGTTCCACGTGCTGAAGCCTTCACCCAGCCAGGGCTCGGACCAGCCGTGAAAGGCGCAATCCACATTGTCGCCGTGATATTTCGCCAGACGCTGGCGCAGATCGCCGGTGGCATAAATTTCCCGCACCTCTGCGATGGAGGCGGCGTTACATTCCTCCATAAACACATGCGGGGCCTCCAGGATCAGGCCGGCCAAAGCGGTGGCCGGGGTGCCACCGGCATAGATCAGCGCAATCGAGGCGCCGTCGGAGTGCCCCACCAGGATGGTCCGCTTGATGCCGGCGGCAGCCAATAGGGCGGGGAGCACCCGCAATCCTTCATCGTGCATATAGGTTATGGGCCGTGGCAAGGCGCAGGGATCGGAGCCGCCGTAGCCCTGACGGCTATAAACAAAGCCGCCAAGACCGGTCGCCGCGGCCAATTGGGCCGGAAAATCGCGCCACAAGGCGACACAACCCAGGCCTTCGTGCAAAAACACCAGGGTCGGCGGCCCATTGGGGTCGGTGGACGGCGCGGGCCCCAGCCAGGCGCATTCCAGACGCTGGCCCGCCGCCTCTATACTGTCATAACTGTTCGCCATACACCGGCCGCCATCAATCCCGCAGCTTAAAACGTTGGATCTTGCCCGTCGCGGTCTTGGGCAATTCGTCGACAAATTCCACCCAGCGGGGATATTTGTAGGGCGCCAGACGATCCTTGACGAATTGCTGCAATGCCGTGGCCTGGCTTTCCCCGCCGCCGCCAGCCTTCAGGACAACATAGGCCTTTGGCTTGATCAATTCGTCGCTGTCGCCGTGTCCGACCACCGCTGCTTCCAGGACGCTGTCATGGGCCATCAGGGCGGATTCCACCTCGAACGGCGAGACCCAGATGCCGCCGACCTTCAACATATCATCGCTGCGGCCCGCATAGATGAAATAGCCATCTTTATCACAGGTGTATTTATCGCCGGTGCGGGTCCAGGCGCCTTCGAAAGTAGCGACGCTTTTTTCCCGGTTGTTCCAGTAATAAGGCGACGACGACGGTCCGCTGACCAGCAGATCGCCAATTTCTCCGGGGGCCACAGCCGCACCCGCATCATCCGTCAGGCGGCAGCGATAGCCAGGCACCGGCAGCCCGGTGCTGCCATAGCGCACATCGCCCGGCCGGTTGGAGACAAAAATGTGCAGCATCTCAGTCGAGCCGATGCCGTCCAGAATATCCACGCCGAAACGATCCGCCCAGCGTTTGGCAATATCTTCGGGCAAGGCTTCACCGGCGGAAACACAGTGGCGCAGGCGTGGCGAGGACGCATCCTGGCCAATGCTGTCATCCGCCAGGATGCCTGCATACAGGGTGGGCACACCGTAAAATATGCTGGCCCCGTTATCCTTTATCCGGGCCATGACATCCCCCGGCGTCGGCCGCCCGGCCATCAGAACAGAGGTGGCCCCGACCAGCATGGGAAAGGTCAGGGCATTGCCCAGCCCATAGGCGAAAAACAACTTGGCGGCGGAATAGACCACGTCATCGGACCGAATGCCCAACACGCCCAGGCCATACAGGACCGCCGTATGGATCATATCGCTTTGCAGATGCGGCGCGCCCTTGGGACGCCCCGTGGAGCCGGAGGAATAGAGCCAGAACGCCACGTCGTCCGCCGAGGTGGCCGCCGCCGCCAACGCCGCCGCCCCGCCCGCCAGGGTCGCGGCCATGCTGGCATGGCCTTGCGTATCACCAGTGCCGGTCACGATGACATGCCGCAGATCGGGCAATTGATCCAGGATCGGCGCCACGACGGGCAGCAGGTCCGCGCTGACCACCAGGGCCCTGGCCCGGGAATCCCGCAACATGTAGTGATAATCGTCGGTGGTCAGCAGGGTATTGACCGGCACCGCCACCAATCCCGCCTTAATGGCGCCAAAGAAGGCAATGGGAAAATCAATGCTGTCCAGTTGCAGCAGCATGACGCGCTGTTCCGCTTGCAGGCCCAAATTCAGCATGGCATTGCCAAAGCGATTGGCATTTTCCTGCAACGCGCCATAGCTGTGCCTACCGTTGTCATCGATAAAGGCAACCTTGTCGCCAAAGCCCTCGTCAACCCGCCGGTCCATGAAGTCCACCGCCAGGTTATAGGCCCGTGGCACGGTCACCAAAGGCGGATCCTGGGATAGATCGAATGTACTATAGCCGCTCGTCATCGCGATATTCCTCCCACCGTCGTACGTTACTTATTTGGCCAGCAGTTCGACCCATTGCCTGGCCCAGGCGACGCCCGCTTCTTCCGGCAGTTCATCGCTGGATGCATTATGGCGCATAACGTCACCGACCCGTTGGGCCCCCAGTTCCCGCAGCAGATTATCGAACCGCACGCCGCCTTGATTGTAGGTATCGGCATAGGTGCTGTCACCTAAACCAATGATGCCATAATGCAGCCCCGACAAATCCGGCTGGTGCACATCCAAGGCCTCGTATAACGCCATGGCATTGTCAGGCACATCGCCCTGGCCGTAGGTTGAGGTGCAGATCAGGACCAGGTCGTTGTCGCACAGAATATCCGGGGTCAGGCCGTCCATATCCAGGATTTCGACCTGATAACCGGCAGCTTCCAACACCGGCGCCACGTCTTCGGCGACCAATTCAGCGGTACCCGTGATGGTGCCAATCAATATGGTGATGGACTTCGCCATACGCCCCCCAAATCTCCGCCGTGGTCTTCGATGATTAGAAATGATATATACTGCATTTTTTATTCCAAAAACAATTAAAAAGAAATATAATGCATATTATGTCTTGTCATGTACCATTGTCATATCGGTAGCGAATTCACGGCAACGAGGCAACCATGCAGCGTCGAATGGAGCGGGATCAGGCGGACAGGGCGGACGACGACGGGCGCTATTTGGCCCTGTTGGGCGACCGGGTGCGTGGGGCCAGGGCCCGGCGCGGCATGACGCGCAAGATATTATCCGCTGAATCCGGGGTCTCGGAGCGCTATCTGGCACAGTTGGAAAGCGGCCGGGGCAATGTCTCGATCATCCTGCTGCGGCAAATCGCGGCGGCCATGCATCTGCCGCTTTCGGAATTGGTTCAGGACGGCCCGGACCGGCCGGTGGAATTGGCCTTGATACTGGAGCAACTAGCCGACCTGAACAACGCTGACCTGGCCGATCTGCATCGTCATTTGCGCCAGCGCTATGCGCCGGAGGCCGGGCAAGGCAGCCGCATTGCCCTGATCGGCCTGCGTGGCGCGGGCAAAAGCACCCTGGGGGCCGCCCTGGCCAAGCGCCTGGGTCTGCCCTTTGTGCAGTTGAACAAGCGGATCGAGGAAAAGGCCGGCATGCGCCTGGACGAAATTTTTGATCTGCTGGGCCGGACCGCCTACCGCCGGTTGGAACGGCAATGCCTGGAACAGGTGGTCGAGGCCTATCCCAGGGCCGTGCTGGAAACGGGCGGCGGGCTGGTCACCGAACCGGGCACCTACGAACGCCTGTTGTCGTCTTGCTACACCATCTGGCTGCAAGCCTCGCCGGCGGAGCATATGGCCCGGGTAGCGGCCCAGGGTGACCAGCGCCCCATGGCCGGCAACCGGGAGGCCATGGAAGATCTACAGCGTATCCTGGAGGGCCGCGAGAGCCTGTACCGCAAGGCTGATGCCAGCCTGGACACCACGGCCCGCACCCTGGGCGCCTGCCTGGATGAACTGGCCGCCATGGTGCCGGATACCGGCGCCGAGGCGTAATCCCAGCAGTCCTGACTCCCGCCTAACTATTGACCGGCCGTACCTGGACAAAATTCGTGTTGTAGGTGGTCGCCCCGCTGGGCGCGGAGCGGTCCAGGGTCACCGCGTTGGCGCAGCCTTGTGTGTCGGTGCCCTCTTCATCGGGGGTAAACCAGGCACCTTCCTTGATGGAAACGACGCCGGGCGCGATGTTTTCCGTCACCTTGGCCGGCAAGACCGTCGCGCCCTGGGCGTTGAAGATCCGCACCATCTGCCCATCGTGAATGCCCCGCGCCTCGGCATCCGCTGGATGCAGCCACAGATCATCGGGATCAACCTTGGCCAGCTTGTCCTGGTTGCCATGAATGGAATGGGTCCGCGCCCGTGACTTGGGACTGCACAGGCTTAGTGGGTAATCCCCGTCGTGCTCCAGTTGCGGCACCCAGGTCGGGATCGGCGCAATAGCGCCCAGACCATAGGGATTGGGATTATCCGCGATGAGAGTGGCATAAACCTCGATCTTGCCCGACGGCGTGGCGAATTTATGGCTTTCCGGATCGCGGATCTGTTTGGCAAACGCCACCGCATCCTCGGGTGCGGGAAACCGGGCCACACCCTGCGCCTGAAAGGCATCAAAATCGTCCACCGCGTCGGCGGTGAACGCGCGCAGCCAGTCCATCTCTTCTTTGCCGTTATAACCCTCGATGCCGACGCGCGCGGCCAGATCGGTAAAAATATCCAGATCATTGCGGCACTCGTACATAGGTTCGATGGCCTGTTTCATGAAGATCGCATAATGGCCCGCCCCGGCCCAGGGCGTATGCACGTCGTTACGTTCCCAAAAGGTCGTGGCCGGCAGCACGATATCCGCGTGGCGCGTGGTCGGGGTGAGGAAATGGTCCTGGCCGACGATGAATTCGACGTTGTCCAATGCCTTGGCGGTTTTTGCCGCGTTCGGACATTGGTTGAACAAATCACCGCCCATGGAATAAATCAGCTTGATATCCGCGGGATAACCGCCGCTCTTGCCACGGGCCAACAGATCGGCCAGCAGAGGCGCGGAAATTTTTGCATCGACCGGATTCGGCCCCGCGGAAAAGCCACGCATATTGCCCTGCCCGGTGGCGCCATTGCTGGTGCCGGAATTGCCGCCAACGATACCCACATTGCCGGTCATCGCCGCCAAAGCAAAGGCCGCCCTGTGGAACTGTTCGCCAAAGGCCGTTCGCCCTGGCCCGTAACCGCCCTGCAACGCGGCCGGCTTGGTGGTGGCGAATTCAATGGCCAGACGCTGGATCGTCGCGGCTGGAATGCCCGTTATCCCGGCCGCCCATTCTGGAGTCTTTGCCAAACCATCGGTCTCGCCCATCAGATAGCTGCGATAGGAGGCCCCCGCCGGTGCGCCTTCAGGCAAGGTCGCCTCGTCGAAACCCTGCACAAAGCGATCGCAATAAACCTGATCATGCACCCCTTCCTTGACCATCACATAGGCCATGGCGATCAAGGCGGCGGCATCGGTGGAGGGGCGGATAAAGATATGTTCATCGGCCAACTGAATAGAGCTGCGGCTGCGGCGGGGATCAATACAGACGATGCGCGTGCCCTGCGCCTTGGCCTGTTTCAAATATTGCATGGTGCCGGTACCAAAGGTGCCGTCCCCCGGCGACCAGCCCCACATCCAGATCAATTTCGAATTGACATAGTCCGTGGGTTCGCGGCCCGCGACCTTGTGGGAGAAACCCTGGCCATAGGTAGCGCGCAGGGAGAATATTTCAGCCTCGCACGACATGTTCGACCACAAATCGCTGCAGCCGCCAAACATATGCAAAAAGCGCTTCGCCGGACCCCGGCCATGCAACATGGACAAACTGCCCGAGCGGGAGCCGTCGAGTATGGCCGCATTGCCCCATTTTTCCCGCACGCGCAGCAATTGCGCCGCCACCTCGTCCAAGGCCTCGTCCCAGGAAATTCGCGCGAACTGGCCAGAGCCGCGCGGCCCCGTGCGGCGCATGGGATATTGCAGACGGTCAGGGTGATAAGTGCGTTCGATCTGCCCGACGCCGCGGGCGCAGGCCGGCAGCGGCGGATGCGCGGGGTTCCAACGCCGGGCATCGGTGGAGATCCTGGTGATCCGGCCATCGCGCACATGGGCATTGACCACGCAACGCCCGCCGCAATTATGGCCACAGGTGCTGGTAACCACCTGTTCCCCTGGCCCCGGCACCGGGCGCGGCGCCTCGTATATCGTTTGCGATACCACCATTTCCCCCAATACCCCCAATACCCCCAATACCCCCAATACCCAGCGGGCAATAATTGACTACAAGACGCCGGCCAACGCCGTAAAGTGATGATTTCAGAGTACCTGCCTGCTACTATCGACGCCACAAGAAAGGGCATTGGGAGCGAGGTCGTTATGACGGGCAAGCTGGCGGGAAAACGGGTATTGGTAACCCAAGCCGACGACTACATGGGTCCCCAGACGGTCAAAACGTTTCGTGAGGCCGGGGCCGAGGTTATCGCGGACCGCAGCGACTTAACTGAACCGGATGCTGCCGGCCGCATCGTGGCCCAGTCGGGACCGCTGGATATCCTGATCGCCAATCTGGCGGCGCCGAACCATCACGGCGTGGCGGTGGCCGATATTGACGACGATATCTGGGCCAGCATGTTCGACATCATGGTCCATCCCCTGCACCGACTGGTGCGCGCCGTGACGCCGCAAATGATCGAACGGGCGCAGGGCAAGATTGTCGTCTATGGCAGCGCAACACCTTTGCGGGGCATAGCCCGGCTGGCCGCCTATACCGCCGCGCGCGGGGCCCAAGCCGGCTATGTGCGTGCCGTTGGCGTGGAATTGGCCCGCAACAATATTCAAGTTAACCTGATCGCCCAGAACTGGGTGGAAAGTGACGTGTATTATCCTGAAAGCTTGCAGGACAATCCTAAATTCCGTTCCAGGCTGAAACAGGAGGTGCCTCTGGGTCGCCTGGCCCGCGCCGACGAGGACACCGCCCTTGCCCTGTTCCTGGCTGGCGAAGACAGTGATTTTTTCGTCGGGCAGATTATCCCCTTCGCAGGCGGCTGGGTCAGTTAGGTTACTTCAAATTGACCCGATACACGGCCAAGGCATGCTTTGACCTATGGCCCACAGTCAGGGACAATGGGGCATGTTTGTACGATTAGCCATAATCCTGCCTTTTTATCTGGCTCTGGCGGTTCTGATGCTGGCTGCGGGGCCCGGCGCCGGGGGCGCCGCGGCGGCCGGCCGCATTTCGTTGCCGGGGATTACATTTTCCGAGGCATCGAGCAACTTTCGCCTATTGGCGGCCTCGGGCACGGGCAGCCTGGAGGATCCCATCGTGCTGGTCGAAGAAGTTTTCGGCGAGGGCGAAGTGGTGCTGGCGATCAATGTGGAAGCGGCGGACTTCGGCAGCCGGGTCGCAACCCGGCATGCGGTCGGTTTCGCCCTGCAAAAAGTGGTGATCAACCGCACGGCCCTGATCTGGGACTATTATGCCCTGGAATTGGAGTTCGAGGCCGGGCGCGGCAGCGATTATTACGACGGCCTGTCGTTTGCCCAATCAGAGGCAGCCAACCGGCCCTTTCGCTCGGACAGCTTTGCCCAGGTTGATGATTTGACGGAACCGCGCGACGTGATCCGCTTCAGCCAGGGGCAGATCATCCCGGGCGAACGGGGCCGCTTCGCCGTCGCCATTACCCATACCGGCATAAAGCCGAATTTTTTCCTTGTTCAACATGTACGCCCGCCGTATGCCCAATTGGACGTACCAACCTATCCAGATCACTTGCAGAATGCGCTGTAATCATGGGTCCTGAAGGGATAGCCCAATGCCGCAGATAGAGACACCCGTCAGCCAACTGCCAATCCCGGCGGAAGCCGTCGAGCGCGAGCCCGGCTATGGCGGGCGTGGCGGTGGTTATGGCGGGGCCACCGGTGGCGGCCCGGGCGGGCGGCCGCCAAGATGGTGGGCGCCGGGGGAGGTCAATTTCCACCGCGGCCTGATGCTGGGCCTGGTGATCACCGCGGTCTGGCTGGTCGTCTGTGTCAGCTATGTCACCGGCTATGTCGGGTGGGATGCCCTGGCCTTTCTGCTGCCCCACGAACTGGCATCGGTGCTAAGCGCGGTTTTCGCCCCATTGGGCGTCCTATGGCTGGCGTTGTTTTATCTTCGCCGAGGCAGCGAGATGACCGATCATGCCGCTGCCTTGCAGGCGGAACTGCGGCGTCTGACCTATCCCGACAATCAGGCGAATGCCCGGATCGAAATGGTCTCGGCCGCGCTGCGCCGCCAGGCGGAGGAACTGACCCAAGCCTCGGAGCAGGCGACCGATCAGGTGCGTCAGGTCGAAAGCCTGTTGCGCCAACGGGTCGAGGATATCAACCGCAGCTCCACCTCGTCCAACGCCCGCACCGCCGCCCTGGTCGAAGAGCTGGGCGGACGGGCCCGGTCCCTGGAAGGCGCCGCCGAACGTCTGACGGAACAGGGTAGTCAGATCAACGATTTGTTGTTGGGGCAGGCTGGCGACTTCGAGGCCTCGGTCACGCAATCACAACATCGGGCCGAACAGGTGGCCAGTGTCCTCAACGCGCAGTCGGAAGCTTTGGCCGAGGCCATGGACGAGGCCGAAGCGCGGGCCGAGGCCCTGACCGAAAATACCATGAGCCAGGCCGACCGTCTGCGGCAGCATTATGAAACCCGTCTGGCGGAAATAGAGCAAAACACCGCGCAGACGCACCAGACCGTCTCTCAACGGGCCGATATGATAGCCGATGGCGTCGCCCACACCGCGAATGAGATGGAACAGAAATTTTCCCAGACCGTCGATCATATGGACAGCCGGGCGGGAACCTGGAGCGAAGAAGCCATGGCGCGGGCGGACCAGATCCGCCAGCATTATGGCACCCGCCTGAATGAGATCGAACGCACGGGCCAACAGACGCAAACCACCATCGCCGCCCGCAGCGCCCAAATGACGGCGGATTTGCACAAAAATCTGGCCCATATGGAGACTGATTTCGACACCGCCATCGACCACCTGGAGGAACGCGCCGGGGGCATGAAGGACGCGGCCATGGCCGGGGCCGACGGTATCAGCCAGCATTTCGAAGACCGGTTGAACGCCATCGCGCGGAACGCTGACGAAGGCCAAACCGCGCTGACCGCGCGCGGCACGGAAATGGCGCAGGAACTGACCCGGAACCTGGCGCAAATGTCGGACCGCTTTGATCAAAACATTGACGAGTTGACCCAGCGCGGCACCGAGATGACCGAAGCCGCCGCCGCCCGGGCGGATCAAATGCACCAGCATTACGGCCTGAAACTGGCCGAGATTGAACAGCTGTCAACCCAGGTCCAGACTGACATCGCCGTGCAAAACGAACGCATGGCCGGCCATATGAGGCAGAATTTAAACCTCATGACCGAGGCCTTCGAGCATGCCATCGACGGTCTCAACAACCGCTCCGACGATCTGCGCGACACTGCCATGGAACGGGTGGAGCAATTGCGCCAGCAATATCTGGATAAACTGGCCGTCATCGAGCAATCGACGGATCAGGCCCACGGCGCCCTGGCCGGCCGTGCCGATCGCCTGGCCGACGGCATCGAACAAAATCTCAACGACCTTGCCGATCATTTCAACCTATCCGTCGACCGTCTGGAATCCCGGACCGGCGAAATGGCCTCGAACGCCATGGCCCAGGCTGAACATATGCGCCGCCATTATGGCGAGCAGCTGGCCGGAATTGAGCTGGCGTCGAGCCAAACGCAAAAGACCGTGGCCGGGCGGTCCGGTGAAATGGCCGATGGGGTCCGCGGGGTCGTGGATCAGTTGGGCCAGGATTACAGCCGTTCCCTGGACCAGTTACTGGTGCGTACCGGCGAGATGACCGACCAGGCCGTGACCAGCGCCGAACAAATGCGCCTGCACTATGCCCAGCAGCTCAAGGCCATCGAGACGGCTTCAGCCGGGACGCAAAAGACCGTTGGTGGCCACGCCGATCAGATGGCCGACGGGGTGCGCCAAACGGTTGGCAAATTGGGCCAGGAAATCGATCAGACCATTGACCGCCTGGAAAGCCGTGTCACCAACACTGGCGAACGCATTCGGGTCCAGACGGACGATCTGCGTACCGCCACCACCGTCGCCACGGAACAGGCCGTGCGCCGGTTGGAGGAAATGAGCGCCACCCTGCTGTCACGCATCGAACGGGTCAGCGGCGACATGAACCGCAGCATCGACGGGATCGATCAGGACTGGAGCGACCTGCAATCAAATGTGGACGAGCGCGCCACCGCCCTGGCCGATGTTGCCAGGCGCATCACCTCGGATGTCTCGCGGCATGCCGATGTCATTTCCGAGCGGCTGCGGGAAGAAGAATATGAGGCGCGGCAGACCGCCGACCGCATGACCGATCATGCCGCTGGACGGATCGATGCCTTGTTGGCGGATCTCGACGCCCGGCGCGGACAACTCCTGAGCATGGCCGAGGGTACGGTTGATGGCCTGCGCACCACGGTCGCCAAGGTTGAAGCCGAACTGCGCGGTCGGGCTGAAGCCTTCAACAGTGCCGTCGAAGACAGCGCCCGCCGGGGGGAATCCAGGGCCGACGCGGTGGCCCAGGCCTTCACGTTGCGTACGGTGCAAATCGCCAGCGAAACAGACAAAATTGCCAATTTCGTCAACCGCCGCACCGAGGAAATCGCGCAATCCTTTAAGGATGGCGCCGCGGTCGTTACCGGCTATGCCGAGGATGCCTCGCGCCAGGCCGCCCTGAACGCCTTGGCGTTGAGCAATGCTTTTCAACAACGGATCGACGAAATCGGCAAGTCCGTGGCGGGCAATACTGAAAAATTCGGCCAGGAAGCCTCTCATTCGGCGGAAGCCATCCGCGATGAGTTCGAGGCGCGGATCACGGACATCGTGGCAAACCTGGAAGGTCTGGCCCAACGCACCATTGGCCAGGCCAACACGGTGGAAGCGGGCCTGCGGGCCCAAATCACGGATTTGAGCCTTGCGGTTGACGACATGATAAGCCGCGGTGGCGAGATGAACCAGAACCTGCATCAGGAGAGTGAGTGGCTGCAGGAAGTTTCGACCCAGATCGGATCCGAGGCCAAGCGCGCGGGCGAGGCCATGCGCCAGGACGGCAACGGCCTGCGTCAGCTTTCGAGCGAGGTGGAAAGCATATCCCACGGCATCGAGGCGCGGGTGCAACAGCATCTTGAAATACTGAACGCCACCGCCGGGAAGACCGAGGAACGCATCGCCAAGGCGGGCGGCCAATTGGCGGCAACGGCGGAAACCGTGCAGCAGGCCGCCCAGCAGGCCGACCAGCGGCTCGACCAGGCCAGCCAGCATTTGAACGCCCAGGCCGAGGCCATCGCCGCGACGTCGCGGCAATCGGCGGCAGCCCTGGGTCAGGCCGGCGACGGCGTTGAACAAGCCATGAGCCGGATACAATTCGCCGCCACGACCGCATCCGGGCAAATTGAAGACCTGACCGGCGGCGCCGAGGACCGGATCGATGCCATGGCCGGTGCGGTCGAGGCCCGCGTGGATAATGTAGCCAACATGATTGAGGACCGCGTGGACAATGTGACCAACGCGGTCGAAAGCCGGATCGGCGGCTTCACCCAGAGCACTGACGTGCGCATTGGCGATTTGACCAGCATGACGGAGCAGCGCTTTAGAGAATTGAGCGAAGGGGCGGAGACGAATTTAGAGCAGATCGCCCAGGCCACCGCCGGCCGTGTTGCCGAGGCAGCCGATGCCGCCGGGCAACGTATCGGGGCGGTTCAATCCGCGCTGGACAAGGGCATCGAAGGCGTAACAGTGGCGGCCACGCGGGCCGAAGGGGCCGGGCGCCAACTGGAAGAACGCATCGCCGGTCTGGCCGAGGCCGGCACTGCGGCAACATCGGAAATGCGTGCCACGGAAGCGGCCTATGTAGAGGCCGCCGACACCCTGGCCGTTGAAGGCGAACGCGCACTGGCCCAAATTCACAACACCACCGCCAGCCTGCGGGAAGAGGCCGATGGTGTCGCGGCGGCGGCCCAGCAAGCCAACGCGGCGGTGGACACCACCGGTGAAACCCTGCGCCAGAACGCGCAACATCTGACAGCCGCGACGGACCGGGTTCAGGCCGAGGCCACGACCCTGAGTGCCGCCATGCAGCAGCACGCCACCGCGCTGGAAGACGCCGCCGACAAGGCAGAGAAGCGCGCCATGCGCCTGAGCGAGGATCTGCAAAGCCGGGCCGGCGCCTTGCAGCAAATCACCACCGCCATCTCTGAACGGGCCGGCCAGATAGAGACCATATTAGAGAAAAGCACCAACGCCCTGAGCCAGGCATCATCGTCCGCCCTGGATGATTTGGCCAAGGCCGGCAGCGCCTTGCAAACGGAACTGCAGACCCTGGATGCCGCCACCACCAAGGGCGGGGCCTATCTGAACCAGATTATGGATTTGTTGAGCCAGGGTAGCGCGCAGGCGGAAGGCACATCCACCAAGGCGGTTGAGAACATGGCCGGTCTGGCTCAGTCCCTGCGCGGGCAAGGCGAGCAATTAAACGAAGCGGCAACGGCGGCGGCGGCGCGGATCGAAGCCGCCCTGACCCGTTTTACGGAGCACAGCCAATCCCTGAACCGGGAGTCGGGTGATGTTAGCGAGGAGCTGCTGCGGCGGGCCGGCGAAATGAGCGCGGTGGCGACCCAGTCAAAAACCGATTTGACCGAGGCGATTGATGTCCTGGGCCGTGGCACCTCCCGCGTGGCGGAAGCGGCGGACGAAGCAGCCGCGCGTTTGCGCGGCGCCCATATTTCCTTCGATAACGCCTCGACCGCCTTGAATGAAACATCCGACCGTGAAGCAACGCGAATCCTGGGCGCCGGCATTGCCTTTCGCCAGGAAATTCAGAATGTCGCGGCCGCCGGCGAGCGCGGGGCCGAAAGGCTGAAGGCGGCCGGTCTGGAAATGGCCGGCCAGGGCACTGAACTGCGTGATGAATCCAATCGGCTGTCCCAGCAGGTTGCCGCATTGAGCAAGGATTTGCGCCTGGCGGTGGACGAATTATCGGATCAGGCCAAGGGCAGCGAAAAGCGGCTGTTGCGCCTGGGCGAACAGTTGGCCCGCAACGCGGGCGAATTGGAACAACTGACCGAGCGGACCGGCCAGGCCGCGGATTCGGTTGGCGACACCTATCGCCGCCAGGCCGAAGAATTGCGTCAGGTCAGCGAAAAGGCCGCCGTCGATGTGGCTAAGGTCGAACAGAGCAGCGGCGCAAACCGGCGCAAAACCTTCATGCGCAATATGGCCTTCGTGACAGAGCGCATGAACTCCCTGGCCATTGACCTGGACCGGGCCCTGGAAAAAAATGTGCCCGAGGACGCCTGGGAGCGCTATCTGGACGGTGACCGGGGCATTTTCGCCCGCCGCATTGTCCACAGCCGCGACCGTATCTCGCTGGCCGCCATCCAGAGTAATTACGAGGACGACGACGGCTTCCGCGAACACGTGGACCGCTATCTCTTCCAGTTTCAGGAAGCGTTGGCGCAGGCCGAGGAAAACGATCCCGAAGATATCCTGGCGGCGGTCCTGTTATCGTCGGATGTGGGCAAATTGTACATGCTGATGTCCAAGGCCCTGGGACGTTTAAATTAGGTGATAACGCCAGGCGCCGGCGAGAATGCGGCGGCAGGAACCGTGGTTTTGGGGCCGAACCAACTGGCCGGGATCATGCTGGCCTTGGGGGCCATGTTTTTATTATCGCTGATGGACCTGCAGGCCAAGTATTTGAGCCAGACCCTGCCGGTAATGCAAATCACCTGGGCCCGTTATTTTTTCCATTTCGCCTTCATGGCCGTGATCTTTTTACCCCGGCGCGGACGCAGCCTGTTACGGACCAGCCGCCCTGGTGTGCAATGGATCCGATCTTTATTGCTGGTATTTTGTACGCTTACCTTCTTCACGGCCATTCAGTACATGCCCCTGGCCGATGCTGTGGCAATCAGTTTCATCTCGCCTCTGCTGGTTACCGCCCTAAGCGTGCCATTGTTGGGGGAAGTGGTTGGGCGGCGGCGCTGGGCGGCTGTTGCCGTAGGCTTCGTTGGCGCCCTGATCATTGTCCGGCCGGGCCTCGGCGTGATGCATTGGGCCGTCTGGTTGTTGTTGTTAATGGCACTTGGCTATGCCCTCTACCAAATCACCACGCGCATGCTGTCCAGCACGGACGACCCTATTACGACCTTATTTTTCTCCGGCCTGGTCGGCGCCGCGGCCATGACCCTGGTGGTGCCATTTTTCTGGCAAAATCCGGCGACCCTAGAGCATTGGCTGATGCTGGCCTCTCTAGGGTTGTTGGGCGCGGCCGGCCATTACGCCCTGATCAGGTCGTTTGAATTCGCCCCCGTGGCGGTGCTGGCGCCGCTGTCTTATACGGCTCTGCTTTGGAATACCTTGTTCGGCTATCTGGCCTTTGGCGACCTGCCCGACCGCTGGACCGTCGGCGGCGCCAGCATCCTGATCGCCACCGGCATTTATATTATTTATCGCGAGGGTGTACGCGGCAAGGCAATAACACAGACGGCAAAACCTGCGAAATAATTCTTGATCTTGACATTTAATGCATTATAATGCCTATTAAGAAATGGGGAGCAGACCGCATGATTGAATTCCGCACGGAGCCGGGATCTTACCGGCATTGGCAATTGTCCATTGACGGCCGCGTGGCGACCTTGGCCATGGCCGTGGACGAAGGCGGCGGTCTGCGGGACGGCTATGAATTAAAATTGAATTCCTACGACCTGGGCGTCGACATCGAACTCTATGATGCGGTACAGCGCCTGCGCTTTGAACACCCGGAAGTGGCCGCCGTTGTCATGACCTCGGCCAAGGAGCGGATCTTTTGTGCCGGCGCCAACATCCGCATGCTGGCGACCTCGTCCCACGATCACAAAGTGAATTTCTGCAAATTCACCAACGAGACCCGAAATAGCATCGAGGATGCCTCCGCCCATTCCCAGCAGACTTATATCGCCGCCGTCAACGGCCCCTGCGCGGGCGGCGGCTATGAGCTGGCCCTGGCCTGCGACCAGATCGTCATGATCGACGACGGCGCCACCACGGTTTCCCTGCCGGAAGTGCCCCTGTTGGCGGTGTTGCCCGGCACCGGCGGCCTGACCCGCCTGTCCGACAAGCGCAAGGTGCGGCGCGACCGGGCCGATTTCTTCTGCACCCTGGAGGAAGGCATCCGCGGCCAGCGCGCCGTGGACTGGCGCCTGATTGACGAGATCGCGCCGCGCTCCAAATATGACGATGCCGTGGCCGCCCGCGCGGCCCGGGCCGTGGCCCAATCGGACCGCCCGGCTGGGTCCCAGGGCATTGCCCTGACGCCGCTGCAACGCACCATCGATGGCGACAGCATCCGCTATTCCACCCTGTCGGTGGAAATCGACCGGCATAGCCGCACCGCCAGCCTGACTGTACAGGGACCGACCGAAGCCCCCCCCGCCGACACCGACGCCATCCAGGCACTGGGTGCGGCATACTGGCCCCTGCGCCTGGCGCGCGAGTTGGACGACGCGATCCTGCACCTGCGTACGAATGAGAACGAGATCGGCACCTGGCTGTTTCACACCAGCGGCGACAGCGATCTGCTTGCCGCCCATGACGCCGCGATGGCCGCCAACCAGAACCATTGGCTGGTGCGCGAGGTGATTTTGTATCTGAAACGTACCCTGAAGCGTGTTGATGTCACTTCGCGCAGCATCTTCGCATTTATTGAACCTGGATCATGTTTCACCGGTACCTTACTGGAACTGGCCCTGGCGGCCGACCGCAGCTACATGCTGGACGGCCAATTCGAAGGCGACAACCAACCGCCGGCGATGCTGGCCCTGACCGCCATGAACTTCGGCCCTTATGACATGGTCAACGGCCTGACCCGCCTGCAATCCCGTTTCCTGGATGATGCGGAGACGGTCGCGGCCCTGGAACAGCGTCAGGGCGAGGCTATGGGTGCGCTGACGGCGGAAGACGCCGGTCTGGTCACCTTTGCCCCCGACGACATCGATTGGGTGGACGAGGTGCGTATCGCCATCGAAGAGCGCGCCGCCTTCTCTCCCGATGCTTTGACCGGCATGGAAGCCAACCTGCGTTTCGGTGGACCGGAAACCATGGAAAGCAAAATCTTCTCGCGCCTCTCCGCCTGGCAGAACTGGATATTCCAGCGTCCCAATGCGGTTGGCGAAACCGGCGCACTGCCGATGTACGGCAGCGGCCAGCGTAGTGAATTCGATAAAAGGAGGGTCTGACCCATGGCCATTGATTATCAGGAACGCATCCCCAACAACGTCGATCTGTCGGAAGACCGCCGTCTGCAACGGGCCCTGGAGGCCTGGCAGCCGAACTACCAGAAATGGTGGCAGGAGATGGGTCCGACGGAATTTCAGACCCATGACGTTTATCTACGCACCGCAATCAGCGTGGATTCCAAGGGTTGGGCCAATTTCGGCCATGTGAAGATGCCGGAATACCGTTGGGGTATCTTTCTGGCCGAGCCGGAAGCGGATCGAAAGGTTAATTTCGGCGAGCACAAGGGCGAGGCCGCCTGGCAGGACGTGCCCGGCGAATACCGCGGCATGCTGCGCCGCCTGATCGTCACCCAGGGCGATACCGAGCCGGCGTCGGTGGAACAGCAGCGGCAACTGGGCCTTACCGCCCCTTCCCTCTATGACCTGCGCAATCTGTTTCAGGTCAACGTCGAGGAAGGCCGGCATTTATGGGCCATGGTTTATCTGCTGCATGGCTATTTTGGCCGCGACGGCCGGGAAGAGGCCGACGAGATGCTGCAACGGCATTCGGGTGATCCGGACAAGCCGCGCATCCTGGGCGCCTTTAACGAGGCAACGCCCGACTGGCTGTCATTTTACATGTTCACCTACTTCACGGACCGGGATGGCAAGTACCAATTGGCATCCCTGGCCGAAAGTGGCTTTGACCCGCTATCGCGCACCTGCCGCTTCATGCTGACCGAGGAAGCGCATCATATGTTCGTGGGCGAGACCGGCGTCGGCCGGGTGATCCAACGGGCCTGCGAGTTGATGAAGGAACATGGCGAAGACAACGTGCGCAAAATGGGCGGCATCGATCTGCCAACCCTGCAGAAATACCTGAACTTTCATTTCTCCGTTTCGCTGGATTTGTTCGGCTCGGAACGCTCCACCAACGCGGCGAACTTTTATTCCATGGGGCTGAAGGGCCGTTTCGAGGAAACCAAGATCGGCGACGATCATAAATTGGCCGAAGCGCTGTATCCCATCTTGGAGCTGGAGGGCGGAAAATTCGTCACCAACCAGGATAACGCCCTGACGGTCATCAATGAACGCCTGCGCGATGACTATGTCATCGATTGCGACCGTGGCGTCCGCCGCTGGAACCAGATTCTCAAGCGCCAGGGTATCGATTTCGAGCTGAAATTGCCCCATCGCGCCTTCAACCGTCAAATCGGCAGCTTCAACCTCGCAAGCACCGCCGGCGCGCGGATCAGTCCCGAAGGCCAGGTTATTACCGAAGCCGAATGGGCCGAAAAGCAAGGCGACTGGCTGCCCAGCGATGCCGACCGTGCCTATGTCATCAGCCTGATGCAGCCGGTCACCGAGCCGGGCAAATACGCCGCCTGGATCGCCCCGCCCGCCCGTGGCATCAACAACCAGCCCATCGATTTCGAATATGTGCGGCTGAATTAGCGCCTGCCGCGGACCGGCAAGATCCCGCGCACGCAATGGCGGCTTTTCGATCCGGAGCGGTGTTACTTGGCACATTGGGCAGATATCAGAATTTGTGATCATAGCGGAATAGGCCGTGTATGATGGCGTGGTGAAAATCACGATTTTGGACAAATTTGATGTATGACGAACCGCCGATGGAGCCGCCCCAAGCCCCGCCCGCAATGGACCCGCCGCCAATGGAACCACCGTATTGGTTCGAACAGGCCCTGAAAAACACTCCGACCTCGCACCATTTGCAGGTCATGGATTGTGATGTCCACTATTTACGTTGGGGACCCGAGGTTTCGACCCGCCCCGGCATATTGTTCATCCATGGGGCCAGCGCGCACGCCCATTGGTGGGATTTTATCGCGCCGTTTTTCTCTACCGACCGGCCAATCGCGGCCATTGACCTGTCCGGCATGGGCGACAGCGGCTGGCGCGACGGGTATGGCAGCAAGGTTCACGTGCCTGAAATCGCCGCGGTGCTGGCCGCCGCCAAATTGGGCGAAAAGCCGATCATCGTGGGTCATAGTTTCGGCGGTTTCATGACCATGTGCTACGCCCACGCGCATGGCGCGGAATTATCGGGTGCGGTTATCGTCGATTCCCCCTTGCGGCCGGAAAATCGGCCGACCGGGGAAAAACCCCGGTTTTATGACCCACCCAAGCGCCCCCCTAACCGGGTCTATACCGACAGGGACGAGATGATTTACCGCTTTCGGCCCATTCCACCGCAATATTGCGACAACGAATATATTGTCGAGCACATCGCCCGCCATTCCCTCAAGGAATGCGAAGGCGGATACATCTGGAAATTCGATCCTGCCGCCCGTGTCGGCGGATTGCATGACGAGCCGTTGGAGGATTATCTGCGCCAACTACCTTGCCGCAAGGCCATGATCTATGGTGAAGAAAGCGCTATTTTTGGCGCGGAGGTGGTGGATTACATGTCCAGCATATTTGATCCCGCCAATCCCATGATTGGCATTCCCGATGCCCAGCACCATCTGACGATGGATCAGCCGCTTGCATTCGTAACCGCCCTACGCGCCATTTTCGCGAGCTGGGATGTTTGACTGAAAATAGCGATCCGCCTGGAGCGCATTGGAAGAAAATACACTCAGACTCTTTAAAAAAGAATTTTGTGGTTTTTGGATCTACTGCTGCTAAAAACCCGATGATCCGCCTGGTTCCAAGCAATGAATTGCGTCCGAGCCCGTCGGAAACGCCATAGGAGAGTGCCAAAGTGTCGAATTCCAAGACCGTACTTATCGATAAGCATCCCGGCCGGAGCGCCCAAACCATCGGCATCGCCCGCGAGCTGGGCACCGATCCCGATCTTATCCACGAGCCGTCCGTTGGGGTGATTGGCAACAAGGGTGACAGCCAGTGCTATATGGGCGTGCAAGATAAGGTTGAGGCGATACACGAATGCCTTCGCAGCCGCATAGGGCGCGAGCCAGGACAGATCCCCATGCGCCTGGTTCAACCGGAATATACGATTGCCACCTCTGACGGCATTCGTAATGGCACGCGCGAAATGCGCTACTCGCTGATCGGGCGCGAAGTCACAAACGATAGCGTGTGCGAGCATCTGAGCGCGAGTGGCTTGGAAGGCAGCATCTCTGTTGTCGCTTGCGACAAGCCCCCCGTCGGCACCCTGGCCGCGATCCTTGAGCACAACCGGCCTGCGATCATCATGTCGGACGGACCGATCCGGCCGGGCGTGGATCCCGTCAGCAACGAGCCTATCGATCTTGTCAGCGCCTACCAGGTGGCAGGCCACGAGGACGAGGCTTATCGCATGCGGATCGCTTGCGCGGCATGCCCCGGGTTTGGCAGCTGCGGTGGCATGTTCACCTACAACACCATGCAAACGTTCATCGGGGTGCTCGGCATGCAGCCGTTGCACATGGTTGCACCACCCTCCGATGACCCACGCCGCCTGGAGCAATTCCCGGGCGAACTGGTTGACTATCTCAAGGCCATGATCGACAGCAACACCATGCCGAGGGATATCGTTGGGCGCGATTCCATTCGGAATGCGGTGATCGTCGCGATGGCGATCGGCGGATCGACGAACGTAACCCTGCACGCGCCGGAAATTGCCCGGGCTGCTGGTTTCGGGAATTTCTGGAAAGACATCATGACACCGGAAGAGTTCAATCACCTTTCGCAATACGTCGTGCCCGTACTCACCGATGCCCGTCCCTACGGCCAATATTCCATGGTCGACATCGACGAGGTCGGTGGCGTTCAGGTCATCGCCAAGGAGCTGCTTGCGGCGGGCCTGCTAAATGGCGAGGTAATGACATGCACCGGCGAGACACTTGCCGCACAAATCGAGCGGCTTGGCACGCCGTCAGCGGACGGACGGGTCATCTACACAGTCGAGAAGCCCTATAAGCCGACGGGCGGTCTGCGCATGCTGGGCGGGAACCTGTCGCCCGAGTTTAGTGCGATCCTGAAACTGGCTGGCGTAGAGGGGGGCCTTGAAGATAATCTGTTCCGTGGCAAGGCCCGCGTGTTCGACGGTGAACAATTCCTGCTTAATGCGCTCGACCATGAGCCTGACAGCTTCAGTAATCATGACATGATCATCGTACGCTATGAGGGCCCGAGCGGCGCCCCAGGCATGCCGGAAATGCTGGATGCAACGTCACGGATCACGACGTTATGCCGCGAACGCGGCATTGTCGTGGCTTTGATGACCGATGCCCGCTTCTCCGGCGGATCGGTGGGACTGGTTATTGGGCATGTCGGTCCGGAGGCTGCCCTTGGTGGGCCGATTGCCTTCATTGAGGACGGCGATGAGATCGTTGCCGACCTCAACAGCAACGAGCTAAATTGCACCCAGTTGAGCGATCCCGCGAAACTGGCGGCACGAAAGGCTGCGTGGGAGAAAGTCGTTGCGGACAATGGCGGTGTTCATCCCGCCTGCGATGAAGCCGACACCCGGTTGCTCAACCGCATGCGCCGTTCCGCCGTTCCAGCCACCCAGGGCGCCGGCATGCACCCCGACCGCCAGCTTTGGGTCAACAATCCACGGCAACCGGAGCCGTCATCGTTCGTGCCTAGCAACAAGTGGCGCGCGGCCTAGCCGCCGGCAATCGCCCCTGCACTCGTGCCTGGGCCGTCAGGCGGTTTTTCTGCGCCGCCACAAGGCATCGTCTTGGCGGTGATGCGGTGAAATCAGCAAGGCCCGCCATCGGAGCCATGGCGGACATTGGCCCGATGCTGGTTTATGCGCCTTTGGTGCCAAAGGAGACATCGCAATAGCGGCAACGGGTCGTCAATTTTGGCCGCCATGAGCCCTCTAGAGCCGTTCCGGTCTATTGTGATCCGCCCTGATGATGCGTTCCGGCGGAAAGCGGAGTCTGACGGTGGTACCAACGCCGGGCTCGCTTTCCAACTCGAAAATCGCATCGTGCATTTCCGTCAATCGCTTGGCGAGCGGCAAACCCAGGCCCGTGCCCTCATATCCCCGCGTGTGTGGGCTCCCGACCTGCCCAAACGGTTCAAGAACCTTGGGGATGTCGGCGTGAGCGATCCCGATGCCTGTATCCGTAACGATCAGCGAAACTCCGCCATCGGGGTCGATTTCCGAACTGAATGTGATCGCTCCGCCCTCTGCGGTGAACTTCGTACAGTTGGAAAGAAGATTAAGGACGATCTGCTTGATCGCCCGTTCGTCGCCGCGAATGGCCGGCAAGGTTGGATCGAGGTTCGTGTCGATATGCAGTGATTTTCTTGCGGCGCGTTCTTGTCCCATGCGCAACACGGATCGAACCGCCTCATTCAGATCCACCACCCCTTCGGTCAAATCCAACGCGCCGGCCTCGATCTTTGACAGGTCGAGCACATCGCTTATGAGATCCAGCAAGAGGCTTCCGCTGTTGTGTATGTCGGCAGCGTATTCATTATACTTCTTGCTTCCGAGTGGGCCGAAGGTCTCTCTTGTCATAACCTCCGAAAAACCAAGGATCGCGTTTAAAGGCGTGCGCAACTCGTGGCTCATATTGGCCAGAAATTCGGACTTTGCCCTGCTTGCAGCCTCGGCGAGTTCTTTGGACTGGATGATCTCGCGCTCAATACGTTTGCGTTCGGTGACATCGCGCAGGATGACGCTGAAAAACCTTTCGTCGCCGGCTTCGAATTTGCTCACCGAGGCTTCAGCGGGGAATTCCGAGCCATCTTTGCGGAGACCGAAAATTCCGTTACGCTCCGACATACGCTGGCTCTGCGCGCCTGAAGCAACAAACCCCGCTATATTCTGAACGTGGCCGTTCCGAAACCGCTTGGGAATAAGCATTTCCAGCGATCGGCCCAGGATTTCGTCCTCCTCGTATCCGAAGATATTCCGGGCACGTTGATTAAACATCTGGACATTACCATGTGCGTCAGCCGTGATAATTGCATCGGGCGCGATCTCCAGAACGCCAGAAAACCTTGCCTCAGACTCTCTTAGGGCTTGCTCTGAACGCTTAAGTTCGGTGATATCCAGAGAAATCGCCAATACGCCATCCTCCTGACGCAACGGCATAATATTGGACAGAAACGTTCGGCCTGGAAAGCGGGGCGGATTGAACTCTCGGTTAACGATCGGCTTGCCGGTCTTCAATACCTCTTCCGCCATGGCCTGCAACGTAGGCGCATCGATCGACATGCTGATCTGATTCAGATTCCGTCCGACGAACTCCGAAACGTCACGGCCATAGTCTTCCGCCATCGTGCGGTTGACGAAGATGAACCTGCCCTCCCGGTCGCGTAGCGAAACATGAGCCGGCAGGGCGTCGATCAAGGCGCTCAACACCGCCGATTGCCGAGCTACTTCTTCTTCAATATCCTTTTGCTTGGTGATGTCGGTATGCACCGAGCCGGTGGCCACGATGTTACCATCCTCACCGAATACTGGAAATTTGATCCCCCGGTAGTGGCGAAGCTTGCCGTCCACACCCAGCGAGTCTGTTTCAGATTCTATGGAAGAACCAGTTCGGATCAATTCCCGATCTTCCGCTTCCAAATTCTCGGCGATTTCCTTAGGCCAAAGATCCGAGGCAGTGTTTCCCCTGATCTCATCCACGGACATGCCCCGCCTCTCGGCGAAGATCTTGTTGACAAAAAGGTACCGTCCATCAACCGACTTGAGGCCGATTGGTGCGGGCATATTATCCAAAATGATTGCGTGGAGCGTCTCGTTCTCGCGTAGCTTCCGTTCCGACTTATCCCTTGCGTCGATATATGGTTTGATGACAAAGAAATAGATGCAGACACCACCGATGAGCGTCAATGCCGTTGCGTCGACAAACGCATTCACCCAAACGTTCGACGGTAGTCCGAGAAGCGGAAGGACAAGCATGAAGGCGCCCTCGGTCAAGAAAATGACCAGGGCAACCTTTAAAATAACGACAAGCCCCCTATGCATCGTCCAATTTTTCTCTAGCTAAGTAATCCCCATTCACTCTAATAGGCCATAGGATGGTTAACCTGCCATTAAGGTCTGCCAAGGCCGGCCTGTCGGAATGATCGTTGTGGGTCAGCCCCGAGGGCCAGGGCATTGCCGCGGCCAAGTGGACCAAAAGCACGGCGGATGGTGGACCGGCGATGCCGGCCGCGCCTGTGACATCAGCCTGATACAACCGGCTACCAAGCCGGACAAATACGCCGCCGTGCATGTCGGCTATTCAGTGCGCAGCGGTGGTCAGGCGAAAGGGTTACGACCACCGTTGCGCAGCAATTCCAAAGCTTCCCATTTTTGCCAAGCCTGCTAAAATCTGACATCATAAGCTAGGGGTGCTTTCTACCTCATGATGATTTCGAGATTTTGGTCGGGGGGCGAATTGGCTACTCTACTGGCTAGAGCATTTTCATTCTGAAAATGCTCAGAATCTCTAGAATTAGAGCAATTTTTCCAATCACTTGGAATTGCTTCGCGATTCTCATTAATTCGGAATTGCTCTAGAACTGATACGGATTTCGACAACACCGGTTGAAATATTTTAAGGTGGCGAGGAAACATGACGGCAATTAACGCAGCGGACGCAGGTACCGGGGAGATCCCGGACCTGGATTTCGATGCCATCGTCATCGGCGCGGGGATGTCGGGGATGTACCAGTTATACCGTTTACGGGAGATGGGCCTGCGGGTGCGGGTTCTCGAGTCCGGGACCCAGGTCGGCGGAACCTGGTACTGGAACCGCTATCCGGGCGCCCGTTTCGATTCCGAGAGCTATTCCTACGGCTTTTCTTTTTCGCAAGAGCTATTGGACGAATGGGACTGGAACGAACATTTCTCCGGTCAGCCGGAGATCGAGCGCTATTGCAACCTTGTCGCCGACAAGTTCGATCTACGCCGGGATATTCAGTTCTCCGCACGGGTCGCCTCCGCTGTCTATGACGACGACGGCGGATTTTGGACTGTCAGCCTTGCGGACGGCACCCAATACCGCGCGCGCTTTATGATCACGGCCATTGGATTGCTGTCGGCGCCGACCATGCCGCGCTTCGAGGGCATCAATGATTTCCAGGGCCCGTGGTGCCATACCGGGCTCTGGCCGAAGGAGGGCATCGACTACGCCGGCAAACGCGTCGCGGTGATCGGCACCGGCGCCAGCGGTGTGCAGGCGATCCAGGAGATCTCCAAGACCGCCGGGCAGCTCACCGTCTTCCAGCGCCGGCCCAACTGGTGCACGCCGCTCCACAATCGGCCAATCACGAAGGACGAGATGGCGGAGATCCGCGCCGGCTATCCGGAACTGTTCCAGCTTTGCCGCGAGACCGCCGCCTGTTTTATCCACACGGTAGACCCCCGCGGGACCTTTGAAGTAACGGAGGAGGAGCGGACCGCCTTTTGGGAGGAGCTCTATGCCGGTCAAGGCTTTGGCATCTGGCAGGGCAATTTCCGCGACATGTTGGTCGACCGTGAGGCAAACCGGCTGATGTCCGATTTTGTCGCCGACAAGATCCGTCAACGGGTGAATGATCCGAAGGTCGCCGATATGCTGATCCCTAAGGATCACGGCTTTGGCACCCGGCGGGTGCCGCAGGAGACGCGCTATTACGAGGTTTACAACCAGCCGAACGTAAAACTTGTCAGCATGCTGGAAGAACCGATCGAGCGGATCACGCCAACCGGCGTTCGCACCAGCGCGCAGGATTACGAGTTTGACGTTATCGTCTACGCGACGGGCTTCGACGCGGTAACGGGTAGCTTCGACCGCATTGATATTCGTGGTACGGGCGGTCAGCGCCTCAAGGACAAATGGGCCGGCGGCCCCCAAACCTTTGTCGGCGTCATGGTCGACGGCTTCCCCAACATGTTCATGATTATGGGGCCCCACGCAGCACTTGGGAACAACCCGCGCAGCATTGAATACAACGTCGAGTGGGTACGCGACCTGATCAGCCATATGACCCAGCGGGGCCTGCCGTTTACCGAGGCGACACCGGAATCCGTCGCCGAATGGAACGCCTTCGTCCACCAGAAGGCCGAAGGCCTCTTATCGAATGAAATTGATTCCTGGATGACCGGCATCAACTTGAACGTCGAGGGCAAACAAACCCGTACCGTTGTCCGCTACAGCGGCACAGCGCCGGAGTACCGCGCAAAATGCGACGAGGTCGCGGCCGACGGTTATCAGGCCTTGCGTTTTCTTTAGGCTATTTTCGAGATTGGTTTAAAGAAATTCCGAATTAATGAGAACCGCGAAGCGATTCTAAGTGATTGGAAAAATTGCTCTAACTCTAAAGGTCTGAGCAATTCGGAATGAAAATGCTCCAGGAGACCGGTGTTTTTGGACCTGCCCCCAAGTGAGGCAGATTTACTCTGATGGTCGACCCTATCACGTCAACCCCGCATATATTTTTGTTCCGGGCGGTACGTGTGTCGAATTTTCTTGAACAAACGCGTGAATACAATTTTTAGGGTCGCCAACTGCCGTCTCCAATTTCCGTCCGGTAATTTCGTCCAATTATTCTGGCCCGCCGCATAGGCTAACAACACATGTCAACGTTTGTGTAGCGCCAAAACACTGTCATACCGCTAAATAGTTAGGAATTAGTTAGAGTGCATTCGAAGAAAATGCGCTCAGACTCTTAAAAGCAGAGCAATTGAACCAATCACTTAAGTCGCGATAGCGACTCCAATTAATTGAAAATGCTCAGATCTTTAGAATTAGAGCACTTTTTCCAATCACTTAGAATCGCTTCGCGATTCTCTTTAATTCGGAATTGCTCTAGACCGACAAGTTGGATCGAAGTCGCAGGCACCAAAACCACACCAATGAGCGTCGGGCGCAAGGCCGCGACGGACTATGCCGCCGCGACTTTACCCCGATTGCCCAGCCAGCCCAGAAACGCCGCCGGCGCCAGCACCACGGCACCGGCAAACGCCAGTTCGAGGTTGCTATAACCGGTGAATTCTCCACCTGGTACGGCGAACAACATGGCCGAGAGCAGCAACGCCACCCGGATTGGCCATTGCAGGAAAACGTTGGATGAGAGATCACCAATACCCAGCAAATAGCCTTGCAAGGCGCCCGCCAAAATAATGATTCCGATGATGGCGGTAGTAAAGACATTGAGGATCTCACCCGCCGAACCTTGCATGATCAAGGCCGGGTTGAGAACGAAAAAGAACGGTATGAAATAGATCACCGATCCCAATCGCATGGCCTCGAACCCGGTTCGCATGGGCTTGGCCTGGGCGAGAGAGGCGGCGGCAAACGCACCCAACGCCACCGGCGGCGTGATGAACGACAGCATGCCCCAGTACAACATGAACAAATGCACGGCCATGGGATTAAGGCCGGATTCGGTCAATGCAGGCGCCAGGGTAATGGCCAGGATGATGTAGGCCACTGTAACCGTGACGCCGATGCCCATGATGAACGAGGCCAGTGCCCCCATCATCAACAACACGATGACGGAATCGCCGGCCATGGACAGTAGTTCATTGGCCAGGGTGGATATTTTTCCGGTCAGGGACAGGGCGCCCACGATCATGCCGATGCCCGCCAGGATTGCCGCCAATTCAACGAATAAACGCCCCACACCAAGAATAAACTGGATAAATCCGTCGAAGTTCCAGCGGCTGGATTTGAGGAACTGGTTGATGACGATCAACAGCACGGTGGCGTAGTAGGGCGCCAGTGCCTCGCGCTGCAAATACAGCAGCATCCAAATCAACAAGCCGAAGACGGTTACATAATGCCAGCCTTCCAACAGGGTCTGGCGCACCGAAGGCAGTTCCTCTTTTGGCAGCCCTTCCAATCCCATGCGCGCCGCATAGGAATCGATCTGAATGAACAAGCCAAAGAAATATAGTACCGAGGGTATCACCGCCGCGATGACGATGTCGGAATAGGGAACCTCCAGATAGGTGGCCATGACAAAGGCCGTAGCGCCCATAATGGGCGGCATCAGAACGCCGCCGGTCGAGGCGCACGCCTCTACCCCGCCCGCGTAATGGGGGGAAAACCCGGTGCGTTTCATGGCTGGGATCGACAGGGCGCCAGTGGTCAAGACATTGGTGATGACGCTGCCGCTCATGGAACCCATCAGGCCCGAGGCGAAAATGGCCACCTTGGCCGGGCCGCCACGCACATGGCCCAGCAAGGCGAAAGCCAGATTGAGGAAAAAGGTGCCCCCCCCGGTATATTGCAGCGCCACGCCAAACATCAAAAAGCCGATCACCAGGTTGGCGAAGGCGCGAAACGGAATGCCGAAAATACCTTCCGACGAGACCGCATGATAGGCCAACGCAACGGTAAAATCCTCGTTCGAAGCATCGAAGGGTACCGGCAAATTGTCCGCGTAGACGGGATAGAGCGAAACAATGAAGACCACCAGGAACACCGGCAGGCCACCGGCCCGGCGAACCGCCTCCAAGGCCAACAACCACAGTACAACGGAGGCGTATTTAATATGATCGGGGGCGGCATATTCCCAGCCCAGATCGACAATGTCACGGGCGTACACCAAGAAGTATAAATTTACGCCGATCGCCAGCGCGGCCAGGAACAGATCATAGATCGGTACTTTGCCCACGGACTTGGCATGGGACGGAAAAATCACAAAAACCAGGGGCAGCAAAACCCCCAGCAAGGCATAAAAATACTGGGTATCGATGGCAACGAAGCCCCCGAACCGGCCCAGGTTAAAAAGTTGATAAATTGAAATGACGAGGGATAGCACCGTCCCCGAAACGAGGACCCACTTCCAGAATGGAGTCAACCGGCGATAGCGGTGTTCCGCTGTCGCCGGTTGATCCTGACCAACCGCTTGAGACATATTTACCTATGCCATCAATTGAAAACTAATGGCAGACCAGCTTTTTTCAAAGCCATGCCACGTGCCGACATCCATTTTGACCGCAGGTCGTCCTTGGACATGCTGTCTTTTCCGGGTAATGCTTTCCAGGTGGCGATCAACAAATTCTGACGCTTGATCAGTCCATCGTTATGCTTTTGCGCAGCGTCCGACCAGATGCCAACTTCTTTCCAATATTCAATCGCACCTTCATGATACGGCAGGGCCCAGGTCATGTTCTGATTTTTGATCGACCAGCCCGCGCCACCAGGTGCGGCGTTCTTGTAATTGTCGAACTGGGCAACGACGCCCTTGAGCATGGAATAGACGATATCCGAACCCTTGGAGGCATTGGTGACCAACGCCGGATAGGCATAGACAGCGCCTTCGTGGGGATTATCCTTGGAAATATTTGCTCCAGAAGTTGCCACATGCGCCTGATTGACCGGATGGGCATTGGCCATACGCTTCCAGCCGGCCTTGTCACTATGAGGCAGTTCCGGCCAAAAAAGCCCACGAGGCGAGGCCGCCAGGCGTTTTGCATGGGGTGTAATGGTGCTCATGAAGGCGGCATCGGACTGGCCGTTGATGATGGCATCAATGGACGCCTTGAAGCCCGAAACCTCAATTTTTTTCACGTCATCCCAGGTCAAACCGGCAAAAGCCAGATTGGCCGCGACGTTCCAGTTCAAGGCATCGCCCGCGCGCACCCAGGAAACCCGCTTGCCCTTCAGGTCCGCCATGGTCCTGATGTTGGCATCCTTGGCAGTGGACAGGGCCAGATTGTTGGTACCGATCGCGGTCATGACGACGCGCAGGGGCTGTGGGCCCCATTCTTTCGAGGCGAACAGCAGAACGCCTTCCTGGCCGAAATAGACGGCAATACCGCAGGCGCAGAAGTCAGCCCGTTTGTCGCGCAACGGCGCCATGCGCGAGACATCGTTCTTGCCCGGAATAATCCGCAATGTGGTGCCATAGGCTTTCTTGATGGCGTTGCCAATGGCCACGGACTGGGCATAACCGGATGCCGTCGTGCCATAAGCAGTCCAGGAAACCTTTTTCGGCAACATCACCTCGCCGGCCATGGCGCTACCCGCCATACTAAGCCCGGCGGCGACCGCGACAGCCGCCACGGTACGGAAAATCTTGCTACTCATTCTATAAACCTCCCTATTAAGTGTTGACCTATGGCCCACACGATTAGTGTTGACCCATGGCCCACACGCTACCCCAAGCGATCTTGTCCCTTGAGGACAATTTTTTGATCCAGATCCCGACGACAGAATCCCAACTGTCATCGCGGTTCATTAGTTTGATTGTGGCCGCTGGGCGCTTGGCCGTCAATGCACCTTTATTAAATCACCCATAAATCCTTTGACTGAGGACCCATTGTGCCCAGGCAGCGCATGAAATTCGCATTTACCAATGGGCGGGACGCTATCCGCGATTGGGGAAAAGCGTCACCATGCCTAGATATTGGGCCTCGATATATGGACGGGATGATGCTGGTTTGCTAGAATTCGGGCATGACAAATTCAAGTAACAACGAGTCCCCGCAGCACGAGGTGATCATCATCGGTGCCGGTGTCAGCGGAATCTATCAATTGTACCGTCTGCTCGAACTGGGCGTCGACGTGACGGTCCTCGAAGCCGGCGACGGTCCCGGCGGCACCTGGTACTGGAACCGCTATCCCGGTGCCCGGTTCGACTCCGAGAGCTACACCTATGGCTACTCCTTCTCCAAGGAACTGCTGGCGGAATGGAATTGGAGCGAGCATTTCGCGGGTCAGCCCGAGACGCTGCGGTATTTGAACCATGTGGTCGACAAGTTCGACCTGAGCCGCCATATGCAGTTCAATTGCCAAGTCAAATCCGCTGCCTTTGACGAGGACACGGACTGCTGGACCGTACAGCTGGCGGACGGCCGCACCTTGACCAGCCGCATCCTGTTTACCGCGATCGGCATGCTGTCGGCGCCCACCATGCCGACCATCGAGGGCGTGGAATCCTATCAGGGCGAGGCGTTCCACACCTACTACTGGCCAAAGGAGCCGGTGGACTTCAAAGGCAAAAAGGTTGCCGTGCTGGGCACCGGCGCGACCGCGGTGCAGATTATTGCCGAAATCGCCGACAAGGTGGAAGAGCTGACCGTCTTCCAACGGCGCCCGAACTGGTGCGCGCCGCTGCATAACAGCCCCATCGATGACGAGACCCAGGTGAAGATCAAGGCATCCTATGACGAGATCTTCGAGAGATGCCGGCAGACACCGGGTGGCTTTATCCACGGACCGGATCGGCGCAAATTCGCCGACGTGCCCGAAGATGAACGGCTGGCGTTTTGGGAGGAATTGTACGCTTCGCCCGGATTCGGTGTGTGGATCGGCAACTTCCGCGATGTCCTGGTTGACGAGGACGTCAACGCGGAATTTACGAAGTTCATCGCGGACAAGATCCGCAAACGGGTCAACGATCCGGCAACGGCGGAAAAGCTGATCCCCACGGATCATGGCTTTGGCACCCGCAGGGTGCCGCTGGAGACGAAATATTACGAAGCCTATAACCGTGACAACGTGCATTTGGTCGATCTCAACGATACGCCGATCGAGCGGATCACGCCGGCGGGCATCAAGACATCGGACCGTGAATACCCGTTCGACATGATCATCTATGCCACCGGCTTCGACGCCATCACCGGCGCCTTTGATCGGATCGAGTTTCGTGGGATCGGCGGCGAAAAGTTGAGCGATAAGTGGATTGACGGGCCGATCACCTACCTAGGCCTACAGACCGTCGGCTTCCCCAATATGATCACGTTGGCTGGCCCGCAGGGCGGCTCGGTCTCGACCAACTTCCCCCGCGGCATCGAGGAGGCGGTCGACTGGGCCACCGATCTCCTCATCCACATGCGGGCGCACCACTATACCCGCATTGAACCCAGCCCGGAGGCCGAGGACGAGTGGACCGCGCACGTGAAGGACACTTACAATTATTCCCTTCTGGGCAACACGAAATCCTGGTTCACCGGCTATAATTCCAATGTGCCGGGCCACGATAAACTGCGTTATATGATCTATAACGGCGGCACCCCGCGCTACCGCCAACGCCTCACCGAGGTGGCGGAAAACGGCTACACAGGTTTCGCGCTCCGCTAGAGCAATTCCGAATTAATGAGAATTGCGAAGCGATTCTAAGTGATTGGAAAAATTGCTCTAATTCTAAAGATCTGAGTCTTTTCAAATATCCTTGTTGGGGTTAACCAGGAATTTCTCGCCGGTGGCCTGCTTGCCATAGACGGCTATGGCGTCCGCCGTCAGCATCCCGGCAAGAGAGACCTCCTGGGTATAGTGGCTGGCGAAGGTTGTCTTGATCTCCGCCGCGACCCTTTGGCGCAGCCTGTTGATCACTGCGCCGCCGGCTTTTTTCAGGAAAGGCGTCAACAGCCAACCACCAACGCCCCACATCATGCCGAAACTGCGATTGAATTCCGTGGGGCCGCGGTCAAGTCCGCCATAGATGTAAACCTGTTTATGGGTGGTGGAGCCATAGCGGCTGTATTCCGTGGCCGTGCGGTTCGCCGCCACTTCCATACAGGTCAGGATTTGTCCGGCCAGCTTGCCGCCGCCGATGGCGTCAAAGGCCAGGGTCGCCCCCGTGGCCACCAACGCTTCCGTCAGCTCATCCATGAAATCGGGCGATGACAAATCACAAATATACTTCGCGCCAAGCCCTTTCAGTAGCGCCGCCTGCTCTGGCTTGCGGACAATATTAACCAGATCAACCCCGTCTTGAAGGCAGATCTTGTTCAGCATTTGCCCCAGGTTGGAGGCCGCCGCCGTATGCACCAGCGCCTTATGATCCTCCATCCGCATGGTCTCCACCATGCCCTGCGCGGTCATCGGATTGACGAACCAGGATGCGCCCTCGGCGGGGGTCACGCCATCGGGCAGGGTCAGGCATTGGTCCACCCGGACCGCCCGGTACTGGGCATACATCGCACCGCCAATGATGGCGACGGTCTTGCCCAGCAATGCCTGCGCCATTTCGGATGCCCCGGCCTTGACCACGACGCCAGCCCCTTCGTTGCCTACCGGCAGGGATTGATCCAACCGGCCCTCCATGGCCTTCATCAAACCGCCGGGAATATCCGCCGTGACCACGGGGCTATCCGCGCTGCCCGATACCTTCGCCGTGCTCATGTCGGCGGCGCCAAACAGCAGGCCAAGGTCGGACGGATTAACCGGACTGGCTTCGACACGAACGACAACCTCGTTGTCCTTGGGCTCGGGGATCGGCACCTCGGCAAGCATGATTTCAAGGGTGCCGCCGGTCTTTACGGTAGAGCGAAGTTGAAGTGCCATTGCAATGGGTCCTGTGTTGGTGAAATTGGGAACAGTTTAATCGGCTTCCGGCCCGCGACGCGTGATGCCGGTATACGGTGTGCCGTCTCGATGGGTATAAATCGCCGGCTTTCCATCTGCATGGGCCACCATATCGATATCCGAATAATAGCCGACATCGTCGCTAAAGCGGCTGCCTATTTCGAGTATCATTACCTCATTGTCCGTGCGGTTGCGCAGGCTATGGCCATTTTCATCGCCCGCTTTGAAACCAGCGGCGTCCCCCGCGCTCAGAGTTTCTTCGCCGTCATTGCTAACAAGTATGACGTCGCCCGCCAGAACATAAATAAATTCGTCTGTCCTGGTGTGCCAATGCCGCTGGCCAGACCACGCCCCTGGTGGCAGCCGCAGCAGGTTGACGCCAAATTGTGACAGCCCCGCCGCGTCACCCAGCTTTTTGCGTTCACGGCCGCGGCACGGCAGATCGAATGGCGACGGATAAAGCGTCCCGACAACAAACGGGACCTCCGAGGCATCAATGCGCTTTACCATATATCCCCCGTCTTCGTGGCCCGTGGAGTAGACTGGAACTATACCATTGATTATCCGGGTTGGCTCAGTCCGTGATGCAAAATCAGAGCGGGCCCTGGCATTTGGGGCCGCCATTTTGTATGTCTTTTTGCGGCCCGCCTTCCTGATCTTAAAGTACAAAGCTGTAGCATGAAGCAAGTTAGCCTTTTGACCGCCATCTTTGCCGTGGCCGCCACCTTGCTGGCGGCGCATTCATTTCACCATGAATACGCCGATCTTCCCCTTGCGTCCCGCTGGTTCAGAACGGTCTTTTATGGCTTTGGCCCCTGGCTCGCCGCGGCCGCCTTTGCCGGGGCCAAAGTTTGTTTTCAAAAATTGCTGAAAAAAGAAACCGATTACCGGACCACCTTTCAATGGGTTACCGGTGTCGTCATTGGCCTGATGATCTTTACGAAATTCATCGCCAAATAGCGCGCTAGTCGTTTGCCGAAAGCACATTCAGTCTGGGTGTGCGCGAACTCTTTGATGAAGGCAATTGCACTATCACTTTAGTCACGTTGGCGACTCAATCTAATTGAAAATTGCTCTGGACCGGGGCGTACCGTACTATCCGTGGGTCAGAGCAACCTTAGAGGCATTTTGTACATGAGCGGACCATTGGAAGGTATCCGGATACTGGATATCGCGACTATTCTTGCGGCCCCCCTTGCCGGCACCCTGATGGCGGATTTCGGCGCCGACGTGGTGAAGGCCGAGATGCCCGGCGCCGGCGATGGCCTGCGCAACTTCCCGCCCTTCAAGGATGGCAAGTCCATCTGGTGGAAAGCAGCCAACCGCAACAAAAGGTTCATCACCCTTGATCTGCGCAAGCCCGAGGGCGCGGCATTGCTGTTGAAAATGCTGCCGAAGTTCGATGTCCTGTTGGAAAACTTCCGCACCGGCACCCTCGCCCGCTGGGGCCTGGACAAGGAGACCTTGTGGAAGGCCAACCCAAATCTGATCATTCTGCGCGCTACGGCTTTTGGACAGACCGGGCCTTATGCGACCAAGCCCGGTTTTGCCCGCATATTCGAGGCGATGTCAGGCCTGGCCCATATCACCGGGGAACCCGATCGCTCGCCCATGCACAATGGCTATCCGATCGGCGATTCCATTGGCGGCCTGACCGCCTGTAATGCGGTCCTGATGGCCCTGCTGGGCCGGGCCCGGGGCACCATAACGGGCGGTGAGGAAATTGATCTATCCCTGACCGAGGCTACTTTTCGTCTGCTGGATTCGCAAACCATCCAGTACGATCAGTTAGGCGAAATTCCCCAGCGCAGCGGCAACGCCTCGCACTATTCCGCGCCCTCCAACGTTTTTCAAACCTCGGACGATCAATACGTATCGCTTTCCGGCAGCACCCATTCGATCTTTCTGGGCAATGCCCGGGCCATTGGCCGCCCGGAATTGCCGGATGACCCGAGATTCAATTCAAATCCGACCCGCTTTGCCCACCGGGCGGAGATCGACGAGATATTTGCCGCCTGGTTTGCCTCCCATACCCAGGCCGAAGCCATCGAGGCGTTCGAGCGGGAAAAAGGCACCCTGGCGCCGATCTATTCCGTCGCTCAGATATTCGAGGATCCCCAGTTCGCCGCCCGCGAAGCCATCGTGCCCGCCCAGGACGACGATTTTGGTGAAGTGCGCCTGCAAAGCGTGGTGCCGAAGTTTGCCAATAACCCAGGCAAGGTACGCCATACGGCCCGGTCCATCGGTGCCGATAACAAGGCCATCTACAAGGAATTTCTCGATCTGGACCCAGCCGATTTAGTCGAACTGAAAGAGAAGAACATCATCTAACTCAGCAGGCTGGCCATGATCCGCTCGCGCGACAGCGGCATATGGCGGATCCGGATGCCAAGGGCGTGGGCCACGCCATTGCCGATAGCCGCCATCGTGGGCGATACGGCGCATTCGCCTGTCCCCAACGACGGCTGATCGGGGTGGCTCAGCACGGTCGCCTCGATTTCCGGCACCTCGCTAAACCGCAGGATCGGATAGCTGTCCCAATCCTGCGACGTGACGCCCGCGCCCGCCATGCGGACCTGTTCCTTCAGGGCCCAGGAGGCACCTTGCACCGCGCCACCCTCCAACTGGTTGCGCACGCCGTCGGGATTGATCACCAGACCGGCATCGGCCACCACCCAGATATGCTCCAGTTTGACCGCCTCATGCACACTCAGGGCCACCACGACGGCGGCATAGGCGGCGGTGTTCTTGTAGCGCGCGAAGGCCAGGCCCAGGCCGTGGCCCTCGCCTCCCTTGCCCCGCCGGGCCCAACCGGCCCGTGCCGCAACTTCTGAAAGTACGGCGCGGGCGCGCGGATCGGATAGCAGCGCCAGGCGGTAGTCCAACGGATCTTTGCCAGCCATGGCGGCCAGGTCATCCATCATCGCCTCCATGGCAAAGACGTTCGCCGCCGCGCCCAAGGTACGCAGGGCCGAGGTGCGCACGGGCGGCGTTGTCACCAGATGATGAATGATGCGGCTGTTGGGGATATCGTAATAGGGCCTGGCATTTCGGGTGCCACCGCCACCCGCCTCTTCGATAGGATCTTGCGGCACCAGGGCCGGGGGTGGATTGGGCAACGCCTCCGCCGCCAGAAGATAGCCGCTGCCGGTGCCGGGACGTTGGACGTGGGTCGGGCTCCAAATTTCGGATGTCCAATCCTGGGGCTGGCCCGCATCATCGAGCCTAACCCGCATGGTTACCAGCATGGCGGGCCCGAAGGGTTCAAAGCCAAATTCATCCTGCCGGCGCCATTGCAGACGGATGCAATGACCGGGCTTGTTTACGGCGATAATGGCGGCATCGAGCGCGGCATCATCGGCGCCGTTATGGCCATAACAACCGGCGCCATCAAGATGCCTGGCGGTGATGGCCTCGAGTGGCAGGTTGAGCACCTCGGCGATATTACGGCGCAGCGGATGCATGCCCTGGCCGTGGGACCAGATGGTCAGGTGATCATCCACGTACAGGGCCAGGGCGCAGGATGGCGCCATGGAGGCATGCGCGATGTAGGGGCGGGAAAAGGTTGCCTCGACCAGCCGTCCAGAGGGCTCTGGATCTTCCGCCGCGCCGTATTGGTTATCAATGGCGGGTTGGCCTTGCAGCCAGGCGGCTTCCTGCTGGGCCGGTTCGATATTCGGCGCCCCATCCCATTGCGCATGTTCCGCCGCCACCGCCGCCGCTGTTTCCACCGCCGGCTCGTCCGCGCCGATAAAGGCAACGAAATTGGCCAGTTTGAATATTTCGATCTCCGCACCGGCGGCGCGGCGAACCGCGACCTCGTCCAGGGAACGCAATACCGCCCCCCGCCCCGGCTGGCGAAGAACGCGGGCATGCAGAATATCGTCCGGCAACCGGTCGTGAATGTAGGCACCGCCCCGAAGCTTCGCGGGCAGATCCTGGCGGGGGATATCCTGCCCGACGATCCGGTATTCGCTGGCAGGCTTGGGTGCGACGCCTCCCGTGGGCGCCTGTGACCAATCAATTTCCGGCGCCACGCTCCAATAGGACAGCTCGCCGAGGGCGTCATTGACGGCGAAGCGGCCTGCTGTCACGGAAATATCATCGGGGCTGCAATTCAGACGCAAGGCGGCCCGCGCCACCAGCAAAGCCCTGGCCTCGGCACAGACCAGCCGGATGGATGCCCCGGACACCATGATAGACAGAGAGGAAGAGGTATAGCGTTCGTCCGGGCCTTCATCGGTGTCCCCGGCCAGCATAACAACGCGGTCGAGGGGCAGATCCAGCTCTTCGGCCGCGATTTGCGACAGGGCGGTGACAATGCCCTGGCCGATCTCCACCTTGCCCGTGGCAATGCGTACGGTTTCATCGGGTTGGAATTTCAGCCAACGGTCCAGGCGCGGATTAACGGTCAGGCTGGCGGGCAATGCAACCTCGCGACTACTCATGCCGGCTCCTCCCCGCGCAACAGCGCGGCGGCACGCCCTATGGCCCTGATGATGCGGGTATGGGCGCCACAACGGCATAGATGGCCGTCCAGCGCCGCGACGATCTGGTCCCGGCTGGGCTTGGGGTTCCGGTCCAGCAATGCCTTGGCACTGATCAGAATGCCGGACAGGCAATAGCCGCATTGCCCGGCCTGCTCGTCCAGAAAGGCCTGTTGCAGGGGATGGGGGTTGGCCGCCCCGCCCAGGCCCTCGGCCGTCAGCACCGCCCGGCCGGCAACCGAATCCATGGTCCGGGTACAGGCATAGGCCGGTTCATCGTCGATCAGCACCATGCAGCAGCCGCATTGTTCCAAGCCGCAGCCATAGCGCGTGCCCGTAAGGCCAAGTTCGTTACGCAAGGCATAGATCAACGGCAGGGACGGCGCCGCCTCAACCTGTTTCACCGTGCCATTGACGGTCATTTCAAAAGTCTGGGTCAAAATGTTTTATCCTTCCCCTTTATTAGCCTGCCCGAACTCAGCGGCGCGGACCAGAGAGCGCCAAAATGGCGCCAATCACCGCCAAAACAGCGGCCAGTGGCCCGAACCCGGCAAAACCCACCGTCGCCAATACCCAGCCGCCCAGGGCGGCCGCACCCAGCCAGCCGGCAGAGGCGGCGGTACTGTTCAGGCCCATTACCGTGCCCCGCACTTCCGCCGGCACATTGGCCAGGGCGGCCATCAGCGACGGCCGGGACAGGGCGGTAAAAAACATATAGGCAAAGCCAAAGCCGACCGAAACCATGACACTTGCCTGCCAGCCGAACAATACCAGCCCAACCGCGCCCGACGCCAACAAGGCCAGGGCGAAGGTCAACATGCGGTTCTTTGCCCTGTCGCCCAGTTGCCCGCCTAATATAGTGCCCAGGATATTACCCGCCGCGAATATCGCCAACGGCAGGGCCAGGGCCGCCAAGGTTATGTCATAGGTCTGCAACATAAATGTCGCGTAATAAACCGCTGCAAGACCAAAACAGATGCGTTCGGCGATCACACTGCATAGCAACCGGATAACGGTGGCGGAAAACGCCGTGCGCAGTAAAGGCCGTGGCCCAGGCGCTGTTCCGGCGGAACCCGCCGATTTACGCGCAACCGATCTGGTGGTGGCGAACATGGCCACGGCGGAAATAACGGCCAGGGCCGCCACACATAGATTGACGCCGCGCCAACCAACGCTGGCCCCGATCCAGGCCGCCAGAGGCACACCCACCAGCAAGGTAAGGGATTGCCCGGCCATGACCCAGCCAAGGGCACGGCCGCGCTGCCGGTCGACCACCCGGCCGGCGACCTCGGCCAGGCTGACCCCGGTGAACAGACCGCTGCAGCCCCCCGACAGGGTGGCCCAGACCGCCACTTCCAGAAAACTTTGGCCATTGGCGACGCCGGTCAGGGTCAAGGCCAGAGCAATCGGCGCCCCCACCAGGAAGGGCCGCCGCCCCAGGCGGTCCGAACCCACGCCGGACCCGAACGATGCCAATCCCCAGGCAATGGACGTCAGGCCGAACAGGTTGGCGATAAGCGCCAGCCCAACATCGAGATCCCGCGCCATATCGATCAAAAACGGCGCCCGGGTGACCCCGCTGGCCGTGATGGCAAAGGTCGCCAGACAGGTGGCTGCGATCAGCACCCACGGCATGGGCGGCAGCGCCGCCTCGACCGGGCGCGCGGTATCTTGGATCGTCATGTCGGACGCGCCTCGGATGGCAATGAATAAAGGGTGGATCAGAATTAGTTGCTGATCAGTGTAGCGATGGATGCCTGACAGCGAAAGAATAAGCGCATTATATGGCAATGGTGCAATTGGCAACGGCCCCCGCGAATGCATAATGGCTGCCATGCATGACACACTTACAGATACTATTCCCAGCTCGGACTTCGGCGGCCAGCAGCCGCAATCCGATATCCCCTTCGCCATTCGCCGCCGGGTCAACTGGGGCGATAGCGACACCGCCGAAATCGCCTATACGGGCAGCTTTATCCCCTTCGCCATCGACACCCTGGAAGTCTGGTACGAGGCGGTGCTGGGATTTAACTTCTACCATTTGAAGCAGGACAACATGGGCAATCCGGCGGTCTCGCTGCATTTCGATTTCCATGCGCCGCTGGTGGTGGGCGATCGTTTCGATACGGCTGTATTCCTGGAACGCCTGGGCAGATCCTCCATCACCCACCGTTTTGAAATGACCAAGGTTGGCGGCCCCCTGGTCTGCACCGCCTCCTTCACCGCCGCCCTGGTCACGGATGTTCATAGCCCCGCCATCAAGTCACGGCCTTTTCCCGACGACTGGCGCGAACGGATCGAAGGCTACCGACGGGAATGCGAATTGCGCGAAAAGGGCGTGAAAACCCGGCGCGAGGTGCTGGATTTCTGGTTCGGAGCACAAAATTCACCCGAACGGGGACAGCCGCGCGAGATCTGGTTTGCGCGTCAAAGCACCGAAACGTCAAGCTTCGACGAAGAAATCCGGCGGCAATTTGCAGCGACCGTGGTAGCGGCGGCGGCCGGTGAATTGGATCACTGGGCCCATAGCCTGGACGGCACCCTGGCATTGCTCATTCTGTTGGATCAGTTTTCCCGCAATATCCATCGCGGCACACCCCAGGCTTTTACCAACGATGCCAAGGCTTTGGATTTCGCCAAGCACGGCGTAAAGGCCGGCTGGTTGGAGGGGCAGCCCCCCATCGTGGCCAAGTTCTTCGTCCTGCCATTCACCCATAGCGAAAATCTGGCTGATCAGGAACAGGGCATGGCGATTGCCGCCAAGTTCCGCGGCACGGAAAACGGTGAAAAATCATACGAAGCCGCCGTCAAACACCACGACGTCATCGCCGAATATGGCCGCTTCCCCCACCGCAACGCTGCCCTGGGACGGGTCAACAGCGCGGCGGAGGAAGTCTACCTGCAAGATCCCGAAGCGGGCTTCTAGGTGGAGTACGTGGCGAATTTCTGCGTCACGGCTTGCGCGGCCCAGTCGGTCTTGATGTTGACGACGGCGACCATGCCCTCATCAACCTTGGCCTGGGCGCGGGCCAGGGCGGCCGCGATTTCGCCGGGTTCCTCCACATATTCGCTGTAACAACCCAAGGCTTCCGCCATTTTATCATAGCGGGTATAGCCCAGATCGCGCCCCGGCTTTTCCTTTTCGGGATCGGCGGTCCAGCCGCCGTTCAGGCTGATCACCACCAAAACCGGGATCTTGTGGCGCACCGCCGTGTCCAGCTCCATGGCATTCAGGCCGAACGAGCCATCGCCATGCACAACGATAACCTGGGTATCCGGCTTGGCCACCTTGGCGCCCAGGCCGAAGGGCAGGCCAACGCCCATGGTGCCGAAGGGGCCGGAATTCAGCCGGTGGCCCGGTGCATAGGTGGGCATGGACTGACGGCCATAATTCAGAATTTCCTGGCCGTCGACCACCAGGATCGCGTCCCGGTCCATGAAGTTCTTCACTTCCTCACATAGCCGCAGCGGATGAATGGGAACCGCATCCGACAGACTGTTGCTGCCCGGCCCGGCCCGCTTGGACGCTTCCTTTTCCGCCAGCGAGCCGCGCCAGTGATCATATTGCGCCGGATCGATCTTACCCGCGATGGCCTGGTTCAATTGCCCCAACGCAACCTTGGCATCGGCGACAATCCCGATATCCACCGCCCGGGCGCTCTCCGAAATTTCCTCCACATCGATATCGATCCGCGCGATGGTGGCATCACCGGAAAAGCGCGGCGGGGCCAGATGGCCAACGATATAGTTCAAGCGGGTGCCCACCACGGCGATCAGGTCGGCGTCGCGAAACGCGGTTGACCGGGCTGCGGGGAAGCAGCAGGGATGATCCTCGGGCACCACGCCACGGCCCTGGGGCGTGGTATAAAACGGTATTCCGGTGGCATCGACAAAGGCCTGCATTTCTTCCCAGGCCTGGGACCAGATGATGCCGCTGCCCGTTAGCAGCACCGGGCGTTCCGCCTTGGCCAGGGCGGCGACAAGTTCGTCGATCTGCGCCTGCGGCGCCGGCGTACGGGCACCAAGAATAGGCCGTCCCGATTGCGACCAATCAATATCTTCCTCTTCCACCATTTGATACAGCGTATCGCCCGGCAGGTCCAAATAGACCGGTCCCGGCTTGCCCGACATGGCGCGCTGTATGGCCACATTCAACATTTCCGGAATACGGCGGGCGTCATGGATACGGGCGGCGTATTTGACGCAGCCGGACATGATCTCCATCTGATCGATTTCCTGAAAGACCTGCTTGCCGTTACCCAAAACCGGGCTGGCCCCGCCCATTGCCACCACGGGACAGCAATCGATCAGCGCATTGGCCAGGCCGGTCGACAGATTGATCGTCGCCGGGCCGGAGGCGGCCATACAGAAACCGGGACGTTGCCGCAGGCGGCTATAGGCCTGGGCCATCATGGCGGCGGCCTGTTCGTGGCGCACATCGATACAGCGAATGCCTTCGTTGATGGTCGCCGCTTCCGCCGCCAGCATCGGCCCGCCCATGAGGAAGAATAACTCCTCCACCCCTTCCCGCTTCAACGCCTTCGCCAGGATTTCCGAACCGTTCAATGCCGCCATAATCTATCTCCTTCTTAAAAAAATCATCATCCAACCGGCCACTCTCAGCGCCGGGCTACTTTATATCCAACGCTTTCCCGATCCCAGGTGCCACGGGTAACGCCGGCATCGCGCAATTCCTGTTTTTGAATTTTGCCGGTCGCTGTTTTCGCAAGATTATCGATCCATTCAATATAGCGGGGCACGGCAAAGCGCGGCATATGCTCCGCGCAATAATCCAGCAAGGCTACATTTTCTATTTCCTGGCCCGGCGCCAGGATCACCAATGCCTTGACCTCTTCCTCGCCACCCGCGCCCTCCACCCTGATACCGACGACCGCGCTTTCGGCGATGGCGGGGTGATTGTTAAGGACCTGTTCAACTTCGAACGAAGAAATATTCTCACCCCGGCGGCGGATGCAATCCTTTAACCGGTCGACGAAATACAGCCGGCCACTGGCATCCATGCGGCCGGCGTCCCCGGTATGGAACCACAGATTGCGCCAGGCCTCGACGGTCTTTTCCGGCATCTTGAAATAGCCGGCCATGAAACAGGATGGCTCCTTTGGGCGCACCAGAATCTCGCCAATCTCGTTCGCCGCCAAGGGTTCGTCAGTATCGACATTTCCGATGCGGACTTCAAAAAATTCATCCATAATCTGGCCGGCGCAGCCCACTTCCAATGGATCATCGGGGCCGGTATAGGCGGGGATGTTGCATTCCGTCATGCCAAAGCCTTGGCGGATCTTAAGATCAAAACGGCGTTCGAAATCAGCGGCCCATTCATCGGCCACGGGCGCCGCCATGATAATGCGCAGGTGGTTATCACGATCCAGGGGATTGGCCGGATGGCGGAAAATGAATTCCGGCATCACGCCCAGCGCGTTGGTCACCGTCGCCTGACTATTGCGCACATCATCAAGCCAGCGGTTTGGCGAAAACCGTTCAACAACATAGATCCAGGCGCCGGCGATGAAGGAGCCGAATAGCTGCATCAACAGGCCGTTAGCGTGGAACAGCGGCATGCAGATGTAATAACGGTCGGCTTCGGTCAATTCCAACGCCCGTTGGGTTCCCACGCCAAACAAATAGCAATGGGCATGCGGCATCAACACGCCCTTGGATGGCCCCGTGGTGCCCGACGTGTACATGATGAACGCGATGTCTTCCGGCTTTGGCGTGACCAGGACATCCGCGCCGTTAGGCGCAAGTGCGGCCAAATCCTCGTATGTCAGCCGCCGCACATCGGCAAACACCGCCGGCATTGCATCAGGCAGGCCGCCCGCGATGAAAACCACCGCCCCGATTTCGCCGTCCCCGATTTCGCCGTCCCCGGCATCGACGCCCTGAAAGGCATCGGCCAGAACCGTATCGACCAGCACCACCTTTGGCTCTGCGTTGCGCAGTTGATGCTGCAGAAAGGCGCCCTTCAATTCCGTGTTGATGGGCACATAAACAGCCCCCAGCTTGAAGGTCGCGAACATGGTCACCAGCAACTCGATGCGGTTTTTGACCAGGGCCAGAACCCGGTCGCCGGGACCAACCCCAAGGGCGGAGAGGCGAAGCGCCACCGCATCGCTGTCCCGGTCGAAGCCGGCGAAGGTCAGCTTGTCGCCCTGTTCGAACGAAATAAATTCCCGCTCGCCATAGCGGGCGCCTTGGCGGCGGACCAAATCCACCAGGGTCCAATCGGATTTATCTATGGGCATGGAATACTCGCAACAACGACGCACCAAGCATGAAACGTATATCTGAGCATATCTTGGCATACCGACGCACGGGCCGCCAGCGCTTGGCGTGGGACGCGACAATTTGCTACAAGATGACATGCATAATGAAATTCGCTTTGTGATTGTCGCCTTCGATGGCCTGCGCCCCGACATGGTGGACCAGGCTCTGACGCCAAATTTGGTGGCCTTTTGCCAACGCGGCAGCCATTGCACGGACAGCCGTGGGGTTTTCCCCACCGAAACCCGGGTCAATCAGGCCAGTCTGATCACCGGCTGCCATCCCGGACGCCATGGCATGGTGGCGAACAAGTTCAGGGAGGTGGCAGCGGGCGGCGCACTCAACACCGCCGATTTCGCCGCGCTGAGCCGGGCTGACGAGGCCTTGGGCGGCATTCTGACGGCGCCCAGCCTGGGCCAGATATTGCATGACGCGGGACAGGCGCTGGCCGTTATCGGCTGCGGCACCCCTGGCGGCAACCGCATATTGCACAATCACGCGGAGGCCCTGGGTGCCTTAAATATCTCTCTACATGGTCTGGATAAATCCACCACGCCAGAGCTGGGCGCGGCATTGGTTGCGGCCCACGGCCCCATTCCCAAGGCGGCGCTGCCCAACCTAGAGCGGATCGATTGGGTGGTCGATGCCTACATGCAACAGGTGGCGCCGCAGCGGGACCCACGGGTAACGATCCTGTGGTTCTCCGATCCCGATACGCCGTTTCACTATCGCGGCATTGAAAGCCCGGAAGCCGCCGCCGCCATCCGCCATGCGGACGCCGCCCTGGGCCGTCTGCTGCAATGGCGCCAGGATAGCGGCCGGGAAGACAGCTTGCAGATCATCGCCCTGTCCGATCACGGCCATGTGGCGACCCACGGCCCGGCCCTGGAGCTGGAGGCCAAATTTACCGAGGCCGGCTTCGAGATTGGTGACGCTGGCGAGGCCAGCCTGATCCCCGGCACCTGCGCCGCCCTATACGTCAGAAACGCCGACGCGCAGGCACGGCTGATTTCCTGGCTACAGGCACAATCCTGGTGCGGTCCGATCTTTGCCCGCGCCATGGACGGCGGCGACCCGCCGCCAGGCACCCTGCCCCTGGCCGCCGCCAACCTGGAACACGCCCGAACCGGCGATATTGTCTTTGTCCTGGCCCGCGACGAAGGGGCGCCCAACGGCGGGTTGCTGGGCCGCTGCCTGCACGATAACCCGGATATTCCTATCGGCTGCGGCATGCACGGCGGCCTATCCCCCTACGAGGTCAGCACCATGCTGGCCTTTTCGGGCAGCCTGTTTGCCAAGCAGGCGCAAATTACCGCCCCCACGGGTATTATTGATGTGCTGCCGACCGTGCTGCACGCTTTGGGGCTGGAAAGTCCGCCAACCGACGGCCGCATTCTGCACGAAATTCTGGCCGGCTTCGAGGGCGTGCCGCCGGAGGCCGAACGGCAGCGAACCAGTGCTGAAAATAGCGCTGATTATCGGCAAAGCGTTCAGGCTGATTTGGTTGGCGCCAGCCGCTATCTGGCCCATGGTCAGCGTGACGGCGGACCTGATATTATTTAGTCGGGCAACCGGGCCAGGAAATCGAGTTCAAGATCGGTCAGGCCATGTTCGAACATATCGTTGTGCCCGGCGCCCGCCAGGAAATGCGCTTCCTTGGGCTGACTGGCGGCCTGGAACAGGCGGCGGCCGAAACGGGTGGGGATAATGCTGTCTTCTTCGCCATGGATCACCAGCAGGGGTGCGTTGATTTGCCCGATAAGATCAATCGAGGGAAAGCGGTCATACATCAACAATCCCACGGGCAAAAAGAAGTAGGCCGCCTGGCCCACAGCCACCGTCGAGGTATAGGGCGCTTCCAAGATGACCGCGCGGACGCGGATTTCCGATGCCATGCGCACGGCAACGCCGCTACCCAGAGACTCGCCCAACAGGACCAGGCCTGCCATGGACAAGCCCTGGGCCTGTAAATAGGCCAGGGCGGCGCGGGCGTCTTGATACAGGCCGTCCTCGCTGGGCTTGCCCGGATTGCCGCCATAACCGCGATAGCCCACCAGCAACAGGCCATAGCCGGCTTCGAACAGGGGCCGTGTCTTGAAGATCCGGTCGGCGATATTGCCGCCGTTACCCTGGAAATAAACGATGGTGGCAAAATCTCCGCCACGTGGGGCCTTGCTGGCGGGACGGTACCATGACACCAGCTCCAAGCCGTCGGCGGTTGCGTAGGTTATCGCCTGAAATCCCGGCGCGCCGGCATTTTCCGGCGACGGCAGGGATGTATCGGGAAAATACATCAAGGACCGTTGTATCATGGTGCAACCAGCCACCAGGGCGGCATAGGCAACCAAAACCAGACCCAGTATTTTCACCGCCGCCTCCATTTTTCCCTCCCCGTGACAGATCCTACCGGCATGCTACAGTGCCACCATGGCCAAGGTAAATGATCCCAAAACAATACTGCCGCCCTCCCTGTGGGCCGCAAGCGCCGCACCGGCCCCCGACACGCCGGCCCTGGATGGCGATGCGCGCGCCGACGTGGCGGTGGTGGGGGGCGGCTTCAGTGGTCTTTCAGCGGCCCTGCATCTGGCCCAGGGCGGCGCGGATGTGGCGGTTCTGGAAGCGGCCGAGCCGGGCTGGGGCGCCTCGGGGCGCAACGGCGGCCAGGTCATTCCCGGCCTGAAGGAAGATCCAAGGGAAATTCTGGCCCGCTTTGGCCCGGAAAAAGGCGAGGCCATGGTGCGCGCCTCGGGCGGGGCCGCCGATCTGGTGTTTGAACTGATCGCGCGGCACGGCATCGAATGCGATGGCCGGCAGACCGGCTGGATCCAGGCGGCGCATACCAAAAGCATGCTGGGCGTTTTGGCGAAACGGCATCAGGATTGGGCCGGGCGCGACGCCAATGTCGCCTGGTTGGAGCCGGACGAGCTGACCCGGCGCATGGGCGATGGGCGCTACCACGGCGGCTGGATCGACAAGCGCGGCGGCGGCGTGCAACCGTTAAGCTATGCCCGCGGACTGGCCCGCGCGGCGCAACAGCTGGGCGCCCGGGTGCATGGTAGCTCACCCGTGCAGTCCCTGCACAGGGATCCGACGGGCTGGCAATTGCAAACGCCCCGGGGCCGCATGACGGCGGACAAGGTTATCATCGCCACCAACGGCTATACCGATGGCCTATGGCCCGGTCTGGCGCAATCGGTGGTGCCGGTCTACAGCGTGCAGGTGGCGACCGCGCCTCTGGGCGAGAATATACGCGGCAAAATTCTAGGCGGCGGCGAAGTGCTCTCCGATACCCGCCGGGTGTTGTGGTATTTCCGCCAGGACGCCCATGGCCGCCTGATCATGGGCGGCGGCGGTTCGGCCTATGAAAGCGGCGCGGTAAAAATCTATGACGGCCTGCGCCAAAGGATCGAAAGCCTGCTGCCCGAGGCGGGCAAGGTGGATTTTGAATTCGCCTGGAACGGCCGGGTCGCCTTGACCAGGGATCACTACCCCCATCTGCACGAACTGGCGCCGGGCCTGTGGGCCGGCCTGGGCTTTAACGGCCGGGGCGTCGCCATGGCCACCATGATGGGCAAGGTCCTGGCTGATCGGGCCCTGGATACCGTCCAGCCCGCGTTCGAATTTCCCGCCAGCCCCGTGCGTCCCCTGCCCCTGCATGCCCTGCGCGGTGTAGCGGTAACCGCGACACGGGCCTATTATCGTTTTCGTGATGCCCTAGAGAATTGAGGAGAGCAGCAATGTCCAGTTCCGCCGCAAGCATGGCCGACTATCAGGTCGAGGCCTATAACACCGCCAAGGATTCCGAGAACAAGATTCACGACGACACAGTGGCGCGCAAGTACGGCTTCAGCGGCGGCCTGGTGCCCGGCGTCGATGTCTATGCTTATATGACCCACCCGGCCGTGCAACGCTGGGGCCGGGACTGGCTGGAACGGGGTACGGGCGACTGCCGCCTGATAAAGCCGGTCTATGAAGGCGCCACGGCCACCATTTCCGTCCAGCCGATCGAGGGCGAGGCAGAGGCCATGGCCATTACGGTGGAAAGCGCCGGCCAGATCTGTGCCACGGGCACGGCACGGCTGCCCGGCGCGGCCCCCACGGCACCCGATTTGGCGGACTTCCCGCTTACCGCGCTGCCCGACAACCGCCCGCCGGCCTCGCCTGCCGCCCTGCCCATCGGCGCCATGCTGGGCACCTACAGCAAACTTTGCGAGGCGGAGGCGGAGGCGGCCTATCAGGCCGACGTGCGCGAGGATCTACCCCTATACGCGGCGGAAAGCCTCATTCATCCGGGTCATTTGCTACGCTTTGGCAATTGGGCCGTGACCCAGAACGTGGTGCTGGGCCCGTGGATCCATGTCAGCAGTTCGGTACAGCATTTCGCCACGGCGCGGCATGGCGAGGAGCTGTCCATTCGGGCCCGGATCACCAATAACTTCGAACGCAAGGGGCATTTGTTCGTGGAACTGGATGCGGTGGTTCTGGCCCAAGGCAGCCGCCTGTTGGCCCGCATGGACCACACGGCGATCTATCAGCCGCGCCAGGTTCAGGCATAGGCGCGGCCTGAAGACGGCGCCCCTTCGCCTCAATCCTCTTGCGGGACCTCGCGGATATCCAGGCCGCCATCGTTCATGCGCTTCATCAGCCTGTGGGCGTCATCCGAAACCAGGCAATCCAGGAACAGGGTGCGCTCCATAATCAGGCCGTCTTCCAGGGGTTTTTCCAGCTCCTGCCGTAACAGGCGCTTGATATGGCCAAAGGCCAGGGGCGCCATGGCCGCATATTCCCGCGCCAGTTCCAGGGCCCGGGGCAGCACCGGGCCATCGGTGACTTCATGCACCATGCCCAATTGCAACGCCTCGCGCGGGGGCACGGTACGGCCCCGCAGAACCATTTCCAGGGCCCGGGCCTGGCCCACCAGACGGGCCAGCTTTTGCGTGCCGCCGCCGCCCGGTAGAATGCCGACCTTAAGCTCCGGCAGGCCCAGGGTATGCGCCCCGTCCTGGGCGATACGCAGGTCGCAGGACAGGCAGAATTCAAAGCCGCCACCCATGGCAAAACCGTTGATGGCGGCAATGGTGATCTTCGGCGTGCTGGCCAGACGGCGGAACAGCAGATCGATCGCCCGGTCTTTTTCCATTAATTTCTGATCCGAGAATGTCTTGCCGCGCTGGCGCAGGGCGGCGGACATTTCCTCCAGCACCTTGACGCTGAAATGGCGGATGAAGACACCGTCCTCGCCGCCGGTAAACACCATGGCCCGGCAGCTTTCATCCGCGTCCAATGCTTCCGTGGCGGCGTTCAATTCGTCAACGGTGGTATCCGTCATGAACTGGTCCGGCAGGGTGATGGTGATAATCGCGACGGCGCCTTCGCGGCGCACGGCAACTTCGGACATGGCGCAACCTTTCAAGATAGCAGCGTGGCTATTTCCTGCGGCGCTTCAACAGATCGAAGCCAAATTTGATGATGTAGAACGGCACCACGACCACCGCGCCCAGCAGAATGTAGGGCACGCCCCAGCGCACCACATCAGCCGCCAACTCGCCCGCATGCCGCACGGATTGAGAGAGGAAGCGGATAAAGCCCAGGGCGTCCACGTTGATCACGGACAAGACCCAACCGACCACCAGGCTGATCAGCAAAAGCTTTACGCCGGAACCGATAACCTTGCGAACGTCGATATTTTCCATGCTAAGGACGCGCCCCCTGTAAGACCGGAAGAATCAATTGGTATGGCCCGGCATAATACACCAGCCGGCGCGTCTGCGCACAGCATCTTGCACGGGCTTTGGCTGGACATCTTAGATGGGAGAAAGTGGCGACCCCGGCCGGGCTTGAACCGAGCATCTCCGGCTTGAAAGGCCGGCATCCTAACCTTTAGACTACGGGGTCGCGGTGGAGGAGGAAATAGCTAAATCAGCCGTGAAAAGCAAGCTTGAACTATGATTTAGTTCGCTGCGCCGCACGGGCACGGTCTGGGCGCGGTCTGGGCGCAGTCTGAGTGTGGCCTTATGGACACAGAGTCTATGAATTCTCGGGATATGCCACGTCTTCAATAAACAATTGCACGCCGCGCCGGCCCTGCCAGTCGTCGGCGCGCAGATGGCCCGCCAGATGCAGGCTGCGGCCACGGGCCGACAGCATGGCCTGGCCCATGGGGCTGTCGGCGGCGCCAAAGGCGATGCCTTTCAGGCGGCCGCCCCGCCCCCCCGCCAGCACCACGCGCACATGGTTCTGGCCCACCAGGTCAACCTTGACCAGTTCGGCGTTGGCGATGGCAAAGCGGGGTTCGGGATAGCCGGCGCCAAACGGCCCCGCACCTTCCAGGGTATCAAACAGATCACGGCTGGCACCCGATACGGTCAGGGCGCCATCCAGGCTCAATTCATGGCTTTGCGGCTGCTCCGCCATGGATTGGGCGATGCGTTCGGTCAAAAACGCTTCCAATTCCGCCATTTTTTCCAGTGCCACGGTCAGCCCCGCCGCCATGGCGTGGCCGCCGCCAGCCAGTAACAGGCCCGCCTGTTTGGCGGCGGTAACGGCGGCACCCAGATCAACACCGGGCACAGAGCGCCCCGAGCCCTTGCCCACCTCATCATTCATGGCAACGATGATGGTGGGCCGGCGATAGCGGTCCTTCAGGCGGGAGGCAACGATGCCGATCACGCCCTGGTGCCAGCGCGGATCGGCCAGGAACAGCAAAGGTTGTTTGCCACCGCCACTGCTTTCCACCAGTTCCGTGGCCTGGGCCTGAATGGCGGCCTCTATCTCTCGGCGTTCAAGGTTGAATTCATCCAACCTGGCCGCGATGGCGCGGGCCTCGTCCCCGTCATCAGTGGCCAGCAGCCGCGCGCCCATATGCGGATTTCCCACCCGGCCACCGGCGTTCAGGCGCGGGCCAAAGACAAAGCCCAGGTGATAGACGCCGGGCCGTTGATCGACGCCCGCCAGATCAGACAGGGCGGCCAGGCCCGGATTGTCCCGCCGCGCCGCGATCTTCAAGCCCTGGGCCACCAGTACCCGGTTCAAACCGGTCAGCGGCACCACGTCACAGACCGTGCCCAGCGCCACCAGATCCAGCCATTGCAGCAGGTTCGGCTCCACCCTGTTCTGGAACCAGCCGCGCGCGCGCAAGGCGCGGTTCAGGGCCACGACCAACAGATAACTGACGCCGACCGCCGCCAGCCGGCCCATGCCGCTGTCATCGTCCAGGCGGTTTGGATTGACCACGGCGCAGGCCATAGGCAGACGCGGCTCTGCCTGATGGTGATCGACAACAATGACGTCCAGACCCGCATCCGCCGCCGCCTGCAACGGCTCGAACGCCGCGATGCCACAATCCACGGTCACCACCACGGCCATGCCCTGATCCCGCAACGCCAATAGAGCCGGAGCATTGGGGCCATAGCCTTCTTTTTGCCGATCCGGGATATAAACCGTCAGTTCAACGCCGACAGCCCGGAAATAACGCTGTAAAAGGGCCGCCGAGGTGGCCCCATCCACATCGTAATCACCAAACACGGCCACCCGCTCGCCGCCCTGAATAGCCGTCGCCAGGCGGTCGGCGGCCTTGTCCATATTGCGCAAACAGGAGGGGTCAGGCATGGCGGACTTCAAAGTCGGGTTCAGAAAGCCTTCGCCATCTGCAATACCCACGCCACGGCCGGCCAGTACCCGGCCCACGATATCGGGCACGCCGAGCCGTTGGGAAAGCGCCATGGCAACGCGGTCATCAGCGGGCCGCTGCCGCCACAGGCGGCCGGAAACCGATTGCGCCACATCCAGCACAGCCGCGCCCTCGGTCGGCGAGGGCGAAGCCGCGGATAAACTCATGGTATTATTTGCCGATAGGATGTTGCATGCGTATCCAGCGCACGGTGCCGGTACGGGCCCGCATGGCAACGGATTCCGTTGACAGCATGGTGGCCGTACGGCGCACCCCCTGCAACATGTTGCCGTCCGTAACGCCGGTGGCGGCAAAAATCACATCGCCCGCCGCCAGGTCGGTAATTTCATATTTACGGCTTAGATCCTGGACCCCCACCTTGGCGGCGCGGCCCCGTTCGGCATCATTGCGGAACAGCAGACGGCCCTGAATATTGCCGCCGATGCAACGCAGGGCCGCGGCAGCCAGCACCCCTTCGGGTGCGCCGCCCGTACCCATATAGATATCGACGCCGGTTTCGGGCATCGCCGTCGCCATGACGCCCGCCACATCGCCATCGCCGATCAGCACGATACGGGCGCCGGCGGCGCGTACCGCCGCGATCAATTCCGCATGCCGGGGCCGGTCCAGGATACAGGCCACCACATCCTTGGGCGCCTTGCCCAGGGCCTTGGCCACATTGGCGATATTTTCGCCGGGCGTATTATCCAAATCGATGGCGCCCGCGGGCACCTGGGGGCCGGCCGCGATCTTGTCCATATAAACATCCGGGGCGTTCAGCAACATGCCGTCCTCGGCCAGAGCCAGAACGGCCAGACCGTTGGGCATGCCTTTCGCGGTGATGGTGGTGCCTTCCAGGGGATCAAGCGCGATGTCGATCTTTGGCCCCTTGCCGGTGCCCACCTTTTCGCCGATGAACAGCATCGGCGCCTCGTCCCGCTCGCCCTCGCCAATCACCACGGTGCCGTCCATATGCAAGCGGTTCAGGGCGGTGCGCATGGCGTCCACGGCAGCCTGATCGGCGATTTTTTCATCACCCCGGCCCATGGTTTCCGCCGCCGCGATGGCGGCCGCCTCGGTCACCCGTACGGCCTCGATAGTTAGATTACGGTCCAATGTGGTCTGTTTGGCCATGACGCGCCCCTAATGATTCTATGTACATACTATTGTAGCGAAACTGTAGCGAAACCGCAGTGAAACTATAGCGACTCGATACGGATAATTTTTGGCTCTTCGACGACCGAGTCCAAACCGCCGATCAAGGCCATGGCGCGTAGCATGGCCGCTTCCTGATTTTCATGGGTAATCAGCACGACCGGCACCGCTTCGCCCGGGTCGCGGCCCCGCTGCAACATGCTGCCGATGGAAATTTTCTGATCCCGCAGGATCGCCGCGATATCGGCGATCACGCCCGGCTGGTCCAACACTGACAGGCGCACATAATAGGGGCCCACATGCTGATCCATGGGCGCCGCGGGCAATGGCGCCAAGGCATCCGCGGGCACAGAGAACGCCGGCAGCCGGATATTGCGTCCAATGTCGACCAGATCGCCGACCACCGCCGAGGCCGTCGGCCCCGCGCCCGCACCGCGCCCTTCAAAGACCACCCGATCGACGAAGTCGCCTTCCGCTACCACCGCGTTGAAAACGCCGTCGACGTGAGCGATTGATGCCCCCTCGGCCACCATGCAGGGATGCACCCGCTGTTCGACGCCGTGTTCGGTCAGGCGCGCAATGGCCAGCAGCTTGATGCGATAGCCCAATTCAGTGGCGAAATCGATATCGACAGCGGAAACCTGGCGAATGCCCTCGATATGGACCGCGCCTAGATTGACCGGACAGCCGAACGCCAGACTGGTCAGAATTGCCAGCTTGTGCGCGGCATCCACGCCATCGACATCAAAGGCCGGGTCGGCTTCGGCATAGCCCAGCGCCTGGGCCTCGTCCAACACGTCGGCAAAGTCCCGGCCGCTGTCACGCATGGCGGACAAAATATAGTTGCAGGTGCCGTTCAAGATGCCATAGACGCGGGAAAAGCGGTTACCGGCGAGGCCTTCGCGTATGGCTTTGACAATGGGGATACCGCCCGCCACCGCTGCTTCGAAGTTCAGGGCCACGCCCTGGCTTTCCGCCGCGCCGGCCAGTGCCGTACCATGTTGGGCGATCAGCGCCTTGTTGGCGGTCACCACATCCTTGCCCGCGGCAATGGCGGCTTCCACCGCCAATTTGGCCGGCCCTTCGTCGCCACCGATCAATTCCACCAGCACATCGATATCGTCGCTGACCGCCAGCACCACCGGGTCGTCATGCCAGGTGAACGGACTTAGATCCAGGCCGCGGTCAAGGTTCCTGTTCCGCGCGGATACAGCCGTGACCTGGATCGGGCGGCCGCACCGGGCCGCCAGCAAATCGCCATGTTCCTGCACCAGGCGGACAACACCGCCACCCACCGTGCCCAGCCCGGCGATGCCCAGGCGCAATGGCGCGCCCCTCGAACTCTTTCCTGATGTCATCATTGAACCGCCGAGGCCTGCTTAGTCGCGATGTCCATGTCTTTGTAGTCCTGTAAGAAACGCTTGATGTTACGAATTGCCTGGCGCGAGCGATGCTCGTTCTCGACCAGCGCAATGCGCACGAAGCCGTCGCCGTATTCGCCAAAGCCAATTCCCGGCGAGACCGCCACCTTGGCCTTGTCCAACAATAGCTTGGAAAATTCCAACGAGCCCAAATGGGTGAAACCGGCCGGTAACGGCGCCCAGGCAAACATCGTCGCCTGCGGCGAGGGCACCTCCCAGTCGGCGGCGCCCAGACCCTGGATCAGAACGTCCCGGCGCTGGCGATACAGGTCGCGGATGTCTTCGATGCAATCCTGTGGGCCGTTCAGGGCGGCGCAAGCGGCCACCTGGATCGGCGTAAAAGCGCCATAATCCAAGTAGGATTTCATTCGCGTCAGGGCCGCGATCAGCCGGCGGTTACCGCTGGCGAAACCCATGCGCCAGCCAGGCATGGAATAGGTCTTGGACATCGAAGTGAATTCCACGGCGACATCCTTGGCGCCAGGTACCTGCAGGATCGAGGGCGGTGGCGTGCCATCAAAATAGATCTCGGCATAGGCCAAATCGGACAGCAGGAATAAATTCTTCTCTTTCGCGAATTTCACCATACGCTCGTAAAATGCCAAATCCACCACCTCTGCCGTGGGATTGGCCGGATAGTTCAGGACGATGGCCATGGGCGGCGGCACGCAATGGCGCACGGCCGTCTCCAGATTGGCGAAAAAATCCTGCGCCGGTCCTACCGGAATGTGACGGATCACCGCACCGGCGATAATGAAGCCGTACGGGTGGATCGGATAGCTTGGATTGGGCGCCAGGATAATATCGCCCGGCGTGGTAATGGCCTGGGCAAGATTGGCCAAACCTTCCTTCGAACCCAGGGTGACGATGGTTTCGCTCTCGGGATCGATATCAACGCCAAAGCGGCGCTTGTAATAGTTCGCGTTGGCCAGGCGCAGACCCGGTATACCGCGGGAGGTGGAATAGCGATGGGTCTTAGGATCCCGTGCCGTTTCCACCAGCTTGTCGATAATATGCTGCGCCGGCGGGGTATCGGGATTACCCATGCCTAAATCAATAATGTCCTCGCCCCGGGCCCGGGCGGCGGCCTTCATCGCGTTTACTTCGGCGAAAACGTACGGAGGCAATCGTTTGATGCGGTGAAATTCAAAGGGCATGGCCGTCATCACCTGGTTGGATTACAGCAGTCATTGGCAGCAGTCATTGGCAGCGGTGGGGGGGCGACCGTTTACACGACCGTCCAGCGGGCGTGCTTTATGCCCGAAACTATTCGCCGGCGCGAGCCCTAACGAACATAGACCTCAACCCTGCGATTTTGCGACTCGCCATCCGGCATGAATTCGAAATACAGCGGCTCGGTATCGCCCTTCGCCTGCACCACGATCCGATCCCGGGCAACGCCCCGACGGCGCAGTTCCCTGGCCACGATATTGGCCCGATCGAGCGAGAGGTTGAAGTTCACCAGCTTATGCTTGGCATAGTTCATATCACCCGTGCGCTGGCTGGCATGTCCCACGACATAAATCATTTTGCCGTCGCGCCGGACCTGTTCGGCGACGCCGCGCAGATATTTCTTTTCCTTTCCGCTCAGCCTGATCGAACCGTGGCCAAAGCGGATCAGCCCGGGCGCGCCCGGCAAACGCCGCATGGCATCGTTGCTCATTTGCGGCGATGCTATCATGGAATCCCGCACCGATTGGACATCCCGATCAGCATCATTAAGGGCTGCGTTGAAAGCCTGTTGCACCACGCCCGGCACATTGGTCGCCCACTGCCCGCCAATAGGCGTGGCGTTGGAAGCATAGAAGACATTGCCCGGCTGGCTTACGACGGGGCTGTTCTGGGCCGCCAATAACGCGGAAAAAGTCTGCGCCAGGATAGATTGATCCTGACCAAGCGGCAGATTGACCTGTACCGACGGCGCCATCACCGCGCCACCCTGGGCCGCGGTTCGAGCGACGGCTTGAACGGGCGGCGGCGTAAGCCCAGGCGCCACGGGACGCGCCACGGTTGGGGCGGCCGGCGCCTTCACCAATGCAGGAGCCGATGGCAGGGCGGAGGTCCGCGACACGGCGACGGGTGGTTGCGGCAACGCCGCCATACCCGCCAGCTGCTGGCCACTTTTGGCGCGATTGCTTTTTTCAACAATTTGCGGGATCGGCCGCCGTGACGCTTCGGCAATAGGGGTGGGCGGCGGCGGCGGGGCGCCACGGCGTTGCACGATGGAGGGCAATTGGGATAAGCCGCGCGCGCGTGTGCTGCCGCTGCGATCGTCAGAGTCTCCGGCTATACGGGCAGGCGCGGCGGGCAACGACGGTGCTGCCGACCGGGCCGCCGTACCCTCAATTACCGGTACCGCCGCCATTTTTTTGGCGCGCACATCCTTGATCCGTTCCGGCGCGGTCTGTTTAGCCATGGGTTGGGCCGTAGGCACCAGGGTAGGCCTGGGCGGTGGGGGCGGCGGTGGCGCGGCGGCCAGACGCTGGTTACCGGCGCGCAGATCCTGATCGGTATATTTGGCATTATCCCGATCGGCGATCAGGCTGTTCGCCAATTTTTCCCGTTCCTCGGCCGAGGTGCCGGTATTTGACGGCATCTGCGTCTGGCTCAGCTTTGGAAAAGGTTTGTCGGCGCCCGGAGTCGTGGCGGAGGTTTTCGGCGCCGGCGGCAATTGATCCACGTTCTCGCTGAACATGTCATCAAACATACCGTCGAACCAGTTTACCGGGTTCACCCAATCCGGAGTCTGGGCACAGCCGGCCAGGGCAAATGTCAAAACCAAGGCGGTCAGCCGCCCAGACCTGCGCCCGACAGACCCGCGCCCGGTCCGGACGCCGTGGTCCTCTGCTATCTGTCCATTCATCCCGCGCGTGCTCCTTAAACTGGCGACGGTCAAAGCCCGATCGCCGCATGGCCCAATTGGAACTATATTAGCCATATATTAGCCATTGTTATAGACTTCAGGTACTTTGCCAACAATCGTCGCTATCTTCAACGAATCACTTCGGCATTGTATGACCAAGTACCTATTCGTCAAACCGAGGATCGATATCCAGAGGTTAGCAGAAAACCCGTTTTTCAAGGACTGAGACCCGCCATGACCCAAGATACTGGAGATACCGGACCCAACGCAAACGGATCAAGCAGCCAGCAGGCGGCCGAATTCTCCGAAAACCTGACCAAGGTAGCGGAACAATGCCAGCATATGGTTAACGATTTCCTGCAACGCCAGGCGAAGGATGGCGGACAGCTAGAGGCCGACCCACTGAATATCGGTTCCGCGTTCATGGAATTGACCAGCAAAATGATGTCCGATCCGGCCAAGTTGGTCGAGGCGCAGATGGGCCTGTGGCAGGACTATATGAACCTGTGGCAGAACGCCGCCAAGAGCATGCTGGGCGAAGGGGCGGAACCGCTGGTCAGGCCGGAAAAGGGCGACAAGCGCTTTCGTGGCGAAGAATGGGAAAACAACCAGATCTTCGATTTTATCAAACAATCCTATCTGCTGACCTCGCGCTGGGTGCAAAACACGGTGCATGATGTCGAGGGCCTGGACGAGGCCACGGCCCGCAAGGTGGATTTTTATACCCGCCAGTTCACCGATGCCATGGCGCCTTCCAACTTCGTCGCGACCAATCCCGAGGTGCTGCGCGAAACCGTCGCGACCAAGGGCGAAAACCTGGTGCGCGGCCTGCAAAACATGCTGGACGATCTGGAGCGCGGCAAAGGCAAGCTGGCGATCAGGATGACTGACCAGGATGCCTTTGCCGTGGGGGAGAATATCGCCGTCAGCGAGGGCAAGGTGATCTGGCAGAGCGATCTGATGCAATTGATCCAGTACCAACCCAGAACCGGCCAGGTGCACAAGCGCCCCCTGTTGATTGTGCCGCCCTGGATCAACAAATTTTACATCCTGGATCTGAAGCCGGAGAATTCCTTTATTAAATGGGCCGTGGAGCAGGGCCTGACAGTGTTCGTGATTTCCTGGGTCAACCCGGACCAACGGCTGGCGGAGAAAACCTTCGAAGATTACATGTTCGAAGGTATCTATGCGGCCCTGGACGGCATCAAGGCCGCCTGCGGCGAGGATGACGTCAACATCATCGGCTATTGCCTGGGCGGCACCCTGACCGGCGCGACCCTGGCCCATATGGCGGCCAACGACGATCAACGGGTGAAATCCGCGACCTTTTTCACCACCCTGGTGGATTTTACCGAGGCCGGCGAATTGTCGATCTTCGTCGATGACGAGCAATTGGGCCAATTGGAACAAAAGATGGAGGATCAGGGCGGCATCCTGGAAGGCGCGGCCATGGCCGGCACCTTCAATATGCTGCGCTCCAATGATCTGATCTGGTCTTTTGTCATCAACAATTACCTGATGGGCAAAGATCCCTTCCCGTTTGATCTGCTGTACTGGAATTCGGATTCGACCCGCATGCCGGCAAAGATGCACAGCTTTTATCTGCGCAACATGTATCAGCGGAATTTGCTGTCCCAGCCGGGCGGCATCGAACTGGGCGGCTCCCCCATCGACCTGACCGCCGTAAACATCCCCGTGCACATCATCTCCACCAAGGAAGACCATATCGCGCCTTGGAAGGGCACCTATGTGGCAACGCAGCTTTATAGCGGCAAAACCACCTTTACCCTGGCCGGGTCGGGCCATATCGCCGGCATTGTCAATCCACCCGCGGCGAAAAAGTATGGTTATTGGAGCAATCAAAAAAATCCGCCCACCGCCGATGAATGGTTTGCGGGCGCCACCCAGCACGAAGGTTCGTGGTGGCCGCAATGGGGCAATTGGATCGCCAAGCAATCCGGCCCAAAGGTCAAGGCGCGCCTGCCGGGCAGCAAGGCGGCCCCCGCCCTGGAGGACGCACCGGGCAGTTACGTCAAAGTCCGTTCGGACGGGTAGCAGGAGTTTATTGCAAGCAATGCCAAATGTTGTAGAGGTAGACCGCGCGGGCGATATCGCCATCTTGCGCTTTAACCGGCCCGATAACCTGAACGCCCTGTCCCTGGCCCTGGCGCGCGGCATCGCCGCCTCCCTGATCGAACTGGATGGCGACGATACAGTGCGGGGCATTGTCCTGACCGGCACCGGTGATCGCGCTTTTTGCGCCGGCGTGGATTTGCACGAAGCCCGGGGCATGCAGGTGGCCGATATCGAAACCTGGTTCGGTACCGCCTGTAATGTCTACCGCCAGATCCTGTTGACCAACAAGCCGGTCATCGCCGCCGTGAATGGCATCGCGGCTGGGGGCGGCTTTCAGATGGCGCTGGTTTCCGACCTGCGGGTCAGCCATCCCGGCGCCCGCATGGGGCAGCCCGAGATTAATGCCGCCATCCCCTCCATCATGGGTTCCTATTGGATGTCCCTGCATTTGGGCTGGTCCAAGAATCAGGAACTATCCATGACCGGGCGTCTGATGCCGGCGGACGAAGCCCACGGCCTGGGCCTGATCAACTATATGGTCGAACAGGATCAGGTCGTCGCCAAGGCCTGCGAGGTAGCCGAAACCCTGGCCGGCAAACCTTCAGTGGCCTGGGCCCGCACCAAGGCGCGCTTTCGCGAGATCGCCCTGGCCGGCTTTGACGAAGCCTTCCGGGTCGGTGTTCTGGGGCAACAGGAAGCCTATGCCACGGGCCAGGCCCAAGCGGTCATCGAAGCCTTTCTTGCCAGCCGTGGTAAGGGAAAGGTCTAGTCGCCCGAGCCCTCGGCTGCCACTTCGGTGAAGACTTTATTGGCGATGATCATGGCCTCGCGCACCGAGGGCACGCCGATATAGCCACCCAGGTGCAGCAGAACCTCGCCCAGCTCGTCCTCGGTCCAGCCCTGGCGCAACGCCATGCGCAGGTGAATTTCCAGTTCCGGCCAGCGGGCGGTCGAGGTGTCCGAGATGACGCAAATCAGGGTCCGGGTTTTCAGATCCAGGCCGGGCCGGGACCAGAGCATGCCAAAGATCGCTTCAGAGGTGTACTGACCGAACTTTTCCATGATCGGGCTGTTGTAGACAGTCGACGACATATTTTCGACCATGGCATCGCCCATCAACTTACGGCGGACTTCCCGGCCTTTTTTATAAAGCTCACTCTCAGACATTCGATACTCCCATTTAAGTGTTTTCGTAATAGTGTGATGCAATAACCGAGATGGAACTGACACCACGCCACGATGATAGGAAACCATAGGCAGATGTCCAGGTTAGGCGCGATCTTTGCCGCCAGCAGCGGCAATGCCAAGGGTATCGCCTGGATGTTCCTGACCGGGCTGATCTTTGTCGGTGTCACCGGGGTGGTGCGCCACCTGGGCAGCAATATGCACCCGATACAGCTGGCCTTTCTGCGCTACGCCATCGCGTTGATCTTTCTATCGCCCATTTTGTGGCGGGAAATTCGCAGCTACCGCAACCGACCCAGGCATTATGGCCTGCACGCGGCGCGCGGCCTGGTGCATGCCTGCGGCGTCATGCTGTGGTTTTACGCCATGGCCCATATCCCGGTGGCGGAGGTGACCGCCCTGGGTTTCACCGCGCCAATCTTCGCGACCCTGGGCGCCGCGCTGTTCTTAGGCGAAAGGCTGTACCTGCGCCGCATCTCGGCCGTGCTGATCGCCTTCGCCGGCGCCATGGTGATCCTGCGCCCCGGCCTGCACGTGATCGAACCCGGCGCCATCGCACAGTTGATCGCCGCGCCATTCTTTGCCGCCTCTTTGCTGATCGGCAAGAAATTGACGGAAACCGAACATAACGGAACCATCGTCGCTGTAATGGGGGTCTTCGTGAGCTTGACCCTGTTCCCACCCGCCATGTATTTCTGGCGTACGCCGACCGGCGACGAAATGATCTGGCTGGTTATCGTCGCGGCGCTGGCCACGGTTGGGCATCTGACCATGACCCAGGCCTTCCGTTGCGCGGAAGTCACGGCCCTGCAACCGATCACCTTCCTGCAACTGGTCTGGGCCACGATTTTGGGCTTCTATGTATTTGCCGAGGCGCCGGATGTCTGGACCTGGGTGGGGGGTGGTATTATCGTCACCTCCGCGACTTACATCGCCCACCGTGAAGCCCGCGCGCGAAAACGGGTAACCGCAGAGGTCAAGTCATGAACGAGGTCGGGCCGTGAAACTGCGTGGATTCCGTTTAGGGCTGGTCTTGCCGGCAGCCATTACCGCCGCCTTTTGGTTGGCCGCGCCGCCGGAATTTCGCTCATCGGCAGCCTTGGCCGCACCCAGCGCCGACCCCTGGCTGCGTTGGCGGACGGCGGACGAAAACAATCCGGCGGAAATTGATTTCGCGGCCTGGGATGATTTGTTGCAGCGCTTTCTGACGCCCTCGGCGGCGGGTATCAACTTATTCCGCTATGGCGCGGTCGCCGCCGCCGACCGGGCCATATTGGACGGCATGGTCGCCAAACTGGCCGCCCTGCCCATCAGCACATACAGCCGGGCGCGGCAGTTGGCCTATTGGATCAACCTGTACAATGCCCTGACGGTAAAAGTGGTACTGGACAACAGCCGGGATGGTCTCGCCGCCTCCATTCTGGATATCGATATCTCGCCCGGCTTCTTCAGCAACGGACCCTGGGACAAGAAATTGCTGCGGATTGAGGGCGAGGCCATCAGCCTGAATGATATAGAGCACCGCATCCTGCGTCCCCTGTGGCGCGACCCGCGTATCCATTATGCCCTGAACTGCGCCTCGCTTGGCTGCCCCAACCTAGGCGCCACGGCCTATAGGGCAAAGGGGATGGAGGCCCGCCTGGATGCCGCCGCGCGGGCATTCATCAACCACCCCAGAGGCGTGCGTTTCGAAAACGGGGACCTGGTCGTCTCCAGCATATATGACTGGTTCATCGAGGATTTTGGCGGCGGCAATGCAGGTGTCCTGACCCATCTGAAGCGATACGCCGCCCCCGCCCTGGCCGAAGAACTAACCCGGCACGGCCGCCTGGACCGCTCCTCCTATGACTGGCGCCTGAACGGCGGTTAGAGGTTTTTCGTTCACGCCAGCGCGCTTGCGCGCGCGGCTCCACGGGGGCGGCGTGAACGAAAACAGCTAAATCAGTTTCGACTGTCGTCGAAACCGATTTAGGGCCGCATGCCGAAACTGGACCGGCCCGCCGTCCGCAACGGAGCCGCCAGATTGGCAAAGTCGCACAATAGCGGGCGGGTGCGGTGCGGTGCGATAATATCCTCGATCCAGAACACCTCGGCCGTACGATAGGGCGAACGCAAGCGGTTCAAACGTTCGCTGATTTCAGCCAATTTAGCCTCCCGGTCATCCGCCGCGTCCAAATCGGCGCTATAGGCCGCCTCGATGCCGCCCTCCAGGGGCAGCGAACCCCAACGGGCGGTATACCAGGCATAGCGCACGGAATAACGGCCGACGGGACGATGCGCCCCACCGGCCACGCCGAACGAATTGCGCACGATGATCGAGCACCAGGGCACGGTAGATTGGTTGATGGCGGTCATGGCGCGCACGCCATGGCGGATGGTGCCCGCCTGCTCGGCCTCGCTGCCAACCAGAAATCCAGGGCAATCGGCCAGATAAACGACCGGCAGATGAAAAGTCTCCGCCATATCGATAAAGCGGATGATCTTCAAACAGGCATCGGCGGTCCAGGCACCGGCATAGAAATGCGGATCGGACGCCATCAGCGCCACCGGCCAGCCATCCACCCGGGCCAGGCCGGTGATGATGGAACGGCCGAACATGCGGCCCATTTCAAAGAACGAGCCCTGATCGACCAACGACTCGACGACCTTGCGCATGCGGTAGACCTTGCGCGTGTTCGCCGGGATGATGTTGTCCAGCATTTCATCCTGGCGGTCGACGGCGTCTTCCTGGGCTCCACGCGGCGGCAGATCATATACCGACTGCGGCAGATACGAGAGGAAGCGGCGGGCGCACTCAAAGGCATCCTCTTCGCTCTCCGCCGCGTGATCGACGCCGCCCGCGGCCGTCTGAATGGCATGACCACCCAGTTGCTGCTTGTCCAGGTCCTCGCCAACATGCTTCACCACCGGCGGGCCGGCCACGAACATGGCGCCGGTCTCCTTGACCAGAACTGAATAATGGCTGGCCGCCAGGCGCGCCGCGCCCAGCCCCGCCACCGAACCCAAACCCAGTGCCACAACGGGCACCGTTGCCATATTTTCGGCCAGCAGATCGAACCCTGACGAGGTGCCCAGGCCGCCCGGCAGATTGGCCCGGCCCTTGGTTTCAATGGTTTTGACCGAACCGCCGCCGCCCGAACCTTCGATCAGGCGGATGATCGGCAGGCGTAATTCCTGGGCCATGGATTCGGGATATTTGGCCTTTTCCCAGATCGTGGCATCGGCCGAACCACCGCGCACGGTGAAGTCATCGCCGGAGATAACCACCGGCCGGCCAGCAACCCTACCGCGCCCCATGACGCAGTTGGTCGGCGAATGGGACGAGATATTGCCATCCTCGTCATACTCGTAGGCGCCGGCCAGACCGCCGATTTCCTGAAAACTTTCCGGATCAAGGATTTGATCGATCCTCTCCCGCACCGTCAGGCGGCCGCCTTTGTGCTGCCGCTCGATCTTGTCCGCGCCGCCTAGATTTTGTGCCAGCGCCTGCCGGCGCTGCAGTTCATCGCGTTCGTCCTGCCAGTCCATGACCACTCCCAGAATTTACCTAGGCCATAGTATAGACCGCATTCTATTTCCGTGCTCGGCCCCCTGGCGGCGCCTCATCATCGTGCAGGATACGTTCGGCGGCGCCGTCCAGATCATCAAACTGGCCGGAGCGCAGAGCCCACAGGAAAGCGGCCAGCCCCAACAGGCCGAGGAAAAGCGCCGCCGGGATCAAGACCAATAGTGCGGTCACGGCGCGCCCCTGCCATTCGGGCGCGAGGCGTTCAGGCGCAGGGCGTTCAGGGTGACCAGCAGGGAGGATGACGACATTGCGATGGCGGCAAACAGCGGCGTCACCAGGCCGGCCAGGGCCAGGGGCACGGCAAGCAGATTGTAGGCCAGGGCGAGGGAGAAGTTTTGCAGGATCAGGCGCCGCACCCGCCGGGCCAAAATCAACGCCGTGGCGACCGGCGCCAGCGCCTCGCCCTGAAAGACAAAATCCGCCGCCGCCTGGGCCACATCTGCGGCCCGCGCCGGGGATAGAGAGGCATGGGCCGCAGCCAGGGCGGGCGCATCGTTCAAACCATCGCCGATCATCGCCACCTTGCGTCCAGATTGGGCCAGATCTTTTAGATGGGCCACTTTTTCATCCGGCCGGCAGTCTGCCCGCCACTGGGCAATCTTTAGCTGCCGGGCCAGGGGTTCCACCACCTCGGCCCGGTCGCCGGAGACAATCTCGATCAGAAAACCGGCCTTTCGCAGGTTGTCTATAACGCCGGGCGCATCCGCTTTGAGTTGATCGCGAAAGGCAAAACGGATCGGCGCCTGGTCAGGCTGGCGGAACCATAATTCGCTGTTGCCATCGTCCGGGCTGGCCACATCGACTTCGCACCAGACCCGATTACCCAGGCGCAAAGCGCCCATATCCAATTCTAGTTCCAGGCCCATGCCAGGATGCTCCCGCACCGCCAACCGCGCCACCACGGGCCCAGCGGCCCGCACCAGGGCCAGGCACAGGGGATGGCGGCTGCCCGCCGCCAAACTGGCGGCCTGGGCCAGCACGGGGGCTGGGATATCCGCGCTGTTGAGCAGTTCTGGGCGGCCATGGGTCAGGGTGCCGGTCTTGTCAAAAACCAGGGTATCCACCTCCGCCAGGCGTTCGAAACCATCCCCCGCCTTAACCAGAATGCCCCGGCGCATGGCCAGGCCCGAGGCCACGACCTGCACCACCGGTACGGCCAGCCCCAGGGCGCATGGGCAGGTGATGATCAACACCGCCACGGCGATCAACAGCGCCGGTTGCCAGTCCAGACCGCCCAGGGTCCACCAGCCAAGGAAACCGGCCAGGGCCAGCAGATGCACCGCCGGGGCATAGATCCGCGCGGCCCGGTCCGCCAGTCGGACATAGGCCGCCTTGCCCTGTTCCGCCGCCGCTGTCAGACGCACGATCTCCGCCAACAGGGTGTCGTCCCCCGCCGCCGCCACCTTGACTTCCAACGGGTTGCTCAGGTTCATGGTGCCCGCATGGACCCAATCACCAATTTTGATCGATCGTGGTTCGCTTTCGCCACTGATCAGGCTGGCATCGATATCGCCCCGCCCGAAACTAACCTGGCCATCCACCGGCACCCGATCGCCCGGCGCCACGCGAACCGTCATACCCGCAATCACGGCGCCAATAGGCAGGGCGCGGACCTGACCGTCCGCCCCGACCACCCTGGCAGCGGCGGCGCCCAGCAGCAATAATTGTTCCGCCGCCGAGCGCGCCTTGCTTCGCGCCCGCCGGTCCAGGTAGCGGCCAATCAAAAGGAAGAACAACAAACCCACCGAGGCATCAAAATAGGTATGCTGGCCATGGGTAGCGGTTTCGTAAAGCGAGGTTGCCGCCGCCAAAATGACCGCCAGCGAGATCGGCAGATCCATGTTCATTACGCCCTGGCGCAACGCCCCCAAGGCGGAGCGGAAGAAGGGCCGGCCCGCGTAGGCCACCGCCGGCAAGGCCACCAGGGCGGAAATCCAATGCAGCAGGTCACGCAGGACCGGGCCCATGTCACCCGATGCCTCGCCCGCCCAAACCGCCACGGACAACAGCATGACATTGGCGGCGGCAAACCCCGCCACCGCCATGGCCCGCAACAAAACCCCGTCTTCGTGGGCGGCGCCGTCGCGCAACAGCTCCGGGTCAAACGGCACCAGGCGATAGCCCAGATCGGATACCGCGCCCAGCAACGCCCCGGCCTCGGCCTGATCAGCCCGCCAATGCAGGGCCAGACGCCGGGTGGTCAGGTTAACCCGGGCCGAGGTTACCGCATCCTGGGCCGCCAGGGCAGCCTCGATCCGCTGCACACAGCCGCCGCAATGGAGATTCTCAACCGCCAGGTTTAGCGATGCAATGCCCGCCCCGTCAGTGCGAATGTAGGCGGCGACATCGGCCGTCCCCTCGGTCCGGCTATCTACATCGGGGGCTATTTCAGCCATAGCCGCTTCTGCCAACGATAGCCGGTTGCGCCGTCGACTTGCGCCAGCAGCCGTAAATCCCATTGTCCGGCCGCGTCCGTCGCGGTCAGGGCGCGATAGCCGCCCTTACCCGTGGCCTCGAATTCCAAGGTTAGATCGTCGCCTTCATGGGTTGGACGGCGCAACTGGCCCGACAGGTTCAAATCATCCAAGGGCCGGCCCTGGCGATCCGTCACCCGCACATCCAAAACGATCTCTCGTCCCGGCGCGACCTGAAGGGCGGTCGCGGTAAGCTGCCAGCCGGCTGCCTGTTGCGCCCGGCCTTCGGCCAGGGTGCGGTTATAGTTCAGTCCTTTGACGTAGGCATTCCTGGTCGACAGGCCGCTGAAGCTGTTTATGGCGAAGTAAATAAAGACGCCATTGACCAGAAAAATCACCGCAAAAAAGCCCAACAGCAGGCTCAAGGCCTTGCGTCCGGTCATTGCCCCGGCCCCCGAAAGACGGTCTCGTTTTCCGCCGTGACGCCGCTGTCCCGATCTATGATCCGCAGACGAATGTCCGTAGTTTCACTCAACAGGTTGGCCTTGGCGGTCGAAATTAGAACGCGAAAACTGGCCAGTTGGTCCGGGTTTACCGCGAATAACGGCGCATGGTCTTGGCGGCCAATCACCTTGATCTCTGGATCGGGCAAGCCGTCCAGGGTCAGACGGAAATGCCGGATCTGGTGCACCTTGTTGAGAATTTTTACGGTGTAGCCGTTGCGGATATCGCCGTTCGACAATTTGACGAATAACGGATTTCGGTCCCGCTGCACGTTCAGTTCCAAGGCCGGCCGGGTCAGCAGGGCCGCCAGCATGATGGCCGCGACAACCGCGATCAGAACGCCATAGAGTATTGTGCGGGGACGCAGCAGGCGAATTTGGCTGCGCTGCAATTCCGCGCCCTTATCAAGATTGGCCAGCGTGTTATAGCCGATCAAGCCGCGCGGTTTGCCGACTTTATCCATCACCCCGTTGCAGGCATCCACGCACAGGGCACAGGAAATGCATTCCAACTGCATGCCGTCGCGAATATCGATACCCATGGGGCAGACCACGACACATTGATTGCAGTTGACGCAGTCGCCTAATGCATCCCGCTGGCCACCCTTGCCCCGCGGCTCGCCCCGCTGCTTTTGGTACGAGATAATGAGCGACTCTTCGTCGATCATGGCGGACTGGATACGCGGCCAGGGGCACATGTAGGTGCAAACCTGCTCCCGTGCCAAACCGCCCAAGGCATACGTCGTAGCGGTCAGCACCCCGACCGTAATGTAGGCAATTTCATCCGCGTGCAAGGTGAACAGATCGACCAGCAAAGTCGGCGCATCGGCGAAATAAAACACCCAGGCGCCCCCGGTCATGGCCGCGATAATCAGCCAGATAGCGTGTTTGGCAAGCCGTTTGGAAATTTTCGACAAGGTCCAACGGTCGTTTTCCAGGCGGATCCGGGCGTTGCGGTCGCCTTCGATAAAACGTTCGATGATCAGGAACAGATCGACCCAGACGGTCTGCGGGCAGGTATAGCCGCACCAGACCCGGCCGGCGACCGAGGTAAAAAGAAACAGAGCCAGCGCCGCGATCACCAGAATACCGGTGATGTAATAGATTTCCTGGGGCCAGATCTCGATAAAGAAAAAATAAAACCGCCGGGCCGGCATATCGATCAAAATGGCCTGATCCGGCGCACCGGGTCCACGGTCCCAACGCAACCACGGGGTCAGATAATAGATTGCCAGGGTAACCGCCATGACGCTCCATTTGAGACTACGGAAGGTGCCCCGCACCCGGCGCGGAAATATTTTTTCCCGCTTTTTGTATAGCGCGCCGGTAACCCTGGTATTCAGGGCCTTGACGTCAACCGTCTCGACGCTATCGGCGGCGTCGGGCGGCGCGGGCTTTTGCATTGCCGTTTGCACGGCTTACCCCGCTACTTGCCGCCGCCAAGGGAATGGACATAGACCGCCAACTGCTTGATGGCGACCTGGTCAAGGCGGCCAACCCAGGCCGGCATCACGCCGGAACGGCTGTTGGTAATGATATCCACCACGACCGGCTTGCCGCCTTCATGCAGCCAGATAGCATCGCTCAGATTGGGAGCGCCCAGTTCCTTATCGCCCTTGCCGCCCACGCCATGACAGGCCACACATTGATCATTGAACAGCGGCTTGCCCGGCAAGCTATCCGCCAGGCCGGGGTTCTGTGACAGCGCCATGACATAGTCGGCGACCGCGTCAACCTGTTGCGGGTTGAGGATTTCATCCCGGCCAAAGGCCGGCATTTCATTGAAGCGGGTTTCATCATGATCGGCGCGAATACCGTATTGGATGCTGGCGTGAATTTGCGCCACCGTGCCGCCCCACAGCCAATCGTCATCATTTAGATTGGGATAACCCTTGCCCCCGGACGCGCCCGAGCCATGGCACTGGGAACAATTCACGGCAAAGGCCGAGCGACCGCCGGCCAGGGCAAATTCCAACAATTCCGGATCAGCCTGGATTTCCGTCAGGCTGGCCTTGGCGGTGCGGGCGATCAGATCCGCCTGGCCCGCCTTGACGGCGGCAATCTGATTCGACAATTGGGCCCGTTGCGAATGCCCCAGCAGACCGCGGGTATAATCGGACAGCAGGGGCCAGGCCGGCATGGCGATCCAATAGGCCACCGCCCAGATGATCGTGGCGTAATAGGTCCACAGCCACCAACGCGGCAGCGGTGAATTCAATTCACGGATGCCGTCCCATTCGTGGCCGGTCGTCTCCATCCCGCTGACATCATCGATCTGTTTGTCGCTCACCGGATTAATCCTCCCGCAATTTGATTGTTGCTCACCGGATTAATCCTCCCGCAATGGAATTTTAGAAGCCTCGTCAAAGCGCTTCTTGTTGCCCGGCCACAGGGCGAAAACCAGCATGCCAACAAACAAAAGGCACAGATAAATCAGACCATAGGTCCGGGCGAAGGCGGAAACGTCCTGAAAAGTCATCAAACTCCCCTTCCCTAGCGGAGGTTAGCGCCTTCGGCCTTGTAACTGCCGAAGTCGACCAAGGTGCCCAACATCTGCATGTAGGCGATCAAGGCATCCAGCTCTGAAATCATCTCTGGATTGCCGTCGAAGTCGCGCACCTGGGCCTTTGGGTAACGCGCCAACAGCGCCTCCATCTCGTCGCCATCGGGATCAACCTGGGCCGCCAGATCCGATGCGGCGTTGGCGATCATGGCGTCGGTATAAGGTACGCCGACGATGCGGTTGGATTTCAGATGCGCGGCAATGTCCGACCCGTCCAAAGGCGTCTTGGCCAGAAAGGGATAGCCGGGCATAACGGAATCCGGCACCAAGGCGCGCGGATCCTGCATATGGGCGGTATGCCACTCATCGGAATAGCGCCCACCGACCCGGGCCAGGTCCGGCCCCGTACGTTTAGAGCCCCATTGGAACGGATGGTCATACATGCTCTCCGCCGCCAGGCTGTAATGGCCATAACGCTCTGCCTCATCACGTAACGGGCGGATCATCTGGCTGTGGCAGTTGTAACAGCCCTCGCGGATATAGACGCCGCGCCCGGACAGCTCCAATGGCGTATAGGGACGCATGCCCTCGACTTTCTCGATGGTGCTTTCCAGATAGAACAGCGGCGCCAGTTCGACGATGCCACCGATCGATACCACCACCAGAATCAGCACGGTCAGCAGGATCGAGTTCTTTTCCAATGTCGCGTGCTTGATCATGATGCGGCCCCCACGGCAACGGTTGAGGCAGTCGTGCCCGCGGGCGCGGCCTCAATCCGCAGATCGCCGCGCATGGTCCGCCATAGATTGTAGGCCATGATCAAGGAGCCGATCACGAACAACAATCCGCCCAGGGCCCGGATGACATAGAAGGGATGCATCGCGGCCACCGTCTCGACAAAGGAATATTCCAGAAAGCCCAGATGGTCGTAAGCCCGCCACATCAGGCCCTGGAGAATACCCGAGACCCACATGGCGGTGATGTAGAGCACAATGCCCAGGGTCGCGATCCAGAAATGGACGTTGACCAGAACCATGGAATACAATCGCTGCCGCCCCCACATGATGGGCACGATATGATACAGCGCCCCGAACGAGACGAACGCGACCCAGCCCAAGGCGCCCGAATGCACATGGCCGATGGTCCAATCGGTATAGTGGCTCAACGCGTTGACTTCCTTGATCGCCATCAGCGGCCCTTCGAAAGTGCTCATGCCATAGAAGGCGAGAGATACCACCATCATGCGCAGCACCGGGTCAGTGCGCAGCTTGTCCCAGGCGCCCGACAGGGTCATCAGGCCGTTGACCATACCGCCCCATGACGGCATCCACAGCATGATGGAAAAGGTCATGCCCAGGGTCTGCGACCATTCCGGCAGGGCGGTGTAGTGCAGATGATGGGGCCCGGCCCAGATGTAGAGAAAAATCAACGACCAGAAATGCACGATGGACAGCCGGTAGGAATAGATCGGCCGCTCGGCCCGTTTGGGTACATAATAGTACATGATCGCCAGGAAGCCGGCGGTCAGGAAAAATCCAACTGCGTTATGGCCGTACCACCATTGGGTCAGCGCATCCTGAACCCCGGCCCAGACAACATAGGACCGGGTTCCGGTCCAACTGACCGGGACGGCGAGGTTGTTGATAATATGCAGCATCGCCACGGTGACGATGAACGCCAGATAAAACCAGTTGGCGACATAGATATGAGGCTCGCGCCGCTTCCACAAGGTGCCCAGAAAGACCAGCAGATAGACCACCCAGACCAGGGTCAACCACAGATCCACATACCATTCCGGCTCTGCATATTCCTTGGATTGGGTGACGCCCAGGACATAGCCCGTCGCCGCCATGACGATGAACAGCTGATAGCCCCAGAAGACGAACCATGGCGCCCAGCCGCCCGCCAGGCGGGCCTGGCAGGTCCGTTGCACCACATGGAACGAGGTCATCATCAGCACATTGCCGCCAAAGGCAAAAACCACAGCCGAGGTGTGCAGCGGCCGCAGGCGCCCGAAATTCGTCCAGGGCAGATCAAAATTCAGTACCGGAAAGGCCAGTTGCAGCGCGATCACCAGACCAACCAAAAAGCCCACCACGCCCCAGAAGGTCGAGGCGATGGCGCCGGCCCGGATGATGCCGTCTTCATAGCCCTCGCCGCCGGCCCAATTGCGCCGGCGCCTGTGCAACAGCGCAATACCGGCAATGAAGAACAATCCCATCAGACCGGCGTGGAAGCTCATCACCCCGTCGCTGGCCTGCAAGGCAAGTGACAATGTCGCCACGGCGCCAAGCGCCAGTAACAGCACGGACAGAATATGCATCAATGGACCCCCAAGACAACGGCTGCACGCTGCGGCGCATTGGCCGCTCAGTATATCGGAATATAGTGCGCTCTTGTAATTTTTATGACTCCCATGTGCGATGTGGCAAACTGTCGCTGGATTAAATTAGGTCACCTTGATGGCGCGAACGTCTTCCAGCATAAGAGCCGATCCTGCTTCGCCGCGAAATACTGTACGGTTTTCGGTAAAGGGGTGGGTAGCGCCGAAACCCCTGGGCGCTGTACCATGCCGGCCAATCGATTTGCACAGGAGTTTACCGACCCATGAGTTGGGATAAGGAAATCACGGAGATCCATCAACGCCGCGCCCTGGCCAAGCAACATGGCGGGCCCGAAGCGGTCGCCCGCCATCACGCCAAGGGTCGGATGACGTTGCGGGAGCGGATCGACGGCTTGATTGATCCCGGCAGCTTCAGGGAAACCGGCATGGGCGCCGGCGGCGCCGAAAAGGACGAACACGGCAATCTGACCGGCTTCACGCCGGGCAATTTCATCCTGGGTTTTGCCCAGATCAACCTACGCCCCTGCATTGTTGGTGGTGAGGATTTCACCATCGGCGGTGGCTCGCCCACCGTCGCCGGCCTGCGCAAAAGCGTCTACACCGAGGAACTCGCCTGCCGCTATAAGATTCCACTGATACGCCTGCACGAAGGCGGCGGCGGCTCTGTCATGGGGGCCAGCGGCAAAAAGGGCGGCGGCCCGGTCGGCGATAGCGTGGCAGCCCCCCCCCGCTTTAAATCCGTGGCCGAGGCCATGGCCATGGTACCCGTCGCCTCCGCCGCGCTGGGACCGGTTGCCGGGCTGCCGGCGGCGCGTCTGGTGGCATCGCACTTCGTCACCATGAGCCGGGATACGGCGCAAATTCTGATCGCCGGGCCGGCGGTGGTGGAACGCGCCCTGGGTATCTCCATGAGCAAGGAGGAATTAGGCGGTGCGGCGGTGCATGCCGCGAACGGCGTGGTCGATGCGGTGGCCGAGAACGAGGCCGAGGCCCTGGCGCAGATCCGTACTTTCCTTGGGTATATGCCGCAGAATGTCTGGGAACTGGCGCCCATCGTCGCTAATGGCGATCCGCCCGACCGGGCCGAAGACAAACTGGCCAGCATCATTCCCCGCGACCGGCGCAAGGCGTTTGATATGCGCAAATTGATCGCTGCGGTGACCGATGTCGGCTCATTCTTCGAGATGGGGCGCAAATACGGCCCCGGCCAGATCACCGGCCTGGCCCGCATGAATGGCCAAAGCGTCGGTATTCTGGCCAACGATGGCCGCTTCTATGCCGGCGCCATGACCTCGGAGGGGGCACAGAAAGTCCGCCGTTTCATTGAAATTTGCGACACCTTCCACCTGCCCATGATCTCGTTAATAGACGAACCGGGCTTCATGATCGGGCCGGAGGCCGAAAGCGGCGGCGCGATCCGCTATGGCACCTCCGCCGTCCTGGCGGCGGCGACGTATTCAGCGCCCTGGGCATCGGTCCTGGTGCGCAAAAACTACGGCGTCGCGTCGGCGGCCCATTACGGCCCGGATGCCTATGTCCTGGCCTGGCCCTCGGCCGAGATGGGCGCCCTGCCCCTGGAGGGCGGCGTTGCCGTCGCCTTCGGGCGCGAGATTGCCGCCGCTGACGATCCGGACGCCAGGCGCAAGGAACTGGAGGATGAACTGGCGGCCCGCCTGTCACCCTTCCCACGATCGGAATCCTATAACTTCCATGAATTGATAGATCCCCGCGAGACCCGGCCCATGTTGTGCGACTGGATCAAACTGGTGCAGCCGCTGTTGCCGCAATTGCTGGGCCCCCGCCACTTCGGCATTCGGCCCTAGAGCAATTCCGAATTAATGAGATTCGCAAAGCGATTCTAAGTGATTGGAAAAATTGCTCTAATTCTAAAGATCTGAGCATTTTCATTCTGAAAATGCTCTAGTGGTCCGATAGGACGGGAAACATGCGGAAAAAAGAACTGCGTCTGGCCTTGGTCTGTTACGGCGGCGTTTCGCTGGCCGTCTACATGCATGGTGTCAGCAAGGAAATTCTGAAACTGGCCCGCGCCTCGGCGGATCATCAGGCGGGCGTCGAGGCGGGCGGGCGGGCCACGAATAGCGATTATACCGATACGGAAGCCGTCTATCTGGATTTGTTTCGCGACATCGGCCAGCACGTGAACTTGCATGTGGTGGTGGATGTCATTGCCGGCGCCTCGGCGGGGGGCATCAATGGTATTTTACTGGCCCGGGCCCTGGCCCTGGACCTGGCCTTTGATCCCTTGCGCGATATGTGGCTGAACAAGGCGGATGTCGCCAGATTGCTGGCGCCGGACCGCCGGGCCACCACGTGGAGCAAATGGATCCTGCGGCCGGTACTACGATGGGGCCTAACCCGGCGCAGTATGACCCGTCTGGCCCCCAATCAGGAAATGCGCGATAAACTGTCTCTGTTCATCCGTTCGCGCTGGTTTCGCCCGCCATTCGGCGGCCCGGCCCTGTGCGATACGTTGTATGACGGCATGGTCGCCATGGGCCAAGGCGCCTCGCCGCGCGCCTCGTTAACACCGCCTGGCCAATGGCTGGACCTGTATGTCACCCTGACTGATTTTTTTGGTTACAGCCAGCGCATCCCCCTGCATGATCCGCATGTGATCACCGAGCGGGAGCATCGCCATACCTTGCATTTTCGCCACCGCTGTATCACGCCTGACAACATGACCACCGATTTCGATGCCCCAGACGTGCCGGCACTGGTTTTTGCCGCACGGGCGACATCGTCCTTTCCCGGCGCTTTTCCCCCGGCCCGAATTGCCGAGATCGACCGCCTGGTGGTCCGGCACAAGGGGCGCTGGGACGGGCGGAAGAAATTTCTGGAGAGCAATTTCACCGCCTATGATATCGCTGGCGAGAACCCGGAGGATACGGCCTTTATCGACGGCAGCGTGTTGAACAACAAACCCTTTGCCCAGGCCATCGACTCCATCAAACAACGCCCCGCCTACCGCCAGGTTGATCGCCGTCTGGTCTATATTGATCCTGATCCCAAACAGGACAACGGCAATGGTAATGGCCCACGCCGCGCGCCCAGCATGCTGCGAACCCTGAAAGGCGCCTTGTCGGATATTCCGCGAAATGAACCGATCCGTGACGAGTTGGATTGGATAAATGGTTTCAACGTACGGGTCCGCCGCCTGAAAACCGTGCTGGATAGCGCCATGCCACGGATCGGTGAAATGGTGGCCGAGATCATGGGCGAGGCCGTTACAGCCCCGTTCACGACAGAGCAGTTTGCCGAATGGCGGGCCAGTGCCGGCCACATGGCGACGGAGAGGTCCGGTTATGCCTTTGAAGGCTATGTACGCCTTCGGATCGAAGCGGTTATCGAGCAGCTGGCGACCATTCTGGCCCAATCAGGCCAGCGCCGGGCGGACCGGGCCGCCATTGATGGCTGGGCCGAACGGTTGCGGAACTGGGCCAACGATGCCGGGGTCTATCCCCGGAATGGCGGCGGCGACGTCGCGGCGCAGGCGGCATTTTTACGCGGCTTGGACGCAGATTACCGCGCGCGGCGGCTGCGCTTCGTGGTACGCGGCTTGAACGAATTGTACGGGACCTACCGCACCTCGGAAATCGCGGACGCCCTGGATCGGACAAAAGGGCGGATCTATGATCTGTTGGAAGATCTGCGGTGCTGCCGCGACGCGGCGGTGCTGAGCCACCGTTGCCGGGACATGGCCGCCAGCATCGAAGCCGGCCGGGAGGATAACATCGGCGCCCTGATCGGCCTGGTGGCCGACGATTTCGGCCTGAGCGGCATGAGCCGGCGGGTCGACCAGATGCTTGATCAGGCAACCAATGCCGAATTGCCCACCGCGGCAGGGCATGCCTTGTTGAACAGCTTCATAGGGTTCGCCTTCTGGGATGTATTGTCCTTCACGGTTACGTCGTGGCGCGACGTTGGGGAATTCGATGAAATTCGGGTGGATCGGATTTCACCCGATGACGCCGACAGCCTAGGCCGGGGCAGAGGCGAGACAACGTTAAAGGGCGCGGGCATGGGTCATTTCGCCGCCTTTTTCAGCCGCCAGCACCGGGAAAACGACTATTTGTGGGGCCGCCTGCATGGTGCCGAGCGTTTGATAGATATCGTCATCAACTGCGCCGATCTGGAGCAAGCAGCCGATGGCATCGATGTCGTGGCGATAAAGAAACGGGCCTTCACCGCGATCCTGGATTCGGAGGCGCTGCACCTGGACAAAAGCGCTGTTTTGCTGGCCGAACTGCGCCAGGAGATCGCGGCCCTATAAGCCGCGCGCTTGTCCCCGGCCAGCGCCCCCTCTACACTTTGGAAATTACTGTCCGGAGGAGCCGCGCCATGCCTGTTGAACTCACCAGAGTTGAAGAATTCGCCCTGATCACCTTGAACCGGCCGGAAGCGTTGAATGCCTTGAGCGTCCAGGTCGTCAGGGATATCGGCGCGGCCATCGACGAGGCCGCGGCATCCGATGCCCGCGCCCTGTTGATCACCGGGGCCGGCGACAAGGCCTTTTGCGCCGGGGCCGATATTTCGGAGTTCATGGGCCGCAACATTGTCGAAGCCATGGCCTCGACCGAGTTTGGCCAGCAGACCTTCGCCAAGCTGGATAGCCTGACCATACCCTCGGTGGCGGTGATTAACGGCTATGCCCTGGGCGGCGGTCTGGAACTGGCGACCGCATGTACCCTGCGCGTGGCCACGGCGAACGCCAGACTGGGGGTGCCGGAAATTAAGCTGGGCCTGATCCCCGGCTATGGCGGCACCCAGCGCCTGCCCCGTCTGGTCGGCCAGGGGCGCGCCCTGGATATGGTCATGACCGGACGCATGGTCAGCGCGGAAGAAGCCCTGAGCATGGGCCTGATCAACCGCCTGGTCGAGGCCCCCGCCGTGGATGGCGCCATTGCCTATGCCCGCGAATTTGCAGGTTTTTCCCTGCCGGTCTTGCGCTATGGCCGGGAAGCGGTCATGCGGGCCGACAACACGGCCCTGGGCGAAGGGATGCTGATCGAACGGGATCTGAACACCCTGGCTTTCCAGGGCGAGGATTCGACGGAAGGCGCCAATGCTTTTCTGGAAAAGCGCGCGCCAAAATTCAAGGACCGCTAGGCATGGCGGCCGGTTTGACAGAGGGCAAGATCATCGCCGTGACCGGCGCCAGCCGGGGCATCGGCTCTGGGCTGGTGGCGGAACTGGCCGCGCGCGGCCACACCATCGGTTGCCTATCGCGCAAGGGCCTTGGCCCGGAAGACCGGGAGGTCTCCGGCAACCTGATCAATCTGGCCTGCGATATGGAGGATGAAGCGCAGATCACCGCAGCCCTGACTGCCCTGGCCAAACAGGCCGGGCGTATCGATGTTCTGATCAACAACGCCGGCCTGCACCATGAAGGCGTCAGTGCGGAATATACCAAGGCCGATTTTGACCGCGTACTGGCCACCAACATCACCGGGCCGTTTTTAGCCTGCCGCGAAGTTTACCCGCACCTGACCGCCAATGGCGGCGGCCTGATTATCAATATCGGCTCCTTCTTCGAGCGCCTGGGCGTGAAGCGGAACCTGGCCTACAACTGCACCAAGGCGGCCTTGGGGGCGTTAACCCGCACCCTGGCGGTGGAATGGGCGAAAGACAAAATCCGCGTGATCGATATAGCGCCCGGTTTTGTCATGACCGACCTGAACGCCGAATATATGAAACATGATAGTTTCAAGGACTTCATCCGCCGCCGCATCCCCACGGGCGCGGCCAGCACCGTCGATGAAGTCGCCCGCCTGGTCGCCATATTGGTTGCCGAGGATCTGCCCAGCCTGACCGGCGAGACCATCGTCATGGATGGCGGCCAAAGCATCAACCAGTAAGGTCTGAATTATGACAGTGTTACAGCGCCTGGACGGCAGCCTCGATCTACCGGAAGAGGAGCGCATGCTATTGGATGCGGTGCGCGTCCTGTGCCGGGATCAATTGGCGCCGCGGGCGGCGGACTATGACCGCAGCGGCGAGTTCCCCTGGGACAACGTGCATGCCATCAACAAGCTGGGCCTGAACGGCATGTTCATTCCCGACGAATATGGCGGGGCCAGGATGTCCTATGTGGGCTATCTGGCGGCGATCCGCGAGATGGCCAAGGCCTGCGCGGCCACGGCCATGGTCTGGGGCACGACATTTCACGCGGTCAAGCCGGTAATCGATTTTGCCAGCCACCAACAAAAGACCAAATTATTGCCGCGAATTGCCGATGGCGGCCTGGTCTCGCTCTGTATTACGGAACCCACCGCCGGGTCCGATGCCACCGGCATGAAGACCCGCTTCACGCCCGATGGGGAGCATATTGTCATCAACGGCGGCAAGACCTTTATCACCTGCGGCGACCATGCGGATTTGTATGTGCTGTTCGGCAAATGGTCTGAAATCGAAAATGACAAGGCGGCGATCTCCGTCGTGCTGGTGGAAAAGGGCGCCGAAGGCCTGACGGTTCTGGGCAAGGAGGACAAGATGGGCCAGCGCGCCGCCTCCACCGCCTCCCTCGCCTTCGACAACGTGCGCGTGCCCCGTGAAAACCTGCTGTGCGAACCGGGCGATGGCTTGAAAATTCTGTTCTCGGCCCTGAACAAATCCCGCCCCTCCATCGCCGCCCACGCCCTGGGCATCGCCCGCGCCGCCTTTGAAGACGCGGTTGCCTACATCAATCAACGGCAGCAATCGGGCCGCAACATTATTGAATTCCAGGGTATCCAGTTCATGCTGGCCGACATGGCCACCGATCTGGCGCTCTGCGAAAGCTGGCTGTGGCGGGTTGGCGCCATGATCGATGCGGGAGTGGAGGATATCGGCATCGAAGCCTCGATGCTGAAAATGCGCGCCTCGGACGTGGCCATGCGGATCACCACGGATGCGGTGCAATTGTTCGGCGGCTATGGCTATTGCAAGGATTACGCCGTGGAACGCTATATGCGGGATGCCAAGATCACCCAGATCTATGAAGGCACCAACCAGATCCACCGCCAGCTCATCGGGCGCTCATTCATCGAGAAATGAATGCGTCATTGCCGCCCTGGACACCCGCTTTCGCGGGTGTGACGTGTTGGCGGTCTCTTTTATTTTCAGCCTACATCAGGCGGCACTGGCGGCCGGCAGGGCCGTGCCCGTGATTTGGCAGCGCCACAGGATGCGCCGGGCCTTGGGGTCGAAAGCCTCGCGGCGATGCAGGGTGGAGCGGTTATCCCAGACCAGCACATCGCCGGCCTGCCATTTATGGGAATAGCTGAATTTGTCGGCCACGCAATAGTCCCACAGCCGGTCCAGCATCGCCTCGCTGTCCGCCACCTCCATGCCCTTGATATAGGCATTCTTGCGCCGGCCCAGAAATAACGCCTGGCGGCCATTTTCCGGATGCTTGATCACCATGGGGTGCACCGCGCCCGGTGCCGCGCGCACATCGGTCACGTCGTCCATCCCCTTGCGCAGGTCGCCGGCGGATGTGTAGGAGGAATCATGCAGGGCCCGGGCATCTTGGATACCAGCACGCAGCGACGCCGGCATCTGCTCCCAGGCGAGATACATATTGGCGAACCAGGTATTGGCCCCCGTGGCGGGCACCTCGTGTCCGTACAGCACCGAAGCCGTGGGCGGCACATCCAGATAGGTCATATCGGAATGCCACTCCGCCTCGCCATAACCCAGGGCGCCAATGGCCTTGCCGTTCTCCACCACGTTGGAGATGATCCACATATCGTCCGCTTCCTTGGAACCGGAGTCCGCGCGTAAATCCCTTTCACTGCCGGGAGGCGGTTCCAACGCGCCAAAGCGGGCGGCGAATGCGACCAATTCGGCGGGGCTTAATTTCTGCCCCCGAAACAACAGCACGCAATGGTCCAGCCAAGCCTGATGAAGGACCGCGAATGTCTCGTCATCAAAGCCGGCGGCCAGGTCGACGCCATCCACGCGGGCGCCAATGGCATCATTTAACGGCGTAATTCGCATAGCCGAATCCCTTCTTTTAGATAGCCGTCATCATGCCCGGATTTGCATCCAACATCCACCTATCGATCATTGCCAATGCGGCAGTTATAAATGGCGCTGCGTTGAACTTTCCAGGAACGCATGCGAACCTAGCGACTTGGCCGCATCAGGCCAGTTTTGCGAGAAACCATGTAATGAACCAGGCGAGCGGAGGCCTTTCCAGCGACCTGCTGCACACACTGGCCGCGCATACCGGCAAATCCGATGTGGCGCGGCAGCTTGCCGGAGAAAGCGTCGAGGCCATGCGGGCTGCCGGGTTGTGGCGGCTGCTGGTGCCCAAGCGCGCGGGGGGTGAAGAGCGCGACTTCCGTGATGCCGCCCAGATCATCACCACCTGCTCGCGCCATTGCAGCGCCGCCGGCTGGGTGCTGATGGTCTCCGCCGCGCACGACTGGATCATCGGCGGCTTTCCAGAAGCGGCGCAAGACGACGTCTGGCGCGATGGCCCCGATGGCGTCACCCCCGGTTCCCTGGCGCCAAGCGGGGCGATAACGCCCGTCAGCGGCGGTTTTGCAATTACAGGCCGCTGGTCGTTCAATTCCGGCGCGGCCCACGGTGCATGGTTCCTGCTGGGCAATGTAGACAGAAGCGGCGACAAGCCCCGCCTGTATCACGTGGTCGTGCCCCGGGCGGACCTGACCCTGGACGACAACTGGCAGACGATCGGGTTGCGGGGAACGGGCAGTGTGGACGCGACCGCAGAGGACATCTTGGTACCGGAACACCGCGCCATGGATTCAGGCCTGCTGCTGAGCGGGCGCGGCGAATGGGCCGGGCGGCACGGCAACGCGTTGTATCGCATCCCGATCATTCCGGGCCTGGCGGTTTACCTGGCCGCCGCCACGAGAGGCATCGCGGACGCGGCATTCGATGCCGCGCTGGCGCTGATCACCGCCCAGACGGACCGCTATACCGGCAAACCAAAACTGGAACGGCCAGGGATGCATATGCGGTTGGCGGAGGCGCGCGGCGAGATAACCTGCGCGGGGCGGTTGGTAGACGATACGCTGGAACTATTGGTGCGGGCCGCCGGCCGGGATGATAGCCCGGCGCTGCGCGCCCAGGCCAAGTTTCAGGCCGCCTATGCCGTCGAACTATTCCGCCGCGCCGTGGACCGTTTGATGGCGGCATCCGGCGCGCGCTCTGCCTTCGATGACAGCGCCCTGCAGAGGGCCTTCCGCGACCTGAGCATGGCCGCCAAGCACGAAATGATCAACTACGACACCTCCGCGCAAACCTATGGCCGCACATTGGTGGGATTGGACACGCACGGCTTTCCGCTTTGAAGCAGCCCTACGCCTACTTATTCCTGCGTTGCTAATAGTCGGCGACCAAAGTGGAGATCAAACCGCTACCAACCGGCTTTTAGCCGCGGTTTTTTTAGCCGGTTCATGTTCCATGTAGTGGCCCGGCTTTTTCCTGGCTTTGGCCTTGGCTTTATACATCAGGGCATCCGCGCTTTTCACCAGGGTATCAGGATGCATAAAATTCTCCGGTCCGGTCTGAATGATCCCGGCACTGAAGGTCACATTGTGGATCTGCCCCTTTTCATATGCCTTGATGACACGGTCAAACACCACGCGCGCCTGGGCCTGATCCGTTCGTGGCATGATGATACAAAATTCATCGCCACCGTATCGGCAACCAAAGTCAACGTCGCGAATGGCGCTTTTCATCGCCGCGCCAACCATGCCGAGAATGCGGTCTCCTTCCTTGTGCCCCTTACTATCGTTCAATTTTTTGAACCCATTCAGATCTAAATAGACCAGCGTCAACACCTCGTGGTTACGTTCCGCCACGGCGATCTCGCGCCGCAGGTTCTCGTAGAATCCCCGCTGATTGAATAGCTTGGTCAGGCTGTCACGGGTGCTCATATCCCGCAATTGTTCGGTGCGTTCGGCGATGGTCCGTTCCAACCCTTCGGCATATTCCTCCAACTCGGTCCGCGCCGTATCGACCTCGGTAATCAGGGTGGCAATGTAGGTATCAAAGACCAGTTGCATATCGAACATGAGAAGCTTGCGGACGGACGACCGTTGGCGCTCGGTCTTCGCGATGTCCTTACTTTTGCCGGAGAAGGGTAATACCACTGAATAGAGCGTATTCTGCATGAGCGACAGGGCCGAAACGTAAAGCTTTGGCGACACACCGATGCGCTGGTGGACCTTGCCGATGCGCAACCGCTTGTTGACGTATGTCGAGTCGTAAAACCCCTCGAACAATTCCAGCAGATAACTCCGCATTGAATTGCGCAGCCGTTCGAGTGTGTCAGCATCGCCAATAACCAATGCGATTTCACGGGATTGCAGCTGTCGGTCATAGAACACCGCCACGATCCGGTCCAGATTTTCGGCAACAACGGGTAACAAGTCGCCAAGGCGGGCTTCGTCAACGGGTGTAAAATCAAGCAGATCCTTACGGGATTGGATCTCGCGGTCGGAAATCTGTAATTGCTCCAAAAGCGAGCGTTCGACGGGACTGACGCTACCTAGCGAGCGATTAGCTTTCACTTTTTTTTACCTATTATTAAAATGCGGAAAATTTTTACAACACATTCTACGTCATAAATTCTTTACATTACGTTACGCTGTATTAAATTTTTCGCGCATAAATTTTGGCTCCCTATTCACCGAGCCTGCCGCCCGATCCGTTCCATGAACGACCTATCCCGTCAACATTATCGGCGGGGTGGGTATCGGGATGGACTGGTTCGTTCTATGGTGGGATGCACGATCTCCGGGGCGGAAAAACCATGACCAGCCATTCCAATAGCGGCCCGACGGGTGCGGATATCCGCGACTTCACCCACCCGGACATGGTCGAGAACGTGATCGAGAACGGGGCCGGGCACCAGATCAAAACGCTCAAATCCGAAGCCGCTTAGATGGCGTCGTCCCTAACCGCCCTTTTTTTGAGTGCATTCGTCGCGGCAACCATTTTGCCGGCGGCATCGGAAGCCGTGCTTTGGACGATCATCGCGGATAATCCGGCCATGCTGTGGCCGGCCATCGCGGTCGCCGCCGCCGGCAATACCGCCGGTGCCGTGGTCAATTGGCTCCTTGGCCGTTTCCTGTCGCAATTCAGCGAACGAAGATGGTATCCCCTGACGCAGGCGCAACAGCAACGGGCCAGCGCCTGGTTTCAACGCTTTGGCCTGTGGTCGCTATTATTCGCCTGGCTGCCGGTGGTGGGCGATCCCCTGACCGTGGTGGCGGGGGTGCTTCGGGTACGATTTTTGCTGTTTCTGGCACTGGTCGCCGTCGGCAAGACCGCACGCTATGTCATCGTCGCCATGACAGCGGCTTATATTTAGTCCGCCGCGGGCGAGGGCAGGCCGTCCGGCGGCCAGGCCACGACATCGTCTTCGAGGGGAATTTTCAGGCTTTTCAGCAGGATCGAAAAGCTGTTCCAGTTGCAGATCGCCGCCACCAGTTCCAGGCGTTCCGCATGGCTGGCTATATGTTCGGCGCAGGCCTGCCAGCTCGCCTCGCTGACCGCGCCATGATCCAGCACGTCGTCGGTCGCCGCCAGCACGGCCCGTTCGGCGGCGCCAAGACAGCTGGCGTTACCTGGGTCGCGGACGGCCAGGGTCTCTGCCTCGGACAAACCGGCATACAAAGCGATGGGCCAATGCTGGGTCCATTCATACGCGGCGCCCGTACGCCAGCCGATCCGCATGATGATAAGTTCCCGCAGGCGTAAATCCAGCTTGTTGCCCTTGAACAGCAACATGGACAATTGGCCGCTGATGACCCCCGCCAAGCTGGGATGGTGGGAGAACACGCGAAACACGTTCAGCCCCGCCATGGTGGATGGGATGCCCTGCTCCTTGCCGATGGCGCGGGCCTCTTCCACCCCCAACATGGGTACACGCGGTTCTGTTGCCGTCATATTTCTAGACTCCTCAATAATGTCCCCAGCGATGTTCTTGGCGATGTTCCTGGCGATGTTCCCAGGCGATGGTTTGCCGTAGACTGGCAATGATAACATGAAGGGGCGCGCAAGATGATCCAATTCGGACTGATGAACCGGGGCCAGTTTCCGGTTGGCGGCGATCCGGCCCAGCATTGGGCGGAGATGCTGGAACAGGTGCGCTGGGCCGAAAAGCTGGGTTTCGATTCCATCATGAAGGGCTCCCACTATACCACCCATCCCCTGTCCGAGTTTCAGCAGGTACCGTTTCTGGCCCGCATGATGGTCGAGGCGCCATCCCTGCGCCTGATTGCCGGCGTGGTTCTGTTGCCCCTGCACAAGCCCCTGGATATCGCCGAACAGTTCGCCAATATCGACGTCATGTCGGGGGGCCGTTTAATCTTTGGCGTCGGCATCGGTTACCGCGAAGTGGAGTTCAAGGCCTTCGGCACCACGTTCAAGGAGTCCGGGCCGCGCCTGGAAGAAAACCTGGAGGCCATCAAACGCCTCTGGACCGAGGACGCGGTATCCATGACCGGCTCCCACTTCGAATTGATCGAGGCGGTCTGCACCATCAAGCCGTTGCAAAAGCCCATGCCCCCTATCTGGACCGGCGCCAACGCGGACGTCGCTATCCGCCGCGCCGCCAGATTAACGGACGCCTGGTTCGTCAATCCCCACAACCGCATCGACACGACGGCGCGGCAGATGGAAGTCTATAAACGGGAACTGGACGCCTGCAACAAACCCTTCCCGGCTGAATTCCCCATGATGCGCGAGGTGGTGGTAGCGTCCTCGCGGGCGGAGGCCATGCGTCTGGCAGGCCCCTATCTGGCGGCCAAATATAAAGCCTATCATGAGTGGGGCCAGGACAAGGTAATGCCGGCGGGGGACAACAACTTCGCCATCGATTTCGAGGAACTGGTCAAGGACCGCTTCCTGTTCGGCTCGCCACAGGAGGTCGCCGAACAGATTTCCGACCTGGTGCGCCGCTTCGGCGTCAACCACTTTGTCATGGGCGTACAGTTCCCCGGCATGCCCCAGCAAATGGTCCTCGACGAGATGCAGATGCTGGCCGAGGAAGTGTTTCCCCTGGTGCGGGCGGGGATTTAATCCCGAAACAGGGTTTCGATCACCGGACAGTCGGGGATGGTGCCTCTCGCGCATTTATCTGAAATTTCCGCCAGGGTGACCTCCAAACGTTGCAGATCGGCGATTTTGTCCCGTACGTCGCGCAGATGCTTCAGGGTCAGGTCTTGCACCTCGCCACAGGTATAATCGCCGCCATCCACCAGGGCCAACAGGGCGCGCACCTCTTTCAGGGTGAAGCCCAGTTCGCGGCTGCGTTTCACGAAGGTCAGGCGTTTCAGATGCTCCCGGTCATAGCGGCGATGACCGGCGGCACTGCGCGGCGGGGCTGGCATGATGCCGATGTTTTCGTAATAGCGCACCGTTTCGAGATGCACGCCGGTCCGCCGCGACAGACCGCCAATGGACAGCGCCGTAACTTCGCCGCCTGTAACTTCACCATCCGTAACATCACTATCCATAACATCTCTGTGAACAGCCATATTCCACCTTGTACCCGTAGTTACTACAGGCTGTAGGTTAGCACCGATTTAGAGCAATTTTCAATTCATTGGAACGGCAAGCATGTGGAACAGGCTGAAGCAGAATAAATTATTTGGATTTGGCGTGGCGGGCGCCGGGGTGATGGCCCTGTGCTGCTTCACCCCGGCGCTGGTGTTGCTATTCGCCGCAGTGGGCATTTCATCGCTGATGGGCGCCTGGCTGGACTTTATCCTATTGCCCGGCCTGGTCTTTTTCCTCTGCCTGGCCGTCTTTGCCCTGATGCGCCGGAGCAAGAGGAAAGCCGCCACGATGCAGAGTCCATCATGAGTCTGGCCGGCGTTGCCAATGGCGGGCCCTATGACCTTGCCGTGATCGGCGCCGGATCGGCCGGATTTTCCGCCGCCATCACCGCCGCCGAACAAAGCGCCCATGTGGCCCTGATCGGCCATGGCACCATTGGCGGCACCTGCGTCAACGTGGGCTGCGTACCCTCGAAAACCATGCTCCGGGCCGTGGAAACCCTGCATCATGCCAACGCGGCGGGACGGTTTGCCGGCATCCAGGCGGCCGGGCATGTGACGGACTGGGGCGCGGCGGTGGCGCAAAAGGATGCTCTGGTCGGCGCCCTGCGGCAAAGCAAATATCGCGACCTGCTGTCCGCATATCCCAGCGTCGACTATCTCGAAGGTCGGGCGTCCTTCAGCACGCATGGCTTGCAGCTCGACGGCGCGGCGATGGCGGCGGACAGGATCATCATCGCCACCGGCTCGCAGCCAAATATTCCGGCCATACCGGGCTTGGCCGAGGTCCCATATCTGACCAGCACCAGCGCCTTGGAGATGGCGCAACTGCCACGTTCCATGCTGATCATCGGGGCTGGCTACATCGGTTGCGAACTGGCCCAGATGCTGTCCCGCGCCGGTGTCGAAGTCACCATTCTCAGCCGCCGCCGCCTGCTGGCGGAGGGGGAGCCGGAGATCAGCGACGCGCTGCGCGGCTATCTGCGCGATGAAGGCCTGGGTGTTTTGGACGGCCTTGATTACGAAAGCATCGCGCGCACCGAGGCGGGCATTGCCCTGAACCTCAGGCTCGGGGGCGAAGCGCATACATTATGCGCCGAGCGTCTATTACTCAGCGCCGGCCGGCGGCCCAATACGGACGGTCTTGGCCTGGACGAGGCCGGTATCGGCACCCTGAACAACGGCGGCATCGCCGTCGACGGACAGATGCGCACCTCGCGTCCAGGCGTCTATGCGGCGGGCGATGTCACGGGCCGCGATCAATTCGTCTATATGGCCGCCCATGGCGCCAGGATCGCCGCGCAAAACGCCCTGAACGGCGACAGTCTGAAATACGACAATAACGCCATGCCGGCGGTGGTCTTCACGGATCCGCAGGTGGCCACCGTGGGGCTGACGGAAGCGGCGGCCCGCGCCCAGGGCTATGACGTGGTCACATCCCTGCTGCCGCTGGAATACCTGCCCCGCGCCCTGGCCGCCCGCGATACCCGTGGCCTGTTCAAACTGGTGGCCGATCGCGGCACGAAACGCCTGCTCGGGGCCCATATCCTGGCGCCCGAAGGCGCCGACAGCATCCAGACCGCCGCCCTGGCCATCCGTCAGGGGCTAACCTATGTGGAACTGGGCGAGATGATATTTCCCTATTTGACCACCGTCGAAGGGTTGAAACTGGCGGCTCAGGCGTTCGAGAAAGATATCGCCAAGCTGTCCTGTTGCGCCGGGTGAGCTTAGGCTGAGCGGCCGTACCGGAGCGTGAGCAACAAATAGACACCGGCCGCCAGCGACGCAGCGGCGATCAGATAGAAGGCGTTGGCGTAGCCGCCGCCGAATTCCACCATGGCGCCAAAGATCGGCGGGCCGCTGACAATCCCGAAGAACAGAAAGAACTGGCCGCCGCCCGCCGCCTCGCCCACCTTGCCGGCAGGTGCCAGCCGGGCGAACTCGGACAGCAGCAGGCCAAGCACGCCATTGGTGCTGGCCCCCAGCATGACGGCGACCAGAGCGGTCAGCCAGAATGGCCAGGCCGGGGTGAAAAAACTCATCGCGATGATGCTGGCCGACATCATAACGCCGATCAGGCCCAGCAGAACCCAGCAGCTGATGAAACGGCCCGCGATGGCGCCCCAAAAGATCCGCGCCGGGATGGCGGAGCCATGGATGATGGCAAAGATACCACCGGCGAACTCGGTCGAAAGGCCGTTCGCTTCCGCCAGATAGATCACCATGAAGGACAGAATGGACATCTGCGCGAAGGTATAGAAATAGCCGGCCGCAGCCAGGGTGGCCAGCGGCCTGCTGGTCACGATCACCCGCAGGGAGTCCGCGGCGCCGGCCAGGCTGATGCGGGCTGCGGGATTCCGGTCATCGTCCAGATCGTTACGGATAAACTGCACCCCGAAAAGGATCAGCAGCGGGATGGCGGCGAGCACGACGACGGCGATGCGCCAGTCGTACAGCGCCATTAACGGCGGCAGCAGCAGCCCGGCCAGCATGCCGCCCATGGGTGTTCCGGTCTGCTTGACCGAAAAGACGAAAGGCAGCCACTGCGCTGGCGCATGCCTGGCCAGGATCCGCGAACTGGCCGGGTTCAGCGGCCCCATGCCGATGCCGATCAGCACGGCGGCGGCAATCGCCACCCACCATAAAGGGACAGCGCCGGCCAGCCCGAGGCCAAGACCGGCAGCCAGCAGGGCGGCCTGGCAGGTCCGGATAACGCCATACCGGGCTAGAAAGCTTCCCGCCCCCAGGCCTGCCAACATGCCGGTAATATACAGGACGGCCATGTAGATGCCGATGCTGGACGATTTCACGCCAAGCGCGGCGGAGGCCTGCACCGCCACCACGGCGCCGGCGAAGCTGCACATGGTGCCAAAGGACTGGATCGCCAGCATTGCCGGCAAGGCGATGCGGATTTTCGTTTGCAGCAGGTCACGCATCGCCGGTTATCGGCCAGGGGGTCTGCGCGACGGCGTTGCGGGCGGCGATGCGGCCGAAGGCCAGGCATTCGCCGATGTTCCCCGTGCCCTGATACAGGTAGCTGTAAATCGAACCAAGCTCCCCCGCGCTATAGAGCCGCGGGATCGGCGTACCGTCGGGCCGCACGATCTGCGCCTTTTCGTTGCGCTGTGGACCGCCCTGGGTGTTGAGCATGGAGGGCGACAGCTCAACCGCATAGTACGGCCCGCGGTCAAACGGCGCGAGCATCAGGCGCCGGTGGAAATCCGCGTCCACCCCGGCCTCGGCCTGAACATTCCAGCGGCCAACGGTTTCGCTCAGCCGATCGGCATCCAGGCCAATGGCAACGGCAAGCCCGGCGAGCGTATCGGCTGTTTTAATCCAGCCTTTTTTCAGTTCGGCGCTGTTGTCTTCGCTCCAATCGTAGCGCTCGACGATTTGCGTCCAACCATGGCTGGGGGTCATGTCATAGAGCGGCCCCGATGCCATCATGGTCTGGTCGAACACCATATACATGGGGCACGGCGTTGGCAGGGCCTGCCATGTCCCGTTCGCCGGCAGCTTGCCGTGCCGGGTCTTGAATTTCTCGTCCGCGAAGCGCCTGCCATCCGGGCCGACGACCAGCATGCCGCCCGGCGCGGTCTTGCTGAAATGCAACGCCTGCATGGAAAATGTCGTGGGAAATTCCGGCACCTTGAGGGCCATCGACGGTCCGGCGAAATTGTTCATATGCCAGAGGTTGGCGCCAACCGTCAGGGCCATCGAGATGCCGTCCCCCTCGTTATAGGGGCTGCCGGAGGTGTAGCAATAGGGCACGCCGGAAAGATAGTTGCGGATCATTTCCTGGTTGTTCTCGAAGCCGCCGCAGGTCAGCACCACCGATTTGCGGGCCTGCACGGAAATCGATTTGTCCCCTTGCGCGGCACGCAGGCCCAAAATCTCGCCACTCGCGCCATCCTGGATCAATTCGCGGCCCGGTGTTTCATAGCAAACCCGGATCGGGCGCTGCTTGACCAGGCTCTCGAAGCGTTTCCAGGTATAGGAATAGCCGTAGGTCGGCCCGTCGTGAAACTTGTGCACACAGTCGGCCCCAGGCAGATCGGGAAACTCTATGCCAACCGGTTGGTGCTGGTGCTCCTCGGGCTCGCCGCCCAGACCGGCCAGCCAATCGTTGTTCAAACACATCTCCTCGGACCAGACACGGATCATCTCGTCGGGGACCGTGTAGGGGCCGCAAAGCGCCTTCAGGTAAGCGGCTGCTTTCTCAGGCGACGAGGTATTGAGATAGCCCTGACCGGCGACGCGGGTGTTGCCGCCTTCCCGGCCCTCGGGCGCCTTCTCCAGGATCAATACATCCGCACCCAGCTCAAACGCCGTGACCGCCGTGGCAACGCCGGCGGCGCCAAAGCCGACGACAACCACGTCCGCTGCCATATCCCACTTTTCCGGTATCAAGGTCTGTCGCTCCAAATCGGTCCGGTTATGTTTCACGCCCGGAAAGAACCGGGAGCGGGCGGCTCGGCGATTCAATGAATATCGAAAATGGTCTAGAGAAATTTTCAATTAATTGAAGTCGCTTTCACGACTTAAGTGATTGGTTCAATTGCTCTCTTTTTAAGAATCTGAGCGCATTTTCTTCGAATGCGCTTCAAGCCGCGCCGGTCCAGGTCACCCCATATGCGCCGCCGCCCAGGGGCGATCGTCGTAACCCGGCGCGAAGGCGTTGTTGGTCTGCGTCGGGTTGCGGTTGACCAGTTGCCGCGCGTAGAGCGGATGGGTCATCGAACGGATTTCGTGTTCGAGGATGTAAAGCACCTGGCCGCTGTCCGGGTCGACGATATCGCGGAAACGGTATTGGTATTGATTGCTTTCCTCGGAAATCAGACCGTGATCGCGCAGTTTCGCATGCGGTTGCGAAAAATTATTGACGTAAAGCTGCAAATGGTGCCCGTCATATTTCGCCAGCCGGCCCTGCGACTCCTGAAAAATCAGCTGCTGGTGATGGCCGGCCGCGACATGCGCCGCCGGGGCCTTTTCGAAGGTCTTGAGAATGGCCGTTGTGTCCAGGATTTCCCGGTAGAAACGGGCGATCCCCTTGGCCGCGCCCGGTGGCACGTTGAACAGCACATAGGCCATGCCCAGCACGGTCGTGCCAAATTTCGCATTGGGTTGGTGACAACGGATTTTATTGCCCCACGGGCAGGTGACGTCGATATAGCCTTTCCCCGATCTGAAGGCGAACTTGGTCTTCTTGAGGTCGGCGCGCACCATTTTCAGACTTTTTGCGAGGTATTCCAGGTCCGGCACGACCAGCCCGACCCGCCCGCGCAGCACCTGCGGCTTGCCGACCGGCAGGTGCAACTGGCTGCGCCCGATATTGACCCACATATTCCCCACCCCCGTCATGAGATACGGATCGCGGGTGAAGCCCAGCCCGGTGATGTAGAACAGGGTTGCCAGCCGCTGGTCAGGCACCCTCACGTTCAGGTGTTCGAGGCCGACAACATTGGCGAGGTCCTCGGCGGCGCGGTCGAATTGCTTTCCCATTGCGAAACTCCCTGATTGCGTGGCCTGTGACTTCCGCGCTTTGATACGCCGACAGGTTCGCGGCAGGCCGTAAGTCATCGTTGCCCGGAGGACGAAGCGTAATACCAACCGGCGCGGATAGGAACCTACTAAGACACCTTGGTATTATACCATGGCAAGAGTTCGTCGCGTTTTGTGATCTTATATCATTTCCCGGCTTCATCCGAGCGCGTCGTCGAAGGCCGAGAGCGCGTTCAGCGCCCTTGGGAACCCGGAATAGGGGCCCGTCTGCATGATGATTTCAACAATCTGCTCGCGGGTCAGACCGGTGTTGAGCGCGGATTGGGCGAATTTGGCCAGTTGCGGCAGATGATCAATCGCCGTGAAGGCGGCCACGGCGCAGATCATGCGCTGACGGTGATCCAGGCCCGGGCGGTTCCAAAGTTCGCCGTAGCCATAGGCGATTGCCGTCGGGTACATCGCCGCCGTCGTCTTATTGTCCGGCGCGGCATAGCCCCGTTCGGCCCTGTCGCCATGCAGCTTCAGCATTGTTTGCCGCCCCAGCACCATCAGCGCCTCGGCGTCCAGATCCGGCATCTCCGTATCCGGCACCACGATACCCTGTTCCGCGAACACCTCATTGGCCAACGCCAGCGCGTTTAGAATTGTGGGAAATCCGGAATACAGGCCGCAATGGATGAAGACCTCCTGGAGCGTGCGCGGCGGCACGCCGATATGCAGGGCGGCGCCAATATAACGCCGCAGCTGCGGCAGGCGCTGCTTCGAAGTCAGGGCCGACAACACCGCCAGCATGCGGTCCTCCAGCGCCAGGCCGGGCCGGGCCCAGATAGACCCCCAGACAAATTCTTCCGCCAAATGGTTAAATCCCGGCGCCAGTTCCGTTTCGGGATCATTGGCTGGAAACCCAAGCTTTTCGCGTATTGCCGCCCCGGATTGCCGTAACGCTTCGCGTGTCGTCATGACTCCATTTCCCTATATGCCTTGAGACCCAACCCTGTTGTTGGTCATAGTGGCGGCAAGATTACCGGCGATCCTTTGAGAAATCCACGTATGCCGGATCGGTACTTCGCGCCGTGCCGCCACCGCCGCGAAAGCTGCGCGGTTAATCGAGCAATTGGCGGGGAAAAAAGATCGACGGCGCCATCCGAGGTCTGGAAACTAGCCTTCAGCCTTTACCGGTTTGCTGACCACATAGAGCCAGATGAAACCAGCCACGCCCGCCAGCAGGGAGGCGGCAAGAATGCCCGTTTTAGCCGTCAGCAGTAGATCTTCGTGTCCGCCGAAACCAAGTTGGGCAACAAATATGGACATGGTGAATCCGATCCCGGCCAGCAGTGACACACCGGCGATCTGGGTAAATCGGGTATCCTTCGGCAACGCCGCCACATCCAGTTTCAGAACCAGCCAGCAGACACCGGTAATACCGACGAATTTGCCCAAAATTAAACCCAATGACACGCCGAGCATCACCGGGTGGGTCAGGGTTTCACCCAACGAACCAAAATCCAGCGGGATGCCGGCATTGGCGAGGGCGAAGATCGGGATCACCAGATAGGCCACCGGCATATGCCAGATATGTTCCAGTCGCTGTAACGGGGCCTCAACGCTGTGCACGCCGTTCTCGAGGGTCTGCACCACGGCGCGCAGCTCGACATTGGTCATGATGCTTTTGTCGGGCTTGTGGCTGGCATCAAAACGGCGCATCAGCTCCTTGACGTGCGCACTAAAACGGGCCGGGTCGTACTTGGGCTTGGCCGGCACCGAAAAAGCCCCAATAATTCCAGCCAAGGTGGCGTGAACGCCCGACTGCTGCAAGGCGTACCACATAAAGACCGCAACAATAAAATAGGGTATGAAATTACGGATGCCGGCCAGATTAAAGGCCAGCAGCATGGCGAAGAACCCGCCCGTAACCGCCAGAGGAGCAAGCGCAATGGTGTCTGTATAGAATATTGCAATCACCATGACCGCGCCCAGGTCGTCGACAATCGCCAGAGCCACCAGAAAAGTGACCAATGCCTTGGGCACCCGGCCTGCCAGCAAGGCCAGCGCGCCAATGGCGAAGGCGATATCGGTCGCCATGGGTATGCCCCAGCCAGCGGCCGCATCGCCCTGCGGATTAAAGGCAAAATAGATCAGCGCCGGCACCACCATGCCACCGGCCGCCGCCGCGATGGGCAGGACGGCATTACGCGGTGTCGCCAGCTCGCCGACCAGCAGTTCACGTTTTAATTCCAGTCCGACAACGAAGAAAAACAACGTCATCAGGCCATCATTTACCCAATGGTGCAGGGTCATTTCCAGCCCCCAACCGCCAATATTGACGCTGATCAGGGTATGCAAAAGATGTTGGTAGGCGGCAGCCAGTGGCCCGTTGGCAAGCACCAACGCAAGAACCGTCATACATATCAGCAGAAAGCCACTGGTGGTCTGGCGGTGAATAAACTCTTCAAACGGCGTGAGAATTTTGTCGAAACTCTTCTCCCAAGGAGCGTAATAAACGTCTGCTTTCACATTGGGATCAGTATTCACTGCGTTATTCATAGCATTTATTCCGAGACTATTTGTCGCCAAACAGCGACGTGCGGGCGGCCGCCACCACGGCGGAGACGACCGGGTGCTTGACTTGGCGTTCGACGGAAATGGCGTAGAAATGCTCTTTCACCTCATCGACCCGGCCAATCGCCGCCACCTGATACTGCCGCTCCACCTCAACCTCGATAACGGTGGGCGCGACGAAAATCCCCGCACCTTCTTGTCCAAAAGCCTTCATCAACGCACTGTCATCAAACTCGGCAACCCGGCGCGGGCGAATACGGTGTTTAGTCAGCCACTGGTCAATGCCGGAACGCAGTTGATTGCCGCTGCTGGGAATCAACAACGGCGCGCCATCCAGGCAGCCGGGAAATTCACCTCTAAGTGCTTTTTTCAATTTCTCGGCGGCAAAGAAGCTGATCGCGCTCTCGCCAAGCTTGTGACTGAAGCCCCGCGTGCTGACCGTGGGTGGGATAGGCCGGTCCGCCAGGACCAGGTCAAGGCGGTGCACGGCCAAGTCCGCCAACAGCGTATCGAGACCCGCCTCGCGGCAGATCATGCGCACCGTCTCCGGCATCCGCAGCGCGGGCTGAAGAATACGATGGGCGATAGACTTAGGCACCACATCGACCACGCCAACCCGAAACAGCCGGAGGCCGCCATCAGGTAGCTGATGCATCATCTCTTCCAGCTCACCGCCCAGCGAGAAGATTTCATCGGCATAGCTTAATACCAGCCGCCCGATCTCGGTTAGTTCCAGGTTGCGCCCCGTCCGGGTGAACAGTTTCGCGCCAATATTCTCCTCCAGCAAACTCAGTTGTCCGCTGATCGTTTGCGGAGTCAGGCGCAGCCGTTCACTGGCCCGGGCGATACCGCCCTCTCTGGCGACCGCCCAGAAATAGCGCAGATGCTTGTAGTTAATCATGGGCTCCCTGAACATCGTAAAATACGAATAGTTTGCATTATATATTCGTATTTTTTTGTTTATCAAGTCCAACTATCATGTCCGCCGGTAAAACAACAACGGCATTGCAACGGAGGACCCTATGTAGATTGATATCCAGGCGCGCAATTTGCTCTTGACCGACACCCTGCGCAGCCACGCGCTGCTGGTGATCTCTTGAAACACGAAAGATCGAGAAAATCATAAGACAAGCAATTTTCAATTAATTGGAGTCGCTCTCGCAGCTTAAGTGATTGGTTAAATTGCTCTATTTTTAAATTTCCGAGCACATTTTCTTTGCATGCGCTCCAGCCTCAGGTCCCTTGAATGTTCGCAGACCCGTCAATCAATCCCGACAACGTTCAATTTGGAGAGCCTCCATGCCAGAGCAACTGATCAAAGGGTATCAGCGTTTCCGTGAGGGTTATTTTCGCCGCAATAAGGACCACCTAAACTCACTGGCGGAGGGGCAGTGGCCGCGCATAGCAATATTATCCTGCTGTGATTCTCGCGTGGACCCGTCTGTCGTCTTTGATGCCAAGCCCGGCGAATTATTTGTCATCCGTAACGTCGCCAACCTGGTGCCTCCTTGCGAAACAGAGGGGCTTTTCCACGGCACCAGTGCAGCCTTGGAATTTGCCGCAACAAAGCTTCTGGTATCAGATATTGTCGTGTTGGGTCATGCCCAATGTGGTGGCATCCGCGCCTTGATGGACAGACCGGAGGATCTTGACATGGCATCCTTCATTGACCGCTGGATGACGCTTGCCGAACCTGCCCGGCTTGCTGCGGAGGCAAGCCAGCAGACCCACGGTGTAAATGGCGTAAATGGCGCAAATCGTTATGTGGCCTGCGAACAGTTCTCCATAGAACATTCCCTAAATAATCTTATGACGTTTCCTTGGATCAAGACGCGCGTGCAGCAAGGCCTCCTGTCTGTCCACGGCTGGTATTACGATCTATCCCTTGGGACCTTATCGCGCTTTAGGCCAGGCGATGCGACATTTACGCCTCTGTGCTAGAGCGCATTCGAAGAAAATGCGCTCAGACTCTTAAAAATAGAGCAATTGAACCAATCATTTTAGTCGCGACAGCGACTCTAATTAACTGAAAATTGCTCTAACCGGGTTCCCGCGGCCGCCATCTTGTCAGGGGCGGATTTCCAGAGCATATTGACGCACCTTCATCTAACTGATCGGCGCGCGCGGGATTGTGCATTTTCGTCAGGCAGCGCGCGGCAATCCACCCGTTTGACCGAAGACACCCGCTTGACCAAAGACCGTTTGACCAAAGAATTAGTATGACAACAAATGAGGCTCCACCCACCGAACCGGATTGGTTCCGCCGCGCCATCGATACGCTGGCCCATTCGCGGTTTGTCGATGTAGACGGCTGTTGCATCCATTATTTGACCTGGTTTGATGACCAGGATGGCGCCAAGGACGATCACCGTCCGGGCCTGCTGTTCGTGCATGGCGGCGGCGCGCACGCCAACTGGTGGCGTTTTATCGCGCCGTTCTTTGCCGAGGCATATCGGGTTGCCGCCATCGATCTATCGGGCATGGGCGACAGCGGCGCCCGCGAAACCTACCTTCCCGAAATATGGGCGCGGGAGATCGGCGCCGTGCTGGAAGATGCCCGCCTGGGGCCGCACCCGGTTGTTGTCGGTCACAGCTTTGGCGGCCTGATCGCCATGAAGTACGGCGCGGAACATGGTGACACGTTGTCAGGCACGGTAATCGTCGATTCCCCCGTGCAGGACCCAAATGATACGCCCCTGCCAAAGCCGGCGGCACCGGTCAGATCCGGGCCAAGGGTCTACCCCGATCTGTCCACCGCGCTGGCCCGCTTTCGCCTGATGCCGGAACAACCCTGCGAAAACGCCTATATCACTGATTTCATTGCCGGCACCTCGATCAAGCAGACCAATGGCGGCTGGACCTGGAAATTCGATTTTAAGGTCATGGGATCGCGGCGCTTTGGCGAACCCTATGGCCAGGAACTCAAGGCATTAAAGTGCCGCGCGGCGCTGATCTATGGCGAGACAAGCGCCATCGTCTCGCGCCGCACGGTAGCCTACATGTCATCGGTAATGGGCCCAAAGGCCCCCGTGGTCGAAATACCCCAGGCCCATCATCACGTCATGCTGGATCAGCCCCTGGCCTTCGTCGCGGCGCTGCGCGCCATTTTGGACGGCTGGGCCAGAAACCCGCTTTAAGACGGTTATTCAGATAGTCAGCACCGCCTTGCCGGCGAAATCGCGGCCGATCAGCCGTGCCGCCGTCTCGCCGATGCTCTGCCAATTGCCGGTGACCGGCACATGGGTGGTCAAGCGGCCATCGGCCAACAGGCCCAACAGGCGGGCAAGCCCCTTTGCCGCCGACTCGATCTCGGATTCCCGATAGAGATAAAATCCTTCGATGCGGCCATCGCCGGTCAGCATCAGATCGCGCACCGCCAAGGTGGCCTCGGGGCCGGCGCTGACGCCATAAAGAATGGCCCGACCGCTCTCGTCCAATTGCGACAGCAGTTTGGCCAACACCTGGCCGCCAACGCCGTCGATAATCGAGCGGAACTTGCCATGTCCCTCAAAGCCGGCACCGTCCGGGGAAATCACCACGTCATCGACGCCGGTTGCCCGTACCATGTCCGCGAAATCGGCCCGGCGCAGTTGCGCGGTCACCTGGGCGCCCATCAGCCGCCCTAGCTGGCAGGCGAAATACCCAACGCCGCCGCTGGCGCCTGTTACCAGAACCTTGCTGCCCAACAGCCGCTCGCAGCGTTCCAGCGCATAGAGCGCAGTAAGGCCCGCGACTGGCAGGGTCGCGGCGTCATTGTCGGAAACGCCATCGGGAATGACGGCGAAGCTGGTGGTCGGCAGGGCCACGTACTGGGCCCAGCCCTGCATCCGGCGGGAGAACCCAACGACCCGCTGGCCCTCGCCGGGGCCGCTGCCGTCGCGGGCGGCGGTTTTGACCACGCCGACCAGATCCCAGCCAATTTGCGTGCCGGCCGGCGCCGCTTCGGCGCGGCGGAGTTCGCCCCGATTGAGCGAGAATGCGGTCACGGCAATCACCGCCTCGTTGGAATCAGCGACCGGGTCCGCTATTTCGCCTAGTTCAAGGCAGCCCGTCACCGTCGCATTCGTCACCACTGCTTTCACGATATCTCTCCTTAATAGCTGCCTCAGCCCAACAGGCCGCGGAAATGTGCCAGGGTGCGTTGCCGCGCCGGGACTGCCGCCACCTCGCTGTAGGACGGATAGCCGTGTCGGTTAAAACCGTGCTCGGCGCCCGGATAGACATGAATGTCGACATTGTCCCAGGCCCCCATGCGCGCCTGGATCGCGGCGACGGTGTCCTCCGGGACGTGCGGGTCAATGCCGGCGAAATGCATCAGGATCGGGCAATTCAGGTTGTCGGCTTCGTCCAGGTGCTGATCGATCTGAACCCCGTAATAGCTGACCGCCGCATCGATCTTGTGCCGGGTGGCGGAGAGATAGGTGAATTTACCGCCCAGGCAAAAGCCCATCACCCCCACCTTGCCGGTGCATTCGGCCCGCCCTTTCAGGACGGCGATGGTATCGGCCAGATCATCGGCGAATTGATCGGTGTCCAGATCCGCGCGCAGAGACTGCGCCTTGGCGCGCCCCTCATCGGTATAGGACAGATAGCAGCCGGCCTCCTGACGCCAGTAAACATCCGGCGCCAGAACCACAAAGCCTTCGGCGGCGTAACCGTCGGCGACGGCGCGGATGTGATCGTTGGTGTTGAAAACCTCCGGCAACAGAACAATGCCCGGCGCAGCCGGGTTTTCCGGCAGCGCCAGATAGGCGGCAAAGGCGCCGCCCCCCGTCGCAACGATCTCTATTTCCTGGCCCATTCGTTATCTCCCCAGCGTGTTATGGTAGATGGCGATCGCATCATAGCCCAGACCTTAAAGCAGGCTGAAACATAACTTGCTAGTCCTGGAACACGGCGCTATAAACCGGCCTTCTTCGCGGTGAGCCGGCGCGGGCTGCGGCCTGGGCATGCCCGGCCACCGTTTTTCATGACTTATCCTAACGCGATAGGAGGATCAAAATGCCCAAGATGAAGACCAAATCAAGCGTGAAAAAGCGCTTCAGCCTGACCGGTACCGGCAAGGTTCGCCGTTCCTTCGCCGGCAAGCAGCACGGCATGATCAAGCGCAGTAATAAACAGATCCGCGATCATCGCGGCACGACTTTGCTGTCCGATGCGGATGCCAAGATCATCAAAAAATTCATGCCCTACGGCTGACGGCTAGGAGTAGCACAAAATGGCGCGCGTAAAACGCGGCGTGACTTCTCACGCCAAACACAAAAAAGTACTGGCTCAGGCGACCGGCTATCAGGGCCGGCGCAAAAACACCATTCGCATTGCTATGCAGGCGGTCGAAAAAGCGGGGCAATATGCCTACCGTGACCGGCGCGTACGCAAGCGTAATTTCCGCGCCCTGTGGATCCAACGGATCAACGCGGCCAGCCGGGAACACGGTGTCAATTACGCCCGATTTATGAGTGGCCTCAAGCAGGCGGGTATCGAGGTTGACCGGAAAGTACTGGCCGATCTTGCGGTTCGCGAGCCTGAGGCGTTCAAGGCCCTGGTCGTTCAGGCACAGGCCGCGTTGGCTTAAGCCAAGACCGGGCCTTCGATCTGAAGATCGGGCCCCGACATAGATACGAAATGACGAAACAGGGGGCCTGTCCAAGGACGGCCCCCTATTTCCGTTGGCTGATGCCTGTAGCCGCGGTTTGATTGCGTGAAAGCGAAACAATGACAACCGATATTGACACCCTGCGGGACGAACTTTTGGCTGAAGTAGCCGCCGCCGCCGACCTTGCCGCCCTGGAGGCGACAAGGGTCGCCACATTGGGCAAGAAAGGCCGGATCACGGCCCAGATGAAAGGCCTGGGCCAACTGGCGCCCGAGGAACGGCGCGAAGCCGGCGCCTCGTTGAACCAGGTCAAGGATCAGGTGGCCGAGGCGATAGAGGCCCGGCGCCTGGGCCTGCATGAAGCGGATTTGGAAGCACGCCTGGCCAGCGAAGGCATCGATGTTACCTTGCCGATCCGGCATCAGGCCCAGGGCCGCATCCATCCGGTCAGCCAGGTGATGGATGAAATTGCCGCCATCTTTGCCGATATGGGTTTCACCATCGCCGAAGGGCCGGATATCGAAGACGATTTTCACAATTTCACCGCCCTGAACATCCCGCCCGAACATCCCGCCCGGCAAATGCAGGACACCTTTTATCTGCCGCAACGTGATGACGGCATGCCCATGGTGCTGCGCACCCATACCTCGCCGGTGCAAATCCGCACCATGCAGGATACCCCGCCGCCGCACCGCATCGTGGTGCCGGGCCGCACCTACCGCTCCGATTCCGATCAGACCCACACGCCCATGTTCCATCAGATCGAAGGCCTGGTGATCGGCAAGGATATCCACATGGGCCATTTGAAGGGCACGCTGGAAGCCTTCTGCGAGGCGTTTTTCGAAGTCGACAACGTGCGCATGCGGTTTCGCCCCAGCTATTTCCCCTTCACGGAACCTTCGGCGGAGGTGGACATCGGCTGCTCTTACGAGGGCGGCACCCTGCGCATTGGCGAAGGCGACGATTGGCTGGAAATTTTGGGCTGCGGCATGGTGAACCCACGGGTTCTGGAAGCCTGCGGCGTCGACCCGACGGAATGGCAGGGCTTTGCCTGGGGCATGGGGATCGACCGTATCGCCATGCTGAAATACGGCATCCCGGATTTACGGGCGTTTTTTGATTGTGACCTGCGCTGGCTGCACCATTACGGCTTTGTCCCGCTGGATGTGCCTACCATGTCGGGGGGGCTGTCACGATGAAGTTCACCCTGTCCTGGCTGAAGGATCACCTGGAAACCGACGCCAGCCTGACCGAGATCACCGACAAGCTGACCGCCATCGGCCTGGAATTAGAGAGTGTCGAGGACCGCGCCGCCGATCTGGCGCCTTTCACGGTCGGCTATGTGATCGAGGCCAAACAGCACCCGAACGCGGACCGTTTGCGCGTCTGCATCGTCGATACCGGCGCGGAACAGATTCAAGTGGTCTGTGGCGCGCCCAACGCACGCACCGGCATGAAAGGCGTTTTCGCGCCGTCCGGCACCACCATTCCCGGCACCGGTTTGTTGTTGAAGCCGTCAAATATTCGCGGCGAAGAGTCCAGCGGCATGCTTTGTTCCGAGCGTGAAATGGGTCTGAGCGATGAACATGACGGCATTATCGAGCTGGCGGAAGACGCCCCCCTTGGCGCGCCCTTTGCCCAGATCGCCGGTCTGGACGACCCGGTTATTGATATCAACGTCACGCCGAACCGTCAGGATTGTCTGGGCGTGCGCGGCATCGCGCGGGATCTGGCCGCCGCTGGGTTGGGTGCGCTAAAGCCACTGGATACATCTTCTGTCACAGGCAGTTACGACAGCCCGCTTACAGTTGAGTTTAACTTAGAGACGGAATTCAAGGCGGCCTGCACCTGCTTTCTGGGCCGGCATTTTCGCGGCCTGACAAACGGCCCCAGCCCGGAATGGCTGCGCCGGCGTCTGTTGGCCATCGGCCTGCGCCCGATCTCGGCCCTGGTCGATATGACCAATTATGTCACCTACGATCTGGGCCGGCCGTTGCATGTCTTTGATGCCGCCAAGGTTAGCGGGCCGATCCAGGCCCGCATGGCCCGGCCGCAAGAAACCATGCTGGCCCTGGACGGCAAGGAATACCAATTGGACGGGCAGATTACGGTCATTGCCGACCGGAACGGACCCGAGTCCATTGGCGGCGTCATGGGTGGTGAGGCATCGGGCTGCACCGAGGCGACAACCGAGATGTTCCTGGAAGCAGCCCTGTTCGACCCGCACCGCACGGCGGCCACGGGCCGGCGCCTGGGCATCGAAAGCGATGCCCGCTATCGCTTTGAACGGGGCGTGGACCCGGCCATGGTTCGGCCCGGCATCGAAATCGCCACCCGGCTGGTATTGCAGATGTGCGGCGGGGAAGCCTCGCACATTGTGCTGGCCGGCACCCCGGAAGGTCCGGCCAAGGTGGTTGACTTCCGCCCGGCCCGGGTCACGGAATTGATCGGCATCGAAGTGGCGGAGACGGAGCAGCGGGCCATTTTATCCGATCTCGGTTTCGGTATTGCTGAAGCCGATGGCAGCGGTAAAGGACAGTGGCAGGTCACCGCGCCAAGCTGGCGCAGCGATATCGATGGCGAGGCGGATATCGTCGAGGAAGTGGCGCGCATCGCCGGCTTTGACCGCATCCAATCCACCCCCCTGCCCCGGCTATCGGTAACCGCGAAACCGGCCCTGAACGCAGCCCAGCGCCGCCGGCCCCAGGCCAAACGCGCCCTGGCGGTGCGTGGCATGATGGAATGCGTCACCTGGTCTTTCATGCCGCGCCGCTTTGCCGCCCTGTTCGGCGGCGGCAAAGACGATTTGCAGTTGGCCAATCCCATTTCATCGGAACTGGACGCCATGCGCCCCTCGATCCTGGGGAACCTGATCCTGGCGGCAGGCCGCAACGTTGACCGGGGCCATGACGACGTGGCCTTGTTCGAGGTCGGGCCGCAATACAGCGACGCAACGTCCAAGGGCCAGGCCTTTGCCGCCACCGGCCTGCGCCGGGGCCGGAACGCCCGGCGCCATTGGGCCCAGGCACCCCGTCCGGTTGATGCCTATGACGCCAAGGCCGATGCCCTGGCCGTGCTGGAAGCCATCGGCGCCCCCACCACCAGCGTGCAGATCGCGGCGACGGCGCCGGATTGGTACCATCCGGGCCGCTCGGGCGTGCTGCGCCTGGGACCAAAGAACGTACTGGCCGCCTTCGGTGAAATCCATCCGCGAATTCTGGAGCGCCTGGACGTAACCGGCCCCATGGTTGGCTTCGAAGTGTTTATCGAGAACGCCCCCCTGCCCAAGGACAGAGCCACCCGCAACCGGGCCGAACTGCGGGTCAGCGACCTGCCCGCGGTCCAGCGTGACTTCGCCTTCGTGGTTGATCTGGCCACCACGGCGGATGCCATCCTGCGGGCCGCCAAAGGCGCCGACAAGAGCTTCATCGGCGCGGTCAACGTGTTCGATATCTACACCGGCCAGGGCATCGCGGACGGCAAGAAGTCCGTCGCCATCACCGCCCGTCTGGAGCCCCGGGATACCACCCTGACCGACCCGGAGATCGAAGCCATTGCCGCCAGGATTGTTGCCGCCGTTGGCAAAGCCACCGGCGCTGTTCTGCGGGGTTGATTGTGAAGGTGATTGCGTAATGTTGCCCGGCCCTGGTATCCGTGTTGCGCGACCCCATCTATGGGTATCCGAAAGCTAAGGATCGAACCGATGAACGCCCCCAGCCCAAACCCGGAAAACGACCATGCGGCGGATATGAATACGGTCCACGCGTCCCTGACCTTTATCGTGCCCCAGGACAGCAAGCCGTATTTTGAAAGCACCGCCCTGACCGGCGGTCAGGCGAAAGTGTTCTTCAAGACGGAAGATCACGCGGTCACAATCCAGGATATGCGGCCGCTGGCCGGCGAACTATCCCTCGACCAGCAGGGGTTTGAGTTGCGCACGCGGCCCACGGCCGTGGCCGACCTTTATGACGATGCGGCGGTGGCGCGGGACTACGAGGCGGAAATCATCGCCCTGTTGCAGGATGTGACCGGCGCCGACCAGGTTGTGGTGTTCGATTACACCCGCCGTTCGGACAGCGCCGAGGGCGCCGCCAATCCCGATGGCCTGCGCGGGCCGGCCGGCCGCGTGCACGTTGATTACACCGTCGCATCGGGGCCGCAACGCGCCCGCGACGCCCTGGGCGCGGACGCGGTGGAACGGATTCTGGCTGCCGGTGGGCGAATCACGCAAATTAATATCTGGCGGCCCATTTCCGGCCCTGTGCGCCGCTCGCCCCTGGCCCTGGCCGATGCCCAAAGCATCAGGCCCGAACAACTGGTCGCCACCGATCAAAGATTTCCCGGGCGGATCGGCGAAATCTACCAAGTGGCCCATGCCCCGGGCCAGCGCTGGTATTGGGCCCCCGAGATGACGCGGGACGAAGTGCTGTTGATCAAGGGCTGGGACAGCCTGGACGATGGCCGGGCACGATTCACCCCCCACGGCGCCTTTCAATTCCCGGACCAGGACCCGAATATTCCGGCGCGGGAAAGTATCGAAGTGCGCTGCTATCTGGTCCACGAAGCCTGACAGGCCACCGAAAACAGCGCGCAACGCCCACGATCCAGCAACTTACGCGCTAAATTCCAGCGATTCTGGCGGACGAAATGGGGCTGCAAAGTTTTATTTCGAGCATCACAAATATCTTGCAACGTATTGATGCATCAATTAGATTATGCTCTCGAGGGCATATGATTAGCGCCTTGCGGTTGCTTGGCGGGATTTAGGTATCCCGGTCGTGATCAGCAGTTTTAAATTGATCAGGGCATGGGCGGTCAAGGATTGGACGATCAATCCGTGGCGGTTCAGCGACAAGTGGTTGGCCGAACGTCAGCAAGGTTTACAGGAGACGATGATGAAGAATTTGCCATTAAAGGCCGTGTTGCTCGCGACCACATTTGCCCTGACGGTGCCTTTCGCCGGCGTTGCCTTCGCCCAGGGGACGACCGCCGCCGACACAACTACCCCCGCCACCCAGCAGACCCCCGCCGACACAGAAACGGTCGGCTTTACGGCCGACATTACGGCCGGTCTGCCCTCGGGCGTAACCATTGAGAATGCCACGCCCGAGTAGCTGGCCGCTGCCGTGGCCGATGCCGTGGCGGACAATCCGGGCGCAGCGGCTCGTTATGCCGGTCTCGCCTCGGGCCTTAATCCCAGCGCGGCCTCGGATGTAGCCGCCGCCGCCGCCGCCGAGGCGCCGGATGCCGCCGCCGCTATTGCATCATCCGTGACAAACTCGGTGCCGACCGCCGCCGCGTCTATCGCGTCATCCGTCGCCGCCGAGGTTCCCGATTCCGCCGCCACCATTGCCTCATCGGTGGCCGCCGCCGCGCCGCCGGAGGCCGCCGCCGCTATTGCGTCATCGGTGGCCGCCGAGGTTCCTGGTTCCGCCGTCCTCATTGCGTCGTCCGTGGCCGCCGCCCAGCCAACGGCCGGGGCCGATATCGCCGCCAGTGTCTCGGCGGAGGTGCCGAGCTCCGCAGCGGAAATCAGCGGGGCGGTGGTAGCGACCGTCGACGCCGCCAACCCGGGCCAGCCGTCAATAGAGACGTCTGTGGTGGACTCTGTTGAAGCCGAGACCGGGCTCGCTGTCGGCAATGATGTGGCCACCCTCGTGAGCACTGGTGCATTTGACGAGGTCGTGCAGCAGGCCCAGACTAATTCGGACGATGCGGGCACGAATTTGGCCGCGAACGTCAGCGGTACCGCGCCTGCCGCCGGCGGGGATGCACCTGGTGATACGGCTACGCCGGGGGATACACCTGGTGATACGGCCGCGCTGGGGGATACACCTGGTGATACGGCTACGCCGGGGGATACACCTGATGATACGGCCACGCCGGATACGGCCACGCCGGATACGGCCACGCCGGATACGGCCACGCCGGATACGGCCACGCCGGATAATACGCCAACTCCGCCAGGGCCAGTCGCGTCCGCGCCAACACCACCAGCAGCAGCAGAAAATCCTAACAGAAACGCCAGCCCTGGCTAAACAAGGGTTGCTGAACCTAACAAACGCAATCGCCGCCGTGGCCGATAAAATGGAAGCGACAATGAAGTTCATGGGGGCAAACGGGAATACAATGACGCCTATTGTGCCAAATGGAGCAGACGCACGCTCCAGATTAAATGTTGAGAAGAGATGGCTGTGCGGCGTGGGCACGGTCGTTACTGCGGTGACGTTTATGGCGTTGACCGCAGCGTTGACCGTGCCGAGGCCGGCCTTGGCCCAAAGCGCCGACCAGGCGGCGCCAAAGCGCGGCCAGGGTATCGAGGAACGTCAACAGGCACGGCAAAAGGGTGATGAGTTCGTGCCCATTGGCGCCCGGGTTGGCTCCTTTCAGTTGTTCCCAGCCGTCGATGTGGATGTGGAATATGGCGACAACATTTTCGCGGTTACGACCGGTGCCCAAAGCGATACGCTGACACGGGTAAAACCTGAACTGTCTCTGAATTCCGATTGGAACCAGCACGCCCTCAACCTCAAGGGCGCGGGGGAGGTTGTTCGCTATAAAAACTTCACCGATGACAACGTTGAAAACTACAACATCGCGGCTGATGGCCGCGTTGACGTGTTGCGTATTCTGCAACTGACCATGGGGGCCGGGTATACTCTGGGCCATGAAGATCGCGGCGATCCCAACGCCGTCGCCGCCGCCAAAGCGCCGTCCGAGACCGCTGCTATTGATGCAAACCTCGGTGTGAAGTACAAGCCGAACCGCTTATCCTCGCAGTTGGATGCCACCTACAATGACCAGGATTTTGACGATGCTACCAACAGAGATGAAAGCATCACCAATAACGATCCGCGTGACCGGAAGAAATATGAACTGGTAGGCCGATTGGGCTATGAATACCTTCCAGAAACAGAGGCATTTTTTAAGGTCGCCGTGAACCAGATCGATTACAACAATCCTACGCAGGATGGCGGCCCGAACCGGGATTCCGATGGTTATTCGGTTGTTGTTGGCACGGATCTGGCGTTTACCGGGCTGGTGACCGGCGATGTCTTTGCCGGCTATCTTCGGCAAACCTACGATGATGCGAGCCTGAAAACGCGCAGCGGCCCCACGGCGGGGACCAGCGTGCAATGGGATGCGACGCCATTAATCACCGTCAATGGTTCGCTGTCCCGTTCTATTCAGGAGACCACCATTGCTGGCAGTTCGGGGTTTTTATCAACCCTTGCCTCGGTCTCGGCGGATTATGAAATCCTTCGCCAACTGACGGCGGACGCCAGCTTTGATTACACCGACGACACCTATAGCGCTATTTCCCGCGACGACCAGACCTACAAAGTTGGCCTCGGCGCCAAGTACCTGTTTAACCGCAATTTCATCGCGTCGCTGGGCTATACCTATAACGTAAAAGAGTCCAGCAATGCCGGTAATGACTATAAACAGCATACCGCCCTGCTGACCCTGAGAGGGCAATTCTAGGCGTAATTGCATGTACGGCGGCGACATAACAGGCGGTCAACGCAGCGGACTTAAATTCAGGTTTTATCTACAAAGCCTGGTCGTTTTGCTGTTGTTCGCGTTCAATGCGACGGCGTTGAAAGCACAAAATTCAACTTTGGAATATACCTTGGGCACCGCCGATAAGGTGCGCGTTCAGGTTTTTGACGAAGAAGATGTATCCGGCGAACATGAAATAAACGCCAATGGCTATATCTCGATACCGCTGATCGGCGAAATCAAGGCATCCGGTTTAAGTGAACGTGGCTTGGCGGCCGCCATTTCCGAAAAACTTCGTGACGGTTTCCTGATCAACCCACGCGTCTCGGTGCAGGTCCTCAACTATCGTCCGTTTTATATCATGGGCGAAGTCAGACAACCGGGTGGATACGCCTATCGCAACGGCATGACCGTCCTGAACGCCGTCGCGGTGGGCGGCGGCTTTACATACCGCGCGGACGAAGACAATATTGTCGTCACCCGGGCCAATGATCCCGGGCAAAAAAAGCAAAAGGTCGAAATCAGGACCAAAGTATTCCCCGGCGACGTCATCAAGGTTATGGAACGAACCTTCTGATCCTCGCCGCGCGCCGTCAAGGTCCGCCGCATTAAGGGCCACAAACTGCAATCCCTGGGGCCTCTATGGATACGGCGTCGCTCGTTCCTGGAGGAAAGAGCGCAAGGACGCATCATTTTTTCTTCAGGGCGGCACGCACAGCGGCCTGTCGCTCGGGGTAAGGTGCCAGGGCAGTCAGAGCGATGACCTTGGCATTTCGATTTTGGCGAATGATCCCCAGCAGGCGCCGGCGGTCAAAACGATCAAGGAAAACGATCTGGTCATGAACCAGGGCTTGTTGGGTAACCGTAAGTTCGTACCAAACAGCCAGCGCGTATTCAATGCGGCTTTCAGCCAGGAGGCGTTCATAGGGCCCGGTAAAGAGCGATAAATTCAGGCTATTTTTAGCGTCTCTGCCCGCCCCCTCGAGCCGCAGGTCGAGATAACTCAGGCGAGCCCAGGCATAAGGGTTGGCCGGTGCCTTCGACAAGCCGGTTTTCAGGGCCTTCGCACTGATCTCCAAATAGTTGCTGGCGCTGGTCCCATCGTCTCCGGTCTGGCCGGCCAGGCGTAAATACCCCAGGCTCAGGTCGGTCCACGTCCGCCCCGCATCAATCCACGCCAGGGCATTTTCGCGGCTGGCGATAAAGCCGCGTAGATCATCGCTGGTCACGGGCCCGTCTGTCTGCATGGCTTGCAATACCGGGTCGCCGGGTAAGCTCAAAAACGCCGCCATTGTCCGCGGCGTGGCCAGCCACAACAAGGCGAGCCCTAGGCCCAAGCCGATCAGGATCCGCGCGGTTTCAGGCCAGCGCCGAAGCAGAGGCGGTATCCGCGTTTTCCCGATTTGTTCAGTCGGCATAATATTCTTTGTGGCGTCCGTAATAATCGCCCGAGTCGCCATAGCCATACTGGGCGTGTTTTTTGACATCGACATGGGTCAAGACCGTGCCGGCCAGAGGCAGGTGGGCGTCAATAACTTGCCTGAGACCGGCCACCGCCGCCTCGCGCGGCGTGTCATTCCACTTGATGCAGTAAATAATCTTGTCTGAATATTGACCAATGACTTTGATGTCCGAGACGGCGAGGATTGGCGGCGCATCGATGATCACTTGATCATACCTGCCGCGCAGGCCATTGACTAAATTCCGCATGGCGTGGGAATTGAGCAGGTCCATGGGATTGGCATGCACGGCCTTGCCGGGAATGACGACCAGCCCCGTGCCGTCCTCAACATGGCAGACCTCGTCCATTTGCAGCTCGCCGTTCAGCAGTTCCACTATACTTTTGTCATTGGCGATGCCCAGAGATTTATGTAGGCGCGGACGGCGAAGATCACCATCAATAAGCAAGACCCGTTGACCGGACGCAGCGGCGACCCGCGCCAAATTTAGGCTCAACATGGTTTTGCCTTCATAGGGTAGCGTCGAGGTGAGGGATATAACCTTGGGCGGGTTGTCGACATCGGACAGCATGATGGATGTTCGAATAGAGCGGATGGATTCAGAGGCCGACGACGTCGGTTTATAAATAACGTAGCGGTCCACATGAACCTTGTTCGCTTTTCCCGTGATTTTCGGAATCATTCCCAGGGACGGAACGCCGGTTTGCTGTTCGATCTGTCCGGCCGTTCGAAAGCCGTTATCCAAGCGTTCCAGGACGAAGACCAAAAGCACGCCCAGAAACGCCGAGCCGACCAGGGCAATGGCAATGATCAAACGCTTTTTAGGAAAGGACGCTGCCACGGGAATTTCAGCCCGCGATATAATCCGCGCGTCCGCCTGTTGCAATTCCGCCTGCTGAGAGGTTTCCTTGAAACGGTTCAGAAAGCTCTCGAATAACAGGCGGTTCGCGGCGGCTTCCCGCTCCAGTGCGCGAAGCTGGATTTCGCTGCGCCCATGCCCCGTCGTCGTTTTCTCAAGTTTTGCGAGGCTGGCGCGCAGGCTTCTTTCACGGGCATGCGCGACGGCGACCTCGTTCTCCAGGTTTTTCGCGATACGGGAGACTTCGAGACCAATTTTCTTTTCGATATCGCGCAGTTCCGCGCGGCTGTTGATCATTTTGGGGTGGCGTTCACCATAGCGCGTCGACAGTTCCGAGGCGCGGCGCAGAACCTTGGCTTCTTCTCCCTTCAGATTTTGGATGAGCGCGGAAGACAAGACTTCGGCGGCCGATTCAACACCGTCTTTCGAGTTTAACAATTCCTTGGCCTGAAGATAACGCGCCTCGGCTTCGGCCCTGGCACTGGTGGCCAATATCAATTGCGTGTTCAGTTCGGAGAGCCGCTGGGTGGAAATGCTGCTGTCCTTACCGCGCACCAGGCCCTTTTTCTCGCGGAAATACTCCACGGCTTTTTCTGAATTACGGACTTTTTCACGCAGATCACCAAGCCGGTCATTCAACCATTTAGTGGCGCGGCGCGTAGCCTCGAATTTGGCTTCCAATTGATCAACGATGTAATGATCGGCCATCCCATTGGCGATCAATGCCGCTCTACGCGGGTCTTCGGAACGAAAGCTGATTTTGATGACATATGAGCGGCTGACCGGGGCAACGGTTAAGCCCGCCAAGACGCCGCCGATGGCTCCTGCATTGATCTGGTCTTCGGCCTCGGCCGGGTTCATGGCGCGGGCCGGTTGGGTTTCAAACACCGCCCGGTATAATACATTCCAGTCCATCCAGCTCTCTGGCCACCAATTTTTTGGCGCCAGCGTTGCGGCAAAAAACCCTTCCGGCCTGAGGCTGGCATTGAATTCCGCGACATCGCGCAGGCGCAAGTCAGTAACAAGTCGCGCCACCAAACTGCGCGAGGTCAATATTTCAATCTCGCTCAGAATGGTGGCCGCATCCGCGGAAAGGCCGGACAGGACAGCTTCCATATCGACCGTCCGATTGGTCCGCGTATCGATCATTACCTTCGTGGAAGCGGTATATTTGGGTGTAAGTTGAAAGGCGATCAGGGTTGCCAAAATGGTAACCAGAAATACGGTTGTGAAAATAACCGATTTTCGCCGCCATAAGGTGCGGAGCACCTGGCGCAGGTCTATTTCACTGACCAATTGCCCACCCGGATTTTGAGGCTTATCACCCGGTGCCGTAGGTATCGCGTATAAATTGGTCATGAATTGCCTTTAAGAACACGTTCCTAATATTAGCTCTCTTATATGATGAGGAGCTATGTACCCCTGCGGTTTTACCCAACGCCGCAATTATGCTGGCATATGTATAAAGATTTCTGAATTCTTGGGCAATCTTTGATCAAGGCGCTATCCCTCGATTACGGATCAATAGTTTACGACCGAGACGGCCGATTACGCGGCAACTCGATGTATATCAAAAACGGTCTATCCAGAATGTTTCGAGGCATGAATTTAATTTCTTTTGAATACTTGAATGCCAATATCAAACAGATCGACCTTGCGGCTATAATGGATATTGTTGCCGAGAGCGTATTTCGTTGAAACATGCTCAGACTCTTTAAGAATAAAGCAATTGAACCAATTACTTAGGTCGCGATAGCGACTCCGGTTAATTGCAGATTGCGCACCTAAATGTCACCATGCGGAAGGCAAATAAATCAAAGATGTTTTCCTGGTTTCGGTCATTGGCATCCCCGAGGGGTCAAAAAACACCTGCGCCTGCTATTCCCATGGGACAACGGGTGTATATTGTCGGTGATATTCACGGTCGTTATGACCTGCTGCGCATTCTTCACGAACAGGTAGAGGCCGACAGCAGCACTTACAACGGACACAAGCGGCTCGTTTATCTTGGCGACTACATTGATCGCGGCCATGAAAGCAAGAAAGTTGTCGAGGAATTGGTTTCCCATCCGTTGGCGGGATTTGATCGGATCTTTCTAAAAGGTAATCACGAAGACGCCTTATTGAATTTTTTGGTTGATTTCAATGCGGCCCGCGATTGGTTCCAGTTTGGCGGTGAGGCGACGGTGTTCAGCTATGGGGTTGCAATGCAGCCGGGCACACGGTCGGACAAAATGCTCAAGGATATTCAAGCCGACTTGGACAGGGCAATTCCGGCAGAACATATTCAGTTTTTCAACGAGCTGCGAATGTCGTTTGAAATAGGTGACTATTTCTGCGTGCATGCGGGCATCCATCCAAGCCGCCCGTTGCATCGCCAACGGAGCGAGGATCTGATGTGGATTCGTGATGAATTCCTAGAGTCGAAAAAGGCGCATGAAAAAATAATCGTTCACGGCCATTCTATCAGCGAGACACCGGACGAGCAGAGCAATCGAATTGGCATAGATACGGGTGCCTACTATTCCAATTGTTTAACATGCCTGGTCCTGGAAGCCACGGAACGGCGGTTTTTGCAAACGTAGCCTTTTATGCCCCCATGACGGCGTGGCTGTGATTGCCCGGCCACATTGCCACATTGCAGCAATCGGAACATTCAGACGCCTTCAGAGGCGCGGCGCGGCGTTGGCCATGATTGCGCCCAGGCAACACTAACCAGCAAGACATAGCACACTGTGAAGCCCGGTATTTGCAGGCTGAAATCCACCAGGGCGTGGGCACCAACCAATGCGGTCGCCGACAGGCCGATTGCCGCGAATACCCGCCTCCGAATTCGGTGCAACAGGCCATGAATGAAAACGCCCGCGAGCCATAGGAACAATCCGACAACGGCGATTGTCGCAGGAATCCCAAGCTCGAATACCAGTTCAAGGTAGGAATTGTGGGCCTTGTCCCAATTGGCGCCTGACAACGGATAGGACTTGTACGCCATGAAGGCCTGTTCAAAAGTGCCGTATCCGGTGCCCAGGTAGGGATTAGAGGGGATCGCCGCGATGATCTCGGCAAAGAGCTCGTCTCGAATTTCGGAAGCAAATGATGTCCGCGCAAACCGTAAATCAACGACGTCGCCAGCGACGACGTATGTGACCAGAAGGAACAATAATATGACGGCGAGGAATGTAATGCCAAATTTTCGGGATACGGTCTTGGTGTAAGAGAACGCCAGGAATAGCACCAGTAGCGCAAACCCGGTGCTCAGCAATCCGCCGCGGGAATGGGTGAGCAAAAGCGCGAACGCGGTCAGGAATATACCCAATATTGGCAGCCAGGCCTGGGCAAATGCTCTGTCGGCCAGATCAAGCAAGATTTCCCGCTTCGTGTGATCACCGCGCAGCCCTCTTCCCAGTAGCTGGGTGATCAACGCGACACTGGCGATCAATCCAAGGCCCGCGAACGTGGCGTAGCTGTTTCGATTGACAAATGTACTGGTTAAATCGCCTCGGTACGCCCATTTTTCATACCAAAGAATTGCTTCAAGTTCGGCGAAAAAAACCAACAGGCCATAGGCCGCGTATAGGCATGACGCCACAACGAAGGATTTCAGCATGAATTGCGCGTTGTCAGGGTCCCGGCCCAATCGGGCGCCAATCCAGAAAACGCCGCAGTAAGACAATAATCTGGTCAGCGCACTCATGGTCGCTTCCGTATCCAGAGTAATTGTCGGCTTCACATTGGCCGAAATCGTTCGAGACATCTCGCGCCATAATGGGTGGGCCATATCCGGTGCAACGCTATCGAATGTCTGAAATAGGATCCAAACGACAATGAGGCCGGCCAGGAGGATGCCTGGCAGCATGCGACGCATGAAGCGCCGGCTATTGCCGCCCTGACGGCCCGAAAAGAGTGCGTCCATCACCACGAGCACCCCCACGAGAAGGCTCAACAGAGCCCATGACCAGGGACGGTTCGAGGCGAAAGGCAACGGCGCCAACAAGACGATCGCCAAGAATGGGAAAAGAATAAATTTCTGGGTCATTTTGGCAAAATCAAATCATTATCATACGTTTAGGCACTCAGACTGAAGCTGACAGTTGCCGGTTTTGCGATGGGCCCGCGGCACGCCCCGCCTTGGCGACCGCGGTTATTGTTGTGGCGTTTGCACCAGGCGTCCAGGTCTTTCTGCGATTGCCGCTAGCTGCCGCAGGGCGTCTTGTGGAATGTCATAGGATAAAACGCCTGCTATACCAATTGATAGTTCCACTCGCGGATGCCGAACAATTGAGACGCACGAACTACCACGTAGAAACAGGATATTTCGTTAACCATAAGGACAAATAAAAATAGAACTCTTATTTCCATGGTCGAAATATTAAGGTAAGGTTAATGTTCCGTTATCTATTGCCCAAATTTCTTGGTTGGGTAGCTTCATGGCATGAAATGGAAAACACGTCGTATTGCCAAGATTTTAATCATCATGAGTAAATTTATTCGCAATATCGTGGCGCTGGCCGCGCTGGCTACGGTCGCACTGCAGACGAACGCCGCACAAGCCCAGGCCACCGCGAACGCCGGGCAAATCCAGATCGCCGTCGGCAACGCCGATAAGATCGTCGCCGCTGTTCGGGGCGTGCTGCAAACCAAGTCCCGAACTCTGACCATCAAAGACGCGGTTTACAGCGACGAAGTCATCAACACCGACGATGGCAGTGCCGCACACTTGGTTTTTCGTGACAACACGGTTCTTTCCATAGGCGCCAACTCCTCCGTGACCCTGGACAAATTCGTCTTTGACCCCGCTGGCAAAAACTCTCAAGTCGCCTTATCGTTGACCAAAGGCGTGATGCGCTTCGTGACGGGTAATCTGTCGAAAGACCGTTATACCATTAAGACGCCGACCGCTACGGTCGGCATCAGAGGTACTATTGTGCGGGTTCGCGTCAACAAAGATAAAACGACCTTCACATCTGTCTTCAAGGGCGCCGCGACGGTTAGGTCGGGGGGGCGCACAAGACGGGTCAGAGCAGGCTTCTCGACTACGGCGCGGCAGGGCCGGGCACCCAGCCAACCGCAACGCACGCCGCCAACGCCGCCGGAAGTTAAAATCATGCAGGCGTCCTTGGAAGCCAAGGAAGACGTGGTGACCGATGCCCAGGCCGATGCCGGCGTGAAGCTGGGCGCCACGCCAGCCGGTGAATTGGTGTTGGACAAAATTCTTGCCGTAAAAGATCCGACCGAGCTGCTTGCCGTTGTTGACGAGGCCCTAAAGACAGATCCGAAGCTGGCCGTGCTGATTACCGCCTCTGCCGCATTCGAAATTCCCGACGTAGCGGCGCAAGTGGCCGCATCAGTCGCCACCAAATCGCCCGAATTGGCATCCCAAATCGCCGCTGCCGCCGTCGCGGTCAAGCTTGAAGGTGGCGCTGAAATTGCGTCGTCCGTGACGACGTCAGTGCCGACCGCCGCCGCGGCCGTCGCGGCATCCGTTACCAAGGCCGCGCCCACCTTTGCCGCCGCGATTGCCTCGTCAGTGGCCACCGTTGTACCGTCTGCTGGCGCCGCGATTGCCGCGTCGGTCGCTAAAGAGGCGCCGAACTCCGCCGCCGCGATCGCCTCATCGGTTACCGCAGCCGCACCCGCCGCAGCCGAAAAAATTGCCGTTGCCGTTGCCAAGGAAGTGCCGAAGGCCGCCGCAGCGATTGCCGCGTCCGTGGCTTCGGCCGCACCAAAATCGGCTGCGGCCGTAGCCGCTGCCGTTGCCAAGGACAATCCCAAAGATGCCGGGACCATTGCCGCCGCCGTTACCAAGTCGACGGGAACAAAAGCCAGCGAGGTGATTGACGCGGTCGCCAAATCAACCGAGCAGAGTGCCGACAAGGTAAAGACCGCCTCGGAGGTAGCCGCAAACAAGGTCGACAAGATCGTTGCGGATGCGAAAACAAATGCTGACAGCGCGAAGAAAGATCTAGCCGAGTCCGAGAAAAATTCCGATGCCGCAGCCGAGAAATTAGCGAAAGCTGTAGGCAAGATCGCACCCGCCGCCGGCGACCCAGGCGAGACGACTGACCCAAAGGACGAGCCAAAAGACGAGCCAAAGGACAAGCCGAAGGACGACCCAAAGGACAAGCCGAAGGACGACCCAAAGGACAAGCCGAAGGACGACCCAAAGGACAAGCCGAAGGACAAGCCGAAGAAGGAGCCCGTGTTCCAGCTCCCCGATATCGAGCCCTCCGCCGGAAAGCCGACGAGGCCGAAGAAGCCGAAGAAGCCGAAGGAGCCGAAGCCTGAAGATCAAAGGAACAACGCCAGCGACTCCTAGAGGAGAGTCACCGCACGTCGCAAACATAATCGCCGCCGTGGCCGTCAATAATGCGGGCGCCCGGCGCCCGTCATCCCCACCTTGTCCGTGTCGGCTCCGTCGCGCCGCTACCTGATATTGCCGGCCTAGTTGCCTTTTCGCGATGCCGCATCGACAAGAAAGGATTTGAAATTCATATCCTCGTTGATGACATCATCCATCAGGAAAAAAATCAGCTCTTTGCGCAATTCATCCCTCGCCGCCACGCTTTCAACCACGCGCTCGGCCAAGGCCAGCATCGTGTCCATTTTATAGTTGAGAGACGCATGGTGTCGGCGGTGTTTATCAACCCCAGGATAGCCGTTTTTCGCCAACAGCGCTTCTTCCCGGGCGAAATGCTGCTTGGAAAAGGTCACAAAATCAGGCACCAACCGGGCACATTCCTCCTCGCGCTTGTCATCAATGGCCTGGGTTATTTCATTAATAATATCGACCAGGCGACGATGATCGGAATCGATCATCTCGACCTCGATTTCGTATGACCGTGTTATTTCCACCATTCCAACATCTCCAATGGCTTGGTTATTCTTGAGGGTACTGGAAAACATGGCGCGGGTCCACGCGGGCCCAAATTTGCCCCTTTTCCGTCAGATCAAATGCGCTGGGGATCCGAACCTGAAATTCTTCGCCACGGTTGACGCCCTCCCGGACCTGAAAACGCACCATCGAGCTATCGCCCAGCAAATGGGCCGACAGGATATCGACCGGTGTGCCGCCGTCCCGGCCGTCGCCGTTGCTCAAAATCAGACCTTCGGGGCGAATGAGAACCCGGACCGCGTCGCCGTCCGCGGCATCTTTTGCCGCCATGACACCAAAGGACGACTTCAGTTCGCCCTGATCGACAATCCCATCGATCATGTTCATGGGTCCGAACAGCCGGGCAACATATTCGTTCGCCGGCTTATAGTAGATGTCCGCCGGACGGCCCGACTGTAGGACCCGGCCGTTTTCGCCCATAACCTTGATGCGGTCCGCCATGAACATGGCTTCTTCCGGGTCATGGGTGACCATCAGCGTCGCCACGTTGGTCTGCTTCAATACCGATAAGGTTTCCTCGCGAATTCTGGCGCGCATATCGGTATCCAGCCCGGAAAAAGGCTCGTCCAGCAATACCACCCGGGGCTCCGGCGCCAAGGCGCGGGCCAAGGCCACCCTTTGTTGCTGGCCGCCTGAAAGCATATGCGGATGTTTGTCGGCGTGTCGTACCATGCCGACCTGACCGAGCATTTCCATGGCCCGCTCACGGGCCGCCGCCTTGTTTCGCCGAAACAGCCCGAAGGTCACGTTATCAAGCACCGAAAGATGCGGAAACAGCGCAAAATCCTGGAACATATAGCCGATCCGGCGGTCTTCCGGGGGCAATTGCGATTTCGGATCGGCGACAACCGTTTCATCAATCGTCACGCTACCCGCCTGCAGCCTTTCTAAACCGGCGGCAATGCGCAGAAGCGTCGTCTTGCCACAACCCGATGGGCCCAACAGGCACACCAGTTCACCAGCCGGAACCGTCAAGGAAATATTGTCGAGGACCGGTGTCGAACCATAGGCATGAGAAACGCCAACAATGTGGAGTCCCTGCATAGTGCTAGTCTCCTTGGCGGTGGCCGGGGCGCGACTTCGCGATGGTGAGGCTGAGCAGGATAACCGGCACAACGCCAACGCCGACAATCGAAAGCGCCGCCAACGCCGCATCGCCCAATTGCTCATCCGAGGCGTATTGATGCACGAACGTGGCAAGAGTTTGAAAATTGAATGGCTTTAGTATCACAGTCATCGGCAATTCCTTCATGCAATCGACGAAGACCAGCATGACCGCGGTCAGGACGCTGCCCTTGATCAGCGGCAGGTGAACGCGGCGCATGGTGGCGAAGGCCCCGCGTCCCAGACTGCGCGAAGCCCCGTCCATGTTTAGCGTAACCTTACCCAGGCTGGCCTCGACGGTGCCGATGGCAAGAGCCAGAAAACGCACCAGATAGCCGAAGGTGACGGCGGCAATGGTACCGGAGAAAACCAGACCAGTGGAAAACCCGAAATTACGGCGCGCGAAGGCATCAACACCGTTGTCCAAATTGCCAAGTACAATCATCACACCCACCGCCAGCACGGCGCCGGGAACGGCGTATCCCATGGCCGCGACGCGGCTTGCGGCCAACAGCACGCGGCCTCCCTTGATGCGGGCGCTGTAGGCCATGATGATCGCGATCAGCACCGCAAGGGCACCGGCCAGAGCCGACAATTTGACGCTGTTAAGGGCATAATTCATCACCTCGCGCGACAGTTCCGGATCAAAATACTGATGCGCGTAGCGCAGCAGGACCAGGGTCGGCAGGATAAAACCCAGCAGAACCGGCATCAGGCAGCCGGCGGTGGCGCATAGTCCCAGCCCGCCTGTAAGCTGGAAACCGGGCAGGGCCTGATATTTGCCCGAGGTGGTGTAAAAGCGTTGCTTGCGCCGGGCGTAGCGCTCTGAAAAAACCAAAAGCGCCACGAACAGCAGCATCACCGAGGCCAGTTGCGCCGCGCCGGAGACGTTGTTCATATTCATCCAAACGTCGAAAATGCCGAGCGAAAAAGTGTTGACCGCAAAAAAATCGACCGTGCCAAAGTCATTCAGCGTTTCCATCAATACCAGGGACAGGCCAATCACGATGCCCGGCCGGGCCAACGGCAACGCAACCGTGAAAAAGCTACGCCAGGGGCCCCGGCCCAAGGAGCGGCTGACCTCGAACACGCCAACCGATTGCTCTAAAAACGCGGCCCGCGCCAGCAGGTAGACATAGGGGTAAAGCACCAGGGTCATCATGGTGATAGCGCCACCGAGGGAACGGATTTCCGGAAACCAATAGTCCCGTTTACTGCTCCAGCCGAACAGATCGCGCAGCATGCCCTGCAGGGGTCCGGCAAATTCCAGAATATCCGTATAAACATATGCGATGATGTAAGCCGGCATCGCCATGGGCAGCAGCATGCCCCATTCGAATATCCGCCGGCCTGGAAAACGGCACATGGTGACCAACCATGCCGTACTGACGCCGATCAATAATGTACCGGCCCCTACCCCCAGCATTAACGTCAGGGTTGTCGCAATATAGCCCGGCAGCACGGTCGACACCAAATGCGGCCAAATATTCTCCGAGGGCGTAAATGCCAGATAGATGACCGCAAGGACCGGCACCGCGGCAAGGCCGGCAATGACCATCGTGCCAACCGTCCAACCGTCCAACCACTGCCATGGGCGCCGCCATGGCAGCGGCCGGTTTATCGATGCGGGTTGCGATGTCACCTGGTTACCGTACCTAGTGCAATTCCGAATTAATGAGAATCACGAAGTGATTCTAAGTGATTGGAAAAATTGCTCTAATTCTAAAGATCTGCGCATTTTCAGAATGAAAATGCTTTAATTCGTACCTGTCCACTGCCGGGCGCGAGGGGCGATGACCCGAAGCGCAAAACCGATCAGCCTCGCAACGCGCGGCTTGCCGCGCCTATTATGAGGCCGATCGCCTAATTATTAAAGTTAACCAGATCCACCAGCTTGGTCGCCTGTGTGCGCGCCGTGGCGATCTTCGACAAAAAGGCCTTATCGGCCTTGAAATCACCCCAGGCCGCGACGATGGGGTGCAACGGAACGCCGGCTTTTACCGGATATTCAAAGTTCATTTCGGCATAGATTTTCTGCGCCGCCGTGCCACTCAGGAATTCGATCAACCGGATGGCATTGGCCTTGTTTTTAGCGTTTTTGACAACGCCCGCCCCGCTGACATTGACATGGGTGCCGCGGTCATTCTGGTTGGGGAAGATGATGTTGACCGATTTCGCCCAGTCCTTTTGGATCGGATCCTTCTGGTTGGTCGCCATTTTACCCATGTAGTAGGTGTTGCCGACGGCAACGTCGCATTCGCCTTCGTAAACGGCTTTGACCTGGGCCCGGTCATTGCCCTGAGGCTTGCGTGCCAAATTGGCTTTGACGCCGCTGGCCCATTGCGTGGCGGCGTCGGCACCTTTTGCCACGATGATCGAGGCCAACAGGGAAATATTGTAAACGTGCTTGCCGGAACGAATGCAGACCCGGCCCTTCATTTTGGGGTCGGCCAAATCTTCATATGTGGTCACTTCGCCCGGCTTGACCCTGGTTTTGGAAGCATAGATGACGCGGGCACGCACCGTTAAACCAAACCAATGGCCAGCGGGATGGCGGTACTGCGGCGGAATATTGGTGGACAGCGTGGCCGATGATACGGGCTGCAACAGGCCGGCTTTGTCGTGATTGTGCAAGTTGCCGATATCCGAAACCAGAATCAAATCCGCTGGGCTGTTTCTGCCCTCGGCTTTGAGCCGCTCAAGCATCCCCTTCTCGAGATACGCCATGTTGACCTTGATGCCGGTCTTTTTGGTAAAGGCCGCCAGCAGCGGCTGCATCAGGAACGGCTGGCGCGAGGAATAAAGGTTCACCTCACCAGCTGCGGCGAATGCAGGTGACGACAACACAGCCGCGCCGAGCAACAGCGAAAATAGAACGCCACGCGCCACATATTTTTTATACTTCATACTCATATTTTCCTACTTTTCCGCGGGGAGACAGTGGCGACGATTTGAATTAGGGCTTCGATGCAATTGCGAATGATTATCAAACATAAATAGAGACAGCTGTTTAAACAATAGTAAATCACCACCGAAGGTCGCCCAAGAATTCGAAACCGCCAAGGAATCCGGGATATATTTCATTGGAATCTGTACCGCTAGTCCGCCTTCCCTACCCCTGCCCTCGGCTGCCGGCAGCATGGACAACACAACAACCTAGCACATTGCAACGATCATAAACCCGCATGAATTGGGGATTTTTGGGCCGGCGCCGGATTATGTTCAGCCAGCGCAACCGCCTGTCCTACGTTTGCCCGGCAGATCGTGCGACACGGCGCACACCGTCCTGGCAAAAGCCTGACACCTGCCCAGGAGTGCGCCAAAATGCCGCAGGCATGCAGCCATCGCAGCATCAGGCAAGCGCGGGCCAATTTCCTCAGAGAATGCCATTGCCTCGGGTCGGTCGGGTTGGTAGTCAATGGGGTGACTCTCATAATATTTTTTAGGAGGGCGCCAAGTGCTGCAGGATGCTGCCGGCAAGCAACATATGCATGCCGGATCAAGGGCTCGGGTCGTATCCCTGAGCCCCCCCTTGACCGAGTTGATGTTCGACCTTGATTTGGGCTGGAAGCTGGCTGGGCGCACTTCGGGCTGTGTCGAACCCGCGGGCCAGGTCGAACAGATCAATCTCGTCGGCACGACCAAAAAGATCGATGTCATGGCGCTGGCCGAACTTGGGCCCAGTCATGTCCTGGTAAATATTGATGATACGCCCCCGTCCCTGGTGCAGGAGATTACCGGCCTGGGTGTCGAAGTCATCATTACCCAATGCCAGGGCCCGGAAGACAATGTGGGGCTGTATGACCTGATTGGAGATATTTTTGGCGCTGTCGAGCAGGCGGAAAGCCTGACAGAAGTACTGCAACAGGAAATCACGGCGGCCCGGCTGTCTGCGGCGGAACGCCCGGTCAAAAAGGTAATCTACCTGACCTGGAAAAACCCCTGGCTTACTGTTTCCGATAATACCTATACCGCCAACATGCTGTCGTTGACGGGGTTACAGATTTTGGGCGGCGACGGCAAGGGACGCTATCCCGAAATCGAAATCAATCGCGCATTATTGGCGCAGGCCGATCTGTTGCTGTTTGGCAATGAACCGTTTCAATTCGAGGACGAGGATATGGAAGATTTCCAATTGGAATACGGCGTCGGCAGCAAGCCGCAATTGGCGATTATCGATGGCCGCTCGCTCGCGTGGTGCGGCAAACGCGCGGTCGAGGGATTGCGCGAATTATCCCAATTGGCCGCGGCGTTATAGATCACCAGCGCGGGCAGCAGTGCCGCCCGCGCGGCAACCGTTTAGCCGTCTGAGCGCATTCGAAAAGAATGCGCTCAGACTCTTAAGGATAGAGCAATTGAACCAATCACCTAAATTGCTCTAGTAGTTGATGCTCTCGATATTCTGGAAGCCGATTTCGGTGCCGTCTTCCAGGGTTATGGTGCCGGCGGCATCGTCCGTGAAGGTCTTGGCGCTGCCATTGTCGGACTGCACACTGCCGCTGGTCAGGCTGACGGTCCAACCGGAACCGACCGCCGAACTATCGGCGTTTTGCAGGGTGATGCTATCGGTCCAGCCGCCGCCCGCGCCGCCATCGATGGTATCGTTGCCATCGCCCTGGCCGACAATAAAGACATCGCTGCCAAGCCCGCCATAAAGCGTATCGGCGCCGCCCAGCCCCTGCAGGGTATCGTTGCCGGCATTACCGGTCAGGATATTGACGTTGCCATCGCCGACCAGGCCATCGTTAAAGCCGGAACCGGTCAGATTTTCGATACTGGTAAAGGTATCGCCCTGGGCATCGCCCCCCGTGGCGGCACCCGTGGTGAGGTTGACGTTGATGGCGGAGGCCGAGGTCGCGTAGGAGGCCGTATCGGAGCCGGCACCGCCCAGCAAGGTATCCGCCCCGGCACCGCCGGTCAGAATATCATTGCCGTTGCCACCCGAAAGAACGTCGGCCAGGGCATCGCCGAATAGACTATCGACGCCATCGCCGCCCATCAGGATGTCGGCACCGCCGCCGCCATTCAGGGTATCGTCGCCAGCATCGCCGTACAGGCGGTCTTCGCCGGCCCCACCGCTAAGGGTATCGTTGCCGGCCGCACCGGCGATGAAGTCCTCGCCGGCGGTGCCCGCGTTAACATCGGCGCCCGAGGTCAGAGTGAGCAGATCGGTGCCGGTGGCGCCAGCGCTGTACAGACCATCAATGGTGGCTTCCGGCAACTGGCTGTCGAAGATCGCAACTTCGGAAATCTTTCCATCAAAAAGGTAGCTCGGTCCGTCATACGCGCCAACCAAAACATTTGAACTTCCGCCGTCGATCCCCGCAGTGATGGTGGGATCGTGGGCGACCCGCGTGCCATCAATATAAATTTCAAGCCCGCCAGAGCCAAAGGTTACGGTTAGTTGATACCAGTTGCCGGCGGTAACAACATTGGTAGCCGTCAAGGTTCCGCCGTCGGCATCCCGCATTCTCACTAGAATATCACTACCTGAGCGGTCGATATAGAAATCCCCCGGGTTGCCCCCAGCTGGATCACGGCTGATCAGGGTATCGACGCCCGAAACCGTGTCCGCGTTGAACCAAAGCTGTATGGTACCGTCGGCTTGATTCCAGGCGGCAGAATCCGGGATGGAAACATAGTCGTCAACACCATCGAAATTACTTCCCAGATTGTTGATGTTGGCGAATGGGTCACTAACGTCCTGATAGGCAGTGTTATTGACCCAGGTGCCATTGCTACCACTAATCTCATCGACTGCCGTGGCATTGGCATCGCCAAGACGCCAGTAGCCGACCGCCCCGGCGCCGACAACTTCGGCCTGATGGGTATCGTCGAATTCTCTTAAATCATTGAGGGTGATGGCCTTGGTCTCGTCATAGGTCAGGCCGTCGGTGTCCGTTACCCGGATGGTGATGTCGTGGCTCATGGCGGCTTCGAAATTCAACAGGCTGCCATCCGCCACGGTGATCTCGCCCGTGTTGGCGTCGATGGCGAAGCGGCCGCCGGCGTCATTGGTCAGAGCGTAGGTGAAGGTATCGCCACTGTCCGAATCGACGCCGGTAGCGGTGCCGACCACGGTGCCATTGGCGACATTCTCGTCCACCGCGTCGGCGCTCAAGGTGATGTCGTTGGGCGTATCCGCGACCGGGTTAATGGTGACCGTGAAGTTACCGTTGGTGGTCGCCGAGTCGGCACCATCGGTGGAGGTAACCGCCACGCTCAAGGTAATATTGGTATCCCGGTCCGGTGGCGGGGTCAGGGTCAAACCTGACAATTGGGCCGAGGTAAAGCTCCAGGTGCCGTCGCCATTGTTGGTGCCGGCGGAAAACTGTGTCCCGGCAGGCACGCCGGAAATCACGACATTTCCAAGGGTTTCCGAGCCATCGGTCAGGGCCGTTGATAGGCTCAACGAAATCGCCGTATCCTCGTTGCCCGCGACATCGCCGGCATTCAAGGTCGGCGCATCGGCCACCGCGCCAACGCTGACGTTGACCGTGCCAATGCTTTGGCTGGTATCGCCGCCATCGGTTGATGTGGCCGTCACGGTCAGGGCGAAGTCGGCACTATCGTTGCTGGGCGGGGTGATGCTCAAGCCCGATAGTTGGGCCGAGGTCAGAGTCCAGCTGCCGTCGCTATTGTCGGTGCCGGCGGACAAAGTGGCCCCCGTGGGCACGCCCGAGATCACCACGGACAGGCTTTCCGAACTATCGGTCAAGGCCGAGGTAATGTTCAGGGTAATCGCCGTATCCTCGTTACCGGCGACATCGGCCACACTCAAGCTGGGCGTATCGGCCACCGCGCCAACGGTAACATTTACCGTGCCGACGCTTTGGCTGGTCGAGGCGCCATCGGTTGATGTGGCGGTCACGGTCAGGGCGAAGTCGGCACTGTCGTTGCTGGGCGGGGTGATGCTCAGGCCCGATAGTTGCGCCGAGGTCAGCGTCCAGCTGCCGTCACCGTTGTCGGTACCCGCAGATAGGGTCGCGCCCGTGGGTACGCCGGAGATGACGATCCCAAGGCTTTCCGAACCATCGGTATCAGTCAGGGCCGAGGACAGGCTCAACGAAATTGCCGTATCCTCGTTACCGGAGGCCGCAGCGACGCTCAATGTCGGTGTGTCGGCCACCGGGTTGACGGTGACGCTGAGGGTTTGGACACTATCCGCTGTCGAGTCGGCATCCGTGGCCGTGGCGGTCACGGTCAGGGTGAAGTCGCTGCTGCTGTCACTGGGCGGGGTGATGCTCAGACCCGACAATTGCGCCGAGGTCAGAGTCCAGCTGCCGTCACCGTTGTCGGTACCCGCCGATAGGGTCGCGCCGGTGGGTACGCCGGAAATGACGATGGCGCCAAGGCTTTCCGAGCCGTCGGTATCGCTCAGGGCCGCGGACAGGCTCAACGAAATCGCCGTATCCTCGCTGCCGGAGGCCGCAGCGACGCTCAATGTCGGCGTGTCGGCCACCGGGTTGACGGTGACACTAAGGGTTTGGACACTATCCGCTGTCGAGCCGGCATCCGTGGCCGTGGCGGTCACGGTCAGGGTGAAGTCGCTGCTGCTGTCACTGGGCGGGGTGACGGTCAGGCCAGACAGCTGGGCTGATGTCAGTGTCCAGCTGCCGTCACCATTGTCGGTACCCGCCGACAAGGTGGCGCCGGTGGGAATGCCGGAAATGGTAATCGACAAATCATTGCCGTCCACCAAAGCAGAAGAGATATCGAGGGCAATCGCGGCGTCCTCGTTGCCGCTGGCGGCGGCAGCCGTCAGATCCGGTGCCGAAACATCGACCGGTACGTTGGCGTTGGTGTTGGCGTTGGCGTTGCCGTTACTGGCGCCGTTCGCCGCCGGTTGGGCCGGCGTGACGCTGGGATCGGTGGCAGGTACGACGGTCGCATCTATCACGGTTTCCGCGATGGTCTCGGCCACAACCGCGCTCAACGGGTCTATTGGGGCCTGCTCGGCGGCGGTATCGACGGGTGCGGTCTCAACCACCGGCACCACGTCGGCCTGAGCCGCCTGGCCGGATTGGCCGCCGTTGCCGGCACTGCTGCCGGAGCTGCCGGAGCTGCTGGAGCTACTGGCGCCATTCGCCGCCGATTGCGCCGCGGCTTCGGCCATTGCGGCGGCATCCGCTGCCTCGGCGGCTTGGGTCTGCATTGTCGTCGTTATGGGCACCGCCGCGGCTTGCACCGCCGCCGGGCCGATCAGGACCCGAACGACGTCCGCTTGATTGAACTCGGCCTGGGCATCCACCTCGATCCCGGCCGATGAAACGACTTCACCATTCGCGTCCAGACGGATCGCTTCCACGTTTAACGCGAAGGCTTCGCTTGCGAAACTCGAAGCAGCCGGAATGGCGATCGCCAGAACAGCCACCTGCATCACCGTCATGGACCAGGTGCGGTCCCCATTATCCGTACCCTCGGACAGACGTACGCCGTCCGGGACGCCGGAAACGATCACCTCAAGCGCGCCTGGATCCTCGTCGCCGGGAATAATACTCTCAACCCGGGCCTCAATAATGATGTCACTGGGAGGCGCTATCCCGGTCTGAATCGCCTGGCTCAATTCATTGGCGGTCAGGACCATATCATTAAACTCAAACTGTTCGACATTGCGAACCGTATCAACGTTGCCTGCATCGCGAAGGTCATTGACTGTAAATCCACGCCTGCCCTCGGAAACACCGAAATCAGCGAAGTTGCCATCAAACACGGCGGTATCGCTACCCCGTCCGCCATCCAGGCTGTCGCTGCCGGCGCCGCCGGCCAGGGTGTCGTCACCCGAGCCCCCCTTTAGCTTATCGTTGCCAACGCCGCCGCTGAGGGCGTCATTACCCGAGCCACCGGATAACCTGTCGTTGCCGGTACCGCCGTCAAGCTGATCGGCGCCGCGTCCGCCGTCCAGGCGATCACTGCCGGTGCCGCCGCTGAGGACGTCATTACCCGAACCACCCGATAATCTGTCGTTGCCGGTGCCGCCGTCGAGCTGATCGGCGCCGCTCCCGCCGGATAACTTGTCGTTGCCGGTGCCGCCGTCGAGCTGATCGTCGCCGCTCCCGCCGTCCAGGC
>JADHTB010000019.1 GCA_016776605.1 Alphaproteobacteria bacterium | reverse complement strand
TGAGTTCGCCTTGTTTCGATTCACCCATCGGGTGCGCCATTTTCACCGCTCCATTTATGCCTCAACACGTTGATTCTTATAGCATAATACCAGTGTTAAGGCAGTAAATATCGGGGCTACTTGGGAAATATGGGTTAAAACCAGGGCCGCCACGCCATGAACAACGCCATGACGGCAGAAGTGGTCGCCGGCATTCTTCGCTAGACACTAGGCGAAAGGATATGGACAGGCCAGTTTTTGGATTTAATTTAGATCAACGTCGGACAATATGCCGCACCAGCGCGCAGTGTACGGAATTGCCCACCCGCCTCACGCTGATTTGCTCTGACAGCGCCATTTCGGCATCTATTCCAGAAAAATTAATGCCAAAAACCCAGGCGTCCTGTGGTTTTCAGGCCGAATTTCCTAAATGCCGGAACAGGGCACTGTCAGAGGAACGTGGTCGTGGTAGAAAATCCGAGCCATCTGTAGTTTCAAGCGAATGATCTCGGGGGACGTCTTGAAATATCGGAATGGATTTCTCATTGCAGGACGTTACGAAACGCGCCTGACCAACTCAAGCCGGTTTCCCCTGACAATGCCATTGCTAAGTCTGATCGGCTAGAGCATTTCCGGGGTATTCTGAACTGCTCTAAACCACGGCATTCGGCATCGGCTGGATCACCAAAGTGTCTCAATGGCGCGCAGTATGTCGTGGCGGCTAACGATGCCCACGAGTCGCCCTGCCCGAATTACCGGATAGCGGTGATAGGGTTTCTTGACGAACAATTCTGCAACTTCGACAATATTTGCGTCCTCATCCACCGTATCCACCGGGTGGTTCATGCAATCGGCCACAGTGCCAGCCCAATCCTGGTGATAGCTGGCGCTGAAGGCAACTTTGAGGCAATCCTTCTTCGACAAGATGCCAACCAGAGCGCCGCGTGCATCGAGTACCGGCACGCCAGAGAGCTGGTGTGCCAGCAACACCTTGATCGCCGCATGTATATCCATCTCAGGACTCACGGTGACCAGGTCGGAAGACATATAGTCACGGACCTTGGAGGCGGCGGTCATGGGAATTCCTGGGCCCGCGTCCTGCGGGGCGCGCCATCGCGCCCTTCGACGCCGCAAATACCGCAACTGATACCGGCACCCAAGGCTTCGCCAGCACGTCGGCATCCGCCGCTCAGGGGTCGCCCCCGTATCAGGTTCCCCACCGCCATGCCGAGTATGGCGAGGCCAAAGACGAGAAACGTTAAAATAAACAGCTCCATTTCAAGCTCTCACCCCCGGACGTATGGCAGAAAGGCCGGCGAGGCGGCCTCGCGTAAACGACCGCCGGTCCGGGCGAGAAAGTAGGCAGCGATATCCCGCTGCCGCGCCACATTCAGGCCTTGCTCTAATCCCAGCACCATCAGCGCCGTCGACAGGGCGTCGGCTTCCATGGCAGTCGGCGCGACCACGGTGACCGAGGCAAGGCCGTGAGAAACGGGCTGCCCGTCCCGCGGGTCCAGTATATGTGAATAGCGCCGACCCCGGTGTTTGAAAAAATGTCGGTAGTCGCCCGAAGTTGCGACGGCCCCGCTAGCCAAACGGATCACCCGCCGTACGCCGGCGCCACCCGGCTCTTCGATGCCGATGCGCCAGAAGTCGCCGCGTCTGCCATAACCCCGCACGCGCACCTCGCCACCGAGCTCAAACAAATAAGATTCGATGCCGACGCGTTCAAGGCGGGCAGCGACTTTGTCGGCACCAAAACCCTTTGCGATACCAGAAAGGTCTACATTCAGATCATCCCGCGCCTTCCGTAACGCTGGCGCTCCGGTTTGGACTGCCAAATATTCATGACCAATGCCACGCAAGCTGGACATAAGCCGCCCGCGGTCAGGCACCGCCTCTGGTCGACTACCTGCACCAAAGCCCCACAGCATCACCAGCGGGCCAATGGTGGGGTCGTATGCGCCACCCGAAAGCTTACTCGTCGCCAACGCCACACGGACCACCGTTGCAACGTCGGGTGAGACGGGGGTCCAGGTTTGCGCACCACTGGTATTGAAGCGGGACAATTCGGACATTGGCCGGTAGGTGGACATCTGATCATTGACCACTTCCAGTAGGCCGTCGATGTCATGCTTCAGGGCGGTCGCGTCCAGGTCGGTCGGCAGGCGTGGTATGCGCAGGCTGTATGTGGTGCCCATGCTGACGCCTGCCAGCAACGTCTCGTTTTTGGCCGCGGCGGGCGTGCCAACGAGACATAGGAACGGCACCGCCAAGCCCACGGACCCCACCGCGCCCACAATTTTTCGCCTAGAATAAGCGATACCCAACGCCTAGCTCCCAAAGTCGTCGAAGAAGATATTGTCGCGATCAATTCCCAGGCTGTCCAGCATATTGATCACAGCCTCGGTCATCATCGGGGGGCCGCAGAGATAATACTCGCAGGCCTCAGGCGCGGGGTGATCGGAGAGGTATTCATCATGCAGCACGTCGTGAATGAAGCCGACCGGGCCCTGCCAATTGTCCGCGGAGTCGGGGTCCGATAGCGCAATGTGCCAGGTAAAATGGTCGTGCGCCTGGGCTAGACGGTCAAAGGTCTCGCGGTAGAGCAATTCGCGGGCGGTGCGAGCGCCATACCAGAAGCTGATCTTGCGTCGCGACTTGCGGTTTTCAAGCTGATCCAGGATATGGGAACGCATGGGTGCCATACCGACGCCACCACCGATGAAAATCATTTCCGCCTCGCCCTCGGTGGCGAAGAAGTGGCCGTAGGGCCCGGCGATGGTCAGTTCGTCGCCGGAACGGAGGCTGAAGAGGTAGGAGGATACGATGCCGGCCGGCACATCTCCGTGCGCGCCGGGCGGGGGAATCGCCAAGCGGACGTTGAGCATGACCCGATCGTTTTCCGCTGGCTGGTTTGCCAGGGAGTAGGCCCGGGTCGTTGGTTGATGGGTGCCGGCGCGATGGCCCCACAAGCCGAGCCGATCCCATTCGCCGTGGAAGCCGGCGCCGATATCGAAATCGGCGAAGTCCACCTCGTAGGGCGGGCAGGTAACCAAAACATAGCCGCCGGCACGAAAATCGATGTGCTCACCCGCCGGCAAATCGAGTATCAGTTCCTTGATCAAGGTGCCAATATTGTTGTTCGAGCGCACGATGCAGCTCCATTCCCGCACACCAAAGACCTCGTCGGGCACCTCAACGGTCATGGCCTGGCGGACCACCACCTGACAGGCAAGACGCGTGCCTTGGAACGTAGCGCGTCTGCCGATCTGGGCCAGTTCGATCGGCAACGGCGCGCCGCCGCCGTCAAGCACCCGGAGACGGCATTGCCCGCAGGTGCCGACGCCGCCGCAGGCCGAAGGTAATTGAATGCCGGCTTCCGACAGTGCCGCCAGCAGCTTGACCCCAAGCGGTGCGGTCAGCGTCTTTGCGCCGTTAACGACGATCTCGACTTCGCCCTTGGGCGAAAGTTGAATGCGGGCGACCAAGATGATCGCCACCAAAGTGAGCAGGATGGCTATAAAAAGTCCGACACCTAATGCGATTTCGATCATTTCGCGCCGCTCACAGATGGATGCCGTAAAGGCCCATGAAGCCCAAAGACATCAGGCCGACGACCACGAAGGTAAGGCCCGCGCCCCTGAGCCCTTCCGGGGCGTCGGCGTATTTCAACTTCTCTCGAATTCCTGCCAGGGCGCAGATCGCCAGAAACCAGCCGAAGCCGGTCCCAAGGCCATAAACCAGGCTTTCGCCGAAGTCGTATTTACGTTCAACCATAAAAAGCGAACCGCCGAGGATGGCGCAATTTACAGTGACAAGAGGCAGATAAATACCCAACGCCTGGTGTAAGGGTAAGAAATATCGTTCCAAGATCATTTCGACGATCTGCACCATTGCCGCAATCACGCCAACAAAACTGATGAGCGCTAGATAGCTGAGGTCCACTTCACCAAGGCCCGCCCATGCCAGCGCTCCCTCCTTAAGGAGGAAACCATGTATCAGATTGTTCACCGGCACCGTAATTGTCTGCACAGCCAGAACCGCCAAGCCAAGGCCGACGGCCGTCTCCATCCGTTTCGATACCGCCAAAAACATGCACATGCCGAGGAAGAAGGAGAGCGCCAAATTCTCAACGAAGGCGGCCTGCAGGAAGAGTCCGACTGCGGCATTCATTGTGGCTCGACCTCCCGGGCGACGGACTGTGGCGCGAATTCCGCCGCCTCCTTTTGGCCAGGCTTCCAGCTCCGCAAACCCCAAATTAGAAGCCCTATGATGAAGAAGGCGCTGGGCGCCAGTAGCATTATGGCCAAGGGTTCGAACCAGCCCCCTTCCGCCACTGTGGGCAGGATAGAGACGTCCAACAGTTTGCCCGTGCCCAGGAGTTCACGGATGCCGCCGACCAAGATCAACACCCAGCTATAGCCCAGCCCATTGCCGAGACCGTCGAGCGCGCTGGCCCGGACACCATTGTTCATGGCGAATGCCTCGACGCGGCCGAGAATGATGCAGTTGGTCACGATCAGACCGACGAAGACTGACAATTGCCGACTTAACTCGTAGGCGACGGCCCGGAGTACCTGATCTACCACAATGACGAGCGTGGCGATGATGGTGATTTGAATGATCAACCGGATGTGGCGCGGCAAATGATTGCGGATCAAGCTGACAAATGTATTGGCTAACACCAGCACGCAAATCACCGCCGCCGACATGGTCAGCGCGGTCGCTACGGTCTTGGTCACCGCGAGCGCCGAGCAGATGCCCAGGATCTGCAACATAATCGGATTGCTGTCGAACAGCGGCGTCAGCAGATCTTTGGTTCTTGCATCCGTCATTGTTGGTCATACCCCCTCGCGCAGTTTTGCCAAATAGGGACCGAAGCCATGTGGGCCGAGCCAATAGTGCAGCAGATTCGTAACGCCCATGCCTGTCCATGTGGCCCCGGTCAGGGCATCAACCTGATAGCGCGCCAGTTCAGAGGACGGATCTACCGGGCCAGGCGCGACACCGAGTTTGATGATGCCGCCGTCGCGGATAATTTTGCCACGCCACCGCCGCTTCCAGTCCTGAGAATCAATCAGCGCGCCTAGGCCCGGAGTTTCGCCATGCTCATGGAAACTTAACCCCAGAACATGCTCGAGGTCGGCACCGAGCGCGAGGTAACCGTATAGCATCGAGCCAAATCCACGGCCGCGCACGGGTAGCATCACCATCTCCAGCCGCCCTGCACGGCGAGCTATATAGATCACCGCCCATGGTGCCCGGGTCTTCAATCCGGCCAAATCCTGATCGGCGGGAACCATAACCTGGCGGGCGGGATCGGCCGCTGCACGGCGCTGATCATAACTGACCGGATCTACGTTCGTTACCACCACGCCACTGGCCAGATCGATCAGGCGCACCTCTAGTGTAATGGGGATCTGGCTTCCGTACCGTTCTTCCAAGATATGGCTTAGAGCGGCAATATGGCTGCGCCGGGCCGTCTCCTTATTTTCGATCTGCAAGGGTTTTAACAGTACAGCCGAACCGGCGACCAGGACCGAGCACACCAGGGCGACAGTCAATGTGACGATGATGGTCTTGCGCGCGCTGTTGTTGGGCAGCGCCGTGAAACGCTGCCACCAGGTCCCGCTCGTGCCTCCTCGCTCAGCCATAGCGCCGCACCCGGCGCCGGATATGCAACGAGGTCACCACGTAGTCGATAAGCGGAGCGAACATGTTGCCGATCAGGATAGCGAAAATCACGCCGTCGGGGTGGGCTGAATTGCCCACTCGGATCAACACCACCAGGCCCCCGATCAACAAACCATAAATCCATCGGCCCTGGTTTGTCGTCGCGGCACTGACGGGATCCGTGGCCAGGAACACCATCCCGAAGGCGAAGCTACCGATCACGAAATGCCAATGCCAGGAGACGACTGAATAGATGTTGTCTTCGCTGCTGAAAATATTGAAGAGCGCGGCAGCGGCAATCATGCCGAGCAGCATGCCTGCCATGATCCGTGCCGAGGCCAAGCGGGCATAGAGCAAAACGGCGGCAGCGACCAGGCTGGCAAATGCAGAGTTGGCACCGACGGATGACGGCGTGAGACCGAAAAAAGTCTGCAGCCACGAGGTACCCCAGGATATCCCTTTGGCAGCGTCGCCGGCGGTCTCCTGGTAATATGTGGCGCCGGAAATACTGTCGACCTGTAGCCATTCTATGCCACCGACCAAGTCGCCCGGATAGGTGACGTAGAGGAAGGCAAGGCCAACCAAGACCGGGTTTAGGAAATTCCTTCCCAAGCCACCGAAAATTTCCCTGCCGATAACGATCGCGAAGGAAAACCCAAGCGCCGCCTGCCATAGGGCGATGCCGGGCGGCAAAGCAAGGGTGAAAAGAAGCGCCATGAGTACAAGCCCAGGGTCCATGTCACGATTCCGAAGGCGCGCGAACAGCCATTGCCAGGCCCAACCCACAGCCAGTAACACCGCCAACAGCGGCGTCACGTACAACATCCCGTGGAGCAGATCGGCAGTCAGACTGGCCGGATCGGGATTGACGCCGAGCGCCGCCAGAAACCAGCCACGCCAACCCGGTGCCTTGCCGAGGCCCGTTATTTCCAGCTGCAGGTTGGCCTGCAAGCCAGTGTTAAAGACCGCCCATAGCAGGCAGGGCAGAGCTGCGATCAGCATCAAACCGAGAGCTCGATCAAGGTTGAAGCCGTCGCGGATATGCGGTGCCGCCCGGGTTTCCATATATGTGATCGTGGGCCGAGGCATCAGCCGTCCTTAGCGATCCGATTCAGGGTCTCGCGGAGCGCCAGACCATAGTTTTGTTTGCTCGGGCAGACAAACGAGCAGAGCGCCAAGTCCTCCTCCGTCAATTCCAGTGCGCCCAAGGCCTGAGCCATTTCGGTATCACCGATAAGAAGCGCGCGAAGAAGCTGCGTTGGTAGAATATCGAGCGGCATAACGCGCTCGAAGCCGCCCAAAGGCACCATGGCCCGGGGCAATCCGTTAAGTGCCGTGGTCAGGGCGAAATGGCGCTGTCCCCGCGTTCCTAGTCGCGACAAGCCATGGATCGAGACGGTCTCACCGGCTGCACCGGTCCCGGCTTCTGCGAGAACCGAGACCTGGCTGTCGAAACGGCCCAAATAAGCTTCCGCCCCGCGTGCGGCGTGCCCTGACAAAACCGAGCCGGAAATGATCCTTGGTATTCCATCCGTCAACTCAAGCTGCGTAAGCCCGGTGAGATCAGCCCCCAACCGGGTGCGTAACAATCGCGGCTGTCGCACCATGGGTCCCCCCAATGCCACTACGCGTGGGCTCGACAACCGCCCCGAGCGAAACAGCTTGCCGACGGCGATCACGTCCTGATAGCCGAGATGCCAGACCGTGCGCCCCGGGCCGACAGGTTCAAGGATGTGAATATGCGTTCCAACAAGACCACTGGGATGAGGCCCTGCGAAGCTGGCGACGGTTACATTTTCGCTATCGCCCAACGGCAGCGCGGCGCCGGTGGCCTGGCAGAGGTATAGGGGATTTTCAGTCAAGTGGCCAAGCACCGTCAGGCCGTCAGCGAAGGCTTCCGGCTCTAGGTCAATGATCACGTCTGGCCTGGCGGCCAGAGGATTTGTGTCGATGGCGGTGACGAAGACGGCAGCGGGAAGGGCGTCTGGATTTGGCGTGCTGCCATAAGGTCGGGTACGAAAAGCCGTCCAAAGACCCGACGCCAACAGCGTATCGACCACCTGATCCCGACGCAGGTCGGCAAGTGTCCCGTTCGGCCAGGCGGAAAAGCTCACCTCATCGGCCCCCTCCAGGCGAATCTGCACCGAAAGCAGAGTGCGCCGGGCGCCGTGGCGGATTTCGCTGACGATCCCGCATCCGGGGGCCGTGCAAGCGATGCGTTCGTCCCGGCGGTCAGTGAACAACGTCTGCCCTAATTTCACCCGATCGCCTTCCTTAACTTGGAAGGCCGGGCGCAGGCCGGGATAGTCGCGGCCGAGCAATGCCACCTTGGCCACTGGATGGCCGTCCGTGACAACCTGTTCCGGTTCCCCCGCGATCGGAATATCCAGACCTTCGACTATCCGTATGGGAAGATTGGCGGGCGATTCATGCATGACAGTAAAATGGTGCACGCTCGGGTTCCCTTTGCCAAGGTCCAATTACCTTGAACCTATGAGTGCATAAATTGGTACCTGGTCCGCGTCGAGTGACGGCGGTGGATGATCGGTGGAAATCCTGGCGGAAAAAATTGCTGTTGCTGCCGGTTCTTACAAATAAAATCAGGCGAGCGCTTAAGTATCTAGGCAGCACACCCCATTCGCTCTCGGCTGGTTTGTAACCGGCCGGCGCTTACCAACCAGCTCCGCGGCATCTTTGCTGAGTTGGCAGTGTGGCCGCACGAAACCTTGCCGTCCTGCGCCGCTCGCAATCTTCCATCATTCAAGCGATTGCGGGAATTTCCGTATTATCCAACGAATGCCCAGAGGGGAGATAAAACAAGTCACAACAGAAATCATTGCAAGACTTGAGTATACTTCCGCAGGCATCGCCCAATCGCCTAGATCACTCCCTTGTTGGGCAATCACCATTGCGATTTCAGCCCTTGGAACCATGCTGATCCCGATCAGCGTAGCACCGGCATATCCTGTTGTCATCAGGGCGGGCCAACCGGCGCCGACCACTTTGCCAAAAACGGCAACGACCAATAAGGCCCCCCCCAAACTAAACGCCGATGCCAGCGAGCCGGGGTCAATCCTCAGGCCGACAGCGATAAAAAAGAACGGTGCAAACAGCGCATGCAGCGGCAGAAAAGAAGTTTCGAGCTTAACCACTTCCGGGTCTCTGCTGAAGATGACACCGGCAAAAAACCCGCCGATCGCCATGGAGAATCCGAGTATGGAAGCCAATGCAGATATCAGAAGTCCGGTTCCCACGATGAAAAGAATTGAGTCAGGCTCCCCTGTTTTCTTGAGAAATAGCGAGATGTAATGCTTTCCGTAACGGGCGGTGAGATAGAGCAAGGCAACGAAACCGGCGGCTTTGAGCATGAAAACTACCGAAGCTGCTGTCACTGCGGCGAGTGTAGCGCCGTTGTCACCGCCGCGGAGTACCGGAGCAATGGCTATGAGAAGGGTCATAAGGGCCACGCCTGACAGGTCGTCGAGTTCCGCGACGTCCACGAATGTCTCGCCATTGGGCGAATCGAGGGCATTCGCCTCGCGCCACACCTCTGCAGACACGGCGACACTCGTCGCGGTCAGCGCTGCTGCGATGAACAGGCTTGGAATATTCGCTAGACCAAGAATGTAGAAGGAAACCAGATAAGCAGGAAGCCCACTGAGCAGGACATTTCCAATCCAGATCGGAGTGGCGCGCGGCAGCTTGTTTATTAGACCATGCAAATTGCTTTCCAGGCCTATGCGAAACAGCAATACGAAGACACCAATGCTCGCCAGAAATTCGACCGCCGCCGACCCCTGTTGCGATATGAACATCCAATTATCATTCGCGAGGCGCAGCGAAAAACCCAAGACGAGGAAACCGACCAAGGACGGCACGCCTATCTTTGCGAACCACGAGCGAACCAGAATGGCGCTGAAGATAAATGCGCCCGCCAGTAGATCGAATAAGACTATTTCACTAACATCGGTCATCGTAGGCAGCTTAGGCCATAGACCCATTAGCACGCATCTAAGTCTTGACGTATGCTCGTCGCCTTCTGAACACGAAAATCCGATCTGCCACAAGCCGTTATTTAGAGGTTTCTAATAAACTTAAGCTCCCGGCCGACGTGATATGCAGCAGTTCGTGAGGGCCAGCGTGACGCATGCGCAGGGGAAAAAACGACCGACCTAAACAAATGTGTCTTTCTCCTACCAGGTCAGCCATTTGAGAACGAACGGATTTTCCCGCCGCACGAAGATACGCCGCGCTTCGTACCCGGCAGGATCACAATGGCGAAGGGAACGCTCAAGGCAAGTTGCCAGGTCGCCAACGGCGCGGTGCCAAAGTAAGTTGTTGAACGCCGGCACCTAGGCGATTAACGCGAGTAGCGCCAACTCTGCCGCGATACCGAGCAACACCAACCGGTTCGACAGCACGCCGACCGTGAACAGGCTCTGCCGGCGGCTACGGCAGATGATTACGTCGGCCACTTGGCAAATGATGATCGAGGAAAAGAAGTCAGTGATCGCTGTTCGATACAGGGGGTCGTTGGCGTCATAATGTTGCAAGCGTGCCACGGCCTCTGCGCCTGAAAAGCCCTGTTCGTCAGTGTTCAGCACGCCATAAAATTCATCAATCGGAAATCTATGATAGGTCTGCATGCCACTCGAACCTTTTGACATGTGATACTGACGTCGCCCTGCCCCCGTCGACGCCTTACGTGCCTTGAGCAGCCAGGGTCGCCATCATGAAATCTTGAAGGAAGGTTTGGCAGACGTTAGGTCAAATGACCAAGCCCAATAGCACGAGACAGCATCAGCCAGATAACCGGACCAACCACAACAGGCCGGTGTCCGATCGGGGCATACCCGATATCGTCCATCGTTCCATTCGGTTTCACCACCGCGGCCACCGCCTCATGGGTTCGTATCATCGTCCGGATCATCAGTGATAAGACCGCGAAGATAGTCATCCGTGGTCCTCGGTTTCGGGCGCGCGCCGGCTGCCATCGGATTCGTATCGGTTTCAGCCATATCGATGATACGGCAGTCGCCACACATTTGCAGGCGCTGCAACGCCTGACTGTTCGGGAACATGCTATGGGCGGACATTTTTTTTGTAACTGTCTCTATCATCGATTTGGTGGCGAACGGGGTGCCGCACCGTATGCAATCAAAGGGTTCTTCTTCCTTGATCACGCGGGTATTTCGCGCCGCACCGGTGAAAAGCAGGCGAGGTTGCAATTTGATGACTTTTTCAGGGCAGGTAGAAACGCACAATCCGCATTGGACACAGGCTGTCTCGACGAAATTCAGGCGCGGGTAATTCGGCGTGTCGCGCAGGGCATTCGTTGGGCAGGTATTGGTGCAGGCGAGGCACAAGGTGCATCCGTCGACGTCGATTTCGACGGTTCCAAATGGTGCGCCATCTGCTAGCGGTATCTCGTCCCGGGGTTCGGGCGCGACCCGGTGCAGGGCGGTGAGGGCCAGATTAAGGACTGTCCGTTTCTCGTCAATTGGTTCAAAAGCCGCGGCCCGTGGACCGTCGATGACATCGGCGGCGGCGGCCCATAGTTGCTTGTTGGCTTCTTCCGGATCAGCCTCTGCCATGATACGGGCATGGCTTTCAGGGTAGCCCAGGGCGGCCATAATATGGTTGGACAATGCTATTGTATCACCCAGAGCGGCAAGTTCATCCGTCATGCGCGGCGGCGCGAGAAGCAGGCACCCGACCGCGCCATATACCCGGGCCGCCAATAGCGTATCCAGGCCGCATTGCCCCAGCGCATTGACAGCAAAGGGCAATACATTGGCGGGTAGTCCGTCATAGTGCCGCGCTATCGTGGCAATCATCTCTTCGCCAAAATCACCATCGTGGAACAATAGCACCCCGCGTTTGCCACCGCCCGCTTCATAGGTTTGGAGCAACGTCCGCATGCGCAGCAATAATGCCTCGCTTCTCGGCATGGCATAGCTGACCGCGCCGGTCGGACAGACGCCGGCGCAGGCACCACAGCCAGCACAGATCTGTGGATCGATCTTGATTCCTTCACCCTCTGGCGTGATGGCGCCGGCCGGGCAATTATCCAGACATCGCGTGCACCCGACGATACCGTTGCGGGCATGGGCGCATATCGCTTCATCGTATTCCACATAACGCGGCTTTTCGAACTCGCCCACCAGATCGATGATGTCGAATAGGACATAGGCGACACTGGCGGGATCCTTGGGATCGGGATTGAAATAGCCTTCCCGCTTGTCCGGTGCCGCGAATATCGGGGTGCCGCCGCGCAGATCGAGAATGATGTCGCATTGACTTCGGGTCATGCTTGGTGCTGCCGGGTCGAACACGATCTCGTTACGCGATGACGGCTTCATGGCTGCGAGGTTATCGATTTCGACCTCAAACCTGCCCAGGTGCCCCAGCGCCCGCACGGCGCTAAAGTGAAAAATCGGCACATCCACCGTGCGGGGGGCCAATACAGAGGCATTGCCCTCCAGCAACAATGTAACATCCATGCGTTCGCCCAGCCGCCGCGCCGCGTCGAACGCGACATCGTCACGACCGATCACCATGACGACGCCGCCGCTTGTTACCGGGACGGCATGAGGGCCCGGGACGTCCAGCATAGCTTCGGCGATCAATGCACCCATCTTCGCGCCTGCGGCGGCGCCATCGCGCGACCACCCCGCCTTTTCACGGATGTTGACAAAACGCAGGTCGCCATGGAAACCGTCGTCGTCTGCGGTCTCCCTGAACAGCGGGGCTTCCTGGATGCAGCCGATCAGCAACGGGTCATTTTTAGCCAGCCGCGTTTGCACGTCCGCCAACTGTTGCCGGCACAATTGGGTGCCACAAAAGTCGGGTTTTCGGCCGATCGCTTTTTCAATCGTCTGTGGGTCGAGCGCGCTGGTACCCTCGCAATCGCAAATCAGCATGCGAAATCCAGACTGGCCTGTTTGGATCGCCATGGTAATCCGGTCCCCCCGCGCGTTTTCCAACTTTGTGCGCTCTGTCTTTCGACTAACTATATTGCAATCAATGAGTAGATAGGAGCAAGATCGCAGACTCGAAATGTACAGCTTATCACGAGGTTGTTCGAATGGGTGCCGACGCGAGCATGTCACTGGGCGTTGTTGTCGAGCGGCGTGACATTGAGAACCCCTGGCAGGATTACGTCTGGCGGCCGATCGCCGTGATCCCGAATGCGGCGCGGGGGGAGCGTTGGCGTGAGCTGCAAAGCGGCGCGGATTGGGTTCACTTTCTCGCCGGGACATTTGATTTGGAACTATTCCGCGGCGAGACCGAAGGTTACATGACCAATTTGTCGCAAAACCCGCCTCAGATCTATGTGGTGCTGCGTCAGGGCGAGGAGGCGGAAGACAATGATGTCGAGCCGTTCCACGTTACAGCCTGTCCGTTCGAGGCCATGGGCTATCATGAAAGCGGCGATGAAATTGTTGAAGGCGTGCCCATGCCTGAAGACATGATGAGCTGGTTGCAGGATTTCGTGGATCAGTACCATGTGGAAACACCGTTCGAAAAACGCAAGAACAAGGGTCACAAAGACAAGATGACCGGTTCGCGGCCGCGCGGGCAACTGGGGCGGACCTGAATATGAGCGGAAACGGAGACGGGCCAATCGCGCGCTGGTCGCGGCGCAAGACCGAGGCTCGTGTCAGCGATCAAGGCTTCCCGGAACCAGAAGCGCTGGAGCCGGCCACATCGGGCGACAAGCTTCAAGCAAATCTGGAGGCTGTCGAGGACCGTTCCAGCGACGAGGACCGTCCACCGCTACCGCCTATTGAAGATCTGGACGCCAATTCCGATTACACGCAGTTTTTGGTGGATGGCGTTCCTGAGGCGCTGACCCGTGCGGCATTGCGCAAACTCTGGCTCAGCGATCCGGTGCTGGCCAATCTTGATGGCTTGAATGACTACGATGAGGATTTCAATCTAATCGATAAACTCATCGCCGCCATAGACACCAATTACAAGGTGGGCCGCGGCATGTTGAGCGAGGCGGAGGCCATCAGCGAAACATCGCAAGGCGCTGCGTCCGGCGATCGCATGGTTGCCGAGGCCGAAGAACCGACCGAAACCACTGATGAAGATGATGATCACATCGAAGATGACACAATTGCCCTCTCCGATGATGACGATATTTTCAAAAGTTGAAATAAACTGTTTTCAACGGGCTAGTTGGACGCTACAATTTTACATAAGTTCCTTGGAACGATAAGCAAAAATGAGCGGCAGTCGGCACCTATCTGTGTTGTTTTGCTGACGCCAATCGTTAGGGGGTCCAAACGATGTCCGCCAATGGCGACCATAGGGATGCCGTGGCAGAAATTGAAGCGCGGCGTGCTGCGCTCTATGCGTTGCTTGGGCGCCTATTGGCATTGCCGCCGGACCCTGAATGTCTCGATAAACTGCAACAATTGCAAGGCGATGATACGCCTCTTGGCATGGCTCTGTCAGATCTGGCGCTGGCCGCGAATATCGAGATGAACACGCTTGAGGATGAATACACCAAATTGTTTTATGGCATGGGCCAGGGCGGCGAAATTCTCCCCTATGCCTCCTACTATCTGACGGGCAGTTTGCATGACCATCCGCTTGCGGAATTGCGCCGCGACATGGATCGGCTGGGTATCGCCTGCGGCAATGTGAATGACGAGCCCGAGGATCACATCGCGGCCCTGTTGGAAATGATGCATGGCCTGATCGTCGGCAACTTTGGCATCGGTGTGACTGATCTATCTGAACAAACGAGATTTTTCGAAGCCCATTTAGCTACGTGGGCAGGTGACCTATTCATGGATTTGGAGGCGGCGGAATCGGCCGTCTTCTTCGTCGCGGTCGCGCGGTTGGGCCGCATTTTTCTGGAAGTCGAAGGGAGCGCCTTCCGAATGGCGGCATAATGCCGCAGCGGCCGCGGCGGCGATAGGCCCGTGACCGTCATCAGGAGCGTGAGGAGCGCGTGATGAAAGAAGACAAGGGGCATTTGGTAACGCAGGCGGTGAAGCGCCGCGACTTCCTAAAACAAGCCGGACTGGTCCTGGGCACAGCCGGAGCGGCCGGGGTCATGGCGAAGTCAAAGGAAGCACAAGCGGTGGAAGCCGAAAATTCAGGGCGCGGCTACCGGGAAACCGAGCATGTCCGCACGTATTACGAACTAGCCAAGTTCTAACTCTGGATCAAGGCAGACGGCTCAGGCTGGAAACGGGCCTGAAGGAAAAGTTCAATTCGGGAGGATTTGATGCTTACCAAAAAAATCAACGGCGTTGCGAATGGCCCTCGTTTGAAGCAGGCATTGGCATCAGTCGTCGGCACCACGATCAATCGGCGTGCCTTTCTGGCGCAATCAGGGCTGGCGGCGGGCGGCGCTGCATTGGCAACGGCGGTGCCGTTGGGCACCGTGAAAAAAGCCAAGGCTCAGAACGCCAGCGGGACCGTCAAAAAAATCAAATCGGTCTGCACCCATTGCGCGGTCGGCTGCACCGTCATCGCGGAAGTTGACAATGGCGTCTGGGTCGGCCAGGAGCCGGGCTTTGAAAGCCCCATCAACCTCGGCGCCCATTGCGCCAAAGGTGCCGCGGTGCGCGAACATGCCCATAGCGAGCGTCGGCTGAAATATCCGATGAAGCTTGAAGGCGGCAAATGGAAGAAGGTTTCCTGGGATCAAGCGGTCAACGAGATCGGCGACAAGATGCTGGAGATCCGCAAGTCGTCCGGGCCGGATTCGGTCTACTGGCTCGGTTCCGCCAAGTTCAATAACGAGCAAGCCTACTTGTTCCGCAAGTTCTATGCTTTCTGGGGTTCCAACAACGGGGATCATCAGGCCCGAATCTGCCATTCGACCACCGTCGCCGGTGTCGCCAACACCTGGGGCTATGGCGCGATGACGAATTCCTTCAATGACATGCACAATTCGCGCTCGATGTTTCTGATCGGCTCCAATCCGGCCGAGGCGCATCCTGTAGCGGTGCAGCATATCCTCAAGGCAAAGGAACAGAACAATGCCGCTCTGATCGTTTGCGATCCACGCTTTACCCGGACCGCGGCCCATGCGGATGAGTATATTCGCTTGCGGCCGGGCACCGATGTCGCGCTGATCTGGGGCCTGCTGTGGCACATCTTTGAGAATGGCTGGGAGGATAAGGAATATATCCGCCAGCGCGTATGGGGCCTGGAACAAATCAAGGCCGAGGTCAAACAGTGGACTCCGGAGGAGACCGAGCGGGTCACCGGCGTGCCGGGCTCGCAGTTAAAGCGGGTCGCGCGCACTCTGGCCAACAACCGTCCGGGCACCATCATCTGGTGCATGGGCGGTACCCAGCATACCACCGGCAACAACAACACCCGGGCCTACTGCATACTGCAATTGGCTTTGGGCAACATCGGCGTCGCCGGCGGCGGCGCCAACATCTTCCGCGGCCATGACAATGTGCAAGGCGCCACTGACATGTGTGTGCTGTCGCACAGCTTGCCGGGCTACTACGGCCTGAAGGCCGGTTCGTGGAAACATTGGTGCCGGGTCTGGGGCGTCGATTATGAATACGTGAAGAGTCGTTTCGCCTCCCAGAAACTCATGGAATCGAAGGGTATCCCGGTATCCCGCTGGATCGATGGCGTCCTCGAAAACAAGGACAAGATTGACCAGCCCGATAATCTGCGGGCGATGGTGTTGTGGGGTCACGCCGTGAATTCGCAGACCCGTCTCGCCGAGATGAAGAAGGCGATGGAGAAACTCGACCTGATGGTCGTGATCGATCCGGTGCCGACCTTCGCTTCCGTTATTCCGGACCGCAAGGATGGCGTCTATGTCCTGCCGGCGGCGACCCAGTTCGAGACTTATGGCTCGGTCACCGCGTCCAATCGTTCGCTGCAATGGCGGGACAAGGTCTTTGAGCCTCTCTTCGAATCGAAACCGGACCACGAGATCATGTATCTCTTCGCCAAGAAGCTTGGTTTTGATAAGGAGATGTTCAAGCAGATCAAGGTCAACAAAAACGAACCGCTGATCGAAGACATCACCCGCGAGTTCAATGGCGGCATGTGGACGATCGGTTATACCGGTCAGTCGCCTGAACGTCTGCGCAAGCAAATGAACAATCAGTCGACGTTCGACAAGACCTCGCTGCAGGCAATCGGCGGACCGTGCGACGGCGAGTATTACGGTCTGCCCTGGCCTTGCTGGGGTACCGCCGATATGAAGCATCCAGGTACCCCAATCCTTTATGATCCTTCAAAACCGGTGGCGGAGGGCGGTCTGACATTCAGGGCCCGCTTTGGCGTCCAGCGGAACGGGGAAAACCTGCTTGCCGAGGGATCCTATTCGGTCGGTTCCGAAATCAAGGATGGCTATCCCGAATTCACCATGGCCATGTTGAAAAAGCTAGGTTGGGATAAGGACTTGACCGCCGGCGAACGCAAGGCAATCGAAGCGGTTGCTGGCGATAAGACCAATTGGAAGACCGACCTCTCGGGCGGTATCCAGCGGGTCGCCATCAAGCACGGCTGCGCTCCGTTTGGCAACGCCAAGGCGCGAACAGTGGTCTGGACTTTTCCGGATCCGGTGCCCTTGCACCGGGAGCCTCTGTATACGCCGCGACGTGATTTGCTGCCCAAATATGCGACCTACAAGGACAAGCAGGCCTATCGTCTGCCGACCATGTACGAATCGATCCAGAAAAAGGACTTCTCCAAGGACTTCCCGACCATTTTGACGTCTGGGCGCCTGGTTGAATATGAAGGTGGTGGCGATGAATCGCGGTCCAACAAGTGGCTGGCCGAGTTGCAGCAGGAAATGTTCTGCGAACTGCATCCCCGCGATGCCAACAACCTCGGCGTCAAGGAAGGCGGCGATGTCTGGATATATAGCCCGGAAGGCAGCAAGGTGCTGGTCAAGGCCTTGGTAACGGAAAGGGTGGCGCCTGGCGTTGCCTTCATGCCGTTCCACTTCGGCGGACATTGGCAAGGCAAGGATCTTCGAAGCAAGTATCCCCCTGGGGCCGATCCATATGTCCTAGGGGAGGCTTCGAACATGTGCGGCACTTATGGCTATGACTCGGTAACCCAGATGCAGGAAACCAAAGTTACCCTGTGTCGCATTGAAGCAGCTTGAGGCGGGAGGAAAAGACAATGGCTAGAATGAAATTTCTCTGCGACGCCGAACGCTGCATCGAATGCAACGCGTGTGTCACGGCCTGTAAGAACGAGCATGAGGTGCCTTGGGGCGTGAACCGCCGTCGGGTAGTTACCATTAACGACGGCAAACCAGGCGAGCGGTCGATTTCCGTTGCCTGCATGCATTGTTCAGATGCACCGTGTATCGCGGTCTGTCCGGTCGATTGCATTTATCAAAGCGAGGAAGGCGTCGTCTTGCACTCCAAGGACTTGTGCATTGGCTGCGGCTATTGCTTCTTCGCTTGTCCGTTCGGCGCGCCGCAGTTTCCCCAGGTGGGCAACTATGGCAGCCGCGGTAAAATGGACAAATGCACTTTCTGTGCCGGCGGACCGGAGGAGGATATGTCCTCTGCCGAGTTCCAGAAGTACGGACGCAACCGCTTGGCAGAGGGCAAACTGCCTATCTGCGCTGAGATGTGCGCGACCAAGGCATTGCTCGCGGGCGATGGCAACATCGTCTCTAACATATACCGCGAGCGTGTAGTCGCCCGCGGGTTCGGGTCCGGTGCCTGGGGCTGGGGCACAGCCTACAAATTAAAGTCAGGTTCGTAGGCAATATTTGGCACCGGCGAACCGTAGATAGCTGCGGCCCGCCATGTCGCCACGCTTTGAAAAATGCTGCGATCAGCAAACGGGAACGATTGACTGGAATGTCATCAGTTTGGCATCGCCGACATAATGTCCAGATGAATTCTGCTGAAGCGACGACGGCTGTATTGAAATCGCATTGGCGCACCGGGGGCAATGATATGTTTTTCCTGTTCGGCCAGACCAAAGTCGCCGCTCTGCTGATGGTGGTTGTCTTTATCCTTGCGAGCAACCCGGCACAGGCGCAACAAAAGCCATCCTCCGTTCGTCCGCCTGTTAGCGCTGCTCAGCCGGCACTCGGCGGCGCCGCACCCGGAGGCACTTCAGGCAATGTCAGCGATTCTGAAACCTGGCGCAAGATCCGCCATGGTGCACAAGGTAGGGTTTCGATTCCCGATCCCAATGCCGGTGTATTGGTCCAATCACAGGGGGAAGAGTTCCGGAATTTCAGGAACAAGACATTGGTCCAGACCGGCGCCTGGTCACTGCTAGGCATCGTTGTCTTGCTGGCTGCCTTTTTTCTCATTCGTGGTCGAATTCGCATCGACACCGGTTTTTCCGGCCGCAAGGTATTGCGCTTCAATAGGTTGGAACGTTTCGCCCATTGGATGACCGCAGGTTCGTTTGTGGTTCTTGGTATAACCGGTCTCAATATGCTCTACGGCAAAACCGTGCTGCTGCCTGTCATTGGTGCATCCACTTTTGCAACGTTGACCCTTGCCGGAAAATATTCCCACGACTATCTGGGTTTTGCATTCACAATTGGGCTCATCCTGATGATCGTATTGTGGGTGCGCGACAACCTGCCGAGCCGCCACGACATCCGCTGGCTAGCCGCTGGCGGCGGCATGTTCAGCAAAGGCGCACACCCGCCGGCAAAGAAGTTCAATGCCGGTCAGAAGGTCATTTTCTGGTTCGTGGTGGTGAGCGGTCTGTCTCTCGCGACGACAGGATTTAGCCTGCTGTTCCCATTTCAGTTTGCGTTATTTGAAGGCACCTTCAGATTGCTCAATGCGTTCGGATTTGGCTTGCCAATCGAACTGACGCCACTGCAAGAGACCCAACTCGCCTTGCTATGGCACAGCATAGTGGCCCTTGTCGCCATCGTCGTGATCATTGCTCATATTTATATCGGCACTTTGGGTATGGAAGGCGCCATTGATGCGGTCATGACGGGCGAAGTCGACGAGAATTGGGCCCAAGAGCACCATAGCCTATGGCTGACGGAAATTCGTGGGTCAAATGACGAGCGGTCCGCCGCCGATTGATCATGTCGGCGGCACGGGTGCCGGGGAAAATAGACTTACAACCGGGTGCTCGAACTGCTGTAATTTCCAGCCGCGCTGCCATCAATCAATGTGAGACCACCTGCCGCGAGAAGCGCAACGATAATTGCGGCGGCAAAACCCATCCACATGGCACCCATGTTGCCACTCCCTTGCAGTTTCGCCAAAAAGCTACCACATAGACCTGGCTAACGGAAGCATGCGGCAGATTATTTGGCCGGCGCGACCTGTTCCATAAAATCAATCAACTGGCGCAAACTGGTCTCGTTTCCAACTTTCCGCACAGGCATTTTCGTGCCCGACAGATGTCGGTCGGGGCCCTGGCGGAAAAGTTTTGTGATCGTTCTACATGACCAGGCCACATCCGCATCTTGCAACGCCTTGGAATAGCGATAGCCTGCGAGCCCGCCGGCTCGGCGTCTGACCAGGCCGGCAAAGTGAGGGCCCGCAGGTTGTCGCTCGTTTACTGTCAGCGCATGGAAATTTGCGCATTTTCGGAACAGCCTGGCGCCCGGGTGATCACTATTCTGCCAAGGCGCTATTCGTTTCGAAGCATTGTCTTCGTTGGTAACGTTGATAGGGTCTCCAGATTCAAGATGCCAGACACGGACCCGTTCGCCGACACCGGCAGCCAGGGCGAAACGTCCATCCGGCGTGACGGCCACCGCCCAGACGGGACCATCAAGCACGCGAAGCTCCCGCTGTTCATCAAAACGCCAAAGCCGGGCGGAATAACCGAAGCTGGCGGTCAACGCATACCGCCCATACGCTGACATCGTAATTGAGCAGATTATACCGCTGTGCCCAACCATGTCGGTCATCGCAATTGTGGGCATGGTTAAGAGGCCTGCGTACAACCCGCACCCGCGATGAGCCCGGCTCCGCTAGCCATCGGTGTCTTTTGCTCCGACAGCCCATGCGTCCATCTAATCGATTTAACCGACGAATGTCGCCACAGGTTTATGCCATCGCCATGCATATCCGTTATACTCCGGCCAAAGAAGGGACGCGGTATAAATGCCGGAATTTTGGCGTAATAGTGGATATCAATTGCTCACTCGGGGCGAAGACGGCTTTCTGAGGTTGAGCGACGAGTTTTTGCGCGCCTATCTCTTTCGACCGGAACTGGCGCCGGTTGAGGAGTCCTGCCAGAACGAATTGCGCCTGCATGAGGCTCTTGTGGATAGGCCGACGCGCCAAGTGGATACCTCCGAGCTTGCGGTTGTCGAGGACGAAGATGCCCGACAAAACTTTCAATTGTTCCTGAATTTTCGCGCGCGATTGCAGCGGGCGGAGAACCTGGAGCAAGGTTACCTGGAATTATTCCGTACTGGTGGCGGAATCGATTTTCCGCCACTTTTTGTCGATCATCTCGCACACGTCATTCTGCGCAATATCCTCGCGGAAGTGGACGACAGTTTCGAGCTGCGCGCGGGCGAAATGTTTTTCCGTGAACAGGATGTGCGGAAGAATCCCGATGCCATTTTGCTGATCGATAATGAAGCAGCCGAGATCAGGCGCCAGCAAAGGGGCGGTAGTCCTATTAGTTTGCTGGATATGCTGCGCACCGGTTCCATTCTAGGTGCGACCGAATTGGAAATACTTGCCGATGATAATGTCGAGAAGTATTTCCAGCGTTCCGAGGCGTTCGACTTTGCCTTGGACCTTACGTTCGGCCGCCGGGGGGGAACGGCGCTGTGCCGCGTGATGGAGCGTTGGATTACCCATTTTCTCGGCGCTGCGGTACAGATTGAGCCGCAAGAAATGATCGACGATGAACGCTGGTCATGGCACATCGGCCTGGATGTGGAAGCTTCGGCATTGCTAAACGATCTTTATGCGCAAAACGACATTGATGATGAACGCCGTGGCCGATTGCTCAGCCTTTACCGTCTAACTTTTAACGATGACGCCGACATGCGGGCCGATATCGCCGGCCGGCCGGTCTATTTGGGCCTTTGTATCGGCGCCAACGGCAGGCTGCGCTTTAAACCGCAAAACCTGCTGGTCAATTTGCCCCTCGCAGCCCCGGCTTGATCGGCTGTTCAGGCCGCGCCCACATGCTTGAGGTATTTTCAAAATTGCATGTCGTTGTCATCATCGTTCATAATTTTCCCCATATCGCTGAGCCGCAGGCGATCGTATTCGGTGGATCGGGCGAGGTGAAGTCAAGGATGATGTCGCGAGGGATGCCAGGATGATTGATCTGTTTCCATTTTCCGGGCTTTCGGTCGCCGTGCTTGGTTTGGGAATGGAAGGGACAGCCAACGCACGCTCCCTATCGCTAAGCGGCGCTGAAGTCTGGGCCTGGGATGACGATGCAGCACGACGCACGGCGGCGGCGGCGGCGGGCATACCGGTGCGCGACTTGCACAACGCGGATTGGCGCGAGTTGGTCAGTTTGGTGATCGAGCATGATATTCCCCACGGCAAGGTTGGCGCCCATGCGATTATTGATGCCGCGCGCGCTGGCGGCTGTGAGGTCATAGCCGATAGTGAGATGCTGGCGCGCGCGCAACGCGACGCCGCCTATGTGGCAGTCGTTTCCAAGGACCATGCCGCAACGGCCCTGGACATATTTGCGCATGTCCTGCAGGTCACGGGCCGTGAGGCTGAAGTTGGCGGTGATGTGGCGCGGCCCGTGCTTGAACTATACGGCCTGGATCTTGGTGGTGTGTATGTCATTGCCATGCCGCCGGCCCGGGCCGAGCTGACTGTCTCCATTACCTTTGATGCGGCTGTTTTCTTGGATATTGGAACCGGCGCCTGGCCGCCGTGCCACAACCGGGAGGAAACCATTGCGGCGAGCCGTTGGGTCTTTCACCGACAGACCGGCTCCAAGGGCGCCATTGTATCAGTCGACAGCGCCGCAGGGCGTCAGGTTTTTGAAGAGCTGTCCGCAAATGGCGAACAAATCGTTATCCCCGTGTCCGGACAATCGCGCGCGCCAGGCGGCATCTATGTCGTCGATAACGTCCTATACGACGACATGGGTGGCGAGCCTCTGGCGATCACCGGCCTGCCCCATTCTCAATCTTCGTCGAGCCACACCGATGCGCTGCTCGCCGCGAGCGTCTATGCCACAGCCATTGTCCTTAATATCTCGCCGCCCGCCGCCATGGCCAGTCTTCGCAGCTATTTCGAGGTCTAATGCCAATGTTCAGCATAGGGGTTCCGCCAGCTTGGGATCTTTGAGTGATTTGGCAAACCTAACGATGTCATCGACCTCGCTGTAGGAGGCATTGTCACGTTAGTAGGAAGCAGCCGCAAAGGATCGCATAGGCACACATTCAGGTTGCCGCGCGCGCGCTTTCCCATGCGTTGAACGCATCGGTCCGAAGCCGCTTGAACGTTGTTCTGCTGAGGAAATGGCGCTGGACGTAAAAGATGCCCTTCGCGGCCGGTCATCATCTGGTCATTGGCCGAGACGACGCCGCCCTCGGCCACTTCGGCACCGGCGACTCGTTCGAGGAAAGCCGTACCGACATTTTGACCGCGGGTCAGAATCTGAGTATCCGCCTCAGGGGTCTCGAACGCGCCGGTCGACTGCCCGCCGCAGAGGTCGCGACCATGTGATGCACGTAATACCAACCGGGCGTCCGGACCGAATTTAGCGAGAGGTTGGCTTTGCCTCCTAGAGGAGGCAAAGCCCGGTTGATCGCCCAGACCGCAACGCGTAAAAAGTGTCGGATGGGGGCGTGAAGCTTTGCGCCTCGACGTCTCGGCGAAACGAAGGGAATCCGCTGACGCGATGGATCAAGATAGCGCAGGACTCCCGCCCGAGATTGCCGACCGGTTCACCAAACCCTTTGCGCGGTTTCTGAAGATCAAGGCCGCGACTGGTGGCATGTTGCTCATTGCGGCACTCGCCGCCCTGATCCTATCAAACTCGCCATGGTCCAGGCCGTTTTTGGCGTTCTGGGAGACCCCGATTGGCCTGCACTTCGGCTCGTTGGATTTCACCCGCTCGTTGCGGCATTGGATCAACGATGGGTTGATGACGCTTTTCTTCTTTGTGGTTGCCCTAGAGCTTAAGCGTGCGCTTGTCCTGGGTGAATTGCGGAACTTACGCGTGGCGGCACTATCGTTTTTTGGGGCGCTTGGCGGCATGCTCGTCCCCGCGGCTCTCTATCTTGTCCTCATAAACGGCCAACCCGGAATGTATGGCTGGGGGACCGTGGTGGCGACTGACACGGCTTTCGTCGTCGGCTGCCTCGCTCTACTCGGCTCCCGCATCCCGCCGAGCCTTCGCCTGTTTCTCTTGTCTTTAGCAATCTTCGATGACGTGGGAGCGATCCTGGTCGTGGCTGTCGGCTTTGGCGACACCCTGAACTGGACGGCGCTCGCTCTCGGGGCGCTTGGCCTTGCCGCCGTTGCAGGAGCCGCGCGCATTGGGATCAGAAACGCTCCAGTTTATTTCCTGCTTGGAGGAGTGATCTGGTTCTGCTTTGACGCATCAGGTATTCATCCGACGCTCACGGGCGTCGTTTTGGGTTTAATGACATCGACGCACGGATGGGTAAGCGACAAGCGTCTGCACTCGATTCTCGGGCGTGTACTTTCCTATCCGAGAGGCGAACATTGGAGCGGAGATACGATTGATCGCGGTGACCTTCGGCGAGCCGGTATTGCGGTAACGGAGGCTCTCTCCCCCGAAGAACGACTGGAAATGACCCTGCACCCGTGGGTGGGTTTCGCGATCATGCCAATCTTCGTATTCGCCAATGCCGGGGTCACGATCTCTGACGTAGACATCGGACAGCCGGTCTCCACGGCGATTTTTGCGGGCTTGGTATTCGGTAAGCCGATCGGTGTCCTCACCTTGAGTTGGCTCGCTGTGCGCCTCGGTCTCGCGACCCGACCGGTTGACTTGAGCTGGTCTCTCTTGGCGGCCGGCGGTCTCTTGACCGGGATAGGCTTCACGATGTCGCTGTTCATTGCAGGGTTGGCCTACACTCCCACAATGCTAGACGCCGCCAAAATCGGGATTCTAACTGCGTCTGTCGTCTCGGCCGCAGCCGGCCTTCTGATGCTGGTCTGGCTGACCTCTAGAAAACGCACAACATGAAATCTTCCCTGACAATACCGTCCATGTTGCCCGACCGGCACTGTCAGACAAACGAGAACTGGTCTGAAAAACTGCGCAACCCATGAGTCTCGGGCCGCAAGTTGACGCCACTCGGCCAGAGCGGCCGCGCGGTTCTGCTTGAATACGTCGCGGCGGTTTAGATGACGGTCTTGGTTGAAATGATTGTGAATGGAGGCGTGAACGGAAGCGAATTTCTGCAGGGTCTTGATATCCCTGAATCTGGCCATCGCGCCCTCTCGTCGTCGGAACGGCTGGTGTGAGTTTTCGGCCCGCTTATTAAGCCATCGCCCACATTCCTGACACTCCGGATTTCCAATCACTTTCATCGCCGCACCGTATGAGCGAAGGCGGTCCGTCACAATCGACCAAGGCCGGCCGTGGCGCTTCATCGTTCGTTTTATAAACTTCAGGGCCGCCCTGCGATCCCGGCGTTTTGTGGCGAAAACTTCGAGCCCTTCACCTTCGTGATCGACAGCGCGTCAGAGGTAAGGCGTCGCCCCGTTGATCCGGACGAATACCTCGTCCAGGTGCCATCGCCACTGCGAATATGACCGATAATGAACGCGCCGCTTCCGGATTTTTGCGGCGAATATGGGACCGAACCGGTTCCACCAGAAACGCACAGTTTAGTGACAGATATCAATGCCGCGCTCAAAAAGAAGATCTTTGACCTGCCGTAATGAAAGCGGATAGCGGATATACATCATTACCGTAAGGCGAATAACCTCGGGCGAACTGTTGAAATATCGGAAGGGATTTTGCATCGCTGCAAGCTACGGAACTCCTCCGCCCGCCTCAAGCCGATTTGCTCTGACACTGCCATTTTCCGCAATGATCATCCACTCGAACTGACGGCAAAGAAACTCGCCAGCGAAAGCCGCCTGCCCATCACCTGGCAAGACCAGCGCGACAAACTCGGGATCGCCTGACCACGAATATGGGCAGCGAATGCCAAGTTTCAAGATTTTCGCCGTACCGCCAAAACTGGCGTAGGAGACTTTGGCGAGTTCAGCGGTCGATTTGCGGAACTTGGTCGGTCTCAGACGACGGCCAGACGATGCGTGTATTGCCGTAACATATGGAAACTACGGGGCAAAATTCCGGTCGATCCAGAAATCGGAAAATATTAATAATAACAGTCTCTTAGAGGTGGCGGAGGGGGTGGGATTCGAACCCACGGTACCCGCAAAGGTACACCGGTTTTCGAGACCGGCACATTCGACCACTCTGTCACCCCTCCGCGGGTGTAAGGCAATTCTGGCCGCAATATTTAGACCCAATGGTGGACGCCGATGGTTATAAAGAGGGGCCGGGTTGCAAGGCAAGCGATTATCCATGGCCCTGGGCGGGAAGTATCCCGTTGCGCGGCGCTTTTTCGGGATGCTGGGCCGTTGACAAAGGGCCCGGCGGGGGGTATATCCGCGCCGACCTGGGCGACGTTTGCGTCGCCTGAACTGTTTCGCGTGCGCGGCGGGCTTTCCAGTTGGGAAATGCGGGCGCCGGGCGCAAAAGACCAGATTTGCATGACCTGACATGCATGACCAACGATAGGCTGACCGATGTTCGCTGTAATCAAGACGGGCGGGAAACAATACCGCGTAAAGCCGGATGATTTAATCCGGATCGAACGGATCGTCGGCGAGGCCGGGGATGACGTGGCTTTCGACAACGTCCTGATGCTGAACGCCGAGGGTGACACCACCGTTGGCGCCCCCCTGGTGGACGGCGCCAAGGTTGTCGGCACCCTGGTGGAACAGGCCCTCGACAAAAAAATTATCGTGTTCAAGAAAAAGCGGCGGAAAAACTATCGCCGCCGCAACGGCCATCGCCAGCAGTTGAGCATAGTGCGGATAACCGATATCACCGCCCCGGGCATCAAGACGGCAGCAGCGAAAACTGCCGCCCCGAAGGCCGAGGCAAAGCCAGCCGCCGATACGGACACCAAAGCGGCTGATAAGCCGGTGGCGAAGAAGACCGAGGCGAAGCCCGCTGCAAAAGCAAAGGCGGCGGCAAAGCCAGCGGCAAAAGCGGCCGCAAAGCCGGCGGCAAAAGCGGCGGCAAAGCCAAAGGCAAAGCCAGCCGCCAAGGCGAAAGATAAAGCTGCCGATAGCAGCGAAAGTTAGGGAGCGGCAGATATGGCGCATAAAAAAGCAGGCGGTAGTTCACGCAACGGCCGCGATACAGCGGGCCGGCGTTTGGGCATCAAGAAATATGGCGGGCAGCGGGTTATTCCCGGCAATATTATCCTGCGCCAGCGCGGCACCAAGTGGAAGCCGGGCGACAATGTGGGCCTGGGCAGGGACCACACCATTTTCGCGCTGATCGAAGGCCAGGTGACATTCCGCACCCGGGCCGGCGGTCGGACGTTCGTTTCGGTGCAGCCGCCGGAATAGGCGCGCCCGCAAGCGCAGTTACAAGCGGGGGATGGCTGACCATCCCCCGTTTTTTGTTTTTTTGGAATACCGCAAAGGCACATTTGAACTGGCAACCAGGCTATGAAATTCCTCGATCAAGCCAAGATCTATATTCTCAGCGGCAAGGGCGGGCACGGCTGTGTCAGCTTTCGGCGCGAGAAATTCATCGAATATGGCGGGCCCAATGGCGGCAACGGCGGCCGTGGCGGTGATGTGGTGATCGAGGCCGTGGCCAACCTGAACACCCTGATCGACTACCGCTTCCAACAACATATCAAGGCCAAAAACGGCCGCCCCGGCATGGGCAGTTCGCGCTCCGGCCCGAGTGGCGAGGATGCGCTGATCCGGGTGCCGATCGGTACCCAGGTGCTGGACGAGGACCGTGAACATGTTCTGGCCGATTTGACCCGTGCGGGTGAGCGTGTGGTTATGGCCAGGGGCGGGGCGGGCGGACGCGGCAACGAAGCCTTCAAATCGTCCACCAACCGGTCGCCCCGGCAGTTCGACCCAGGCGGCGAAGCCGAGGAAATGACCCTTTGGCTGCGTCTGAAACTAATCGCCGATGCCGGCCTGATCGGCCTGCCCAACGCCGGCAAGTCGACCTTCCTGACCGCCGTCAGCCGGGCCCGGCCAAAAATCGGTGACTATCCATTCACCACCCTGTACCCGAACCTGGGCGTGGCTCAGGTCGGTGAGCGGGAGGTGGTGTTGGCGGATATCCCCGGCCTGATAGAAGGCGCCCACGATGGCGCCGGTCTAGGTGACCGCTTTCTGGGCCACGTGGAACGGTGCCGCGCCTTGCTCCACCTGGTCGATGGCACGGCCGACGATGTAGCCGCCGACTACCGCACCGTGCGCGGGGAGCTGGAAGCCTATGACGCCGGCCTGCCGGAGAAATTGGAACTGGTCTGCCTGAACAAATGCGATGCCTTGAGCGATGATCTAATCGCCGCCCGCAAGGCCGAATTGGCCGCCGCCGCCCAGCGCCCGGTGCATGTCATATCCGGCATTGCCGGCAAGGGCCTGCCTGTGCTTTTGCGGGAACTGGTTGCAACCATGGATGCCGCCACGCCATCTGTGACGACCGAGCCAGAGACAGCAGCAGAGACCGAGTCAGAGACCGGGGCGGAGGTCGAGGCAGCAGCGAAAGTAGCGGGCTGGCAGCCATGAGCGATCGGCTGCGCACCGCCAAGCGCCTGGTGATTAAGATCGGCTCGTCGCTGTTGGTGGATCAAGAGACCGGCGCCTTGCGCCGGGAATGGCTGGATGCCCTGGCCGATGATGTCGCGGCCTGCCGGGCCCGCAAGCAGGATGTGCTGTTGGTATCCTCCGGCGCCATTGCCCTGGGGCGGCGCAGCCTGAGGCTGGGCCAGCGCATTCTCCGCCTGGAAGATAGTCAGGCGGCGGCGGCGACGGGACAAATCCGCCTGGCCCACGCCTATCAGGAAAGCCTTGCCCGCCACGCGGTTCCCGTGGCGCAAATTCTGCTGACCAGCGACGACACAGAGCGGCGCCGGCGCTATTTGAACGCGCGCAATACCATGCTCGCCCTGTTGGCCCATGGTTCGGTTCCCGTGATCAACGAAAATGATACCGTGGCGACAGAAGAGATACGCTTTGGCGACAATGACCGGCTGGCGGCGCGGGTCGCGGCCATGATCGGCGCCGATTGTCTGGTCCTGCTGTCCGATATCGACGGCCTGTACAGCGCCGATCCCCGCCAGGACAGTACGGCGGAATTTATCGCGGAGGTGGACGAGATCACACCGGAGATCGAGGCCATGGCCGCCGGTACGGGCAGCCAGGACGGCAGCGGCGGCATGGTGACAAAATTGCAGGCGGCCCGTCTGGCGGGCCAGGCCGGCTGTTGCATGGTCATTACCGACGGCGGCGCCCCGCATCCCATTGCCCAGCTGGCGAATGGCGGCCGGGGCACCTGGTTCACCACGACGGCCACGCCGGCCAGCGCCCGCAAGCGCTGGATCGCGGGCAGCCTGCGGGCCAAGGGCACCATCACCATTGATGCTGGCGCGGCGCAGGCCCTGACGCGGGGCAAAAGCCTGCTGCCGGCAGGCGTGACAGCGGTGGAAGGCGATTTTCAGCGGGGCGATGCGGTGACCGTGCGCGGCCCCACTGGCGAGGCTCTGGGGCGCGGCTTAACCGCCTATTCGACCGCCGACGCGCGGCGCATTTTAGGGCATCGTAGCGACGAAATTCAGGCTATTCTGGGCTTCCTCGGCCGCGAGGAAATGATTCACCGGGATGATCTGGTGTTAGGATAGGCAGCATGAGTACGGCGGAAGACATCGGGGACGATAAGGTGGCTGATTTACAGCGGCAGATGCTGGCATTGGGCGCGGCGGCGCGGGCGGCGGCGGCGGTTCTGGCGAAAACCCCGGCGGAGGTGAAAAATCTAGCCCTCGGCGCGGCGGCGGCGGCCATGCGGGACGGCGCGGCGGAGATCCTGGCGGCCAACGCCACCGATATGGCGGCGGCGGCGCAACGGGATTTAAGCGCCGCCCTGCTGGATCGCCTCTTGCTGACCCCTGATCGTATTGAAGCCATGGCCAAGGGCCTAGATGCGATTGCAATGCTGAATGATCCGGTCGGCGACACCATAAGTGAATGGCAGCGCCCCAACGGCCTGGCCATAGCGCGGGTTCGGGTCCCCTTGGGCGTGATCGGCATCATCTATGAATCGCGGCCCAATGTTACGGCGGATGCGGGGGCCTTGTGCCTGAAATCCGGTAACGCGGCGATCCTGCGCGGCGGTTCGGAAAGCTTTCATTCCTCCCGCGCCATCCATGCCTGTCTGTTGGCGGGTCTGCGGGCGGCGGGCCTGCCCGATGGGGCAATTCAATTGGTGCCGACGCGGGACCGGGCGGCGGTTGGCTTGATGCTGACCATGCACCAGCATATTGACATTATCGTGCCCCGTGGCGGCCGTGGCCTGATCGAACGGGTGCAGAACGAGAGCCGGATACCGGTGATTGCCCATTTGGACGGCAATTGCCACGTCTATGTGGATGGCTCTGCAAATATGGAAATGGCCCGGGAAATTTCCCTGAACGCCAAAATGCGCCGCACTGGCATCTGTGGCGCCTCGGAAACCTTGCTGGTGGACAGCCATTGCGCGGCCTCTCATCTAGCGCCCTTGGTCAAGGATCTGCTGGATGCGGGCTGTGAGGTGCGCGGCGACGAGGCGACACAAGGGGTGGATCAACGGGTGCTGGTGGCCACGGACAGCGATTGGCGTACGGAATATCTCGATAGCATTATTGCCGTGAAGGTCGTGGATGATGTCGCCGCCGCGATCACACATATCGAAAATTACGGCTCCCACCATACCGAATGTATCATCGCCGACGACGTGGAAGTGGCGGAACGTTTCCTGGCCGAGGTGGATAGCGCCATTGTGCTGCACAATGCCTCGACCCAATTCGCCGACGGTGGAGAATTCGGCATGGGGGCGGAGATTGGGATTTCCACCAACCGCCTGCATGCCCGCGGCCCGGTTGGCGTCGAACAGCTGACCTCGTATAAGTATGTTGTGCACGGCCAGGGCCAGATACGGCCCTAGTGGTGCGGTTCAGATCATGGCACGGTTAAAAATTGGCCTGCTGGGCGGTTCGTTCAATCCCGCCCATGAGGGTCATCGCCACATCTCGCTGCTGGCCCTGAAGCGGTTGCAACTGGATCAGGTCTGGTGGCTGGTATCGCCGCAAAATCCGCTGAAGGCCCGGATGGACATGGCCCCCCTGGCCCAACGTCTGGCCGGCGCCAGGGCCATGACCCGGCATCCCCGCATCAGGGCCAGCGACCTGGAAAGCCGCCTAGGCACGCAGTATACTTTTGACACCCTTGTGGCGATCCGGCGGCGTTGGTCCCGGCATGCCTTTGTCTGGCTGATGGGGGCGGATAATCTGGTGGAATTACCGCGCTGGCATCGCTGGTCCGAGATCGTCGAAACGGTGCCCATGGCCATCTTCAACCGCCCTGGTCAGGGCCACCGCGCCCTGGCCGGCGCCGCGGCCGCCCGCTTTGCCGGCAAACGTGTACAAAATCCAGCAGCCTTGCCGGAAGCCATGGCACCCGCCTGGTGCTTTCTGTTCATGCGGTTGCATCCGGCATCCAGTACCGCGATTAGGGCTGCCCAAGCCATCGGTGCCGTGAAGCAAGGACAGTAAGAAAGTTGCGCGAAAAGCCGCTAAAGAGGCATGACATTTCGGCGAAATGTTGCCATAATCAACAATTATCCATGGGTATAAAGGTTAATTTCAAGACCATGATGACAGTTAGGAGCTATTCGTTATAGCGCGCGCAAAGAAAAAGCCAGCCTACAGCCAAGAATTGCTGGCACTCGTGAATAGTTCTCTCGATGAGGATCAGGCGGAAGAGCTTGTCGTCATCGACCTGGACGGTAAATCCAGCATTGCCGATTACATGGTGATCGCCAACGGTCGCTCTGACCGCCATGTGGGCGCCATGGCGGATCATTTGGTGCGCCGGGCCAAGGCAGAGGGCCTGGGCCGCTGTAAGGTCGAAGGCATGAGCAAGCGCGATTGGGTCCTGATCGATATGGGCGACATCATTGTGCATCTGTTCCGGCCGGAAGTCCGGGAGTTCTATAATCTTGAAAAAATGTGGTCCATCGAGATGGCGGAGCCTGAACGCGCCGCCCTTTAGAGCGGGCCACTTAGAGTGGGCCGCCCCGGCCTTGGGTCGTCACGCCGCGGATTACGGTTTCATGGATTACGGTTTCATGGATCACGGTTTCATGGATCATGGCTTCATGGATCACGGCTTCATGGATCACGGGTAGGGCCAGACTTTGCGTATTAGCATCTGCGCCGTTGGCCGCGCCCGCGGCAATCCAGCGGCTGAAATTTGCCAAACTTATTTGCAGCGGCTGCCCTGGCCCGTGGAAATCCATGAGGTTGAGGTACGCAAGAACCTGACCGGCGAAAAATTGGCCATGGGCGAAGCTGAATTATTGCGCGCCGCCATGCCGGCCCAGGCCATCGTTGTGGCCCTGGACGGCAAGGGCAAGGCGTTTTCCAGCGAAGCCTTCGCCCAACGCCTGGGCCGCTGGCGGGACGATGGTGTCGCTGACCTGGCCTTTGCCATCGGCGGCGCCAACGGCTTGCATCCCGATTTGCCCCGCGCGGCGGATTTGGTCCTGTCCCTGGGCGCCATGACCTGGCCGCATTTGCTGGCACGCGCGATGTTGGTGGAGCAATTGTACCGGGCCCATACCATACTGGCCGGGCATCCCTATCATCGGGCCTGAGAACGGAATATATATAGGCAAAATATGCGCTAGCGGTTGCATTCAGCACAGCCTGGGCCATATTGTGTCGGAATCGCAATCAGCTACTAGATTTTGAGGTTTAGGGTGAGGAACCAGCGACGTCCCGTCGTACTTTGTATCCTGGATGGCTGGGGTTATCGGGAAGCCACGGCTGACAACGGTATCGCCCTGGCCGAGACCCCGGTCTATGACCAATTATTGGCGAACGAGCCGCATGCCCTGTTGCAAACCTCCGGCCGGGCGGTTGGTTTGCCCGATGGGCAGATGGGCAATTCCGAAGTGGGCCACCAGAACATTGGCGCCGGGCGCGTGGTGCTACAGGATCTGCCCCGCATTGACGCAGCGGTGGCGGACGGCGGATTGGCGGAAAACCCCCGGCTAGGTGAATTTATCGCCAAATTGCTGGCCAGCGGTGGTGCTTGCCATATTTTAGGGCTGCTATCACCTGGCGGGGTCCATTCACATCAGGATCATATGCTGGCTTTGGCGAAATTGGTCGCCAACGCCGGCGTGACGGTTTGGCTGCATTGTTTCATGGATGGCCGTGACACGCCGCCCAGCAGCGGCGCGGGCTATATGGCCGAGGTTCTGACGGCGATTGCCGGGCAAGACGACATTCGCATCGGCACCGTATGCGGCCGTTATTACGCCATGGACCGCGATAACCGGTGGGACCGGGTAAAGCGGGCCTATGACATCCTGGTCGAGGGCCCAGGTGAGGCGGGGGGTGAGGTGGGAGGCGTCGCGGCGGGCGATGCGGGGGCGGCGATCCAGGCATCTTACGCCCAAGACATTCATGATGAATTCATTCCGCCGACCAGCATTGACATTTATCCGGGCATGGCCGACGGCGACGGCTTGTTGATGGCTAATTTCCGCGCCGACCGGGCGCGGGAAATCCTGACCGCCCTGGTCGATCCGGCATTTGACGGCTTCGCCCGCGACCGCGTAGCCAATTTTGCCGACCGGCTGGGCATGGTCAGCTATTCCACCGCCCTGGACGCCAGGGTCGGGACGCTGTTCTCCCTGGAACGGGTCCCCCAGACGTTGGGCGAGGTCGTGGCGGAGGCCGGATTGCGGCAGCTGCGCATCGCCGAGACCGAAAAATATGCCCATGTGACATTTTTCCTGAACGGTGGTGAAGAAGCGGTCTTTGAGGGCGAGGACCGCATACTGGTGGCCTCGCCACAGGTAGCGACCTATGACCTGGCACCAGAAATGTCCGCTGGCGACGTAACAGAAAAGCTTGTCGCCGCCATAAACGGAGGACAATACGACCTGATCGTGGTGAACTATGCCAATGCCGATATGGTCGGCCATACGGGCAAGCTGGCCGCCGCGATCCAGGCCGTGGAAATGCTCGACCGTTGCCTGGACAGGCTGTGCGAAGCCGTGCATCGCGTCAACGGCTGCCTGTTGATCACCGCCGACCATGGCAATATTGAGCTGATGCGGGATCCGGACAACGAAGGGGCGCATACGGCGCATACCACGGAGCCGGTGCCGGTTATTTTAGTCAATGGAGCCCCGCCCCCGGATGGCCAGCAAATCCATTTGCGGGACGGTAGCCTGGCGGATCTGGCGCCCACGGTTTTAGACCTGATGGGACTGCGGCAGCCGGCCCAGATGACCGGCCAAAATCTGCTGAAGCCATCGGATCAGACGGCGCGAATTCTACCCTCGCTGGCCGGTCCGGCGAGACGGCGTGGCTAGACGTGGCTAAGAAGCCGGCATTTGTCTTGGCTGTTTTAGCACTATTGCCATGCGGCGCCTTTCCTGTGTCCGCCTTGGCGGATGTGCGCCAGGATGTGAGGCAAAAAATCGAAGCAACCGAGAAATCGATCACAGCCGGCCAAATTCAGCAACGCTCTCTCTCCAATCAAGCCCGTACTGTCCGCGACCAAGTCGAAGGGCTGCGCATCCGCGCCGCCATCGCCGCTCACGAAATACAACAGGAAGAAGCGGCACTGAGCGAGATCGAGGAGCGACAGACCGCGCTGCAGCGCCAGGATAAGGATTACCGCCGCCGCCTCGAACGGATGCAGGAAAGCATGGCCAGCTCGATCACCGCGCTTATCCGCATGCAACGCCAGCCCGCGGCCGCTTTTCTGGCTGCACCCGGAACCATGCTTGATGCCGCCCGTGGCGGTCGGCTGCTGGCCGCGGCGCTGCCTGCCTTACACGCCGACGCGGACCAGATTGGCGAATTGCTGGCCACGGCGGGCAAGGTGCGTGATCAATTGAGCCGCGCACAACGCCATCATGTCGCGGTGGTGGCGACTTTATCCGGGCGACATCGGGAATTGCAGGAATTGTTGCGGGCGCAGGCCAATTCCGAACAACAATTATGGCGGGCCGGCGCGGTCGAGGGCAAGCGATTGGCGGCGCTGGCTGCCAAGGCAAGCAGTCTTCGCGCCTTGATGCGGCGCCTGAAATTGGAAGAGCGGCAACACCGGGGAAAACAGGAACAAAATTCGGCTGAATCCGCGGCGCCGTCCGTTGCGGGGCAAACTGCCAGGAAAGCGGCAGATCAGGCCAGGCAACAGCGGCACAAATTCGCCGCTGATATGGCCCGCGCCTTGGCCACCGCAAAGCCGAAAAGCGGCGGCAACGAAAAGAAGCAAGGCGTGCCGCCAACACGGCAAAAGCTTGCCATGGCGCCCGGACCGGTGCCATTTTCCAAGATTCGCGGCCGTCTGCGATGGCCCGCCAAGGGCAAACGGGTGGGGAAATTCGGCGAAAGCACTGGATTTGGCCCACGGGCACACGGTATCACGCTACAAACTCGGAAAGGCGCGCAGGTCGTGGTACCCTATGATGGACGGGTGGTCTTCGCCGGGCCTTTTCGTGATTATGGCCTGATCTTGATCATCTCTCATGGAGAGGGATACCATACCCTACTGGCGGGACTATCAAAATTACAGGCGGTTGTCGGTCAATCGTTGTTGACGGGCGAGCCGGTCGGGCGCATGGGTGGGGACGAGAAGCGGTCTCTATATATCGAATTACGACGCAAGGGGGTTGCGATCAACCCGAACTCCTGGTGGTCGAGCAGTGGCGAAAGGGCGAGTGGATGATAAAGCGATGGGCCGGGGTAAGGCTTGGGGTGTTTTTGATGATCGGCGCCCTGTTGGCGCTGCCCGCGTCGGCGCAGAAAGCGGACGACGGCATATATCGTCAATTGAACCTGTTCGGCGATGTGTTGGAGCGGATCCGCGCCGATTATGTCGAAGAGGTAAAGGATCCCGAATTAATCGAAGCCGCCATTGCCGGCATGTTGCGATCCCTGGATCCCCATTCGTCCTATATGCCGCCCAAGGCATACAACGAAATGCGGGAACAGATTAAGGGCGAATTCGGCGGCCTGGGTATAGAAGTGACCATGGAGAATGGCGTGGTCAAGGTGGTCTCGCCCATTGATGACACACCTGCGGCGCGGGCCGGATTGCAGGCCGGCGACTATATCACCCATCTTGACGACACGCCTGTCATGGGCATGACCCTGGCCGACGCCGTGAAGAAAATGCGCGGCCCGGTAAATTCTGAAATTCGCCTCACCGTGGTCCGGCAGGGGCTGGAAAATCCGCTCGACGTGAAAGTGGTGCGCGATGTCATCCGGGTGCAATCGGTACGCTCGCGCCTGGAAGGCGACATGATCTATGTCCGCATCACCTCGTTCACGGAGCAAACCAACAGCGGACTGGAAGCCGCCATGGCTAAGCACAAGGCCGAATTGAGCAACCGCTTCAAAGGCGTAATCCTGGATTTACGCAATAATCCGGGCGGCGCGCTGGATCAGGCCATCGCCGTTTCCGATGCCTTCCTGGACAAAGGCGAGATTGTTTCCACAAGGGGCCGGCGATTGGCGGAAACCCACCGCTATAATGCTAAACCGGGCGATTTAGCTAACGGTTTGCTGCTGGCGGTGTTGATTAATGGTGGTTCGGCCTCCGCGTCGGAAATCGTGGCCGGCGCGCTGCAAGATCATAAACGCGCCCTTGTCATCGGCACCAAGTCGTTCGGCAAAGGTTCGGTGCAGAGCATAATTCCCCTACAGGGCCATGGCGCTATCCGCCTGACCACGGCGCGCTATTACACCCCATCCGGCACCTCCATCCAGGCCAAGGGTATTGAGCCGGATGTTCTGGTCGAGCAGGTGCGGGTGGAAAAGCCGGAAAACCGTCGCCGGCGCAGTGAGGCTGATTTACCGAAGCATCTGGAGGCGGAGGGCAAAACGAATGCCCCGATAGAGGCTGTAGATAGTGGCGACAAGGAAGCGGACGAGAAGCCGCGCGATTTTCAGTTGAACTATGCGCTGGATCTGTTGCGTGGCATGACTTTGTTAAAACGGTAGAATAACGGGTAATTCCAGGGCCTTTGGCCCAAGTAATCGATCCGGGCAGATGCCCCATCCAGGATTGAGGTAGCGTGGCCAGGACACCACGAAGTAAAAAGCAGACGAGCGAACGATCTGCAATTTTTAGACGGCGAGCGCCCAGTGCGCTGGCGGCGACGGTCTTTCTGTTGCTGGCCGGTGCGGCTGTCCTGGTGGCAATCCTGAGCTACAGCTACGAACCGGCTGTTGTTCAGACCCATACGCCGGAAGCCGTGTTGCCCGTTGATCTGAGTAAGGAAGGCCGTGGGCAACAGCCGCCTGCCCCGGTAATGGCCGCCAGGCCGGACGCGGAACATCCAGAAACAAAGCTTGCGCCAAAAAGTCATGTCCCCGCGCCAACTGCGGACGTAACTACCGACGAAAAACCATCCATACACAAAGCCCCTGCCCAAGCCGGCGCACAGGATGACGCGGTGATCAAGCCGACCCCGGATCCCGAAGCGTTCCAGCGGCGGACGGCGACAACGCCCAGCCCCAGCCCGGAGCCCCAACAACCCCAAGAAACAACGTCTCAGGTTGTTCCAAGTAAAAGTGAAAAGAGTGTAGGGGGCGCGCCGGCAAGAACCGCCGGCCCGCCCCCTACGGTCAAACCCGTTCCCAGCGGCAAGGTCGTTCAAAATAGCGGCTCCTTCACGCCGAAGGGAGGTTTGCGTCCCGCGCCCGACCCGGCCTTGATTAAATCAACCGACAGCGGCCCCCTGCCCGTGATCGCCCCCGACGGGCGCACACCGTTGCAGGTATACGCCCGTCCTTACAAATCCACGGGCCGGCCACGCATCGCCGTGGTTGTCAGCAGCCTTGGCCTCAGTCAGGCGACAACCGTGGCGGCCATTCAACAATTGCCGGGCGGTGTGACGCTGGCCTTTGCTCCTTATGGCCGCAATTTGCAGGATTACGTGAACCAGGCGCGCGCGGCCGGTCATGAAGTTTTACTGCAGGTCCCCATGGAACCCATGGACTATCCGACCAACGATCCCGGTCCTCATACCTTGTTGACCAGCCTGACCATCAACAACAACCTCAAGCGGCTGGATTGGTTGTTGGGGCGCTTTACCGGTTATGTCGGCGTGGTCAATTTCATGGGCGGCCGTTTCACCGCCGCCGAGTCCCATGTCCGGCCAATCTTGGAAGCCCTGCGGGACCGTGGCCTGATGTTCCTTGATGCCCGCGCTTCATCATCCAGCGCGGCGAATAGTGCCGCGGTGAAGATTGGCCTGACCATTGCCATCAATGACCGGGTGCTTGATGCGATCGCCTCTCGCGCCGCGATCGACGCCAGATTATTGGAGTTGGAACGGCTGGCCAGCGCCAGCGGGGGCGCCATTGGTATCGGCTTTCCCTATCCGGTCACCATCGAACGGCTGGCCCAATGGACCCGCGTCATGGGCGATCGTGGTTATGACCTCGTCCCTATTTCGGCCCTGGGCGATTATCAAGAGGCAAAACCTTGATTCCCTTTTGTGAAAGACCCTATCGCGCCTGTGTCGGCATCATGTTGATCAACAAGGCTGATTTGGTCTTGGTCGCCCGGCGTATCGACCAAAGGGCGGAAGCCTGGCAAATGCCCCAAGGCGGGGTGGAAGATGACGAAACGCCACGCCAGGCGGCCTTGCGCGAACTGGAAGAAGAAATTGGCACCAACCGGGCGGAAATCGTCGCCGAGAGCGAGGATTGGATACCTTACGATCTGCCACGGGATCTGGCCGACAAGGTCTGGCATGGGCGCTTTCGCGGTCAGACCCAGAAGTGGTTTGCCATGCGGTTTCTTGGCACGGACGAAGATGTTAATCTGGCAACGGCCGAGCCGGAATTCGACGACTGGAAATGGACTTCCATGGCAACCTTGCCGGACGTGGCGGTGCACTTCAAGCGGGAGAACTACCGCATGGTGGTGGATATCTTTCGCCATCTTGTCGACTAGAGCATTTTCATTCTGAAAATGCTCAGATCTTTAGAATTAGAGCAATCTTTCCAATCACTTAGAATCGCTTCGCGATTCTCATTAATTCGGAATTGCTCTAGGACCCAGGCATGAGCCAAGCATGAACCAGGACGGCGGGAACGGGACCATCATGATGCTGCCGGGCGCCTTTTGCGGGGCCTGGAGTTTCGCCAATTTGCGCGGCCATTTCGAAGCCGCCGGCTGGATTGTACTGACGCCCGAACTACGTTATCACAACCAAGGCCGGGATCAGCCCGCGGATCCGCGTCTGGCGCAGACGGGGCTGGCCGACTACGTCTCGGATTTGAGCGATATTATCAAGGGTCTGGAACGGCCACCGGTTTTGTTAGGTCATTCCATGGGCGGCCTGTTGGCGCAATTATTGGCGGCCAAGGGCCTGGCACGGGCCATGATACTGCTGACACCGGCGCCGCCATGGGGCCTGCTACCGGCTTCGGAGAATGAGATTGCCGCCGCCATGGGGCTGATGTCCGTGGGGCCGTTCTGGGACCAAACCCTGAATGCGGCGTTCGAAATAGCGGCGGAGAATTCGCTGAATTGCCTGCCGTTGGCCCGCCAAAGGGAAATCTTCGCGCAATTTGTTCCCGAATCCGGCCGGGCGCTGTTCGAAAGTCTGTTCTGGATGTTCGATCTGGGCCGGGCCTCTTACGTCAACGCGGTGAACGTGGATTGTCCGGTGCTGGTCATTTCCGGCGGCCGTGACCGGGTCATCTCGCCGGCCACCGCCCGCAATGTCGCCGACAAATACCGCGATCTGGCGACTTACCTGGAGTTCGAGGACATGGGCCACATGCTGCTGTTGGAAGATGATTGGCGCGCGATCGCCAGCGCCTGCAGCGATTGGCTGGCGGTCAGCCTGACAACTTAGAGTGCATTCGAAGAAAATGCGCCCAGACTCTTAAAAATAGAGCAATCTTTCCAATTACTTAGAATCGCTTCGTGATTTTCATTAATTTGGAATTGCTCTACGTTTTCCGGATCGGCGGCGGGGTAAAGGCGGTCACCGGGGGCGGGCTGCCTTGATAGGTCTCGATTTCCACCAGACAGGATTGAGCGGAGGGACCCTGGGCTAGACGTGAGGTGCCCACATCGCGGGTCAACATGTTGGCGTTGCCATGCTTGTCGAGGCTGCCGGCCTGCCCCGGCACTTCCGGATCGTACCAGGCACCGGTGGGCAATTGCACGGTGCGGGGGCGTACCGCATCGCTGACCAGAGCGCCGGCCAGACATTGGCCCCGGTCATTGAACAGACGCACCACGTCGCCGCTCTTGATATTCCGGGCGGCGGCATCATCGGGATGGATGGTCACCGCCTCCCGCTCCGCGATCTTGGCCTCGCGCGATACCACGCCGTTGTCCAGCTGGCTGTGCAGGCGGGTGACGGGCTGGTTTGACACCAGATGCAGGGGATAGGTTTTGGCCCGTTCGGCGCCCAGCCATTCTTTCGGTTCCAGCCAGAGCGGATGGCCCGGACAGTCCGCATAGTCAAAGGCGGCAATGCTTTCCGACCAGATCTCCAACTTGCCGCTTGGCGTGCGCAAGGGTTCGGCCAGTGGGTCGGCGCGAAAGCCGGCCAGGAAGATATTGGGTTCTTCAGGCGGCGACAGTTCCACCTTGCCGGCCTCCCAGAACTGGTCGAAATCTGGCATTTCATGGCCGGCCTTGGCCGCCCGCTGGCGCGATAGATCGTATAGATGGCGCAGCCAATCCATCTCGTCCCGGCCCTCGGTGAAGGCTTCGAGCAGACCCATTTTTTCGGCCAGGCCGCAAAATATTTCATGATCATGGCGCGATTGACCCACCGTCGGCATGGCCTGGCGGTTCGCCACCAGGGTGCCGCCATCCCGGAACGAGCCAGCGATATCGTTGCGTTCCAGCACTGTGGTTGCCGGCAGCACGATATCGGCATGACGCGCCATGGCGTTCCACCAGGGTTCGTGCACCACCACCGTGTCCGGTCGCTGCCAGGCCGCCAACAGGCGGTTGATGTCCTGATGGTGGTGAAAGGGATTGCCGCCCACCCAATAAACCATGCGGATATCAGGATAAGTCAGGCGTTGGCCGTTGTAATCGATGCTGGCGCCGGGGTTCAGCAACAGATCTGATATGCGGGCCACGGGGATAAAATCCCCGACATTATTGCGGCCTTTGTTCAAAGTCGCCCAAGGGGCTGGAATGGTATGCCGCCCCATGGGGGCGACGGCGCCATATCCCAGGGCGAAACCGCCGCCGGGCAAGCCGATCTGACCTAAAATCGCAGCCAGGGTAACGACCATCCAATAGGGCTGCTCGCCATGTTCAGCCCGCTGCAGGGACCAGGCAATATTTATCAATGTCCGCTTGCTGGCCATGCGCCGGGCCAGCGCCCTGATCTGCGCCGCCGGCAGATCGACGATCCCAGCGGCCCAATCGGCATCCTTGACCTGACCATCGCCCTGGCCCATCAAATAGGGCAGGAAACGAGCAAAACCAACGCAGTATTTGGCGAGGAAATCCGGGTCATGCAGATCTTCGCTGATCAGGGTATGGGCCAGAGCCAGCATCAAGGCAACGTCCGTGCCGGGCCGTGGTTGCAGCCATTCAGCGCTCAGGAAATCGGCGGCGTCGCCGCGGACCGGGCCGATATTGACGAATTCCACCCCGGCCGCGCGGCAGGCGCGCAAGCCCTCGGCCGCACTGTGCTTGACCACGCCGCCCGAATCCACCTGGGCATTTTTCAACGGGATGCCACCGAACATCACCATCAACTCGGTATGTTCGGCGATCACGGGCCAGCTGTGATGAGCATTTTGCAGCGGCACCAATTGGCCCACCACATAGGGCAATAGAACCTCGGCGGCGGCCAGGCTGTATGTATTGACTGAACGGGTAAAACCGCCCGTCAGGTTCAAAAATCGCCCCAACTGGGCCTGACAATTATGGAAGCGTCCGGCGCTGGCCCAACCGTAAGAGCCGGCGTAAATCGCCTGATTGCCGTGGCTTTGCCGCACCCGGTCGATCTCGCCCGCCACCAGTTCAAAGGCCGTGTCCCAGGATACCGGCACAAAGGGCTCTCCACCGCGCTTGCCGCCATCTACCCCGCAAGGGCCGGGGCCATTGTCCAGCCAGCCGGCCCGTACCATGGGCTGTTCGATACGCAGATGGTCATCCACCGCATCGGCCAGGGAGCGACCGATGGGCGAGGGATCTGGATCGTCCGCCACGGCGCGCAAGCGCAACCTGCCCTGGGCGTCGCGTTCGGGATGATAGGTGCCCCAGTTGGTTGCGGTGTAGTGGTTCGAAGAGCCCCGTTGTTCGTTCACGCTTTTTCCCAAGTTCCTTTACAGACGCGTTACATACGCAGCATTTTGCCCGGATTCATGATGTTGTCCGGATCCAGGGCCCGTTTCACGGCACGCATGACATCGACCGCATCACCCAATTCAGCCTCCAGATAATCGATCTTGCCCGAACCAATGCCGTGTTCGCCGGTACAGGTGCCTTCCATATCCTGGGCGCGCCGCACCAGACGGTCATGGAATTCATGGGCCAGGCGGTTTTCCTCCGCATCGTCATAGTTGGCGATGATCGACATATGGAAGTTACCGTCGCCGGCATGTCCGACAAAGGGTGAGACCAGGCCACTCTGAGCCAGGTCTTCCTTGGTGGCCATGATGCAGTCGGCCAGACGGGAGACCGGCACACAGACATCAGTTGCCATGACATGTTGTTCCGGTTTTTTAGCGGCCAGGATCGCGTAATGGCCATTGTGCCGTGCTTCCCACAATTTGTTGCGGTCTTCCGGTTTCGAAGCCCACTTAAAATCGCCGGCGCCAAAATCCGCCGCGATGGCCTGGGTCATTTCAGCCTGTTCCGCGACCGAGGCCTCGCTGCCCTGGAACTCCATGAACAGGGTATCGCCGATGGTGTAATCATCCAGCTTGCCGTAGTCGCAAATCATCTTCATACCGGTTTTATCCAGTAACTCGCAGCGGGCAATGGGGATACCGCATTGCACGATGGCGATCACCGTGTTGACGGCGGCTTCCAGCGAGGGAAACGAGCAAACCGCCGCCCGGGTTGCCTCGGGGATGCCAAAGAGGCGCAGGGTGACCTCGGTAATAACGCCAAGGGTGCCTTCGGAGCCAACGAACAGCCGCGTCAGGTCATACCCGGCCGAGGATTTGCGGGCCCGCCGGGCGGTCTGGATGACCCGGCCATCGGCCAGCACGACGGTCAGGGCCAGCACGTTCTCGCGCATGGCGCCATAGCGCACGGTGGTGGTGCCGCTGGCCCGGGTTGCGGCCATGCCGCCAAGCGAGGCGTCGGCACCGGGATCAACGGGGAAAAACAGCCCCGTATCGCGCAGGTATTCGTTCAATGTGTTACGGGTGACGCCCGCCTGCACCGTGCAATCCAGATCCTCCGGGCTGACCCGGATAATTTGATCCATGCCGCTAAGATCCAGGCTAACGCCGCCATGCAGGGCCAGGGTATGGCCTTCCAGGGCGGTGCCGGTGCCATAGGGGATTACCGGCGTGCCATGGGCGGCGCAGGCTTTGACGATGGCCGAGACCTCTTCCGTGGTGTTGGCATAGGCCACCCCGTCGGGCGGGGCGGACGGATGATAGGCCTCGCCCTTGCCGTGATGTTCACGCACCGACATGGCGATGGTGAAACGATCGCCAAGCAGTGCGCTCAGTTCCTGCTGCAGGACTTCTGAAAGCCCCGAATTGCTTTTGGCTTCGCGCTTGGATTCAGTGGCAAGGCTCATGGCGGGCATCCTATTAAGTTGGCCTGCCAAAATGACATAACCATGCTTGTGATACCAGCGCCCAGCCGCGAAATATGTGTTACAAGGCAGGCAGGATAGCCAATAAAAATGAATGCGAGTGAACGTGAGAGACACCGAAAAGCCGACGATTGCCGCCTCCACTGTCCTGCTGATCCGCGATGGCGCAGAAGGCTTGGAGGTGTTCATGGTGGTGCGCCACCACAAAATTGACTCCTTTTCCGGCGCCCTGGTCTTTCCCGGCGGCAAAGTCGATCCCGAAGATATTGATGCGCGGCAATACAGCCGCGGCGCCGAGGACATGGACGAGGGGAACTTGGCCCACCACGTCGCCGCGGTGCGCGAGGCGTTTGAAGAATGCGGCGTTCTACTGGCCACCAACAAGGATAGCGACGCATTGATCGGTGCCGATCAATTGGCGGGTATCGAGGCCCGCTGGCGGGCTGACCTGGCAGCTGGCAGGATTACCATGGCCGATGTCTGCCGCACCGAGGGGCTGATCCTGGCGCTGGACAAAATGGTGCATTTTGCCCATTGGATCACCCCGCGCATCGTGCCCAAGGTTTTTGATACCCAGTTCTTCGTGGCCCGCGCGCCGGTGGATCATGTGGCATTGCATGACGGCTCCGAATCCACGGATTCCGAATGGCTACGGCCCGAGGGGGCCGTGGCGGACGCGGAGTCAGGCAAACGCACGGTGGTTTTTCCAACCCGGATGAATTTGCTGAAGCTTGCCCAACACAAGACGGTGGATGAAGCCATGGCGACCGCCCGCGCCACGTCAGTCGTCACCGTGCAGCCAGAGCCCGTGGACCACCCCAAGGGGCGAACCTTGAGAATTCCGGTCGAAGCCGGCTATCCTGGCAGCCTGTTCCTGGTCGAGGATGGCGGCGCCAAGGTCACCGTCCTGGAAGCCGCGGATTAGAGCCGTTCCGGGGTATTCTGAACCATTTGATGGCGCCCCATTGCCGGCCTCTTGCAATAGAGCAATTTTCAATTAATTGGAGTCGCTCTCGCGACTTAAGTGATTGGTTCAATTTCTCTATTTTTAAGAGTCTGAGCGCATTTTCTTCGAATGCGCTCTAGAGTATTTCCGAGATATTCTAGGTGCGCTCATGACGTGGCAGCCGCGTTGCGGCCTCGAACCATGTCGGCGCCCTTTTCTGCAATCGCCAACGTGGCGGCAAACGTGTTGGCCGAGGGGAGCATGGGCATCACCGAGGCGTCGATGACACGCAGGTTCTGCACACCGTGAACCCGCAGTTCATCGTCCACGACGGCACCTCTGTCCGCCGCCTGTCCCATGCTGCATGTGCCCACCAGATGATAACCGGTGTTGCCGCGCCTGCGCGCAAAATCCAGCAGCTCATCATCGCTGCTCACCTCGGATCCGGGCAGGGTTTCACAGTCAAAATACGGCGCGAGTTCGGGGCTGTTTAGCAATTCACGGGCCAGCCGCAATCCCGCCAGGGTAATACGCCGGTCCGTTTCCGCGGCAAGGTAGTTTGGCTGCACCATGGGCGCATCGAGGGGGTTGCGCGAGCAGGCGCGCACATAGCCGGTGCTTTCCGGGCGCGGCTGGGCCGCACCACAGGTCATGCCCGGGTAGTCGTCGAGGACATAGATGCGCCCGTCTTTGTAACTTCCGGGCGTGAACAAAATCCGCAGGTCACTCTCTTCAAGATCCGGATGGGACTTGCCGTGTACGTAGGCAATGGTTGGGCAGATCGCCAGCACGCTGGGCTTTCCGCTTAACCATTTTGCAATTTCCAATGGCAACCGGGGCCAGCGTGCATATTCGTTAATGGTCAGCACATTGCGTGCGCGCGCCACCATGCGCACCGAATAATGGTCGCGCAAATTCTCCCCAACCCCGGTCAGCGGGGCCACCATGGGCACCCCGAGATCATTCAGCAGCCCCGCCGGCCCGATGCCCGAAAGCTGCAACAGCTTGGGCGAGTTTATCGCGCCGGCGCTTAACAGTACCTCGCGCCGGGCATGCACCACATGCTCGCCGCCCCCTGCATCGCGGTAACGCACACCGGTCGCTTTGCGCCCATCCATTACCAGTTCCACGACATGGGCGCCGGTGCGCAATGACGTCGAACGCCGACGCAAGGCGGGCCGCAGAAACGCGTCGGCAGCGCTGACCCGCCTGCCCTTGTGGATGTAACGCTGAAAGTATCCGGCGCCGAACTGGTAGCCCGCGTTGTAGTCTTGCCGGCGCGGAATACCCATACCCTCGGCGGCGGCAAGGAAGGCCTCGGCCAGCGGGTTGATCCAATCGATGTCGGTAATGGGTAATTCCCCGGTGCGCCCGCGGTAGTGGTCGTCCCCGGGACCGATGCGCTGTTCGGAACGCTTGAAATAAGGCAGCAGGCCGTCGAACCCCCAACCGCGATTGCCCATCTGCGCCCAGATGTCGAAGTCCGCGACCTGGCCACGGTTGTACACCATGCCGTTGATCGAACTGGACCCGCCCAGCACCCTGCCTTGCGGGATCGCGACCGTGCGCCCATCAAGCGCGGCCGAGGGCTCGGTCACAAACGGCCAGACAAAACGGTCGCTATAGAGCGTTTTGACAAACCCGGCTGGAATGGAAATAAAGGGGTGGTGGTCTTTCCCGCCGGCCTCGAGCACGCAGACACTCGCCGCATCATCTTCCGTCAGGCGATTGGCCAGCACACACCCGGCGGCGCCGGCCCCCACCACCACGTAGTCGAATGTATCCATCTCAAGATTCCCTTGCCGTTCGGTGATTGATGCTCACAGCCGTCAATCGAAATGCCTCGCGTTGGAAAACATTCACCACCCTATGGATGTTTACCCAAACCAACCAGCGCCAACGTCACCGAACAAATTATCGGGAGCACGACGTCGGCGCCTAACCGAAAAAATTGTCATGCTCGTTGACCAAGTCGGGCCAGGTGGTTAGGAGGATTCAGGAATATTTTCTACGTTGTTCTGAAGGGAGCTACATGATGGATCTATCATTATCGCCCAAGGCTTATACAGTCCTAGATCAGGTTCGACAGTTTTTTGAACAAGACATACTGCCGCGAAACCGCGAGATGATCCGCAGCGTCAAACAGGATGGTGATCTGGATCCACCTTTCCTAGATCAAATGCGCGCGAAAGCCAAATCCCAAGGGCTTTGGAATTTGGCACAAACAGAACTAGCCGACCACCAACCGGGATTGCCGATGAGTAATCTTGATTATTCGTTGATCGCCGAATTTCTGGGCCGAGTCCTTTGGTCGTCAAAAGCCTTTAATTGCCAATGGCCGGATGTGCCAAATATGGTGGCCTTGCAGCGCTACGCCAACGAGCAACAAAAGGAAAAATGGTTGCAGCCGTTGCTGGATGGCGAATGCCAGTCCGCCTTCGCCATGACCGAGCCCGCGACAGCGTCTTCAGACGCAAAAAATATTGCGGCCACGATAACCCGCGATGGCGACGACTATATCGTTGACGGTCTCAAATGGTACATCACCGGTGGTGGCCATGAACGCTGCCGATTTTACCTTTTTCTTGGCGTCAGCAATCCCGATGCCGGCCCAAACCGGCAGCATAGCGTCATCCTTGTCCCGCGCGACGCAACCGGGGTGACGGTCGGCGCCGCTAACTCATTTTTCGGATATTCCGAGCCGAACGGTCCCGCTTCCGAAATCAATTTCGATCAGGTCCGCGTGCCGAAAGAAAATCTGCTGGGCGAAGAAGGCGAGGGCTTCGCCGTCTCTCAAGCCCGCTTGGCTCCGGCACGTTTGCATCACTCCATGCGGGCGGTCGGCCAATGCGAATTATTGATTGAGTTGATGTATGCCCGGGCATTGGAGCGACAAGCATTTGGCCGCCCCCTGGTTGGCTATGACACGGTGCAATACGCCATCGCCCACTCGAGAGTGGAGACTGAACAGATGCGTTTGTTGTTACGCAAAGTCGCCGCCCAAGTCGACATCGAGGGTGAAAAATCGGCCTACCGCGACTTGTCCATTCTCAAGGTCGCAATAGCGCAAGGCTATTTTCGCATCGCCGATCGTGCTGTTCAGGTGTTCGGCGCCATGGGCGGTTACGATGGCACCCCCGTGGCCGACGCCTTCGCCTGGTCACGGGCGTTTCGAATTGGCGACGGTCCTGACGAAGTTCATCTGCGAAGTATTTTCCGCGCGGAGCCGGTGCCCGAGATGGTGCTTTCAACCTCGGCTTATATTTTGCCGCCGGATATATCGCGTTGAACCAGATCCTGGCCATCGGCGGATAAAAGCGGGCTTTGCCAGTCATCAAGTGCCAATAAAATTGTCGGCGGTTATGAACTCTCGTCCAGGCCGGTGCCGCCGTACAGCCATTCCAGGCGGTCGTAGTAATCCTCTACCGACAAATTCTCCATGATATGGTTGCGTACCCGGGCGTGTGCCCCGTCGGGGTGGTAGATGTGATCGCCGATGGCGCGCGCGCCCAGTTGAACCCGTGCCGTGCGGATCATGCGCTGTTCGTTATAGGCGGCGAAAGCGCCTGCGATATCGCCGCCATGGCGCGCCATCATGTGGGAGAGACAGACCGCGTCCTCCAGTGCCATGCAGGCCCCCTGGGCATAATATTGCAGCATGGGATGGGCCGCATCGCCCAACAATGTGACCCGGCCATCGACCCAATTTTCCACCGGGTCCCGGTCACAGAGCACCCAGAGTTTCCAATTATTGCCGTGGCGGATAACTTTGAGGATTTTTTCGTTGATGTGCTCAAAGCCCTGCATCACTTCTTCATGACTGACCGGCTTGCCGGCGACCGGTTCAGGCGCATGATTGTGATAGGTGACCACCAGATTGAACATTTTCCAATCTGACAATGGGTAATGCACGATGTGACAACGCGGCCCGGCCCACAGGGTGGCGGCGTTCCAGCGCAGATCTTCCGGCATTTGTTCGGTCGGGATGACGGACCGATAGGTGGTATGACCCGATACCCTGGGCTGATCGTCACCCACCACCTGGCGGCGCACGTTTGACCACAGACCGTCGGCGCCGATCAGGGCCGTGCCGGCAACCTGTTCGCCATTGGCCAAATTGGCGCTGACCCCCTGGCCGTCCTGGTCATATCCGACCACGTCGGCGTTGACCCGCAGCTCTATCAGGGCGTTGTCCTGGCAGCTTTGCAACAGAACGGCATACAGATCGCCCCGGTGCACCACCGCATAGGGGTTGCCGAAACGTTTGCGGAATGGCTCGTCCAGGGGGATGTGCATGATCTCGTCGCCGCTCATGGCGTCCATCAGGCGGAGTTGGTCCACATAGACGGCATTTTTTCGCGCGGCGTCGCCAACGCCCAGATAGTCGAAGGAATGAAAGGCGTTGGGCCCCAATTGGATGCCCGCACCGATCTCGCTCAATTCCGTTGATTTTTCCAGAACGATACTGCCATAGCCCTTTTGCGCCAGGCCCAGGGCGGCGGCAAGACCGCCGATGCCACCGCCGGCAATGATGAACTTTTGTTCGGGCATGACGTTATACGCGTCCTTCATGGGGCAGGCGAAGATGGCCTGATGGTTGGATCATTTTGGTGACGGCGGCAACTTTTGGGAAGGCTGGCGGACGCGGTTAAATCCTTAGTTCCCGGTGAATTTGGCTTTGCGTTTTTCGACGAAGGCGGCCACGCCCTCGCGATAGTCGGCACGTTTGGCGCAATCGGCAAAGCATTCGGCTTCCAACTGCAACTGGGATTCGAATTCATTCTCCAGCGACCGGTACATTAGTTTTTTACCCATGCCATAGACGTGGGTGGGGCCGTTCGCCAGGCGGGTGGTCAGCTTATTGCATTCTTCATCCAGTTTGGCGCCAGGCACAACAAAATTCACCAGGCCCATATCGGCCATCTGCTGCGCCGTGTAACGGTCGCCCAGCAGTGTCATCTCCATGGTCTTTTTGATGCCGATGGCGCGGGGTAGATGGAAGGACGAGGAGCCATCGGGCGTGGTGCCAATGTTGCAATAGGCCAGGGTAAAAAAGGCATCCTCTTCCGCGATCACCAGATCGCAGGCCGCGGCCAGGGAAACGCCGGCGCCGGCAGCCGCGCCGCGCATCTTGGCCACGACGGGTTTGGGCATGCGGCGCATGGAATACATGATGGTGTGCAGGTCATGAATGCGGTGCAAAAAATAGCTCTGGGTCTCGGCTTCGTCGTGACTGCTCAGATATTCGTGCATGTTCTTCACATCGCCGCCGGCCATGAAATGATCACCGGCGCCTTCCAGCACCACGCAACGGACGGCATCGTTGAATTCCACCTGATGGAAAAGCTCGTCCATCTGGCTGCGCATCTCCATGGACAGGGCGTTGCGCGCCTCGGGCCGGTTCATGGTCAGGGTGGCGACGCCATCCGCTATGGTCATTTCAAGATCAGCCATCGTTGGTTTTCCTTCCAGGGATTGTCTAAAAATCGTGTGCCATCTGCTCGCGAGACAAGGAATGGCTTGCTGACGGCAAGCTACCGTCTCGTCAGGCCCCTGCCTAGAGAGATTCTTTTTCCGGCATTTCCAATAAGATACAAAGCGCCTGGGCCGTATCGTGGATGGGCTGGGCGCTGCCCTGCACCCGGGCCAGCATAAGGGCGCCTTCCAGGCCGGCAATGATGGCGGTGGCCGTGGCGGCGCGACGATCCGCCGGCCAGCCGTGGCGCGCCAGCATTGCCGCCAGCGCCGCCAGCCAATCGGCGAACACGGCTTGCCCCGCCACGGTTATGGGGCGGGAAGCAGGGGTAGTTTCCAACAGGGTGGTGGTGATGGGACAGCCGTCGCGAAATTTTGAGGCTTCCAGCCAACGCACCAGCAACTCGGTATAGCGGTGCAGGAAATCCGCGGGGCTGTCCGACTGTTTTGCCAGTTCGGTAAAGGTTTCCGTCACCAAGCCGCCTGCCGCCGTCACCGCCGCCGCGCCGATCTCTTCCTTGCCGTCCGGAAAGTAGTGATAGAGGGAACCCCTGGCCGCGCCGCTGGCGGCCAGAATGTCGCGCAAACCGGTGCCACTGTACCCCTGCCGTCGGAACAGTTTCGCAGCGGCCCAGATCAACCCGTCGCGCTGTTTGTTTTGCAGTATCATTTTTTTATTATACAGATCGGTCGTCATAAAACAAAAACAAAGTCTCCCAACGTCTGGGAACCGTCGCGGCATAGTCCGTCTGGCAGAGAAATGGGCCGCCTTGAAATCTGACGAAAGTCCCTCGACAAAGGGCATCGCAACGATAAAAATCAGGTGAGAGATTTTCAGCGGTTTAAATAGAGAAATTTTCGATTAAGTGGGGTCTCTACAGAGATAGAAGCCGTTGAATTTATTGCTTTATTTTAAACAATGAAGGCATATTCAATCTAAATGTGCTCTTGGGAGTGTTCAAATATGAATGCCAAGCCGGAAATCCGCTTTAGCGCCTGTCCACACGATTGTCCGTCGACCTGTGCGCTTGAGGTAGAGAAATTGGATGCCCATACCATTGGCCGCGTCCGTGGTGCAAAAGACAATGGCTACACCGCCGGGGTGATCTGCGGCAAGGTCGCGCGGTACGCCGAACGCATCCATCATCCCGACCGATTGACCGGGCCATTACGGCGGAAGGGAGCCAAGGGTTCGGGTGAATTCGCGCCCGTCTCGTGGGATGACGCTCTGGATGAGGTTGCCGAAGCCTTGCTTCGGGCCGAGCAAACGCACGGCTCGGAAACCGTGTGGCCATATTTTTATGCCGGCACCATGGGCCTGATAATGCGGGACAGTATCCACCGCCTTCGTCACGCCAAGAAATATTCCGGTATGCACGCGACCATTTGCGTAACCTCGGCCTGGAACGGTTTCATTGCCGGTACGGGACTTCTGGCCGGCGCCGATCCACGCGAAATGGCCCAGGCTGATTGTCTGGTGATTTGGGGCACCAATCCGGTGAATACCCAGGTCAATGTGATGACCCATGCCAGCAGCGCCCGCAAGCAGCGCGGCGCTAAAATTGTCCATATCGACACCTATCGCAATGACACGGCGAAACAGGCCGATCTGTTCCTCTGCGTGCGGCCTGGCACGGATGGGGCGCTGGCCTGCGCGGTGATGCATATCCTGTTTCGCGATGGCCTGGCGAACCGCGAATATCTGGAAAAATACACGGACTGCCCGACCGAATTGGAGGCGCATTTGCGTGACAAGACGCCGGCATGGGCGGAAGCCATCAGTGGCGTCCCGGTTGCGGATATCGAGGCCTTTGCGAAACTGATTGGCGAGACACCAAAGATTTTTTTTCGCCTGGGCTATGGCTTTTCACGGCAACGGAACGGCGTCGTCAATATGCATGCGGCATCTTGTATTGCCGCCGTCACCGGGGCCTGGCTGCACGAAGGTGGTGGCGCCTTCCACAATAATGGCGGCATTTATCACTGGAACAAGAGCATGATCGAAGGGCTGGATGTGCTGGATCCGTCGATCCGGGTGCTGGATCAATCACGTATCGGTCCGGTGCTGACCGGTGACCCGAGGGATTTGGGAGACGGTCCCCCCGTGACCGCGTTGTTCATTCAAAACACCAATCCCATGCGCGTGGCGCCGGATCATAATCTGGTGCGTCAGGGCTTTGCCAGGGATGATCTTTTCGTCTGTGTGCATGAACAATTTATGACGGAGACCGCCCAGGCGGCGGATATTGTGCTGCCGGCGACGATGTTTCTGGAGCATGATGATGTTTATCAGGGGGGCGGCCATCAATATATCACCCTGGGTCCCAAGGTGGTCGAAGCGCCGGGCGAATGCCGCTCCAATCATCAGGTGATCAACGCATTGGCCAAGCGCCTGGGGGTGGCGCATGCGGGTTGTGAGATGACAGCCTTGGAATTAATTGATTGGACGCTGCAGGCATCCGGCTGGGGTGATGTGGAAAATCTTCGGAATCAGCGCTGGATTGATTGCCAGCCTGATTTTGCCAAGGCGCATTATATTGATGGCTTCGCGCATCCGGATGGCAAGTTCCGTTTTGCCCCAAAATGGCAGGATGTCCTGCCCCACGGCTTCGGCCCCGATGGAGCCGCCGGCGCGATGCCGAGCCTGCCCGACCATTGGCCGGTGATTGAAGAGGCGACCGAGGCCATGCCGTTCCGTCTGGTCACCGCGCCGGCCCGCAGTTACCTAAACTCTTCCTTCACCGAGACGCCGACATCGATCGCGCGCGAGGGGAAGCCGACGGTCTTGCTCCATCCCGACGATGCGGCTGAACTGGGTGTTGGCAATGATGACATCGTCCAGCTGGGCAATGATCGCGGCGACTTGCTCATCGCCGTGGAAATTTTTGCTGGCTTGCAGCGGGGCGTGGTGGTGGTCGAAAGTATTTGGCCCAACGCCGCTTTCGCCGGCGGCCGCGGCATCAATGTTCTTACCGGTGCCGACCCGGTGGCGCCGGTTGGCGGGGCCGCTTTTCACGATAACCGTATTTGGATCAAACCAGCCTGACGACCCCTTAAATTTAGCAGTCAACCGAGGATGTCATGAGCCAGACCGAAACCTTACCGGAAAGCCACAATCCCTTTGCAGACGGCGTCGCCTTTGTTGATGGGGATTATGTGCCCATTGCCGAGGCGCGGATACCCAGCTCCGATTGGGGGTTTCTGCATTCCGATGTGACCTATGACGTGGTCGCAGTCTGGGGCGGGGGTTTCTTCCGCCTGGCCGATCATTTGGACCGGTTCTTTCGCGGCATTGAGAAACTGCATATGCATCCGCCTTACGAGCGGGATGAAATAGCCGCCATATTGACCGAATGTGTGCGCCGAACCGGCCTGCGGGAAGCCTACGTAAAAGTTATTCTAACCCGGGGCACGCCGCCGCCCGGCAGCCGGGACCCACGGGAATGTGAAAACCGTTTCTATGCCCTGGCGATCCCTTATATCTGGATTGCCTCGCCCGAAAAACAGCAACAGGGCCTGCATCTGACAATCAGCAGCATACCCCGTATCTCGCCTGATTCCGTTGACCCAACCGTGAAAAACTTTCACTGGGGCGATATGGTGCAGGGCCTTTTCGAGGCCTATGATCGAGGTGCTGAAACGCCCGTGCTAACGGACGGCAATGGCAATATCACGGAAGGTCCGGGCTTCAATCTGTTTGCCAGCAGCGGCGGCCGGCTGATCACGCCGGCTGGCGGGGTACTGTTGGGCATCACCCGAATGACGGTGATCGAACTGGCCCAGTCCCTCAATGTCAAAGTCGATGTGGGCACTTTAACCGAGGACGAATTGCGTCAGGCGGACGAAATTTTCCTCTCCTCCACCGCCGGCGGCGTGATGCCGGTAACCCGGCTGGACGACGCTCTTGTTGGCGATGGCAGCCCCGGCCCGCTGACCCAGCGTTTGCGTCAAATGTACTGGGCCGCCCATGATGATGACAAATACGTCACGCGGATTGACTACGATTAACCGCGGCCAACGCCGTGCCCAGGACCCGCCGCCGGACCTCGGGCGCGGTTACCACTTGGCGCCTAGTGGCCGCTCCATGGTGTCCAGAAATTGCAATACATGGGCGTGCATCTTTGGTCCCGCGCCAATCACCGATTTATGCCGTGGTTCGGGCAAATTATATCTGAAGTCCTGGCCATGGGAGTTGGTATTGACGCCGCCGGCTTCCGCCAAAATCAATTCCGCGGCGGCGATATCCCAATCACATTTGCCCGATAGCGAGATGCAGGCGTCATACCGGCCATCAGCTACCAGGCACATTCGATAGGCGATCGAATTAACCATATGGATAGTGACATCGGCAGGCTTGTCCGCGGGGCCGGCGTTCTTGAAAATATGCCGGCCGGACAATAGGCGCGCGCCTTCAAAGTCCGTGGCCGCGCTGACACGAATGGTTTCTCCGTTCAGGCGGGCGCCGCCACCCAGCACCGCGTCGTAGAATTCTTCCGTGGCCGGATTGTACACTGCACCCGCGAGTGGCCGGCCGTCCCGTACCAAAGCGGCACAGACAGTAAATTCCGCACGCTGTTGGATAAATGCACGGGTGCCGTCGATAGGGTCTACGACCCAGATATCGCGGCAATCAAGCCGCTTGGGGTCATCCTCGGTTTCCTCGGACATCCAACCATACGTGGGCCGATCAGCGAGCAGCTTTTTTCGCAATAGATCATCCACTGCGTGATCCGCCTCGGATACCGGATCATCCGGCCCCTTTTGCCAATGCTTTACGCCGTCATGGAAATAGCTGAGCGCCAACGCGCCGCCTTCGCGTACCGTTTCCAACAATAAGGCGTAATCCTGTTCCAGTTGGCTCACGTTCCGGCCACCATCAGGCCATCAATGCGCAAGGTGGGCGCATTGCTGCCATAGCGGAACGTCAAATCGTCGGCCGGGGTTATATGCAAGAACATGTCTTTCAGGTTTCCCGCGATGGTCAATTCCGACACCGGATGGGTCAGGACGCCGTCCTCTATCCAGAAACCAGAGGCGCCACGGCTGTAATCGCCGGTCACGCCATTGACGCCAAAACCAATCAGTTCAGAGACGTATAAACCGGTGGCGACACCGGCCAGCAGGTCGTCCCGGCTGCAGGTGCCGGGCTGCATATACAGATTTGTCGTGCTTGGCGAGGGCGGGCCCGAGGTGCCCCGGCTGGCATGGCCAGTGGTTGCCAGACCCAATTGCCGGGCCGATGCCGTGTCCATGATCCAAGTAGCCAATTCACCGTCTTCCACCAACATCCACTTGTGGTTTGCCACGCCTTCACCGTCAAACGGTTTTGACGCCAAGCCCCGTGACCGATGGGGGTCATCGACAATATTGACGCCGTCCGCGAATACCTTTTTGCCCAGACTATTCTTTAGGAACGATGTGCCGCGCGCCACCGATATACCGTTGGTGGCGCCCGTGAAGTGCCCAAGCATGGATTGGGAGACGCGGGGGTCAAAAATCACCGGCAATTTCTGGCTTTCGACCTTGCGCGGGTTCAGGCGTCTAACGGCCCGCTCGCCCGCCGCCGTGCCGATGGCGGCGGCCTCGGCAAGGTCCGCGGCATGGTGGGCCGAGGTGAAATCATAGTCGCGCTCCATCCCCGTGCCTTCACCCGCAATGACGGATGCGAACAGCGAATGGGATGAGGTGGCGTAACCGCCCGCAAAGCCGTTCGACGTGACCAGGGCAATGCGGTTGCGGCCCCAACCGGCGCCGGCGCTTTCGGAATTGCTAACCCCCTCAACCGCCAGGGCGGCTGCCTCGGCCTCCGCCGCCATCTCGTACAGCGCCTCTGGCGTTGGCTCCCCGTCGTCGTTGAGGTCCAGGTCGGGGATGTCCCGGCACAGGCGATCCGTATCCGCCAGACCGCAATAAGGATCATCGGGCATGGCGCGCGCCATGGCCAGGCCCCGTTGCAGTAATTCTTCCAGGCTGTCCGTGGACATATCGGTGGAGGAAACAATAGCTTGTTTCTGGCCGAGAAAAATCCGCAGGCCAAGGTCTTTGCTTTCCGATCTCTCCAGATCCTCGCGCGCGCCCAGGCGGTAGCTGACTTCGAGCGAGGCGGATTCGAACAACACCGCATCGGCGGCCTCCGCGCCGGCCCGCGTCGCCTTAGCGACAAGGTCGGACAGCAGGTTTAGATCGTTGGCCGTATTGGCCGGGTCTTGGCTCATTCGGTATCTCCACCGTTAGAAGACAACTCTGTTGCCCTGTATAGGACTTCCGTTGCGGCAATGCGACCGCCGCGCCGGTAAAATGGGGGAAATTGCTTACAAAGATGTAAGGACGCTAAATGATGACTTCAATCGGCATGATGAGATTGTATGATGCCCGCTTGGATTTAGGCATTTTGGGAGACTGTCATGGAATTGCGCATGGATGGGCGGGTGGCCCTGATCACCGGAGGTAGCGAGGGGTTGGGTAAGGCCATGGCGCACGGGTTTGCGCGGGCCGGCGCGGATATCGCTATTGCGGCCCGGCGTATGGAGCTGTTGGAGGCGACGCGGGACGAAATTGCCCAGGATACCGGCCAGCGCGTCATGGCTTATTCAGCGGACGTGAGCAAGGCCGCGCAGGTCACGGAGCTATTTGGCAAAGTGCAGGCTGATTTCGGGCAGATAGATATTCTGGTCAATAACGCGGGCACGTCACAAACCGGAAAGTTCGAAGAAATAACCGACGAGACCTGGCAATTCGATATTGATCTAAAGTTGATGGCGGCGGTGCGTCTGTGCCGTTTGGCTCTGCCCGGAATGAAACTGCGGAAATGGGGCCGAATTATCAATATTCTCAATACCGCGGCCAAGGCGCCCCGGGGCGGCAGTGCGCCGACGGCGGTGACGCGGGCGGCCGGCATGGCGCTGACCAAGGTTTTGGCGAGCGAAGGCGCGTCCCACAACGTACTCGTCAACGCCTTGTGCACGGGCATCATTGAAAGTGGACAATGGGTACGCCGACACGAAGCCCTTGCCCCAGAGATGCCCATGGACGAATTCCTCTCGGGCATGGCGGTGGAACGTGGGGTTCCAATGGGTCGACTGGGTACGGCCGAAGAATTCGCCAACATGGCGTGCTTCCTGGCCTCCGATGCGGGCTCCTACATCACAGGGACGGCGATCAACGTTGATGGCGGTCTGTCGCCCGTCGTCTGAGTAGGGGCGGCGGTCTCCAGAATACCCCGGATATGCTCTAGAATGCCGAAATCAGAAATCTGATACGATCCCCTTCCGCTCCCAATCACCATAGCGGGTTGGCTCAAGGCCCTTGGGGCCGCCGATTTCCTTGACGGGCCGCTGCTTTTCCGTGCCCGTTTCCGGTTCAATTTTGCTTTCATCAGGCTGCGTTGAAGCGGGTGTTTTGGTTGGCATTTAACGTTGTCTCCCAGATGGAATGCGCCGCCGTGGATACGACCGACTTGATTGCGCGATCAGCTTGGTTACATATCCATCAGGCTGGAACCTACCAGTGTCTGGGAACAGGGCCAACCAAGAATGGCGCCAGCTTACGGGATGAATGAGTGATGAGTGATACGGGGCATCGGTCACGGGCCGCCGCAGCGCGGCTTTTGGGCCAGATTTTGGATCGACGGCAAATGCTGGATCAGGCCCTGTCTGATGAGTTGGAACCGGGACGGCGGCTGGCCGGTTTAGAACCACGGGACCGCGCCTTTGCTCGCCTGCTTGTGGTCACCGTATTGCGCCGACTCGGTCAAATTGACGATGCCATTTCCCGCTGTCTGGATAAACCGTTAAACCGCGCCGCAAAACCGGCCCTCAACGCGCTGCGCCTCGCCGCCGCCCAGGCCCTGTTTCTCGGCACCCCGGCCCATGCGGTGGCGGACGGCGCGGTCCGCCTGATGGCACCCCGCCTGCGCCACCTAAGCGGCCTGGTCAACGCGGTTGCCAGGCGTCTAACCCGTGACGCGGCGTTGATTTTGGCCGACCAGGATGAAGTGCGGCTGAATTGTCCCGACTGGCTTTGGCAAACCTGGTCAGCGGCATATGGCGCCGAGGTTGCGCAGAGAATGATCGCCAGCATGCTGTTGGAGCCGGCGTTGGACCTGACCTTTAAAAGTGACGCCGGCGCCTGGGCGCAAGCATTGCAGGGGGACGTCCTGGCGACGGGCAGTCTGCGCCGCACGGCGGGGGGCGCCATTCAGGAATTGCCTGGATTTGAGGCGGGGGAATGGTGGGTCCAGGACGCTGCCGCGGCCCTGCCTGTGCTGCTGTTGGGGGAGGTGGCGGACCGGGAGGTGTTGGACCTTTGCGCGGCACCCGGCGGAAAAACTGCTCAATTGGCGGTGTCCGGTGCGCGGGTCACGGCAATCGACAGTGCGCCAAAAAGAATGGCGTTGCTGCGCTCCAACCTGGAGCGGCTGAATTTGCAGGCCGAGACAATGGTGGCCGACGTTTTGTCCTGGCGGCCGGCCAAGCCTTTTGATCTGATCCTTTTGGACGCCCCGTGCAGCGCCACGGGAACGATTCGTCGGCATCCCGACATCTGGCATTTGCGGACGCCCGAAGATATCGATCAGGCGGCAGCCCTGCAGGATCAGTTGTTACGGGCCGCAATGGAGATGTTGGCGCCGGGCGGGACGCTGATTTACATCACTTGCTCGCTTCAGCCTGAAGAATGTGAGCAACGGATAGACGCATTCTTGGCATCGGGCGCACCCGCCGCGCGGCGGCCCATTATCGCGGCGGAATTATTTGGCCTGGATGAGCTGATCACGCCGCTTGGGGATATGCGCACATTGCCCCATCACCTGGGCGGAATGGATGGGTTTTATGCCTGCCGCCTCATGCGGAACGGTTAGATTGTTGCGGCCAACAAAGCAAACTGCTACCTAGCGCTCATGCAACAGAACACCCGCATCGCACCGTCGATTCTTTCCGCTGATTTTGCCGCGTTGGGCGCGGAAGTCCGGGCGGTTAGCGAGGCCGGCGCCGATTATATCCATATTGACGTCATGGACGGCCATTTCGTACCCAATTTGACCATTGGGCCGGCCGTAATTGCCGCCCTTCGTCCGCACAGCAAATTGCCCTTTGATGTGCACCTAATGATCAGCCCGGTGGACCCTTATATCCCCGATTTTATATCCGCCGGAGCCGATATCGTCACGGTTCATGCGGAGGCCGGCGCTCATCTGCACCGGACCATCCAATTGATCAAGGACCAGGGCGCCCGCGCCGGATTAGCCTTGAACCCGGGCACGGCCATCGCGGCGGTGGAGCCGTTGCTGGAATATCTGGACCTTGTCCTGGTGATGAGCGTCAATCCGGGCTTCGGCGGGCAATCATTCATACCAGGGCAATTGGCGAAAATTCGCCAATTGCGCGCTCTTATTGATGCGACGGAGCGCAAGATTGATTTGCAGGTTGATGGCGGTATCAATGTCTTGAACGCGGCTGACGTGGTTGCCGCGGGGGCGGATGTTTTGGTGGCCGGTACGGCGACCTTCACCGGTGGCGTGGAATGTTACGCGGCCAATATAACGGCACTGCGGGGCAACGCGGTATAGAGCAGATTTAGCACTCATGGAATCGCATATGCGATCCAGGGGATTGATTCAATTGCTCTAACTCTTAAGAATCGGGCGTATTGGAAACAGATACGTTCTTGGCCTGGGAATACGCGACGATATGAATGACGGTTGGAGGCGGCTGAAAAATGCTGGATATCGAACCCGCCTGTACCGTTATGCCCTCGAACGGCGCCACATTGAACAGCTGGACTTTTTGCCCCAGGACCCTTGGCCGGGCGATCCGAGCGTGGCGGACGCGTTGTTCCGGGGCCAGTATCGCTTTGCCGGGCGGGAAGCCAATGCGCCGAACCAACCGCCCTGGCGACTGCGGCCCGACGATCATGAATGGCTCGCCGAATTGCATGGCTTCGAATGGCTCCGCCATTTTGGGGAATCGGGTGGCGAAACGGCGCTGGCCTATGCCCGCCGGCTGGTGCGCTCATGGATAGACCTGTGCCGTGATGTCGATCCGATAACCTGGTCTCCAGGCGTGCTTGGCCAACGCATAACAGCTTGGCTGGGTCAGGGACGCTTTCTGCTGCAAGGGGCGGATACGGAGTTTGCCGATGCCTTTCTGGGCTCTCTTACGGCGCAATGGCTGCACTTGCATCGGACAGCCGGCGACGCGCGGTTTGGCGCCGAACAATTGTCCGCCCTGCTGGGCCTGGTCTATGGCGCCATGGCGTTGCCGGGCGAAGACGGGGCCGCAATCAAGGGCCTGCGGCAAATCGAAAGTTTGCTGGAAAATCAAACCATGAAGGATGGCGGCTATAACAGCCGCGCGCCTTCGGATCTAATGGCTGTCTTGCGGCGGCTGATTGCACTGCGCGGGGCGGTTGGCGATTCCGGACGGCCTGTTCCCGATTGGCTGCACACGGCAATTGGCCGGATGGCACCTTTGCTGCAGGGGCTTCGCCATGGGGATGGCGGACTAGCGTTATTCAACGGCGGATTCGAAGAAAACCCTGACAGCGTGGAGACAACCCTGGTCCGGGCCGGCGTGAAGGGCAAGGCACTGTTGAGCGCGACGCAATCGGGGTTTCAACGGATGACCGCTGGCAGTGCGGTTCTATTGACCGATACCGGGGCGCCGCCGGCTGGTGAATGGGGTCGATACGCCCATGCGGGTGGCGGTGGGTTCGAACTGTCCATCGGCAAACGGCGTCTGATCGTCAATTGTGGCAGCGGGCGGCAGCGTAGCGCCGAATGGCGCGAGGCGGCGCGGGCAACGGCCGCTCATTCGACGCTGCAATTCAACAACGCTAATGCCTGGCCGATCATATCTGACGGTAGCTTTGGACCTAATCCCACCCGTCTTCACTGCCGCCGGCACGAAGATGAAGTTGGCAATACCTGGTTGGAGTTGCATCATGATGGCTATCGCCAGCGGTTTGGGGCGACCCACCGTCGGCGGCTGTATCTGGATGCCTCGGGCGGCGATGTGCGGGGCGAGGACCGGTTGGATGCAAGCGGCCCGCCGGGGCCGGACATGGAAACCGCGGAGCGTTCCGTTGCCGTTCGATTTCATTTGCACCCTGATGTGCAAGCTTCCGCCGTTCAGGGGGGCTCTGCAGTCTTGTTGCGGTTGGGCGGCGGCCAGGGATGGCGGTTTCGTGCCGGTGGCGCCGAAATAGCCATGGCGGAAAGCGTCTATCTGGGACGGTCCGGCCGTATTCGCCGCAGCCAGCAGATCGTCCTCTCCGCCACTTTCCGACCCGACGGCAATGTCATCAAATGGGCCTTCCGGCAGGTTTAAGAGTTGATGACGGTCACCTGATCGTCGCTTCCCAGTAAAACCCGTTCCGTCATGCCGCAAAACAAGCCGTGCTCGACCACGCCAGGCATGCCGGAAAGAGTGTGTGCCAGTCTAGGCGGATCGGTGATTGCTGGACCAAAGGCGCAATCCAGGATCCAGTGATTCTCGTCGCTACGGAACGGTTTACCGTCCGCCGTTTGACGCAGGGCCACTACGGCGCCCAGCTTCGCCAGGCGCTGGCTCAACGGTTGACGGGCCATAGGTATAATCTCGACAGGCAGGGGAAAGGCCCCTAACACAGCGACTTGCTTGCTGGCATCGGCAATGACCACAAAACGTTTCGCCGCCGCAGCGACAATTTTTTCTCTTAGCAATGCGCCGCCGCCGCCCTTTATTAAATTTAGCGCTCCGTCAAACTCGTCGGCGCCGTCCACGGCCAAATCAAGGCTTGGGGTTTCATCCAGATTGGTCAGCGGAATGCCCAACCGGCTGCACAATTCAGCACTTCGCTCCGATGTTGCAATTCCAGTTACGGACAACCCGGCTTTTACCCGTTGGGCCAAAAGATGGATGAAATGCTCGGCCGTGGATCCCGTGCCGATGCCCAGACGCATGCCGTCCAGCACCAATTCCACCGCCGCGCCGGCTGCCATTCGTTTTGCTTCATCGCTCATAGGGGCAACCTTTTTTTTGGATCGGTGTTCTGTTTCGTTTCAGTTCACTTCGATCCGGGCTATATGTTCGCCATGTCAAAAACTGTAATCGCCCCATCCGCCGTAAATCCCATTCTCAAGCTTGCTTTGGAAGTGGGGCCTCTGGCGCTGTTTTTTCTGACCAACGCCCGGGCCGGACTATTTTGGGCGACGGGCGTCTTCATGATAGCGATCATTCTCTCGTTGTCGATTACCTGGATGCTGGAACGACGGTTGCCTACGTTACCGTTGGTGACCGGCATATTCGTTTTGATCTTCGGCGGCCTGACCTTGTTTTTGCAGGACGAGCTATTCATCAAGCTGAAACCAACCATCGTCAACACTTTGTTCGCGGCAATCCTTCTGGGCGGGCTACTGCGGGGTAAATCATTCCTGAAAAGCCTAATGGGAACCATGTTTCCCATGACCGATCAGGGTTGGCGCGTGTTGACCTTGCGCTGGGCCATGTTTTTTGTGGTTTTGGCCATATTGAACGAAATTGTCTGGCGCAACGTATCGACCGATGATTGGGTGAGTTTTAAAGTTTTTGGCATCATGCCGCTAACAATTTTGTTCTCGGTCCTGCAATTGCCGACCATGAACCGTCACCGTTTGCCAGAGAAAAATTCCGAAGACGAGGTTGAGGCCGATGTTCCAGGGCCATGACATTGCCTGCGATCGGGGTGAGCGGCGTATTTTTTCCGGCCTCGATTTCCAGATTGCGCCAGGTCAGGCGCTTGTGCTGCGCGGTCCCAATGGTTGCGGCAAGACGAGCTTGTTGCGAATGGCCGCTACGTTATTGAAGACAGCAGCAGGGCAATTGACCTGGGATGGTGCGGATATCGCCGAGGATCCCGAAGAACACCGTGCACGGCTGCATTACGTCGCGCATCAAGATGCGGTCAAGAGCGCCCTGACGGTACGCGAGAATATTGCGACCTGGTCGAAAATCAGGGGATCCGCCGATGCGCGGATCGATACGGCGATGGCGGCGTTCGGCATTGCACATCTGGCGGACACGCCGGCACAATATTTGTCGGCCGGCCAGCATAGGCGGGCTGCCTTGGCCAGGCTGATTGCGTCCCCCGCGACCCTGTGGTTGCTCGACGAACCCACGGTATCCCTGGATGCGGATGGAACCGCCTGCCTGCAACAGGCGATCATGGACCATCGCGCCGACAAGGGCATGGTCATGGCCGCGACCCACATCGAACTAGGCCTGGACGATGTCGAGATTTTGCAGTTGAAGCCGCAATGAGGCCGTTCGTGGCTGTCATCACCCGCGATCTGCATCTGGCGGTGCGCCAGGGCGGCGCCACGTTTTTGGCGCTGGTGTTTTTCCTCTTAACGGTCACCCTGTTTCCCTTGGGCATTGGACCGGAACCCGCCATTCTGGCCCGCGTTGCGCCGGGTGTCCTTTGGGTCGCCGCCTTACTGGCCGCAATGCTGTCTCTGGACCGGCTATTTCAGGCGGATTTTGAAGACGGAAGTCTGGAACAGCTGACCCTGTCCGGACTGCCTCTGGGGGGGATCGTTCTGGCCAAGATCATCGCCCATTGGCTGACGACGGGATTGCCCCTGCTGTTGGCCGCGCCGATATTGGCCGTGTTGCTAAACATGAACACTGAAGGTTTCGCGGCCTTGCTTTTGACCATGTTGATAGGTACGCCGGCGCTTAGTCTTATTGGCGCCATTGGCGCGGCCTTGACCCTGACCGTGCGGCGAGGCGGAGTGCTGTTATCGTTGTTGGTGTTGCCGCTCTACATACCGGTGTTGATTTTCGGCGTTTCGGCCATTGATGCCGCCGTACATGGCCTGAACGCTAAACCGCATGTTCTACTTTTGGCTGCCCTGACGCTGGCCGCAATACCGCTTTGTCCCTGGGCTGCCGCGGCGGCGGTAAAGTTATCGTTAGAGTAGTGGACAGCCGGGGCAACAGACCGCGACAATTTGTTGCCCTTACAGTGCTTGCGCCCGTGACGGGGGGGCGCTAAACCTCAGCTCATGTCGCTACATTATTTTGCCAATCCAACTCGATTTACCCGCCTCGCCGGGCGCATTCAACCATGGGCCGGGGGGCTGGCGGCGCTGTTGCTGGCGGTCGGCTTTTATTTGGCGTTGATCGTGGTGCCCGCGGATTATCAACAGGGCGATACGGTCCGCATCATGTTCGTGCATGTGCCGTCGGCCTGGATGGCGATGTTCTGTTACATCTTCCTGGCGGTGGCCAGCGCTGTCGCGTTGATTTGGAAGCATCCTTTGGCTGACCTGGCAGCCAAGGCATCAGCCCCGATTGGCGCCGGATTCACTTTTCTGGCGTTAGTCACGGGGTCGCTTTGGGGCAAGCCCATGTGGGGCGCCTGGTGGGTTTGGGATGCGCGGCTGACATCGGTGCTGATACTGTTTTTCCTTTACCTCGGATATATGGCCCTTTGGCAGTCGATCGAGGATGGGCAAAAAGCGGCCAAGGCTGCGGCGGTCCTGGCTCTGGTTGGCGCGATCAATGTGCCGATCATTAAATTCTCGGTGGATTGGTGGAATACCCTGCATCAGCCCGCTAGCGTATTGCGCATGGATGGCCCGGCGATCCATCCCAGCATGCTGTGGCCGCTGTTGATCATGGCTTTGGCGTTTAAGGTCTATTTTGTGGCCTTGTTACTGGCCCGCATGCGTATGGAACTGAATTTGCGGCGCATTCGCGCCCTGCGGCTGGCAGAGCGGTCGAGTTAGGGGCACGATGGAAGGCATGGGGCAATTTTTTGCGATGGGAGGCTATGCGGGCTATGTCTGGCCCGCCTTCGCGATCGTGCTTGTTGTCATGGCGGCGTTATGGTTCATCAGCGACCGAGGTTGGCGCAAGTCGGAGCAGACTTTGGCGGCATTGCGCAAAAACCGCCGGCAACGAGAAAGTGACGCGGAATGACCCGTAAACAGCGGCGCCTTTATATCGTCGGCGGCTTTATGCTGATATTTGCCGCCGCCGCGGCCTTGGTGTTGATGGCATTTGAAGAGAACATCGTGTTCTTTTATTCACCGTCCGAACTGGCGCGAAAATCGGCGGAACAACCGATTCCGCCTGATCGCCGGTTGCGCATCGGTGGTTTGGTGGAGGAAGGCTCGGTTCAGCGCGATGCCGATGGTGTCACGATCACTTTTCGCGTAACGGATAAGGTGGACGTGTTGCCGGTACGGTTTCGCGGTCTGCTGCCTGATCTTTTCAGGGAGGGCCAGGGGATTGTCGCCGAAGGCAGTCTGGCGACAAATGGAACTTTCGTGGCGACCGAGGTGCTGGCCAAACATGACGAAACCTATATGCCGAAGGAGGTCGCCGAGGCCTTGAAGAAGGCTGGTCAATGGCAGGGCAAGGAAGAATGACCGACGTTACGAAGGGGGCAAAACCCTGCGTCCTGTTGATTGAACCGATCCCCAGCTGGATCGTTGACCGGGCCCGCGATGTATTTGATTTGATCGTTTTGCCCCATGAAAGCGAAAGACCGCCGGCGTTTCTGGACAATGTCGACCGTATTCATGGCATTGCCATGCCGGGCTTTGCCAAAGTCGATGCCGCCATGATGGCGCTGTTACCTAATTTGGAGATCGTCGCCTGTTTTGGCGTTGGCTATGATGGCGCCGATGTGGGCTATGCCAAGCAGCATGGCATCGCCATTACCAATACGCCGGATGTGTTGACGGACTGTGTGGCTGATCTGGGCATGGCATTAACCCTGGCCACTTTGCGCAAGGTTGTGGAGGGGGACCGCTACGTCCGGGCCGGGCGGTGGGAAAGCGAGGGGATCTTGGATTTGTCTCATTCGCCGCGGGGCCGGTGCCTGGGCATCGTCGGCCTGGGCCGTATCGGCATGGCGCTGGCGAAACGGGCCGAGGTGTTCGGCATGACGATCGCCTATCATAACCGTACGGAACGCGATGACGTGGCCTATCCCTTTTACGCCAGTGCTGCCGCCTTGGCCACGGCCTGCGATGTCATGGCCCTGACTTGTCCGGGAGGTGAAGCAACCCGGAATTTGATCGATGAGGAGGTGTTTGAAGCCTTGGGCAGCAATGGCTATCTGATCAATATCGCACGGGGCAGCGTGGTTGACGAAGTGGCCTTGGTGAAAGCCCTGTCTAATCATACCATTGCAGGCGCGGGACTGGACGTCTTCGCTGGCGAACCAAGCGTCCCCAAGGCGCTGTTTGCGATGGAAAATGTTGTCTTGCAGCCCCATCAAGCCAGCGCGACGGTCGAGACGAGGACCGCCATGGGCAATTTGACGATCGATAATTTGCTCGCCCATTTTCAGGGCCAGCCCTTACCGAACCGGGTGGCTTAGCAATATGGCGGAAACGATCAGGATCCCAGCAGAGACGCTGCGGCAGCAATTGCGTAACATTTTCATGGCCTGGGGCATGGCGGAAGCGGTGATCCAGCCCACGGTTGATGTCATGACAGAGACCGATTTGCGCGGTATCGATTCCCATGGCATCGGCATGATGCCTATGTATGCGGAGATGCGCCGCCAGGGACGTCTCAACATGCAGCCGAATATCAAGGTGTTACGTGAAACGCCGGTAACCGCCTTGATCGACGGCGATAGCGGCCTTGGTCATGCGGCATCGACCATCGCGATGAATTTAGCGATTAAGAAAGCCAAGACCGCCGGCTTGGCGGCGGTCACGGTGCGTCATTCACGCCATTACGGCGCCGCGGGCGCCTATGCCCTGATGGCGGCGCGGGAAGGTCTGATCGGCCTGGCCAGCACCAACGCCGGTAGCAGGGCGATCGTGCCGACCAGGGCGATGGAACCGGTCTTTGGCACCAATCCCATTGCCTTTGCCGCGCCGGCCAAAAACAACAAACCCTTCGTAATCGATATGGCAACGAGTACGGTTGCGGTTGGGAAGGTAAAGTTAGCCGTCTACAACGACAAACCACTGCCGGAAGGCTGGGTGGTGGATCCGACGGGGGCGGGCGTGCGCCATGCGCCTGATGCCTTCGACGGCTTTGGACGCCTGGCCGAAGGCTATGGCGTAACCCCGCTGGGTGGGTTGGCGGCTTTGAGCAGCCACAAGGGCTATGGTCTGGCAGCGATGGTCGAAATCCTGTGCTCTATGCTGCCGGGCACGCCGTTTATCGGCGCCATGGATGACAAAAGCGAACATCATACGGGCCATTTTTTCCTGGCTATTGACCCGATGGCATTCCGGGAAGAAGGCGAATTCGAAACCGAATTGGATGCCATGATCGATCATCTGCATGGCCTGTCGCCCAGTGACCCGGATCTGCCAGTGCTGGTACCGGGCGATCCGGAAGACAGTGCCCATGCTGATCGGTTGGCGACTGGGGTGCCTATCCCGGCGATGTTGATGCAGGCGATGGCGGATGTGTGCCGGGACGCCAATGTTGAGTTCCTATTGAACAGATCCGTCTAAGAGACAAAGGACGCCCTTATGACAGCAGAACTGGGACATTACGCATTGGTGCTCGCGCTGTCGGTTGCTTTGGTACAGGCGACGTTACCTTTGCTTGGGGCCTGGCGCGGCGACCCTGGCTGGATAGGTTTGGCGCGGCCGGCCGCCCTGGTGCAATGTCTATTGATCGTGGCCGCGTTCGCCGCCCTGATGTACGCCTATGTGACCTCTGATTTTTCCGTGCTCAATGTTGCCACCAATTCCCATTCCGCCAAGCCCATGCTGTACAAAATTGCCGGTGTTTGGGGAAATCATGAAGGCTCGTTGCTTTTGTGGCTGTTGATCCTAGCCTTGTTCGGCGCGGCGGTAGCCGTCTTTGGCGGCAATCTGCCGGCACCGTTTCGCGCTAGGGTTTTGGCGGTGCAGGCGATGATCGGAGTGGGCTTCCTTGCCTTTGTCTTGTTCACATCAAATCCGTTTGTAAGGTTGCTGCCCGCGCCCCTTGACGGCCGTGGGTTGAATCCCTTGTTGCAGGATCCGGGCCTCGCCTTTCATCCCCCGTTTCTCTATCTCGGCTATGTTGGCTTCTCCATGGCCTTTTCATTCGCCGTCGCGGCGTTGATCGAAGGCCGTGTCGATGCGGCCTGGGCCCGCTGGGTCCGGCCCTGGACCCTGGCGGCCTGGTGCTTTCTGACTTTGGGCATAGCCATGGGGGCCTGGTGGGCTTATTACGAGCTGGGCTGGGGTGGCTGGTGGTTCTGGGACCCCGTTGAAAATGCGTCGTTCATGCCATGGCTGGCGGGTACGGCATTGCTGCACTCCACCATTGTAGTGGAGAAGCGGGATAGCCTGAAAAACTGGACCGTGCTGCTGGCCATTGTAACCTTTTCATTGAGCCTGCTGGGAACCTTCCTCGTGCGTTCAGGGGTCCTGACCTCGGTCCACGCCTTCGCCACCGATCCAACCCGGGGCGTCTTCATTCTGGCCTTTTTGATTGCCGTCATTGGCGGCTCGTTGACGCTTTACGCGGTAAGGGCGCCAGCCATGAAAGGTGGCGGGTTGTTCGCCCCGGTTAGCAGGGAAGGAGGATTGGTGTTGAATAACCTGCTGCTTTCCACTGCCTGTGCCACGGTTCTTTTGGGCACTCTTTACCCGTTGTTTCTGGACGCTTTGACGGGCGAAAAAATAACCGTTGGGCCGCCCTATTTTAACGCAACATTTGGCCCGCTCATGGTGCCAGCACTCATCGCCATGGCGGTGGGGCCGATGTTACGTTGGAAGCGAGGTGATCTTCTTGGCGCCGTGCAGCGCCTGAAGTTTGCCGTCATCGCGACGGTGCTGGCTCTGCTTGCGACTTTGGTGGCGGCCCATGACGGTCCCTGGCTGGCCATCCCTGGCATCGCATTGGGCGTCTGGATGATTGCGGCGTCGGTGGAGGAAGCGGCCTATCGCCTGCGGCTGTTCCGTGTGCCGGTCGGGGAAAGCGCGCGCCGTCTCATGCGATCTCCACGTTCCGCCTGGGGCACCACCTTTGCCCATGCTGGTGCCGGAATGGTGATCATTGGCATCGTGGCGTCATCCGCCTGGCAGGTTGAAAAGCTACAAGTCATGCGCCAGGGGGAAAGCCTGGCGATGGGCCCATATGAGATCAAATTCCAGGGCGCCGAGCCGATCGACGGCCCCAATTATTCCGCCGTACGCGGTGTCTTTCGGGTCAGCCGCAATGGCGCGGAAATCGCTGTTTTGGAACCGGAATCCCGTAACTATCAAGATCCGCCCATGGAAACGACCGAGGCCGCAATTCGTACCGGCTGGGGTGGTGATTTGTACGCGGTAATCGGCGATCCAACGGGCGATGGATCATGGTCAACTAGGTTCTACAACAAACCGATGATTCATTGGATCTGGATAGGATGCCTGATGATGGTTTTTGGCGGCCTGGTTTCATTAAGTGACCGCCGCCACCGGGTTGGCGCGCCGGCCCGGCGTGATGTGCCGGTGAAAGCGGCGAAGACCGCGGCGTCAATGGCCGGTAAATAGGATTTGTAGTTTGAACGAGCCGAGTTTAGAGCCAAAACCCCGCCGCATCTGGCTGAGGTTGCTGCCCCTGGCAGTGGCCATGATCATTGGTGTTTTTCTGTTCGTCGGGTTGAGCTTGCGGCCAAAGGAAATCCCATCGGTCTTGATCGGCAAGGCCGTACCGGAATTTGATCTGCCGGCCTTGCCCGATCGTCCGAAAGGCCTGAAGACAGCCGATTTAAAGGGGCAGGTCTCGCTGGTCAATGTCTTTGCTTCGTGGTGTGTCTCGTGCCGGGCAGAGCATCCCCTTTTCATGAAACTGAAGGCGCAAGGTGACGTGCCCGTGCATGGCCTCAACTACAAGGACGAGGGACCCGCCGCCATGGCCTGGCTAACCCGTTACGGCGATCCCTATGACCGCGTCGGACATGATTTGAAGGGCAGGGTGGGTATCGATTGGGGCGTTTATGGCGTGCCCGAAACATTCCTGATCAATGCCGAAGGCCGGATCGTGTGTAAGCATATCGGCCCCATCATGGAGCGCGACCTGGAAGAAAAACTATTGCCGGCAATCAAGACATTGCGGCAGGGCGGCGTGGCGCAATGTTGATGGTCGTTTTGCGCCGGCTGGTTCTTGCCATATGTCTGATGGGACTAGCCGCCCCCGCTTGGTCCATTGCCGTGGATACACCGCTGGATGACCCGGTTTTGGAAGCCCGCGCGCACGCTATTCACAAGCAATTACGCTGTCTGGTTTGTCAGAACCAGTCCATTGAGGATTCAAATGCCACGCTTGCGCGTGATCTGCGAATGCTGGTGCGGGAACGGATCACGGCAGGTGATAGTGACGACGCGGCGATCCGCTTTATTGTGGTGCGCTATGGCGACTGGGTTTTGTTACGGCCGCCGGTGAAAAGTGGAACGGTGCTGCTTTGGTTTGGCCCGGCCCTGCTTTTGATACTGGCGATAATTTGGCTCGTTATTAGCTACCGTCGCCGTCGCCCTCCGCTGGTGGCGTCGACCGCGCCGTTGAGTGCTGACGAGCAGGCCCGCCTAAAGGCTCTGCTGGGCGATGGAGGGCCAACATGAGCCTGTGGCTAGCGATAGGTGGGTTGACGCTGGCAGCGGTTTTGCCGATCCTCTGGCCCCTGTTGCGCCCCTCGAAGGGGGGTGACAATCGCCTGGATCATGATTTGGCGGTTTATCGCGATCAATTGCGCGAGGTGGATGCTGAATTGACAGCCAACGCGCTGACTGATCGCGAGGCGGAGGAAACAAGACGGGAAATAGAGCGGCGTATTTTACGTGCCGGCGAACAAGGGCAAGGCGGCGGCGGTTCGGCCGCGCCGTCAGCCATCACCGCCGTTATGATCGCCCTGGCGCTGCCCGCCCTGACGTTGTTTTTATATGTTTGGCTTGGCCAGCCGGGGCAGCCGAACCAACCATTGGCGGAACGGGAAACGATTGCGCCAGCGCCGCCGTCGCAAAATTTGACTGGGACACAGCGCGATCAGATCAATGAAATGGTTACGCGTTTGGCGACCCGCCTGCGCGAGCAGCCCGATGATTTGGATGGCTGGATTTTGCTGGGCCGCTCCCAAGCGGCGCTGGCGCGATATGATGAGGCGGCAAATTCGCTGCGGCGGGCCCTGGCGCTTTCCGGCGACGATGCTGATTTGCAAACGGCTTTTGGTGATATCCTTACCAAAAGCGCCCGCGGTACGATCACACCGGAAGCCCTGGCAGCATTTCAAAAGGCGCGAAAACTGGTGCCCCGGCATATGGGCGCCCGGTATTTTCTGGCCCTGGCTGAATTGCAGGCCGACCGTCCTCAGGCGGCCTACGATACCTGGCTGGATCTTTATCGGGAATTGCCGGAAAATAGCGATAACCGACAGGCGCTGGCCATACAAATTCGCCAGGTGGCGCAGCAACTCGGTATCGATCCGGAAGGCGAATTGTCGGTGGCTGCGGCGCCTGACAGGCCCGCGCCGGCCATCGCCCCTGGGCCTGACCGTGCGGCAGTAGCGGCCGCCGCTGACATGTCAACGAATGAGCGCCAGAAATTCATCCTATCCATGGTGCAGCGTCTAGCCGACCGTCTGAAGGATGAACCCGATGATTACGACGGCTGGATGCGTCTGGCCAAGGCGTATGGTGTTTTGAAGCGGCTGAACGAAGCAGCCGACGCCTATGGGCGCGCTGCCGCATTGCGCCCCGATGATCCCATTCCCTTGAACGCCCAGGCTCAGGCGCTAATCGAAGGAGCGCCATCCAAGCAGCAATTACCCCAGGGCACGCTCGCTGTATTGCAGGCATTGGAGAAGCTGCAACCTGACAATCCCCGTGCCCTATGGTTTCTTGGCATGGCGGATGCGACCGAGGGCCGGAATTCGGCGGCAATTGCGCGCTGGCAGCGGCTGTATGACAAGCTTCCTGGCACCAGCAAAGAGCGTGAAAATATAAAGGCCGCCATTGGCCGATTGCGGACTGCCAAGTGAACTTACAAATTCAGAAATTTACTCTTTCTTAATTGGCGCGGCCTTAGCATAACGCCAATGGATACGCTAAAACGGAACATAGAAATCCGTATATTCAAGAGGACGTACGAAAAGGCAAACCGTCGGCGACGGCGGGACGCAAAACCACCGGTCTGGTAATCCAGATAGCGGGGTTACCGAAGGGACCCAGGTTATGTCGACGGATACGTTGGTAGCGCTGCGTGCGTTAATCATCGACGATCAACGCGCCATGCGCTCAATCGTTCGCAAATTACTTTCCCAATTAGGCATTATTGATGTGATGGAAGCGGCGGGCGGTACCGAAGCGTTGGCGCTGCTTGAAATTGCGGGGGAGGAACCGCCGGACTTCGTGATTTGTGATCTGCACATGGAGGACGGCGATGGGATGACTTTCTGCAATAAAATTCGGCGCCACAAGAACGCTGATATTGCACAGATCCCGGTTCTGATTTTAACCGGTGACAGCGAGACACTGTTGCACGAAGTGGCGCTGCAAATTGGCGCCGTAAAAGTGCTGACGAAACCCATCTCTGCCCCCGACTTAGGACGGGAGATCACCCAGGCCGTGGGTTTCGCCTGCTAGAGCAGTTCCGGGCTATTCTGGTTCGCTACGCCACCCGCCCCCATGCCTTGGGGGCGGGGCGGGTGCAGCCAGTCAACCGCGAAATTGGCCTAATGAAATGCCCCGCCGATCAGATCGCGGGCGATAATCAGCCGCTGCACTTCGTTCGGCCCTTCGCCAATGCGCCGGATGCGCATTTCGCGGAACCAGCGTTCGAAGGGAAACTCTTTGGTTACGCCATAGCCGCCATGGATCTGCATGGCACGGTCAACCACCCGGCCCCCCGCTTCCGTAGCAGCGATTTTGGCCATGGCCGCTTCCGTCCGGAACGGTTCGCCCTGATCAGCCTTGTGCGCGGCGGCCAAGGTCAACCAGCGGGCGGTGCGGATATCCAATTCGTTGTCGATGATCATATTCTGAATGGTTTGCCGGGTTGCTAAAAGATCGCCAAACGTCTCACGGATCTTGACGTATTCAATTGCCATTTCCTGGGCCCGCATGGCGACCCCAAGGCAACTGGCGGCATAAGGAATACGGTTGCGGGTCAAACGTTCGTTGGCGATGCCAAAGCCGCCGTCCACCTGACCCAGAATATTCTCGGACGGCACTCGCAGATCCTCGAATTGCAGTTCCGTGGCATAATGGGTCGACCGCAGGGTATGCACGATGCGGCGGACGTGAAATCCCGGCATATCCGTATCGACGATAAAGCAGGTGACGCCGGCTCTGCCCTTATCGGGGCTGGTGCGGGCAAAAACCAAACCAAAATCAGCCCGGTCGGCGCCGGATATAAATATTTTCTGCCCATTGATGACCCAATCGTTGCCATCCTGTACGGCCCGGGTTTGAATGGCACGAGCCGGATCGCTGCCCCCTGAAGGCTCGGTCAGGCCGAAAAATCCGCGTTTTTCACCTGCCAGGGTGGGGTACAGATAACGGTCTTTCTGGTCATCATTGGCGTCATACAGTTGGGCCAGGCCCATGCTGCCGAAGGTGCCAAAACAGGGCGCGTATAAACCGGCGCGATGTTGCGACATTTCCATCGCCAGCAAGGTGCGCGTCATTACATCCAGGCCGGCGCCGCCGTATTCCTCCGGCACATCCATTTGATACAGGCCCATGCTGGTGGTGATGCCGACCAGGCGTTCATGGTCTTCGGCGGATAATTCGCTGGCGTCAGGGTCCAAATCGGCTTCCAGGGGGTCAACTTCCTGCCGGACAAAGCGCCGCACCTGTTCCACCAACATCCGTTGTTCGTCGGAAAGTTCCAAATCCATTTGTCTATCTCCTAGAGCAATTCCGAATTAATAAGAACCGCGAAGCGACTCTAAGTGATTGGAAAAATTGCTCTAATTCTAAAGATCTGAGCATTTTCAGAATGAAAATGCTCTAACTCACACTCAATTGGCCGATGCGCCGCGGCTGATGGTTTTCATTGCCCGCAGGCACCGTGCCGTGATCGGCCATGTGGATTTTCAACAGCTCCTCCCAACGGCTCAGATACTGCTGGTTTACCTCTAGCCGAAAATGAAACCCATCTCCCCTCTCGGCCAATTGTTCCTGCAACAGACCACGCAGGCCCCACAGGCAGCGGCCACCGGCATAACCGATATAGACGACATCCTGCTTGTCGTCGGAAACCTGAAAGACACCCAATTGCGCCGGCAGACCCTTCAGCAGTTCAGCTGTGAGAGGCTGCCATGGTTTCTCCATTCGAATAGACATTGTCCAGGCCCCGCTATTCGCCGCGGAATTCGGGCTGGCGGCGTTCCAACCTGGCTTTAACGCCTTCCAGGGCATCGGCCGAGGCGGCGACCTTTGCCACATCGGCATTCAAGTCGTCGTGGGGCGTTGCGTCCCGGAATGCCATGTGCCGCACCAGCATGGCCTTCATGTTGCGCAACGACATCGGAGCATTGGCCGCCAGGCGGTCGATGATCTTTTGCGCCGCCTCCTGCAAGGCTCCCGGTTCGGCAATGCGCGCGATGATGCCCATTTCGTGCATGCGCGTCGCCGACAGCGGATCGCCCAGCAATAGAATTTCCCGCGTTGCCACGGGACCGGCGACTTCCATCAGCTTTTTAGCCAGGAACCAGGTTGGGGCCAGACCGATTTGCGCCAGGGACATGCCAAATATTGCCGTCGTGCTGGCAACGACGAAATCACAATGCAGGGCCAATTCATTGCCACCCGCAATGGCTGGGCCATGTACTACGGCGACCACGGGCAGGGGATACACTTCAACCCGGCGCAACATCGCCTCGATCGCTCCAGGTTTTCCCAGGCCGGCGGCTTTCTGGCTCAGGTCCATGCCGGAGCAGAAGGACGGCCCATTGGCGCGCAGCACCGCCACCCGCTCATCAGGCCCCGGGTTGTCGGGAAAGGCCGCGCTCAGGCCGTCCAGGGTTTCCGGGTCCAGGGCATTGCGCTTTTCCGGCCGGTTCATGGTTATGGTCCGTACCGGGCCGTCAATATCCACCAGGACTTTGCTCATTGGGCTCTCCTACGCGTTATTCTTCCATCATAATGGGAGCAACTATAGCAGAGCCAGAAGGTAGGGCACCACTAACGCAATTCCGAATTGATGAGTATCGCGAAGCGATTCTAAGTGATTGGAAAAATTGCTCTAATTCTAAAGATCTGAGCATTTTCAGAATGAAAATGCTCTAGCGCTGGCATTTGGCGCAAAAGAAAGTAGAGCGGCCCGCCTGCACCAGCCGCTTGATGGGTTGGCCGCAACGGATGCAGGGCTCGCCCTCGCGTCCATAGACGGTGAACTCGTGTTGGAAATATCCCAGTTCGCCCGAGGCCTGAACATAATCCCGCAGGGTAGAGCCACCCTTGGCTATGGCTTTTGTCAGCACGTCGCGAATGGCTGGCACCAATCGTTCGGCCCGCTTGCCGGCGACCGAGGCCGCCAGGCGGCGCGGTGATATGCCCGTATGGAACAACGCCTCGCAGACATAAATATTACCCAGGCCGGCAACGATTTTTTGATCCAACAGGGCGGACTTGATCGGTGTGCGCCGGCCTTGCAGCGCATCGGATAAAACCACACCGTTGAATTCGTTGCCCAGGGGCTCCGGCCCCAGGTCCTGCAACAGGCGGTGCTTGTACAGCGCGTCCGCCGGCACCAGATCCATCATGCCAAAGCGGCGATGATCCTGGTAGACCACCGTGTGTCCGCCGTCCGTCTCCAACAAAACATGATCATGCTTGCCGGGGTCTGGCGCCAGACCGTCATGGATAAACATCCGACCCGACATGCCCAGGTGGGTCATCCAGACCCAGCCGTCATCCAGATCGGCCAGGATATATTTCGCCCGCCGGTACAGCCGCTGGATGGTCCGCCCCTGCAAACGCTGGGCAAAGTTATCGGGCAGAGGCCAGCGCAGCTTGTCGCGGCGCTGGGTGACCTTGGTCAACTGCTGGCCCACCAGGGGCCCTTCCAGGCCACGGCAGACGGTTTCTACTTCGGGTAATTCAGGCATGGGGACAGGCTAGCTTATCTTGGCACGGCGAGAAACATGCTATGCTGCGGGCTCGTTCGATAAATCGACAAACAGTGGAGTGATTGCGGCCATGGCGCCAGATGCCAGCACTGATTTTGGCTTTCAAAGCGTCCCGTGGGCGGAAAAGACCGCTCGCGTGCGCGAAGTCTTCGATTCCGTGGCCGGTCGCTACGATGTGATGAACGACCTTATGTCGGGCGGTCTGCACCGCTTTTGGAAGGCCGCGTTCATCACCTGGCTACGGCCCAGGGCCGAAATGCACCTGTTGGATTTAGCGGGGGGGACAGGGGATATCGCCTTCCGGTTCCTGGCCGCCGGCGGCGGCAGGGTCACCGTGGCGGATATCAATCAAGAAATGCTTCTGGTGGGACAAAAGCGTGCGCAAACATGGCGCGCCAAACGGCGGGGTATGACCAGCGCCATCGATTGGCTGTGCGCCAACGGGGAAAGCCTGCCCATCCCCGATGCCTCTGTTGATGCGGTGACCTGCGCCTTCGGCATCCGCAATATGACCGACAAGGCCCAGGCGCTGTCCGAAATGCACCGGGTCTTGAAGCCCGGCGGGCGCTTCATGTGTTTGGAATTCTCGCGTCTTGCGCTGCCGGGATTGGCCGGCCTGTACGACAAATACTCGTTTCAAGTGGTACCCCGCCTGGGCCGCATGGTGGCTGGAGACGAGGCATCCTACCGCTATCTGGCCGAAAGTATCCGCACCTTTCCCGATCAGGAAACCTTTGCCGCCATGATTACGGACGCGGGCCTGGACAATGTCAGCTATCGCAACCTGGCCGGCGGCATCGCCGCCATGCATTCCGCCTGGCGCATTTGACGGCAGTCACTAATTCAGCCACAGCGCCCGTTCCTCGGCCCGTCGCCGCACCAAGCCGCGCATAATACGGCCCCCCGCCCGCCGCCATTTCGGAAACTCGTCAGCCGCCCCGTCATAGTCGCCACGGTTGGCCTTCATGCGCAGGGTAGACCCTTGTAACCGACCGGACCCGAGATTGTAGGTGAACGATACCAGGGCCGCGAACTGACCCTCGTTCAGAGGCACGCGGATTAACCGGCTCACGGCCTTTTCCGTATGCGCCAGTTCCCGCGCCAGCAGAGCCTCTCCAGCAGCGCTATCGATTTCAGGATGGCCCATGGTGACTCTTCCGCCACCCAGACCCCAGGTAGAGCCGTAGCCAATGGTGGGGATTCCGACAGGGTCCAGGTAGGGCGTGGCGGACCAGCCTTCGTAGTGCTTGATAAGATCCAGTCCGGCTGGTGGGGTTTTCATTTTCGCCCGAACGTGCGCTGGCCGAACCAGAAAGAGACAACGGCGGCAAAGATGGCCTGCATTTCGTTGTTCCAAATCATGGTGTATTGCGGCTCCGTCATCCAATCCATGAACACCGCCACCGACAACAGCAGAAATTCAAAGAAGAATAGATAACTTATGACCGGGCGCACGGAGGCGGACAGGTTGATAAACCCTTGCGATGCCTTCAGGGTGATCCGCGTCTGTTCTTTGTGCAGGGCTTCCGTTTCCCTGATATCCGCATCCACGTTGATGGCTTCAAGTTTCTGGACCGCCCCGGCTTCCTGCAATTTTAGTTGCAGTTCCATTTGCCGCGTCATCACCGCCAGTTCATGGGCCTTGTCCTGGCGGTCCTGAAAGAAATCCATGATCTTGGGCAGGAACGACGTGCCAAAACCCAATAGCGAGCCAAATAGCGAGAGCATAGCGTTACCTCATAAAAAAGCCGCCCGGAGGCGGCAACAATGTGCGAGATTCAGGCCGAAAGTTTCGGCCCTTATGTGGAAAAGGTTTTCCAGAATGTCGTCACCGGGCCATCAACCCCTCATGGGGATCGGTATTTTTGCGCTATAAACTGCTAATTACTGGCGATATTGGCTCAAATGGAAATCAGCCCATCAGCGAGCTATCCATAGAAACTGACAAGGATCAATTTGGCGGCAGCGGTTTGCCGGTAGCATTCAACTTCCTGGGCGCGCCACTGCGCTGGCTACAACAGTCTCGACGGAGGAAGCTATGAAACTGGACGCGGTTAAGCTTGGAGTCGCAACTGCAATCGTTTTCGCCGTTATCTGGGTAATTTGCAGCATACTGGTCGTGCTAATTCCGGGCCCGATGATGCAGATGAGCGGCCACATGGTGCACGCCGATCTCAGCAATCAGGGATGGTCAATGCATTGGACAGGTTTCTTCACGGGACTGATCCTATGGAGCGCGATTGCCGCCTTGCTCGTATGGGCCATCGCGCAGCTCTACAACCGGTTAGTTGACTGATCCCCAGCGTTGCGTACGCCTACATGGTGGGAGAGCGGGTCCAGTATATGTTGTTGGCTTTGGATCGCTGATTTAGCACCGTCAATAGCGAGACTCATATTCGCTGGGGTAATCGATTCGCAATTGCAACCGGATTGTGGCATTATCGCCAATAATTATGGATATGCGGAAATTCAGTGCATTCCTGAACGATGAGTCCAGGGATTATTTCCAGGTGTGCGATATAGAACATGACATCGCGCAGGCCATTGGCGCGAATACTTGCGCTGCTATTTTATCACGAGAGACGATGGCTAAGCAGGCCGCCCGCCACAAGGATATATTAGCAAAAGATTACGCGTATTTAGTCTGGGCGCTGGATGATGGGCTTGCCATTAAGGACGATAACAGGCCCCAAAATGCCATTATCTGCTTTCAGCATCCGCACATTGAATACATAAGATACCGTATTTACCTAAAGTGCACTAAGTCTCGTGATGAGATATTTATCGACAGTTTTCACCGCACCAAGATGGGGCAAACGCGGAGCATGTTGAAGCGCGGCCCTATAATTCGAACACACCGGTAAAACGAAACAGGCCTCTGTTGGGCAACAGAGGCCTGTCGATCCTGTATCGATGGGGCCTGCAATGAACCCCATATAACGCTCCTGCGAATGCCCAAAATTTTTATTCGCAGTGCTACGGCATGCAGATTATCACCGTGTCACCCACAGAATCATGCACATAGTTATCCACATATTTGTAGATAACACAACATTTTTTTCAACTTTCTCTTGACTCGAGGCTTGCCAAAGGAAGCAAGATTTGCCGACCGATTCGCAGAAGCCTCAACAATCACAACTTTGCCAAAATGTAGATTTAGTCGGGTTCAACTCGATAGATGTTGTGTTCTGGATCGTACCAAAGAATCTCAAATACGTTGACTGTCCTAAACCCCCATAACCTCCGACGATTTCCTAGTCTAAATCGATAGATGCTGTCCTGGTATTGTTCAATTTCGTAGAGTCGGCTTATGGCATCGTTGTGGATTATCTCAACGTCCATTGGATGATGAGAACGATGTCCAGTATCCGTCGTCATTGCTTCAATTTCTCTCCACAATAACCTTCCGAACTCCACTATCTTCGGCTCAATAACCTCTTTCCATACCTCGTCGCCCCAATCTCTTTCATGGCCCCACGACCACGTCCCCTCGCGGTCCGCATTTCCGTCGGACCACTCCATCTGCATCTGATAGATGGACCCAGGATCGGCTCCCGTCCTTACTTCTCTAGCTTGCGGGGCCATTTCAATTCTAGGAGCGCCGTTCTCGGCTGGACGATCTCTTAGCCGGGCCGATTTATCTTCTTGTTGAAGTTTCTTGAGTGCAGCGCGGGCTAACCGAGCCTCACGCTTGTTCATCGGAAGGGCCGAGGCTGCTGTAATATTCCGCCATGCTCGCTGGCGTAATTTCCATGGTGCCTCGCCGGTGCTCTTCAACGCCATACCACGCATTCTTCCACGGGTCTTCCATGTGCGTGAGATCGCTCAGCCATTGAGCATTCTTTTCGCCATAAAAATTGACGACAATATCAATGGTGCGCCCCTGCGCGACCGTTAGAATGTTGGGGTCCCCGCCTGCGATATCGCCGACACGAAACTGTCCTCGATGTGCCTCCCATAGTTCACGCACCACAGGACCGTTTTTCCATGCAAAAATGGGCTCCGGGAAGATGACGTCATCTTCCCAAGCGGTTGACCACGCCTGAGAGTAATAAACAAGTTTTTGCAATTTCATCGCAGTCATGGCCCCCTTTTGGGCCAATATATACTGCGCAACATCCAGAGCGGAAGCCATATCCATCCTCCATGATGAAGTCTGATCTTCATCATAGGATAAGCCAATTTAGCTTAAGAATCAATAAGTTAATGTTAATTCATTATCAATGACTTACGCGACCTCGCTGCCAATACCCTTTCCATTGCCGCGATACCGGATGGCTCGCCGCCGCCGCAACCAGCATGGCGAACTGATTGCCATTAGCTTGACGCCGATGATCTTCCCGCCACGTCGCCACGGTCTTGGTTCCTTCTCGGTTTCACCGGCCTTCAATGCGTTCGATCCGTCGCCGGTTTTCCGTCACTTCTTTCAAAACCCTGGCCAGGTCACGGTCAGCGCTGGCCTGGCTGTAGCGGTCAGCCGTTGTCTCACGCACCTGCAACCGCATATCCGATAACTGCTGTTGCAGGCTCATGATTGTGGCCTCCATGCGGGCAATGGCCTCCCGGCTGTCCGATACGCTGAAGCCAACCCAGCCGACAACGCCAACAATGACAAAGCCGACAAAGGTTTGAATGTGCCGTTCAGCCAAGGACTGACGCTGTGTATCGCTCATGTCTTTGGCCCTCCCATCAGGACTACATTTTTGCCTTAAGCCCGCCGGACATGGAGGGGCCACCTTGCCCGCGTATCGGCGATCTGGGCCTGGACGCTGGCCTTTTCACCGTCCGTCAGCCTGGCGGCATCGATGCCGGCAGCATCCGCCACGGCGACCACGGCGACGTGCTCCGGACCCTGTCCCGCCGACTTGCCATCGCCATCGAACAGCGGCGCGACGGTGCGGACATGACACTCCGGATTAACCGCGCCATCGGTGAAGGTGAACTCTAGTTTTCGTAGCATTTTCTATCTCCCAATCTGGCTAGACATCGTAGGAACCGGAAAAATATAGCGAACTGGTGTTGGAAAAATCGGCGTCCGTGATAGCGACTGTAGCTACGTTATCGCCGCCTTCGCGCAGGGATATCGTCGCGACGTTCGACCCGATGCCGCCGGTTAGGTGGTAATATGGCGGCGCTGATCAACTGCTGTCCCGGCTGGGGCCGGTTCGGTGGCGCTGTCACTTGGTTCAGGCGCAGCATGGCGGCGTTCAAGCGGCCCTTGCGGCCACCGCTTTTGGCAAAATAGGGGTGGGCGTTATCGGCATAAACCTCGTCGATCCGCTGTTGCGCCC
>JADHTB010000018.1 GCA_016776605.1 Alphaproteobacteria bacterium | reverse complement strand
CCGCTCACCAAGGCCCCGTGGCTGCGTTGCGGTTCTTGGACGATGCGCCACATCGACCTGCAAACCGCGCCTACCCACGGGGCCTTGGTGAGCGGTCAAATGGTTCAGAATACCCCGGAAATGCTCTAGCAGGCGGCTAATTTATCCAGATTGGCAGGATCGAGGCGGCCAGAAGAGTGCCCAACAAGATATTGACCAGACGCCATTGCCGTTCGGTCCGAAGCTTCCGGGCAAGAATGGCACCGCCGACGCACCACAATGACAGAGACGTTATGGCCGCTATTCCGAACGTCATTGCCATGATCAGTGCAAGGGCAAGGGCGCTGCTTGCCAACGCGGCGAATGACGCCGCCGCTCCCAATGCCATGGCCCAGCCCTTTGGGTTCAATAGAAGCAGCAATATGCCGGTGCGAAAGCCGATTGGAGCAGGGTCTTCGCCGTCGTTCATACGGGGCGCCCCGGCACCGCCAATTTTGTAGGCCAACCAGAGTAGATAGGATGAACCGGCCAGTTTCATTGCGAATTCCAGGATCGGCAGGGTTTGCAGCAGGGCGGCCAGGCCAGACGCGGCCGTCGCGGCCAGCAACGCCAGTCCAAACGCAATGCCCAACAGCAACGGTATGCTGCGCCGCAATCCGAATTGAGCACCGGATGCGGTGGCGAGCGTGGTGGCCCCGCCTGGTGTCGCCGTCGCCACCACGGCAAAAAGTATCAATGAATAAAGCGCTTCTGGCATGGCCGGTCCTTTCCATTAGAGCGCCATATAAACCCATGGACGTCCCATTATGGAAGGCAATGTTCTTTATATTTTATATTAAGAATGCTAATAGTGGGTCATGATAAGAAACCTTGATACATCCCTTCTGCGCGCCTTTGCCGCAGTTGCCGGCACGGGAAACATGACGGCCTCGGCGGCCAAGCTCGGACTGACCCAAGGTGCCGTCAGCCAGCAAATCAGGCGGTTGGAGGAGACGCTGCAATGTGCCTTGTTCGACCGGAGCCGCCGTGGCCTAAAGCTAACCAAACGCGGCGAGCAACTGCTGGGACCGTCCAGGCAGCTACTGGAGTTAAATGACGAGATTTGGAACGAGATGACGGCGCCCCCTATGCGCGGGGAGGTTCGGCTGGGCATTCCATACGATCTGATCACCACCTATTTGCCGCTTGTATTGGAAGGTTTTGTCGAAGCGAATCCACAAATTGAAGTTTCGCTGGTCTCGGCGGCCTCACCCGAGCTTTTGGACGCCATGAAGAAAGGCGAGGTTGATCTGGCCCTGGTGGAGGAACCACTGGACAGCACGGGCGGGGAATGCCTGTGTGTTGAGCGCCTGCTGTGGATCGGGCGCAAGGACGGCACGGCCTTTCAAAAGCGGCCGTTGCCGCTTTCCATTGTTGATGAAACGTGCGCCTTTCGCCCATCTATCGTCACTGCCCTCGAGCAGACGGGCATGCCGTGGCGCAGCGTTTTTGAGAATGGAAATATAGAAGCCACCATGACGACGGTGCGGGCCGATCTGGCGGTCACCGCCTCGCTTGCCTCACTCGTGCCCGATGATTTGGAAGTGTTGAGCCGCGCGACCGGTCTGCCGGATCTACCTAGCTTTGCCATCAATCTGTATCTGCGTGATATCGATCCAGGCCCCGCTATCAACGAGCTGGCCAGTTTCCTGCGGGATGGCATCGTCGCCCGCAGCCGCGGCCGTTGATGCCCGGCCGTCCAGATTTTTAACGCGCCGTGAAATACGCGCTGGCGTGGATGAATTTTGCCAATTTTGCGGCTTGCGCGGATTTTTCGCCGGCAACGTCGGCACCAATCATCAGGGCGGCGGCGGCGGGCAGTTTGTATTTAGCCAGCAAGTCTACAAGGGCGCTCTTTGCCTCCAGCGGTTCATCGTAAACGCCATAATCGGCAATGATGCCGCCACAAATTTCGTTTACCTGCGCGACAAATGAAGGGGCCTGTGCGTCGTTGCTTATCACGAACACGCCGCAGGCCGTCAGCCGGGTCAATTTCTCCAAAACACCGGGCAGCAGTCGGATACGGCCTGCCTGATCTGTAATGATCTTGCCATTTCCGGCCTGAATCAAGGTTCCACCCAGTTCAAAAAATAGGGCCCGCGGGTGAACGCCCCGGTCCAGCAGCGCCGAGCTGTATTGCCGATAGGTCAATCCCAGGCTGGTCGCACGCCGGCAGCGTAGCCGGATGATTTCTATTGGCGGGGTTTCCCAGGCGTCCTTTTGGGCTTTCCGCCAGCAAAATGAACGCCAGGAACTGTCGCGTGGTCCCTGATTATGCCCGATAGCCGTGGGCACGCCACCAATGGGGCTGGGCAAACGCGGGGAGACGTATCGGCTCTTATCCGGTATGCGGGACTGTTTCATCACCGGCATTTATTCCCCTGCAAACCCCGGCTACTAACCGCGCCTATAAACCGCGCCCGATGATTTCCTTCATGATTTCGTTGGTGCCCGCATAAATGCGTTGGATGCGGGCATCCGCCCAGGCGCGCGCGATGGGGAATTCCCACATATAGCCATAGCCGCCGTGCAATTGCAGGCATTCGTCGATTACCTTGCACTGGGTATCCGAGGTCCACCATTTCGCCATGGCCGCAGTCTCGGCATCCAGTTTGTCTTCCAGCATCAGGCCGATCAGACGGTCGACAAAGGTGCGAGCCACGGTGACCTGGGTTTTCACTTCCGCCAGCTTGAAGCGGGTGTTCTGGAAATCCAGGATCGGCTTGCCAAAGGCCTCCCGCTGTTTGGTATATTCGATGGTCCATTCCACCGCCGCTTCCATATTGGCCACGGCCGAGACCGACAGTTGCAGGCGCTCCCAGGCCAGCTCCTGCATCAGATAGATGAAGCCCTTACCTTCTTCGCCCAGCAGGTTGGTCATGGGCACGCGCACATCGTCAAAGAACAATTCCGATGTATCCTGGGCCTTCAGGCCGATTTTTTCCAGATTGCGGCCCTTGCGGTAACCTTCGCTGCCGGTTTCGACCAGAACAAGGGAAATTCCCTTGGCGCCGGCCTCCGGGTCGGTCTTGCAGACCACCAGGACCAGGTCGGACATGGCGCCATTAGTGATGAAGGTCTTGGAGCCGTTGATGACCAATTCGTTGCCGTCCTTCAGGGCGGTGGTGCGCACGCCTTGCAGGTCGCTGCCCGTGCCTGGTTCGGTCATGGCGATGGCGCCGATCATCTCGCCGGTGGCCATTTTTGGCAGGAAACGCCGTTTTTGCTCTTCCGAGCCATAGCGGTTGATATAGGGCGCGACGATTTCCGAATGCAGGCCGAAACCGGGGCCGGTGGCGCCGGCCCGGGCCAGCTCCTCCATCAGGATAATGCTGTAGGTGCGGTCCACGCCGCCACCGCCATACTCCTCCGGCATGGAGGCGCACAACAGGCCCAGCGCGCCGGCCTTGAGCCAGGCTTCGCGGCTGATCTTGCCATCCTTTTCCCATTGCGCGTGATAGGGCGCGATTTCCTCTTCCACGAAGCGCCGCACCGTGTCGCGGAAAATTTCGTGGTCCGAATCAAACAGCGTTCTTGCAATGCCAGCCATGTTCTCAGCTCCTACTTTATCGATCCATGCCGACCGGTTATGCCGCGGCCAGCCGGATGCCTTGTTCAATGGCGCGCAGGGCATCCAACTCGCCGGCCACATCCGCCCCGCCGATCAAATGCACAATTGTCCCGCCCGCCAGAAGATCGGCGTACAGATCGCGCCGTTCTTCCTGTCCGGCGCAGATCACCACATTATCCACGGCGAGCAAGCGGTCTTCACCATCAACGGTAATATGCAGGCCGGCATCGTCGATCTGGCGGTAGGTCACGCCGCCAACCATTTCGACCCCCTTCATTTGCAGCTCGGCGCGAATGGCCCAACCGGTGGTCATTCCAAGGCCTCGGCCCAGAGATTGCGCCTTACGTTGCAACAGGGTGATCTGGCGTGGCGAATGCATAACGGGGCCGGCGGGGGACAGGCCACCGTCATGGCTGGGATCACGGTCAACCCCCCATTGCCGCAGCCAGCCGTCAATATCGGGCTTGGCAGGGTCGCTGGGACCATTCTCGTGGCTCAAAAATTCCGCCACGTCGAAGCCAATGCCGCCCGCACCGATGATTGCCACCCGTTGGCCCACTGCCTTGCCATCCTGCAGCACGTCCACATAGGACAGCACCTTTGGGTGGTCGATGCCAGGCAAATCCAGGCTGCGGGGCCGCACCCCAGTGGCCAGAATAACCTCGTCATAGCCCTCCGTTTGCAATTCGGCGGCCTCCACCTGATGGTTCAATTTCAGAATAATACCCAGGCGTTTGATTTGGGCACCCCAGTAGCGGATGGTCTCGCCATAGTCTTCCTTGCCGGGGATTGCCATGGCCATGTTGAACTGCCCGCCGATGCGGTCCGCAGCCTCATAGACGGTGACCTGATGGCCCCGTTCGGCGGCGGTGATGGCATAGGACATACCGCCAGGCCCGGCCCCGATCACCGCGATCCGCTTGGCGCTTCGGGTCGGTTCGATCAGCAGTTCGGTTTCATAACAGGCCCGTGGATTGACCAGGCAGGTGCAAACCTTGCCCTTGAAAATATAGTCCAGACAGCCCTGATTGCAGGCGATGCAGGTATTGATCTCGGCCGCCTTGCCGGCCATGGCCTTGGCCACGAAGTCAGCATCCGCCAGGAAAGGCCGGGCCATGGAGACCATGTCCGACTGCCCGCCGGCGATCAGCGCCTCGGCCTGGGCGGGATCGTTGATCCGGTTGGAGGCGATCAAGGGCACCTTGACCTTCCCCATCAGCCGCGCCGTGGCCCAGGTGAAGGCGCCGCGCGGCACGGAATGCATGATCGTCGGGATGCGTGCCTCGTGCCAGCCGATACCGGTATTGAACATGGTTGCCCCCGCCGCTTCCAAGGCCTGGGCCAATTTTACGGTTTCCGCCCAACTCAGGCCACCCTCGACCAGATCCAGCAGGGAGAGGCGATACAATATGATAAAATCGCCGCCGCAGGTTTCCCGGGTCCGGCGCATCACCTCGACGGGAAAGCGGATACGGTTTTCGAAGCTGCCACCCCATTCGTCATCCCGTTGATTGGTGCGAAGCGAGATGAATTGAGTAATCAGATAACCTTCCGAGCCCATGATCTCGACCCCATCGTAACCGGCATCGCGGGCCCGTTGTGCACACGAGGCGAAATCTTCGATGGTCTGGAGGATTTCGCCATTGCTCAAGGCCCGCGGCACATGGGGGTTGATGCGCGAGGCGATGGGCGATGGCGCCACCGCGTCTGGGTGGCGGGAATAGCGGCCGCCGTGCAAGACCTGCATCACGATTTTGCCGTCTGCCTGATGCACGGCATCGGTGATCAGACGATGGCCGTCACCGCTGTCCTCCAGGGTGGCGCCGCCGAGGCCCAGGCTGCCGGCTTGGTTGGGAGAGATGCCGCCGGTTACGATCAAACCGGCCTGACCGGCGGCCCGATCACCAAAAAACCGCGCCATGCGGCGAAAGCCGTCCGGGTGTTCTTCCAGGCCGGTGTGCATGGAGCCCATCATTACCCGGTTCCGCAGGGTGGTGAAGCCAAGGTCAAGGGGCGCTAAAAGGTGGGGATAGGGGGCTGACATAAGTGCGTGCTCCATCGCTACGATTGTGATTTCCGTGGCTGTTTTTGTGAATGCTGGCTGGTCTGTTTTACGAATCGGGGACCTGGGACAGGGTACTTCCTGCCAATAGACCGCTGATCTGGCCGCAGTTACCGCGCAATTCCGTGATCACCTCGTCTATATCCCGGCGCTGTTGCTCCAACACCCGCAGGCGCGCCAGGCTTTTTTCCAAAATGACTTTCAGTTGCTCACGCCCCATATCGTCCGGGTCATACAAGTCCAGCATTTCGCTTATCTCGGAAAGCGAAAACCCCAGGCGTTTGCCGCGCAAAATCAAACGCAAGCGGCCCCGATCACGACGGGCGTAGACGCGGTTCATGCCATTGCGCGCGGGCTCCAGCATCTTTTTATCTTCATAAAAGCGGATAGCCCGCGCCGTAATGCCAAACTCGGCGGCGAGCTCGCTGATCGAGTAGGTCAGTTCTGCGGTGGGTTCCGCGACCCTTGAACCCGGCATTGATACGCCTCTTGCGATAACTGTCAGGATGAAGGGAAATTGTACTTTACGTTGACGTAAACGTCAATTTAGCCACGGTGGCGACCATTCATTATCGAGCACCGCGGCGCGCCTTGATGGCGGGCCATTTAATCGTCCATAGCTTTAAGAAAGCCAATTAACTTATTATGAACAGTCAAATGTTTTACTTGCACTACCTTTTATTTTCGGTAGGGTTTCCGCAGAGTAAGGGTGATATTTTACACTGGGCGAGGGGCATGTTGCGGATGGGTGCGGCGCAACGTAGGGGCATATTGTTTGGCTTGTTGGCCGTGATCTGGATTTTGCCCGCCACGGTGGCGCGGGCGCAGACGGGCGGCGATGTGCAGCGGCAGTTCGAGCAAGCCTTCGATCATATGCTGCAGGATCCGTCCAACCTGGACAAGACCTTCGAATATGCCGAACTGGGCATTAAAATTGGCGATTATGAAGCGGCGATCAGCGCCCTAGAGCGGATGCTGTTATACAATCCGGCTCTACCCAGGGTTCGCTTGGAATTAGGTGTTTTATATTTTCGCCTGGGCTCTTATGCCATTGCCCGTGCCTATCTGACCGGCGCGGTCGCCGGCGAAAATGTGCCTGATGATGTGCGCGCACGCGTCGCTGTTTTCCTCGACGAAATTGATAAACGGCAATCCAATCACCAGTTTTCCGGCTCGATCTTCGGCGGCGCGCGCTATCAGACCAATGCCAACGCCGGTCCGGCAAGGCCGGCCATCAGATTATTCGATGCGGAAGGCACCCTGGACAGCGAGTTTACCCAGAAAAACGACTGGAACAGTTTTCTTTCGGCTAGTCTCCGTCACGTTTATGACCCGCATGCTCATAACGGCGATGTCATGGAAACGAACGCGCTGTTTTATGCCACGGAACAATCCGATCAACAGCAACTGGATCTGATGTTTGCCGAAGTAACGATTGGCCCGCGGGGTCAGTTCATGCGGGAGTTTATCGAGAACGCCTCCTGGCGGCCGCACGTCGTTGTCTCGACGGTCAATCTGGACAAATCGCACTACTACTTCACTTATGGCGCCGGGATCGATATCGATAAACAGTTGACCGACCGGACCAATGGCTCCCTCACCACGTCATTCGTGCGCAAGAAATACCGCGCGGATGCGGGCCGCTCCACCGCCCGGCTACAAAATGGCGACGAAGTGGAATTGGAAGTGAACCTCCGCCATCAGGTCACCGATAATTGGGCGCTAACCAGTTCCGCCGGCATCACCCAACTTGGCGCCGACGCGCACTTATACAGCAACAGAGAAGTATCCCTTGGTCTTGGCGCGATCGTAACCTACGGGGCGCCCTACCATCTAACCAATGGGGGGTGGACCACTTCACTAAATACGACGTTTCTCTATAGCAGCTATAATGTACCGGACCCTTCGATCGATAGTTTTACGGAACGTAATGATCACGAAATTGACGCGACCCTGTTGACCAGTGTGCCCATCAACAAATCCTGGTCAGTGACATCGACCCTGGCGCGTACCGAGGTCGGATCAAATTTCCTGAATTACAGCTATAACAACTGGGCCATCTCGCTTGGCGCTTCCGTACGGTTTTAGAATAATGTTCAATTAATTGGAGTCGCTCTCGCGACCCTGAGCATTTTCACTCTGAAAATGCTCAGATTTTTAGAATTAGAGCAATTTTTCCAATCACTTAGAATCGCTTCGCGATTCTCATTAATTCGGAATTGCTCTAGGTGATTGGTTCAATGGCTCTATTTTAAGGGTCCGAGCGCATTCTCTTTGAATGCGCTCTGGGGAGGGCAATGATGCCATTGGAAATGCGCGATGACTGCGAACGGTGTCAGGCGGCGTTGCCGGCAGACAGCGCACAGGCCCTGATTTGTTCCTATGAATGCACCTTCTGCCGCCGCTGCGGCGCCGAGATGCAGGGGACCTGCCCGAATTGCGGCGGCCAGCTTGTACCCCGGCCCACCAGGGTCAAATCAGATTAATCGGACTTAAGTAATTGGTTCAACTGCACTAACTGCCGAATTTGATCGCGTGCCAATATTGGTTGTTCAAGGTGCCAACCATGCTGTCATGCCTGCTTTCAAGACACCGGCGTAAACTGGGCCGCCGCGCCGTTCTGACCGCGCCCCGGCAATCGTCATAAATCGCGCGTAGACGTTGCCCGGTGCCGGGGGGCGTCGCGGCCAAGTCATCAGGGCGAATGGCCCTGGTCCACAGCGCTTGCCGCTGCTGCTGGCTTACCTGGCCGCCAGGCGGCAATGCATTGATCAAACGGTTGGCCAGGCGCGCCACGGGCATCCATTGTTGTTCCCGGTCTACATAATCGCCGCCAAACGGGCGCAATCGATCGACCGTGGCCGCGATTTCATCCGGCTGCAATGGCGTTCTGTCACCGGCGACGGCGACGGGCACCAGGGTGGCGTTGCGTGCCACTTTTATATGCACCTCGCGCAGGCCGCGGCGGAACATTTCCCGCGCCGACATGCCGATACGCACGGCGACGTGGCTGCGTTCAGCCCTGATCTGCAAGTCCTGCCCCGGGTCCAGATTTATGATGCGGCCGTCCTTGGTGGTCGCGGTCGCCACCAGGGAGGTGTTGTCGTGCAGCCGATAGACAGTGCCCCGTATTGGCGAGGACCGCAGGGGCTGTAAACAAAAGGCCGTGAGCTCGGCAAAACATTCGCCGCGTTGGCATTGCACCGGCACGGCGCTGTTATTGGCCACCAAGCCCATCATTTGTGGCGCCGCAAGGGCTGGTGACAGCGCGGCGGCAGCCAATCCCACGCAGGTCAACGTGGCAAAAAACAAGGCGCGCATCAATGATACCTCCAGTGAGCGGTTAATCTGGTCCCTAAAAGTGTCAGCTAATATTGTCATAATCAAGTTTCGCACGATGCTGGGGAATGGTCAATCCGACGGCGCCGGCAGGCGGGGCCGGTAAGGGCAGGGCGATGGGCCGGCGGCGGCGTGGCGGGGTGGCCGAAATCGCATAAATCTGCTTGTCCGCTTCCATCAACAAGACGCCGGCGAAGGCGTGGCCCCAACGGTGCCCCAATTGTTCCCAGGCCCCCGCCGTGCGCAGCAACATCCGCGACGCCATGGGCGGCACGTATAGCGCCGAGGCCCGCCCGCCAGGCTGAAACTGATTGTCCCGCAACAGGCGCGATAGCTGACCGGGGCTATAGGGGTGACCTTGACCAAAGGGGGTGCGTTCCATGCGGGCCCAGATGCCCCGCCGGTTCGGCACGACCACCAGCAAGCGTCCGCCCGAGGCCAGGACCCGCCAGACTTCGCGCAACAAAGGGGCGACCTGTTCGGCATTCTCCAGCGCGTGAATCAACAGCACGCGGTCGACGCTGGCATCGGGCAGGGGCAATTCCATCTCGTCCACCAGGGCAACCCGATTACGGTCTCTGATGGGCCAGCGGTGGACCCCTTGCTGAGCCGGCATAAAAGCCAGGACGCGCGCGGCCTCACCCTGAAATTGCTGTAAATAGGGCGTGGGATAACCCACTGCCAATAGATCCAAGCCCTTGACGTCGGGCCACATCTGGCGAATGCGGTGGCGCAGTAATTTGCGGGCCACCTGGCCCAGGCGGCTGTTGTAGAATTCGCGAAGATCAATGACGTCAGGTTGCATGCTTCGTCACAATAGCCCGGAACTGCTCTAGAAAAACCCCTTCAGGACATCGCCGAGCTGGTAACAGCGGTGATTTAACCGCGGACATTCAGTTCGTCGAACAGGGAATCGATCATATCATCATAAATTTTGACGTTGTATTTGTGCCGCAAGGCATCGCGGTACTGGGCCAGGATATCTTCCGCGATGGAGGAGCGGACGAATTCATCCATCGATTTGAGCTTCGCCGGTGCCACGTTGTCGCCAGGACTGGCAATGCTGACCACGCGCACCACGGAATGGCTGTCGCCGCTCTGCGTCGTGCCCTCGGCTATTTCGCCGACGCGCAATTCAAACAGTTTTTTCACCAGTTCCGCACTTAGCCTGACATCCCCGGCAGCCTGTTGGCGGGACAGGGGCTTCAGCGCGGTAACGGCGCTGCCACCGGAACGGGCCAACCCTGCCAGGGTTTTGCCCCGGCGCGCCTCGCCCGCTAATCTGACGGCCTGCGCAGCCCCCGCCTTGGCCCGGCGTTCCGTTAAAACGGCCTTGCGCACGCCGTCACGGACCTTTGCAATGGGTTCCAGGACAGCCTCGAAAATCTTGTCCACCTGGACCAGGTAATAGCTGCCGTCAGTGGACTCTTTCAACTCGCCTTCCTCGCCCGGTGCGATGGTGAAAGCCTGTCTGAGCAGTTCCGGCGCCTTCGGCAGGCCCGCCACCGGTTGGCCGCCGCGGCCCCGGCCCCGACTATCGACGGCGGCGATGACGCCCTGCTGCAAGTTCAAGGTTTCCGCTACCTCTCTGACCGTCGCTCCGCCCGCTAACTCATCTTCCACCTTGTTCGCCAACTCGGACATCACCTCGGCGGCTTTTTCAAATTTCACGTCGCGGGTCAATTGGCTGCGCATCTCGTCAAAGGATTTGCGGCCGCCTTCGACGATTTTGAGCACCCGGAAGACATGCCAGCCCAGGCCGGTTTCTATTGGCTCGCTGATCTGGCCCTTGGTCAGGGCAAAAACCCTATCGGCGGCTTCCTCAGGCAGATCGCCCTTTTGCATCTGGCCCAGTTTGACCGATTGGGTGTCCATATCGGCCAGTTCCTTGGCGACCGCATAGAAGTCGCCGCCGTCCTTCAGGCGTCCGGCGAGGGTCTGCGCGGCGGCTTCATCGGCGACAACAATCTGTTCAATCTCGCGGCTGGCCGGCGTGCTGAATTCGGCCAGGCGGGCCTCATAGGCGTCCCTGACCTCAACCTCGCTGGCAAGAAGTTCGTCCAGCATATGTTCGGGCCTGATCGTCAGATAAGTCAGCGCACGGTACTCGGGCGCCATGAATTGATCCTTATGGGCCTCGTGATAGGCGGCTAAATCGGCTTCCGAAGGGGCCGCGAAATCCGTCACTTTGTCATAGGGCAGGCTCAAGACTTCGAATACGCGGGTTTCCTGCTGGTATTTGTAGAAGGTCTTGACCAAGGGCGCCGGTGCACGGGCGCCGCCCATGATAGAGCTAAACAACTGCTCCCGCGACAAATCCCGGCGCGAGGCCGCGATATAGCTTTGTTCGTTGAAGCCATTTTCCGACAGGCGCCGTTCAAACAAAAGTTTGTCAAAGCGCCCAAAACTGTTTTTGAAAGCTGATGATTGCCGGATCCAGGCTGCGATATCGGCATCCGACATGGTGAGTGCCAATTCCCTGACCTCCTGGTCATAGAGGGCCCGGGTGATGGACTGTTGCAGCACCTGATCCACCATGCCCAACTGGCGGGCCTGTGCGGAATCGAAAGTCGGGCCAAGGCTCGCCTGCATGCGGCGGACCTGCCGATTGAACTCGTTGAGGAATTCATAGCCGGTGATCTCCGTATCGCCAACCTCGACCACGGCGGCATCGGGCTTCAGGCGGAATATATCGCCGATGCCCCAGGCCGCGAAGCTGAGCACCAGAAGGCCCAAAAATATCTTAACGACCCAAGAGCCGGAACTTTCCCGTAAGGCGTTCAGCATGCTTTATTTCCGGTCCAAATCATCTGTCCAAAACGTGCCACCCTGATCGACCTGGACAAGCCGGGCCGGACCGGGCAGCGCGGCATCATAGAAACCGGACGCCACGGGGGCAAGTAATACCAAACGGCGCCTTGGGCCGGTTTTTGGATGCGTCCGCACCCCTGACGATGCACCACATCGCGTCGGTGCACGCTCCTACCCGAAAACTGGCCCAAGGCGTCTCAGTAGGTTCCTATCAGCGCCGGTTGGTATAACGATACGCCACCAATACTTATGGTGGCCCAGTTGTAGGCGGCATGGCGCGGGATCACGGCATCTGTTACATATTGGCCAGCAACGCCACTTAATAAGGATACACCAATATGGCCGCCAAGGTTCGCCCCCTGATCGCTGGAAACTGGAAGATGAACGGCTTGAAATCCGCTGCTCTGCGCGAGGCCAAAAAGCTGGCGACCCGCATGCGCAAGCAAAGCCGGCCCGGCTGCGACGTTCTGCTGTGCCCGCCCAGCACCTTGCTGGCGCCGTTGCACATGGCAATAAAAGGCAGCCGCATCGCCCTGGGCGGACAGGACTGCCATGCCGCGGCCAGTGGCGCCCATACGGGGGATATATCCGCCGAGATGTTGGCGGACGCGGGTTGCGGCTATGTCATTGTCGGCCATTCCGAACGGCGGGCCGATCATGGCGAGAGCAGCGGGCAGGTCCGCGCCAAGGCCTTGGCCGCCCATCGGGCTGGCTTGCGCGCCATCATCTGTGTGGGCGAGACAGACGGGGAACGCAAACGGGGCCAGACCCTGACGGTCGTCGGCAAGCAATTGACGGACTCCCTGGCCAAAGGCTGCACGGCCAGGAATACCATCGTGGCGTACGAACCCGTCTGGGCCATCGGCACCGGCCTGACCCCCACCGTTGATGATGTGGCCCAGGTTCACGCCTTTATCAGGGCACGGTTGCGGGGCCGTTTTCAGGACCAGGGCCTGGGCATGCGTCTGTTGTACGGCGGTTCGGTCAAGGCCTCGAACGCGGCTGAATTGATGGCGGTGGAAAATGTGAACGGCGCCCTGGTTGGTGGCGCATCATTGACCGCTGGTGACTTCTGGCCCATCGTCAAGACCTGCATATAACCGGCGCTAAGGGGTGAATTGCCATGAGCGAAGGCCATGATCATAGCCATTTGAGCGATACGGAGTTGCGGGTGCGCAGCCTGGAATCCCTGTTGGTGGAGAAGGGCATTGTTGATCCGGCGGCGTTGGATACCGTTGTCCAGACTTACGAGGAAAAGATCGGGCCGCAAAACGGCGCCCGCGTCGTGGCCCGGGCCTGGAGCGAGCCGGACTTCAAGGACTGGCTGTTGCGGGATGCCTCGGCCGCCATTGCCGAGATGGGCTATCACGGCCGTCAGGGCGAGCATATGAACGTGGTGGAGAATACATCGCAGGTCCATAATCTGGTCGTCTGTACTTTATGTTCCTGTTACCCCTGGCCGGTCCTGGGGCTGCCGCCCACTTGGTATAAATCAGCGCCGTACCGGTCCCGCGCGGTCATTGACCCCCGCGGGGTGCTGCGCGAATTTGGCACGGAGGTGCCGGACGAGGTGTCGGTACGGGTATGGGACAGCACGGCGGAGCTGCGCTATCTGGTGCTCCCTGAACGGCCCCTTGGCTGCGAAGGGCTGAGCCAGGAAGATCTGGCCGCCCTGGTCACCCGCAATTCAATGATCGGCGTGGAAAAGGTCGCCCCACCGAAACGGGCAGGTGCGGCATGAACGGCGCGCACGATCTTGGCGGCATGCACGGCCTAGGGCCCATTGAATGGGAGGTCGACGAGCCGGTCTTCCATCATGAATGGGAACGGCGCATTCTGGCCTTGACCCTTGCCGCCGGCGCCATGGGCAAATGGAACATCGATATATCCCGCCACGCCCGGGAAAATCAGCCGCCGGCGCAATATCTGGCCAACAGCTATTACCAGACCTGGCTGGTGGGCCTGGAAAAGCTGCTGCTGCAGACCGGTTTGATCAGCGCCGGGGAATTGGCCAGCGGGCGGTCCGCCGGGGCGCTGCCCGATGCTCTGGCCGCACGGGTCTTAAAGGCAGACCAGATGGCGGCGGTTTTAAGCCGGGGCGACCAGTTTCGCATGGCTGACGAGGTGGCCGCCAAGTTCGCCGTTGGCGAGAGCGTACGGGTCCTGAACAATCACCCTACCCATCACACCCGCGCGCCGCGCTATACACGGGGCCATTGCGGTGTGGTGCAGCGCGATCATGGGGTTTTCGTCTTCGCCGATGCCAATGCCCAGGGTAACAAGCTAGCGCAACACATCTACAGTGTCTGTTTCCCGGCCCAAGAGTTGTGGGGGGACGCCGCCAAAGCCAACGACTGCGTCTACGTCGATCTGTGGGATGGCCATCTGGAGGCGGCGGCTGGTTAATTTTAACCTTTCGCTAGCGCCTCCGTCATTAGCTGCCGCTCCGTCCCCATGGGGTCATCCACGGGCACCAAGTCGGCTCCCAACTGCATAGTGCTGCGCCGTTCCCCATCGTAGGGCTGCCAGTCCGATAGCTTTTCCGTGACCGGGCGGCCGGTATGGATGAAGGCGATGTAGGCGTCCTGAATGGTTTCCGCCAGTTCGTCGGCGCCGGGGGCGCCGCCGGCCAGGCGTTGCAGTTCCGGGGTGACGTGATGGCTGCCGAACATGAACGGCAGGTCGATGACGTGGCAGGCGCCCAAGGCGCGGTCGCCGGGCACGGGCGGCATCCATTCACACTCACGCGTGACCAGGCAGGCCCAGGCGTTGTTGCCCCGTTGGGCATGCTCGGCCAGGAAGTTCACGGATGGCACCCGGATCAGGCGGTCGGTCTGCAAGGCAATCCATATCGCCCAGGCATCGTCCGACTCGCCACGGGCCTGGCGGGCGGCGCGGTAGGCGGGGATCATGGCATCGCCGTCCAGGCCCACCTTGGCTAGAAATTGCTGCAAATGTTCATCGCTGCGGGGAATGACGTCGGGCGCCATGGCCATGGCGAAGACCGTGGCTTCATCCCGGGTGTGGCTAACCATCAGGTCCAGGCCATCCATCAGGCCGGCCGCCATGGCTTCGCTCGGCCAGTATGGCAGCAATTCGCCGTCCAGCATGGGCCGGGGCGCCGTGCGGCCGTTCTGCAGCCGGGCCGTCCAGCCCGCTTGCGCCGCTTGTATCCGGCTGCCATCCACGGCTTGCAGTGCGGCAAGGTCCGCCTTGACCCCCAGTTCGGCAAGCAGGATTTCCGCCGCGGCGGCATGATCGGCGCGCGGCGTCGGCAACGGCGAAGAGCTTTGCACCACGGCGCGGCGGAACAAGGGGCGCGAAGTAGGACAGATGCAATGGGCCGCCACGCTGCCGCCCCCCGCGGACAGGCCTACGATCGTCACATTGTCCGGATCGCCACCGAATTGAGCGATATTGCGGTTGACCCATTGCAATGCGGCAATCTGATCCAAAAAGCCCCAGTTACCGTCGTATCCGGTATCGGCATCCCGCAGGCAGGGATGCGACAGCAGTCCCAGGACACCCAGGCGGTAATTGATACTGACCACCACCATGGCGCCGCGCCTGGCCAGGACGCCGCCGTCGTGGCCAATATGATTGGCGCTGCCATAGGAAAACCCGCCGCCATGGATATAAACCATGACAGCCATCCCGCTTGCCGGTCCGCTGGGTCGCCAGATATTCAGGTTCAGGCAATCCTCGGATATGGGCGGCTCGTCACCTCCCTTCAACTGATCGACGCGGTTCGGGTCCTGCGGTGCCCTGGGGCCAAACGCGACGGTGGGGCGAATGCCCTGCCACGGCGCGACGGGGAGGGGCGGGCGAAAGCGGCCGGACCCGCCGGTATCCGCCGCGAACGGAATATTCTTGAAACAATCGACGCCGGACCCGCTTGCGCCTTGAATTCGACCGCTTTCAATCTCGATAATAGGCCCGGCGGTTGGGGCGATAATTGGGGCGTGGCTGGCCTGGGTCATGTCAGATCCTCCAAAACGAAATGCTTTGGCTGATGCTAACACAATTCCGCCCCTGAACGAGAAGGTTGGCAGTTTGATAACGATGGTGTAAAAGCCCTCCTCGTTATACAGGCCGGCGCGCTTATATATGGCGTTGGCGATGAAGGCCCATGGTGCGGCCCCCTCGGCGCCTCCCGGAAAGCCATCCAGCGGGTACAGATATGCAAGAAGTGTTGTTGGTTATTCACCTGATGTTGGCTATTGCCATCGTCATCACCGTGTTGTTGCAACGTAGCGAAGGCGGCGCGTTGGGCATGGGTGGCGGCAGCGGTGGCGGTGGCGGCGGTGGCGGCGGTCTGATGACTGGGCGCGAGGCGGCCAATCTGCTGACCCGTTCCACAGCCGTGCTGGCGGCCTTGTTTTTCGCCACCTCGCTGACGCTGACCATAATGGCCGGCCAATCAGGCGAGCGAAAATCAATCCTGGAACAATCGGAATCCGCTGGTTCGACGAATCAACCCGCCGTACCGGCGGGACCAACTGTTCCAACTGATAAATAGTTGCGTCCGAAGGCCACGAAAAGCGGCAAAAACGACGTTCCTGATAAGTAAGGCTTTGGTCCCGGCGCGGGCTCGGTTAAACAGTAATTCCATGACGCGGTACATTTTCATAACCGGCGGCGTGGTTTCCTCGTTAGGCAAGGGATTGGCATCGGCGGCCTTGGGCGCCTTGTTACAGGCGCGTGGCTATTCCGTACGATTGCGCAAGCTCGACCCCTATCTGAACGTCGATCCGGGAACCATGAGCCCCACCCAGCACGGCGAGGTTTATGTCACCGATGATGGTGCCGAGACCGACCTGGACCTGGGTCATTATGAACGCTTCACCGGCGTTTCCTCGCGGCAATCCGACAACGTCACCACGGGCCGGATCTATCAGGATATTATTGCCAGGGAACGTCGCGGCGACTATCTGGGCGGTACGGTGCAGGTCATCCCCCATGTCACGAACGCGATCAAGGAATTCGTCCTGAACGAGACCGAGGACACGGATTTCATTTTGTGCGAGATCGGCGGCACCGTCGGCGACATTGAAAGCCTGCCGTTCCTGGAAGCGATCCGCCAACTGGGCAACGATCTGCCACGCGGCCGGACCGCCTATATCCATGCGACCCTGGTGCCATTCATTAAGGCGGCCGGGGAATTGAAGACCAAGCCGACCCAGCATTCGGTGAAAGAGTTACGCTCCATCGGCATCCAGCCGGATGTTTTGCTTTGCCGCAGTGACCGGGAAATTCCAGCCAACGAGCGGCGCAAGATCGCCCTGTTCTGCAACGTGCGGGAAAGTGCCGTGATCCAGGGGCTGGATCGTCGCTCCATATATGAAGTACCGCTGGCCTACCATGCTGAAGGCTTGGATCGGGAGGTTCTGAAGGTTTTTGGCATCGACGATCCACCTGCGCCCGACCTTAAACGTTGGCAGGAAATTCAGGATCGGATCGAATCCCCCGAGGGCACTGTAAAAATTGCCGTGGTGGGCAAGTATACCGGTTTGCAGGATGCCTATAAATCCTTGAGCGAGGCATTGGTCCATGGCGGCATGGCCAACCAGGTAAACGTCGAACTGCAGTGGATCGAGAGCGAGACATTCGAGCAGCCCGATGCGGTACAGCGCCTTGAAGGCGTGGATGGTATTCTGGTCCCGGGTGGCTTTGGCGAGCGCGGTTCAGAGGGCAAGATTGCCGCCGCCACCTTTGCCCGCGCAAAGGGCGTGCCCTATTTCGGCATCTGTTTCGGAATGCAGATGGCGGTGATAGAGGCGGCGCGGAATCTGGCCGGAATGCCCGGCGCCTCGTCGACGGAATTTGGCGAATGTGGTGATCCGGTCGTGGGACTGATGACTGAATGGACCCATGGCAATGTCGTGCAGACCCGCGGCATGGATGACAACAAAGGCGGCACCATGCGCCTGGGCCAATACGAATGCCTGTTGCAGCAAGGCTCCAAGGTCAGTGCGGTCTATGCGCAGGGCGCTGAATATGACATGGCTGGAGAGGCGGGACCTGGCGCGGTGATCTTCGAACGCCACCGCCACCGTTATGAAGTCAACATCAACTATCGCGAACAGCTGGAGGCGGTGGGTTTGCGTTTTTCCGGTCTCTCGCCGGACGGGGAACTGCCCGAGATTGTGGAGCTGGCGGACCATCCCTGGTATATCGGCGTACAGTTTCACCCGGAACTGAAATCAAAACCGTTCGAACCCCATCCCCTGTTTGCCTCGTTCATCGCCGCCGCCGTCAAACAAATGCGCCTGGTATAATAATATGGCGAACGTCAGCATCGGAAATATCACGGTCGGTAATGAGCTTCCCCTGACTCTGATCGCCGGGCCCTGCGCCATGGAGGGGCGGGAGCATGCCCTGGAAATGGCGGACCGCCTGACCAGCCTGGCGGACAGCCTGGGCTTTTCCTTGATCTATAAATCCTCGTTCGACAAGGCCAACCGCACCTCGTTGAACAGCCCCCGGGGCATTGGCATCGCCGCGGCGCTGGATATTTTTACCGAAATCAAGGAACGCTTTCACTGCCCCGTACTGACGGATGTGCATACCGAAGCGCAATGCGCCGAGGCGGCGAAGGTCGTGGATGTCCTGCAAATTCCGGCCTTTTTGTGCCGGCAGACGGATCTGCTGGTAGCCGCGGCGGCTACGGGCCGCGCGGTCAATGTCAAAAAGGGACAGTTTCTGGCGCCATGGGACATGGCCAATGTGGTGGCCAAACTGCTGGATAGCGGCAATGACAAGGTGCTGGTAACGGAACGCGGCGCCTCCTTTGGCTACAACACCCTGGTCAGCGATATGCGCGCCTTGCCGGTGTTGAAGGCGCTGGGCCAACCGGTGGTGTTCGATGCCACCCATTCGGTGCAGCAGCCGGGTGGCCAGGGCGGCACCTCGGGCGGGCAACGGGAAATGGTGCCGGTGCTGGCCCGCGCCGCCGTCGCCATCGGTGTCGCGGCGGTCTTCATGGAAACCCATGAGGACCCGGATAACGCACCCTCCGACGGCCCCAACATGGTGCCGGTGAATGAAATGGGCCCGTTGATGGAAAATCTGCTGGCCTTCGACCGCCTGGCCAAGGCGAGCTAGCGTTACCGTCCAAATCGGCGCGGCGCGGGCCATCAACAAGGACATAAATATGAGTGCTATTATCGATATTATCGGGCGCGAAATCCTCGATAGCCGGGGCAATCCGACGGTCGAGGTCGAGGTGACCCTGGACAGCGGCGCCTTTGGCCGCGCTGCCGTGCCCTCGGGGGCATCAACCGGCGCCCACGAGGCGGTGGAGCGGCGCGACGGTGGTACGCGTTACGGCGGCAAGGGGGTGCTGGGCGCCGTCGATGCGGTGAACGGCGATCTGTTCGACGCCCTGTCCGGACTGGACGCTGACGATCAGGCCAGCATCGATAGCATCATGTGCGATCTGGATGGCACCCCAAACAAGGCCAACCTGGGCGCCAATGCCATTTTGGGTGTCAGCTTGGCCGTGGCCAAGGCGGCGGCCGAGGATGCGGGCCTGCCGCTTTACCGTTACGTCGGCGGTGTCGGTGCGCGGACCTTGCCCGTGCCCATGATGAATATCGTCAACGGCGGGGCCCATGCGGACAATCCCATCGATATTCAGGAATTCATGATCATGCCCGTGCGTGCGGAAAGCTTTCGCGAAGCGCTGCGCATGGGGGCGGAGGTCTTTCATACCCTGCGCGGTGCCCTCAAGGACGCCGGCCACAACACCAACGTGGGTGACGAGGGCGGTTTTGCCCCCATGCTGAACAGCGCGGATGAGGCCATGGGCTTTGTCATGAAAGCCATTGAGGCAGCCGGCTACCGCCCCGGCGAAGACATTTATCTGGCGCTGGACCCGGCCTCCACCGAATTCTACCGGGATGGCAAATATCATCTGGACGGCGAAGGCAAGGTGCTGGATGGGGCGGAAATGGCGGCCTATTACAAAGACCTTGCCGACCGCTACCCGATTATTTCGATCGAGGACGGCATGGCGGAGGATGACTGGGCCGGTTGGGACAGTCTGACCAAGACCCTTGGCGACCGCGTGCAATTGGTTGGCGATGATCTGTTCGTCACCAACCCGGTCCGTCTGGCCGAGGGGTTGGCGAAAGGCGTGGCCAACGCCATCCTGATCAAGGTGAACCAGATCGGCACCCTGTCTGAGACCTTGGATACGGTGGAAATGGCCCACAAGGCGGCCTATCGCGCGGTGATGTCACACCGCTCCGGCGAAACCGAGGATACAACCATCGCCGATCTGGCGGTGGCGACCAATTGCGGCCAGATCAAGACCGGTTCTCTGGCCCGCTCCGACCGTCTGGCCAAATACAATCAGTTATTGCGGATTGAGGAAGAACTGGGACCTCAGGCGCGTTATGCTGGCGCCTCGGTGTTGCGGAGATGAGCCGGCCTGTCGCCTTGGTGGCCGGCGTTGGCCGGGGTACGGGCGGCGCGGTGGCCCGGCGTTTCGCCGCCGCCGGTTATCGGGTGGCGCTGCTGGCCCGCTCGGAAGGCCGATTAAAGGAATTCGAGGCGGAATTGGCCGGCAGCCTGGCCATTCCCTGCGACCTGACCGACCCGGCCGCCGTGGACCGCGCCCTGGCCAAATGCCGGGCTGAATTGGGCGCACCGGATGTGGTCATCCATAACGCGGCGCGGGGCAGCTTTGGCACTTTCATGGAGATAGATCCGGCCGATGTGGAGGAAAACTTCCGCGTCAATACCATGAGCCTACTGTACCTGGCACGCGCCGTGGCGCCGGCTATGGTCGAGCGGGGCAGGGGCGCCATCATCGTCACCGGTAATACGTCCGCCTGGCGCGGCAAACCCGGTTTCTCCGGCTTTGCCCCGACCAAGGCCGCGCAGCGCATTCTGGCCGAAGCCATCGCGCGGGATCTGGGGCCAAAGGGCATCCATGTGGCCTATGTGGTGATCGATGCGGTGATCGACCTGCGTTGGACCCGGCGGCGTAACCCGGAATTGCAGGACGAGGATTTCGCCCAGCCCGATGACCTGGCCGAAAGCATCTATCAGATATCCCAGCAACCCCGCTCCGCCTGGTCCTTCAACGTCGAATTGCGGCCTTTTAAGGAACCATGGTAGCGGGGGCAATGACCCGGACACAGCGCTATTTGGAGCCACCGTCGATTTTGAGTATGGCGCCGGTGGTGTAGCTGGCGCCATCCGAGGCCAGATAGAGCGCGGCGGCGGCGACTTCGTCCGCCTCGCCACCGCGCTGCATGGCGATGTTGGTCCGGGCCCGGGCGTTGAAGGCCTCCATGTCCCAGGCTTTGGAAATGTCGGTTAGGAAAGGGCCGGGCATGATGCAGTTGACCCGCACCTTGGGGCCGTAGGCATCGGCGAAGGCTTCGGTCATGGCGTTCACCCCGGCCTTGGCGGCGGCGTAGGTAATGACATCCTTTGTCGGGCGGATCGCGGCGGTGGAAGAGACGTTGATGATGGCGCCGCCATTGCCGTCCACCATACGCTGGCCCACATTGGCGCATAGACGGAAGGCGCCCTTCAGGTTCACGTCCAGGACCTTGTCGTATAATTCTTCGCTGATTTCCGCCGGCGAATTATAGTGTGGCGACATGCCCGCATTGTTGATCAGTACATCGACCCGGCCAAAACGCCCGTACGCCGCCTCCACCAGGGCATCGACCTGGTCCCAATGACCCACATGACAGGCGTGCGCCATGGCCTGGCGCCCCATGGCCTCGATCTCCGCCGCCGTGGCCTGGCACGACTCGATCTTGCGCGAGGTAATGATCAGATCCGCCCCCGCCGTGGCGAAGCCCAATGCCATGGCCCGGCCCAAACCCCGGCTGCCCCCGGTAATCAACACCACCTTGCCGCCCATATCGATCTGATGACTGGCCATTGCACGCTCTCCCCACATAGAGAAATTTTCAATTAACCGGAGTCGCTAACGCGACTTAGGTGATTGGTTCAATTGCTCTTCCATAAAGAATCCGAGCACATTTTATTCAAATGTGCTTGGGGTTTGAAATTATTGGCATGATCTTAGCAAAATGTTCGTTGCCGCGCAGGTGCTCCTTCATTTTTGTGAATCAAAGCGTGAACATAAGGTGATCATTTCAGAATCTTTCATAACATATTGAATAATCTGTGTTTTTTGTCTTGATCCGATTCGCGTTATGTGATTCGGTCCAACTGAGATGGGACATTTATACGATATGCGACGTAGTCTACGCAGGGCTGTCACGCCTTGCCTGGGTTTTTGCGCGTTGCTTTATTTTGGCTATCACACGGTACAGGGCGACCGTGGCGTCATCGCTTATCTACGTCTCAGCGCGAATTTAGAGCGGACCGAAATGGCATTGCAGGAAAGCAATGAAATCCGGCAGGTGCTGGCCCGCCGGGTTGTTCTGTTGCGGCCGGAAAACCTGGACCGCGATATGCTGGACGAACAAGCCCGTCAAATCCTGGGCCTGGCCCACCCTGACGACGTGGTGATCTATAACCGCTAGGATTCTCGCAGGCCCGATCGCGCGGGCCCGATAAGGTTTGCGCGCCAACAGGTTGCCTGCCGCAGCCATCTCCGATGCCTTAAGAACGAATTAATCATTATTCAGTTAACTTGCAAAATCTCCTTGTATTACAATGAGTTTTGACGCTTCAATCATGTCGGGAAGCGTCAATGGGCATCAATCGCGAACGGGGCTGTCATGGCGAAAGCTGCAGGTAAGGTTTCGGGTTCCAAGGTTTTGGGGGCCAAGGTTTCAGGTTCCAAGGCGGCAAAAAAAACCGTACGCAGGCGCAAGGCGCCGGCACCCTCCGTTGTTAGCAACGCCAATGCAGATGAAGTTCTGGGCCATTACCGGCAAATGCTGTTGATCCGCCGGTTCGAGGAAAAGGCCGGGCAAATGTACGGCATGGGCCTGATCGGCGGTTTCTGCCATCTCTATATCGGACAGGAAGCCGTCGTGGTCGGCATGCAGGCGGCGATTGGGGAGGGCGATACCCTGCTGACTTCGTACCGGGACCACGGCCATATGCTGGCCTGCGGCATGGACGCCAAGGGCGTGATGGCGGAACTGACCGGGCGTATCGGCGGCTATTCCAAGGGCAAGGGCGGCTCCATGCATATGTTCAGCAAGGAGAAGAACTTTTATGGCGGGCATGGCATCGTGGGGGCCCAGGTGCCCATCGGTACCGGCCTGGCTTTTGCCCATAAATACCGTGGCAATGACCGGCTTTCCCTGACCTATTTTGGCGATGGTTCGGCCAACCAGGGCCAGGTCTATGAATCCTTCAACATGGCGGCGCTGTGGCAATTGCCGGTGATCTACATTGTCGAGAACAATCAATATGCCATGGGAACGTCCGTGGGCCGGGCCTCGGCCCAGACCGAGCTGTACAGCCGTGGCGAAAGCCTGGGCATTCCTGGCGTTCAGGTCGACGGCATGGACGTCCTGGCGGTGAAAGCCGCCGGTGACGAAGCGGTCAGCCATGTCCGCGACGGCAAGGGCCCGATCCTGTTGGAAATGAAGACCTACCGCTACCGTGGCCATTCCATGTCCGACCCGGCGAAATACCGCACCAAGGAAGAGGTGCAGCGGGTCCGGGCCGAACGCGACCCCATCGATCATCTGCGCGCCGGCATCCTTGCCGCCGGGTGTGCCGACGAGGCCGCCTTGAAGGTCCTGGACCGGGAGGTCAAGGAGATCGTCACGGAGGCGGCAGAGTTCGCGCAAAACAGCCCCGAGCCGGATGCGGCGGAGCTGTATACGGATATTTTGGTGGAGGTTTAGGCATGCCCATTACTATTACCATGCCAGCCCTTTCCCCCACCATGACGGAAGGCACCGTGGCTAACTGGCTGGTGACCGAAGGCGAAAGCGTCGCGCCGGGCGACATGATCGCGGAAATCGAAACAGACAAGGCCACCATGGAGGTCGAGGCGATTGACGAAGGCGTGCTGGGCAGGATTTTAATTCCCGCCGGCACCGAGAACGTCGCCGTGAATACCCCCATTGCAATCCTGTTGCTGGAGGGCGAGGACGCAACAAACCTTGACGCGGCCCCAGATGGCGCGGCTGCGGCAAGCCCAGCGCCCGTCGCTGCGCCAGAACCCGAACCAGCGCCAGCGCCAACGCAGGCGACTGCCATGGCTGCGGATGTTACCGCCGAAGCCGATTGGCCGGCTGGTACAGAGATGGCCGTCATGACCGTGCGGGATGCCCTGCGTGATGCCATGGCGGAAGAAATGCGCGGCAATGAGGATGTCTTTCTGATGGGCGAGGAAGTCGCCGAATATCAGGGCGCCTATAAAATCAGCCAGGGCCTGTTGCAGGAATTCGGGGCCAGGCGGGTGATCGATACGCCGATTACCGAACACGGCTTCACCGGCTTGGGCGTCGGCGCGGCCTTTTCTGGTCTGCGGCCCATTGTCGAATTCATGACCTTCAACTTTGCCATGCAGGCGATCGACCAGATCATCAATTCGGCGGCCAAGACACGGTATATGTCGGGCGGCCAGATGGGCTGTCCCATCGTCTTTCGCGGCGCCAATGGCATCGCCTCGCGCGTGGCGGCCCAACATTCCCAATGCTATGCCTCGTGGTATGCTCATTGTCCAGGCCTGAAAGTGGTCTCGCCCTATTCTGCCGCCGATGCCAAGGGCCTGTTGAAAAGTGCGATCCGCGATCCCAATCCGGTGATTTTCCTGGAGAACGAATTGATGTACGGCCAATCATTCGAAGTGCCGGTGCTGGACGATTTCACGGTACCCATCGGCAAGGCGCGGGTGGCGCGGACGGGCCGGGATGTCACCATCGTTGCGTTCTCCATTTCCGTCGGCTGGGCCCTTGAAGCGGCTGATCTGTTGGCGGCGGAAGGTATCGAGGCGGAGGTGATTGATCTGCGTTCCGTCCGCCCGCTGGATTTACCGACCGTGCTGCAATCCGTACGCAAAACCAATCGCTGTGTAACGGTGGAGGAAGGTTGGCTGGCCTGCGGCATTGGCGCGGAATTATCCGCCAGCCTGATGGAGCAGGCCTTCGATGATCTGGATGCGCCGGTTGCCCGCATTGGCGGGGCGGATGTACCCATGCCCTACGCCGCAAATCTGGAAAAAATGGCCGTGCCGAACGCCGCCGATATTGCCAAGGCGGCCAAGGCCGTCTGTTACCGCTAGCGAGATGAGATTTTAAGACATTACCAAACCACGGGAAATCGAGCCATGCCCATTATTATCACCATGCCCGCCCTATCCCCGACCATGACCGAGGGAACCCTAGCCAAATGGCTCATGAAAGAGGGCGATGCGGTGAATTCCGGCGATATGCTGGCGGAGATCGAGACCGACAAGGCAACCATGGAGGTCGAGTCCATTGACGAGGGCGTCCTGGCCCGCATCCTGGTGGCCGAAGGGACCGAGGGGGTGGCGGTAAACGCCCCCATCGCGATTTTGCTGGAGGCGGGCGAGGACGCGTCTGCCCTGGATAATGCGGTGCCGGCCCCAGCGCCCGCCGCGCCCGCCGCGCCTGCAACCGCCGCCGCCGCCCCGGAGGCGCCTGTTGCGCCGGCCCCAGCTTTAATTCCGGCTGCCCCGCCAGCCCCGGCCTCCCCGGCAAGTGACGGACGCATTCTGGCGTCGCCACTGGCCCGGCGCATGGCGGCCCAGGCCGGTCTGGACCTGGCCGCGATCAATGGCAGCGGGCCGCGGGGACGGATCGTCAAGGCGGATGTTGAAGCGGCTGTTGCCGGCGGTGCGGCTGCGCCGGTACCTGCCGCTGCAATTGCCACGGCCGCACCCACGGCAGCCGCCGCAGCCGCGCCCACGGCAGCGATGGTTGGAGCCTCGCCTTTCGAAGGTGAATTCGAATTGCAGCCGTTGAGCACAATGCGCAAGACCATCGCGAGGCGTATGAGCGAGGCCAAACGCGAGGCACCGCATTTCTATCTGACCATGGATTGCGAGCTGGATGCGCTGTTGGCCCTGCGCAAGGACCTGAACGCGCGGGCGGACGGCGCTTTTAAATTATCTGTCAACGATCTGGTCATCAAGGCCGCTGCCGTGGCCTTGATGAAGGTGCCGGATGCCAACGTCTGCTATGGCGTTGAGGGCGTCAGGCGCTTTAAATCGGCCGATATTTCCGTCGCCGTGGCTTCCGAACGGGGCTTGATCACGCCTGTCATCCGCAACGCTAACGGCAAGGGCCTGGAAGCCATCTCCAGGGAGATGCGCGAATTGGCGGAAAAAGCCAATGCCGGCAAGCTGATGCCCGAAGAATATCAGGGCGGCAGCTTCTCCATCTCTAATCTGGGCATGTACGGGGTCAAGCAATTCGACGCGGTCATCAACATACCGCAAGCCTGCATTCTGGCCGTTGGCGCGGGCGAGCAGAGGCCCGTCGTCAAAGATGGCGCCCTGGCCATCGCCTTCGTCATGTCCGTCACCCTGTCCGTCGATCACCGCGCCGTGGATGGCGCCATCGGGGCACGGTTCCTGGCGGCTTTCAGGGGCTTGATCGAAGACCCCATGACCATGTTGCTGTAGGAGGCAAGACGGATGGCTGCGCAGGAATTTGATCTAGTCGTCGTCGGCGGTGGGCCGGGCGGCTATGTGGCGGCGATCCGGGCGGCGCAGTTGGGAATGGCCGTGGCGTTGGTGGAGCGGGAGCATCTGGGCGGCATCTGCCTGAACTGGGGCTGCATTCCGACCAAGGCATTGTTGCGCTCGGCCGAGGTCTATCATTTAGCTAAGACGGCAAGCCAATATGGCCTTAAAATCAATGATATAGAAGTTGATATTAATGCAATAGTTCAACGTAGCCGAAAGATTGCCAAGCAGCTGAATGGCGGTGTCGGGCACCTGTTAAAGAAAAACAAGGTGGAGGTTTTGACCGGCCATGGCCGTCTGCTGGGCCAGGGACGCCTGGCGGTGGAAGTGGACGGCGTGGCGGTTATGGAGGTCAGCGCCAAACACATCATTCTGGCCACCGGCGCCCGGGCCCGCGATCTGCCCGGCATGGAGGCTGACGGCAAACAGATTTGGAGCTATCGTCACGCCCTGGTGGCCGATGCGGTGCCGGAAAAGCTTCTGGTCGTGGGCTCCGGCGCCATCGGGATCGAATTCGCCAGCTTTTTCAATACCCTGGGCTCGGACGTCACGGTTGTTGAAGTGCTGGACCGGGTGCTGCCGGTGGAGGACGAGGAAATCTCCGTCATGGCCCATAAAGCCTTTGAAAAACAGGGCATGCGCCTACTGACCGGGGTTCAGGTCAAGGGCCTGAAAAAAGCCGCTGGCGGCGTTACAGCTAGCATTGAAATGCCCGATGGCAAGACCGAGGCGATCACCGCTGATCGGGTCATCATGGCGGTCGGTATCGTCGGCAATGTTGAAGACCTGGGTCTGGAAAACACCAAGGCCACCGTGGACCGGAGCCATATCGTGGTGGATGCATGGCTGGGGACCGGAGAGCCGGGGCTATACGCTATCGGCGATTTGGCCGGGCCACCCTGGTTGGCCCACAAGGCATCGCACGAAGGGGTAATCTGTGTCGAAAAAATAGCCGGCGTGGCCGATGTCCACCCGCTCAACCCATTGAACATTCCGGGTTGTACCTATTGCCAGCCGCAGGTCGCCTCGATCGGCCTGACGGAAGCGGCGGCCAAGGCCAAGGGGCACAAGGTACGGGTCGGCCGTTTCCCCTTCATCGGCAACGGCAAAGCCATCGCGCTGGGCGATCCCGAAGGCATGATCAAGACCATTTTTGATGAAACCAGTGGCGAATTACTGGGCGCGCACATGATCGGCCCGGAAGTGACGGAGCTAATCCAGGGTTATGCGGTGGCCCGCAGCACGGAAAGTACCGAGGCCGAATTGCTGCACACGGTCTTTCCCCATCCCACCTTATCCGAGGCCATGCACGAATCCGTACTTGACGCCATGGGCCGGGCCATCCATTTCTAGGGCCTGGGGTAGTTAGGGGAAATTCAGAGGTCATGGTCGACAGCGATCTTTCAGCACCCGCGTTGCGTCATCCGGAAAAACGCAACCGTCCGGACAATGCACCGCGCCGCAAACCGCCGTGGATCCGTGTTAAGGCGCCGAATTCTCCCATTTACTTCGAAACCCGCAACCTGATGCGCAGCCATAACCTGCACACCGTATGCGAGGAAGCCGCCTGTCCCAATATCGGCGAATGTTGGAGCAAACGGCACGCCACCATGATGATCATGGGGGACACCTGTACCCGGGCCTGTGCGTTTTGCAATGTAAAGACCGGCCGGCCCAGCCCATTGGACGCATCGGAGCCCGAAAACGTGGCTCAGGCGGTGCAGACCCTGGGCCTGCGGCATGTGGTCATTACCTCGGTCGACCGGGATGATCTACCCGATGGCGGTGCGGCGCATTTCGCCCAGGTTATCGGCCGCATACGCGCCCTGGCGCCCGAGACCACGATCGAAGTGCTGACGCCGGATTTTCTGGGCAAGGATGGTGCATTGGAGATTGTGGTCGCAGCCCGCCCGGACGTCTTCAATCATAATCTGGAGACGGTGCCGGGCCTGTATCCACAGGTTCGCCCCGGCGCCCGTTATTTCAGTTCCCTGCAATTATTGGCCAAAGCCAAGGAGTTGGACGGGGGCTTGTTCACCAAATCGGGCATCATGGTCGGCCTGGGAGAAGAACGCCAGGCGGTGCATCAGGTGATGGACGATCTGCGTGCGGCGGACGTGGATTTTCTAACCATTGGGCAATATTTACAACCCACGCCGAAGCATCATCCGGTGGTCGACTTTGTCACGCCGGAGCAATTCGCCGCCTATGAGCAGGCCGCCCGAGGCAAGGGCTTTCTAATGGTGGCGGCAACGCCCCTGACGCGGTCTTCCTATCATGCGGATAGCGATTTCGTAGAGTTGCGCCGCCGCCGGCAGGCCATGGGCTGAAGTCATGCCGACCCATGCGGAGCGTAAAATTCTGCCCTACACACCCGCGCAGATGTTCGATTTGGTCGCGGATATAGAGCGTTATCCGGAGTTCCTGCCTTGGTGCGTAGCCTGCCGCGTCACCCGGCGCGATGGGCCGGTGATCTGGGGCGAATTGATGGTTGGCTTCAAGGTATTTCGCGAGACTTTTACCTCGAAAGTTACCTTGCGCGCGCCCGACAGCATTGATGTGGAATATATCAATGGTCCGTTCCGCTATCTGAACAACCACTGGCAATTCATCCCCGCCACCGATGCCTTGGGCCGACAGAGCACGGAGATTGAATTTTTCATCGATTTTGAATTCCGCTCACGCATGTTGCAGGCGGTGGCGACCACAGTGTTCAACGAGGCGGTGCGCCGCATGGTCGGCGCATTTGAGACCCGCGCCGGCGTCATCTATGGCCAGTCCCCGCCTGCCGGACGCGCGGATGGTGCGGCGCTTAGATGAACGTCAAAAAATTATATGTGGGTCAGGTTCGGCGATCGAGAACTTCGCGCACCCGTACGGCCAGGGCCGGGGTCTGATAGGGTTTATTCATCAGCATCACGCCTGCCGCAAGCTGGCCGCGGCGGTTGAGGATTTCCCGGGTGTAGCCCGACGAATAAATCACGCCGGCCGTAGGATAGCGCTCGCCAAAGGCGATGGCGACATCGCGTCCGCTCATGCCCCGTGGCAGGATCACGTCGGTCAACAGCAGGTCGAACGGCCCCGAAGCCGCCATGACCGCCAACGCGGCCGGGCCGTCCTCCGCCTCCTCGACGCTGTAGCCAAGTTGGCGCAGCGCGATTACCAGATAATCCCGGACGGCCTCGTCGTCCTCCACCACCAAGATTCTTTCGTCACCCTTCGGTCTGCCCTTTTCGATTAGCGCGGTGGCGCTTTCGGCGTTTGCCGTCTCTTCCGCCCTGGGCAGGTATATCCTGACCGTCGTGCCTTCCCCTAGCTCGCTGTAAATTGAGACGTGGCCCCCGGATTGCTTGGCGAAGCCGAAGACCATGCTCAAGCCCAGGCCAGTGCCTTCGCCAACGTCCTTGGTCGTGAAAAAAGGCTCGAACACCCGGTCCCGCACCTCCGGCGGCATCCCGGTCCCGCTATCACTGACGGCAATCATCACATAATCGCCGGGCGCCAGATCCTCGGAGGCCACTGTGTCATCTTCCTCGAAAACCTGGTTGGCCGTTTCAATGATCAATGGGCCGCCGTTGGGCATGGCGTCGCGGGCATTGATGGCGAGGTTCAGAAGGGCGTTTTCCAGTTGTCCGGCATCGACCATGGTCGGCCACAAGTTGGCGGCCAGCTTCATCTCGACGGCGACGTCCTCGCCGATGGTACGCTGGGCCAGTTGGCCAAACTGGGGCAGCATCTGGTTGATATCGATCACCTTGGCTTCCAATTCCTGCTGCCGCGAGAAGGCCAGCAGGCGACGGGTCAGCTCCGCGCCCCTATGCGCCGCCTGGAGGGCGATGTTGATGCCTTCCTCGTTAAACGTTGCCTCCATGCCGCCATACTGGATCAATTCCAGATTACCGATGATGGCGGCCAACATATTATTGAAGTCATGCGCCACGCCGCCGGTCAGCTGGCCGATCGCTTCCATTTTTTGACTTTGTACCAGGCGTGCTTCCGCTGCCTTCTCGGCGGAAATATCCGCGGCAAAAGTACCGACGCCCGAGACATTGCCAGACTGGTCGAAGACCGGAAATTTCGTGATACGCAGGAATTCGACGGGCACCTCGGGCTGCGTTACTTTAAAGTCTTCGATCAGGACTTTTCCGGTTTTGATAACTTTCCGCTCACTTGCGTCAAGCCTCTCCGCGGCTTCCGGCGCATAAAGATCCGCCGAGGTCTTGCCCAGGACGCTTTCCGCCGAAGTATTGAAGAAAATTTCATAGGTTCGATTGACAAGCTCAATGCGCCCTTTGTTATCCTTGAGGATGATCGATGCTGGCGCGTGATCAATGATCGTACGGAAACGCTGCTGGCTTGCAGCTAAGGCATCTTGCGCTGTTTTTCGTGCTTCAATATTGATAAATGTGTCCTGCCGGGCTGCTGCGCCATCCCATTGAATATTTTGTGCATAGCCTTCGACCCAAACGAGTTCACCGTTGGACCGAAGCGCCTGAAATTCGACATGGTCCTCGGCCCGGCTTTCGCGGTACGCCGCAATGCGGCTTTGTTCGTGAGCCGGGAACAGTCGTTGTACTGGAAGCCCAATCATCTCGTCCAGATCATAGCCATGAATTGCGGCGGCCGCCGCGTTGGCATATGCGATCCTATTATTTTGATGGACGATAACACCCTGAACCGAGCCGTCGACTAGACTGCGGTATTTCTCTTCACTATCCTGCAGCGCGGCGGTTCTTTCCTGTATCCCCCTCGCAAGCTGGTCGCGGGCCCTACGCAGTGCCTCTTCGACCCGCTTGCTTTCGGTGATGTCCTCGACAAATCCATCCAGATACCATGGCCGACCTTCTGCATCCGTGGCCAGATAGATATTTTGCCGCACCCAGATAGGCTCCTTGGTTTTGTGCCGGTATATCTGGCACTCATATCCTTCAACGGAGCCATGTTCTTCGAGCAATTGGCGGATGGTTTGGCGATTGCCGGGGTCGACATAAACTTCATCGCCGACATTCCGAACCGCCCGCAAAAGCTCAGCCTCGCTGCTGTATCCGTGCATCCGGACGCCGGCTGGGTTTGCCATGATGTATCGGCCAGCTGGTGTTGATCGAAAAATTCCGATTGCCGAAAGTTCAAACAAGCGCTCGTGGTTATCGGCACGGATGATGTCGTCGTGACCGTCAAATGATTGTGGATCATGTTCCGTCATTGCGACTTTCCGAGTGTCATCTGCAACCATGTGGCGTCCATTGCCATGGCGAATGATTGGCTGCGTGGAATGAGGCGCATTATAAGGGGCACCGAGAGATCGAAGAATAGAAGGATCCCCCCAAGGATGGCCGTATGATGGTAAATTTGCATAGACATTACGTGCCGCGATCGAGAACTTCGCGCACCCGTTGGGCCAGGGCCGGGGTCTGATAGGGTTTGTTCATCAGCACCACGCCTGCCTCAAGCTGGCCGCGGCGGTTGAGGATTTCCCGGGTGTAACCCGACGAATAAATTACGCCGGCCGCAGGATAGCGCTCGCTAAAGGCAATAGCGACATCGCGCCCGCTCATCCCCCGTGGCAGGACTACGTCGGTCAACAATAGGTCGAACGGCCCCGATGCCGCCATGACCGCCAATGCCGCCGGGCCGTCCTCGGCCCCCTGAACGCCATAGCCAAGCTGGCGCAGCACGGTCACCAGATAATCCCGGACAGACTCGTCGTCCTCCACCACCAGGATTCTTTCGTCACCCTTCGGTCTGCCCTTTTCGATTAGCGCGGTGGCGCTTTCGGCGTTTGCCGCCTTTTCCGCCCTGGGCAGATGAATCCGAACCGTCGTACCTTCCCCTACCTCGCTGTAAATTGAGATCTGGCCCCCGGATTGCTTGGCGAAGCCGAAGACCATGCTCAAGCCCAGGCCGGTGCCCTGACCGACGTCCTTGGTCGTGAAAAAAGGCTCGAACACCCGCTCCCGCACCTCCGGCGGCATCCCGATGCCGCCATCACTGACGGCAATCATCACATAGTCACCAGGCGGCAAATCCTCGGAGGCCGCGGCGTCATCTGCCTCCAGAATTTGGTTGGCCGTTTCAATGATCATTGGACCGCCACTGGGCATGGCGTCGCGAGCATTGATGGCGAGGTTCAGAAGGGCGTTTTCCAGTTGTCCGGCATCGACCATGGCTGGCCACAGGTTGGCCGCCAGCTTCATCTCGATGGCGATATCCGCGCCGATGGTACGCTGGGCCAGCTTGCTGAATTGCGGCAGGAGCTGGTTGATATCGATCACCTTGGCATCCAATTCCTGCTGCCGCGAAAAGGCCAGCAGGCGCTGGGTCAATTCCGCGCCTCTGAAGGCCGCCTTGAGGGCGATGGCCATGCTTTCTTTTTCAGTCTCTTCCGCCATGCCGCCATCCTGGATCAATTCCAGATTACCGATAATGGCGGCCAACATATTATTGAAATCATGCGCCACGCCGCCGGTCAATTGGCCAATCGCTTCCATTTTCTGTGCCTGGCGGAGCTGCGCCTCGCGTTTCTTTAACTCGGATATGTCGGTGCGGATGCCGATGGTGTAGCCGTTGGGTGTCTTGCGCTCGGTGATGTGTAACCAACTGCCATCCGCCATTTGTTGTTCCATCGAACTTTGTCCCTGGCGGAATACGGTGAGACGCTGCGCGATCCATGCGGCCTCGTGGCCGACAACATTGGCGATCAAGCCTTTTTCTGCTGTCGCGCGGATCAGATCCTCGAACAAGGCGCCCGGCTCCAAAAGATCGTTAATGCTGCTATAGGTCTCGCGATAGCGCCGATTTAGTGCGACCAGACGCTCCTCGGCATCGAAAATAATGATACCGTCCGCCATGCTGTCGATGGCATCAACAAGCTGGTTTCGGGCCTCTACTGCGGCGGTGACATCCATGCCGGTGCCCCGGTAGCCAAGAAACGCTCCATGATGGTCAAAAAACGGGCGGCCCGAGACGCTGGAGTGCAGAATGCCGCCGCCGGGCGCGGGACGCTTGTAGCGGAAGTTGCGGAAAGGCCGCCGGGCGGCAAGGTCATTGCGATGTAGCTGCCATTTCCGGGGCTCGTCGTCGAAGGCCTCGAAGTCAAACCGTGTATTTCCGATCCGGCTGCCGAAGGTGGTATCATGCCAACCACCTGCCGAGCTCGAACGGTGGGTTATGCGATGCTCGGTATCGGTCTCCCAAAACCAATCGGAAGTGGATTCGGCAAAGTCGCGGACCCGGTTCTCAGCTTCACGCAATGCCATTTCGGCCTGATTACGTTCGGTGATGTCCAGGTTCATTCCCAGGACGCCGCGCACGTTGCCTTCCGCGTCCATCGTTGGCACCCGGTAGATCAGACAATGCTGCCGTCGACCATCGCGCGTTGGAATTTCCGTTTCCTGCGCGAGAGCCTCGCCGGTCGCGATTACTTTTTGGTCCCGCGCCACGGCGATCTTCGCATAGTCCGGCGGGAAGTAGTCCTCGGTGGCGCGGCCAATTGCCTCCACGCTATCGACGCCGTACCATTCGGCATTCTGCCTGTTGCTGAAGACGAAGCGGCCCTCGGTGTCTTTCAGATAGATCGCAATCGGCGCATTGTCGAGAATAGTTCGTAAACGCGCCTCGTTTTCGCGCCGACGTGCCTCACTGTCCCGCAGTTCAGTTTCAACCATTTTCTGTTTGGTCACATCAACCAAGATGGACTGAACCGCGCTTTGATCATCCCAATCAATTTGCCGGGCCATATTTCGCAGCCAAATGATCGTGCCGTCCTTGCGCACGCCTTGTTGTTCATAATCGGAAGGCGGATTTTCACCTCTTTCGCGTGCTTCGCCGTAGCCGGCGGCCATCTTCCGGTCATGTGGTGCGATGAGCTCCAGAATTGAGTCCATCGCCATGACTTCATCGACCGTGTAACCAAAAATTTGGGCCAATGCCTGATTGGCGAACAACGGCTTAAAGCCGCGATGGACCAATATTCCTTCTACCGCATTGTCCGCCAAATCGTGGAAACGGCGTGTCGATTTTGCCGCTACGGCCTGCTCTTGTTTTTGCGCGCTGATATCAATCCATTGACCAACAATCTTCGACGGTTCGCCCGTCGGGCTTCGGAGCAGTTTTAATTCGTCAAAGACCCAACGGTATTCGCCGTCTTTGTGCAGGAAACGGTATTCGTGGCGATGAATATCCTGCACGAAGAGACGTTCCAGTTCGCCAAACACCCGCGCCCTGTCGTCAGGATGAATATGACTGGCCCAGAATTCGGGATTGCTGGTAAAATCTTCCGGGTCATAGCCGAATTGTGCTGTTACGCTTGGCGCTATGAACAGGGCGGCAAAATTGCCGTGGGCCTCGCAGACATAATGTACACCTAGCCCAACGGACATGAGGCTGCGGTGCTCATTCAGTGTTAGTCCAAAGGTCAGACCCTCGGCGGATCCGGTTTGGCCGCTACTTGCGGTGTCTACCTCTTCGGAACTATCGTTGTCTGCGTGCATTTCTTCAATCTCGCCCATCAAACCCGCAAGTTTCATATCATTTTTATAATGATAATCATTTCTATAAAATAAAATCCTCATACAACCGTCTGTCGCCGGGTATGCCGGTTGAGACTATTTTATATATGGATGCGGCGCTGGCCCCGGCAAGCCGGAAGGGTCTTCTTTGGAATTCTTACGATAGGTAGTTTAGCCCTCCCTGGGCGGCACCAAGCCGGGTTTCAGCCGTAATTCTCGATGGGTTGAAATTCCACATGATGGCCCGGCTTTCCCTTTGCCCTAGATTTGGCCTTGGCTTTGTACATCAAGGTATCGGCATGCTTCACCAGATTATCATGGTGCATGAATTTCTCCGGCCCGGTTTGCACAATTCCCGCGCTGAATGTTACCTCGTGGGTCTGTTTTTCCTCGAAGGCCTCGACGATACGATCAAAGACTATGCGCACCTGTTCCTGGCCGGTCCCGGGCAGGATGAGACAAAACTCGTCGCCGCCGATACGGCAACCGAAGTCCACTTGCCGTATCGCAGTCTCGATCGCCATGCCGATCGTGCCAAGCAAACGGTCTCCTGCCGCGTGGCCCTTGTTGTCGTTTAGTTTCTTGAAACAATTCAGATCCAAATAGATCAACGACAACGCTTCTCGTTTGCGTTCCGCCACGGCGATCTCGCGGATCAGATTTTCGTGAAATCCACGCTGATTGTAAAGTTTGGTCAGGCTGTCCCGGACACTCATCTCGTGTAATTGTTCGGTTAAAGTGGAAATGTAAGCGTCGAAGATTAACTGCGCGTCGAATGTCAGTAATTTGCGGATCGCGTTGCGCGGCTGCTCGCGGCTCGCGTACTCCGTTGTGCTCTCGATCAATGGCAGTAACACTTCACAAATCGTGTTTTGTAGCAAAGACTGGGCGGCTAGATACAATTTTGGGGAAACGCCGAGGCGTTGGTGGATTTTGCCGATGTGCATCCGGTTATTGACGTATTCGGTGTCGTAACAACCCTCGAACAGTTCCATGATATAGCTGCGCATGGAGCGACGTAGTCGTATCAGTGTATTGGTGTTGCCAATTATCTGGGTGACTTCCGGCGACTCGAGCTGGCGTTCGTAAAAGATCGTCACTATCTTCTCTAGATTTTCGGCCATAATAGGCTGCAAGCCCTTGAGAAGGATTTCGTCGTCGACTGTAAAGTCGAGTAGTTTCTTGCGGGACTTGATTTCGTGGTTAGAAATCAGCAGCGGCTCTGGGAACGACTTTTCGCCCTCATCATTACTGCTTTTCCGCTGTTGCATATTCATTTTGCTTACGTTCACATGGGGAAACCGCGCCTAAACGATAAGAATTCATTAGGTATGGATATGAAACCATATAAATTCTTTACAGAGTGTTATCGAGGACAAGGTTTTTGGCCATTGGCAAAAACGTCACCGAGTTTGGACAAAGACGAACAGCTTTACGAATTTAGTATGGATCCTGACGGATCCTCAATTTGAGGCCCCTTCTTCGCAGCCCTTAAATAGCTGGTTGGCGGATGGGTTGAGTCTTCCTAAAATATCTCGCGGCAGGCGGTTTAGTCCGCGGGAGAAGGGGGAAATTAATCATGGCGAAGAAACTTTTGTTCGGCATTCAAACCAACGGTATCCGGCATACGGAGGCTGACGGCATGCCGGATATTGATAGCCGTTTCGCCATGGTGCGCGAAGCCGGGGTTTTTGATTATGTAGACAAGACCCCGGACCCTCACGAGATAGAAGCGTTCCGCGCGGCCTCGGAAAAATATGGTCTGCCCGTGCAGGGTGGCGGCTGGTTCTACCGGGTTGGCCAGGACGAGGATTTGCTGGCCCGCAATCTGGAAACCGCCGGCAGCCTGGGTTCAACAGTCCACAACGTGCAGGTTTTGGCGCGCCGGCCCGATGGCGAGCTGGCCAGCAATCTGGACGTTGTCGATTTCTATGAACGGGCGCTGGAACTGGGCGATCGCCATGGGGTCACGCCTTGCATAGAGGTGCATGTAAATATGTGGTCGGAGGATTTCCGCCGGGTCACGCCGGTTGGGCGTCTGGCCGAGGCGCGGGGCCTGCCGTTCCGCATGACCCTGGATCATAGCCATGTGATTTTCAAAATGGACAATCCCAGGGAACAGGAAGTCTTCGACATATCCGGCGACGTGGCGGCGGGGCGTCTGGTGCTCGATCCCTTCACGGATGGCGATATCTGCAGCGAATGGATCGCCAACAACTGGATCGGACATTGCCATGCCCGCTCCGCCGTGCCGAACAACCCATTGAACCTGGACGCCAGGGACAAAGACGGCAATCCGGGGCGGGGCATCCAATACCCCTTTGTCGAGCCCGCGCCGGGCGCCTATCATTCGCCCTGGCGGGAGGCGGCGTTGGAGCCGTGGAAGGAAGTGGTGCGGGGCCTGCTGCGCCACCATGCGCGCGAAGACGAAAGTCCTCTGGGCCAAATCTCCACCGAATTTATTCCCAATCTGGATTATGGCGAAGGCTGCCGTTATTCCCTGTTCGAACAAGCCATCGCCTGTGTTGAATGGATGCGGGACGAATGGAATAATACCAACCGGCGCTGATAGGTATAAGGCCCAGGCGGGCGCTTGATCAGGGTAATTGCAGGATGACGAAGTTATGGACTGCATGGATGATGCTTGGCACCCACAAGCTTTGAGAATATTCGTAAATCCAGGCCAGGAACAGAAACAGCGCGAACAGGCCGGGCAGGGCGCCCAGGTCGAAATGCAATAGGGCGTGGGCCAGGGCGGCTAAACTGGCAGCCTGCCACAGGCCGCGGCGCCGGCGCAGCCAGCCGTATAACAGGCCGCGAAAAACCATTTCCTCCATCAAAGGCGCCAGCACCACGATGCCCAGCAACATCATCAGCATATAAGATGGCTGGCCCCAGGTCTGTCCGTCGGTTAGCGGCAGTGCCGGGCTTGTGCTGGGACCGAACAACGGCTTGCCCAGGGCGGTAATCAACATGGTGGCCGGTACGGAGACCAGCCCCAGGGTAACGGCGCGTATAAGCCAGCGGCGGTCGATCCAGGCAAAACCCAGACGCGCCCAGCCATCACGTTCGGACCAAACAGAGGCAAACCAGACCCAGACGATCGCGGCCAGGCTGGGCAGCACTAGATAGGCCAGCAACATGGCCGCCGGTGTACCCTCTCCACCTGGGCCCAACAGACGCCGTCCAATCAGGGCGACCGTCAATTGGACGATGATGGCGCCGACGACGGCGGCCCACATATCCCGTGTATCAAGACTGGGCAACATGGCGTTCAATGCTCTACCTATCGCTTCAAGTGATGCTTGGCCGTTGCGATAACATTTGCGACAGCATTTCCAATGCCGTCTGAATAGTTGCTTCGCGAATGCCGGTCCGCCCCAGATCGCCAAAGCGTTTTTCCAGATGCACCGTTGCCCCGCCCCGTTGGGCGCAGGCCAGATGCACCAGGCCGACCGGCTTTTCCACTGTACCGCCGCCCGGTCCCGCAACGCCGGTGACGGCTACGGACAGATCGGCGGTGGAATGCGCGATGGCGCCGTTCGCCATGGCCCGGGCGACCGGCTCTGAAACCGCGCCGTGGTCTTCGATCAACGCCATGGGAACGTCCAGCATGGCGTTCTTGGCGGCATAGGAATAGGCCACGAAACCGCGATCCACCACGTCGGAGGAGCCGGCGATTTCCGTCAGGCAACCCGCGATCAGGCCGCCGGTGCAGGATTCCGCCGTGGCCACCATGACGCCCGCCTCGCGGCAGGCCTGCAACAGGGCCGTGGCCTGATCGACCAAAGTATCGGAAAACATGGGTTTATTTCCTTCTCTGAAACTCGGCGGCGCGACCGTTAATAACGCGCCATGATCTGCGCCGCGAAATCCTTGAAGTTGGAGCGCGCCACGGCAATTGGCGGCAGCAGGACAACCTCCCGCAACCCGGCTGTCTCCATGTCATGGATGCGGCTGATGATTTCGTCGGGCTCTCCCACCAGGCCGCCAGTCACCTTGATCATTTCCGGTGTTACAAAGCGCCGCTCCGCCGGCGCGATAAAGGCGCAATGGCCGGTGTGCAGAAGCTGGTGACGGCGGTCTTCCGGCATCTCGGTCTCGACATAATGTTTATAGTCTTCCCACAGGCCGCGCACCTCGCCCATGATGAAGCCGTCGTTGCCCCGCTGGCGATAGATTTCGTACCAGAAATGCAGCGATGACAGGACTTCGGCGCCGGTCTCTTCGATCACCCGCTCCGAGGTCAAATCTTCACCGGGTTGAAGGATGCATGCAAAGGTCATCACCGAGGTGTGAAAGGATGCATCAATTTCACGCCCGGTGGCCGCGCCGCTTTTGCGGATACGTTCCAGATTTTGCCTAAACACGGGATAGGGCTCGTTGCCGGCGCTGATCCGGCCATCGCCATGCGCGCCCGTCGCGGCCAAAGCCTTGGGGCCGTTTGCCGCGACATAAATCGGCACCTTGTGCTCGGTATCGATACAGGCCAGTTGGCGGTCCAAAAACTTGATCGGCTGGCGTTCTTTTCCCGGTGGTGCATATTCAACTTCCTCGCCCGCCAACAGGCCGCGCACCACACGGAGATAGTCGCCAAAGGCCGTGGGTTGGACCGGATCCTGGCCCATGACCCGCATGGCGGTGTGGCCGGTGCCGATACCCAGGAACGTCCGGCCCGGCGCAATCCGATTGATAGAGGCAATGGAATGGGCGGTCACCGGCGCCAGGCGGGTGCCGGCGATTGCCACGCCGGTGCCCAGACGCAGGGTGGAGGTATGCCAGGCGGCCAGCGCCAGGGTGGCATAGCAGTCCGACCAGATCATCTGTGAATCAGGCACCCAGCCGCTGTCATAGCCCAGCCCCTCCAGATAAGGAAAAATCTGCCAATCATCAATCTTGGTCGCCACCATGCCGCCGAATTTCATCTTCTCCGCCTCCAATCAGAACCAAATGCGAAAGGCCACGATGGCCGCCACGCCATAAAGCGCCGCCATGATATCGTCCAGCATAATGCCCAGCCCCCCCGTGAAACGCCGCTCGGCCCAATTCGCCGGCCAGGGCTTGGTAATGTCGCACAGACGGAACAGCAGAAAGGCGGCCAGATAGTACCAGGGATGCAGCGGGGCGGCGATTAACACCAGCCATTGCCCGGCCACTTCGTCGATCACCACTACGCCGGGATCCTTGCCGCCGCTGGCCTGTTCGTAGACGCCACCGGCCCAACAACCCAAGGCGAAGACGGCGATGGTCGCGGCTGCCAGCGCAACCGGGCCGCCGTAATAAACCATGATCCAGGCAAAGGGCAGGGCGGCCAGCGAACCCCAGGTGCCCGGCGCCGGGCGCAACAGACCAGCGCCGAACCAGGTCGCCAGTAGACAGGCCGGATGGTACAGGGGCAGGGCCGCCCTGGGTTTTGCGTGCGCCATTCAGATCGGCAGCCTTACGGTGGCGGTGGCTTGCGCGGCAATGCCTTCGTTGCGGCCGGTGAAGCCCAGGCGTTCGGTGGTGGTCGCCTTGATGCTGACCCGGTCCGCATCCAGTCCCGTGATGGCGCCCAGACGGGCGGCCATCATCCCATGATGCGGTGTGATCCGCGGCGCTTCACAGATGATGGTTACATCCAGATGGGCCAGACGGCCCCCCAGCGCATGCACCTGGTCCACGGCAAAGGATACAAAGCGGGCGGAATCCGCGTTTCGCCATTGTGCCTCGCCGGGGGGGAAATGGCGCCCGATATCGCCTTTTCCGACGGCGCCCAAAATGGCATCGGTGACCGCGTGCAGGGCCACATCGGCGTCGCTATGCCCGGCCAGCCTGGCGGAATGGGGAATGTCAACGCCGCACAGGCGGACCTGATCACCCGGTTCAAAGCGATGCACATCGAAGCCCTGGCCGACCCGGATATCGAATTGCCGGGCCGCGTGCGCGGCATCGGCGCGCGCCAGGTCGACAGCGGTGGTAATCTTTGAATTCTCCTCCGCCCCCGCCACCAGGGCGACCTCCAGGCCGGCCGCGCGGGCCAGCGAGGCGTCATCGGTATGGCCTGCACCGGCACTGCTGTGGGCCGCCAGGATGGCCTCAAAGGCAAAGCCCTGGGGCGTCTGCGCCTGCCAAAGATCCTCGCGGCGCACTTCGTCCACGATACAGCCATCGCGGCCGCGTTTCAGGCTGTCAACCACCGGAACAGCGGCAATCGCCCCATCGTGGCCAGCCAGACCGGCCAGAACATTGTTGATCACCATGGCGGAGACAAAGGGCCGCGCGCCATCATGGATCAGGACGCGATCCGGGTTTAGCGGTTGCAGACCTTGCAGGCCATGCAGGACGGACTGCTGCCGGCTGTCGCCGCCCAGTATTGCCGGCAACAGCTTCAGGCCCGCTGCCGCCTGATCGTACAGGGCGCGGTCTTCGCCGCGGATCACCGTGGCCACGGCGGTGATGGCGGGATGGTGGCAAAAGGCCAACAGGGCATGGCGCAATACCGGAATGCCAGCCAGGCGCTGGTATTGTTTCGCGACCGGCCCGCCCAGGCGCTCGCCCCGGCCCCCCGCCACGATCAGCGCGGCGGTGGTTATTTTATCCTGGGCTTTATCCTGCCGGTCCATGTCCCAGCTTAACATGCCTTGCCGTATGAAAGTCAGCCATTGATAGGTTGGTGATGCGGCCGCCTGTGATAATAATAGGCTAAATGGGTCGAGGGGTTGGGTTAATGACGGATGCGCAGGAAAAGGTGCAGGTGGAGATAGAGGAGCGGCCGCAAGGGCGTATCGCCTGGGTGCGCATGGATAATCAGCGGCGGCTGAATGCCGGCTCCTCGGTCTTGGTGGCGCAGCTTAAGGCTGCCTTCGAAGGTTTGGCTGAGGATAGCGGTCTGCGCGCCGTGGTGCTGACCGGCGCCGGCGAGCGCGCCTTCATGGCCGGGGCCGACCTGAATGAACTGGCGGCGTTGGCGCCCGACAGCGCGCGGCACTTTATCACTCAATTGCATTTGGCCGCCGCCGCTATCAGGTCATTACCGGTCCCGGTTATCGGCCGGCTGCGGGGTTTTTGCCTGGGCGCGGGGTTGGAGATTGCCGCCGCGTGTGATTTCCGGGTGGCTGATGACAGCTTTGTCATGGGCATGCCGGAGGTAAAAGTGGGGCTGCCCTCGGTGGTCGAAGCGGCCTTGCTGCCGCAGCTGATCGGTTGGGGCAAGACGCGGGAATTGCTGTTGATGGGGGGCAATTTTGACGCCGATGAGGCCCTTGCCATGCATTTCGTTGAAAAACTGGTACCTGCGGCACAGTTGGACGCCTGGGTGGAAACCTGGTTGGAGCGAATTTTAGAAGCCGGCCCCATCGCCGTCCGCGCACAAAAAGCCTTGATCAGCAATTGGGAAGAGCTGGGACTGTCGGCGGCGATTGAAGCGGGCATCGATACATTTTCCGAAGCCTATTTGACGGACGAGCCCAGCCGCATGGTGGCGCCTCACTTGAAGCCCAAGACATAAGCGGCCGGGCGGGGCAACATGGCGCGGCAACATTGGGTATTCGGCTACGGCTCGCTGATGTGGCATCCGGATTTCCCATATATCGAACGGCGGCCGGCCTTGTTACAAGGTTGGCACCGTGCCCATGCCTTGCGCAGCACGGTCGCCTGGGGCTCGACCGGGCAGCCAGGCCTGATCCTCACCCTGGTGCCGGGGGGCAGTTGCCTAGGAATGGCATTTCGGGTCGCGCCTGGTCACTGGTGGCAAACGCGCGCCTATTTACGGCAGCGGGAAGCAGCCTATCGTCATATCCGGGTGCCCGTGGAAACCGCGCGGGGGAAAATTTCCACCCTGACCTTCGCAGCCAATCCCGGCCATTCACGTTTTATCGGCAGGCAGCCTCTGAACACCGGGGCACAAATGATCGCCCAGGGGGAGGGTAGAAAAGGTACCTCGCGGGGCTATCTGGCAGGCACCATGGCGGCGGTGCGGGCCATGGGCGGGCGGCCAGAGCCGGCCTTGCAGCAACTGCGGGCGGCCGTCAACAAGGTCCTGCGGTTAGCTGGTGAACAGCCCATCCCCTGACGCGGATCGCGGTTACGGTCCGACCTCGCCGGCGCGCTGTTTATTTTCGTTGATCCATTGCAGGTCGCGTTCAACGCACTCGTTGAAAACGGCGCTACCACGTTCGAAACCAAGGCGCAGGCAGCGGTCTTCGTACCAGTTTGGCGACTCAGCCAGGCAGGCGGTCACAAAAAAAAGCGCCGCAACGCAGTACAATAACTTCAGCATGACCCAACCCTCCAACGGCGTCGCTAGAGCATTTTCATTCTGAAAATGCTCAGATCTTTGGCATTGCTCTAACAGATCCACCGGGCTATTGCCATAATGTAGGTATTTCCTTAATTAATGATAGCCAGTATGGCTGTCATCGACGGGGTACTGATGTCTTGGCCGGGTCTGCTATTCAGGTCCGGCAGGATGAAGTTAAAAGGATTAAGCCATGCGGACCAGGGTAGTGATTTTCGTAAATGCTGCCCTGAGGCGCTCCGGACTAGCGGATACCTCCGGTGCGACCGCAATCGAATACGCCTTGATTGGCACCGGTATCTCCGTTGCAATTATTGCCGCCCTCTTTGCGATTGGCGATGAAATCATCCGCTTGTTCGAAATAATCCAGACGACCCTGGCCGGCTCGGGCAATTGAGTACCGGTAAAGTCCGATCAGCGGGAAAAATCTTCTTCCTGGGCGCTATCCAGGGCGCCGGCCAATCGTTCCAAACGTTCGCGGTCGCGTAGGTAAAGAATGCGGCCCTTGCGCTCGACAATGTCGCCGCTTGTCAATTGCGAGATAGACCGGGCAACGGTTTCCCGGGTGGTCGAGGCCATGGCGGCAATAGCCTTGTGCGTGGGCAGGGCGCGGATTAGCCAGCTTCCGGGGTCTACCGGACTTTCCTCCGCCAAGAGCAAAATTTGGCGATAAACCCGTTCCACCGCGCCAAGGGTGGAAAGATCCATGATCCGTTCATCGCAGCTGCGTACGATCCCGGCCAGGCGGCCCAGAACCTTCACCGCCAATTCCGGATGGCCGACAATCTGCTCAATGAATAATTGCGGAGACAATGAACCCAACAGACAGTTATCCAGCGCCACTACATTGGCCGAGCGGGGCCGTCCGTCGATCGCCGACAGTTCGCCAAAAAAGCCACCGGTCGGCAGGCGGGCGAGGGCAATTTCGCGTCCGGTCATGGAAAAATTGACCACCTGGACGGCGCCTTCGGCGACAAAATAGACGTCGCGGTCGCCGCTGTTCTTGTCCAGAATTTGTTCGCCGGCCGCATAGCGCCGCCAGCGGCAGCGCTTTTCCAGGGCACGTCTGCTTTCGTCGCTGATGCCTTCCAACAAACCGATGCCGGCCAGCCGGCTCTGTTGCTCGCTTGACACGATATTTCGGACCCTTCTGACACACTCATTTGCGCAGCAACAGCTTAGTCCGGTTGCGGGCGACGGGCCAGAGCGCATTCGAAGAAAATGCGCTCGGACTCTTAAAAGCAGAGCAATTGAACCAATCACTTAAGTCGCGAAAGCGACGCCAATTAATTGAAAATTGCTCTAGGCAATTCCGAATTAATGAGAATCGTGAAGCGATTCTAAGTGGTTGGAAAAATTGCTCTAATTCTAAAGATCTGAGCATTTTCAGAATGAAAATGCTCCTGTGCCCAGTCGTTGCTATGCGCCGAATAACATCTGGTCACGATTGTAAAGGCGGGCCGCGACGTACAGCAAAAGCGCCGTAATCAGGCTGGTTGTTCCCACCGAAACGGCGATATTCAACCATGCCGCCGGCTCTTGCCGCATGAGGCGGCCAATCAACAATATCTGCCCGAAAGTGGGGATCGCCATCATCCATATCTGCGCTTTCACCGGCACGAAAACCAGGATCATGCCGGGTAGGGACGGTATCAGCGGCAATAATCCCAGATAGGTTTGGGTCTCTTTATAGCTACGCGAAACCGTGGCGACGATGATTTGCAAGGCCACCGCGAAACCGATCAAGGGCAGGCAGAGCAAGGCAACGCCCATAAAGGCGGTCAAATCGGGGCTGATCTTGATGCCGAATTCACCCGCGGCAACCACTTCGAACATGATCTTGAAGGCCAGCAGTTGCACCAATACGGCCATCAAGGTGAAAGCAAAGGTGGCCAGGGCCTTGCCCAGCATGAATTCCCAGCGGGCTACGGGATTGGCCAGCAATGGTTCCAGCGAGCCACGCTCGCGTTCGCCCGAGGTGGTATCGATCGCCAGATAGACGCCACCGACAAAAATGGTGAAAATGATGAAAGGCGGCAGCATATTCAGGAAGAAGCCAGCCAGATTGCGCGAGCGGCCGACATTGATGGAATGCAAATTCAATGGCGAGGCGATCTCTGGTTCGATGCCATGAGCGCGCAGACGCGCCTGACCCACCTCGCGGCCATATTCACGTAGAATTTCCACCACCCGGCTGACCTTGATCACGGTGGAAAGCCGCGTGGCGTTGACCACCATTTCCAAGCCGGCCGGCCGCCTGGCGGCAAAATCCCTGGCGTGGCCGTCGGGAATAATCAACACGGCATCGGCGGTGCCGTCGCGTACCGCCTGGTGCGGATCGACCGGCGCCAGGCGAATATTAACCCCCTTCGCCGCTAGAAAATTTATCAGTTCAGGCGCCTGATCGGCTCCCTCTACCGGCAAGGACAAGGCGCGATAGCTCTGGCCGCGAAACATGCCGCCCACGAAACTGACCAACATGCCTAACAACAGGGCGCCGATGACGGGATAGACCAGGGCCAGGATCAGGCTGCGCCGGTCGCGCAGATTGTCGATGCTTTCCTTTGCAAAGACGATCCAGATGTTACGCACGATCACCACCAGCGCCTACGACCGTCCCGCCTTGGGCAACAGCCGTCAGAAAGACCTCTTCCAGGTTGCCATGGCCCGTGGCTTGGCGCAATTCTTCCGGATTACCATCGGCCACGATCAGGCCATCGGAAATGACAACGATGCGGTCGCACAAGGCTTCCACTTCACCCATGATATGACTGGAAAACAGTACGCAACGCCCTTGATCGCGGATTTCACGGATCAAATCCCGCACCGCCCGGCTGGATGCGATGTCCAGGCCATTGGTCGGTTCGTCCAGCATCACGTTGGCCGGTTCATGTACCAGCGCCCGCGCCAGGGCGACTTTCAAGGTCTGGCCTTTGGAATAGCCCTTGGAGCGCCGGTCGGCAAAATCAGCCATGCCCAGGCGGTCGACCAACCGGTCGATGCGGGCCTCCAATTCCGCCCCGGTCAGGCCATGCAGACGACCAAAATAACGCACATGTTCCCGCGCGGTCAGACGCGGGTACAGGCCCCGGTTATCGGGCAAAACACCAATTCGTCTCTGTACCTGCAGGCGATCAAGGCTGGCGTCATGGCCATCGACCAGAGCGCGGCCGCCATCGGGCCGCAATACCGTATATAGCATCCGCAGGGTGGTGGTCTTGCCGGCGCCGTTGGGCCCGATCAGGCCGGTGATCTCGCCATCTCGGGCGGTAAAGTCGATCCCGCGCAGGACTTCGACGCCATTGAAGCTTTTCCGCAGGCCCTGGACCTCAATCATACCGCTGTCCCTTGTTAACTGCCGTCTTGTATAGTCCGAATATGCCCCGCTCGAAAAGGATATGTATCGATGCGGGGGGATTCCAATCGAACTGGGAAGCCGCTAGCTATCCGGGATTACCCGGGGCAGCAGCATTGAAATCGTGGTGCCCTGGCCCGGCTCGCTTTCAAGGCGCAAATATCCGCCCGATTGTCTGATGAAGCCGTACACCATGCTTAAGCCCAGGCCGCTGCCTTTGCCGACCTTTTTTGTGGTGAAGAATGGGTCAACTGCTTGCTTCATGACGTCGCTGGACATGCCGGAGCCCGTGTCGCGTACGGACAGAACAACATAGCTCCCTGGCTGGATCACTTGCTCGCCGAATAGCAGCAGTTTATCTACCTCGAAATTGCTGGTTGTAATGCTTAGTTCGCCGCCCGGGACCATGGCATCCCGGCCATTGATCGCCAGGTTCAAGACGGCATTCTCCATCTGCACGGGGTCAATTTTGGAAAGACAAAGACCATCTCCCAACGCCGTATGGATTTTGATGTTACCGCCCAGACTGCGGCGCAATAGATCATCCATGCCATTGATCAGGCTATTCAGATCCGTGGACTGGGGCGCCAGCGGTTGCCGCCGGGCAAAAGCCAACAGCCGATGGGTCAGCCCGGCGCCACGTTCCGCGGCCGCCAGGGCGCTGCCGGCCATATCCCGCGCGTTTTGGCCGACGGTGCGATCCTCTTGCACAAGCGCCAGGTTGCCAATGATCACCGCCAAAAGATTATTGAAATCGTGGGCTATGCCGCCGGTCAATTGACCCACCGCTTCCATTTTTTGCGCCTGACGCAGGCGTTCTTCCAGTTCCAGCCTTTCGGTTACGTCTTCGAAGGCGCCCAGGATCGCCTCTTCACCATCGTAAATCGCCGATCGCAGGAAATGCCGCGTCGCAATGCGGCGGCCATCCGCCCGGCGCATTTGCAATGGTTTGCCATCGACCTGGGTTTCCTGATCCAGTTGTAACGTCCATGCTTTGCGGTCTTTGGGCCGCCAATAAAACTTCTCGATGTCCCGGCCCAGTATCTGTTCCGCCGATACGCCCAGAATAGGTTCCACCCGGTGGTTGGCGAACAGGATGGTGCCGTCGCCGCGGCGGGTTATGACGAGGGCGAGGGGAGTATTTTCGGCAATATCACGAAAGCGCTTTTCGCTATCGCGTAGCCCCAATTCCGCGACCCGCTGTTCTGTGATGTCCTGTATGGAGCCGGAAATTTCAACGGGCCGGCCGTTGTCGTCCTGCAACATTTCCCATTGTGCGACCGCTATGCGAACGTCGCCGTTCGGGCGCACGATCCGGATCTCTTCGGAAAACCATTTGCCGTTTGAAATGAATTCGTTCCGCTGCCTGTCGATGCCTGCCCGGTCATCGGGATGAACGAAAGTCAGAAAGCTCGGATAGTCCGGCTTGATGCTGCCGGGCATGATACCCAGGATTCGATAATACTCGTCGGACCAGAAGGATTCATCCGCATCCAACCGGCGCCCCCAACTGCCAACGCCCGCCAGTCTTTCGCTTGTCGTCAGATACCGCCGCTGCCGCCTGGCTTCCGCCTCGGCCAATTTGCGCTTGCTGATATCGACAGCGGTGATTAGCCGGGCTGGCTGCCCCTGCCATTCCACGGCGCGGACACGGATTTGCAACCAGACAATAGAGCCGTCCTTGCGCACCAAGCGCGTCTCGTCGATTTCATATTCATCGATTTGCCCCAACCTTGCCTGTCTTTTTTGTATCTTGGCCAGGTCTTCAGGATGTCGAAGATCATCAACGTTCATGCTCAGCAATTCGCTGATTTCGTAGCCGGTCATCGCCGCGAAAGCGTGGTTGACCAGAACCATGCGTTGAGCCTGTTGGATCAGCATGCCCTGGATCGAGGTTTCGATCAGCTCGCGGTAGCTTTCCTCGCTTTGCCGCAAGGCCAGTTCCGTGTGTTTGTGGCTGCTGATATCGTGCAGCACGGCGGCAAAATACAGTTCACCATCAATTTCCAGACGGCAGATGGTGGAATTGAGTGGAATTTCACGCCCACTCTTGTGCTGGCCGCGCATGGAGGGGCTCCACGTGACATCCTGGCTTTCGTCAACGGCTTTGGCGAAGCGATCGATCAGATGTTCGTGATTATCGCGGGTGATTTTGGGTAACAGGATATCCAGTGGTTGGCCCAATACTTCCTCGGCGCTGTAGCCAAACGTATCCTCGGACCGCTTATTGAAATAGCGAATTAGATGCCTTTGATCGATTGCCAGGACCGCCTCGGGAACGATGTCCAACAACCGGCTCAAGCCGTTGGCGTCGAGCCCTTTTGACAATGCCACGTTTGGCTTAGCCAATGCGTTGTCCCCCTACCGAACATTATGCCGCAAGACACCCTACTATGGTGTGAACATGATTAACATACTCTTTCTAATTGCAACTCCGGCGTTTGGTGGTCTTATTTACACAATCGGCGCTGTTGATCAGGCCCGGTTCTACCAACTTGTCCCGCGATGAGCGTTTCAAACGCGCGAATTTGCGGCGCCGACGGCAATGCCCCGCGCTTTGATAGACAAAGGCGCGAATAGGGCAGTCGACAGGCGGGGTGGCGCGTGGAAGACTTAGGCCGATTCTCGAGGCTCGAATGCCCTGGGTAGCAAATAAGCAGAGAAATAGAGAACACCTCATGCCACACGCTGATTTCGTCCATCTTCGCGTACATTCGGCCTTTTCCCTATCCGAAGGTGCTATTCATATCAAGGAGTTGGCGGATCTTTGCCGCTATGGCGAGATGCCGGCCGTGGCGATCACCGATACGGGTAATCTATTCGGCGCCTTGGAATTCTCCGAGGCCATGATGGCGGCGGGGGTGCAGCCGATCATTGGTGCCGCCATGGCCCTGCGCCGCGACGACGGGGCGCCTGGCGGCGTCAGTCCCGAGCCTGATCGCCTGATCCTGCTGGCGCAGTCGGAAGTTGGCTATGGTAATCTTTCCCGGCTCTCCTCTAAATCCTACCTGCAGAGCGACGGTGGCGAAACGCCCCAGATCGAGATGGCGGATTTGCGCCAATGGGGCGAAGGTTTGATCTGTCTCACCGGCGGGGCCGACGGGCCCCTGGGCCGATTATTGATCACCGGCCAGGAAGATCATGCCCGCGCGTTGCTGCTGGAACTGGGCGCCGCATTCCCGGACCGGCTGTATATCGAATTACAACGCCACGGATTGTCGGAAGAAGCTGCCTGTGAGGCGGCGATGATCGACCTGGCCTACGAATTTGACCTGCCCCTGGTCGCGACCAACGACGTGTATTTTGCCGACCCCGCCATGCATGAAGCGCATGATGCGCTGATGTGTATCGCGCAGAAGAATACTGTCAGCCAGACAGACCGTAGGCGCATGACGGCGCAGCATTATTTCCGCTCTTCCCGCGAGATGCGGGCGCTGTTCGCCGATCTGCCCGAGGCCCTGGACAATACCATGGTGATTGCCCGGCGCTGTGCCTACCGGGTACCCACGCGGGACCCGATCCTGCCCAGTTTTGGTGATGGAGGTGACGAAAAAGCGGCTATGCGGGCCATGGCCGAGGCCGGTCTGGAGGAACGGATGCAGGCCCTGGGATTTGCCCAGGATTCGGAACAGGCCGCGCCGTATCGGGCGCGCCTGACATTCGAATTGGGTGTAATTATCAATATGGGCTTTGCCGGCTATTTCATGATCGTGGCTGATTTTATCCAATGGGCCAAGGCGCAGTCTATTCCCGTGGGGCCGGGGCGTGGTTCGGGGGCCGGCTCGGTGGTGGCCTGGAGTCTAAAAATCACCGACCTGGATCCCTTGCGCTTCGGCTTGCTGTTCGAACGCTTTTTGAATCCGGAACGGGTGTCGATGCCTGATTTCGATATCGACTTCTGTCAGGACAAGCGGGATCAGGTGATCCGCTATGTGCAGGACAAATACGGCCATGATCAGGTGGCCCAGATTATCACCTTCGGTAAATTACAGGCCCGCGCGGCGTTGCGTGATGTGGGCCGGGTGTTGGAGATGCCGTTCGGATTGGTGGACCGACTCTGCAAGATGGTGCCGAACAATCCGGCCAATCCCACCACCTTGCCCGAGGCGTTGAAGGCCGAACCCCGCATTAAGCAGGTGATGCGCGAGGAGCCGGGCGTCGACCGGCTGTTCGATATCGCCATGAAGCTGGAGGGGTTGTACCGTCATGCCTCGACCCATGCCGCTGGCGTGGTGATCGGTGACCGGCCGTTGGAACAGCTTGTCCCGCTTTACCGTGATCCCAATTCGGATATGCCGGTGACCCAGTTCAACATGAAATGGGTGGAGCCGGCGGGACTGGTGAAGTTTGATTTTCTCGGCCTGAAAACCCTGACGGTGCTGGACCGGGCGGTGGAGATGATCCACCGCCGCGAGCCGAAATTCGATCTCGAACGGATACCGCTGGATGATCAGGGCGCCTATCAAATGATCTCCCGGGGCGAGACCGTTGGCGTGTTCCAGTTGGAAGGTTCGGGCATGCGCGACATGCTGCGGCAGATGCAGCCCGATTGCTTTGAGGATATCATTGCCGTGGTCGCCCTGTACCGTCCCGGTCCCATGGACAATATTCCCCTCTTCTGCAGCGTGAAATCGGGAGTGGAGGCGGCCAACTACATGCATCCCTGCCTAAAGGATATCCTGACCGAAACCTACGGCGTCATCGTTTATCAGGAACAGGTTATGCAGATCGCCCAGGTAATGGCGGGTTACAGCCTGGGCGAGGCGGATCTGCTGCGCCGGGCCATGGGCAAGAAGATAAAATCCGAGATGGATGACCAGCGCGCCCGCTTCGTGGACGGCGCCGTCGCCAACGGGATAGAGGCGGATCGGGCCGAATACGTCTTTGACCTGGTGGCCAAGTTCGCGGGCTATGGTTTCAACAAAAGCCACGCCGCCGCCTATGCCCTGATCGCCTATCAAACGGCCTATCTGAAAGCCAACCATCCGGTCGAATTCATGGCCGCGACCATGTCCCTGGATATGGCCAATACCGACAAGCTGAACCTGTTCAAGCAGGAGGTGCAGCGCATGGGTATTCGTCTGCTGCCGCCAGATCTGAACGATTCCGACGTTGTCTTCACGGTGGCGGCGGAGGCAGGGGAGCAAAATAAGGGCGCTATTCACTATGCCTTGGCGGCCGTGAAGAATGTCGGCCGCGAGGCGATGGCGGCGGTAGTGGCGGAACGGCAGGCGAATGGCCGTTTCAAGGATGTTTGGGACTTTGCCGGCCGCCTGGACCCGCGCCAGATCAACAAACGGCAGGTGGAAAATCTGGCCCGCGCCGGCGCCTTTGACGGCCTGAATTCGAACCGGGCACAAATGCTGGCGGCAGCGGAAATATTGCTGCGCTTTGCCGGCCACGCGGCAGAGGAGCGGGATTCCGACCAGGTCAGTCTGTTCGGCGGCGACGATGGGGCGGCCGATGTACCGCCGCCGCCTTTGCCCATGGTGGCCGAATGGCTGCAATTGGACAAGTTGGCGAACGAGGCCCAGGCCATCGGGTTTTATCTTTCCGCCCATCCGTTGGAATCCTATTCCGCGCTCTTGTCCCGGAAGTCCATGGTCAATTACGCCGAATTGGAGGCCCGCGCCGAAAAGGGCGGCAAGCAGTTCCGCATTGCCGCCACGATCGAAGAAGTAAGCGAGCGGAAAAGCGCCAAGGGTAATCCCTATGCCTTTGTCCGGGTCTCGGATCAGACCGGTATTTTTGAACTGACAATGTTTGGCGATGATTTGGCGGCCAGCCGGGAATTTCTGATCAAGGGGCGCTCCGTCGTCATGACCGTCGATGTGCGCGATGATGGCGAACGACGCCGCATGATTGCCAGCCAGATCACCGACATCGACCAGGCCAGTCTGACCGTGGCCAGCGGCATTCGAGTCTTCCTGAAGGGCCCCGATCCCCTGGCTTCGCTACGCCATCTGTTGAGCGATCACAATTCGGGCCGTGGCCAGGTCACTTTGTTGTTGGAATTGGCCGAGAAAGGGCGCGAGGTAGAAGTTACCCTGCCGGGCGGCTTTGCCATCACCCCGCAAGTGCGCGGCGCCTTGAAGGCCATCCCCGGCGTTTTGGATGTCCATGACGCGTGACGGTGGAGGAAAGGAATAATACTTTTTCCGCTGTAATCTGCATTGCAAAGGTGCGCAAATCCGTTTATGTAGCGCCCACTATAACTTAAATCGCACGTGGGCTTGCGTCGATGGGACAGACAGACCCTATCGATGCTCCGGTGTCCGGAAACGGATGGGCGCCCGCGGAGGCATAACCGGAGAAGATGATGACACTTTCGGACGTTCCGACATTTACCATGCGTCAGCTGTTGGAAGCTGGCGTTCATTTTGGCCATCAAACCCATCGTTGGAATCCCAAGATGGCCCCCTTTATCTATGGCGAGCGTAACAGCATCCACATTATGGATCTGCGGGAAACCGCGCCGATGCTGCAACGCGCCCTGGTTAAGGTACGTGACGAGGTCGCGCGCGGTGGCCGGGTGTTGTTCGTCGGCACCAAGCGGCAGGCGTCCGCGCCATTGACTGCCGCCGCCAGTGCCTGCGGGCAATATTACGTTAATCATCGCTGGTTGGGTGGCATGCTGACCAACTGGCGGACCATCTCCAATTCCATCAAGCGCCTGCGGGTGTTGGAAGAGCAATTGGGAGATGAAGGCAGCAGCGGCCTGACCAAAAAGGAGATGTTGCAGTTAACCCGGGAGCGGGACAAGCTGGAACGCGCCCTGGGCGGCATCAAGGATATGGGCGGCTTGCCGGCGGTGATGTTCGTGATCGACACCAACAAGGAAGAGATCGCCATCCAAGAAGCAAAGAAGTTGAACATTCCGGTGATCGCGGTGGTGGATTCCAATTGCAATCCGGATCTGATCGACTTTCCCATTCCGGGCAATGACGATGCGGCGCGGGCCATTTCCCTGTACCTGGATTTGATCTCGCGATCGGTTATCGCCGGCTTGCAGCAGGAACGGCAGATTGATGGTGAGGACCTGGGGGCAGCGGAAGAACTTCCCATGGAGGAAATCGTGGCTGCAGATGATGTAGCAGCCTCGACCGAGGCAGAGGCTGTGCCAGAAGCGCCCGCGCCAGAAGCGCCCGCAGCATAAAAGTAAAATTATTACGTAATAGCAGCATGTTATGCTGTTTATCTAATCTAGGAGATCAGCGGTGACCCAAGTTTCAGCGGCGATGATCAAGGACCTGCGCGGCAAGACCGGCGCTGGCATGATGGATTGCAGAAATGCCCTGCAGGAAACCGAGGGCGATATTGACGCGGCTGTCGACTGGCTGCGTACCAAGGGCTTGGCCGCGGCCGCGAAAAAGGCCGGCCGCGTGGCTGCGGAAGGCCTGGTCGCGGTTATTGCCGAAGGCAACAAGGGCGCCGTCGTTGAAGTCAATAGCGAGACAGACTTCGTCGCCCGCAACGACCAATTCCAGGCTTTCGCCCGCAGCATGGGCGGTCTGGTTCTGGCCAGCGGCAATGGTGATCTTGAGGCTTTGCAGGCGCAACCATATCCCGATGGAGAGCGTACGGTCGGGGAGGAACTGACCCATATGATCGCGACCATTGGCGAGAATATGTCCTTGCGCCGGGCCGCAACCCTGTCGGTGGATCAGGGCGTGGTGACCTCTTATGTCCACGCCGCCGCCGCGCCTGGTCTGGGCCGCATCGGTGTCCTGGTTGGCCTGGAATCGTCTGGGGATCAGGCGCAGTTATCGGCATTGGCCAAGCAAATCGCCATGCATGTGGCTGCCGCGTCGCCACAATCCGTCAGCGTCGATGATCTGGATCAGGAAGCCGTGGAACGGGAGCGCGCCATTCTGTCGGAGCAGGCCCGCGAAAGCGGCAAGCCGGAAGAGATTATTGGTAAGATGGTCGAGGGCCGTCTACGCAAGTTTTATCAGGACGTGGTCCTGACGGAACAAACCTGGGTCATTGATGGCGAAAGCAAGGTCGCGGCCGTGCTGGAGCAGGCGGGCAAGGACTTGGGAACGCCGGTGAAAGTTACCGGTTTCGTCCGATATGTCTTGGGTGAAGGTATCGAACGGGAAAAAACCGACTTCGCGGCCGAGGTTGCGGCGCAAGCATCGGCCTAGATAAGTTCGCAATTAGCAAAAATCGCTAATGTAATTTAGGTGATTGGTTCAATTACTGGATTTTTAAAATTCTGAGCGCATTTTCTTAAAATGCGCTCTCGCGTCGAAAATAAGGGGGTTCGCCTGTGACAACGCCCGAAAATGCCAATTCAACCGGGGCTGATGGAGGCCCGGAATTGCGCTATCGCCGGGCCTTGTTGAAGATATCTGGCGAGGCCTTGATGGGCGCGGGTGAGTATGGTGTCGATTTTGATACCGTGCGCCGCATTGCACAGGACGTAAAACAGGTGCATGACCTTGGCGCCGAGGTTTGTCTAGTCATTGGCGGTGGCAATATATTCCGCGGCATTTCCGGCGCAACAGTCGGGATGGAACGTGCCAGCGCCGATTATATGGGCATGCTGGCTACGGTGATGAACGCCCTGGCCATGCAAAGCGCCCTGGAGGGGATCGGCCAGCCGACACGGGTTCTTTCAGCCATTCCCATGGCCACGGTTTGCGAACCCTATATCCGCCGCCGCGCCATGCGGCACATGGAAAAAGGCCGAATCGTTATTTTTGCCGCCGGTACCGGCAATCCATTTTTCACCACGGACACCACCGCTGCTCTGCGGGCGGCTGAAATGGATTGCGATTGCCTGTTGAAGGGCACGCAGGTTGACGGCGTCTATGCCGAAGATCCAAATAAAAACCCCGATGCCGAGCGCTACGACCGTCTGAGTTATCACGACGTCCTGTCCCGCGACTTGAAGGTTATGGATGCGGCTGCCATTTCTCTTGCACGAGAGAACGCGATCCCTATCCTTGTATTCTCAATTCACAACGATGGTGCCTTCGCGGATGTTTTGCAGGGCAAAGGTAGATGCACCGTGATTGACGAGGGAGGCTAAAAGGTGGCGGAACCTGACTTAGACGATCTGGATAGGCGCATGAATGGCGCGGTTGAGGCGTTGTCGCACGAATTCGCGGGTCTGCGCACGGGGCGGGCATCCATTGGGCTGTTGGAACCGGTCATGGTGGATATCTATGGCTCGCAAATGCCCTTGAACCAAGTTGGCACGATCGGCGTGCCGGAACCGCGCATGTTGACCGTGCAGGTCTGGGACAAAAGCGCGGTAACGTCGGTGGAAAAGGCGATCCGCTCCTCCGGGCTTGGCCTGAACCCGTCCGCGGACGGTCAATTGGTGCGCGTCCCCATCCCGGAATTGACCGAGGAGCGCCGCCTTGAAATGGCCAAGATCGCGCATAAGTATGCGGAACAGGCCCGCGTAGCTGTTCGCAATGTTCGCCGCGATGGCATGGACAAATTGAAGAAGATGGAACGGGACGGCGACCTGAGTGAAGATGACCAACGTCTTTGGAGCGAGGAAGTCCAACAATTGACTGACAAGTTGATCGCCAAGATTGATCAGATTCTGTTAGCTAAGGATGAAGAGATCAAGCAGGTCTGAATGGTCACGAACACATCGCTTAAATCCGGCCCGCAACTGCCCCCGCAGCATATTGCAATCATTATGGACGGCAATGGCCGCTGGGCCAAGGCCCGCGGCCTGCCCCGTGTCGCCGGCCATCAGCGCGGTGTCGATGCTTTGCGTGGCGTGGTTGAGGCGGGCCAGGAAATGGGTATCGGTTACCTGACCCTGTATGCGTTTTCTTCGGAAAACTGGAAGCGACCACCGACGGAAGTTGATGATTTAATGGGCCTCTTGCGCCTGTATCTCCGCCGCGAATTGCGCGAACTGCACCGCAACGGCGTGCGCATCCGCTTCATTGGGGAATGGCGCAAGCTGGCCCCCGACATTGTCAAATTGATTGAGGATGCGGAACGGACAACCACCGGTAATACTGGTCTGACCCTTGTTATCGCCGTCAATTATGGCAGCCACAGCGAGATCGTTGAGGCGAGCCGCCGGATCGCGGCCGCGGTGGCCGATGGCGGCATGACCCTTGATGAAATAAACGAAACGACATTTTCCGGTTACCTCCATACGGTTGGCATTCCTGACCCCGATCTGGTCATTCGAACCAGTGGCGAACAGCGTTTGAGTAATTTTCTGCTGTGGCAGGCCTGCTATGCGGAATTGGTTTTCATGGATTTGCTTTGGCCCGATTTTACCAAGCAGAGTCTGGCAGAGGCGGTGGATGAATTTCGCCGCCGTGAACGACGCTATGGCGCAATCCGAGGCTGATCCTATCAGTTCACCACTACAGACACGGGTTTTGTCGGCGCTGGTATTGTTGCCCGTGGTCCTGGGCGCGCTCTATGCTGGTGGCTTGGGGTTCGCCCTGTTACTGGCTCTGGCGGCGGTCTTGATGGCCAGGGAATGGGATCGGCTGACCGGTGGTGCCGGATCCGGCCGGCTCGGTTCGGCGTCGGCCCTGGGTTTGTTGGTGGTCCTGGCCCTGGGTTACTATGGGCATGCGGGTTGGGCATTGTTGGCGCTGTTGCCTGTGGTGCTGATCCTTGCCGGGTTGAGCCGCCTGGACGGACGATCAATGATTTGGCCCGTGTTGGGGCTGTTTTGGTTGGGACTGCCCTGTTTGGCATTGCTGTGGTTGCGTATGGGAGATAACGGCATGTTGGCCGTTTCGTGGCTTTTCCTGGCTGTGTGGTCCTGCGACACCGGGGCCTATTTTGCCGGCCGGAGTATTGGCGGGCCAAAACTGGCCCCCCGGATCAGTCCCAAGAAAACCTGGGCCGGATTGTTGGGCGGAATGTTTTTGGCGGCCGCGGCCTCGGCCCTGCTGGCTTTCGCATTGGAGCAAAAGGATGTGGCGCAATTCGCCGTTCTGGGCGCGCTTTTGGCGTTGATTTCACAATGTGGCGATTTGGCTGAATCGGCGCTGAAACGGCATTTTGACGTGAAAGACAGCGGCGCCTTGATCCCCGGCCATGGCGGCATTCTGGACCGTGTCGACGGCGTTCTGTTGGCGGCCCCGGCCCTGGCTCTCGCCGCCGCCGCTCCCAGGCTGGGTATCCTGCCATGGCAATAGTCCGCAAAAATAACGATGACCAAGGCGCCGGTGTCGGTGCCGGTGCTGGCGCTGGTTCCGGGCCGCGCCGGGTTTCCATACTGGGGGCGACGGGCTCGGTCGGCCAAAGTACCCTGGACTTGATCAGCCGCCGGCCGGATGCCTACAAAGTGGTTGCGTTGACCGCGCACCACAATGTGGATCTGTTGGCGGCCCAGGCCCGTCTATTCAATGCCGAGTTGGCGGTGATCGGTGATGAAAATCTCTATGACGCCCTAAAGGAGGCCTTGGCAGGCAGCGGCATTGCGGTGGGCGCCGGTCCGCGTGCCTTGTGCGAAGCCGCCGAACGTCCCAGTGATTGGGTGATGGCGGGAATTGTCGGCGCGGCTGGATTGGGGCCGACGCTGGCTGCCATACGCCGGGGTGCGATCGTGGCTTTGGCCAACAAGGAATGCCTGGTCTGTGCCGGCGAGCTGGTGCTGGAAGAGGTGCGCCGCGGCAAGGCCACTTTGTTGCCGGTGGATTCCGAACATAACGCCATCTATCAGGTCTTTGATTTCAATCGGCCCGAGACCATAGAGCGCATTATCCTGACAGCGTCGGGCGGCCCGTTCCTGAATTTGGATGTTACGGCCATGGCCCAGGTCACCCCGGCTCAGGCGGTGGCCCATCCCAACTGGGATATGGGCGATAAAATTTCCGTGGATTCGGCCACCATGATGAACAAGGGGCTGGAATCGATCGAGGCCTACTATCTCTTCCCGGTCGCGGCGGCGCAGATAGAAATCCTGATCCATCCGCAATCAGTGGTACATAGTTTGGTCGGTTACGTGGACGGCTCGGTCCTGGCACAATTGGGCGCGCCGGATATGCGCACCCCCATAGCCCATGCCCTGGCTTGGCCGGATCGGATGGCAACGCCAACCGAACGTCTGGATTTGGCCCGTATCGGCGATTTGTCGTTCGAGGCGCCTGACCCCAAGCGGTTTCCCTGTTTGCGCCTGGCGCGCGAAGCCTTATTGGCGGGAGGCACGGCGCCGACCATTCTGAATGCGGCTAATGAAATCGCGGTGGCTGCCTTTTTGGCCGAACGCCTGGGTTTCCTGGAAATAGCCAGGGTAGTGGAGGAAACTTTGGACAAAATCGCGGTGACGCCGCTAGGTGATTTGGCCGATGTCGGGGCTGCGGATGCCGAGGCACGGGCGAAAGCGCGGGAACTGGCTGGCCTGCCCGCGCAGGGTGATAACCGGTTGAGTTTGGTACAGGGGTGATGAGTGTAGTGCTGGATTTTCTCATGAATACCGGGCTCTACGTGCTGCCGTTTCTGGTGGTTTTGACGGTCCTGGTTTTTGTCCATGAAATGGGACATTACCTGGTCGCCCGCTGGAATGGCGTTCGGGTCGAGGTGTTTTCCATTGGCTTTGGGCCCGAGATCAGGGGCTGGAACGATAGTGCCGGAACCCGCTGGAAGATCTGTTGGATACCTTTTGGCGGCTACGTTAAATTCTTTGGCGACAGCGACGGGGCCAGCCGGCCCGACGGCGAAACCCTGCGGGAATTGAGCGCTGATGAGCGCGCGGTCTCGTTCCATCACAAGCGTCTGGGGCAGCGTGCCGCGATCGTGGCGGCTGGGCCCATGGCGAATTTTATTTATGCCATCATCGTGCTCGCCGCGATGTACATGTCCTTTGGGCAGCGGGTCACGCCGGCGGAAATCGGCCGGGTCGTTGACCAGGGCGCCGGGCAAGCCGCCGGCTTTAAAGAAGGCGATGTGGTTCTGGCCATCGACGGCGATACGATCCACCGTTTTGAACAATTCGAGCAGGCCGTCTTTCTTAATCCCGGGAAGCCGCTCAACTTTCGTATCCGCCGGGAAGGGCAGGAACAGACATTATCCGCCACGCCGCGTCTGACCGAAAAGGCAGATAAGCAAGGTATCGTGCACAAATTCGGCCATCTTGGCCTGTGGCCGGCTAGTCCGGCCATTGTCGGTAAAATTTATGAAGGCAGTCCCGCGGCGGCGGCGGGGTTTCTTGTTGGCGATCGAATTCTGGCCATCGATGGCGAGGTCGTCGATAATTTCGAGCGTTTGCAGGATATTGTCGCGGTTAGCAAGGGACGCCGCATGCCCATGACGGTGCTGCGCGATGGTGCGGAAATTCGCCTGTACGTGGCGGCCCGGCGCGCTGAAGCAGCTAAAGCATCCAGCAAGGGCGCCGACAAGAAAACGACCAAGGACACCGCTATCGGCACGACTGACCCCGAGCGTTGGTTGATCGGTATTTTGCGGGCCCAGCGCGCGCCCATCCGCCTTGGCCCCACCGATGCCGTGGTTGAGGCCGCTACGACGAGCTATGACATGCTGGTGCAGACATTGGCATATGTGGGGCAGATGATTTCCGGTGACCGGGGCACCGAAGATCTTGGCGGGCCCTTGCGCATTGCCCATGCCTCGGGCCAGGCCGCCCAGATTGGTGTTGAACAACTGATCATGCTCTCGATATTGTTGTCCCTGAATCTAGGCATGATCAATCTGTTCCCGATCCCTATATTGGATGGCGGCCATCTGCTGTTCTACGGTTTTGAAGCTGTTCTGCGCCGGCCGTTAACGGATCGGATACAGGAAATTGGATTTCGTATCGGTTTGGCGTTGGTGCTGACACTTACGGTCTTTGCTACTTGGAATGATCTGGTAAACTTACGCGTCGTAGCGTTTGTCATAGACTTGTTCTCTTAATCCCGGAACCAGGTCCATTGGAGGCCGTACTTTTGCGTTTTCGCCTAACCGCCCTGTCTCTTGCCAGCATGCTGTTCGGCGTGCTTTTGGGGACCCTGCCAGTTGCCATCCCGGCCGCGGCCGCCGAGACCGTTTCGTCGACCGCCATCGCCCGGATCGATGTGCAAGGCAATCAGCGGATCGAGGCGTCGACCATACAATCCTATATGACCATCGCCGCCGGTGATCCCTTTAACCCCGGACGGATCGATCAATCCTTGAAGGCTTTGTTCACGACCGGTCTGTTCGCCGACGTCTCGATCCGCCGCCAGGGCGATATGTTGGTTATCACCGTGGTGGAAAACCCGATTATTAACCGCCTGGCGTTTGAAGGTAACAAGCGCGTCACGGATGAGGTGCTGGAGCAGGAGGTGCAATTGCGCCCCCGTATCGTCTACACTCGCAGCCGGGTTCAGGCGGATGTGCAACGTATCCTGCAGGTCTATCGCCGCAACGGTCGTTTCGCTGCTTCTGTTGAACCCAAAGTGGTGCAATTGGAACAGAACCGGGTTGATCTGATCTTTGAGATTGCCGAGGGACCGGTCACTGGTATTCGTCGCATCGATATGATCGGTAATCGTAATTTTAGTGACGATAAATTGCGCCGGGCCATCGCCACAAAGGAATCCCGCTGGTACCGGTTTTATTCGTCTGACGACAGCTATGATCCTGATCGCGTGACCTTGGACCGCGAACTGCTGCGGAAATTTTATCTGGAGCGCGGCTACGCGGATTTCCGGGTCCTATCGGCGGTTGCGGAACTTACCCAGGATCGGAGCAGCTTTTTCCTCACCTTTACGGTCGAAGAGGGGGAGCTTTACAAGTTTGGCAAGATCGATTTGTCCTCCACGCTCCGCGATCTGGATCCGGAGACTCTGCGCGAGGCGCTGACAATCGTCGAAGGAGAAACCTACAATGCGGAGTTGATCGAGGGCACTATTGAAAAATTGAATTTTGCTGTTGGCCGTCTCGGCTATGCCTTTGTTGATGTTCGTCCCCGGGTCAAACGTCAGAGAGACAAACAGTTGATCAATTTGGTGTTCGAGATCAATGAGGGTCCGCGGGTTTATATTGACCGGATCAATATCACGGGCAACATCCGGACCTTGGACAAAGTGATCCGGCGCGAAATAAATCTGGTGGAAGGCGATGCCTTCAACACCGCAAAGCTGCGCCGGTCACGGCAGCAAATTAGGCGTCTGGGCTTTTTTGACAAAGTTGACTTGGCGCAAAAGCAAGGCGACACGCCGGATAAAGTTGTGATCGGCGTCGATGTGCAGGAGCGTTCCACTGGCGAGTTAAGTTTTGGCCTTGGCGTGTCGACGACGGAAGCCGTGGTCGGTGATATTTCGATCCGGGAACGCAATCTTTTGGGCAAGGCGCAGGATTTAAAATTAACTCTTGGACTGTCGTCGACCCGGCAACAGGTGGATATGTCCTTCACCGAACCTTATTTTTTAGACCGCAATCTGTCTGCCGGCGTTGATTTGTTCTCCAAAAAGCAAGATCAGCAGAGCCGCAGTTCATTTGACGAACAAGCACAGGGTTTCAGTCTGCGCTCCCGCTTTCCCATTACCGAAAATTTGAAGCAAGGACTGCGCTACACCTTGCGTCAGGATCAGATCAATAATCTTAACAGCGATACTTCGTCCTTTATTCGCCTGGACGAGGGGGACTACGTTACCTCTGCCGTGGGCTATAGCTTGACTTACGATACCCGCGACGACGTTGTTTTGCCCTCGACGGGCATCATTATCGCCGGCGGCCAGGAATTCGCCGGTGCAGGTGGCAGTGTCCGTTATATACGAAGCAGCGCGCGTTGGTCCTATTTCCACCCTATAACCCGGGATATAGTTGGCAATCTATCTCTGTCCGGAGGCCATATTGTCGGCCTGGATCAGGATGTTAGTGTGTTGAACCGGTTTTTTCTAGGCGGTGATAACTTTCGTGGTTTCGCAAGCGGCGGCGTTGGTCCGAGAGACGCCGCGACAGATGATTCTATCGGCGGTAATGTTTTTTACGTGATGACGGGAGAACTGCGCTTTCCCATTGGCTTGCCCCAGGATTTTGGTGTGCTGGGCCGGACCTTCGTCCAGGCCGGTACCCTGTCCGGCCCTGATGTCAGCGGCGCGGATTTGCAGGATGCAAAGGATCCGCGCATGAGTGTTGGTATCGGGATATCATGGCGCTCGCCCTTTGGTCCCATCAGCATCGATTTGGCCCAGGCGGTCGTCAAGGAAAGTTTCGACAAGGAAGAGATTTTCCGGTTTAGTTTCGGCACCCAGTTCTGATTCTGCTTTGGATGAATAAGCATGCGTCTTCTAACGTCCCTCTCTCTTCTTGCTCTCGCCCTGCCGTTCATCGTGCTGGGGGGCGCCGGTACGCGGGCTGAACCGATTCCGAAGGCCGTCATTGCGGTACTGGATTATGCACAAATCCTGCAGGCATCGGATGCGGCCAAGGATATTCGCCGGCAGGTCAAGCAATACACAGACAGCTTTCGCGATTTGATCCAGACAGAGGAGCGTCGTTTGCGCGAAATAGAGGCGGAATTGAAGCGCCAACGCAACGTTTCCAGTCCCGAGGCCTATGAAGAGAAACGGCAAAAATTCAAAAGCCAGGTTATCACGGCGCAACGACAGGGGCAGGATTTCAAGCGGAACTTGGATAAGGCGCTTAAATCGGCCACGGACGAATTGCAAGGAGCCATCATATCCACCGTCAAAATATTGACGAAGGAAAAGGGCTACACCATTGTGGTGGACAATTCACAGGTTTTGATTGCCGACCGGGGGCTTGATATCACTAAAGAGGTGATGGATCGATTGAATCAAAAATTGCGCACCGTCACCGTTTCCAAGCCGCAATAGCGATGGATGGACATTAGAGGGTCATGGCTGATCCTAGATTTTTTCAACGGCAGGGGCCATTCCGGCTAGCTGAATTGGCGGCAATCGGCCAAATCGAATTAAGTGGTTCCGCCGCGGCTGACCTGCTGATCGAAGATGTCGCCGCCTTGGAAACAGCCGGCCCGGGGCAGCTAAGTTTTCTTGATAATCAAGCCTATATAGGTGCCTTTTCAGCCAGCCGGGCGGGCGTCTGTATTGTCGCCCCGCGATATGCCAGCCAGGCCCCCGAGGGCATGGTGCTGTTGCATAGCGACCAACCCTATCGCGCCTTCGCCCTGGTCGCCCAGGCCTTCTATCCCAGGCCCCGGCCATTGGCCGGGGTTTCAGCGGCGGCGACGGTGGATGAGACGGCGATGCTGGGCCTTGATTGCCAGGTCGCGGCTGGCGCCGTGATCGCCGCCGGTGCGGAAATTGGCGCCCGGTGCGTTATCGGCGCCAATGCGACCATTGGCCCCGCTGTCGTCCTCGGCGACGATTGCATCGTGGGGGCAGGTGTCTCGCTCTCCCATTGTCAGATCGGTGACCGGGTAACTTTGCACCCAGGGGGGCGAATCGGCCAGGATGGTTTCGGCTTTGCGATAGATCCCAATGGTCACGTAAAAGTACCCCAGATCGGGCGTGTCCTGATCGGTGATGATTGCGATATCGGCGCCAATACTGCAATTGACCGGGGCTCCATGCGCGATACTGTAATTGGTCCTGGATGCTGGATTGATAATCTGGTGCAGATCGGGCACAACGTGGAATTGGGGCGTGGTTGTGTGATCGCCGCCATGACCGGCATTTCGGGCAGCACGAAGGTCGGTAATTTCGTGGCGATGGGCGGACAGGTCGGTTTGGCGGGGCACCTCAATATTGGTGACGGTGTCCAATTGGCGGCGCAAAGCGGTGTCATGGCGGACGTGCCGCCAGGATCGACCCTGTGTGGCTCGCCGGCGGTGCCGATCAAGGAATTTTTTCGGCAGGTAGCGACCCTGCGCCGGTTGGCAAAGAGCAAAGGAAATAACGATGGCGAGGGACGATGACTGAGGGCGTGGTATCCGGGCAGGCGGATCTTGTCGATATTGTCCGCATCATGGAAATGATACCCCACCGCTATCCCATGTTGATGATCGACCGGGTGGTTGATATTGTCGGCACTGAAACCGCCGTTGGCATCAAGAACGTCACCGTAAACGAACCGCAATTTCAGGGGCACTTTCCCCAGCGCCCCATCATGCCGGGGGTGTTGATGGTCGAGGCCATGGCGCAGACCGCGGCCGTGATGGTGATCCACTCCATGGGCGCCGATACGGGGGATAATCTGTTTTATTTCATGTCCATTGATGATTGCCGTTTTCGACGCCCGGTGGTGCCGGGGGACAGCATGCGAATTCATATTGCCACGGAACGTAATAGGGGCAACGTCTGGCGCTTTCAGGGTAAAGTCTATGTTGATGACCAACTTTGCAGCGAAGCCCGCTTCACTGCCATGTTGGTAGAAGAGTAGGATAGGGCAATGGCAAAAATCCATCCGACCGCAATCGTTGAAGATGGTGCGGCATTGGGCGAAGGGGTCCAGATCGGCCCATACTGCATCGTCTCGGCCGAAGCGAACCTGGGCGATGGCGTCGTGCTCGACAGCCATGTCGTGATTGCCGGCCGAACGACGATTGGACCGAACAACCGCATCTTTCCGTTCGCAGCGATCGGTACGCCACCCCAGGATACCAAATACGCTGGCGAACCCTCGGAATTGATCCTGGGCGCCAACAACGTCATCCGCGAACATGTCACGATGAATCCCGGCACTTCCGGTGGCGGCATGATCACGCGGGTTGGCAATAACTGCCTGTTCATGGTCGGGGCGCATCTGGCGCACGATTGCCAGGTCGGTGACCATGTTATTCTGGTCAATAACGTCATACTTGGCGGCCATGTTGAAGTTCAGGACCATGCCATTGTTGGCGGTATGTCGGCGGTGCATCAATTCGTCAGGATTGGCCGCCATGCCATGATTGGCGGTAAATCGGCGATCGAAAGCGATGTCATTCCCTATGGCTCGGTGTTGGGAAATCGGGCTTATTTGAGTGGCCTGAATATAATTGGGTTGAAACGGCGCGGCTTCTCACGAGACGAAATCCATGGCCTGCGCGCTGCATATCGTCTGTTATTCGCCCAGGAAGGCACCATGCAAGAGCGCCTTGTCGATGTCGCCGCGATGTTCGCCGAGCATGAACAGGTGATGGAGATCGTGGCCTTTATTCAGGCGGATTCATCCCGCGCCTTGTGCCAGCCGAAATTGGACCGTGCCGCCTAAACTGGGAATTCTTGCCGGGCGGGGTGAATTGCCCCGCAGCATCGCCGAGGCCTGCCAGGCGTCCGGACGGGAAATCTTCATCATTGCCTTTAACGGCGAAACCGAACCGGCCACGGTGACCGGCGGGGTTGCCCATGCTTGGGTCGATCTACCGGCGGTGGGGCGCACCATACGGCTGTTGAAGGAAGCCGAGGTGCGGGATCTGGTTTTGATCGGACCCGTTGGACGGCCGGATTTTTCCAAGTTGCGGCCGGATTGGCACGGCGCGAAGCTGTTGCCAAAGGTCATTCGGGCCGCCCGTCAGGGCGATGATGCTTTAATGAAAGTGATCGTGGATGACCTGGAACAGCAGGGTTTCAATGTGCTTGCGGCAGAGACGGTGATGTCCAGCCTGGGCGCGCCCATGGGCAGTTTTGGCGCCCACGAACCTGATGCCGGGGACCGCGCCGATATCAATCGGGGGATGGAGGTGGTGGGCCTGTTGGGCAGCCTGGATATCGGTCAGGCAGTGGTCGTGCGGGATGGCTATGTACTGGCCGTGGAGGCGGCCGAGGGCACGGACGCCATGTTGCAACGTTGTCGCCAGTTTTCCCAAAAAGGATTTTCCGGATCTACCGGCCCTCGCGCCGGGGTGTTGGTTAAACGGGCCAAACCTGATCAGGAACGCCGGGTTGATTTACCTACCATTGGTGTTCCCACGGTACGGGGTGCGGCGGCGGCCGGCTTGAAAGGCATTGCGGTGGAGGCCGGCGGTGCCCTGGTCACCGATCGCGCGGCGGTGGCGCAAGCGGCGGACGCGGCTGGAATTTTTGTCTGTGGCGTCACCGTGGGAGATGAACCCTGAGTGGGCAGGCACGCCATTTCGTTCTGGTAGCGGGTGAAGCATCGGGCGATGTTTTAGGCGCAAGATTGATCGCCGCCCTGCGTCAACGTCATCACGGCGAACTTAAATTCAGCGGCGTTGGCGGCGTGCAGATGGCGGGGGAGGGTATGGACAGCCTGTTCCCCATTGCCGATCTATCGGTCATGGGGTTGGCGGAGATATTGCCGCGCGTGCCCCTATTGTTGCGCCGCCTTCGAGAAACCTGTCTGCATGTGAAAACGGTCCGGCCATCAGCCTTGATCACCATCGATGCGCCTGGCTTTTCCTTTCGTCTGGCCAAACGCTTGGCCGGCGACGGGATACCCTTGATTCACTATGTCGCGCCCCAGGTTTGGGCTTGGCGGCCAGGACGAGCGCGTCATCTGGCGGGACGTATAGACCATTTGCTGGCGTTGCTACCGTTCGAGCCGGACTTCTTTCGCGACTATGATCTGCCCTGCGATTTTGTCGGCCATCCGGTCATCGAAGGCGTGGCGGAGGCGCCGGGCAATGGGCCTGAGTTTCGCCGCGGATTGGCGATACCCTCCGCTGCTCCCGTGCTGGCCTTGCTGCCGGGCAGCCGGGTCGGCGAGGTCAGCCGTCTGTTGCCGGTTTTCGGCCAGGTCGCCGCCCTGTTGCATGCCCAGCGGCCCGGTTTACAAGTCGTCATTCCAACCGTTGAACAAGTGGCTGGTGTGGTCGCCGCCGCCATAGCGGACTGGCCCATACCGACCCACCTGGTTGAAGGCACGGCCCGGCGGGCGGATGCCTTTGCGGCGGCCGATGTGGCACTGGCGGCCTCCGGCACGGTGTCGTTGGAATTGGCCCTGCGGGGCATACCCACCGTGGTGGCTTATCGCACTAATCCATTTACCGCCGCGCTGGTGCGCCGCATGCTGATCATACCGCATGTGGCCCTGCCCAACATTCTGGCTAAAAAGGCGGTGGTACCAGAATTCCTGCAGCAGGATTGCCGGGCAGAACCCATTGCCGCAGCCTTGGCCAAATTACTGGATGACCCGGACGAGCGGTCGAGACAACGAGAAGCCCTGGCGGATGTAGCCGAGATGTTGGGGCAGGGTGGCACCTTGCCCAGTTTGCGGGCGGCGGACGCCGTGCTACAAATTATCGCTGATGGATCTGTTGGAAGGATAGAAGACAATGCCGGAAAATGATGGATTTCGCCTGCTGCACACCATGTTGCGGGTTAGGGATCTGGACAAGTCGCTGGATTTTTATACCCGTCTGTTGGGTATGCAATTATTGCGTAAGACGGACTTTCCGGGCGGTAAATTTACCCTGGCGTTTGTTGGCTACGGTGACGAGGAAAACAACGCGGTGATCGAACTGACCCATAATTGGGATCAGGCGGAGCCCTATACCCTGGGCGATGGTTATGGCCATATCGCCATTGCCGCGGCAGATGTGTATGGGGTCTGCGAGGCGCTGGCGAAAGCGGGGGCGGAGATCCCCCGACCCGCCGGGCCCATGAAACATGGCACCCGGGTCATCGCCTTCGTCAAGGATCCGGATGGTTATATGATTGAGTTGGTCGAGCGTAGCTAAATCATAGAGCAATTTTTAATTGCTCTAGAGCATTTTCATTCTGAAATTGCTCAGATCTTTAGAATTAGGGCAATTTTTCCAATCACTTAGAATCGCTTCGCGATTCTCATTAATTCGGAATTGCTCTATGATTTAGAGTCTGAGCGCATTCTCTTTGAAAGCGCTCCAGGCGACCGATAAACAAAAAAAGGGCCCGCGAATGCGGGCCCTTTCTCGTTGTATGCAGGTTTGTTCGACGGCTTTATCAGGTCCGTTTGTCTAGGGGCATGAAGGGCCGTTCCGTCAGGCCGGTATAGAGTTGCCGCGGCCGGGTGATTTTCTGTGCGTTGTCTTCGATCATTTCGGTCCATTGCGCGACCCAACCAACCGTGCGCGCCAGAGCAAAAATTACCGTGAACATGGAGGTCGGGAAACCCAGGGCGCGAAGGATGATGCCCGAATAAAAATCCACATTGGGATAGAGTTTGCGGTCCACGAAATAGGGATCGCTGAGGGCAATTTTTTCCAACTCCATGGCCAGCTTCAACAGCGGATCATTCACCCCCAGTTCCTGCAGCACTTCGTGGCAGGTCGCCTGCATGACCTTGGCGCGCGGGTCGTAGTTCTTGTAGACCCGGTGGCCAAAACCCATCAGGCGGAAGCTGTCGTCGGGATCCTTGGCCCGCTCCAAAGCCCTGGGAATGTTGTCAATATCGCCAATCTCGCCCAGCATATTCAACACGGCCTCGTTGGCGCCGCCATGTGCCGGGCCCCAAAGCGAGGCGATGCCGGCGGCAATGCAGGCAAAGGGATTGGCACCCGAGGATCCGGCGGTACGCACGGTAGAGGTCGAGGCGTTCTGTTCGTGATCCGCATGCAGGATCAGGATCCGGTCCATGGCCTTGGCCACCACCGGATTCATTTGATAGGTCTCGCATGGCACCGCGAACATCAAGTGCAGGAAATCTTCGGCATAAGAGAGATCGTTGCGCGGATACATGAACGGCTGGCCAATGGAATACTTGTAGGCCCAGGCAGCGATGGTTGGCATTTTCGCGATCAACCGATAAGAGGCAACCATGCGTTGGTGCGGATCATCGATGTCCGTGCTGTCATGATAAAACGCCGATAGCGCCCCGACGACCCCAACCATAATAGCCATGGGGTGGGCATCCCGGCGGAAGCCACGGTAAAACTGGGCCAATTGTTCGTGCACCATGGAATGGTATGTGATGTCGTGCACGAATTCATCTTTCTGCACAATGTTCGGCAGTTCGCCGTTCAACAAAAGATAACAGACTTCCAGGAAGTCGCTTTGTTCCGCTAACTGGTCAATCGGATAGCCCCGATGAAGCAAAACGCCTTTTTCGCCATCGATAAAGGTGATTTTACTTTCACAGCTCGCTGTCGAGGTGAAGCCGGGATCGTAGGTGAATTGGTCAGTCAGGCCATACAACTTGCGAATGTCGATCACATCCGGGCCCAATGTGCCGGTCATGATTGGAAACTCTACGCCCCCATTCGCACCGCCAAGGGAAATTGTTTTTTCCGCCATGGAATCTCTCCAGTCCTTAATAATTGGCCAACTCAACCTAACTCAGAGCCGGCACTTTAGTGAATTCAGTCGATGCTGTCGCCATTATAGCGGAGGCAATGCGAATAGCGTAGGGTGGATTTTGTCACACGGAACAAAAAGTGAATATACTTTCCTTACTCTAGGTAATCGCCGATCCGGTCCAGACTTTCCTGGCGTCCCAGAAAATATAATACCTCGAATATGCCGGGCGAGGCGTTCCTACCCGTCAGGGCGGCACGCAACGGCTGGGCCAGGTTTCCCAGCTTTAAATTCTCCGCTTCGGCCAGGCCGCGAATAGCCGCCGTTACATTATCCAGGTTCCAGTCCTCAACCGATTGCAGGCAGGCATGCCCCAGGGCCAATAGCGCCGGGGCCTCGCCGGTCAGCTGACTGGCGGCTTTTTCCTCCATAATCAGGGGCCGGCTGGCGACCAGGAATTGAGCTTTGTCAGCCAGCTCGACCAGGGTCTTGGCGCGCTCTTTCAAAGCGCCGATGGCCAGCGGCAAGCGTGCCAGCTCGATTGCACTTAAATCCCGCTTCAGGGTTTGGTGTAACTGGTCAGCCAGCAACCGGCACAGCTCGCCCTCGTCCATGCCGCGGACATAATGGCTGTTAAGGTTTTCCAGCCGGGTAATATCGAAACGCGCGGCGGACTTGCCCACCCCATCCAGATCAAACCAGGCGATCGCCTGTTCGGTCTCTATTATCTCGTCATCACCGTGGCTCCAGCCCAGGCGCAGCAGATAATTGCGCAGCGCGGCGGGCAGTATGCCCATGTCCCGGTAGGCCTCTACCCCCAGGGCGCCGTGGCGTTTTGACAGTTTGGCGCCGTCGGCGCCATGGATCAGGGGAATATGGGCGAAGTGCGGCGCGGTCCAGCCCATCAGGTCATAGATCTGCCGTTGGCGAATGGCGTTGGTCAGATGGTCGTCGCCGCGAATGATATGGCTGATGGCCATATCATGATCGTCAACTACGACTGCCAGCATATAGGTTGGAGAGCCATCGGCGCGCAGCAGCACCATATCGTCCATCTCGGCATTCTGCACCGTGATCTGGCCCTGCACCAGGTCATCGATGGTCGTGGCGCCGCTCTGTGGTGCTTTCAGGCGGATCACCGGTGCGCCATCGGTTGGCGCTGCGCCCGGATCGCGGTCTCGCCAACGGCCGTCATAGCGCATGGAACGTCCCTCGGCCTTGGCCGTTTCGCGCATTTCAGCCAATTCCGCCGGGGTGCAATAGCAATGATAGGCCTTGCCCTGGGCCAGCAGCTGCTGGGCGACCTCCGCATGACGGTTGGCGCGGGCAAACTGCGAGATCGGCTCGCCTTGCCAATCCAGGCCCAGCCAGTGCAGGCCGTCATGGATTGCCGTCACCGCCGCCTCGGTCGAGCGCGCCCGGTCCGTATCCTCGATGCGCAGCAGCATGTGGCCGCCATGATGTTTAGCGAACAGCCAATTGAACAGCGCCGTGCGGGCTCCGCCAATATGCAGGAAGCCGGTGGGGGAGGGGGCGAAACGGGTAATCACTGACATGCTTTTGAGTTCCAGGTTGTCGGCCTATGATGACGGGTGGCGTTATCTATCACATCATTTTGGCGGAGGCCAACAATCCGCCTCGCAACAGCTTTCGTCGGGGCTTTCGTGGCGGAGCGAGAGCGCTGGCCGCTATGGCTGCCGGTGCTGCTGGCGGCTGGGATCGCGCTCTACTTCTCGCTGCCCAACGAGCCTGCCTGGTACGTAGGCCCGGCTGCGGCCGGGGCCCTGGCCTGCGCCGCCTGGGCGCTGCGCCGCCACGGTTATGTCCTGCTTGCGCTTTTGGCCCTGCTGGCCCTGGCGCTGGGCTTTTGGGCCGCACAGGACCGTAGCGCCCGTGTCGCCGGCCCGATCATAGCCAAAAAATTGGGTCCGGTGAGTTTGATGGGCACCATCGCCAAGATAGAGACGCGGCCCCATGGCCTCCGCATCTCCTTACGGGACAACGAAATTGCCAACCGACCCAATTGGCGGGCGCCCCGTCTGGTCCGGATTACCTTGCGCTTTAAAGAGCAACCGATCATCGGGGTCGGTGACCGGGTGCAGTTGCGCGCCGTGCTGATGCCACCCGCCGGGCCGGCGGCACCGGGGGCGTATGATTTTGCCCGCGCCGCCTGGTTTAAGGAGATCGGTGCCGTCGGCTATGGCGTATCGCGGCCCCAGGTTATACGTGCCGCGGCGCGGAATGGTTTCACCACTTTTAGCGCCCGTATTGGCGTTTGGCGGCACGCTTTGGCAAATCATTTACGCGCCACCTTGCCAGGCGAGGTGGGGGCGGTGGCGGCGGCCTTGATGACCGGTGACAGGGGCGCCATCCCGGAAGCCAGTCTGCAGGCCATGCGCGATGCCGGTCTGGCCCATTTGCTGGCCATCTCCGGGTTGCATGTGGGGTTGATCGCCGGCTGGCTGTTTTTTGTCCTGCGCTTTCTGTTGGCTCTGGTTCCAGCCCTGGCCTTGCGCGCGCCGATCAAGAAATGGGCCGCGGCAATCGCGTTGATCGGCGCCTTCGCCTATATGCTGTTGACGGGAGGAACGGTGCCAACCCAGCGGGCCTTTCTGATGTTGGCCCTGGTCATGCTCGCCGTGATGCTGGACCGGGTGGCTATTTCCTTCCGCTTGCTGGCTTGGGCGGCGGTGGCGGTCTTGCTCTGGGCACCGGAAAGCCTGCTATCTGTCAGTTTCCAGATGTCATTCGCCGCCGTGGTGGGATTGACCGCGATTTACGAGGGCCTGGGCCCGGTCATGGTGCGCTGGCGTGCGGATGGCGGGCGGGCCAAACGATTGTGGCTTTATGTGGGCGCGGTATTGCTGACCACGCTGGTAGCCAGCATTGCGACGTCGCCCAATGCCTTGTTTCATTTCAATCGCGTCGCGATGTATGGCCTGGCCGCCAATTTGCTGGCGGTGCCGCTGACCGCCCTTTGGGTGATGCCGTGCGCCCTGGCCGCTTTTCTGTTGTTGCCGTTTGGTTGGGAGCAGTTGGCCCTGGTGCCCATGGGCTATGCCATCCAGTTTATTTTGGCGGTGGCCCATACGGTCGCCGGCTGGCCGGGGGCCGTGACCCTGGTGCCGGCATTTTCTATTTTTGCGCTGGCGGTCATGACCTTGGGCGGATTGTGGCTATGTCTATGGCGGGGCAGGTGGCGGTATGGCGGCCTTTTGGCCATGGCCTTTGGTGTCGCCCTGGCGATGATGGGTAATCCACCGGATATTTTAATTGATGGCCGTGGCAAGGCCATGGCGGCCCGTCTGCCCGATGGCAGGGTGTTGGTGGCCGCGCCCTATCGCCGCAAAAATATTGTCTTGTCCACCTGGTTGCGCCGCTGGGGTGCTGATAAGTCGGTGAGCGATGACCGGATCATGCGGTGTGATCGATTGGGCTGTACGCTGGAACACGAAGGCAGTTCCGTGGGTTTCGTCCGCGACGCCAGGGCGTTGGAGGATGATTGCCGCATCGCCGATCTGGTCTTGTCGGCGGTGCCGGTTCGGTTTCATTGTCCATCGGCGGAGATGGTGATTGATCGTTTCGATTTATGGCGGCGCGGCGCCATCGCCGTGCGCTGGCGGGACGGCGTGATCAGCGTTGAAGGCGCCAATGATGATCGGGGTAACCGCCCATGGAGCCGACCCAAAGCGCGTTCGAAGAAAATACGCTCAGATCCTCAAAAAAAGAGTAATTGAACCAATCACTTAGAATCGCTTCGCGATTCTAAGTGATTCGGAATTGCTCTAGTATCGGCGCAGCAGGCCGATCAGTTCGCCCTGGATTTTGACCCGATCTGGGGGGAAAATTCTGGTTTCATAACCTTGGTTGGCCGGTTCCAGGGCGACTGAATTGCCCTTGCGGCGCAGGCGTTTCAGGGTCGCCTCGTTATCATCGATCAAGGCCACCACGATAACGCCGTTTTCGGCGGTTTCGCTACGTTTTAGAATGACCGTATCACCATCCAGGATGCCCGCGTCAATCATCGAGTCGCCGGCCACTTCCAGGGCGAAATGTTCACCACGGGCCAGCATGCCCCGGGGCACATCGACAAAATTCGTGGGGTCGCGCAATGCCTCGATCGGCGTGCCTGCGGCAATCCGGCCATAGAGGGGCATGGAGACGATGTCGTCGGATCCTGGCGCCTGGCGCGACCCAGGGGCGCTGAATTCGCCCTGAATAACATTAGGTGCCAATTTCTGCCCGCCAGGCAGGACTGAGTCGGGCAATTTCAAAACTTCCAAGGCGCGTGCCCGATGGGCAAGCCGCCGTATGAAACCGCGTTCTTCCAGGGCGGTGATCAGGCGATGAATGCCAGATTTGGATTTTAGGTTCAGAGCATCCTTCATCTCGTCAAAGGACGGGGAAATTCCATTTTGACGAATATTCGAATGGATAAAGATGAGAAGTTCGTGCTGTTTGCGTGTCAACATTGTTTGCTCACCCCATCTATCCATTGGCCTGCACTGGTAACAAAAACCTGATGCACAACCCGAAATCAGCGCCTTTGCTGGAACAAAAGCGCAACTTACGCTTATGTTCTAGTTTGGTTCTCGATTATGGTCAAGAAAAATGTGGACTTATGGACAATTTATCCACAGGCAGCATTGGAAATGGTCGCTGATGCGGTCTTAAATTCCGGTGGTTTCGCCATTTAATGGCAGAATTTCGACCCGGTCGCCGATCTTGGCCGGATCGGCGTGGGGCGGGCGCAGGACCAGACAATCAGCCTGCGCCAGACGGGATAACATGGAGCTGTCCTGTTGTACGAACGGCATGACCACCAATTCGCCGTTTTCATCGGTACTGTTGTTGGCGCGCAGATAGTCTTGGCGCTGGTCGTTCGCGGGCAGGTCCCGTCCCAGGCGCGCGGTTTGCCTGTTGGCATGCGGATCCAGGCCCAACATGGCGCGGATTGCCGGGCGCAGATAGACGATGCCGCAAACCAGGGATGAGACCGGATTTCCCGGCATGCCCATCATTGGCGTGTCACCGATGGTACCAAACAGCAAGGGCTTGCCGGGCCGCATGGCGATGCGCCAGAAATCCAGATCCAGGCCGTCCTGGCCCAATACCTTGCGTACAAGGTCATGATCGCCGACCGATGCGCCGCCCAGGGTCACCAGCATATCAGTGCCGCGCGCGCCGGCTGCCATGGCGCGCAGGGAGTCTTCGTCGTCGCTGGCGATACCCAGGTCGATGGCCTCGCCACCCGAGGCCCGGATCAGTCCCATCAGGGCGAGGGTGTTGGAGCTGATGATCTGGTTCGCCGCCACCGGCTCGCCGGGGCGGACGATCTCGTCGCCCGTCGCCAACAGGGAGATGCGCGGGGCCCTGGTTACTGTCAGCCAGGGTACATTCATGGCGGCGGCCAGGCCGACATCGCGGGCGGACAGCACCCGGTTCGCCGCGATACCAACATCGCCGAGATGAAAATCCAAACCGGCGGGACGGATGAATTTGCCCGGCGCGGCGGCCTCGGTCACGGTGATTTGGTTGCCCGAGGCTTCAGTATCTTCCTGCATGACGATGGCATCGGCGCCTTTGGGTACCGGTGCGCCGGTAAAAATTCGGACCGTCTGCCCTGGCCCGATGCTGCCGTGAAAGGCCGTGCCGGCGGCGGATTCGCCGATCTGCGTCAGGCTGACAGGCACCGCGCTAACATCATCGGCCCGCACCGCATAGCCATCCATGGCCGAGACGTCCGTGGGCGGCTGAGTGACCCGCGCCACCACGTCGCTGGCCAGGACCCGGCCATGGGCGGCAGCCAGATTGATGGTTTCGGTTGGCATTGTGTGCACCCCATTCAGGATGCGTTGCAGCGCCTCGGCGACTGAGATCATTCTATTGTCCGTATAGGTTAAGTTTTCTAACTGGCGTCATAGCGGCCCGATTTACCGCCTGATTTGTGGAGCAGGCGCACATCGGTCAATTGCATGCCGCGATCCACGGCCTTGCACATATCGTAGATGGTCAGGCCGGCGACACTGACGGCGGTCAAGGCCTCCATCTCGACCCCGGTGCGGCCGGATAACTTTACCTCCGCCGCGATCTCGACGCAGTTTGCCGCCCCATCGCAGGACAGCTCCAGGCTGACCGAGGACAGTTGCAGCGGATGGCACAACGGGATCAGATCGGCGGTGCGCTTGGCCGCCATGATGCCGGCCAGACGCGCAACGCCCAGGACATCGCCCTTGGCCATGCCGCCATCGCGAATAAGCGCCAGGGTTTCCGCCGCCATTTTCACCCGCCCCGCGGCCCGTGCGATACGTTGGCTGACCGCCTTGTCGCCCACATCGACCATGTGGGCATTTCCCGCCGCATCAAAATGGGTTAGTTCCGCCATGCCTCAGGCTCCCTTTGCCGGCCCTTGCGCCGGGTTCAGCAGGTTTATGACCGCCTGCTCCACATCGCCCTGGCGCATCAGGGATTCACCGATCAGGCAGCAATGACAGCCCGCATCGCGCATACGCACCAGGTCGGCATGGCTGTTCAGGCCGCTTTCGCTGACGCCTAAAACATCGCCGGGCAGTTGCGCCGCCAATTTTTCCGTGACGGCCAGATCCGTGACCATGGTTTTCAGATTACGGTTGTTGATGCCGATCAGCCGGCTTTGCAGTTGCAGGGCCCGGGCCAGCTCGTCCCCGTCATGCACTTCAACCAGCACATCCATGCCCCAGGCCTGGGCCGCTGCCTCCATCTCGCGGGCCTGCGCATCATCCAGGGCCGCCATGATCAGCAGGATGCAATCGGCGCCCAGGGCGCGGGCCTCGGCCACCTGATAGACCTCCAACATGAAATCCTTGCGCAATACGGGCAAGTCCACCGCCGCCCGCGCCTGGACTAAAAAATCGTCATGGCCCTGGAAATAAGGTTCATCGGTCAATACGGATAGGCAGGTAGCGCCGCCGCGCGCATAGGCCCTGGCCAGGCTGGCGGGATCGAAGTCGGCCCGGATCAAACCCTTGGAGGGAGAAGCCTTTTTGACCTCGGCAATCAGGCCAAAGCGGCTTTCGTTCACGGCCGTGCGCAGGGCGGTGGCAAAACCACGGGTGGCAGAGGCCGCCTTTGCCGCCGCCTCCACCTGGGCCAGGGGGCGTTCGGCCTTGCGGGCCTGGATATGGCGCCGTTTATCGGCGCAAATACGGTCCAGGATATCATTCATTTTTGGGCACTCATTCAGCATTGGGGGCCGGGCGGTTGGTGATCTCAACCAGTCGGTTCAATTTTTCCAACGCCAGGCCGTCATCAATGGCGCGGGCCGCGATGGCCACGCCGGCGGGCAGGTCCGCTGCCTTGTCGGCGATGATCAGGGCCGCGGCGGCGTTGAACAGCACCACGTCGCGGTAGGCCCCAGGCGCACCATTCAACAGGGCGCGCAAGGCGGCGGCGTTTTCCTGCGCCTCGCCGCCCTGTAAATCGTCCAGCGTCGCCATGGCGATGCCTGCCTGGTCCGGAGAAATCTCGAACTCGGTGATTTCGCCGTCCTCCAGGGCGGCGACATAGGTCGGCCCGGTGGTGGTGATCTCGTCCGTACCGTCGGCGCCGTGTACCACCCAGATCCGCTCGGAGCCCAAGGTCCGCAAGGTCTCGGCCATGGGGCGTAGCCAATGGCGGTCAAAGACGCCGATCAATTGCCGCTTCACGCCGGCCGGGTTGGACAGGGGCCCCAGGATATTAAAGATCGTGCGGGTGCCAATTTCGACCCGCGTCGGCCCCACGTTGCGCATGGCGCCATGGTGCCGGGGCGCTGCCATGAAACAGATGCCGGCCTCGTCCAGGGCGGCTTGCAGCAAGGCGAAATCCGCATCGACGTTTATGCCAAGCGCGCTTTGTACATCCGTGGTGCCGGTTTTGGACGATGCGGCGCGGTTGCCGTGCTTGGCCACCGGCACGCCACAACCCGCCACCACGATTGCCGTGGCGGTGGAAATATTCACCGTTCCCTTGCCGTCGCCACCGGTGCCGACGATATCCATGGCGTCGGCGGGGGCTATGATGCGCGTCATCCTTTCGCGCATGGCCATAACGCCGCCGGTAATCTCGTCCACGGTTTCGCCGCGCACCCGCAGGGCCATCAGGAAGGCGCCCATTTGGGACGGCGTGGCATCGCCCGACATCATCACGTCAAAGGCGGTGCGGGCCTGTTCCACGCTCAACGGCCGGCCGTCGGCAACGATGGCGATCAAGGCTTTGAAGTCCGGCACATCCCCAGCCATTACAGGTTCTCCAACCTAGAGCAATCTGCAATTAATCGGAGCCGCTCCCGCGACGTAAGTAATTGCTTCAATGGCTCTGTTCCTAAAGAGTTTGAGCATGTTTTAACGAAACATGCTCCAGGCGAATGATGACAGCGCTACCCGGCTGCGGGGCCCAACAAACCGCGCCTTATGGCCCCCGTCAAGGGCACAGTGGCATTCGCAACCTACAGGTTTGATCCGGGCTCGAAAACCTGGAGCATTTTCATTCCGAAAATGCTCAGATCTTTAGAATTAGCGCAATTTTTCCAATCACTTGGAATCGCTTCGCGATTCTCATTCATTCTGAATTGCTGTTGGCTGTGCAGCAACCCTGAACGGGCGGGATGGGCGCCGGCGAATCGGACTAAAGCTGCCGCATGCTGGTTGATTTGCGCCGTTTCGCAGCAACGTTTCGCACCGCCAGATCGCCGCATTTTGCACGGTTTGCCGGGCGCCGCTTGACGAATGCCGGTGCATGCCATTGATATGTTGATCAAGATTGGGGCAGGGGCGGTTTGCGATGACGGTCGGCCGAGGGTTGGGCCGTTGCATGAATGGCGGCAGCCTTGGCGTCGGGCGGATGCGGCCCCGGCGTCAGGCAAATAGGGAGTTGGCCACTGGCCCGCGAAAAGCCGAAACAGGGGGTGCGCTCACGGCCTGCGCGGCAACGGCGCGCGCGCAGGCGGCGGGCAAGATTGATGACAAAATCTTTTCTGATTGCGTTGGCCGGATTTGCCGTCGGCCTGGGCGTTACCACGGCCCTGATGTTCATCTCGCCCGGGCTCGAGGCGCCCGATCAGGCGGCGCGGTCACCCCTGGCCAGTTTGCCGGCTGTGGAACAGCGCGTTGCCCTGACCCCGGCGTTACCGGAAAATACCTTGGATAGCGGGGCCAAGCCCGAGGCAGACACCAAACCCGCGCCCGCACCCGCCGCCGCCAAATCGCCACCACCACCATCACTATCACCGCCGCCGGCACCACCGCCGGCACCAGCACCACCAACAGCCCCCGCTGTCCGCGAGGTACCGGCGGCGCTATCGGGTCCGAAAATGCCGGCTATCAGGCGGCCCGGCATCGCCGCCGCGCTGCTGGAGACACCCGAACCCGCGGAGATACAGGCCGCTGCCCTCCCGAATGCGCGGACCGCGAGTGAACCGCCGCCAAATACGCAAATTTCAAATGCGGCCATTGCGGCCGAGGCGCGGCGCCGGGAACAGATGGAGGATGAGAACGTCCGTCTGGCCAATCTGACCACGCCCGCCATATTGCCCCCCGCGCCGCCGCCCCTGCCGCCATCCGAAACCGTGCCCAACGCCATCCCCGGCACGGCGGAACCGTTGCCCAGGACCGTTCCGCGCGACACCTGGCAACGCTTTGCCGCCCTGACACCCCCCATCGAGGGCCGGGCCCAGGTGGCCATCGTGCTTGATGATATGGGGCTTAGCCAGTTCCGCTCGGACCGGGCCATTGCCCTGCCCCGGCCGATCACCCTGGCGATCCTGCCCTATGGCAATCATCTGGATGGCCTGGTGGCGCGCGCCCGGACCGCCGGCCATGAAATCCTGCTGCATTTGCCCATGGAGCCTCTTTCCCTGGACGCCGATCCGGGGCCGGACGCCCTGTTGACCGGCCTGCCGCTTGCCGAACTGGACCGGCGCATCGCCACGAACCTGTTGCGGCTGGATGGCTATGTCGGCGTCAATAACCACATGGGCAGCCGCTTTACCGCCTCCGAGCGCGAAATGCGCCGGGTCATGCGCGCCCTGCGGGCCCGGGGCTTGTTGTTTCTCGATAGCCTGACCACCGGCAAATCCACCGGCCACCGCCTGGCCTGGGAATATGGTCTACCGACCGTGGTGCGGGATATTTTCCTCGATAACGACCGCGACCCGGCAAAGATCCGCCAGCAACTGGCCTTGACGGCGGCCACGGCGCGCGAGCATGGCCACGCCATCGCCATCGGCCATCCCTATCCCGAAACCCTGGATGCCCTGGAAAGCTGGCTGCCGGGACTAAGAGACCGTGGTCTGGTGCTGGTTCCGATCAGCGCCCTGGTGAAACAGCCGCCCCCCGAACGAGTTGTCCGAGGTTCGGGCTGAGCCGGGTTCCTGAAGCAAGTTTTTAAAAGCCATTGGCAAACGGATTGGCGACGAGGTTGGCGAACGCGCTGGCGATAGGGTTCGTAAAATAGCCGCCGAATTATCGCCCGCCGCCCCCTTGACGCGCCGCCGCCCAGCCGCTATTTCTGCTGCGTCCCGTCCCCATCGTCTAGTGGCCCAGGACGCTGGCCTCTCACGCCGGAAACAGGGGTTCGACTCCCCTTGGGGACGCCAATTTTCACCTAATGCATGAAAAAGTTGCGCCGGGGTCAATTAAGTATTGTGTCCCCACAATTCCCCAGCTCCCCGCGCCTTGCGTTGCTGCCGCGCACCAGCCGTCTGGGACAGGCGTGTTCAGTCAAGTTGTTGCATCAGGATCAGCTCCGCCGTGCGCTGCTGCGCCCCGATTTTTTCGATCACAAGCTTTCTTTGGACATCTAAAATATCGCGAGAGCTGACGATGCCAACGGGAACCCCGTCATGAACGACCGGAAGGTGGCGGATCGAGTGCGCGCCCATTTGCGTCAATGCGCGCTCCACGGTGCTCTCGGCGGTACAAGTAACGACCTGTTGCGTCATGATCTCTTCGGCGCGCAATTCCAGCGCGTCGGCACCATTGCGGGCGATATGCTTTATCACGTCGCGCTCGGAGACGATGCCGGCCAAGCTATTGTCTTGTTCGGTCACAAGCAAGGTTCCGATGTGTTTATCCGCCAGTATCTTGACGATATCAATGACAGTCACATCGCGCGGAACCACACTAATGGCGGCACCCTTTTTTTCCAGGATTTGTTGAATTCGCACGGCGTACTCCCCCTCTCGCGCGCCCGGCGCCGTCATCGCTGCCTCATCCACCGATGAATGAAGTTAAGGCATCTCAGGACACGTCAACGGGACAATTTGCAGAAATAGTAAATTCCAATTGAGCTGGATAATGCCTCAATAGCGTTAACGAACGATCATCAATTATTGCCGTTGCCGTTGCCATTACCGCCGGCGTTGGAGTTGCTGTTGCCGCTGTTGCCGCCGGCGTTGCTGTTGCCGCTGTTGCTGCTGGCGTTGGAGCTGCTGTTGCCGCTGTTGCCGCCGGCGTTGGAGTTGCTGTTGCCGCTGTTGCCGCCGGCGTTGGAATTGCTGTTGCCGCTGTTGCCGCCGGCGTTGGAATTGCTGTTGCCGCTGTTGCCGCCGGCGTTGGAGTTGCTGTTGCCGCTGTTGCCGCCGGCATTGGAGTTGCTGTTGCCGCTGTTGCCGCCGGCATTGGAGTTGCTGTTGCCGCTGTTGCCGCTGTTGCCGCCGGCATTGCTGGCCTGGGCTGAATTGCCACGGCTTCTGACGGCCGTCTGGGCGGACTCTATACGCTTCGCGGATGCAACACGGCTGACGGATGACCGCGCGGTGCTGCCGCCACCGGCGTTTGTATTCCGGTTGGCACGGCTGCCGCCGGCGTTTGCGTTCCTGTTAGCGTTAACGCCGCCAGCGTTTGAACTCACGCTGCCACTGTTGCCACGGTTGGCATTTGCATTGGCATTTGCATTGGCATTGCCGGCAAATCCGTTGGTCAACTTGGCGAAGTTGGACGGTCCGGCGCCCAATGCGCTGGCCAATGCCGTGGCTGGTGCATTGGTTGGTGCCGTGGCTGGTGCATTGGCTGGCGCATTGTTACCTTCGCCGCCACTCTTGCCCTCGGCTTGCTCGGCGTCGGCGGACTCGGTGGTCTCACCCGTAGACGGGGTGCTTTTGCCCTCGCGCTTGCGGATTTCCACTTCGGCACCCGGCTTGGACGAGACTGAACCGGTTTGACCCGGACGCACGATAACGGCGCGCTGGCTGCCGCGGGCCGCGACCTGTACGGCGCCGTCGGTCACATGTACCGCCGCGCCCTCTGGACGCACACTGACGGTAAAGGTTGTGCCTTTGACGGTTGCGGCCAGGTAGGGCGTTCCAACCCGAAACCGTTTCT
>JADHTB010000017.1 GCA_016776605.1 Alphaproteobacteria bacterium | reverse complement strand
CCAAATGCGCCGCGTGGTAAACGGGTTGGTGGAGCGTTTCGGCAGCGCCCCTGTGGAAATCCATGTAGAGATGACCCGCGATCTTAAGCTACCCAAAAAAATGCGCGAGGAGATCGAAAAACAGCAGGCCAAGAACCAACGGCAGAACGATCGTATCAAAGCCGAGCATAACATGCCTGATATGTCAGCCCTCGATTTGAAGAAAGTCAAACTTTGGGAAGAACTGGGTAAGGGCGATCTGCCACGGCGCTGCGTCTTTACCGGCAGGACAATTTCGGCGGCGCAGTTATTCAATGGTGAGGTGGAGATTGAGCATCTGCTGCCGTTCTCGCGAACTTTGGATGACTCCATGTCCAACCTCACCTTAGCCATGCGTTGGGCCAATCGCCTAAAGGGTAATGACTCTCCACACGAAGCCTTTGCCGATGACCGGCGGGCCGAACAGGGCATCGTCTGGGCGGAGATTTTGCAGCGGGTTGAAGGCCTGCCTAACAACAAGCGCTGGCGCTTTGGCGCCAACGCCTTTGACCGCTACCTTAAGGATCATGGGTTTATTGCCCGGCAGTTGACCGATACCGCCTATATGGCGCGGGCGGCGACCAGTTACTTGCATGCCTTGGACGGCGTCGGTCAGGTGGTGCCCAACCCTGGCCGTTTGACGGCCTTGGTGCGCGGCAAATGGCACCTGAACGGAATCCTGGCTGACGATAACAAAAAAAGTCGGGAAGACCATCGCCACCATGCGGTTGATGCCGCCGTCATCGGCCTCATCGATCGTGGTCTGCTTACTCAGGTCAGCCGACTGACGGCGCGCGGGGCCGATGATCGAGTTCACCTGGCGGTGCCGGACCTGGATCCCGCCCTGAACCAGGCGATCCGTGACCGCGTGCCAGAGATTATCGTCTCGTATAAACCGGATCATGGCCTGCAAGGGGCGATGTTTAACGAAACCGCCTATGGCTTTATTGCTGAAAATCGCCGAGATCCGGATTTGCCCCACCATGGTCTGGTAACCCGCAAGGCGCTGGCGCAGTTGTCCGTGAAGGAGTGCAGCGCCATTCGCGATCCGAACCTACGCAAAGCAGTGGCGGAACATTTGGCGGCTGCCATGGGCCAAAAGCATGACAAGGTGCTGGCCGATTTCAGTAGGATCCACGGTGTCAGGCGAGTGCGGATTTTGATTGCCGACCAAACGGTACGGCCAGTGCCGTCGGCGCCTTATAAAGGCTATGCCCTGGGCTCTTATGCTTGCTGTGATATCTGGCGGGTTCCCAAGGGACAGGCGGGCGGTTGGCAGGCGGGTCAGTTCAAATGGCAGGGTGTATTCTGGTCCTATGTGGAAACCGGTGCCGGTGCGCCAGACAAGGCGGCGAAGAAACCCCACCCAGCGGCGAAATTCATTATGCGCCTGTTCAAGAACGATATGGTTGCCTTCACAGAACAAGGGCAGGAGCGGATTATGCGCGTGGCGGGCTTCAGCACGACAGATAACCGACTAGATCTGAAACCTCAGGAATTGACTGATGCGCCCCGACGTTACGTCAGTATTAATGCGCTTGCCCTGATGGGCTTGCGGCAGATCCATGCTACGTCCGCCGGACAGATATTGAAGGGGCCAGGAGGGAACTTATGATCGGCGGTATTGTCGATGTGGCCGAGGCGGGGCGGCACCTTTCCATCCACCGTGGCTTCTTGAAGGTTGTAGCGGACGGGGAGACGCTGGGCCAGGTGCCGTTGGACGATATAACGGCGCTGGTCCTGTCGGGCCCACAAATCACCTTGTCCAAACAAGTAATGGTGGCCCTGGCGGAGCGGCGGGCGGTGATTGTCGTGTGCGGGCATAACTGGCATCCCCTGTCGTTTACCTTGCCGTTTGGTGTGCATTTTGAGGCCGCCGGCGTGCTGCACGATCAGATCAATGCCGGCGAGCCGTTGAAAAAGCGCCTGTGGCAACGTCTGGTACGGGCCAAAATCGGCAATCAGGCATTGATCCTGGCCAAACACGCGCCAGAGCATGACAAGCTAACGGAACTGGCGGTGCTTCAACGGCGGGTCAAATCCGGCGATCCTGAAAACATGGAGGCCCAGGCCGCGCGTCACTATTGGCCGGCGCTAATGGCGTCGGGTTTCCGCCGGGAACGAGCGGCTGTGGATGCCAACAGCTATCTGAACTACGGCTATACGGTGTTGCGAGCGGCAACGGCCCGGGCGGTCTGTGGCGCGGGCCTTAACCCAGCTCTGGGCCTGCGCCACGGCAGCCGTGTCAACTCCTTCGCCTTGGTTGATGATCTGATGGAGCCGTTCCGCCCCTTGGTAGACACCATCGCCCGCGATTTCGCCGAGGCAGATGGCGATCAAATTGCTGACCTCGATCCGAATCGGAAACGCCGTTTGGCAGCAGTTTTGCAACAGGACCTAATTACGGAAATTGGCTCGTCGCCTCTAATCAATTGTCTTGGGCGGCTGGCCCAATCGCTCGCGACCAGCTTGGCCGCTAAAAAGGATCTGCTGGATCTGGCCCAAATCGTGCCGTCCAACCGACTGTTGTAGGTTGATGATTCCTGATCGCGAAACCTGGTTGAGTGGGTATAGAACCTTGTGGATGATCGTGATGTTCGACTTGCCTGTGGTGGAACCTGAAGAGCGTAGGGCAGCCACCAGATTCCGCAATTCATTGTTGGATCACGGCTTTCACATGGCACAGTTTTCGATCTATTATCGGCTGTTGAGCGGTCGTGCTGCGGCCCAGAGCTTGGAGCGTAAAATTGCCGCCAGTGTACCCGCCGAAGGCTCCGTAAACATTCTGACGATTACCGATAAACAGTATGAAAACATCAAATCATTCAAAGGTAGCCGGGCTGAAGAACCGAAAAAACCCGATCAGCTTAAGTTATTTTAGCTGGGTTGCGCTGCTTTTTTCCATAAAAAAGGCCTCAATCCCCTTATTTATCAAGGAATTGAGGCCCATCTAGCTTAGATCATCCGGACTTGGGCGCAACCCGCAACCTTCAGGCAGCCGTCCTGGACATGCTGAAGAGCTTAGATCATCCGGACTTGGGCGCAACCCGCAACCGACCGGGTCTTTCCAAATGCAAACTTCTGAGCTTAGATCATCCGGACTTGGGCGCAACCCGCAACCTATCCGTCCTCCATGACCTGTGCCCTTAGAGCTTAGATCATCCGGACTTGGGCGCAACCCGCAACCGGAGCCAGACTCGAGAACATCGTAGACCTAGCTTAGATCATCCGGACTTGGGCGCAACCCGCAACGAAAGCCTAGAAGCCACATTAGCGTCTCGAAGCTTAGATCATCCGGACTTGGGCGCAACCCGCAACCGTCATCATGCGCTGGCGTCCAGCCTTCTGAGCTTAGATCATCCGGACTTGGGCGCAACCCGCAACCTACCCTGGCGCTGTACGAAAGCATTTTGGAGCTTAGATCATCCGGACTTGGGCGCAACCCGCAACGGGCGGGTATTACATCAACCATGACAGCCCAGCTTAGATCATCCGGACTTGGGCGCAACCCGCAACCAACACCTGGATAAAGCGTTACCGGATCGAAGCTTAGATCATCCGGACTTTAGCGCAACTCGCAACAGCACAATCCGGCTAATCGTGTGTTCGTGTCTCGGCCTTGACGGCCGTTGGGCCCAGGAGTCACAGGGAGACGCACCAGACTCGAAATCTGGCACCTCTCGCGCTGCCTCTGATCAGAAAATCCCGCTGATGATTCTCTACGAGACTCCCAGGGCCGTAGGCGGCCGGCGACAACAGTATTGGGAGTTGGTTCTTGGCATCAATCCGGCGATCGGAGCCGCATTAATAGGTGGCGCCAGCGCGATCATCGTTGCCACCATCAACAACATCGACAATCTGATACCGATGTTCACCTGACCTAGCCCTCCCGCACGAGGGCGCTCCGGATAGCGTCACACTACATAGTATTTAAAGGCGACTTAAACAGCCCATTAAAGGAAAACAGCCAGACATCAAAACCAAGTGTCGTTTTTTCAAGACCATCTGTCGCGCTACACACACGCGCTACAAAAACAACAAAACCCCTGTGGGGCATTTTGGCCTGACAGGGGTTTTGGGGAAATGGTGGCTCCTCCCAGACTCGAACTGGGGACACCGGGATTATGATTCCCGTGCTCTAACCAACTGAGCTAAGGAGCCGGAATTTCGCGCTCCGGCCAGTATGCCGGAGCAGGTGGGATATAGGGTTTCCGCAGGCCAACTGTCAAGATGCATGATGCCCCGATGTGATACCTGATGCGCATATCCGATGTGACAACCTGGCGCGGCTCGACAGGCGCCATGGCGGCGATTAGATTGTGCCGGCTGGCCGCAGGTACCGGGCCGGCGGCATGTAATTGGATATCCCCGCCATGGCCCCTGATGAGCAGTCCCCAAGCGATCATTCAACTGGCGATCATTCAGCTGATGATCCCATCGCCCGCTTCCACGCCTGGCTGGCCGAGGCGGAGAAGAGCGAGCCGGACAATCCCAACGCCATGGCGGTGGCCAGCACCGATGCGGACGGTATGCCCAACGTGCGCATGGTGCTGTTGAAGGCGGTGGATGCCACGGGCTTTGTCTTTTACACCAACATGGGCAGCGCCAAGGGCGGCGAACTGCTGGCCAACCCAAAGGCGGCGTTGTGCTTTCACTGGAAATCCCTGGGCCGGCAATTCCGGGTCCAGGGCGCTGTCGAGGTAGTCAGCGATGCCGAGGCGGACGCCTATTACGCCTCGCGCGCCAGGGACAGCCAGATCGGCGCCTGGGCCTCGCGGCAATCCCAGGTGCTGCCGGACCGCTTTGCCCTGGAAAAGGCGGTGGCCAGGTATGCCGCCCGATATGCCCTGGGCAAGGTGCCCCGCCCCGATTTCTGGTCGGGCTTTCGCGTAGTGCCGCAACGGCTGGAATTCTGGCGGGAGCGCCCCTTCCGTTTGCACGAGCGCCAGGTCTTCATCCGCGACGGCGATAACTGGCGCCTGGAGAAGCTGTTTCCTTAGCGCTGTTTTCGTTCACGCCAGTGCGCCTTTGGCGCACGGCTCCACTAGGGCGGCACAGGGGCGCCGGGCCGCCGTCGCGGCTTGGATTTAATACGGGGACACAATACTTATATCACTTAATATAAGTATTGTGTCCCCGTATTAAATCGGACTATCTCAGCGGGCATCGACCCGTGGGGCGGTTAGCATGGGGGCGAAGGTGTAGATGAAGATGGCGAAGGCTAGCGTCCAGCACAGGCCCGACAGCATCAGGGAGGTCTGATACCAGGCGCCATCCAGAAACGGGCTGGCGACCCGCAATAGGGGTGCCGCCACATACAGCCCATAGGCGGCCAGCATGGGCCGGGGCAAGATCAGGTCGCGGCCCGTATGGCCCAGGCTGACCCGGGGCATGATGGCCATGATCATGCTGCCCACCGCCCCCATGGCGGCGGCGTGGCGGGCGGCGGCCATGGGAATGCCAGCGTCCAGATAATGCCCGGCCTTGGCCAACAGGGCCAGGCCCAGCCAGAAATAGGCCAGATGCATAATCCAGACCAGCGGATGCGCCAGGGTCCGATAGCCCTTCCAACCCCACAGCCGCGCCAGCAAGGCGATGCCGGTGGCCAGCGCCAGGGCGCCGGCCAGGCGCGGGTCCAATTGATCGAAATGGGGCGCCAGAAATTCCGCCAGGGTCACCGCGATCAACCCACCCAGGCACAGCCGTTGCAGCCAGACCGGATGGCGCATGGCCAGGCTCTGGCCCTGGCGGCGCAGCCAATTGGCGGTAAACATTGGGATCACCCGGCCGCCCATGATGGCGACGATGAGCAGCAACAGGTTCAACATCAATTGCTGGGCGCTTTCAGCGATATTTTCGAACCCATCCGGGGCCAGGCCCGACATTTCCAGATGCCAGCAAAGATTGGCCAGGGCGGCAACGGCCAGGATCGCGATAAAGCCATAGTTGCGCCGGTTTCCCGCCCGCAGCAACATCGCCCCGATCACCGCACACAGGGCCAGCGGAAAAATCATATCCAGGGCCATTGCCGCCACTGGTCCTACCGCGCCCGCCCCCAACATCGCCAGCCGGCCCCCTAACCAGGTGCCCGCCAGCACCGCCAGACCCGGCCCCCGCAACGCCTTGCCGCCCGTCCATTGGGGCACCGCCGTCAGCAGAAAACCGGCAATGGCGGCCAGGGCAAAGCCGTACATCATCTCGTGGGCGTGCAACTGGCTGGCCGGATAGACTTGAGGCAGGTTCCACGCCCCACCCAGCCAGCCCGCCCAGGCGCCCACGGCCAGGGTGCCATAGCCGCCCGCGAAAAGGAAAAACGGGCGAAAGCCACCCGAGAACAGGGTCGTGAAAACAGTTGCGCGCAGGGTCGTATTGGTCGGCATTTACGGTGGCTTCCTTAATTTCGCGCCCGTCGCCCCTTGGGCAGGTTATAATGGGGCAGGCTTTCAGTCGTTTCGTTGCAAGAGGTTCCATATGTCAGCGTCTTCCTACCCCCTGGATGGGGTCACCGTCCTTGATTTTGGTCAGATCTATAATGGCCCCTATGCCTCGTTCATGCTGGCCATGGCCGGGGCCCGGGTGATCAAGATAGAGCCGCGCATCGGCGAACCATTGCGCCGCCGGGTTGGTGTCGAAGGCGGCTCGGTGCCGCTGGCCATGCTGAACGCCAATAAGGAAGGCATCACCCTCAACCTGAAGCACGAGAGGGGCCGCGAATTACTGCGCAAAATGGTCATGCAGGCGGATGTACTGCTGGAAAATTTCGCCCCCACGGTGATGGACCGCCTGGGCGTGGGCCCCGATAGCCTGATGGCCCTGAACCCGGCCCTGGTCTATGCCTCGGGCTCCGGCTATGGGCGCGATGGGCCCCGGCGCGACGATCTGGCCATGGATTTGACGGTACAGGCGGTGGGCGGCGTGATGCATGTCACCGGCTTCCCCGACGGCCCCCCGGTCAAGGCCGGCCCGGCGATCGTTGATTTTATCACCGGCACCCATCTGTACGGCGCCGTGGTGACCGCCCTGTACGAGCGCGAGCGCACCGGCAAGGGCCGCCTGGTGGAGGTCGCCATGCTGGATTCCATCTTCCCCACCCTGGCCTCGAACCTGGGAATGTATTTCGGGCAGACGCAATCCGGTGGCGAGGTCCTCTCCCGCACCGGCAACAAGCACGGCGGCCTGTCCGTGGTGCCCTACAACGTCTATCCCGCCAAGGACGGCTATGTCGCCATTATCGTTGTGCGCGAGGAGCATTGGCAATTTCTGCTACAGGCCATGGGGCGCGAGGACCTGGCCGACGATCCGCGCTTTCTGACCAACGATGCCCGGGTCAAGAATATGGACGAGGTTGACGCCATGGTTGGCGCCTGGATCGCCAGCATGAGCAAAGCCGAGGGCGAGGCCGCCGCCCAGCGCCACCATGTGCCCACCGCCGCCGTGCGCGATCTGGAAGAGGTGGTGAACGATGAACATATGCATCAACGCGGCATGCTGCGCTGGATCGATCACCCGGACGTGGGCCGTATCGCCGCCCATCACAGCCCCATCCGCTTTCACGGCACCGAACCCATGGAACTGACCCTGAACCCCAAGCTGGGCCAGGATAACGACGCCGTTTACGCTACCTGGCTGGGCCTGGACGAGGCCGAGATCGCCAGCCTGCGCGAAGATGGCGTGATCTAGGGGGCGATGGGCATGAGAGCGTTATTGCTGGTGGCGTTGCTGATTGGAATGGCGGCGTCGGCGGAGGCGAAGGATTTCGCGACCGGAATTCACCGCGCCGCGGCTACTGAAACGACTGCTAAAGCTGCTCCTGATGGGGCCAGGGATAACAAAGCCGCGCCGTCGGATTGGAAAAAATGCCTGCCCGACGGTGTCAGCAAGACCCAGGTCCGAGCCGCCGTGCAAGCCTGGTTAAAGAAGTATCCGCAATACCACGACGTGTCGTTTTCCTTTCTGCTTGGCAAGCTTGAAGCCTGGCTGGTGAAACACCCCGAAATGCGCGACGTTGCGGTCATCGCGCTGATGGCCAAGGGGCGGGCCTGGCTGGGGAGACACCCCAAATACCGCGACGTTCCGGCGGCCAATCTCATCGCCCAGGATCTGGCCAAAGGCCTGCCCTGCGAATAGCCTAAGCCGTTTTCCAGATTGGCTTAACCGCCCGCTCCCCCTCCCGGCCACCCACGGGATTATGATCTATGGGTGGCCGGGAGGGGGGGCGGGCGGCTCGGCGTTTCGATGAATATCGAAAATGGCCTAAGCGAGCTGTTCGGCCAACACCTTCACTACGCTGGGGCGCTCTGCCATGCGTTGGCGGTGGGCCTGGATTTTAGGCAGGGTGGCGATATCGACATTGTCGCCTTCCAGCCATCGCGCGATGGTGAAAAGATAGAAATCCGCCACTGTGCAATGTTCGCCCATGACAAAGGGGCCGGCGAACATTTCGTCTTCCATCAGGTGAAAGCATTCGGCCACGTTTTTCGGCACCATGGATTTCATGTTCTCGATGGCGGCCGGGTCGTCCGCCCAACGGGTGCCGCGCCTCAGGTGAGCATGGGCCACATGCACGGTCGAGCAGAGATAGGAATTGAAGGACTGGAGCCGGGCCAGCTCGAACGGATCATCCAGGGGCGCCAGGGCGGCGGCGGGATAGGTCTGACAGATATAGATCAAAATCGCCGGCGTTTCCGTCAGTATGCCTCGCTCCGTAACCAGGGACGGCACCCGTGCCTTGGGGTTGATGGCCAGATAATCGGGCTTTTTCTGATCTTGCTCGGCAAAGTTCAGGCGCATGGCGGTGTATTCGGCGCCCGCCTCTTCCAGCGCGATATGCGAGGCCAGGGCGATTGTGCCGGGCGCGTAATATAAGGTCAGCATGGCAGACTCCTAAAATGTCGTAGCATCGTCATTCCGCCGCCGCCGCCGCCACCTTGGCGGGACTGTCGGGCAGCAGCGAGATCACCGTGGTCTGGTTCAGGTCTTCGCCGTACCAGGCGCGGATCGCCGCCTCGCGTTGGCCCAGATAGCGGGGTGTGCCGTTATCCTGCACCATGGGCAGATCGTGACCCGGCACCAGGATATTGCCGGGATGGCGGGACCAGAAGGACCAGATGGCGTCGATCGAGGCGCGGGTAACCTCGCCGTCATAGGTCATGTCGGCGGTGCGGGATAGAAGCTCCGCCCGGTTTTTGCAGGCGTCCCCGGTGAACACCATGTCCTGGCCGCCGCAATCAAGCACGAATACCAGACAGCCCGGCGTATGGCCCGGCGTCATGTGGGCCGTGATGCCGGGGAAAACTTCGTCGCCATCGTCCACGGTCTGCAAGTTGGGCCATTGTTGCAACTCGCGCATATACAGTTCCGGCACCACCGTTTCGCCCCAGGGCTGCTCTAGGGACCAGTCCAGCTCCGTCTTGCCGATGACGATGTTGGCGTTGGGAAACATCAGCCAGTTGATGGCGTGGTCATAATGGGAATGGGTCAGCAAAACATCGGTCACATCGGCGGGCTTCAGGCCATGTTGGGCCAGTTGATCCAGCAATAAAGAGCGCTGTCCGAACGAGCCCACATCGACCAGGGCGATCCGCTCGCCATGGCGGATCAGCGCGATGGTGGAAAATCCCAACGAGCCGTGGCAGACCGATTTGCCGGGGAAGCCGTGGACAATGATGTCGATCTGGTAGTCGCCGATACGGAATTGCTTGCCGTCGCTGTCAGTACTCATGCTGTCCCTCAATCCCCAAAACCTGAACCACTCTGGCGGTATTCATCGCGCGGTAGGCTGAAAATGTCCAGCACAACGGCGCCGTCGGCAGACCAATTTTATTACGCTCCAACCGTGCGGCACAGGGGGCAAGCGGAAAGTTGCCTTGCGATGATCCGGTGCTAGAGCATTTTCATTCTGAAAATGCTCAGACCTTTAGAATTAGAGCAATTTTTCCAAACACTTAGAATCGCTTCGCGATTCTCTTTGATTCGGAATTGCTCTAGGGTGCAACCTGCACTGCGGCATTTTGCCTCTATCCGTGCGGCATGGCCGGAACAGGCCTTTACCTTCCCGTCGCTGGAAGGCTGATATTGAATTGGCAGGCGCTGGATCGTTTGCCCAAGGAACAATTGAGTAGCCCATCATGAACAAGAATTCAGCCGCGAAAGTCAGCCTGGCGGAACGTTTCAAGGAAAAGCTGCCGGCATTGCTGGTATCCCTGGTCGTTGTCGGCGGTGTTCTGGTCTTCATTTACCAATCGTCACAGCAGACCGGTTCGGCGCAAGTCGATGTGAAGGTACCCGCGCTTTCCGCCATCGCCCTGCAAGGCGAGGTGGCATTTGCCGAGAATTGCGCTAAGTGTCATGGTGACAATGCCGGCGGCGGGATCGGCGGGCCGCCGTTGGTGCATAAGATCTATAATTCCGGACACCACGCCGATGGCGCCTTTTGGCTGGCCCTGCAACGGGGTGTGCCGCAACATCATTGGCGGTTCGGCAATATGCCGCCGCAACCTCAGGTGAGCGAGGATGTTGCCAAGGCGATCGTTGCCTACGTCCGCGAATTGCAGGCCGCGAACGGCATCGCCTATCAGCCACACCGGATGAATTAATCGTTCAATAAGGAGAGAGAAAATGACTGTTTTTGTATCGATAAAGCGTTGGCTCCCTGCCGTATCGGCTACGCCGAAGACTGTCACGATCGCGGCTCTGATGTTGGCGGGCCTGACCCAGGCGGCCCTGGCTGACGGCCAGCGTAGCGGGGACGGCTACCATCATATGTGGGGCGATGGCATGTCCCTGATGTTCATGGGGCCTTTCATGATGTTCGCCGTATTGGCCGTCATCGTGGTCATTGCCGTTCTGGTCGTCCGATGGCTTTCGCCCCACGCCCGCTCGGCCGGGCGGGGCCCATCAAGCGCCCGCACTATTCTTGACGAGCGCTTCGCACGTGGTGAAATCGAGGCGGAAGATTATCAGGCCCGGTGCGCCGAGCTTGATAAATAACGCGCCGGCAACGCTGCGGTCGTAATCCTTCGACCCTATCTGAATTTAATCTTCGCGGGACAAGCAATGAAGAACAATAAGACAGGGTTGGTATTACTGGCAATGTTTGGCCTGTGTCTGGCGGCCCCGCCTCTGGCCGCCGCCCAGGAGGCCATCTATCTCCACCAAATTCCGGTGGTGCGGGGCATTGTCTTCGCGGGTTCGGGTTCAGAGTTGGGAACTTTCCTTGTCGGTACTGCTCAGGGGCCGGTTTCGGTGGCGCCGGACGGTCAAGTCAAACGTCTGTCCGACAAGGCTGGTGTTTTGTCGGTCCTTGTCGCGCACCCCACGGCGCCAGGGGTTCTGTTTTCCAGCGGCTACCGCTCCAAGTCGGAAAAATTGGGCGTTATCCGCTCGGACGATGGCGGCAGGACATGGGCGCGTATTTCACGGGCCGCCGCTGGCCCGGTCGCATTTCATGCCATGGCCATCGATGCCGCCGATCCAGCGGTGATGTATGGCGTGGCGGAGGCTATTCACGTCAGCCGCGACAGCGGAAAAACCTGGGCCCCGATCAATAGTCCGCCGGCCCAGGTGTTTGACATAGCCGTTTCCGCCAAGACGCCCAAAACCCTGTATGCCGCCACCCGCGAGGGCCTGTTTCGCAGCCTGGATGACGGCGTATCCTGGGTTCTGGCGCACCCGGATAAACGCCCCGCGCCCATAGTACGGGTGACCGAGGATGGCCGCGTATTCACCTTTCTATATGGTCTCGGCCTGATGGTCCGAGAGGCGCAGGGGCTGAACTGGACCCTGGTTTCGGACCAGTTCGCGGACCGGGCCCTGTTGGATTTCGCGATTGATCCGGGCAATCCCCAACAAATGCTGGCTGCCGTGGATACCGGCGCCGTCGTGTTGAGCAGGGATGGCGGCAAAAACTGGATCAGCTTTGAAGGGCAATTGGATAGGACGCCCGCGCGGGTCGCGGCCGGAGAGCGGCTCTTCAACAAAAATTGCCAGGCCTGCCATGGCACAAAAGGCATTGGCGAGAAGCCGGGCGAGCCGGGCGCGCGAGATGAAGACGGCCTACCCCTGGCGCCCGCGATGGACGACAGCGCCCACGCCTGGCATCACCCGGACGAGCAGATTATTGCCACCATCCTGAATGGTTCATCGCGCAACCCGCGCATGCTTGCCTGGAAAAATCATGGTCTAACCAGGGACGATGCCCAAAGTTTGGTAGCCTACATCAAAAGCCTCTGGAATTTCCGCAGTCTGGCCTGCCAGGGCAGCCGCCATATGCGCTGCATGCATTAACGCTGCCCCAAAAATGGTCTAACTGGCGGCATCTTTCTCTTGCTGGATGGCGAAGATCGAGGTGTAGCCCTTGGACCAATCGGGCGGGATGAGGCAGGGTTCGGGGTCGAAGTGAATCCATTTGGCGGGCTCGCCACGGATCAGCGTATCGGCGTGTGGCACGTTCTGCACCACGCTGCCCTGAAAGGTCAGCGCATCGGCGGAGGCGTAGGTGTGCAGCAACAAGGGCCGGCCGCGGGGCGAGTTGTTGGCCATGGAGCCGTGCAGCATGCGGCAATTATGGATGGTGACGGAACCCTTGGGCCCTTTTAGCCAGACCGCCTTGTCCATCGGTACCCGCGCCATGTCCTTATCATCCAGGGAGCCCTCCCAGCTGCCGTCCTGGCCGTACAGATCATATATCTCGCCCTTGTGACTGCCCGGAATGACGCCCATGGGGCCCATCTCGTCATCCACATCATCCATGTAGAGCCCGATGGTCAGCGGCGAATAGTTGGTATGCGGCCAGAATTGGATATCCTGATGCCACTTCACCTCTTCGCCGCCGCCGGCCCATTTCATATTCAGCTTGGAATGATGATATTTTACGTTCGGGCCCACCAGATCCTCGGCCAAATCCACGATCGGGCCGCGCAGGCCAAACTCTTCATAGACCGGGTCGATCACCACCGGTTGCGAGATGCGCCGCAGCCTTGGGTTCTCCGCCGTGTGGTCCGGCTCCAGATCGAAAACCCCGCCGGATTTGGCCAGCGCCCGGCTCTTCTCGATAAAGCGGTCCGTAACCTGCCACAGGCGGTCCAGCCAGTCCTGACTGATGAAATTCTCCAACAGCAGATAGCCGGTCTCGAAATAGGTTTCGCGCTGTTCCTGGGTCAGGACTTTCGGGGGATGGCTAAGAATGTCTTCGGGCTTCATGCTGTCTCCATATAGACGAGTTATTAGAGCAGTTCCTGGCTATTCTGAACCATTTGACCGCCCACCAAGGCCCCGTGGGTAGGCGCGGGTTGCAGGTCGATGTGGTGCATCGTCCAAGAACCGCAACGCAGCCACGGGGCCTTGGTGAGCGGCCTTCGGTGGCACCCCTAAGCCATTTGGGTGCGTTGCGCCGCTTGCCCGATGCACCACATCGCGCTGCGCAACGCGCCTACCCAAATGGCTTAGGGGCGCCATCAAATGGATCACAATAGCCCGGAACTGCTCTAAGCGCCGATCTTTTCCCGCTTCACTGTAATGCCCATCGCCTCGCGGTCCCAGGTGTCGGGGGTAACGCCGGCCTCTTTTAGCAGGTGTTTTTGCACCTTTTGGGTCGGCGTCTTGGGTAATTCAGCGACGATGCGAATGAACCTGGGCAGCATGAAATGGGCCATGCGGGGTTCCAGAAAGCGAAACAGGGCCAGCGGATCGATGTTCCGGCCCGGTACCGGCGCCACCACGACCATCACTTCGTCCTCGCCCAATTCGCTGGGCACGGGGATGGCGGCGGCCTCGCCCACCGCGTCGAAGGCCGTGACCTCGCCTTCCACCTCGAACGACGAGATGTTCTCGCCCCGGCGGCGAATGGCATCCTTGATCCGGTCGACGAAATAGAAATAGCCCTCGGCGTCATATTTGAAGCCATCGCCGGTGTGGAACCAACCGTTCCGCCAGGCCTGGGCCGTGGCGTCCGGGTTCTTGTAATAGCCGTGGTTCATGGCCCAGGGGCGGTCCGTGCGCAGGATCAATTCGCCGGTTTGCCCCGGCGCCACCTGGCAATCGTGCTCATCCACCACCCGGCCTTCCACGCCGGGGCGCAGCTTGCCACAGGTGCCGGCCTCGGGCGGATAGGCATCCGAGACCATGGGCGAGGATACTTCCGTCATGTTGAAGGTGGTGCGCATGTCGATGCCATAGCGCCGGCCCATGGCCATGGCGTCCTCGTTCCAGGGCACACAGACCGCCTTTTTCAAGGGGTGCGCCTGATCCTGGTCGCCGGCGGGCAGTTTCAACAGGAACGGTATCATGGCGCCCAACAGGCAGGTCATGGTGATCTGGTTGCCGCGCACGGTCGGCCAGAATGCATCGGTCTTGAAATGGCTGTCCAAATAGCACGAGCCGCCATTGGCCAGGGTGACGATCATGAACACCGTGCCGCCGACATGAAACATCGGCAGATTGATCAGGATACGGTCCCTGCCATCGATGTAGCTGCTGGCCTCCGGGCCCATGGCATAGCCCTGAACATAGGACGACAAAACCGCCTTGGACGGCCCCGTGGTGCCGGATGTGAAGATGATGTATTGGCAATCCCAGGGCTCGACCGGATCGGGCATTCCGTCCAGGCCCTGATCGGGCAACAATGCCGCTGCCGGGTGCGTGGCAAGCGTCGCCAACGCTGCCGCGCCATTGGTAATGATCACCTCGCGCAGCAATCCCGTATCGATATCATCCAGGCGCGGCGCCAGATCGGCGTGGCAGATCATCAGGCTGGCATCCGATAGCTGCACCACGTGCTGCAGCAGATTGCCCTTGTAGGCGGTGTTCACCGGCACATAGACCGCGCCTAGATAGTTAAGGCCGAACCAGGTCAGCACCGCTTCTCTGTTGTTGGGTTGCCAGGACAGCACGTGATCGCCTTTTTTCACGCCCCGGTCGGCCAGCCCCCTGGCCGCGCGGCGGGTCAGATCCAGGGCCTGGCCCCAGGTCCATTGCTCGCCGTCTTGGAACATAAAGGCGATCTCATCGGGCGTCTCGGCTGCCCAATGTTCCAGTTGATAGCCAAGCACACAGGCCTCCCGCGCCGGCATGCGGGGATCAAAAACCATATGGGCACCTAAAATTCAGACCAGACATTTTGCCATTCTGCCATGGCAATCGCCCGGCGTCACGGTCGGAGCCATTCCGGAACAATGAGAATCAAATATGGTCTAGGCCGCCACCGCCGCGCCCCAGTAGTTGAAGGTATGGGTGCGCGGGCCGGGGATATACATGGTTTCCATGTCGGCGATGCGAAAGCCGGCATCCCGCACCAGACTGTCGATGGGGCGGTTCAGGTGGCAGCCGCCGGATATTTTGCTCCACAACGGGTCAATGCGGTCCTGCCAGCGTCTGACGCCTGCATCGGGCGCCCGGCCATGTTCGCAAAACAGCAGTTCCGCGCCGGGTTTCAACACCCGGCGCATTTGTTGCAGCGCCCGCGCCGCGTCCGGGATCGTGCACAGGGTATATGTGACCAGCACGCTATCGACGCTATGGTCATCCAGGGGAATTTCCTCTCCCGGCAGGTCGAGGAATTGCACCGGCAGATCGACGCCGCGGGCGACTTGTTCGGCCATCCGGCGCATCTCGGGGCTGGGTTCCAGACCCCAGACCTTCGTGACCTTGGCGGTATCGTAAAACGGCAGGTTCAGGCCCGAGCCGATGCCGATTTCCAGCACCTCGCCCTTGGCCCGCGGCACGATCTTGGCGCGCTGCTTGGCGATGAGCTTGCCGCCACAGGCGAGGTTGATGCCCCAGGGCAGGATGTATTCGCTGTAAACCGACATTCTATAGACTGCCTATCAAAATCACCCTGTCAAAGTCCCCCCTGTCAAAGTCACTGCGATGGTAGCCAAATTCGGCCTCGGCGCAAATTTTCATTATTGGGTTGAATAAGGTTGATCCAGCGCACTGTGGTCAATGCCGATAATTGCGCTATGATGGGTGTTTCCGGGCCACCTGTTCATCAGCAATCGGCCCGGATGGACCCAACCATGGATCGCCGCGAAACCATCGCGCAGAGTGGCTGATCCGCGCTTGTATCCCGCGATGCTCCAATTCGGACGCGCGTTCGCGAGTGACGGTTAGCGCAATTTACAATTAATTGGCGTCGCCAGCGCGACCTAGGTGATTGTTTTAATTGCTCTATTTTGGAAAATTCGAGCGCATTTGGATTAAATGCGCTCTGGGTCCGATCAATGATAAATCGACTTGAACACGACTTAACCTCTGGGAGTTATTTGTGCAAACCACTGTGGCTGAAACAGCCGAAGACGTATCGAACATTGCATTTGGTTTCATGGCGTCAAAATCATTATTCGCCGCCCTTCATATAGATCTTTTCTCGCATCTTTCGGACCAGCCGAAAAGCGAACAGGAACTCGCCACGGCGGCCGACATACCCCTCAACCGCATCACCACCCTGACGACGGCGCTGCGCAGCATTGGCCTGCTGGTGCGCGAAGGCGGCAAGTTATCCAATGCGCCGGCCTCGGAGGCCTTTCTGGTAAAGGGCGCGAAATACGACTTTGGCGATTACCTGCGCTATCAGATTGACAGACAAATGTATCCGTTCCTGCAGCAAATCAATGCCGCCATGGACGGCAGCCTGGACAAAGATGCCGTCGACTCTTACGCCAGTTGGATGTCCGATCCTGCAGAGGCGCGGATCTACAGCCGGGCCCAACATGCCGGATCATTGGGCCCTGGCCGCACCATCGCCCGCCTGGTGGACCTGTCGGATGCCCGTTCGTTGCTGGATGTGGGGGGCGGCACGGGCGCCATGACCGTCAGCCTGTGCAAAGAGAATCCAGAGCTTACATCCACCATAATTGACTTTCCCAATGTTGCCGAGATTGGCTGGGAATTTATCACCGAGGCGGGATTGGTGGACCGGGTCCGCTATATCCCGGCAAATGCGCTGGAATGCGAATGGCCGACCGGGCGTTGCGCGGTGCTGATGTCTTATCTGTTCAGCGGCGTTCCCGAAACCTCGATCCAGTCATTGATCGAGGCTGCCTTCGCCACCCTGCGGCCGGGCGGCACCTTGATGGTGCATGACTTCATGGTGGATTCGGAAAAAGCGGAACCGCAACTGGCCGCCCTATGGCACCTGCAACACATGGCCTTTGCGCCGGAGGCCGCCTCGCTGACCGCCAAACGCATCATCGCGGCGATGTCGGCGGCAGGCTTCGAAACCCCGGTGGAGGCCGAGGTGGTTCCCGACATGACCCGGATCGTCTATGCCCGCAGGCCGGGCTAGATTCTTGCCGACCTGCATCGAATAGTCGGGCATCTCGAACGGGGGCTACGCGCTCCGGCGTTGCAGTAACAGGGTGACCGCATAGCCGAAGGCCAGGCCCCAGAACGGCGCGCCCACGTTCAGGATGGCGACGCCGGACAGGGTGACCAGAAAGCTGACCAGGGCGCCCAGGGCGTGGGGGCCGTTGAAGGCGGTGGTGAAGGCGCTTTGCAGCACCCCCAGCATGGCCAGACCGCCCAGCAGGTTGATGAAGACCGCCGGCAGCACCAGGCCCAGGCCGGTGGTAAAGGGCGCGAACAGGCCAAAGGCAATGGCTAGCAGGCCGAATATAACGCCGGCCATATAGCGCCGTTCCTTGGCGCCGGAGGTATTCAGGATCGCGTTCGCCGGCCCGGTCACACAGGTTGGCACAGAGCCGAAAATGCCGAACAGCAGGCTGCCCAGGCCGCAGGTCACGGTCAGGCCGTTTTCTGGCGGCTCGAACCCGGCCTGGCGCAGAATGACGAAACCCTGGGCGTTCTGGGCCGCGATCACCGTTACCGCCAGGGGCACCACCAATTCGCCCAGGGCGCGCAGGGTAAACACCGGGGTGTATAAAATCGGCTGGGCCAGGGCCAGGGGCGGTATCTCCACCCCGGTCATTTGTCCTGAAAAGATGATCGCAACGGTGCCCGCCGCCAGGGCGCAGAGCACGGGCGGCAGCACCCGCCCCAAACTGGGGATCGCGGTGGGAATGGCGAATGCGGCCACCATGGCCACCGCCATCATCGTCGCCTCTTCAAACGCGGTGATGATGTTCAGGCCAAAGGGCAGGAAGACGCCCGCCACCATGGCCATGACGATAGGCATGGGGATCGCCGCCATGATGCGGCGCACCAGACCTGTTATGCCCAGAAAGGCAATCAGCACGCCGCAAACAAGGTAGGCCCCGATCACCTCGGCGAAGGACAGATGTTGCAGGGCGCCGCCGACCAGCACCGCGCCGGGTATGGTCCACATAATGGCGATGGGCTGGCGGAAGATATAGGAAAAGCCCATGGTCAACAGGCCGCCAAAGACAAAGGCGGAAAACACCCACGAACTGATATCCTCGGGCCGCAAGCCACCCTGCCGGCCCACGGCCAGAATGATCACCACGGGGCCGGAAATGGCGAACAGCCAGGCCACCAGGGCGTTGACCAGATTATGGCGGTTAACGCCCGCCAGACTCTCTCTCAGGCCCGGCAGGGGGCGTGGCGGCGCTTCCAGAATAGCCATGTCCGGCAGTTCAACCCGCTGCGTTTACTCGGCGACGATGGGGTTGGACAGGATGCCAATGCCCTCGATCTCGATCTCGCAGACGTCGCCGTCCTTCATCCAGACAGGCGGGGTACGGGCGGCGCCAACACCGGGCGGGGTGCCCATGATGATCACATCGCCGGCGGTCAGGGTCATCACCTCGGTCAAGGCGGCAATCACCGCCGGCACATCAAAGATATGCTGCTTGGTGGATGAATCCTGCAAGGTCTCGCCGTTCAGGCGGCATTGAATGCGCAGGTCACCAACGCCATTGGGCAATTCGTCGGGGGTCACCAATTCGGGGCCAAAGCCGCCCGAGGCGTCGAAATTCTTGCCCATGGTCCATTGCGGCGCCTTGAACTGATAGCTGCGGATGGAACCGTCGTTGAAACAGGCATAGCCGGCGACATGATCCAGCGCCTTGTCCTTGCTGATATGCCGGCCACCCTTGCCGATAATTACCGCCAGCTCCGCCTCGTAATCATAATCCGAGGCCGCCTTGGGCAGGATCATCGGAGCGTTGTGGGCCGCCAGGGAGGTGGCCGAGCGGACAAAGATGATCGGATAGTCGGGGATCGCGTTGCCGGTTTCGATGGCGTGGTCACGGTAGTTCAGGCCACAGCACAAAATTGTCGGCGGGTTGGTCACTACCGGCAGATAGGTCACGCCGGCGGCGGGGATCAGGGCATCGTCGCCGGCCGCCTGGGCCGCCTGGTTGGCCTTGTCCAGGGCGCCGGCCTGCAGCAGGGAAACCATATCTTGCGGCAGGTTCGGCGCCGCCTTGGACAGATCAACATAATTGTCGCCCTTGCGGACGGCCAGGGTGGGGGTGCCGTTGTGATTGATGGTGGCGATGCGCATGATTTAGGTCCGTCCTATCTAATATCGGTGATTGTTGGCCGCAATTTACGACGTTGCGGCACTTCTGCCTAGAGCATTTTCATTCTGAAAATGCTCAGATCTTTAGAATTAGAGCAATTTTTCCAATCACTTAGAATCGCTTCGCGATTCTCATTAATTCGGAATTGCTCTAGTGCCGCAGTAGACAGAAGCCGGACGGTTGGCTCTAATGGTGCCTTAATCAAAATGGGGAGGAGCGTTATCATGGAAGTCGGCGTCTTAATTTTCGCGACGGATTACAGCATTCGCACGGACGAGTTGGCCATTGCCTTGGAAGAGCGCGGCTTTGATGCCCTGTTCCTGCCGGAGCATACCCACATTCCTGCCTCGCGCATTTCACCCTGGCCCGGCGGTGCGGATCTGCCCAAGGATTATTGGCATACCCACGACCCGTTCGTGGCCCTGGCCTATGCTGCCGCCGTGACCAAAAATTTGAAACTGGGCACCGGCATCTGCTTACTCGCCCAGCGCGAGGCGATCGTTACCGCCAAGTCCGTGGCCAGCCTGGACATGATGTCCAACGGCCGCTTTATCTTTGGCATCGGCGGTGGCTGGAACGTGGAAGAGATGAACGACCATGGCGTCGAGTACAAAACCCGTTTTGCCCAGATGCGCGAGCAGGTGCTGGCCATGAAGGCGCTGTGGACCGAGGAAGACGCCGCCTATCATGGCGAGTATGTCAACTTCGATGCGTCCTGGGCCTATCCCAAGCCGGTGCAAAAGCCTCATGCCCCAGTGATCCTGGGCGGCGAGACCGACTATACCCTGCGCCGTGTGGTGGATTATTGCGATGGCTGGCTGCCCCGCGCCCGCAACGGTTTCGATGCCGCCGCGAATATGGCGCGGCTAAAAAACTTCGCGGATGAAGCCGGGCGCGATGTCTCGGAACTATCCGTCAGCGTGTTTGGCGCCCCGGCCGATGCCGGCGTTTTGGCGGGCTATGCCGAGGCCGGTATAAACCGGGCCCTGCTGACCCTGCCCTCGGCGCCACGCGACGAGATCATGGGGCTGCTGGATAAGTATGCACCACTAACCGCATAGGAGATTGTCATGGCATTGTATGAATTGCGCACCTACACCCTGTACGTGGGGCGGTTGGGCGAGGTGGTCAAACTTTACGGCGATGAAGGTTGGCGGGCATTGGAAAAGGGCGGCTTCGGCGCCAAGCTGGTGGGCTATTTTACCTCTGATGTGGGGACCCTGAACCAGTTGGTGCATTTGTGGAAGTTCGACGACGATGCTGACCGCCGCAATCATTGGAACACCCTGTTCCAGGACGATGACTTCATGGCTTTCGCGGGCAAGCTGCGGCCGATGATCATGACCCAGACCGTGCAGTTGCTGAACGCGTCGCCCTGGGGCCCGCACCCCTGATCCGAGCAGACCATGGCGGACCAGATATTCGATTTGCATGGCCGGGTGGCGCTGGTCACCGGCTCGACCATGGGCCTGGGCCGGGCCACGGCGCAGGTTCTGGCCGAACACGGCGCCCATGTGGTTATTTCCAGCCGCAAGCAGGATGCCTGTGATGCCGTCGCTGCCGAATTCCGTGACCTTGGTTTCAGCGCCGAGGGCCGCGCCTGCAACATTGGCGACGGCGCGGCGATCGAGGCTATGTACCAATATCTGGCTGCACAACATGGCCGCCTTGATATCCTGGTTAACAATGCCGTGCTCAGCCCCTGGCGCAGTATTCTCGATACCGATCCGGGCCTGTTGAAAAAGGCGCTGGAGGTCAATATTGGCGGCTATTGGCAGATGTCGGTGGGCGCGGTGAAGCTTATGCAACAAGTCGGCGGCGGCAGTATCGTCAATATCTCGTCGACGGCGGCCCGGCACGCGACGCCCATGCTGGCGCTGTATTCCACCTTCAAGGCGTCGTTGGACGGCATGACCAGGGCCTTCGCGTTGGAGTTCGGTGAATTCGGCATCCGTGTCAACACCGTCCTGCCCGGCCTGTTCGACACCACCCTGGCCGATGCTTTCGGCGACGAGGGGAAACAGCGCGCCATCGCACAGACCCCACTGGGCCGCCTGGGCCGACCGAATGAAATTGGCTATGCGGTGCTGTACCTGGCCTCGGACGCCGGCGCCTATGTCACCGGCACCAGCCTGGTTATCGACGGTGGCCGCACAGTCTCTATCGGCTAGGTGGAAGCCGCGAAATCCTGGTCGGTGACGTCGAAGCCGTAGAGCCACAAATGCGCCGCGCGGTGCTTGCTCATGCGCTCCACCAGATTGGGGATATCCGCGTTGTGGAAGAATTGGATGTTGTCCCGGGACATCTGCTGCACCGTCGCCGTGCGCTCCCGCCGCAGATCTTCATAGCGTCGCAGCGATGCGGATGGCTCCGCCGTTCCCACAGCAAGACATTGCGCCAGGGTATAGGCGTCTTCGATGGCCATGACCGCGCCCTGGGCCATGAAGGGCAGCATGGGATGACAGGCGTCTCCCAGCAGGGTAACCCGGCCCTCGCCCCAGCGTGGCATGGGGTCGCGGTCAAACAGGCCCCAGCGAAAGCAGCTTTCCGCCTGGCGCATCAGGATTTGGACATCCTCGTGCCAGTCCTTGAAATCAGCTAGAAAACCCGCCTTGGCGCCCTCGCTTGACCAGGATTCGGCCTGCCATTCATCCTGTTCCATGATCCCGACGCAATTCACCAACTCGCCCCGGCGCACATAGTAATGCACGAAATGACCGCCACGGCCGATCCAGTTGGAGGCCACGGGACGCACATGGCCCGGCGGCAGGGCGCCGACCGGCACCGTGGCGCGCCAGGCGACGCAGCCCGTGAAGCGCGGCGCATCCGGCCCGAATAATTGCGTGCGAATGGCGGAGTGAATGCCGTCGCTGCCGACCAGTATATCGCCAGAGACACTTTCGCCCGCCTCGGTCGTGACGGTTACACCCTCATTCGATTGGCTAAAACCTGTCACCTTGGCGCCTAGATGAACCGCGCCAGGGGCTTCGCGTTCCAGCGCCTCGGCCAGGACGGCATGAAAATCGGCACGGTGCAGATGAAAATAGGGAAAGCCAAAGGTCTCTTCGCTGGCCTGGCCCAGGGGCCGCGAGCTTAGGGTTTCGCCGCTTTGCCAATGGCGCATCTCGCCCCGTTCCGGCTTGAACGCCACGGCCTGCAGCGCCTCGGCCAGACCAAGGTGATACAGCACCCGCGCGCCATTGGCGCTGATCTGTACCCCCGCGCCGACCTCGCCCAACACTTTTGCCTGTTCCAACACGGTGACCGTGAAGCCGGCCCGCGCCAGGCACAAGGCCAATGTCAGACCGCCAATGCCGGCACCCGCTACAATGATGCTTTCCCGTTTTTCAGTCATGGCCGAATGTTACACCATTGGTTTTGCCGGCAGGGGAAATCTGAACGAAAAAAAATCGATAAATCTGTTAACATGCCACCGTCGTGAAGATGGAGGTCCTGATGACATCTACGCCAACCAATCCAGGCTTGCCCCCGGTTACGGGCGCCCACCACGCCGCTTTCCGCTGCCGCAATGCCGAACAGACCCGGGCGTTTTATGAAGACGTGCTGGGCTTCCGCATGGCGCAGGCCCTGGATATTGCCGAACACCCCACCACCGGCGAGGCCCTGCGCTATATGCATGTCTTCTTCGATATCGGGGGCAGCGCTGATGGGGCGCCCAACTACATTGCTTTTTTCGAGGTGGCCGATGAGGGGGGCGGCGCGCCGCCCTTCGAATTCAAGCGGCAATGGGGCATGGACCTGCATTTCGCCATGGGCGTGGCCGATCATGCCGCCCTGGATATCTGGCGGGACCGCCTGACCGCCCAGGGTATCGATGTCGAAGGCCCCATTGATCACGGCGTCTTCAGCTCGATTTATTTTCACGACCCGAACGGTTACCGCCTGGAATTCGCGGCCAGCGATCAACCCCAGGCCGCGCGGTTCGTGCGTGATGGCCGGCAAGCCCATGCCATCCTGCAAAGTTGGGTGCAGGCGACCTAGCGCGCATTCAAAGTTAACCGAGCTTGGATTGAAATTAGGCCTTGCCTATAACGGATACTCTAACCTTCCTCCGCCACCACGTTGTTGGCGAGGCAGCCCAGGCCGGAAATCTCCACCTCGATGCGGTCGCCGGGTTTCATCCACAACGGCGGCTTGCGGCCCGCGCCCACGCCGCTGGGCGTGCCGGTGGCGATGACGTCGCCCGGATGCAACGGCGTGAATTGCGAGATATAGGCGATGATGTTGGCGACCGAATAAAACAATTGCTCGGTGCTTTCATTCTGCACCACGTTGCCGTTTAGCCGTGTAGTCAACTGCAGCTTCGTGGGGTCGGGCACTTCGTCGGCGGTGGTCATCCACGGGCCGCAGGAGCCGCTGTGTTGAAAGTTCTTGCCGGCGATCACCGACTGACCTTGAAAGTCGCGCACGCTGCCATCCAGGAATGGGGTATAGCCGGCCACATGGGCCATGGCCTCGCCTTCCGTTATATGGCGGCCCGGCTTGCCGATAATAAAGGCCAGTTCGCCTTCATAGTCAAAATGGCTCGAGGCCCTGGGCCGCACTATGTCCTGTTCATGGCCGACCAGGGCGTCGGGCCATTTGGAAAACAGCGACGGATTTTCGGGAAAATCCATGCCCATTTCCGCCGCATGTTCGCGGTAGTTCAGGCCGATGCAGATGATCCGCCGGGCGTTGGGAATGACTTGGTGATAGGTAATGGCGTCAAGGCCGTAATCGGCGGACGCGCCCTTTGCCGTTGCCGCGGCCTCGGCCAGGCCGTCGCCCTCCAACAATGAACGCAGATCGGCATACTTGCCGCCCAGCCGTTGGCCCAGATCGATCACGCCGTCGCCATGCACCAGCCCGTAACTATCCCCGGTCCGCGTACTGAAGCTCAATAATTTCATGCTGCTGCCCTCCTACTTATGCCAGTGGAACGATAACACCGGGGTTGAGAATTCCGGCCGGGTCCAATTTGTCCTTGGCGCCTTGCAGGGCCAGGCCGAAAACCGCCGGCCGTTGCCGCTCGTACCAGGGCATGTGGTCGCGGCCGACCGCGTGATGGTGGGTGATGGTGCCGCCATTGTCGATCACGGCATCGGCGGCCCGCCGCTTGATTTCGTGCCACTGTTCGGACAGGCCGCCATGTTTGCCCAACCCCTGGAATGTGTAGTACGGCGCCGCGCCGTCTGGATAGGCGTGGGTGAAACGGCAGGTGACGATGCCCTTGGCGCCGGTCACGTCCTCTATCGCCTGCTCCGTCGCGGCCGTGACATTTTCGTGGAAGCTGTGGAATTTATCCCAGGTGATAGCGGTTTCAAAGGTATCGGAAATGACCGCCGCCGAGATCAAGGCATCGCGGAAATGGGGCATCTTGATAAAGGCCGCGCGCCAGGCCCCCGCCGCGCCCGAGGTATTGCTGTCCTCTGCTTTGGAGGCCGCCTCGTCATAGCTGCCGCCCAGTTCACGGCAGATCGCCAGGCCGCGTTCCATCCAGGCGTCCACCGGGTGATCGGCGCTTTCAAAGCCCAGCACCACCACGTCGTGGCTGCCATCGCCGGCGCCGTTCAACAGGGCTTCCATGCGGTCCAACAGGCGCACGTTGGAGGGGAACAGGCCTGATTGGGTTAACTGCCGCACGGCCTCCACCGCCCGGCTGAAGTCATTGAAGTTGATGGCGGTGGACCGCCGATGGGTTGGGCGGTCCTGCAAACGCATCCAAGCTTCGGTGATGATGCCCAGGGCGCCTTCCGAACCGATTGCCAGACGGTCCGGGCTGGGCCCGGCGCCGGAGCCGGGCAGACGGCGGCTTTCCATGGCGCCCGCGGGGGTCAGCATACGGGTGCTTTCGACGAAATCGTCAATATGTGTGTAAAGCGTGGCAAAATGCCCGCCCGACCGGGTGGCGATCATGCCGCCCAGGGTCGCCAGATCAAAGCTTTGCGGGAAATGCCGCATGGTCAGGCCGTGGGGCCGCAACCCGGCCTCGATATCCGGGCAGCGGATACCGCCCTGCATGCGGGCCGCTCGCGAGGTCTTGTCGATCTCCAATATCTGGTTCAGGCCGGTCAGATCCAAAGTCAGCGTGCCGGCAAAGCCGCCACCCACCGCCGGTTCGATGCCGCCCACCACGGTGGAACCGCCACCAAAGGGGATCACCGCCACATTGGCCCCGGTGGCCCAATCCAACACGTCCGTCACATCATTTTCGGACTTGGCAAAGGCTACGATGTCCGGCGCATTGGCGAAATTCTTGTCATAGATGCGCACATAGTCGGGGAAACTTTTGCCATAGGTGTGGGTCAGGCGGTCGAAGTCATCGGTCGAACAAAACGCTTTCAGCTTGGCCGGCACCCCGATACGCGGGCCATGCAGATCAACCATATCCGGCGTCGGCGCGGCGATCCGCTCAAAGCCGTCCACGCCAAAGCGTTCCGCATAACGCGTCAGCACCATTTCCTGTTCGTCGGGGGTCAGGCCCTCGCCTTCATAACCCCAGCCAAGGAATTTCGCCCGCTTCGCTACCATCACAGACCTCCCAGCTTATGAACTCAACTCATTTCAGCACGAGGCGAGCCGGATGGAAAGTCCGGCTTGGTATTAAGCCTCTAAGTAGTTGAATTGGAAGGCATCGCCCTTGACGACCACATGACCGATGGAGGGGGAGGGGAAGTGCGCCGTTAGTATCATTTGCCCGGCTTCGGCATTGCTGGCCAGAAAGTGCCGCCGGGTCTGACGCGCCTGTTCCTTGTCCAGATCGAACTGGGGGCTCCATTCCGGATGGGCGCATTGCAACGGTGTATGGATCAGATCACCGCACATCACCGCGCTGTGCCCGTTGGAGGCCAGGTTAACCGCCACGTGGCCGGTGGTATGCCCCGGCGTCGATTGCAGCCAGACATTATCGTCCAGGGCGAAGTCGGTTTCCACCAACTGGGCCTGGCCGGCTTCCATGATCGGCAGCACGCTTTCCCGAAAAATCGAATTATTGCCAGCCTCGGCGGCGGCGTATTCAACCTTGGCGAAGATGTATTTGGCATTGGGGAATGTCGGCACCCAACGGCCATCGACCAAGGAGGTGTTCCAACCGACATGGTCCACGTGCAGATGGGTGCAAAAGACATAGTCGATGGCTTCCGGCTGGACGCCGGCGGCGCGCAAATTGTTTAACCAGGCCTGATCCGTGCGGTTGGCCCATTGTGGCCGGTGCTTAATCGTCTTGCCGCAGCCGATGCAGGTATCAATCAGGATGGTATGGTGCTTGGTTTTCACCAAATAGGATTGGAAGGGGAAAATCAGCTTGCCGGTCTCCGGATCCAGGGCTTTTGGTTCCAGCCAATGGCGGTGCGGGGCCAGGGCCTCCGGCGTGGCCTCGGCGAAAATATCGCTTGGCGCCAAAAACGGACCTTCGTACTCCATGATGCGCCGCACCGCGATATCGCCAATCATTCGACCTTGCATAATCAACTTCCCTTTTTGTTCAGACTGCATCTTGGGCGATTTGCAGCGCCCGGTCTACATCACCCTGTTCAGTATTGAAGGCGCAGACGAAGCGCGCTCGGCCGCCATCCGCATCCCCCGCCGGTCCCCAGCGGTGAAAGCCGACGCCGGCCGCTTCCATTGCTTCAAGAACCGCGGTCGGCAAATGTACGAATATCTCGTTCGCCTGGACCGGATGCACCAGATGGGCACCGTCCAGCGCGGCCAGACCTTGAGAGAATGTTGCCGCACAGGCGTTGGCGTGGCGGGCATTCTCCAGCCACAGATCATCGCGCAGATATGCCACCAGTTGGGCCGATAAATAGCGCATCTTGGAAAACAGATGGCCGCCGCGTTTGCGCCGATAAAGGAAATCGTCCGCCGCATCCGGGTCGAAGAAGATCACCGCCTCTGCCGCCATGGCGCCATTCTTGGTGGCGCCAAAGGACAGCACATCGACGCCCGCCTTCCAGGTCATCTCCGCCGGGCTGCAACCCAGATGGGCCAGGGCATTGCCAAAACGCGCACCATCCATATGCACGGACAGACCCGCTGCGTGGGCGATGGCCGCCAGGGCGGCGATCTCGCCGGGTTGGTAAACCGTGCCGGCCTCGGTTGCCTGGGTCAGCGACAGGGCGCTGGGCTGGGAATGATGCTGTACGCCAAAGCCGGCGGTGGCGACGGCGGCAGTCAATGTTTCCGCCGCGATTTTGCCATGTTCGCCGTCCAGCAGAGCCAGCTTGGCGCCGCCCGAGAACAACTCCGGCGCGCCGGCCTCGTCTTCCTCGATATGGGCGTTGCGATGGCAATAGGTCTGGCCCCAGGGCGGCGTCAGCGCGGACAGGGCCAGGGCGTTGGCCGCCGTGCCGGTGGCAACGGGAAAGATCGCCAGCTCCCGCTCGAACAACTCGGTAAAGGCCGCCTCGGCCGCCTTGGTCACGCTATCCGCGCCGTAGGCCATGGCGTGGCCTTGGTTGGCGGCGGCCAGGGCCGCCATGATTTGTGGCGACACGCCGGCGGCATTGTCAGAGGAAAAATTCATCCGGCATCCTTATGTCTCGTTCAATTCTATGTCATCAAAGCCACCACAATCGGCCCAGGGCATAAAGGCGGCGATATCTTGCAGACCTGCCTGGGTCACCGCCGCGATCAACCAGACCAGATCCACTTCATAAATGCCGGCGCGGTCGGTGGCCGAGGGCCGGGCAGGGCCGTCAGGATGGGAATGATAATGACCCAGAACCTCGTCCTGCCCATCGCGGGCGGCCTTTTGCAGGCGCAGCCGCAGGCCAGGGTCAATTTCAAACCGGTGGCCGGGGTCATCCGCCAAATTGGGGGAGGCCACGGCCTGGGATATCAGCGTGTGTTCGCTATGCCGCCGGCCCAACAACAGACCGCAGGCTTCATGGGGGTAGTCGGCTGCCACATGGGCGGCGATCGCCGCACGCGGGGCGCCGGGCAGCACGATCCCGGTCAGCACGATCCCGGGCGGCGCGATCATTGAGTTGTTTCCAGATTTAGCTGGCCCAACCGTTCGCCGGTTTTGCTATCAAGTACCACGACGGACTGCCCGCCGTTCTGGTGGCGAATGGCCAGATACAAGCGGCCATTGTCCGCAGTCAGGTCGATCAAGCTATCGCCTGGCGCCAATTTTATGGGTACATCGCTCATCTTGGCTGTCAATTGAGCGCTTTGATCGCTTAATTCCTTGGATGTCCGGGCAATGCCAACGACCAGCAAAATCAAGCCGATAACCAACAAAGTGGTCATCACGCCCACGAGAAGCTTGAGCCGGGTGCTATTCTCGGTCCAGTGTTGGGTCATGGGCGAAAATCCGAAAATAGAAGAACACAATATTGTGGTTGGGCCAGAGGCGGCCCGCGAGCGTTTAGACCGCCTGCTCAGCCAGGCCATCGACGGCCTGTCCCGCGTGCGCATCAAGGCCTTGATCGAAGCCGGACAGGTGTGCATCGGCCAAACCGGCGACATGCGGACGGTAACCGAGGCCTCGTACCGGGTCAAACCCGGCGAGCTTATTGAGCTGCGGGTACCGCCCGCGGAAGAGGCGGTGCCCAAGCCACAGGCCATGGACCTGACCATCGTATTCGAGGACGAGCATTTGATCGTGATCGACAAACCGGCCGGCCTGGTCGTGCATCCCGCGCCTGGCAATCCGGACCACACCCTGGTCAACGCCCTGCTGGCCCATTGCGGCGCCAGCCTGTCGGGGGTGGGTGGGGTGCGCCGTCCCGGTATCGTGCATCGCCTGGATAAGGATACCTCGGGCCTGTTGGTGGCGGCCAAGCATGATGCCGCGCACGCCGGGTTAAGCGCGCTGTTCGTCCACCACGATATACAGCGCTGTTACCGCGCCCTGGTCTGGGGCCGGCCCCGGCAAGGCGGCGGCCGGATCGAAGGCAATATCGGCCGCGATACCAACAACCGAAAAAAAATGGCCGTGGTGACCCGGGGCGGCAAGCCGGCGGTGACCCACTACACCCAGGTTGAAGCCTATGGGCAGGTTGCCAGACCCACCGCCAGTCTGCTTGATTGCCGCCTGGAAACCGGCCGCACGCACCAGATCCGCGTGCATCTGTCATCCATCGGCCACCCGGTCATGGGCGATCCCTTGTACGGCGGCGCGCGGCGTGGCCGTGGCGCCGATTTCGGAGACGATCTGCGTCAGGCTATCGGGGACTTCAGGCGTCAGGCATTGCACGCGGTGGAACTTGGTTTTCGCCACCCCATGGACGGGCGGGACTTGATTTTTCACAGCCCGCTCCCACATGACATGCAGGCGCTGGTGGCACTTTTCCAGCAACTATAATAGTGCTTGAATGGGTGAGGGCGGGGCACGTCTGACGACCGTCATTCGACGGGATTCTCTTGACATAACTGTTGCATTTTGGTAACATACGGGCTGTATCCAATCAGACCGTGAATTGAAATCACAGAGATACGCTGGCCTTGCCAGCGCATGGTGGAGCCATGGTAGCGAGCAAAACAAAAGCAAATAGCGGCAAATCCGGCGCCAAGGCTAAGACCGGGGCCAGCGCGAAAACTGGCGCGAGAACTAGCACCAAAGCGGCTGCGAAGGCGCGGGCTGACGCCAAGATGGCGGATGTGGCCGTGCTGGAGGATACCGCCAAGGCCGCGGTTCCGAAAAAGAGCGCCCGTGCGCCGATTGCCGGCATACCGGCGCCGACGCCCGAGGCCAGCCTGTCGCGCTATCTGCAGGATATCCGCAAATATCCCATGCTGCCTCATGAAGAGGAATACATGCTGGCCAAGGCCTGGCGGGACCACGATGATCGTGATGCCGCCCACAAAATGGTCACCTCTCATTTGCGTCTAGTGGCCAAGATCGCCATGGGTTACCGCGGTTATGGCCTGCCGGTGGCGGAACTGATCGCGGAAGGCAATATCGGCCTGATGCAGGCGGTCAAACGGTTTGAGCCGGAGCGCGGCTTTCGTCTGGCGACCTACGCCATGTGGTGGATCCGGGCCAATATTCAGGAATATATTCTGCGGTCCTGGTCCCTGGTCAAGATCGGCACCACGGCGGCGCAGAAAAAGCTGTTTTTCAAGCTGCGTAAGCTGAAGGGGCAGATTCAGGCCATCGATGAAGGCGATATGACCCCCGATCAGGTGGAAAAGATCGCCACGACCCTGAATGTGCCGGAAAAAGATGTGGTTTCCATGAATCGACGCCTGGCCGGGCCGGACAATTCCCTGAACGCACCCCTGCGGTCGGAAGGCGAGGGCGGGGAGTGGCAGGACTGGTTGGTCGATGACAGTATCGACCAGGAAACCGAGCTGGCGGAAACGGACGAGCTGCAGAAACGCCGCGCCCTGTTGCTGGGCGCCATGGGTGATCTGAACGAGCGGGAACGCCACATCATCACCGAACGGCGCCTGAGGGACGATCCGAAAACCCTGGAAGAGCTCTCCACCGATTTCAATATCAGCCGCGAGAGGGTCCGTCAGATCGAAGTGCGGGCCTTCGAAAAATTACAGAAAGCCATCCGGCATAAAGCCTTGGAACAGCGGCTGATTTAGAGCAATTTTCAGTAGTGGCCTAACGAAACAGCCGCTCGCTGGCCAGTTTAGCGCCTTCCGACAGGGCGGCCAGTTTGGCCCAAACCACGTCCTCGGCGACCTTGCCCATGCCGGCGGAGGTGTCAAAACCACAGTCGGTGCCGGCCAGCAGGCGGCTGGGATCGCCCAACGCCTGGGCGATCCGCTCTATCCGGTCGGCCACGGTTTCCGGATGTTCGATATAGTTGGTGGTGGTGTCGATGACACCGGCCACCAGTATCTGATCATCGGCCAGGGGGCCGCTCTCGAACACCTTATATTCGTGAGCGTGGCGGGGATTGGCGAAGGGCAGGACAAAGCCGCCCACATTCGCCTGCAGGATGGTTGGCAGGATATCAGCCAGGGGCACGTCCATATCGTGCGGGCCTTCATAATTGCCCCAACAGACATGCAGGCGTACGGCCTCGCGCGGCACATTCACCAGGCTGCGGTTGATGGCGTCGATCACGCTTTCGACGAATTCAATGAAATCAGAAAGGGGCCGGTCGGCATAGGTGATATGCCGCTCCAGGGCCAGGTCGGGACAGTCCAGTTGCAGGGTGAAGCCGTGGGCCACGATGGCCTCATATTCAACGCGCAGGGCCGTGGCCAGGGCATCCAGGTATCTATCGAAGCTGTCATAATACTCATTCGGCACGGCGGCGGCGATGATGCCCGGCGATGGCGCGGTAATAAAGGCATCCTTCACCTGCGGCGCCCTGGCGGTCAGAATACGGCGGAAATCGCTACATTCGGTCTCGACGAAGGCCGGGTCCAGGTAACGCACCGCGTCCACCACCGCCGGCACTTCGAAATTGGTAACCGCGATCTTGTCGGCCTGCTGACTTTGGCGCAGGGCCAGAAACGCGGGGTAGCGCAACAAATCCGCCTGGGGCTGCCGCTTGCCCAGGCCGGCGAAGCCACTCATGCGATGGCGCACATACAGGAAAAAGGCATCCCGTGGCTGCTCGCCGTTATTGGGAATATCGATGCCGGCTTCCAGTTGCTTGGGCAGCACCCAGTTGGTGGCGTCCTCGATCGCCGCCGCCATTTTTGCCGCATCCACGGCGTCGCCATGGACCCGCTGGGAAAACATCTTCACCAGCTCGGGCGGTCGCGGCAGGCTGCCTGCGTGGGTGGTCAGGATACGTCCGTCGCTTCTATGCATTCCGTAGATTCCCAATATCGTATATAAGGCGCCGGGATGGCGTGTTTCGTTTATATCCTAGGCAGCCGCGATGGTTCTGGCTACCGCACCTATGTGGGCTGGACCAACGATCTGGACCGCCGCTTGGCCCGGCACAACGACGGCACCGGCGCGCGCAGTACCCGTGGCCGCGCCTGGGTGTTGCTATACGCCGAACGTTACCTGACCCGTGGCCCGGCCATGAGCCGTGAATGGCACCTGAAACGGGACCGCCGCTTCCGCAAATCCCTGACCCAGGGACTCGATTTCCAGGGACTAAATTCCCAAGGACCCGGTGAATGTTGAAAATGCTCTAGCTCGGCCAGCGCTCCCGGATTGGGTCGCTGCCGTCCCAATCAACCGCCGCTTCCCGCACGCCATCGAAGATGCGCCGCCGGCCTTCGGTCATTTCAGCCATTTCGATGACCGTGCCCGGATGGCCTTCCTGTTCAAAATAGACGAAGGGGCCGCGGGGACTGTCAGCCTCCTGGCCCACGGTATAACCGGCGGCCAGGGCCTCCCTGTAGATTTCCTGGTAGTTCTCCGGCCAGGTGGAAAAATGTTGCAGGCCTTCGTTACCAGCGTTCAGGAAATCCTGGTACAGGGTGGGGCTGTCATCCCGCTGCTGGATCAATTCCAGCTGCACGTCGCCGGAATTGGCCAGGGCGATGGACAGGTGCGGATCGCTCGGTTGCCCTTTGTAGGTGAAGTCCTGGACCACCAGCTTGTCCACATAGAACCACGGCCCAATCTGACAAACGTCGATCCAATGGCGCATGGCGGCATCGATATCCTTCACCACATAGCCCATCTGGCGCAGTGATCCGAAAAGACGGCTCATCTCGATCTATCCTCCCATTTCATGTTCGCCCGTTGACCCTGGACAAACCAGGGCCCTATTCTGCCCGCCTCTCGGGTTGGGTTGCAATGGTACAGAATTATGAGTGGAAATATCGTCATCTTTGGCCCCTCGGGCCTGGTCGGCGGCGCGGCGTTGCGGCATTTCGATGCCCTGCCCGATTGGAACGTGGTGGCGCTGTCCCGCCGCCCACCGGCCTTTGCTCATGGCGGCCGCTTTATCGCCCTGGATCTGACCGATAAGGCCGCCTGCGAAAGAACCCTGGGCGAATTGCCGGACACCACCCACATTATCTACACCGCCCTGTATGAAGAGGAAGACGTGATCCGCGGCTGGCGGGCCAAGGCGCAGATGCAAACCAATCTGGCGATGTTGCAGAACGCCCTGCGGCCGCTTGATGCCGTGGCCAAAAACCTGGCGCACATATCCCTGTTCCAGGGCACCAAGGCCTATGGCGCCCATCTGCGGCCACCGCCCGTGCCGGCGCGGGAGCGCTGGGCCCGCAACGATCACGAAAACTTCTACTGGTACCAGGAAGATTTCGTGAAGGATCAGCAAAAGGGCAAGGCGTGGAGCTGGACTATCTGGCGGCCCCAGACGATTTTCGGTTTTGCCCTGGACGCGCCGCTGAATATCCTGCTGGCCATGGCGGTGTACGCCGTGATCCGCCGGGCCGAAGGCCTGCCGTTGTGCCATCCGGGCGGCGGCGCCTATGTGACCGAGGCCATTGATACCCGGCTGATCGCCCGCGCGCTCGACTGGGCGACGGGGGCAGGGGGCGCCAGGGACGAAATTTTCAATATCACCAATGGCGACAACATAACCTTTCCCGGTCTATGGCCCACATTGGCCCGCCATTTCGGCATGCAGATGGGGCAGCCCGAGCCCATGCGCCTGCAAGATGTCATGCCAGCCAAGGCGCATATCTGGGAGGCGATCGCCAAGCAGCATAATTTGCGCCCCGTCCCCTATGAGAAGCTGGTCGGACAATCCTGGCAGTTCGCCGATTTCAATTTCGCCGCCGGCAAAAATCCGGCTCCCGTGGTGGTCAGCACCATCAAATTGCGGCAACACGGCTTTCAGGACTGCATCGATACGGAAGACATGCTGATCGAGCTGTTGGAGCAGTATCAGGCGGAAGGCATTCTGCCCCGCTAACTTGCTAGGGCTTTAAACGCCAGCCCCTGGCAACCGCTCGATGACAGAGCCAGAAAACGGCGATGTTGGCGCCAAGCATGACGGCAACGCCGAATAAGGGTTCGCTGGCGCCCTGGCCGATGAAGCCCTGGCGGAAGCCGTCGATCATGTGAAAGAACGGGTTCGCCAGTAGCACGCCTTGCAAGCTGTCCGGTAGATCGGTGATGGCGTAAAAGGTTCCGGACAGGAAGGTCAGGGGTGCGATGGCGAAGTTGCTGGCGGCCGCCAGATTGTCCATGCGCTCGGCCCACAGCCCCACCAGCATGCCCATCAGTCCCAAAAGAGTGGCGGCGGCCAGGGCGTGGAACAGAATCAGTCCTGGATTAACCAAGGCCATGGGCACGAATGGCGCCATGGCGGCCCCGATCACCAAACCCACCAGCAGGCCCCGTGTCACGGCACTCAAGATAAAGGCCACGACTAGTTCCACCGGCCGCAGGGGCGCCATCAATAGATCGACAATGGTGCCTTGGGTTTTGGCGATCAATAGAGATGACGAGGCATTGGCAAAGGCATTCTGCGCAATGGACATGATGATCAGGCCGGGCGCCAGAAAGACCACGTAGGGCACCCCCTCCACCTCGCCACGGCGGCTGCCCAGGGCGACGGCGAAGATGGCCAAGAACAACAGGGCCATGATCAGGGGTCCGATCACCGTCTGACCCGTGACCTTCAGGAAGCGGCGGACTTCCTTTTGATACAGGGTCCACAGTCCCAGCCAGTTGACCGTGCCCAGGTGGCGCGGCGCCAGGGGGGCTGCCGGTGCCGCTGTTGCCGCCGTCGGCTGTGGCATATCAAAGACCGCGCAGGTCCCGCGCCATATTGATGATGCGCTGGGTCTCCGACCACAGGCCGGTGCCGGCGACCCGGTGCAGGGGCATGAATTCGGCATGCATGGCATCGGATCCACCAACCGCCTCGCCGCTTTGCCATTCCGCCACCACGTCGACCAGGGTGTAATGGTACCGCACCCGGCCATGGGCATCGGGTGTGATGGAATCTATGACGTCGATCAGGGCGATGTTTTGGATGGCGATGGCGGTTTCCTCCATCACCTCCCTTGCGGCAGCGGCGAATATTGTTTCGCCCAGTTCCTGCATGCCGCCGGGGATGCTCCAATCCCCCCTGCGCGGCTCCTTGCCACGGCGGATCAGCAGAACCTCATTATCCTTGAAGACCACGGCGCCGACGCCGACCATGGGACGATCCGGGTAAGAACGCGGCATGCGGGGCTCCCTAAACGAAATTCGGTTCGCGGCGGGCCTGGAAGGCGGCCAGGCCTTCCTCTACGTCCCCGCCCATCAGGCCATCAGCCACTGCGTCCTCTTCCAGTGTCAGGCCATCAGAGGGACTGATTTCCAGACCCTGGCGGGAGAGGTGCTTCATGGCGGTCAGGCCGGCGCGGCTTTTCCCGGCCAGATTGCGGCAGTAATCCAGGCTCGCCTCGGCCAGGGCCTCGTCGGCCACGACGTAGTTGACCAGGCCCCAACGCTCCGCCTCCGCCGCGTCCAGCCAACGATTGGTGTACATCAGGTCCAAGGCCCGGCGCAGGCCGACCAGCCGCGGCAGACGTTGCGTGCCACCGCCGCCCGGTATCAGGCCATATTGGGCATGTTGATCGCCGATCCTCGCGCTCTCGGCGGCGAAGGCTACGTCGCAGGCCATCATCATCTCGATGCCGCCCGCCAGGGCCAGGCCGTTTATGGCGACTACCACGGGCAGGGGAGAGGTTTCCAGGCGGCGGAATACCCCATGAATACGGCCGATGTAGGCCTTCAGCGTATCGCGGCTTTTACGCGCCGCCATCACCTCGTCCAGATCGGCGCCGGTGCAAAATGTTTTGCCTTTCGCATTCAGCAGAATGACCCGCACGCCCTGGTCGTTGTCGAAGGCTTCGATGGCGGCACTCATGCCATCCATCAGGCCGCTCGATATGCAATTGAATTTGTCCGGCCGGTTCAGGGTCATGATGCCGACGCCATCAACGACGTCGGTCAGAACGGGATTTTCACTTTCGCTCATCTGTCTCTCCCACGGAATGCTTAATCACGGAATGCTTAGTAAGGTAAGGCAACGCGCCCGACGATTTCCCGGGCGATAATCATTTTTTGAATTTGCGCCGTGCCATCGCCGATCTGTAGGCCAAGAACGTCACGCATGCGCTGTTCGAACGGCAGATCCTTGGTATAGCCGTAATGGCCATGGGTCAGCAGGCATTGATGAATAATGTCGAAGGCGACCTTCGGCGCCCACCATTTTACCATGGCCGCCTCTTTGGTATGGGGCAGCTCCCGGTCGCGCAGCCACAGGGTCTTGTAACAAAGCAAGGTCGCTGCTTCCAGGAAAGTCTCGCATTCGGCCAGAGGCTGGGTCACTCCTTGATAGGCCGCGATGGGATTGCCGAAGGCCTCCCGCTCGGTACTGTATTTCCAGGCCTCTTCCAGCGAGGCACGGGCGGCACCCAGTACTTGCAGACCAATCAACGCGCGGGAAAAATCGAACCCACCCATGATTTGCCGAAAGCCGGCCCCTTCCTCGCCCAGCAGGCAATCGGCGGGGATGCGCACGTCGTCAAAAAACAACGAGCCACGCCCGACCGCGCCGCTGCCCATATCGTCAAATTCGGTGCGGCTGATGCCGGCGCCATCAAGCGGGGCATAAAAGGTGCTGACCCCATGGGCGCGTTGCTCTTCGCTGCCCGTGCGTGCGAACAGCAGGATGGTATCCGCCTGGGTGCTTAATGAGATCGAGGTCTTTTCGCCATTCAGTATGTAGTCATCACCGTCCCGGCGGGCCCGCAGTTTCAGGTTGGCGGCATCGGACCCACCGCCGGGCTCCGTCAGACCCAGGGCGGTAATACTGCGTCCCGCGCACAGATCGCCGATGGCCTTGGCCGCAAGCTCCGGGGTCGCGTGGGCAGCCAGCATCTTGCCGTTCAACGAGCCGATCAACTGAATATAGGCAACGCTCAGGTCAGCGGCGGCGATCTCTTCGATGATAACGCCGGCGGTCACGCAGTCCAGGCCCAGGCCGCCAAACTCGGCGGGAAGATCGGCGCCGATCAGACCCAGCGCTCCCATTTCCGCGATTACATCCCGGCCAATCCTGCGGTCTTGTTCGCGCTGACGGAAACCGGGTGCCAGGCGCTCCCTGGCAAACCGCCGGGCCGTATCGCGGATGGCGTCCTGTTCGTCCGTGAATGCGAATTCCATGCTCAACTCCCTACATATGGTGGCTTCGAGGACACAGCGTTTCTGCTTTTCCTGAAGCCTACCCGGCTGATCCAGCCGGTACAATGGCGTCAAAACCGGGGCGTCAAACGAGGGGCATAAAATTCCGAGGGCTTTATATCAGCTGCATTGACGGCTCAACCCGCAGCGGCCACAATCAGCGGTTCTGGATGGGCGGCATTGGTTCGTTGCGGCCCCTATTTCGACTTGGTGCCGGGCGCCGTGGTCTGGGGAAATAATTTAGAAACAGGGTGCGGCCATTGTACGGCATGCGCCGCCAAAGGATGGAGCGTGTCGTCGTGTCTAGTCAGCCTGGTTCCCTTGCCCCTCTGTTCGATCCTCAAGTCATCGCCATCATTGGCGCATCCGACAATGTGTTGAAGTTCGGTGGCCGGCCGATCCGCTTCATGAAAGAGGCAGGCTACGCCGGCACCATCTATCCCATCAATCCACGCGGCGGCATGATCCAGGGCCTGCCGGCCTATAAGGATATCCGCGACGTACCCGAGGTGGTGGATATGTGCGTGGTGACCGTGCCCGCACCAATGGTGGTGGAGGCGGTGCGCAACTGCGCCACGGCCGGGGTCCGGTCCGTGGTGATCTTTTCCTCCGGCTTCGCGGAAGTGAGTGAGGAAGGCGCCCAATGGCAGGCCGAATTGGATGCCATCGCCCAAAGCAGCGGTATGCGCATGGTTGGGCCGAACTGCATGGGCATGCTGAACGCGGCCAGCTTTGCCGTTGGCACCTTTGCCTCCTCGTTTGAACGTGGCTGGCCAAAACCCGGCAATATCTCGGTCATCAGCCAATCTGGCGCCGTCGGCGGCCATATCATGGTGCTATCGCGGGAGCGCGGCCTGGGTATCCGCAATTGGATAACGACCGGCAACGAGGTCGACGTGGATGTAGCCGATTGCATTGCCTTTTGTGCCGACGATCCAGGCACCACTGTCATTGCCGCCTATATCGAAGGCACCCGTAAGCCAGAGAGGCTGATGCAGGCCTTCACCGCCGCCAGGGCCAATGGCAAGGCCGTGGTGATGATGAAGGTCGGCTCATCCGAGGTTGGCGCCGTGGCCGCCAGCAGTCACACGGCATCGCTGGCCGGCGCCGATGCCATCTATGACGCCATGTTCCGGCAATATGGGGTTTGCCGGGTCTATTCCATGGACGAGATGCTGGATGTGGCCAGCGCCGCTTCCGCCGGACAGTTCCCGGACCGCAACCGCCTGGGCATCGTGACCATATCGGGGGGCATTGGCGTGCTGACTTCCGATATCGCGGCGCTGCATGATTTGGAGGTGCCGGAACTGCCCGCCAAGGCGCAAAAAGCCTTGAAACAGTTGATGCCCCTGGCGGCGGTGCGCAATCCGGTCGATACCACGGCGCAAATGTTAAACGATATGCCGGTGTTCGAAGGCAGCCTGCGGACCATGCTGACCGACGGCGACTGTGATGCCATCCTGATCTTTTTGTCTACCGTCGGCCTCTCTGAGCGTATGATCGGCCAAATCACCGAGGTGCTGGAACGGGTGCGCCGGGACTTCCCCGATGATCTGATGATCCTGTCCATGGTCTGCCGTCAGCCAGACCGGGAATATCTGGAAAGCCTGAAATATCTGGTGATCGAGGATCCGAACCGGGCGATCCGGGCGATTGCCGCTCTGGTCGGCTTTGGCCGTGGCTTTGTCCGGGTTGACAGCGACGCGCCGCCCAGCCTGCCGGCGGCTGCCTTTGCGCCGCCCAACCGCGCCCTGTCGGAAGTGGAGGCGGCGGAAATTCTGGCGCGGGCCGGCCTGCCCATGGCGCCGGGCCGCTTGGCATCCTCGGCCGATGACGCGGCCCAGGCGGCCATGGAAGTCGGTTATCCGGTGGTGCTGAAAATTGTCTCCGCCGACATCCAGCACAAATCCGATATTGGTGGCGTGAAGTTGAACCTGCAATCGGTGGACGCGGTGCGGGCCGGCTATCAGGCGATCATGGCCGCTGTCGGGCAGCATGCCAAGGATGCGGTCATCGATGGCGTACTGGTGGCGCCGATGATTTCGGGCGGCGTTGAAACCATTATCGGTGTGCATCGTGATCCGGTGTTTGGCCCGGTGGTGTTATTCGGGCTGGGCGGGATCTTTGTTGAAGTCTTGAAGGATGTGACCTTCCGCGTCGCCCCGTTCGGCCTGGACGAGGCCCACCGGATGATCGACGAAGTGCGCGGCCGGGCCCTGTTGGATGGCGTGCGCGGCCAGCCCGCGGCGGACGTGGATGCCCTGGCCCTGGGGTTGTGCCAGCTTTCAGTCTATGCCGCGGCCCATGCGGATGTGATCGAAAGCATCGATATCAATCCTTTCCTGGTGAAGGCCAAGGGTGAGGGCGCCATTGCCGTGGATGCGCTGATCCTTACCAAGACGGAGTAGCCCGCGATGACCGATGCCAAACAGCCAGCCAGACAGCCAACGCCTTTTGGCCGTATTTTTCCGCCCAACGAGGCCTGGCTGGGCCAGCGCCCGGCCGAGGAAATCCTCGACCCGGATTTGCCCATTATCGATACCCATCATCACCTTTGGGATCAGAAAAAGCATCGCTATCTGCTGCCCCAATGGCTGGACGATGTGGGCACGCGCGAGGGTGGCGGCCACAACGTCGTGGCCACGGTCTATATGGAATGCGGCTCCATGTACCGGGCCCGGGGACCGGAGGAAATGCGCCCGGTGGGAGAGGTGGAATTCGCCGCCGGCGTCGCCGCCATGAGCGCCAGTGGCCTTTACGGCCCGACCCGTGTCGCGGCCGGCATTGTGGGTTTTGCCGATTTGACCCTGGGTGATCGGGTGGAACCGGTGTTGGAGGCATCAATCCGGGCCGGGGCCGGGCGCTATCGCGGCGTCCGCCATGCCGCCGGTTGGGATGCCGATCCGGTGATCGGCAATGGGCATCACAGCGAGGGCGTCGGCCTGTATGGCCAGGCGGATTTTCGCGCCGGATTGGATCGTCTGACCGCCCTGGGCCTGTCCCTGGACGCCTGGCTGTATCATCCGCAACTGGCGGAATTGATCGATCTGGCGCGGGCCTGTCCCGACGCCAATATCATCATGAACCACTGTGGCGGGCTGTTGGGCTATGGCGTTTATACAGACAAGCGCGACGAAGCATTCGCCCAGTGGCGGGCGGGCATGGCCGAATTGGCGCAATGCCCCAACGTCACCATGAAACTGGGCGGCATGATGATGCGTCTGGCCGCCTTCGATTATTTCAATGCGCCGGCGCCGCCCACGTCAATGGAGCTGGCGGAACTCTGGCGGCCCAACATCGAGACCTGCATTGAATTGTTTGGGGCGGAACGCTGCACCTTCGAAAGTAATTTTCCCGTCGACAAGATGGGCATCGGCTACGCCGCCCTGTGGAATGCCTTCAAGCATTTGACCGCCGCCGCCTCGCCAGCGGAGCGGGAGGCCTTGTTCAGCGGCACGGCACGGCGGGCCTACCGGCTGAGCTGATCATAACCTTGTTGAGTGGAGGGAGCCGGAAGATATGTGGCCAAATCGTGAATTTTTGGACCTGGTCGGTGTGGAACTGCCGATAATTCAGGCGCCAATGGCGGGTGCGGGCGGCGCGGCGATGGCCATCGCGACCTGCGAGGCGGGTGGGCTTGGATCGTTGCCCTGCGCCATGTTGGATGCGGACAAGGTGCGGGCCGAGATCGGTGTTATTCGGCAACAGACCAAAAAACCGATCAACGTGAACTTTTTCTGTCATGCCCCGGCGCAGTCCGATCCCGGCCGCGAGGCGGCATGGAAAGCGCATCTGGCGGGTTATTATGACGCGTTCGGCTTGGACGCCTCGGCCAAGACAGCCGCTGCCAACCGGGCGCCGTTCGATGACCATATGTGCGGAATTGTCGAGGACCTGAAGCCGGAGGTCGTGAGTTTTCATTTCGGGCTGCCGGTCCCGACATTGCTGGAGCGGGTGAAGGCGGCGGGTTGCCGCGTCATGAGCTCGGCGACCTCGGTCGAAGAGGCGCGCTGGCTCGAGGAGCATGGTTGCGATGTGATTATCGCCCAAGGCGTCGAGGCGGGCGGACATCGCGGCATGTTCCTGACCGACAATATCGCAACCCAGGCCGGCACCATGGCGCTGGTGCCTCAAATCGTCGATGCGGTGAAAGTGCCTGTGATCGCGGCGGGCGGAATTGGGGATGGGCGGGGCATCGCCGCCGCTTTCGCGCTGGGGGCATCGGGCGCGCAGGTCGGCACGGCCTACCTGTTCACGCCGGAGGCTCTCATCAGCGATCTGCACCGCGCGGCGCTGCGGACGGCCGGTGAGGGCCAGACCGCCCTGACCAATCTATTCTCCGGCCGCCCGGCGCGCAGCCTGGTTAACCGCGTCATGCGCGAAATCGGGCCGATGTCCGATATGACACCGCCCTTTCCAACGGCGGGCGGTGCCTTGGCGCCGTTGAAGGCCAAGGCGGAGGCGGGCGGAAAATCTGATTTCTCGTCTCTATGGTCAGGACAGGCGGCAAGCCTTGGACAGGAGATTGACGCGGGTAAACTGACCCTGCGATTATCCGAGGACGCGGCGCGGCGGCTCAAGGCTTTAGCATCTCCAGGTTAGGCCTGGACGGGGGAGGGAAACATGGCGGAGAAGAAATGGCAGATCAGCGGCGAGTATATGGAAAGCTGTAACTGCGACTATTTGTGTCCGTGCATCTATACCAATCCCCAGGGAGAGGCGACCCACGAACATTGCTATGCCCTGATGGCTTTCCGTGTTGATCAGGGACAATGTGGCGGCGTCGATCTTGCCGGGCTGAAGTTTGCCCTGGTGATCCGCTCGGGCCGGGTGATGTCTGACGGCGGCTGGGTCTTTGCCAACGTGGTGGATGAAAGCGCCAACCAGGACCAGCGCGCCGCTCTGTCCGGCATCCTGGCGGGTGAGGCGGGCGGCATCCCGGGGATGATCCGCGATAACCTGGTCAGCGACTTTCGCGGTGTCCAGTACAAGGCCATTGAATTTGTCCAGGACGGCCTGAAGCGCGCGGTCAACATCCCCGATGTGCTGTCCTACGAAATCGAGGGCGTTGCCTCGCGGAACGGCAAGGGCGAGCCGTTCTATCTCGACAATACCGTCCATCCCGCTAACACCCGACTGGCCCTGGCGCGCTCCAAGCAGACCCATGTCCATGGCTTCGGTCTTGATCTGGATATGGTGGGCAAAGGCAATAACGGCCATTTCGCACCGTTTTCCTGGTCGGCGTGACGGGCTTTTTTTGCCTTCCAATTATGGGCCAATTATGGGGACACAATACTTATGTCAAGCGATATAAGTATTGTGTCCCCATAATTTCTTAGCCGATCCTGGTCTCGAGCGCCGCGCCCAATTCGACCAGCCGCAGGTTTTCGCCGTCCGATTCCAGCACGGTGATGGAACAATTGTTGGGCCGAAACAGCCTTACCCGGTCATCGTCCTGGGCGGCGCCGACGGCGGCGTTGATGACGACGAAGTGGCTGACGACGACGCTGTCTTCCCGCAATCCCAACAGAGTATCGATCACGCCCTGACGCCAGGGATGCAGCCAGGCATCCGCCTCGGCCCAGGTGCCGGACATGACCCTGGCCAGCCATTCACTGCGGTTGATTAAATCGTCCGTGGGCGAGGGGATTTCGCGGATCGCCGGCACCACGGCGGCGCTGATGTTCCAGGCGGTTTCCAGCGGTTGCGCCGTCTCCCGCGTTCGCTGCAATGGCGAGACGATCATGCTCAGCGGCCCCAGGGGCGCCATTGCCGCCGCCATTGCCGCGGCCTGGCCGTGACCCAGGTCGTTCAGGCCCGGATCTGGGTCCTCGCCCCACGAGGCGGCGGCCTGACCATGGCGCACCAGATACAATTTCGCCATTAATACATCCGCTCTTTCAAACTTGTTTGCACGTGGGCCTCGACCTCATCGGCTGATTGCGACGCGCCGATCTGATCACGGATCATATGGCCCAGGGGCGGCATGGCGGCTTTTCGTTCAACCCGGTAATCGTCCTCCCACAGGCGGGACCGCATCAGCGCCTTGGCGCATTGAAACAGCACCTCTTCGACGGCGACCAGCAGGCCGGTTTTCGGCACCTTGCCTCGCACTTCAAATTCCGCCAGTACCTCTGTATCGGTACAGATTCGCGCCTGACCGTTGACGCGCAAGGTTTCGTTCACGCCGGGGACCAGAAAAATCAGGCCGATGTATGGATTTTTGGTGATATTGGCGAAGGTATCCAGGCGGTTGTTGCCAATCCGGTCCGGGATCAACAGGGTGCGGTCATCCAGCACTTTGACAAAGCCAGGGGCATCGCCACGGGGCGAGACATCCGCCGGACCGTCGGGGTCGGCGGAGGCGATGCACAGAAACGGCGAAAGTTCGATAAACCGCCGGCTGTGGGGTTCCAGGGTGGGAACGGATTTTTGCGCCGCCAAGGTGCTGACCGCGTCATACCGGCCGCGCAAATCCTGTTCGTCTTCGACGAAATCTTGTGGCGTTTCATCTGCCATTTCTAACTCTCCTTGTTTGTCCTAAGCTAGGGTATAGCAATTCCAACCACATGTAGAGAAGCGTGCCCTCCCATGACCCATCCAGTGACCCGCCCCATCCTGCGTACCGAGCTCTGTGATATTTTGCAGGTCGAATATCCCATCATGCTGGCCGGCATGGGAGTTTGGGGCATGGGCACGCCGCCCGAGTTGGTGGCGGCGGTGTCGAATGCGGGGGGCTGCGGTGTGCTGGGCGGCTCTGCCCTGTCGCCCGAAGAGGTGCGCCGGCGTATCCAGCGGGTGCGCCAGTTGACCGATAAACCGTTCGGCGTCGATCTGTTGCTGCCCGCCTCTCTTGCCGCCGCCTCCACCACGCGCACCGGCGTGCGCGAAGAGTTGCGCCGTGATTTTCCGGCCCATGTGGCCTTCATGCACGAATTGCTGGAACGCTTTGATTTGCCGCCCGCGCCGATGGAGAACGATATCGTCAATTCCGATGTTTATGCCGAGGCGCAGATCCAGGTGGTGCTGGAAGAGGAAGTGCCGATCTTTGCCGCCGGCCTGGGCGATCCGGCCCGAATTATTCCCCGCGCCCGGAAACAGGGCATGGTGGTGATCGGTCTGGCCGGCACGGTCCGCAACGCCGAACGCAACCGCGATGCCGGCGTCGATATCGTGGTCTGCCAGGGCACGGAAGGCGGTGGTCATACAGGCCCCGTCGCCACCTTGCCCCTGGTGGCCCAGTCGGTCGAGGCGATTGCCCCCGTGCCCGTGGTGGCGGCGGGGGGCATTGTCGGGGGCAGGGGTATTGCCGCAGCACTTGCCCTTGGCGCCATCGGGGTCTGGGTCGGTACCGCCTTTCTGGTATCCGAGGAATGCGCCCTGCCGAACGTGGTCAAGGATGACATCGTTGCCGGCAAGGCCACGGATTTTCGTATCTCCCAGGCCTGGACCGGCAAGACCCTGCGCGCCAAGCGCAGCGTGGTCACTGATGCCTGGGCGCAATCGGGGCTGGAACCGCTACCCTCGCCGCATCAGCGCGTCTTGATGGAGGATTTTATAAGCGCGGCCCAACAGGCGGACCGTTGGGATCTGTACATGAATGCGGCGGGCCAGGGCGCGGGCCTGCTGACCGAACGCCGCCCCGCGGCCGATATCATGGCCGATCTGGTGGCCGGCACCGTCCAGGCCCTGTCGGAAATCCCGCAACGGGTCCAGTTCGCGCCCTAATCCCGTTTCGACAAAATTCGAAACGGGTCTATCTTTTATAAATGTGGTCTAGTCGCTCGCGCTTGTGCGCCAAAGCGCACCGCTCCGCGCGGGCGGCGCGGGGGCGCCGGGCCGCCGTCGCGGCCTCGGTTGGTCACTTGAATTTCGGCGATGGCCCAAGGCAAAAATGGCACTGAGCCCAAGCCGCGCTACATAGCCAGATAGCCGCCGTCCACCGGGACTTCGATGCCGGTGATGTAGGAGGCTTCGTCGCTGGCCAGGAACAGGTTCGTATAGGCGACTTCCTCGACGCCGCCCTCGCGCCCCATGGGTATGGCCGACAGCATTTTTCGGCGCACCTCTGGATCGGCGGTCATCTGCGAGGTTCGCATGGCGGGCATGACGCCGGGATGGACCGAATTGACCCGGATATTATCGCCGGCGAACTGCACGGCGGCGGCCTTGGTCGCCAGCCGCACCGCGCCTTTCGCGGCGTTATAACCCATGTGGACGAATTTTTGCCCGACGAACCCGGAGATGGACGAGATATTCACAATCGAGCCCCGGCCAGCCTGCTGCATCGTGGGAACCACCGCCCGCATGCCCAGGAATACCCCTTTGGCATTGACGTTCATCTGTTCGTCCCAGGTGTCTATGCTCAACCGATCTGGGTTGCTGCCGCTCACCCCGGCGTTGTTCACCAGGATGTCGACCTGGCCATAAGCCCCCATGGTGTCGGCAACCAGGCTCTCCCAGTCCCCTTCGCTCGTCACATTGAGCATCTGAAACCGGGCCTCGCCGCCGGCGGCGGCAATTTCGGCCACCACCGCCTCGCCCTCGGCCTGCATCAGATCCGCCACGATCACCTTGGCGCCTTCGGCGGCGAATAGCTTCGCCGTCGATGCCCCCATGCCCGAGGCGGCACCGGTAACAATCGCCACCTTATTTTTCAAGCGCATGTCTTATCTCCCCCAACGTCAATCCAAGCCCAAAATCAAGTCGTCAACCAGCCGAACTGTTGCGGCTTGCGGCCCGCTTCCGGATGCAGGACGACATTGACCAGGGTTGGGCCATTGTGGGCCTTGGCCTGTTCCAGGACGCCGGCCAGGTCGGCGGGATCTTCCACAAAAAAGCCCTTGCCGCCAAAGGCTTCCATCATCAGGTCATAGCGCGCGCCGATGGTCAGCACACCGGGGGGCAGGGGTTCATCGGTGGGGAATTCCGCAATGCCCTTGCCAATGCCGCCGTTGTTCAGCACTACGATCTTGATCGGCAGATTGTGGCGGCAGGCGGTCTCCATCTCCATACCGGAAAAGCCGATCGCGGAGTCGCCCGAGACCGAAATGATCGGCCGTTCGGGATGCACCACGGCTGCCGCGACGGCAAAGCCCATGCCAATGCCCATGGTGCCATAGCTGCCGGCATCCAGGCGCAGTCTGGGCGCCGCGTTGGGCAATTGGGTGCGGCCGATGTCCATGGTATTGGCGCCCTCGCCAATAATCACCGCGTCCTCGGTGGCCCAGGCGCTGATATCCTTCAGGGCCCGGTAATAATTCGTCGGGGTGGAATTGTCGTCGATCATCGGCTGGATCGCCTTGGCATTGGCGTCAGCCTTTTCCGCGATTGCCTTCATCCAATCGGTGCCCGAGGGATAGAACCACTGGCGGTTCTCCAGCGCCGTGTTGAGCTGCCCGACGATGGTCTTGCCATCACCCACCAACGCCACCTCGGTCGGTACGTTGTTGCCGATTGCCTCCGGCGAGATGTCCAGTTGTACAACTCGGACATTCTTGGAGAAACGCGGTGACTGGCCGTAATGCATGATCCAGTTCAACCGCGCACCCATCAGGAAGACGACATCGGCTTCCTTCAAGGCATGGCTGCGCGCGGCGCCGACCGAGAGGGGGTGATTATCGTCCAGCACGCCCTTGCCCATGGGCGAGGCCAGGAACGGCAGCTGGGTGCGTTCGATGAAGGCCCGGACCTCGTCCTCGGCCCGTGACCAGGCCATGCCCTTGCCGACGATGACCAGGGGCCGCTCAGCCGACTCCATGGCATCAAGGGCCGCCTCGATATTCTCGGAGACCGCCTGCATCCGTGGCGGTTCGGGGATGGTGGCCATCATCTGGACTTCGTCCTCGTCCACCTCGCCCTGGATAATATCGTCGGGCATATCCAGATAGACAGCACCCGGACGTCCGTAGATGGAATTGCGGATCGCCAGCTCTACATAAAAAGGTACCCGGTGAACATGTTCGACCGCATGGGCAAATTTGCAGAAGGGAGAGGCAATTTCCACCTGGCGCTCTTCCTGGAAGCCGCCCATGCCATTTTGATAGGTGGGCGAGGCGCCACCGATCATGATCATCGGCCAGCAATTCTGTTGCGCATTGGCCAGGCCCGCCAGGCCATGCACGACGCCGGGGCCTGAAACCGTCAGACAGGCGCCGGGCCGTCCGGTCAGATAGCCGGCGGCCTGGGCCGCGTAGGAGGCTGACTGTTCGTTCCGCATGCCGATATATTTGATGCCCGCTTCCTGTGCGGCCGCGGCAATCGGTTGTACGGGAAAGCCGACAATCCCGAACATATACTCGACGCCTTGTTGTTTCAGACTTCTCGCCAGCAATGTGGCGCCAGTGACCTTAGCCATTTTTATCTCCCATGTTTATTCGTGGATTGGTTTTCGTGGAATGCTTCGTATCTGTTTTAAATAACCTTGCGCTCGCGCATATCTCTGACTTCATCCTTGGAACAGCCGAGCCAGTCGCCGTAGATGGCTTCATTGTCAGCCCCCAGCAGAGGCGAGGACACGACAGGCACATAGCTGTCCGACATCTTAACCGGCCATCCGGCGACGTTGACCTCGCCACGCTGGGGATGATCGATCTTGGTCATGATGCCGCGGGCATGCAGGTCCGGGTCATGCATCAGTTCGAGGGTATTGTAAACCGCGCCGCAGGGCACGCCGGCCCCGGCCACGGCCTGCATCACTTCCTCTTTGGTGTGCTGCATGGTCCACTCGATAATTGCCGTATTGACGACGTCCCGGGCCTCGTAGCGGGCCGAGGGATCCTGCAGGCTTGGATCGTCAATCATATCTTCGCGTCCGATGATGCGGGCCAGCCGGCGCCAGTGTTCTTCGTTGGCTCGTGAGGCGAAGATGAAGCAATGGTCGTCCGCCCCGCCTGGTTTGCACGGATAAAGACCGCCAGGGGAGGAGCCGACGATATCGTTGCCCGCCCGGGGCAGGGCGGTATCGGACGGCACCTGCTTGCTCATCGCTGTCCGGCAATAGTTCAACATGGCATCGCGCATGGCGATCTGAATATGCTGGCCGCGACCCGTGGTATGCCGTTGGAACAGCGCGCCCAGAATGCCCATGGCGCAAAGCATGCCGGTGCCGGTATCGCCGATGGTGGAGCCCGGCCTGACCGGCGGGCCGCCCGCCGCGCCGTTGATCCCCATGGTGCCTCCCGTCGCCTGGGCGATCATATCGAAGGAGAGATAGTTCGCGTGCGGGCTGTCCGGCGCGAAGCCCTTGATCTGGGCGAAGATTACCCGGGGGTTGATCGCGTTTAGACGTTCATAGTCAAAACCCAATCGGGCAAACGTGCCCGGCGCCATGTTTTCGATCACCACATCGACGTTTTCGATCAACTTGACCAGCAAGGCCTTGCCCTCGTCGTCCTTGAGGTTGCAGGTGATGCTGCGTTTGTTGAGATTGAAGTACAGGAAATAGTTCGCATCCACGCCTGGTTCGTCGGAAAAGCTCCAGCGTCCCGGTTCCCCCATTTTCGGCTCTTCAACCTTGACCACTTCCGCGCCCATCCAGGCCAGGGCTTCCGTACAAGACGGTCCAGCCTCGAACTGGGTCAGATCCAGAATTTTAATGCCGTGCAAGGCGGGCTTGCTTTCGGATGATATGTTGCTGTCCACGGGCGTCTTCCTTAAATGGCTAGGGGGCTCCATCGATAGGTGGTGTTCTGCCAGGGCATTACCGGATATTCTAATTACCCGATCATTCTAAACCCAAGAAGCGGAACCACGCATGAGATATCTTCACACCATGGTTCGTGTCTCGAACCTTGACGAAACGCTGCATTTTTTCTGTGACCTGCTGGGCATGGTCGAAACCCGGCGCAGTGAAAGTGAAAAGGGCCGCTACACCAACATATTTCTCGCTGCCTCGGCGGACGAGGACGCGGCCAGGGCGACCAAGGCGCCGGTTGTCGAGCTGACCTATAATTGGGACCCGGAAGACTATCCGGGCGGGCGAAACTTTGGCCACCTGGCGTTTCAGGTCGATAACATTTACCAAACCTGTCAAAGCCTGATGGATGCGGGCGTCACCATCAACCGGCCGCCCCGCGACGGCTATATGGCCTTTGTCCGCAGCCCGGACAATATTTCGATCGAGCTGTTGCAGGACGGTGATGCCCTGCCACCGCAAGAACCATGGGCCTCGATGGAAAATACGGGTAGCTGGTAATATACGGGTAGCTGGTAATAAAGGAGGCGATGCCCAATGGCCGGTGCGCTTGACGGGATAAAGGTGCTCGACCTGGCGCGCTATGTCTCTGGGCCTTATTGCGCCCAGATGCTGGGTGATTTCGGGGCCGACGTGATCAAGGTCGAGAAACCCGATACGGGTGACATCATGCGCGGTCCTGGTGCCGCGACGGGTGATGACAAGCTCTATATGCTGATGTTCAACCGCAACAAGCGCTCCCTGACGCTGGATTTACGCCATCCAAGGGGCCGCGAGATCCTTGCTTCGCTGATCGGGGAGGCCGATGTTCTGGTGGAAAATTTTCGCCCCGGCACCATGGAGGCCATGGGCTTTGGCTGGGACGAGGTCAGCGCCTTGAACCCGCGTCTGGTGATGGCGCGTATTTCAGGCTTCGGGCAGGACGGCCCCTGGGCCACGCGGCCCGCGTTCGACGCCATCGCCCAGGCCGAAGGCGGCCTGATGCAGCTGACGGGCAGCCCCGACGGCGAGGCGACGATGTTTGGTTCCATCGTGATCGACTATTCTACCGGCACCAACGCCGCCCTGGGCGTAATGGCCGCCCTGCACGCGCGGGCGCGGACCGGACGCGGCCAGGTGGTCGATGTGCCTCTGCTGGATACCGCCATGTCGTTTTTGATGACGGCGGTGGCCGAACATCATCGCGACGGCACGGTGATGGGACGCAAGGGCAACCGCGACCGCTATAGCGCGCCGACCAATACCTATCGCACCCGGGATGGCGAACGCCTGCATCTGATGGCCGGCAATCAAAAACATTTCGAAGCCCTGCTCGAGATCATGGGCGAGTCCGGGGTGATGGACGATCCCCGCTTCGCCACGCCGCCGGAGCGGCTGGAAAATGCCGATCTGGTTGATGAAACCGTGGCGGGGTGGTTCCTGCGCCACGACCGGGACTGGCTGCTGGAGCATTTGGTAGCCGCTGGAGTGCCCTGCGCCCGCCTGGCGGATGTCAGCGATCTGGCCGAAAACCCACAGGTTAAACACCGTGGTCAGATCATCGAAGTCGGGCACGCAAAACTGGGCCCCGTGCGGATGCAGGGCAATCCGATCCGCCTGACCGATACGCCGGTCGAAACCCATCGTGCCGTGCCAACCCTGGGCCAGCAGACCGATGAAGTTCTGGTCGAATGGCTGAACCTTGATGCTGACGCCATCGCCGCCCTGCGTCAGGAAAACGTTATCTAGCTCTTGCCGATCAACACCACATCGTTGCCCGCGATGACCAGGGCTGCGGGCGTCCCCATGGCTGACCAGCGCCCGGCCAGCCACTGGAAGGTCGCCTCCGAAAAGAAGGCGATGTGGGTCGGGTCAGTGATGTAGTGCCAGGTCTTGAATGCCGTCTGGTCGCGGACCCGTTTGGTCATGATGCCCAGCCAGCCGCCGGGGGCCAGGCGGGCCCACAGGCGATCCAGTTCCGTGCCCGGCTGGGCCAAATGTTCGGCGACCTCGCTCAAGGTAATGAAATCGTAGGCGGCGGACAGCACGGCTTTATCAGGGGCGTAATAGGGATCGTACAAGGCAACGGGATGGCCCGCCGCCTCGAACATTTTTGACAGGGTCGGGCCGGGGCCGCTGCCAAAGTCGAGGCCCTGGGCGTTCGGCGTCAGGCGTTGCAGCAGTGGTGTGAACAGCCGGTCGAGGAAACGCCGGTAACCGGGGTCATCGGGTTGGTTGTCGTGCAGATCGTAATAGGCCTTTTCCTCTCTATCTGAGAGATGCTGGTAGCTTGGGACGAACACCAGATCGCAGGTCGCGCAATGCAAATAATCGCGCGCCTTGCCGGCATGGTAAGGGTCGATGTGCGTGCCACCGCAAAGCGGGCAGACCTGGGCTTCGGGCTCTATCATGGCGGATGATTACCCCATATCCAGGCCCGTGGCCCGGATGAATATCAGGCCAGGGTATTCTTGAAGGAAACGCCGCCCTTTAGGATCAGCGCGATGGCCTCGCCCTGGCCGTCCAGGCAGGAAATATCGTCCAGGGGATTGCCATCGACGGCGATCAGATCGGCCAAGGCGCCGGGCGCCACCATGCCCAGTTGGCCCTCCTGGTTCAACAGGCGGGCATTGGCCGAGGTGGCGGAACGCAGCACGTCCAGGGCCGGCATTACCTGGGCCCGGATGGTGAACTCGTTCGATTGATCCTTGTGCATACCGCCCAACAGGTCGGTGCCAAGGCCGATGTTGACGCCCGCCTCAAAGGCCATGGCCAGGGCTTCCAGGCCCTGCACCCGCACGTCGTCAACCTTGGCAATGCTGACGGCGGGCAGACCATAATCGGCACCATATTTGTGCAGGGAATTGTAGGTTACCAGGGTGGGTACCAGCCAGGCATCCTTTTCCAGCATCAGTTCCAGGGTGGGCCGGTCGATCAGATTGCCATGTTCGATGGAACGCACGCCCAGGCGCACACAACGCGCGATGGCCTCGGGCGTATAGGCATGCGCCATGACGTAGGTGCGCCACGATGTCGCTTCCCACACCGCGGCCGCGATCTCGTCTTCGGAATATTGCAGGTTCCAGATTGGATCGGTGGGCGAGGCCACGCCGCCCGAAGCCATGATCTTGATCTGTGTCGCGCCCCGGCGCAGTTCCGTGCGCGCCGCCTTGCGCACCTCGTCCACGCCATCGGCGATGGCGGTGAACTGCGCGCTGGGCAGGCAGCATTGGCAGCCCTGCCAGTCATAGACCCGGGGCCGGGAATCGCCGTGGCCCCCCGTCTGGCTCAACACCCGGCCGGAATAGAACAGACGCGGGCCGGCGATCAGGCCTTCCTCGATTGCCATGGCCATGCCCCAGTCGGCGCCGCCGGCATCCCGCACGGTGGTAAAGCCGCGCCGCAACATGCCCTCGGCAATGCGGCCGGCGCGCATGGCGGTCAACGAAGCGGGATCGTTGCCGATGCTGCCCAGATCCGCCGTGGTGGCGATCAGATGCACATGGGCATCGATCAGCCCCGGCATCAACACCCGTCCGCCCAGGTCGATCACCCGGTCGCCTTTTGGGACGGCGCCGCCGTGGAGGACCTCTTTGATACGGTCGCCCTCGATCACCACATGGGTGCCGTCCTTTAAGTCGGGCGACTGCCCATCGAAAAGCAGGCCGTTGCTCAAAACCGTCAGTGCCATCGTTCCCTCCCAAAATAAACCCCGCCTAAGTTTCTCGACATTGGGGGGGCGGTCAAGCAGGAAAGTTCTGGCGCCCCGGAAAGCGGCTGCGTACATTGCGTCCGGCGGGCGGGAGGACGTGCCATGACGGAACTTCTACAACAAGGTAAATTCACGGCCCCGGTCAATGGCGACATGGTTGCCGCCGATTGGCAAAAACGCGGCTATAGCTGCAACCTGTTCGTCGATCCGCCGGGGCAGCAATGGCTGGACTTTACCCATGCCACCAACGAATTAGTGACGGTGGTCGAGGGCCGGCTGGAAATGACCGTGGGCGAGTTGCGGGTGGAAATGGGGCCGGGCGACGAAGTCTTTATTCCCGCCGGCGCCCTGCATTCGGTCTGCAATATTCACCACGGCACCTCGCGCTGGCTGTTCGGCTACGATTAGGGAGATAAGGCGATGAATGACAAGGGCCTGGACCGCGCGGCGTTGGAACAATTGACCCGCGCCTTCACGGAAACCTTCAACGATAATGATCTGGACGCCATGATGTCGTATTTCGCCGACGAGGGGGCGGTCTACGATCAGCACGACGGCGCGGTGGCCGAGGGGCTGGCCGCGATCCGTGCGGCTTTTCAACCGCAGTTCGATGGGGAGTATGGCGCCATGCACTTCGCGGCGGAGGATTTATTCATTGACCCAGGCCAGGGCAAAACCATGATCCGTTGGCTTTGCTCCTTCGATACCAAGCGTGGGCGGGCCGGTTGGCGGGGCCTGGATATTCTGCATTTCAACAATGCGGGAAAAATTACCACCAAACTGACCTATGCCAAGGCCAAGGTCTTACAATTGAATATGATGGAGACCTAGCCTTGTTTAGAGACGACCGCAGCAAACCCGCCACCATTGGACGCTTTCAGGCCCTGCACGAAATCGCGGCGGAGGCACGGGCCCGCCTGCCGCGCAACATCTGGGACTATATGCTCGGCGCGACAGAGACCGAGACCACGGCCAAGCGCAACCGCCTGGCCCTGGATATGCTGGCGCTGCGGCCGCGCATGTTGCGCGACGTCCGCAAGATCGATATTTCCAGCAAATTTCTGGGCGTCGATCTGGAACTGCCCCTTAGTTTCGCGCCCATCGGCTCGTTGGAATCCTTTGATGCGGAGGGCGGCGCGGCGGCGGCCCGGGCGGCGGCCCGGCACGGCATGTTGACAACACTAAGCTCGGTTTCGGCACCGGGACTGGAAGCCACGGCGGCGGCGGCGGCGGGACCGAAAATATTCCAACTGTATGTGCGCGGCGACGAGGCCTGGGTTGACGATCATGTACAACGGGCCCAAGCGGCCGGCTATACCGCCTTTTGCCTGACGGTCGATGTCGCCGTCTATTCCCGGCGGGAGCGGGATATCGTCAACCGGTTTGTCAAACCTTGGCGAAAGACCGCCGGCGGACAGGACCATCAGGCCGCCTTGAACTGGAAAGATGTGGAACGTTTTAAACGGCTTCACGACATACCGTTGCTGTTAAAGGGCATCATGACGGCGGAGGATGCGGCCATGGCCTGTGATCTGGGCGTCGATGGCGTCTGGGTTTCCAACCACGGCGGCCGGCAGTTGGATCAGGCGCAGGGCAGCACCGCGGTGTTGCCGGAAATCGTCGCCGCCATGGATGGCCGGGCGGCGGTGATCGTCGATGGCGGTTTTTTGCGCGGCACCGATATCATCAAGGCGCTGGCGCTGGGTGCCGACGTGGTGGCTCTGGGCCGCCTGACCGCCATGGGCCTGGGCGCGGCGGGTGAAGAAGGTCTGGTCAGGGCCATTGATCTGTTGGCGGAAGAGATGCAGATCGCCATGGGCCTGATGGGGCTGACGTCCCTGGCCGAATTATCGCCGGCGCATCTGACCGCTGCCCCGGCGGTTGATCCGCCCCATGTCTTAAGTGCATTTCCCCTATTGCCGGCAAAGCAACCTTAAGCCAGAATACCCTGGGAATTGGTGGTTGGCGCCCCTGTGATGCAAATGCGAGGCAACGGCTGGTCGCGCCTTATGATTGAATGACTGTAATGCAATGACAAAATAGCGTACATTTATCTTCGCAATACATCTTTAAATGGTAATACGCCATACATAATGAATTTAATCGTGAACGCAAGCGTCGCCACGAGGCTACGATTCACGACTTTGGGAAATTCGTGCTATATTATCCAGTTGCTGGATGTGAGGCTGGGTGTGAGGCTGGTCGGGGCTTGACCGGGCGGGCGTAATTGACGATGAAGCGCGTGGAGGTGGCTCACCCAGAGCCAACGCTGCTGTGAAGTTTGTGACGTAAAAGTGGCGACCGGATAGCGACCGGCGTATTGGGATCAATAGGTAATTAGGAAGTGACAATATGAATGTTAGGGGCTTGCCCAAGCCGCAAGGCTTATACACCCCGGAAAACGAGCACGAAAATTGCGGCGTTGGTTTTATAGCGAACATCAAAAACCGAAAAAGCCACGAGATTATTCGTCAGGGGCTACAGATACTGGTCAATCTGGACCATCGGGGCGCGGTTGGCGCTGACCCGCTGGCCGGTGACGGTGCCGGAATCCTGCTGCAAATTCCCGACCGGTTGCTGCGCGAGGAATGCGCCGGTGATGGCGGTGGCGGCATCACGCTGCCTGCCGCCGGTGATTATGCCGTCGCCATGTTATTTCTGCCCCGCCACGAGGCAACGGCGGCACGATGTGTCGCGGCGATCGAAAAAGTCACGGCCGATGAAGGCCAAATCTGTCTGGGCTGGCGCGATGTGCCCGTGGATAATTCCTGCCTGGGCGAAAGCGTTAAGCCGGACGAGCCGCTGATCCGGCAATTCTTCGTTGGCCGCGGCCCCCATACCGCCGATCAGGATGCTTTCGAACGAAAGCTGTTCGTTATCCGCAAGCAGGTCCACCGGGTGGTCTGGCAAAGCGCGGCCGAGGCCGCCGATGGCTTCTATGTCGCGTCAATGTCCAGCCGGACCATCGTCTATAAAGGCATGGTGCTGTCGGGCAATCTGTCGACCTATTACCGTGATCTGCGGGATGAGCGTGCGGAATCCGCCCTGGCCCTGGTGCATCAGCGCTTTTCCACCAACACTTTCCCCTCCTGGCGTCTGGCGCAGCCCTTCCGCTATTTGTGCCACAACGGTGAAATCAACACGGTGCGCGGCAACATCAACTGGATGGCGGCCCGGCGTCATTCCATGAAGTCCGCGGTCCTGGGCGATGATCTGGCAAAACTGTGGCCGTTGATCGGCGATGGCTCTTCGGATTCTGCGACCTACGACAACGCCTTCGAATTGCTGATCGCGGGCGGCTATTCCTTGTCTCACGCGATGATGATGATGATCCCCGAGGCCTGGAACGACAACGCCTTGATGGATGCCGACCGTCGCGCCTTTTACGAATATCATGCCAGCCTGATGGAGCCGTGGGACGGCCCCGCGGCCATTCCCTTTACGGATGGCCGGCAGATCGGTGCCACCCTGGACCGCAACGGCCTGCGGCCGGCCCGTTATGTTGTCACCGACGACGATCTGGTGATCATGGCATCGGAAGTCGGCGTGCTGGATATACCGGAAGAAAAGATCGTGCGGAAATGGCGCCTGCAACCGGGCAAAATGTTCCTGATCGATCTGGAAGAAGGCCGCATCATCGGCGACGAAGAGATCAAGGCGTCTCTGGCCCAGGCCAAGCCCTATCAGAAATGGCTGGATGAGACCCAAATCCAGCTAGAGGACCTGCCCGATGAAGTTGGCCCCATGGCACCCGATGCCCGTACCTTGCTGGACCGCCAGCAGGCTTTTGGCTACACCCAGGAAGATACCAAATTCTTTCTGACGCCCATGGCCCTGACAGGACAGGATCCGATCGGCTCCATGGGCATGGACATTCCCCTGGCCGTGCTTTCGGACCAACCCAAGCGGCTGTCCGATTATTTCAAGCAATGTTTTGCCCAGGTCACCAATCCGCCCATCGACTCGACCCGTGAAGAGCTGGTGATGTCCCTGGTTTCGCTGATCGGTCCCCGGCCCAACCTGCTGGATCCAGACGACGCGGGTACGAAAAGACGCCTCGAGGTACGGCAACCCATCCTGACCAACATGGATCTGGAACGGGTTCGCCGGGTCGAGAACCAGGTTGACCGTGCCTTCCGCACCTATACCCTGGATGTTACCTATCTAGTCTCGGAAGGCGCCGGGGGCATGGCCCGGGCCGTGGAGGAACTCTGCCAGTTGGCCGAGGAGGTTGTGGAAAGACCCACCTACAACATTCTGATCCTGTCGGACCGGGGCGTTGATGCGGACCGGGTCGCTATTCCCATTCTGCTGGCCACGGCCAGTGTGCATCATCACCTGATCCGCGCCGGCCTGCGCACGGAAGTGGGCCTGGTGGTAGAGACGGGCGAGGCCCGGCGGGTGCACGATTTCTGCCTGCTGGCCGGTTACGGTGCCGAGGCGATCAATCCCTATCTGGCCTTTGACACCCTGTCGGGGCTGCGGCCGAAATTGCCGGAAGACCTGGACGAAAGCGAATTGCATCACCGCTATATCAAGGCGGTCGCCAAGGGCATCTTGAAGGTGATGTCGAAAATGGGCATTTCAACCTATCAATCCTATTGCGGCGCCCAGATTTTCGACGCCGTGGGGTTGAGCCAGGAACTACTGGACCAACACTTTACCGGCACCAGATGCGCCATTGGCGGCATCGGCCTGGACGAAATCGCCGAGGAAACCGTGCGTCGGCATCTGTTCGCCTATCGCGACGCCCTGCCCTATCGCGACACTTTGAAAGCGGGCGGTGATTTGGCCTATCGCCTACGCGGCGAAGAACATGCCTGGACGCCAGAGACGGTGGCGCTGTTGCAGCATGCCGTGCGCGCCAATGATCGGGGCAAGTATCAGGCTTATGCGCGGCGCATCAACGAACAGGACGAAAAACTGAGCAATCTGCGCGGTCTGTTCGAATTAAAGTTGGCCGACGAACCCATCCCCCTGGATGAGGTCGAACCGGTTACCGAGATCTTCAAGCGCTTCGCCACGGGCGCCATGTCCTTTGGCTCCATCAGTTGGGAGGCGCATACCAATCTGGCCATCGCCATGAACCGTATCGGCGGCAAGTCGAACAGCGGCGAGGGTGGCGAGGAAGCGGAACGCAATCGCCCTCTAAAGAATGGCGACAGCATGCGCTCGGCCATCAGACAGGTAGCATCGGGCCGCTTTGGCGTAATGGCGGAATATCTGGCGCACGCCTCGGACATACAGATCAAGATGGCCCAGGGCGCCAAGCCCGGCGAGGGCGGGCAATTGCCTGGCTATAAGGTCGATGACTGGATCGCCCGGGTGCGCCATTCGACGCCGGGCGTGGGCCTGATTTCGCCGCCCCCCCATCATGACATCTATTCCATCGAGGATCTGGCGCAATTGATCCACGACTTGAAGAACGTCAATCCCGAGGCGCGCATTTCGGTCAAGCTGGTTTCCGAACTGGGTGTCGGCACGGTCGCCGCCGGCGTCTCCAAGGCGCATGCCGATCATGTCACGATCTCGGGCTTTGATGGCGGCACTGGCGCCTCGCCTATTACCTCGATCCAGAACGCCGGCAGTCCATGGGAAATCGGCCTGGCGGAAACCCACCAGACCCTGGTGATGAATGGTCTGCGGGGCCGTATCGCGGTGCAGGTCGACGGTGGCTTGCGTACCGGCCGGGACGTGGTTATCGGCGCCTTGTTGGGGGCCGACGAATTCGGCATCGCCACGGCGGCGCTGATTTCCCAAGGCTGCATCATGATGCGCAAATGCCACCTGAACACCTGCCCGGTGGGGGTAGCGACCCAGGACCCGGAACTGCGCAAGCTGTTCCCTGGGCAGCCCGAACATGTGATCAATTTTTTCACCTTCCTGGCGGAGGAAATCCGCGAGTTGATGGCGAAAATGGGCTTTCGCAGCATCAACGAAATGATTGGCCAGCGCGACCGGCTGGAAATTCGGGCCGCCGTGCAGCATTGGAAGGCCAAGGGACTTGACCTGGCCCCCCTGCTGCATATGCCGACACCGGGCCCGGGCGTGGCCATTCGCAAATCCGAGGAACAGGACCACGGCCTGGAAAATGCCCTTGATCACCAGTTGATCGCTCTGTCGGAACCGGCCATTGAACGTGGCGAGGCGGTCAAAATCGACCTGACGGTCCGCAACATCAACCGTACGGTCGGAACCATGCTTTCGGGCCGGATCGCCAAACGCTACGGCACGGCGGGCCTGGACGATGGCGCCATCCATGTCAAACTGACGGGCACCGCCGGGCAAAGTTTTGGCGCTTTCCTTAGCCATGGGGTCACTCTCGAGTTGGAAGGTGACGCCAACGACTATGTGGGTAAGGGGCTGTCGGGTGGCCGTTTGATCATCTATCCATCCAAGGTTTCCAGCCTCACGCCGGAGGAAAATATCCTGATCGGCAACACGGTGCTGTATGGCGCTGTTAGCGGAGAATGCTATTTCCGTGGCGTTGCCGGCGAACGCTTTGGCGTGCGCAATTCCGGTGTCACGGCGGTGGTCGAAGGCGTGGGCGATCATGGCTGCGAATATATGACGGGCGGCGTGGTCGTCGTGTTGGGCGCCACGGGGCGCAACTTCGCGGCGGGGATGAGCGGCGGCATCGCCTATGTGTTGGATGAAAGCCATGATTTCGCGCAACGCTGCAACATGGCCATGGTGGAGTTGGAGCCGATTGCGGACGAGGATCAGGTCATGGAATACCTGGATCACCAGGGCGGTGATTTGGAATCCCATGGCCGGGTTGATCTGGTGCATGACATGACCCGGCACGACGCACAGCGTCTTTTCGGCCTGATCGAGAACCATCTGCGCTACACGGGCAGTGAACGGGCCGCGATGATATTGGAAAAATGGGACGATTATCTGCCACGTTTCGTCAAGGTGATGCCGGTGGATTATCGCCGCGCCTTGCAGGAAATGCAGTCCCGGTCACGGGCCGTGGCAGATGAATCCCGCGCCGGCCTCAGCGTTGCCGTGGGGGGTGAGTAAGTCATATGGGTAAGCCAACAGGATTTATGGAAATCGCCCGTCGGGACCTTTCGTATGAGCCCACGGCGGAGCGGCTTCGCAATTATAACGAATTCACTATCCCCATGTCGGAGCCGGAGGCAAGGCAACAGGGTGCGCGCTGCATGGATTGCGGCATCCCCTTTTGCCACAATGGCTGTCCGGTCAATAACATCATTCCGGAATGGAACGATCTGGTCTATCAGGGTGAATGGCACGAGGCGCTGCGGGTCCTGCATTCGACCAATAACTTTCCCGAATTCACCGGCCGCATCTGTCCCGCCCCGTGCGAGGCTTCCTGCACCCTGAACATCACGGATCAACCGGTGACCATCAAGACGATCGAGGTGTCGATTGTCGAAAAAGGCTGGGCGGAGGGCTGGATCGTGCCCCGCATCGCCAAGCACCGGACCGGCAAAACCGTGGCCGTGGTTGGCTCCGGCCCGGCCGGCATGGCCTGTTCGCAGCAACTGGCGCGGGCCGGCCATAATGTGGTTTTGTTCGAAAAGAATGCCCGGATCGGCGGCCTGATGCGCTATGGCATTCCCGATTTCAAGCTGGAAAAGAAATTCATCGACCGGCGCATGGCGCAGATGCGGGCCGAGGGGGTGGAGTTTCGCGCCAACAGTCACATCGGCGGCGCCATCCCAATTGAGGAAGTCAGGGAAAAATTCGACGCGGTGGTGCTGACCGGGGGGGCGGAACATCCCCGCGATATGCCGGTGCCGGGGCGGGAGTTGGACGGCGTGCATTTCGCGATGGAATTCCTGGGCCAGCAGAACCGGCGCCTGGCCGGGGAATCGCTGGATCTGGATGGCGGGGGCCGCCCTGAAATTCTGGCCACGGGCAAACATGTCGTGGTCATTGGTGGCGGCGATACCGGCTCGGATTGTGTCGGCACCTCCAACCGCCAGGGCGCGGCGTCTGTCACACAGTTGGAGATCATGCCGAAGCCGCCCGAACACGAAGACAAGGCGCTGACCTGGCCAAATTGGCCCACCAAGCTGCGTACGTCCAGCTCCCATGACGAGGGCTGTACACGGGATTGGTCCGTGCTGACAAAAAATATCCGCGCCGCCAATGGCAAGGTCGAAGCGCTGGAACTGGTGCGCGTTAGTTGGGACAAGGGCGCCGCGGGGGCCATGACCATGAACGAGGTCCCGGATAGCGCCTTCGAGTTAAAAGCCGATCTGGTGCTGCTCGCCATGGGCTTCGTGCATCCGACCAAGGCCGGGATGCTGGAAGATCTGGGCGTTGCCTTGGATGACAGGGGCAATGTCAGGGCGGATACGCTGGACTACCAAACCTCCGTGGAGGGTGTTTTTGCCGCTGGCGATATGCGCCGGGGACAATCCTTGGTGGTCTGGGCGATCCGTGAAGGCCGGCAATGCGCCCGTGCCGTTGATCAGGCCTTGATGGGCAGTACAATCCTGCCCCGTTGATCCTTCTGTCGTGAGCCAGGAACCCATCACGGCGCCAACACCCAACACGATGGGGGCGGCGCTGTGGATGCTCGGCGCCGTGGTTTCATTCTCCACCATGGCGGTGGCGGGCCGCGCGGTGTTCGAGGAACTCGACGTCTATCAATTGATGTTCTACCGCAGCGCCATCGGTTTGAGCCTGGTGGTGCTCTATGGGGCCTGTAGCAAGGGCGGCTTTGGGCAATTCCGCACCGGGCGCGTTGGCCTGCACATTGTCCGCAATTTCTCGCATCTGGTGGGTCAGTTCGGCTGGTTTTTTGCCCTGGGCCTCATTCCCCTGGCGCAGTTGTTCGCCCTGGAATTCACCACGCCCCTTTGGGTCGCGGCGCTGGCGCCGTTGCTGTTGGGCGAACGCCTGACAAAAACCCGCATGGCCGCGGTGTTACTGGGTTTTATCGGCGTCGTGGTCGTCCTGCGGCCTGGGCTGGAGGCGGTTAGCCTGGGCGCTATCGTCATGTTGATCGGGGCCGTGGGTTTTGCCGGCTCCATGATGGGAACCAAACGTCTGGCGCGGACCGAACGGCCCGTGACCATTCTATTTTTTATGGCTCTGGTGCAGACCCCAGTGGGCCTGATGTTGGCCTTCCACGACCTGAATTGGCCATCCCTGGTGACCGGTCTGTGGCTGATTTTAATAGCCATCCTGGGCTTTACAGCGCATTTCTGCATCGTCCGCGCCGTCAGCCTGGCTGATGCCATCGTCGTGGCCCCCATGGACTTCCTGCGCCTGCCTTTGATTGCCGTGGTTGGGGTGATGATGTATGGCGAACCGCTGGAATTATGGGTCTTTGTCGGCGCCGCCCTGATACTGCTGGCCAATTACGGCAACCTGATGGCGGAAAGCCGGAAGTTATAAGTGCAACGCACTTTTCGGCACCACCGCACCCTGGTAATTTAATACGGGGACACAATACTTATATCCGTTGATATAAGTATTGTGTCCCCGTATTAAACTTGGCCGAGCAGGGCGCGTAAAGCGGCCTCGTCGGGCATTTCAGGGGTGCCCAGGAACACCAGGTTATTTTCGGGCGATGGAGTCTCCGCCGGATACAGTTCGTGGCGCCGGCCTACCAGTTGAAACACCCAATGTCCCGGCCGATCTCGCAATCGGATAATTCCCTTGGCCCGCAGGATTGATTTGGGCAAGCCCGCCACGAAGGCCTCGAACGCGGCCTTGTCCAGGGCTTGGGTCAATTTGAAGGAAACGGCGCGGAAGGCATCCCCGTGGCCGTAGTCGTGATTGTGGTGCGCATGGCCTCTCTCGTCGGCGGCCTTGTCCCCCAGCCCCACGCCCAACAGCAAATCCGCCGGCACCTGGGCCTGGCGGGCCTTGACGATGGCGGCGTTGGGGGCCTGGGCGGCCAGCCATTGCCGCACCTCGTTCTGGTCATAGTCGTCCAGCAGGTCGCATTTGTTCAGGATTATCAGATCGGCGGCGGCCAATTGGCGGCGGATGGTATCGCCGGCATATTGATCCGCCGCCGTCTCCTCCACCAATGCCGCATCCGCCAGGACCACCACCGCATCCCGGCTCAAACCAGCGTGCCGCACGGCAATATCGGCGATGGGCCGGGGATCGGCGATGCCGCTGGCCTCCACCAGAATATGTTCGGGGGGATCGGGCCGGCGTATCAGCTGCATCAGCGTCAGCAGCAAATCATCCCCCATGGTGCAACAGATACAGCCGTTGGCCAGGGTCACCGTATCGCCGCCATGGGCCGCCAGCAGATCGCCATCCACCGCCAGTTCACCGAAATCGTTGACCACCACGGCAAAGCGCAGGCCGGTATCCTGGGCCAGCAGATTGTTCAACAGGGTCGTCTTGCCGGCGCCCAGGAAACCACCAATGACCGTTAGGGGGATGGCCATGACGCGGCGCGTAAACTTACTGCGGCTTTACCCATGCCAGGGTTGTACCAGGGTCCACAGGCCCTCCACCGCCCGCAACCAGTCTTCCAGGCCGCGTTGCCGCGGCTCCAGCACCAGGGCGTCGACGCCGGCCTTGGCATAGGCATCTGTCAGGGACTTCAGCTCGTCGTGATCATCTTCCAACGGATCCCAGAACAGGCGCATTGAAATGACGAATTCCCGGCCCCGCGCGGCGCGCATGTCCGCGACGATCGCCTTGGCTTCCTCCGGTGGCACGCGGGTCCCGTGCCAGCCATCGCCCAGGCCCTTGGCCCGGCGCAGGGCAGGGGCGGAATTGCCGCCAACCCAGATCGGTATATGCCGGCCCGGTTGCGGCTGGGTTCGGATGCCTTGCAAGCTTGCCTTGACCACCGTTGGCTCGTAGGAAATGGGGTCTTCTTCCCAACAGGCCCGCAGAATGTTGATGATATCGTCGGTCCGAGCGCCCCGGTCGGCAAAAGGTACGCCCATGGCGTCAAACTCGCCTTCCATCCAGCCGACGCCGGTGCCCAGGATCAATCGCCCCTCGCTCAACAGATCCAGGGTGGCTAATTCCTTGGCCAGATGCACCGGTGTGCGCAGGGGCAAAACCAGAACCGAGGTTCCCAATTGTACCCGGCTGGTGGCCGCCGCCGCCCAGGTCAGGGTGATCAGGGGTTCGTAAAAACTGGCCGAGGGTGGATAGGGCGCATCGTGGGGGATCGCCAGATGATCGTTGACCCAGATGCTGTCGAAACCCAGGTCCTCGGCCTGGCGCGCGCCACGGCGCACCGCCTCCGGCCCCGCCTTGCGTCCAATCTGGGGAATGTGAATGCCAAACTTCATGCTCCGTCCTCCTAACTTGCCAGGGCGCATCATGGCACGTCTTGCCCTCTCACCTCCACTCTTGTGCCATCGCGCGCGGCCTGATGTAATCGGCACAATTGAATCGGAAGGATATAAAGATGGCCCGTGAGTTGATGAATCCCTGCGGCATTTTTGCCAATGAAGACCTGCCCCTGGCGCCGCGCCGGCGCATTTTGGGCAGCGGTGACGAGACAATCGTGATCGGCTTGCATTCCAATCAAAAGGCCAACGCGGACCTGTTCTTGGACAACATTCAGGAACTGCTGTCGGAACGGTTCGACAACGTGGAATTTTTGCGCGGCCAAAAGGCAGCATCGGTTCCGGCCGTTTTCAGCGATGAATTTCTCGACCGCTGTCATGTGGTTGCCGCCGCCTTCGGGGATTGAGGCTCGTGCACGTCGTGGTGTATCCATGACGGCATCGTATTAGAGAAACGCGGAATTCCCGTCGCCACCGTATGCAGCGATGAATTCTACTCGTTGGGCAAGGCGGAGACGCAATGCCTCGGCATGCCGGGCCTACCCATCGCCGTCGTGCCCCATCCGGTGGCTAAACTGCTGCCTGATGAAGTGGCCGCCATGGCGCGCAACGTCATCGATGAAATCATCCGCATTTGGCAGACGGATGCCGAAGAGCTGCGGGCGGAATTTAGAGAGAAAGAACCGCCCGTAAAGAAGCGCCTGCGCTATCGGTCCATGTTCGAGGGTAATTTCTCGGCTCCCGATGCGCCCGAACGTCTGAACGGCCCGGACGATCTGGAAGGGGTCAACCGCCTGTTCTACAGCCGGGGCTGGACCGATGGCCTGCCGATCATTCCGCCGACGCCCGAACGCTACGAGAAAATGCTGGGCGACAGTGGCCTCGATCCCGCTGAATTGCTGGCCCGGATAGAGCCGCGCCAGGGCCAGGCCACGCTGGCCAAGGTGGCGATCAATGCGGTCATGGCGGGCTGTCTGCCCAGCCATCTGCCGGTACTGGTCGCCGCGGCCAAGGCCCTGGGCCAATCCGCCTTGAACCTGAAGGCCCTGAACACCACGACCCATCCCTGCACCGTGATGGCCTTGATCTCGGGCCCGATCGTCGAGGCCATTGATGTCAACAGCAGCTATAACGCCATGGGCCAGGGAACCCTGGCCAACGCCGCCATCGGCCGGGCCATCCGTTCCATTCTGCTGAACGTGGGCGGCGGCACGCCGGGCATCCTGGACCGGGCTACCATGGGCACGCCGGCCAAGTTCAGCTTCTGCTTCGCGGAAAGCGTGGCGGAGAACCCCTGGGGCGAGACCCTTTCGATGGAACGGGGTTTTGCTGCGGGGCAAAGCACCATTACCCTGTGCGGCGTTGAAGGACCCCATAACGTCAACGATCATTACGGCAAGACGGCCGAGGAGGTGCTGTTGACCATCGGCGGCGCCATGTCCAGTCCGGGCCACAACAACAGTTACCTGGGCGGGGAAATGATGCTGGTTCTGGGGCCGGAACACGCCGAAATCATCGCCGGCGGCGGCTTTTCCAAGGCCGATATCAAGGACTTCCTGATTGAACAGGCAATCATCCCCGGCCATGATCTGTCCCAGCCCCAGCGTGTCATCATGCGCCGCTATGTGCCCGACCGGCTGTTGGCGGACGGCGACGGCGGTGCCCATATCGCCACCAGCCATGACAATTTCCAGGTGGTGGTCGCGGGCGGCGCCGGGCGGCATTCCTGCATCATCCCCTCGTTCGGCAACACCCGCGCCGTGACCGAGGTGATCGCGGACTAGAGCAGTTGCCGGATTTTTGATGAGACTATTGAATAGGCTGTACGGCGATTGAGGACATGCCATGACCAGCTATGATTACGTTATCGTCGGCGGTGGTTCGGCCGGCTGCGTGCTGGCGGGGCGCCTGTCCGAGGATCCGGCCATCTGTGTCTGCCTGTTGGAAGCCGGGCCGCCTGATAGCAGTATTCTGGTCCGCGCGCCCATTGGCATCGGGGCGATCCTGCCGGGAAAATACCTTAATTGGGCCTTTGATACCGTGCCCCAGGCCGCTCTAAACGATCGGCGCGGCTATCAACCACGGGGCAAGGTGTTGGGCGGCTCGTCCTCCATCAACGCCATGATCTATAGCCGTGGCCATGCCGCCGACTATGACCGCTGGGCCGAACTGGGCAATCCCGGCTGGTCCTATGCCGAGGTCCTGCCCTATTTCAAGAAATCCCAGAACCAGGAAAGGGGCGCGGACGACTACCATGGCGCGGGCGGCCCCTTAAACGTGGCGGATATGCGCACGCCCAACCCGTTGACCCAGGCCTTTGTCGATGCGGGGGCGGAAATGCAGCTGCCCCGCAACGACGATTTCAACGGCGCCGAACAGGATGGCGTGGGCATCTATCAGGTGACCCAGATCAACGGTGAACGTTGTTCCGCCGCCAGGGCCTTTCTGACTCCGGCGCTGAGGCGGGATAATCTGACGGTGCTGACCAATGTCCAGGCAACCAAGGTCATTCTGGAGGGTAAACAAGCCGTGGGCGTGGCCTATCGCCAGGGCAAGGAAGACCGCGAAGTGCGGGCGGAGCGCGAGGTCATCCTGTCGGCCGGCGCCTTGCAGACGCCGCAACTATTGCTGTTGTCGGGTATCGGCCCGGCTGCGGAATTGCGTGGCCACGGCATTGCCATGGCCCATGAATTGCCCGGCGTTGGGCAGAACCTGCAAGATCACATCGATATCACGATCCCCTACCTGTCGCCCTCGTCCCATGCCCTGGGCCTGACCTTTGGCGTGGTGGCAAAGGTCATCAAGGGTATCTTTGAATGGCGCCGTCAGCGCACCGGGATCATCGCCTCCAACTCCACGGAAAGCGGCGGCTTCGTGAAAAGCAGCGCCGATCAGGCCATTCCCGACCTGCAATTGCATTTCTCTCTCGCCATCGTCGATGATCACACCCGCAAGCGGCATTACCATCGCGGCTATTGCTGTCATGTCTGTCTGTTGCGACCCAAAAGCCATGGCAGCGTTGGTCTGAACAGCGCCGACCCCAAGGCCCCACCCCGGATCGACCCGAATTTTCTGGCCGAGCGGGAGGATCTGGACAGCCTGGTGGCGGGCTTTAAGCTGACCCGGCGCATCTTGCAGGCCCCCGCACTGGCGCCATTCCGGGGCCGGGAATTGATGACGGCCGATGTCCAGACCGATGCACAGATCGCGGCGGATATCCGCAACCGCGCCGACACCATCTATCATCCCGTGGGTACGGCGAAGATGGGCCAGGACGCCATGGCCGTGGTCGATAGTCAGCTACGGGTGCATGGCATGACGGGCCTGCGGGTGGTCGATGCCTCGATCATGCCGACCATTCCCGGCGGCAACACCAATGCACCGACGATTATGATCGCGGAAAAGGCGGCGGACATGATCCGCGCCGCGCGATAGAGCAATTCCGAATTAATGAGAATCGCAAAGCGATTCTAAGTGATTGGAAAAATTGCTCTAATTCTAAAGATCTGAGCATTTTCAGAATGAAAATGCTCAAGAGGACTTATTACACGCGGTGGAGAGATAGATCATGGACCTGCGCCTTAACGGCAAGACCTGTTTGGTAACCGGCGCTTCCGCCGGCATTGGCACCGCCATCGCCCGTGTCATGGCGCGCGAGGGGGTTCGGCTCGCCATTACGGCGCGGCGGCAGGACCGTCTGGAAGCGCTGGCCGACCAGATCGGCGGGGAAACAGGCGCCCGGCCCCTGGTCGTTGCCGCCGATCTGATGCACCACGACGCGCCGGAAACCGTGCGGGCCGCCGTGCATGACGCCTTTGGCGGTCTCGACATCCTGGTCAACAATGCCGGCCTGTCCAGCCCGCCCGATCCGATGGCCTCGGACGAGGTATGGAACGCCGGCTTTGACCTTAAATTCACCACCCTGCGCCGCTTGACCAATGCCCTGCTGCCGGGCATGCGGGTGGCGAAATGGGGGCGCATTATCAACATTACCGGCATTGTCGAGCCAATGGCCACTTCCGCCGCGCTGGTGGCCTGCGCCGCGGTGCATGCCTGGGCAAAGGGGCTGTCGCGGGACATGGCGGAAAGCGGCATTACGGTTAACTGCGTACCCCCTGGCCGCATCGATAGCGAACAGATCCGTGAACGCCTGCACCCGGACCCGGTCGCCAAACAACGCTATATCGAACAGTTCGTCCCGCTGCGGCGCTTTGGCGAGCCGGAGGAACTGGCCGACCTGGTTGCCTTTCTGGCCTCACCGCGCGCCGGCTATATCACCGGCACCGTCATCCCCGTTGACGGCGGCATGTCGCGCTTCGCCATGTGACGAATTACAGCACGTCGGCGATAGTCTGGGCCAAAGTGGCGGTGTTGGCCTGGCCGCCCAGGTCGGGCGTGCGCACGGAACCGTCGGCCAGCACCGTGGCGATGGCCGCCTCGATGGCTCTGGCGGCCTTGCCTTCGCCCAGATGGTCCAGCATCATGGCGCCGGTCCAGATCTGCGCCACCGGATTGGCGATGCCCTTGCCCGCGATATCGGGGGCGGAGCCATGCACCGGCTCGAACATCGAGGGGTGCGCGCTCTCGGGGTTTAAATTGGCTGCCGGGGCCAGGCCCATGCCGCCGACCACGGCGGCGCCCAGGTCGGACAGAATATCGCCGAACAGGTTGGAGCCGACGACCACATCGAACCAGTCGGGATGCTGGACGAAATGGGCGGTCAGAATATCGATATGGAACTTGTCGGTTTCAATATTGGGGTATTCGGCGGCGATCACCTCGAAACGCTCGTCCCAAAAGGGCATGGTATGGATGATGCCGTTGGATTTGGTGGCCGAGGTGACATGGCCGGTTTTCCCGCGCTCTGCCGCGCGCCTGGTGGCCAGTTCAAAGGCGTGGCGAATGATGCGATCGACGCCAAAGCGGCTAAAGACGCTTTCCTGGATCACCACTTCCCGCTCCGTGCCGGCATAGATGCGCCCGCCCATTTCAGAATATTCGCCCTCGGCGTTCTCGCGCACGATGACCATGTCGATGTCACCGGCGCCGCGCCCAGCCAGCGGGCTTTTGACCCCTTCGAACAGCTTCAGCGGCCGAACGTTGGCGTATTGGTCGAAGGCCCGGCGGATCGGGATCAACAGGCCCCACAGGGAAATGTGATCCTCCACGCCGGGGTAACCGACCGCGCCTAGAAAGATGCCATCAAAGGCGCGTAATTGATCGACACCGTCGTCCGGCATCATCAACCCGGTCTTGGTATAGCGCTCGCAGCTCCAATCGAACTCGGCCCATTCAAAGCTGAAACCAAACCGGCTGCCAACCTTTTCCAATACCGCCGCCGCCGCCGGCACCACTTCATGGCCAATGCCATCGCCCGGGATCAAGGCTATCCGATAGTTCTTCTTAGTCACTTACTGCTCCATTTCCTAAAGGTTGGCCGCGTGGCTCCGGCAGAGACGATATGTTGAGATGGCCGGTGACGCAACCGGTGCCATTGGCATGTTTGTTGCACGTAAGCAGGGGAGGACGAATGTTTCTGATTTGATGGCCCGAGGTTAGCTATGACGGCAATAGGCTCTGCAATCCCCATGAATGCGCTCTTGTTCGGGCAGTTTGGCCCGCGATCGGCACATGCCGGACAAGGTCAAGCGCAGACAATGGTGGAAAAATTTGCCGCCTATTCGGACGTTAGGGCGGCAATATCTGCCTCTTCAACGGTGGAGGGTGAAGCTGATGCCGTCGCTAAAGATGGCAAGAGAGCGAATACTCAAGGGACGCTGGACGTACGCCCTGATCAAGGGGTGGCCAAAAATACATCGTCCCAATTGACCTCCGTTACGGCCATGTCGACTGATAATCGGTTCGCCCTTTTGGCCCTTCAGGAATTCCAGGCCAGCAGTGCGGCGGAACAGGACGTGCAGGCTACTTCGTCCGACGCGGCGGAGGAATTTCTTGAATATGCCGCGAAAACCCCCGCCGAAAGATATTACGATGCTTTGCTGCAATCGATGGGTTTGACCAGGGAAGGGCTGGCCCAGCTGCCACCTGAAGAGAGAACAAAGGTCGAGCGCATGATCCAGGACAAAATGCGCCAGCACATGGAAGCCTCAATGGCGGAAAATCCGGCCTGAGCCGCAGCATAGCGAGGGCACGATTTGATCCTTGCCATGTGTCTTCCCAATTTTAATCTTCACCAATATCCTCAAGCCACAGATCCATGTTGTTTTCGAGGAATTCCGCAAACAACGCCTCGCACCCGGGGTCATTCAATAGCCGCACTTCAACCCCGTGGGACTTCAGGAAATCTATATTTCCCCTAAATGGTTTGTCGGCGGGCAGGGGCACTTCTTTTTGGCCAATGACGACACTGGGGATTTTGAACTGAACAATGGTTCCCGCACACATCATGCAAGGGCTAAGCGTGGTGTAGATCGTGGTCCCGCGATAGCTTTTTTGCCTGCCGTTGTTTTGCAGGCAGTCCATCTCGCTATGCAGGATTGGATTTTTCTGTTGAACCCGCTGATTGTATCCCGATGCCATCGGGGCGTCTTCACCGTCCTTAACCAGAACCGCGCCGACGGGTATCCCACTTGCATCGTAACTCTTCCGCGCCTGTTCTAAGGCCAGGCGCATGAATTTTTGATCTCGGTCTTCTGTCGTCTCAGTCATTTGTACGAAATTTCCAAAGCTTCCCAAATGCCGGCTTCAATCGTCGCAACAATGGCGCTGCGACGACAGATGGAAGAAAAATTGCGCTTGGGTTGAGCCATCCCGCCAGCCTAGTTCCGCCGATGCCCGAAGCATCTGTCGCGTATTGTTAACACTAATTGCACGAATTCGAGGTATTTTTTCATGCCTATAATACTACAAACGCCATTATTACTTAGTGGATTTACGGCATATGTTTGTCCAGAACGAATAACAGGGAACGAAGGTTCAAAGAATGATCGTTCAGGAAATTCTTGATCGCAATCGCGGCAGAATTGTCGCCCTTTCCAGCGATACAGGCATGCCCGAGCTTATCGCCACGATGGCTGCCGAGGGCATTGGCGCCATAATGCTGACCGATCAGGCCGGGCGGTTGGCTGGTATAATTTCTGAACGTGATTTGGTCCAATCCTTGGCGCGAACCGGCGCCATAATGCTGGATAATACTGTGCAAGAGCTGATGACAAACGTGATCGCGTGTCGTCCCGAGGACGGTATTGAGATCGCACTCGGTCTCATGAGCGCCCATCAAATCCGCCATCTTCCCGTAGTCGACGATGGTGAGGTGCTGGGCCTCGTCAGCGTCCGGGACATTCTCGATTTTAAGCAAGCGATGCTTATTGCCGATATCGACCGGCGTCAGCAGGAAGCGGATGAATTGCGGCAGGCTTATGAGCGGTTGGAAGAGCAGATTTTGGAGAGGACAACCGACCTCCAGCAAGCGCTGACCGTCGCCGAGACCGCCAGTAGATCCAAATCTGATTTTCTGGCCAATGTCAGCCACGAGCTTCGCACCCCGCTCAACGCGGTCATCGGGTTCTCCGAGATCATCAGTTCGGATGTTTTGGACCCCGCCGATAATCTAAAATATCGGGAATATGCCAAGGACATTACATCGGCGGCACGTCTTTTGCTTTCCTTGATCAACGATATTCTCGACCTCTCGAAAATTGAAAGTGGCAAGGAGGAACTGTTAGAGGAAGATGTTAATGTTCCCGATGTGATCCGTGCCATGCTCACCCTCGTGCAGGAACGTGCCGACCAAAAGAATATTGAACTGGACTATGAGCCGGAGCGCTATAGCGATGCATTGTGGGCGGATAGTCGAAAGGTCAAACAGATCATGGCTAATTTGCTGAGTAACGCCGTGAAGTTCACGGAACCAGGTGGCAAGGTGACGATCCGCGCCTGGAGCGACCCCAATTCCGGTTACGTCATCCAGGTCGCGGATACCGGGATCGGAATTGCCCACCGGGATATTCCCAAAGCCCTCGCGTCGTTCGCGCAGATTGATAGTGCATTAAGCAAAAAATATGAAGGCACCGGCCTGGGCCTGCCGTTGACCAAGGCCTTGGTTGAGATCCACGGCGGTTATCTCGACCTGCAAAGCAAGGAAAATGTGGGCACGACAGTGACCGTGCGGTTCCCCGCGAACCGGGTCGGCACTGATACGGATAATTCCGCCGCTACCGCCTAGACTGCATTCGAAGAAAATGCGCCTGGACGCTTAAGAATAGAGCAATTGAAGCAATCACTTTTGTCCAAGGCAGCCACTACAGCGCCTTGACGATATCCTCGACCATCTTTTTGGCGTCGGCGAACAGCATCATGGTGTTGTCGGCGTAGAACAGCTCGTTGTCGATGCCGGCATAGCCGGGCGACAGGCTGCGTTTGACGAACAGACAGGTGCGCGCCCGGTCCACGTCCAGGATGGGCATGCCGGCGATCGGGCTGCCGGGTTCGTGGGCAGCGGGGTTGGTCACGTCGTTGGCGCCGATGACGAAGGCCACGTCGGTGTTGGCGAAACTCGAATTGATCTCCTCCAGCTCGAACACTTCGTCGTAGGAGACATTGGCCTCGGCCAACAGCACGTTCATATGGCCGGGCATGCGGCCGGCCACGGGGTGAATGGCGTAAGTGACCTTAACCCCGTGTTGTTTCAACATATCGCCCATTTCCCGCACCGCGTGCTGGGCCTGGGCCACGGCCATGCCATAGCCGGGCACGATGATGACGGACGAAGCGTTCTTCATGATAAAGGCGGCGTCTTCCGCGCTGCCGGCCTTTACGGGCTTGTCGCTGCGCGCGCCGGAGGCGGCCGCATCGCCGCCAAAACCACCCAATAGTACCGAGATGAACGAGCGGTTCATGGCCTTGCACATGATGTAGGACAGAATGGCGCCGGATGAGCCGACCAGGGCGCCGGTTATGATCAGGGCGGTATTCTCCAAGGTGAAGCCGATACCGGCGGCAGCCCAGCCGGAATAGCTGTTCAGCATGGAGACGATGACCGGCATATCGGCGCCGCCGATGGGAATGATCAGCAAAAAGCCCAGGACGAAGGCCAGCACGGTCATGGCCCAAAACCACTGCGGGTCGGGGCCAATGGCAAACAGCACGACAAGCACGACAATCGCGGCGCCGAACAAGGCGTTCAGAGCGTGCTGGCCGGCAAAGGTAATCGGGTTGCCGGTCACGATACCCTGCAATTTGCCAAAGGCGATGATGGAGCCGGAAAACGTAATGGCGCCGATTACCACGCCGATGCTCATTTCGATCCGGCTGGCCAGTTTCAGGGCGCCGTCAGCGTCCGCGATGCCATAGGCGCCGGGATTATAAAAAGCGCCGGCGGCAACCAGCACCGCCGCGAGACCCACCAGACTGTGAAAGGCGGCCACCAGTTGCGGCATATCGGTCATGGCGATGCGCCGGGCGATAAAGGCGCCAATGGCGCCGCCAACCACCAGGGCGGTCAGGATCCAGCCATAAGAGACCACTTCGGGGTTGATCACCGTGGTGATGACGGCGATGGCCATGCCGATCATGGCATAGACATTGCCGCTGCGGGACGATTCCGGTGATGACAGCCCGCGCAGGGCCATGATGAACAGGACCGAGGCGATCAGATAGGCCAGGGCCGTCAGGTTTGCCGACATTATCCCGGGCCCCTATTGCTTTTTCTTGTACATGGCCAGCATGCGCTGGGTGACGAGGAAACCGCCGAATATATTCACCGCGGCCAAACCAATCGCAACGATGCCCAAAATCTTCGAAAAGGACATCTCCACCGGCCCGGCGGCAATCAAGGCGCCAACGATAATGACCGAAGAGATCGCATTGGTCACGCTCATCAAGGGCGTGTGCAACGCGGCCGTGACCGACCAGACCACATAGTAGCCAACAAAAATCGCCAGCACGAAAATTGCCAGGCGATAGATGAAGGGATCGATGCTACTCGCCACATCCATAATTTATCACTCCTTCGCGCTCAACATCGGATGGATAACGGCGCCATCCCGGGTCAGGCAGACACCGGATACCGTCTCGTCCTCGAAATCAAAGGACAAGGCGCCCGTTTCCCCATCGATGTGAGGTGACAGAAAATTGAACAGGTTCCGGGCGTACAGGTTGGAGGCATCGACCGCCAGGCGGGCCGGAAAATTGGCGTGGCCGATGATCTTGACGCCATTCACATCGATCACCTGGCCCATTTCCGACAGAGCGCAATTGCCGCCGTTTTCTACCGCCAGATCAACGATCACCGAACCAGGCTTCATGGAGGCGACCATGGCCGCGTCCACCAGCACGGGCGCCGCCCGGCCTGGGATCAGGGCGGTACAGATAACGATATCCTGCTTGGCGATGGTTTCGGCAATCAGGTCGGCCTGCTTTTTCTTGTACGCCTCGCTCATTTCCTTGGCATAGCCGGCCTCTGTCTCGGCCTGGGCGGATTCTTCATCCTCCACCATGACAAATTTGGCGCCCAGGCTTTGTACCTGTTCCTTGGCAACCGGACGCACGTCGGTGGCCGAGACCACGGCGCCCAGGCGCCGGGCCGTGGCAATGGCCTGCAACCCGGCCACGCCGGCCCCCATGACGAACACCTTGGCCGGCGCAATAGTACCTGCCGCCGTCATCATCATGGGCAAAGCGCGGCCATATTCCTCCGTCGCGTCCAGCACCGATTTGTAGCCCGCCAGATTGGCTTGGCTCGACATCACGTCCATGCTTTGCGCCCGGCTGATCCGAGGCATCAATTCCATGGCATAGGCGTCGATCCCGGCGGCCGCGTAGGCGTCGCAATCGGCCCGCCGGATCAAAGGATTAAGCATGGCAATCAGGACTTGGCCGGCGTGCATGAGCCCCAGTTCATCCGGGCCTTCCTCGCCGGGCATAATGGGCCGGCGCACTTTCAAGAGGACATCCGCGCCCGCGAGGGCGTCGGCGGCGTTGGCCGCGATGGCCGCGCCGGCAGCCTGAAAATCATTGTCCTGGATATGGACCGCGGCACCGGCTCCAGCCTCGATCACGACCTCGGCGCCAAGGGCGGTAAATTTTTTGACGGTTTCCGGCGTTGCCGCTACCCGCCGTTCGTCGGCGCGGCGTTCCTTTAATACGGCAATCTTCATTCGCACTTCCCAACTGGTCAGACCGCGCCGCCAGGTCGGCGGCGGTTAGGCAAATCAAGCATGCCATATGTTACGGCCTGATAACCGTAAGATGTGTCTGTTGGCGCGCCCCGTTTGTTCCCGATACCGAACGCCAAAGCCCTTTGGCCAAGGCGTCCATCGGAACGCGCGGACTATAGCAAAGCGGGCGCGGCAATCAATGTATCGTTTCAACCTAACAGCATATTTTTACAGGGATTTCACCCTTTTTTGGCCAATTAGCCCGCGCGAAGTCATTTTTGCCGATATTAGGGCAGGGGCAGGTCGAATTTCTTCAGCAGGCGGCTTTGCTTGCGGCGCATTTTGGCGAGGTCGAAGTCGTCGATCAGTTGGTGAAATTCGCGGTACCAGTTCACCTCCGCGTTCAAATGCATGAAGACCCCGCCCAGACCAATGGCGGCGCGGTCCATAAAGACGAATTCCCGTGGCGGCTGCACCCCGCCCAGTTCGCGCAGGCTGCGGTGGACCTTTTCCGCCACGTCGCGGCCGTAAACACCGGTGGCGGCGTCCTCGCGTATGCGCCGGCTGCGGTCTTCCAGCAACGGGCCGTAGACGAAGTTGGCCCACAGGTTCAGGGTCTCGATGACCTCGTGGCTTAGTCCGGTGAAGCCCCAGGTTTCATAGGCATGCACGGCCAGTGCCTGATCGCCATCGCGGATGGCCCGGTACAGATCGATTACGCCCTGGACGAATTTTCCGTCGAATACCCGAATGCAACCGAAATCCAGCAGGTTGATGTCCATATTTTCGCGCACGGAGTAATTTCCCAGATGCGGATCGCCATGGATCACGCCGCTGCTATAAAATGGCACGTACCAGGCCCGGAACATATTCAGGGCGACGGTGTTGCGGGTTTCCAGGTCGGCCTCGCGGAACGCCAATAGAGGTTGCCCCTGCAGCCAGTTCATGGTCAGCAGGCGGCCGGTTGACAGTTCCGGCAGAATGGTGGGGACGTGGATATGGCGCTGGTCCTTCAGAATCTCGGCAAACAGGGCCATGTGCCGGCCCTCGCGGTGATAATCCAGTTCTTCGCGCAGGCGCTCGCTAATCTCGGCATGGACGTGGGTGGTGTCGATGGTGCGGTCATAGCGGCCATAGATCGAAAAGATCAGCTTCAACTGCGCCAGATCCGCTTCCACCGCCGAATTCATATCGGGATATTGCAGTTTGCAGGCCAGCGGCTGGCCATCCAGGCTGGCGCGGTGCACCTGGCCCAAGGAAGCGGCGGCGGCGGCCTCGTGTTCAAAGTTGTCAAAGCAATTCTGCCAATCGGGCCCCAGTTCCGCTGCCATGCGGCGCTTCACGAACAGCCAGCCCATAGCCGGGGCGTTGGCCTGTAATTGGATCAGCTCATCGACATATTCCTGGGGCAGGGCCTCGGGTATGGTGGCCAGAATTTGCGCGACCTTCATTAATGGCCCCTTCAGGCCACCCAGGGCGTTCTTTAAATCCTTGGCATGACCGGGGCGATCAAGGGATATGCCGAACATACGGTCGCCCGCCAGACGCGCCGCCAGACCGCCCACCGCGGTGCCGACCTTGGCATAGCGGCGCACCCGGCCGCCCAGGCTGTCGCCCTCGCGGTCCAGGTCTTTATCCCGGCTCATCTATCCACCATCAGGACAATTCTTCCAATTCATCGATAAAGCGCTCGATCACGCCCAACCCCTGTTGCCAGAAACCGGGATCGGTCGCGTCCAGGCCAAATGGCGCCAGCAATTCACGATGGCGCAGGGTACCCCCGGCGCGCAACATATCAAGATACTTATCGGCAAACCCGGCGCCATCCTTTTGCCCGACGCTCTCCTTTTGATAAACCGCGTAGAGGGAATTCACCAGGCAATCGCCAAAAGCATAGGCATACACATAAAACGGTGAATGCACGAAGTGGGGAATATAGCACCAGAAATTGGCATATTCGTCGTGCAGGCGGATTGCCGGACCCAGGCTTTCCCCCTGCACCGCCATCCAGATCTCGCCAATCCGTTCCACCGAAATCTCGCCCTGGCGCCGCTCGTCATGCAGGCGCCTTTCGAAATCGTAAAAGGCGATCTGGCGCACCACCGTATTCAACATATCTTCGGTCTTGCCGGCCAGCATGGCCCGGCGCCGGGGGCCTGATGTTTCCGCCTCCAGCAGGGCGCGAAAGGTTAATTGCTCGCCGAACACCGAGGCGGTTTCCGCCAGGGTCAGCGGCGTATCCGCCATCAAAGCGCCCTGTTCGGCGGCCAGGACCTGATGTACGCCGTGGCCCAGTTCGTGGGCCAGGGTCATGACATCGCGGACCCGGCCCTGATAGTTCAACAGCAAATAGGGATGTGCCGAGGGCACGGTGGGATGGGCAAAAGCGCCGGACGATTTGCCGGGGCTGGCCGGCGCATCGATCCAGGCGCTGTCGAAAAAGCGTTGGCCGACCTGGGCCAGGGTTGGTGAAAACCGCCCATAAGCCGCCAGTACCTCGTCCCGGGCCTCGGCGAAGGTAAAGCTGCGTTGGTCCTCGTCGGGCAGGGGCGCGTTGCGGTCCCAATAGTCCAGGGCCTCGACCCCAAACCAACGCGCTTTCAAGGCATAGTAACGGTGTGACAGACGCGGATAGGCGGCGGTCACCGCCTCGCGCAAGGCATCCACCACTGCGTCTTCCACATGATTGGATAGATGCCGCGCACTGTCGGGGCGGGCAAAGTGCCGCCATTTATCCTCGATCTCCTTGTCCTTGGCCAAGGTGTTGGTGATCAGGGCAAACAGGCCCTTTTTGTCATTGAAGCCCGCGCCCAGGGCCTTGGCCGCGGCCTTGCGCTGGGCCCCGTCGGTCTCCTGCAGCAAATGCAGGGTTTGTTCCAACGAGCGTTCCTCGCCATCTAAGGGGAAACGCATGTCCGCCATGGTTTCATCGAACAAACGTGTCCATGCAGCCCGCCCCGTGACCTGCTTTTCATGCAACAGGCGCTCTTGCGCGTCGGCCAGTTGATGGGGCCGGCTGGCGCGGATGTCCCGCAGCCAGGGGGCATATCGGGCCAGACCGGGATCCGCGGCCAGTAGGCCAGCAAGGGCGTCATCCTCGATCCTGTTCAGCTCCAAGGCGAAAAAGATCAATTTGGAGGTGATTTCGCTCAACCGTTCCATGGTGGTTTGGTAGAAGCGGCCAACCGCCCGGTCGGACACGTCCGCCGCGTGGTACAGCTGGGCATAACTGCTGATCCGCCCCAATAAATCTTCATCCTGTTCATAACGGACGATGGCCTGGGCCAGGCCGGGCGCTGATAACGCCCCGACCTTGCCGTCATAGTCGTCCGCGAAACGGTCCGCGGCCGCTTCGGCTTTGGTCAGATCCGCCATTAATTCCGCTGCCGCCGGGCCGGCATAAAGGTCGCTCAGATCCCATCGCGGCAAATTTTCCGAATTCATGATTACCCGTCACTCCAATCAATCACCGCTTGTCCCGATTTGGTACAGGCTCTACAATGGTAGGACCATAAATAGTAAACGACTGGATTAAGGGCAATGGTACATACCGTCTTGATCATCGACGATGATCCCACCCAGCGGCGGCTGTTGGAAGCGGTGGTCAGCCGGCACGGCTATAATGTGGCCGTGGCCAAGGGCGGTGAAGACGCCGTGGCTTTCATGAAATCCGAGGCGGGCAATAGCATCGACCTGATCCTGCTGGATCTGGTGATGCCGGATCTGGATGGCTTCGCGGTATTGCAGCAGGTCAAGCCACGGTACCCGGATCTGCCGATTATCGTGCTGACGGCGCAAAGCGGCATCGACGTCATCGTCAAGGTCATGCAAGCCGGCGCGGTGGACTTCATTCCCAAGCCGGCCAGCCCGGAACGGTTGCTGGTCTCGATGGAAAATGCCTTGAAGATGATCGTGCTTTCCGGTCAGGTATCGCGCCTGACCCGGCAGGTCGATGGCCGCATGCAATTCGACGACCTGGTCGGCGGCAGCGCCGCCATGACCGCGACCCTGGATCTGGCCCGCCGGGCCGCGTCATCGAACATCCCGGTCCTGATTGAAGGAGAGAGCGGCGTCGGCAAGGAGATGATCGCCCGCGCCGTGCAGGGATCTGGCGAGCGCTCCGGCAAGGCCTTCGTGGCGGTGAACTGCGGCGCCATACCGGAGAACCTGATTGAAAGCATTCTTTTCGGTCATGAAAAAGGCGCCTTCACCGGCGCCAACGAACGCCACGCCGGCAAATTCCAGGAAGCCGACGGCGGCACATTGTTTTTGGACGAAATTGGCGAACTGCGCCAGGATATGCAGGTCAAACTGTTGCGCGCCCTGCAGGAGGGCGAGGTTGACCCGGTCGGTGCCCGCGCCCCGGTGAAAGTTGATATCCGCCTGATTTCGGCCTCCAATCGGGATTTGCAACAACAGGTCGAGGACGGCAATTTTCGGGAAGATCTGTATTACCGTCTGAATGTTTTTCCGATCAATGTGCCGCCCCTGCGTGAACGCCAGGAAGACATCGCCCCGCTGGCGGCCCACTTCATCGCCAAAATGGCGGCCACGGAGGGCAAGGCGGTGCGTGGCCTGTCCGGGCATGCGCAGGCTCTGCTCAGGGGGTTTGATTGGCCGGGCAATGTGCGGCAGTTGGAAAATGCTATATTTCGGGCCGTGGTGCTGTGCGATGGCGATGAACTGAAATTGGCGGACTTCCCGCAAATCGCCATGAGCATGGGTATGGAAACGCCAACGACAACAAGGGACGGGGGCGCCGGCGATCTGCCGGGCCTGGATGCGGCCGGCGAGGTGCGGAGCCTGAACGCCATGGAGGCGGACATGATCCGCCTGGCGATCGATAGATATGACGGGCAAATGACCGAAGTCGCCCGCCGCCTTGGCATCGGCCGCTCTACCCTTTATCGCAAGGTGGCGGAATTCGGTATTGATGTGGAACGGTGAGCGGCCCGTGAAGCGAACAGCTAGCTGCCCGGTAGGGCATGCCGTCGGCTGTTTGCAAATACGTCATAACGGCTTACCTTTATAGTTACCGGTGCGTATGGAGCGGTCGGAATAATTGGGGAATTAGCATGACATCGGCCTCGGTCGCGCTCGCTAACGTTTCGTTGGATGACAAATACGCCTTGGAATCCGGTCGGGTTTTTCTGACCGGAACCCAGGCCATGGTCCGTCTGCCCATGTTGCAGCGGCAGCGGGATCAGGCCCGTGGCCTGCAGACGGGCTGCTATATTTCCGGCTATCGCGGCTCGCCCCTGGGCGCCTTCGACCAACAGCTTTGGCAGGCCAAACCATTTCTGGAAAAAAACCACATCGTCTTTCAGCCTGGCGTCAACGAAGACATGGCGGCGACCGCCGTGTGGGGCAGCCAGCAATTAAACCTCGGCCCGAAATCGAACTACGACGGCGTCTTTAGCATCTGGTACGGCAAGGCGCCGGGGGTGGACCGTTGCGGCGACGTGGTGCGCCACGCCAACCATGCGGGCACCGATCCCAATGGCGGGGTTCTGATGATGTGCGGTGACGATCATGCCGCCGTATCTTCCACCGTGCCGGGGCAAAGCGAACATAACCTGGCCTCGTGGATGGTGCCCATGCTGTACCCGGCGGGGGTGCAGGAATACCTCGACTATGGCCTGCTGGGCTGGGCCATGTCGCGCTACGCCGGCGTCTGGGTTGGTTTCAAATGCGTCTCCGAGGTGGTGGAAAGTTCCGCCTCCGTCCACGTCGATCCCAATCATTTGGATATCCAATATCCCGATTTCGAGATGCCGCCCGGCGGTCTGAGTATCCGTTGGCCCGATGACCGTTGGAGCCAGGAAGAACGCCTGCAACGGCATAAAATCTATGCCGCCCTGGCCTTTGCCCGGGCCAATGGCATCGACCGGATTGTCTGGGATTCACCGCAACCGCGCATTGGCATCGTTGCCGCCGGCAAATCCTATCTCGATACCCGTCAGGCCCTGGAAGATATGGGCATAGACGAGGCGATGGCGGGTCAAATCGGCTTGCGCCTGTACAAAGTCGGCATGCCCTGGCCGTTGGAACGCGAGGGTATCCGCGCCTTTGCCGAGGGCCTGGATGAAGTTCTGGTGATCGAGGAAAAGCGCGCGGTTATCGAAAACCAGCTGAAAGAACAGCTTTACAACTGGCGGGCCGACGTGCGTCCGCGGGTGGTAGGCAAGTTCGATGAGGATGGACAATTGCTGTGTCCATCCGATGGCGAACTGTCGCCGGGCCAGATTGCCCGCATCATCGTCTCGCGCATCGGTTCATACGTTACCTCGCCCATTATCGAAGAGCGTATGGCGCTGTTGGACCGCAAGGAAGACGCCGCTAAACAGGCTGTGGCGCCAATCCAGCGCGCCGCCTATTTCTGTTCCGGCTGCCCCCATAATACTTCGACCAAGGTGCCCGAAGGCAGCCGCGCCATGGCCGGTATCGGTTGCCACTTCATGGCTTTGTCCATGGACCGTTCGACCGAGACTTTCACGCAAATGGGCGGCGAGGGCGTGCCCTGGCTGGGTCAGTCCGCCTTTACCGGTGAAGCGCATATTTTCGCCAATCTGGGCGACGGCACCTATTACCATTCCGGCATCACCGCGATCCGCGCCGCGGTAGCCTCTGGTGTCAATATTACCTACAAAATCCTATTCAATGATGCCGTGGCCATGACCGGCGGGCAGCCCCACGACGGGCCGCTTTCGCCCTGGCAGATCAGCCAGCAGGTGCATCACGAAGGCGCGACCCGGGTCATCGTCGTCACCGACGAGCCGGATAAGTATGCCACCGGTACGGATTGGGCGCCCGGCGTCACGATCCGGCACCGGGACGAGTTGGACAAGGTGCAAAAGGAATTGCGCCAAACCGTGGGCTGTAGCGTCCTGATCTATGACCAGACCTGTGCCGCGGAAAAACGCCGCCGGCGCAAACGCGGCACCTTTCCCGACCCCGACCGCCGGGCCTTTATCAACGAAGCGGTCTGCGAGGGCTGTGGCGATTGTTCCGTACAATCAAACTGCGTTTCGGTGGAGCCGCTGGAAACTCCCTTTGGCCGTAAACGCCAGATCAACCAGTCCGCCTGCAACAAGGATTTCTCGTGCATCAAGGGCTTTTGCCCCAGCTTTGTCACCGTTTCGGGCGCCGTGCCCCGCCGGGCCCAGGCCGCCAGCACCGAGAGCCTGGACAGGGCGGCCGCTGCCCTGCCGGAGCCGGAGATCGCGCCGGCGGACGGCGGTTACAACATTCTGGTGACCGGCATTGGCGGCACTGGCGTTATCACGGTGGGTGCCCTGCTGGGCATGGCCGCCCATCTGGAGGGCAAGGGCGTCACCGTGTTGGATTTTACCGGCATCGCGCAGAAAAACGGCGCCGTGTTGAGTCATATCCGCATCGCGCCAAGCCCGGAAGACCTGCACGCGGTACGCATCGCCGCCGGCGGTGCGGATTTGTTGCTGGGCGCCGATATGGTTGTCGCCGCCAGCCCCGATGCCTTGCGTAAATTCAGCCGTGGCGGCACCCAGGCCATCGTCAACAGCCATCTGGCGCCAACCGCTGATTTCACCCTGAACCCGGATACGGATTTTCATGCCGACGAACTGCGCCGTTTGATCCGCGACGGCGCTGGCGACAACCGCACCGAATTCATTGACGCTACCGGTTTGGCCACCGCCCTGATGGGGGATGCCATCGCGGCCAACCTGTTCTTGCTGGGGCATGCCTATCAGCGCGGCGCCCTGCCGGTCAGCGGCGCCGCCATCGACCGGGCCATCGAGTTGAATGGCGTTGCCGTGGCCATGAACCGCCGCGCCTTGGCCTTGGGCCGTCTGGCGGCGGTCGACCTCGATCAGGTCACCCAGGCGGCGCGGCCGGCACTATCCATGGCAGCGCCGGTGGATGAAACCCTGGACGATATCATCGACCGCCGTACTGCTTTCCTGACCGATTATCAGGACGCCGCCTATGCCGCCCAGTATGTGACCTTTGTCCGCCAGGTGGAAAAGGCGGAACAGAGCAAGGGCAAGGGCATGACCGGTCTGGCCGAGGCGGTGGCGCAAAACCTGTTCAGGCTGATGGCCTACAAGGACGAATACGAGGTGGCGCGGCTATACGCGGGTGAAAGTTTCCGGACCGGCCTGGAGAAACAGTTCCAGGGCGATCTGAAATTGAAGTTCCATCTTGCCCCGCCCCTGATCAGCCGCCGCGATCCCGATACCGGCCATCTGATCAAACGGGAATACGGCCCCTGGGTCATGACCGCCTTTAAATTAATGACGAAATTGAAGGGCTTGCGCGGCGGTGCTTTCGATATCTTTGGCCGGACAGAGGAACGCCGCGCCGAACGCGCCGCTATCCCCGCCTACCGCGCCACGATCGAGACGCTATTGGCGGAGCTGTCCCCGGACAACCACGCCCTGGCCCTACAAATCGCCCAAGTTCCTGCGCAAATTCGCGGCTATGGCCATATCAAGGAGCGCAGCCAAAAAGCGGCGGCGGCGGAACAGACCCTGTTAATGGAAACCTGGCGCAACCCGCAGTCTCAACCCAACGCAGCGGAGTGAAGCATGACTGAAACAAAACCCGGCACTTGTATTATCGTTGGCGTGGGCCCCGGTCTGGGCGCGGCGTTGGCGCGGCGTTTTGCCAAGGCCGGCCATGGGGTGGCCGTGGCCGCGCGTAATGTGGATAAGCTGGCCGGCGTGGTCGATGAGATTACGGCGGCGGGCGGGTCCGCCAGGGCCTATGCCTGTGACGCCACCTCGGAAGAAGATGTCATCGCGCTGTTTCAGCGGGCGGAGGCAGACCTGGGCGACATCGACGTGGCGATCTACAACGCTTCCGGCCGGGCGCGCGGGCCCATCGCGGAGACCACTTTGGCCGATTTCACCAACAGTTGGGAGCGTTGCTGCCTGGGCGGATTTCTGGTCGGGCGGGAAGCCGCCCGCCGTATGGGCCCCAAAGGTGCGGGCAGTATCCTGTTCACCGGCGCCACGGCGTCCATGAAAGGTTTTGCCCATTCCGCGACCTTTGCCGTGGGCAAGTTTGCGCTGCGGGGTCTGGCGGAATCCATGGCCCGGGAATTGCAGCCCCAGGGCGTGCATGTGGCGCATTTCAATATTGACGGCGGCATTGGCGAACATGCGGAAGACGCCCGGCTGCGCCCCGATGCGATCGCCGAGACCTACTACCAGACCCACGCCCAGCACCGCAGCGCCTGGTCGCATTCCGTCGAGGTCCGGCCCTGGGTGGAAAATTTTTAGGCATACCCCTGGCAATGAACCGCATCAAACGCATTATCGCCTATTACCGGGGCCGCTCGCCGGTGACGTTGCTGTGGCATCACGGCTTTCTGTTCGTGACGGTAGGGGTGTTGATCGTCGCGCTGCGGCTGACCTGGCTGCCCTGGATGCCATTATTCTGGCCCCTGCTGATCTGGTATCTGGTCTTCTCGTTTCATTTCCTGCTGGTGCGCAGTTTAACCGCAAACGACGACTGGGCCGACGAGCGGGCGGATAAAATCCGCCGGCACGCCTATGACTTCCAGCATGTGAAAGACATCTATATCAAGCCTACCAACTTCGAGGAGCCGCACTACCCGCCCCGCGAACCGGATCAATCGGTAAAAAAATAATCTAATGCATCGCCATCTGGCCGCCGATCCAGGTGCGCTGAACCTTTAAATCGTCATCCAGTAATACCAGATCAGCGCAATAGCCGGGCGCTATGCGGCCGCGCCGATCATCCAGGCCCAGAAAAGCGGCGGGATAGAGCGAGGCCATGCGCAAGGCTTCTTGCAACGGCTGCTCCAGCAAGGCAACGGTATTGCGTACGGCGGTGGCCATATCCAGGTTGGAGCCGGCCAGGGTGCCATCCGCGGTGGTGCAGCGGCCATCCTTGACGGTCACGGTCTGCCCGGCCAATCGAAAACCATGGCCCGCAGCGCCTACCGTCGCGCCCACCGTCGGCATGGCGTCGGTCACCAGCATCATGTGGCGGCGGGACTTGGCGGCCAGGGCGTTGCGCAGGGTGGCGGGGTGGACGTGCTGGCCATCGACGATGATGCCGCACCAGCTACCTGGATCGGCCAGGGCGGCGCCAACGATGCCGGGTTCACGGCTTTGCGGCGCCGGCATGGCATTGAATAGATGGGTGAAGCCGCGCAGGCCTTCCGCCAATGCGGCAACGGTCTGGTCATAGTTCGCCGCGCTATGCCCGGCGCATACTCTGACGCCGGCCTGGGACAGCTTGGCAATCGTCTCGCCCGGCACCATTTCGGGCGCCAGGGTGACCACCACCACGCCAAGGTCTTTCGCGCTGAATAGATCCATGGCCTGGCCATCCAGAGGCCTGATCTGGCCGCTGTCATGGGCGCCTTTGCGGGCCGGGTTTAGATATGGCCCTTCGAAATGCAGACCCAGCAAGCCTGGTTGCCCGTCCCGCCGCGCCGCCCTGACGGCATCGGCGGCGGCGGTCATGCTGGCCCAATCGTCGCTGATCAGGGTCGGCAGCAGGCCCGTGGTGCCAAAGGTCCGATGGGCCTGGGCGATGGCCGCGATGGCCGATGTATCGGGTTGATCGTTGAACAATACGCCGCCGCCGCCGTTCACCTGACAGTCGATGAAACCTGGCGCCAACAGCCCGCCATTCAGGTCAATGGCATCCACCGTCTTATCCGGGGGCAGCAGCGCTTGGATCACCCCGTCGGCCAGTTGCAAATCCCGGCCCTGCAATATCTCATCACCGGTGAATATCCGGGCATTGCGTAAAATCTGCTTCATGCCCCTTCCTCAGATTCGACCTCGGATTGGGCCCCAGATTGGGCCAGCATCAGGGCGCCATGCAAGGGGTCGTGCCGGGCCGCGACCAACAGGGGGGCCACGCGTTCGGGCAGCCAGGGCCGGATGGGCTCACTCAAACCACCGGCCAGGGCGATCCCCGGCGCGCCTTTGGCTGCTAGCGCCTCGATCAATTGCGCGATGTCTGCCGCCGTTTGCCGCAGCAATGTCGTGGCGCCGGCATCACCGCCTTCGGCGCCGTCGAACACCCACGGCGCAAAACCGGCATAATCACCCGGCGTTGCGGCCTCCGCCCACAGGAATATCGCCTCCGCTTGATGCTGAAAATAGCCCATGATACGCGCGCCCAGGGGGCTGGCCGGCAGGATGCCGTCATGTTCCGACAGGGCCTGGCGCAGGGCGGCCCGGCCCAGGGCGGCGCCGCTGCCCTGATCGGAAATCGCGAAACCCCAACCGCTGACCGTATGCACCTGACCCGCCACCATGGCCAGACCGCAACTACCCGTGCCGGTGATGACAATGCCGCCGTCGGCGCCATCGTGGGCGCCCAGACAGGCGGTATAAGCATCGGCCTCGGCGCGGAAGGTGGCAAACGGATGGGCAAAGGCTGCCAGTTTTCGCCGCTCCCGCGTCAGGGATAGCCCGGCCAGCCCGGCGCCGGCGTGCAATTGACCGATTAGCGCGTCAATACCGCCCGGCAGGTTCGCCTGGGCCAGGGCCTGGCAGGTGGCCTTGGTAATTTCGTTGAATATTTCCGGTAGACCCAGCAGCGTATTGGCGGGCCCGGCCTGGCCCTGGCCCAGAATCTCCCCGTCGCCATCGCACAGACGGACCCGGCAGCCGGAGCCGCCGCCATCAATAGCCAAATACAATGGCTTTTTAAGCACCCTGCCGCTCACTTCGCCAACCCATTTTGCTATTCCTTAGAATCGAAAGACTACTAGACTCTGAAGAATAGTGCTGCGCAAGACACCAAACCGAAGGCGGCATTCTGTTGCGCTCGTTGTTGCTAGTGATTTAATTTGTGTGGCTGTTTCGTTTCAGACGAAATAGCTCAATTAGTTGCCTCCATACACTCAGCCCGCAGCTTCAATTTTGTCCTGGGTTTTGCTGTCGAAGTCGGCGGCATCATGACGTTCGCGAAGTTGCTCTTCAAGCGGGCCCCGCACCCGGTTGACCATCCGTCCGCGCTGCACGGCCTCCCGCGCCGCGATTTCCCGCGTCC
>JADHTB010000016.1 GCA_016776605.1 Alphaproteobacteria bacterium | reverse complement strand
TGGTGATGCCTGGTGACAATATTGAGATGTCGGTTGAGTTGATTGCGCCGATTGCCATGGACGAAGGGCTGCGTTTCGCGATCCGCGAAGGCGGCCGTACGGTGGGCGCGGGCGTCGTCGCCGGCATCCAGGAATAAGCGGACTAACTATGAACCGTTGCAGATCCAATAGACGCGTAAGCAGGAATTAAAGACATGGAAAGCCAGAATATCCGCATTCGCCTGAAGGCGTTCGAGCATCGCGTGCTCGACCAGGCCACATCGGAAATTGCCAGCACGGCAAAGCGGACCGGTGCGCGGGTGCGCGGCCCCATTCCCCTGCCCACCCGGATCGAAAAATTTACGGTTCTACGCTCGCCGCATGTCGACAAGAAATCGCGCGAGCAATTTGAAATCCGCACCCATAAGCGGTTGCTGGATATCATCGATCCCACGCCCCAGACAGTCGATGCGCTGATGAAGCTCGACCTGGCTGCCGGCGTGGATGTGGAAATCAAACTTTAGGATTTGGCAATGAGGCGTTCCGGTCTAATAGCGCAAAAACTCGGCATGAGCCGGGTTTTTCGAGAAGATGGCAGCCACGTGCCGGTCACGGTGTTGCACATTGATAATTGCCAGGTGGTGGACCAGCGCACCCTTGAGAGGGACGGCTACAGCGCTGTCCAATTGGGCGCGGGTAAAGCCAAGGTAAAGCGGCTCGGCCAAGCCATGCGCGGCCATTTCGCCAAGGCGGAAGTAGAGCCGAAACAGCGCGTCGCGGAGTTCCGGGTGTCGGAAGACGCCTTGATCGAAATCGGTGCGCAGTTGAGCCCGGCCCATTTCGCTACGGGTCAATATGTGGACGTGGCGGGCACTTCGATCGGCAAGGGTTTTGCCGGTGCAATGAAGCGCTGGGGTTTTAGTGGCATGCGTGCCTCTCACGGTGTTTCAATCTCCCATCGTGCGCATGGTTCGACCGGGCAATGCCAGGACCCGGGCAAAGTATTCAAGGGTAAGAAGATGGCCGGCCATCTGGGCGCGGGTCGGGTCACCATGCAGAACCTGGAAGTGGTTGGGGCGGACGTGGATGCAGGGCTTTTGTTAATCAAGGGCTCTATACCGGGGTCGAAAAGCGGCTGGGTCATGGTGCAGGATGCGGTCAAAAAGGCAGCGCATAAGGATAGCCCGATCCCGGCCGGTCTAATTGAACGGCCGGTCGACGATGCCAAGCCAGAGGCTGCGGCCGCCGCCGGCGATGCTGCCGCGGATAACGCATCCGCTGACACGGTCGAGAAGGAATAATTGCCATGCAGGCGAAGGTAACAACCCTCGACAATAAGAGCGCGGGCAGTATAGAGCTGGCGGAGGCGGTATTTGGCGTGAGGCCGCGCCGGGACATTCTGCATCGCGTGGTAATCTGGCAGTTGGCCAAGCGCCGTGAAGGCAACCACGCGACCAAGGAGCGGCATGCCATTAAGGGCTCGGGCGGCAAGATCTGGGCGCAGAAGGGCACCGGGCGAGCGCGGCATTCGTCGCGCAAGGCACCGCAGTTTCGCGGTGGCGGCGTCGCCCATGGTCCCCGGGTGCACGATCACGAGCATAAATTAACGAAAAAGGTACGGGCGCTCGGCCTGCGCTCGGCCCTATCCGCCAAGCAGGCGGAAGGTAAGCTGGTGATTTTGGATACGGCCGCACTGGCCGAGGCCAAGACACGGGCCCTCACGGCTAAGTTGTCGACCTTGGGCTGGTCGGATGTATTGATCATTGATGGCGGCGATTTGGACCCGAATTTGGTGCTGGCCGCGGGCAATTTGGCGGCGGTGCAGGTGATGGCCTCGGCCGGAGCCAATGTTTACGACATCCTGCGGCGCGATACCCTGGTGCTGACTAAAAGTGCCGTTGAAATTTTGGAGGCGCGGCTAGCATGAACCGCGAACAAGTATATCAGACCATTCTGAGCCCGGTGGTGACGGAAAAAGCCACCATGGGATCGGAGCACGGACAGGTCACATTCCGGGTGAGGATGGACGCCACCAAGCCGCGCATCAAGCAGGCGGTGGAGGAGCTGTTCTCGGTCAAGGTAAAATCGGTCAACACCTTGCGTGTCAAGGGCAAGACCAAACGTTTTCGCGGCGTCAAGGGGCGCCAGTCGGATTGGAAAAAAGCCGTCGTATGCTTGGAAGACGGCCATTCCATAGACGTCATGGGCGGGGTGTAGACGAATGGCGTTGAAGCATTATAAACCAACCACGCCGGGCCGCAGGGGCCTGGTTCTGGTCGACCGCTCGGAATTGCACAAGGGCAAGCCCGTCAAGTCGTTGACCGTGGGTTTGAGCAAAAGCGGCGGCCGCAACAATTATGGCCGCATTACGGCGCGGCGCCGTGGTGGCGGGGCTAAACGCAGTTATCGTATTGTTGATTTCAAGCGCCGTCGTTTCGAGCCGGCCACGGTCGAGCGGCTGGAATACGATCCCAACCGGTCCGCCTTTATCGCCTTGATCCGTTACCCCGATGACGAGCTAAGCTATATTCTGGCGCCGCAACGTTTGGCCCCGGGTGATAGCGTTGTATCCGGCGAGCGGGTTGACGTGAAGCCGGGCAATGCCATGCCCCTGGCCAGCATACCGGTCGGTACCATCGTTCATAATGTGGAAATGAAGCCAGGCAAGGGCGGCCAGCTCGCCCGTTCCGCCGGGACCTATGTGCAATTGGTTGGCCGCGACCAGGGTTATGCCATTTTGCGCCTGACCTCGGGCGAACAGCGTTTGGTGCGCTCGGAATGCATGGCCACGGTTGGCGCGGTTTCCAACCCGGATAAATCCAATGTCAAGTTGGCCAAGGCGGGCCGCAACCGCTGGCTGGGCAAGCGCCCCTCGGTGCGTGGTGTTGCCATGAACCCGGTTGACCATCCCCACGGCGGCGGCGAAGGCCGCACCTCTGGTGGCCGCCATCCGGTAACGCCCTGGGGTAAGCCAACCAAGGGCAAGCGAACACGGTCCACTAAGAAACCCAGTAGCAAATACATTCTGCGCCGACGGCGCTCGAAATAGGAGGAGGCATAGAGATGACCCGTTCTGTCTGGAAAGGCCCCTTCGTCGACGGCTATCTGCTGAAGAAAGCAGAAACGGCCGCGCAATCAGGGCGCAAGGATGTCATCAAGATTTGGTCGCGACGGTCAACCATATTGCCGCAATTTGTCGGCTTGACCTTCGGCGTCCACAATGGCCACAAACACATACCTGTTTCGGTGAATGAGGACATGGTGGGGCACAAGTTTGGCGAATTCGCGCCGACCCGCACTTACTATGGCCATCTTGCCGATAAGAAGGCGCGGCGGGGTTAGGGCATGAGTAAGCAGGCAAAAGAACGGCGTCTGACCGACACCGAAGCTGGGGCACAGGGCCGAAAGATCCGGGTGTCACCGCAGAAATTGAATCTGGTGGCGCAAACCATCCGGGGAAAAACAGTTGAGGCCGCCCTGGCGGAATTGACCTTTTCAAAACGGCGCATTGCCGGTGACGTTAAGAAAATTCTGCAGTCAGCAATCGCCAATGCGGAAAACAACCATGACCTGGATGTTGACTCTCTGTACGTAGCAGAGGCCAGCGTCGGAAAAAATATGGTGATGAAGCGGATGCGCCCACGCGCCCGCGGCCGTATGGCCCGCATCTTGAAACCATTTAGCGAGATACGCATCGTGGTGCGCGAACGCGGGGAGACCAACTGATGGGTCAAAAAGTAAATCCAATCGGCATGCGGCTTGGCATCAACCGTACCTGGGATTCCCGTTGGTACGCCAACAAGCGGGAATACGGCGCCTTGTTGCACGAAGACATCGCGATCCGCCGCTTTTTGGAGAAGCGTTTGCACCAGGCCGGTGTGTCCCGCATTGTCATTGAACGGCCGGCAAAGAAAGCCCGGGTGACCATCTCCACGGCGCGCCCCGGCTTGGTTATCGGCAAGAAAGGCGCGGACATCGAAAAATTGCGCCAGGCATTGTCGAAAATGACCGGTAGCGATGTGCATCTGAATATTGTCGAAATCCGCAAGCCGGAAATCGATGCCAAGCTGGTCGCGGAAAATATCTGCAATCAGCTGGAACGCCGGATCGCGTTTCGCCGGGCCATGAAACGGGCTGTTCAATCGGCCATGCGCCTGGGCGCCCTGGGTATTCGTATCAATTGCGGCGGTCGTCTTGGTGGCGCCGAAATTGCCCGGACCGAATGGTATCGCGAGGGCCGGGTGCCACTACATACGCTGCGCGCCGATATTGATTACGGGGAAGCCACGGCATTTACCGCTTATGGCACCTGCGGCGTTAAGGTTTGGGTTTTTAAGGGCGAGATCATGGATCACGATCCCATGGGCCAGGAAAAACGAAATCAGGATACACAGACGCCGCGTTCATAAGGACCGGCGAGGAGGTGGTGCGGAATTGGCCCGCCGCTTCGAAACGACAAGGACATAGGTTGATCGCGTCATGTTGCAACCAAAACGAACTAAATTTCGCAAAGCCCACAAGGGCCGGATTCATGGCAATGCCAAGGGCGGCAATAAACTTGATTTCGGCGCCTACGGGTTAAAGGCCATTGGTCCGGCGCGTATTACCGCGCGGCAGATAGAAGCGGCCCGCCGCGCCATGACCCGGCAAATGAAACGGGCGGGGAAGCTATGGATCCGGGTCTTTCCCGATGTCCCCGTTTCGAAAAAGCCGACCGAGGTTCGTATGGGTAAGGGCAAGGGTACGCCTGAATTCTGGATGTGCCGGATTAAGCCGGGCCGGGTGATGTTCGAAATTGACGGCGTTCCCGCAGACGTGGCGCGCGAGGCCTGCCGTTTGGCGGCGGCCAAGCTGCCATTGCCGACCAAGTTCATTGTTCGCGTTGGGGAGGGTCACTAATGAAGGGCGAGGAACTGCGCGGCAAGACCAAGGATCAGTTGGGCGATCAACTGTTGGACCTACGGAAAGAGCAGTTCAATCTGCGCTTCCAACGGGTCAGCGGCCAGCTGGAAAATACTGCCCGCGTGCGCCAGGTGCGCCGCGATATTGCCCGCATCAAAACGGTGTTGAACCGGATGCTGAGTGAAGCTCAGGGCCAAACTCAGGCTCAGGCCTAGGACCGAGGAGAACGGGATGCCAAAACGAGTTATGCAGGGCGTCGTGGTAAGCGACAAGGGCGACAAGACCATCGTGGTCAAGGTTGAACGCCGCTTCACGCACGCTATGTACAAAAAGGTGATCCGCCGGTCCAAACGCTTTCATGCGCATGACCCGGCGAACAAATTCAAGATTGGCGATCAGGTCCGTATTGAGGAATGCGCGCCCGTTTCGAAACTGAAGCGATGGATTGTCCTCGCCGATGTGGCGAGTAGCTAGGACCGACAAGGTAAACAGCCATGATACAATCAGAAACCATGCTCGAAGTCGCCGATAATTCCGGTGCCCGTCGGGTGCAGTGCATCAAGGTGCTGGGCGGTTCCAGACGCAAATACGCCTCTGTTGGTGACATCATCGTGGTTTCCATAAAGGAAGCCATCCCGCGGGGCCGGGTGAAAAAGGGCGATGTTCATCGGGCTGTCGTGGTGCGGACGGCCAAGGATATTCATCGCGCGGATGGCTCTGCGATCCGCTTTGACCGCAATGCCGCCGTGTTGATCAATCCGCAGAACGAGCCCATCGGCACCCGTATTTTTGGCCCGGTGACGCGCGAATTGCGGGAAAAAAATCACATGAAAATCATTTCTCTGGCGCCCGAGGTTATCTAGATGGCGAAGAAATTTAAATTGAAAAAAGGCGACGACGTTGTCGTTCTCAGCGGCCGGGACAAGGGCAAGAAAGGTTCTATCCTCCGCATGCTGCGCCAGGATGACCGTGTCCTCGTGGACGGCGTTAATCTGGTCAAGCGGCACACGCGGCCGAGCGGCAGTCAGCCTGGCGGTATTATCGAAAAGGAAGCATCGATCCACGTTTCCAACGTTGCCTTGGCTGATCCCAAGGACGGCACGGCGACGCGGGTTGGTTTCAGGTTCCTTGATGATGGCCGCAAGGTTAGGTTCGCCAAACGGTCGGGGGAGGTTGTCGATGTCTAATACGCCGCGATTGAAGCAGTTTTATCAAGACGAGTTGCATGCCAAGTTGAAGACGGAACTCGGTTTTGCCAATGACTTGCAGGTGCCGCGCCTGGACAAAATTGTTGTAAACATGGGCGTTGGCGAAGGCACCGACGACCGCAAGAAGGTGGACGCCGCGTATGGCGACTTAGCAAAGATTGCCGGGCAAAAGCCCGTCATCACGCTGGCCAAAAATTCTGTCGCGGTGTTTAAATTGCGCGAGGGGATGCAGATCGGTTGCAAGGTGACCTTGCGCCGGGAGCGGATGTACGAATTCCTGGATCGTCTGATTACCGTGGCTTTGCCGCGGGTCCGGGATTTCCGCGGTGTCTCGCGAAAAAGTTTCGATGGTCGGGGTAACTATGCCATGGGCCTGACGGAGCAGCTTATCTTTCCGGAAATAAATTACGATGAGATTGATGAGGTGCGTGGCATGGATGTGGTGATCGTCACCACGGCATCCACCAACGACCATGGTCTAGCACTGCTGGCCGGATTCAACATGCCTTTTCTAAGCTGATATCCCTTTAGGATTGATGCCGCGAGAATAAGGATTTTAGGCGGAAGTCTCATATTGAGGCTTTCGAGTCACTGGGAAACCAAGGGGTTCCATGCATGGCCAAGAAAAGCGCCATTGAAAAGAATAAGGCCCGGGCCAAGTTGGCCGGGAAGTACATGGCCAAGCGTATGCGTCTGAAGGCGGTTGCCTCGGACAAGGACCTTAGCCAGGAAGAGCGTTTTAGCGCCCGGATGAAACTCGCCCAATTGCCGCGTAATTCCGCGCCGAACAGGGTGCGTAATCGCTGCGAATTGACCGGTCGGTCACGTGGCTATTACCGTAAATTTAAACTATCCCGGATCGCATTTCGCGAACTGGGTTCGCTCGGACAAATTCCGGGCCTGACCAAGTCTAGCTGGTAGGGGAGGCGTAACGATGTCGATGACCGATCCGATCGGCGACATGCTGACGCGAATTCGCAATGGCCAGCGCGCGGGCAAGGGTAGTATCCTGTCGCCAGCATCCCGGCTGCGGGAAAGCGTTTTGGAAGTGTTGCAACGCGAAGGTTATATCCGTGGCTATACGCGCACTGATTACGACCGCGGCAAGGCTGAATTATCGATCGAGCTGAAGTATTACGAAGGCTCTCCGGTAATCCAGCAGATTAAGCGGGTTTCAACGCCGGGCCGGCGGGTTTATTCCTCGGTCAAGCAGCTGCCCCGCGTGGCTAACGGCCTCGGTATTTCTATTCTGACCACGCCGCAAGGGGTGCTGTCGGATACCGAGGCGCGAGAAGCCAACGTGGGCGGCGAAGTCATCTGTCAGGTATTTTAAAGGAACGCCGATGTCCCGTATCGGAAAACAGCCGGTGACAGTGCCCGATGGCGTCACCATAGAATTGGCGAACCGCGCGCTGACCGTCAAAGGTAAGTTGGGCGAGCTGTCCATGAACCTGGTTGATCAGGTCGATTTCAGCCATGCTGATAATCAAATCGTTGTGACACCCAAGGATCAAAGCAAGGTCTCTCGTTCGATGTGGGGTTTGCAGCGCAGTTTGGCGCAGAACCTTGTGACCGGCGTGTCGGAAGGGTTTGTCAAAGAGTTGGAAATTCAGGGCGTCGGTTATCGCGCCGCCCTGCAGGGCAAGATATTAAAACTGCAATTAGGCCATAGTCACGATATCGATTTCCCAATTCCCGAAGGCATCACGATTGCATGCGAGCGTCCGACGGCGATCAAGATCACGGGGATCGATAAGCAGAAGGTTGGTCAAGTTGCCGCGAAGATTAGGGCATTCCGGCCACCCGAACCCTACAAGGGCAAGGGTGTTCGCTATGCGGGCGAATATATCTTCCGCAAGGAAGGTAAGAAAAAGTAGGCCAGCATGAGCAATACAAAAACATTATTTAAGCGCCGGCAACGGCGCAATCGCCACACCCTGGCAAAGATGGCCACGGGGCGGGCGCGTCTCTCGGTGTTCCGCTCCTCGCAGCACATCTATGCGCAGATCATTGATGATGTCGCGGGAAAGACACTTGCTTCCGCCTCCAGTCTGGAGAAGGACTTGCGCGCGGGCTTGAAAACCGGCGCGGACAAGGATGCCGCGGCCAAAGTCGGGGCGTTGATCGCTGAGCGGGCTAAAAGTGCCGGCGTAGAGGCGGTGGTGTTTGATCGTGGCGGGTACCAATTTCATGGCCGGGTCAAGGCGCTGGCGGATGCCGCGCGTGAAGCCGGTTTGAGTTTTTAGGAAAGGCTAGCTCGCATGGCACGTAATGACTATGGGGACCGTGGCGACAGTGAATTCGTCGATAAACTGGTCCATATCAATCGGGTTGCCAAGGTGGTCAAAGGCGGACGCCGTTTCGCCTTCGCTGCTCTGGTGGTCGTGGGCGATCAAAAGGGCCGGGTTGGTTTCGGCCATGGTAAGGCCCGTGAGGTGCCCGAGGCCATTCGAAAAGCAACGGAAACGGCCAAGAAAAGCATGATCCGCGTGCCGCTGCGGGAAGGACGGACCCTGCATCATGACATTACCGGCCGCCATGGCGCCGGCAAGGTTTTGCTGCGTGCGGCACCTCCCGGCACCGGCATCATTGCCGGCGGCCCAATGCGCGCGGTGTTTGAATGCATTGGCGTGCAGGATGTGGTGACGAAATCCCAAGGTTCCTCAAACCCCTACAATATGATTCGGGCGACCTTCGAGGCGCTGAAGAGCCAGGTGTCGCCGCGTATCGTGGCGGCTAAAAGGGGTAAAAAAGTGGCAGAGATCATCGGCCGCCGTACCCGCAGCCTCGGGTCGGAGACGGAGGCAGCGGAGGCTGCCGAGGCGTTAACGGAAACGGCGGACGCATAGCTGGGCGCTGTTAAAGGCGCCGGCGATACATAGATGTGACTGTGCTATTTGGCCAAAACATTAGGTCAGACTGGAAAACGAACCATGGCGAAAGCGAAAAAAACACTGACGGTAACTCAGGTTGGCAGTCCAATCGGGCGGCCGCAATGGCAACGGCAGACCCTGATCGGCCTGGGCCTGAACAAGATGCATCGGACCCGCGAATTGGAGGATACCCCTTCCGTGCGCGGCATGATCAACAAAGTGCATCATTTGGTCCGCGTTGAAGCGGCGGAGTAAGTCATGAAACTGAACGAATTACGCGACAATCCCGGCGCGCGCTATAAATCCAAGCGTCTGGGCCGTGGCATTGGCTCTGGCAAAGGCAAAACCGCCGGCCGGGGCCACAAGGGCCAGAAGTCACGTTCGGGCGTGGCGATCAAGGGCTTTGAAGGTGGCCAGATGCCACTGTATAGGCGTCTGCCAAAGCGCGGCTTCAATAACATTTTCGCCAAACGGTATCAGGTCGTCAATCTGGGTCGGCTGCAGGCTGCGATAGATGCCGGCAAGTTGGACGCGGGCCAGCCGATCGATGTGACTGAATTGATTGCCGCCGGTCTGGTGCGCAAGGCCCGTGACGGCGTGCGTCTTCTGGCTCAGGGCGAATTGACCGCAAAGATTGCGATTACCGTGGCGGGCGCTTCGTCGGCGGCGATTGCGGCCGTGCAAGGCGCGGGCGGCACCGTAACGGTGGCGGTCGCAGCGAAAGCCGCGGCAAATGACGGTGGCGATGCCACTGACAGCGCTAAGGGTGAGACGGCGGCTGACGAGTAGTAGCGAAATAATTTCCGGTTTTGCGGCGCTATCATGGCGCCGGATTGGTAAACCGGTTTTGAAAAGGCGGCCTCGCCAGGTAAGGCGACGCCACCGCAAGGACGAACAATATGGCATCCGCGGCTGAACAATTGGCGGCCAACATAAATTTCGGCGCCTTTTCCAAGGCGACGGAATTGAAAAAGCGTCTGTGGTTCACATTAGGCGCGTTGATCGTTTATCGTATCGGCACCTATATCCCCATTCCGGGTATCGACCCGGCTGCCTTGTCCGAAATTTTCGAACAGCAGCGCGGCGGTATCCTGGGCATGTTCGATGTCTTTTCAGGCGGTGCCTTGGGGCGGATGACAATTTTCGCCCTGAACATCATGCCCTATATCTCTGCTTCCATTATCATTCAGCTGATGACCACGGTCTCTCCGCATTTGGAGCAGTTGAAGAAAGAGGGGGAGCAGGGCCGCAAGAAGATCAACCAATATACCCGTTACGGCACGGTCATTCTGACGGCGTTGCAAGCCTATGGCATTGCCGCCGGACTGGAGGGCATGTCCGCCTCGAGCGGCGGCGGCGTGGTTTTGGATCCGGGTATGTTTTTCAAGGCCAGCACGGTGATCACGTTGGTGGGCGGCACCATTTTCCTGATGTGGCTGGGTGAACAGATCACGGCGCGTGGCGTGGGCAATGGCATTTCGCTGATCATTTTCGCCGGTATCGTGGCGCATTTGCCTTCGGCCATCGCCTCGACCCTTGAATTGGGCCGGACCGGCGCCCTGAACACTCTGTTCATTCTGTTCCTGGTTGTTCTGGTGGTCGCGACGATTGTTTTCATAGTCTTTATCGAGCGGGCCCAGCGCCGCATCATCGTGCAATATCCCAAGCGTCAGGTTGGCCAGCGCATGTTCGGCGGCGAAAGCACCCATTTGCCGTTGAAGCTGAATACCGCCGGCGTTATTCCGCCGATCTTCGCCTCTTCGCTGTTGCTGCTGCCGGTCACCGTAGCGTCTTTTTCCGCCCAGGGCGGGCCGGAATGGCTGACCACCGTGACCTCGCTGCTGGGACGGGGACAGCCGCTTTATCTGGCGCTGTATATTGGCGGCATCGTATTTTTCTGTTTCTTTTATACAGCCATTGTTTTTAATCCGGCTGATACGGCCGATAACCTGAAGAAATATGGCGGCTTCATTCCCGGTATCCGGCCCGGCAAACGAACGGCGGATTACCTGGATTATGTGTTGACCCGATTAACGGTCGTTGGTGCGGGGTATCTGGCCCTGGTCTGTTTGTTGCCGGAACTTTTAATGTCACAATATGCCGTGCCCTTTTATTTCGGCGGCACGTCGTTGCTGATCGTGGTTAGCGTGACCATGGATACGGTGGCCCAGATTCAGTCGCATTTGTTGGCGCACCAATACGAGGGCCTGATCAAAAAATCGAAACTACGGGGCCGCAACCGATGAGGCTGATTTTGTTTGGCCCTCCCGGCGCCGGGAAGGGTACCCAGGCACAGCGTCTGGCGGATTGCTACAACGCCATACAGTTGTCGACCGGTGACATGCTGCGCGCCGCCGCGGCGGCTGGAACAGAGGTGGGCCTGCGGGCCAAGGCGGTCATGGAAGCGGGCAATCTAGTCTCCGATGACATCGTCGTGGATATCATTTCCGACCGGATAGACCACGATGATTGTAAAAACGGCTTTATTCTCGACGGTTTCCCCCGCACCCTGGCCCAGGCTGAAGCGTTGGAACGGATGCTGGCGGAAAAATCGTTGCATTTGGACGCGGTGATCGAAATGCAGGTGGATGACGGCCTGCTGATCGGGCGGATCACCGGCCGCTATACCTGCACGACTTGTGGGGCCGGCTATCATGACAAGAATTTGCAGCCAAAAGTGGCGGGCGTCTGCGATAAATGTGGCGGTACTGACTTTTGCCGCCGAGCTGATGACAATGCCGAGACCGTGATGTCACGGCTAAAGGCCTACCACGACCAGACGGCGCCCTTGCTGCCTTTTTACCAGAAAAGAGGCTGTTTGCTGACGGTAGATGGCATGGCGGAGATAGATGAGGTTACCCAGCAGATGAAAGCGCTGCTGGGGGCTGGGTAAAGCGTTGACTTGGCGGAGAAAAAGCATTAGATCGCGGTGTTCTGTATTCACCGAGATTGCCGCCAGCGTGGTCGCCCCAACCGTGGTTGCCTAGGGGCGGGCTCCGAACTGGCGGGGGTATGCAATTCAAGGAAGTTGCGTGCTGGCAGGCTGGTTGCAGGTGAGGTCGTTGGGCGGGGCTGCGTAGGTGCAAAGACAATTCGGTGGGCGGACGACGCCGGCTGGGAAGACAAGTTTAGAAGACCCAATACGGGGCAAAGACAAGGAGAATCCGGGTGGCGCGGATAGCAGGCATAAATATTCCGACCAATAAAAGGGTCTTGATTTCGTTGACCTATATCCATGGTATTGGCAGAACCAATGCCAAGGAGATCTGTACCAAGGTTGGCATCCCGGACGAGCGGCGGGTGGCGGAACTGTCGGATCAGGAGGTTCTTCGCATCCGTGAAGTGATCGACCAGGATTATATGGTCGAAGGCGATTTGCGGCGCGAAGTTGCAATGAACATAAAGCGTTTGATGGATCTTGGCTGCTATCGCGGCATCCGTCACCGCAAGGGATTGCCCCTGCGTGGACAGCGCACTCATACTAATGCGCGTACGCGCAAAGGTCCGGCACGGCCCATCGCCGGCCGAAAGAAGGCATAGGTTAGCCAATGGCAAAAGAACGCACACGTGTCCGCCGGCGCGAGAAGAAAAATATCATCTCGGGCGTGGCGCATGTCAACGCGACATTCAACAACACCATGATTTCCATTTCGGATGTGCAAGGCAACGTGATTGCTTGGTCGTCCGCCGGCGCGCAGGGCTTTAAAGGCTCGCGTAAATCGACGCCTTATTCGGCGCAGATGGCGGCGGAGGATGCCGGTCGGAAGGCGCAGGAGCATGGCATGAAATCCCTTGAGGTGTTCGTCAAGGGCCCGGGCTCGGGGCGCGAATCCGCGCTTAGGGCATTACAGGCGGTGGGTTTCACCATCACTTTCATCAAAGACGTAACGCCGATACCACACAATGGCTGTCGGCCACCCAAACGGCGGCGAGTCTAATTCCGCCGGCCGGCGCCGTTAAGGTGCTGGCCGCATAAGGATTTGGAATTCCGGGATGTTCCCGGTTGCAGCGGTTGGCGAGCGCGAGGATACGACGTGATCCAAAAAAATTGGCAAGAACTTATTAAGCCCAACAAATTACGCGTTGTGGCGGACAACGATCCTGGTCGCAAGGCCTCCCTGGTGGCCGAGCCTCTGGAGCGCGGCTTTGGGCTGACCCTGGGCAATGCGCTGCGGCGCATACTGCTTTCGTCGCTACATGGCGCGGCGGTGACGTCACTGCAAATCGATGGAGTTCTGCACGAATTCTCGTCGGTTCCCGGCGTTCGCGAAGATGTCACGGACATAGTTCTGAACATCAAGGGCCTGGCGGTTCGGTTGCATTCCGAAGGACCCCGGCGGATGAGCTTGAAGGCGGAAGGGCCCGGCGCGGTGACGGCGGCTAGCCTGGAAATGGGCCCCGATATCGAGGTCATGAACCCGGATTTGGTGATTTGCCATCTTGACCAAGGTGCCAAACTGTCCATGGAATTGACCGTCGAATCCGGCAAGGGTTATATTGCGGCGGAACATAATCGGGCCGAGGATTCCCCCATTGGCGTAATCCCGGTGGATTCAGTTTTCAGTCCCGTGCGCCAGGTCGCCTATCGGGTGGAACACTCCCGTGAGGGCCAGGTTCTAGACTATGATAAGCTGACCATGGATATCGTAACGGACGGCACGGTGACGCCCGAAGACTCGATTGCCTATGCCGCCCGTATCCTGCAGGATCAGTTGCAGTTGTTCATCAATTTCGAAGAGCCCCGGGAAGAACCGACGCATTTCGAACCGCAGGTGCCGCGGATCAACCGCAACCTGTTGCGCAAGGTCGACGAGTTGGAATTGTCTGTACGCTCGGCCAATTGCCTGAAGAACGACAACATTATTTACATCGGCGATCTGGTGCAAAAGACTGAATCAGAGATGCTGCGCACGCCTAATTTCGGCCGCAAATCCTTGAACGAAATAAAGGAAGTGCTGACCCAGATGGGCCTGCACCTTGGCATGGAAGTCAGCGAATGGCCGCCAGAGAACATTGATGATCTGGCCAAACAGATGGAAACGGATTTCTAGCCAGTTGGGTTGATGGCTATTGCGTAATAGGCCCTTGGGTTAGCATAGGAGTAAGGACATGCGGCACCGCATACGTGGACGCAAACTGAACCGCGATAGTTCGCATCGCAAGGCAATGTTCGCCAATATGGCCTCGGCCTTGATTAAGCACGAGCAGATCAATACGACTTTGCCGAAGGCCAAGGAATTGCGGCCTATCGTGGAAAAATTGATCACCCTGGGCAAACGCGGGGATCTGCATGCCCGCCGTCTGGCATTCGCCAGGATTCCCGACCGTGCCATGGTAACGAAATTGTTCGACGTTTTGGGTCCGCGCTATGCGGCTCGTCCGGGCGGCTATATCCGGATTATTCGGGCAAATTTCCGTCGTGGCGATTGTGCGCCCATGGCTTATATCGAATTCATCGACCGGGATGTGGACGCCAAAGGTCTGGATTCAGGTCCTATCGGTACAGAGGACGACGAGGATATTGCCGCCTGAGCCCCACCGTCCGGGCGTTACCACCTGGACCATGGTGCGTTGCCGGGACCGGAAGTGTAATCAAACTGGGGCAGCCTTTGGGCTGCCCTTGTTATTTGTGCTCTAGAGCAATTCCGAATTAATGAAATTGCTCTATCGCTAAGGTTCCGGGCACGTTTTGACTATATGCGCTTGTGCGCGTCATAGTGCCCGGCTTAATTGAAGCCAATTGAGGGACATTCCAGCGTGCGGAAAATTACGGCACCGATAAGGTTCTTGATTTTGTTGCTTTCGGCGACGGTCATGGCGCCGCACTCGGGCGCGGGGGCAAATGTGGTGCCCACGTCTCGGATGCAGGTGCAACTCTCATTCGCGCCACTGGTTAAGCAGGCGGCGCCGGCCGTGGTCAATATTTATACCCGGCGGATGGTTAAACAGGTGGCCCGTTCGCCGCTGTTTGATGATCCCTTTTTTCGGCGCTTTTTTGCCGAACGATTTGGTGCCGGCAGTGGACGTCCGCAGCCCAAGCAGCAGAACGCCCTGGGTTCGGGCGTGCTGCTGACCGCCGATGGCATGATCGTTACCAACCACCATGTGATTGCCGGTGCCGAGGAAATCACCGTCGCGCTGTCGGACAGCCGGGTGTTCGAGGCCACTCTGTTGCTGGATGACAAGCGTACCGACCTGGCGGTGTTAAAAATCGACGCCGGAACGGAAAAACTGCCCTATCTGGAGCTGCGGGATTCCGACAGTCTGCAGGTGGGTGATCTGGTGCTGGCCATCGGCAATCCCTTCAACGTCGGCCAGACCGTCACCTCCGGCATCGTCTCGGCCCTGGCTCGGACCGGTATCGGGGTTTCTGATTTTCAGTTTTTCATTCAGACCGATGCGGCTATCAATCCAGGTAATTCCGGTGGCGCATTGATCACCATGGATGGCCGCCTGGCAGGCGTCAACACGGCTATTTATTCCAAAACCGGCGGCTCCCACGGTATTGGTTTCGCGGTGCCGTCGGCCATGGTGAGCGCTGTTTTGGCCAACGCCAAGGCAGGCCGTCGCCAGGTTAAACGGCCGTGGTTGGGGGCGGCGACCCAGGTGGTAACCGCCGATATTGCGGCCTCCCTTGGCATGAAGCGGCCGCATGGGGTGATGGTCCGGGCGCTTTACCACGATGGACCGGCGGAACGCTCCGGCATGGCCGTGGGCGATGTCATCCTGACCATTGATGGCCATGCCGTGGCCTCGCCCAAGGCGCTGAACTTTCGCCTGGGCACCCGCATGATCGGCAAGGCCGCGCGCCTTGATATTTGGCGCGATGAAGGTACCAAAAACTTAACCTTGAAACTTGTCGCCGCCCCAGAGACACCACCGCGTGACATCACCATGTTGCGTGGCCGCCAGCCCCTGGCGGGGGCAACCGTCGCCAATCTATCGCCCGCCCTGGTCGAGGAATTGGGCCTGGACAGCCTCGTCAACGGCGTTATCATTTTACAGATCGCTCCGCGCTCTACGGCTCGGCGTTTTGGTTTCAGCAAAGGTGACAGGGTGTTGCAGATCAACAAGGATCGCATTGGCCTGGTCGATGATTTGGTTGCCGCCTTGAAAAAGCCGGCGGTAGATTGGAAGGTCACCATGCAGCGGCGGGGCCGGATACAGACGATCCGGATTGGACAATGAGCAATTTGTTTGAAGCCGCGGGTTTGGATCAGGGGCCCCTCCGGCCCCTGGCGGAACGCCTGCGGCCCGATAGTCTGGACCAGGTCATTGGCCAGGATCATTTGCTGGCCGGCGATGGGGCCATCCGCCGTATGGTGGACAGCGGGCGGTTGGCCTCGCTGGTGCTTTGGGGCCCGCCCGGCAGCGGTAAAACCACCATCGCGCGCCTGTTGGCGACCCACGTTGGATTGCATTTTGCACAGCTTTCGGCGGTGTTTTCCGGCGTGGCCGACCTGCGCAAGGCCTTCGCGGCGGCTGGCGAGCGGCGGGTGAGCGGCCAGGGCACCTTGTTGTTCGTGGATGAAATTCACCGCTTCAACCGCGCGCAGCAGGATGGCTTCCTGCCCTATGTGGAGGATGGCACCATTGTCCTGATCGGGGCGACCACGGAAAACCCCTCGTTCGAGCTGAACGCCGCCCTGTTGTCGCGCTGTCAGGTGCTGGTCCTGAACCGGCTGGACGATGCCGCGCTGGAACAATTGCTGTGCCGGGCCGAGGCGGCCAGCGGCCAGGATCTGCCGCTGGTGGCGGCGGCACGCGTGGCCCTGCGCGCCATGGCCGATGGCGACGGTCGTTTTGTCCTGAATCTGGCCGAGGAACTTTTGGCCCTGTCCGTGGTGGAACCGCTTGATGTGGCTGAATTAAGCGAGACTTTGCAGCGCCGGGCGCCGGTCTATGACAAGGCGCAGGAAGGCCATTACAACCTGATCAGCGCCTTGCATAAGTCCATGCGCGGTTCGGACGTGGATGCGGCCCTATATTGGCTGGCCCGGATGCTGACGGCGGGCGAGCAGCCCCTGTATATCACCCGGCGTCTGGTTCGTTTCGCGGTGGAGGATATCGGCCTGGCCGACCCGCAGGCGCTGGTGCAGGCCAATGCGGCCAAGGAGGCCTATGACTTCCTGGGCAGCCCGGAAGGGGAATTGGCCATCGCCCAGGCCGTGATCTATCTGGCCACGGCGCCTAAATCCAATGCCGCCTATCTGGCCATGAGCCAGGCTAACAAAGCGGCCCGGCAGAACGGTTCGCTGATGCCGCCAAAACACATCCTGAATGCACCAACCAGTATGATGAAAGACCTGGGTTATGGCGCCGGTTACGTCTATGACCACGGCACCGATGATGGCTTCTCGGGCCAGGATTATTTTCCCGAGCAGATGCCCCGGCAAAGTTTTTACCGGCCCGTGGAGCGTGGCTTCGAGCGCGAGGTGGCCAAACGCATGGCATATTGGGACAAACTGCGCGGAGGGGCTCAAGACGGGCCGGAAGAGGGGTCGGGGTCATGAATATGTATATCGCCGTGGCTTTTGGCGGCGCAGTGGGTGCCATGGGCCGGCATTTTGTATCTGGCCATGTCATGCGCTGGGCGGGCAGTGGATTTCCCTGGGGCACGCTGACCGTGAATGTCCTGGGATCGTTCATATTGGGCGTTCTGGTGGAATATATGGCGCTGCGCTGGTCCACCTCCCACGAAGTGCGGGGTTTTCTGGTGGTCGGCATGCTGGGTGGGTTCACCACATTTTCCGCCTTTTCCCTGGATGCGGTGTTGTTGTTGGAGCGCGGTAGCCTGGTCCCCGCTTTTGCCTATATCGCGGGCAATCTGGTGCTGGCGATCTGTGGTCTTTTTGCCGGTTTGCTGCTGTTCCGCCAGGTGCTGTCATGAGCGCGGTGCAACTGGTGGCGGTGGATGAAAACGAGGGCGAAGTGCGCCTGGACCGCTGGTTCAAGCGCCGCTTTCCCGAACTTAGCCACGGCCGGCTGGAAAAGATGTTGCGCCGGGGCGAGGTGCGGGTCGATGGCGGCAAGGTCAAGGCAGGCCATCGCCTACAGCCTGGTCAGATGGTGCGGGTGCCGCCTCTGGACAACCCCGAGCCCTTGCGCGGGGCGGCGCTGAAGCGCCGAGAGAATAAGGTTTCCGAACAGGATGCCAAGGAACTGCGTCAGCGCATCCTGCACCAGGATGCGGCGGTACTGGTGATCGATAAGCCGGCCGGCCTGGCGGTACAGGGGGGCAGCGGCACGAAGCGTCATATCGATGGCATGTTGGGGGCGCTGCAATTTGACGCCGCGGAACGGCCCCGTCTGGTGCATCGCCTGGATCGGGATACCACTGGCGTCCTGGTTCTGGCCCGCCACGCCCGCGCCGCCAGCGCCCTGACCGGGGCCTTTCGCGACCGCAGCACCGAAAAACTGTATTGGGCCATTGTGGCAGGGGTGCCGGCGCAAACCCGTGGCCAGATCGATTTGCCGCTGGCCAAGATCCCCGGCCCGGATGGCGAGCGGGTAAGAGTTGACCGCAAGGTGGGCAAACAGGCCATCACTGATTTCGTGGTGATTGAAAAAATTGGTGGACAGGCCGCCTGGCTGGCCCTGTGGCCGCGCACGGGGCGGACGCATCAGTTGCGGGCGCATTGCGCCGCGATTGGTACGCCTATTCTGGGCGATGGCAAATACGGTGGCATTGACGCCAGCTTGCCTGGCATGGAACTGGGCGCCGGGCTGCACTTGCACGCCCGCGCTATCGCGTTACCCCATCCCGATGGCGGCACCCTGTCCGTGGAGGCGCCTATTCCGCCGCATTTTCGCACCACCATGCGGGCTCTGGGTTTCAATCCAGAGGCCGCGGGGGAACGCATGGCGGAATTGCTGGCTGAAGACGAAGAATGGTAAATCAGCCTTTCATCCCGATTATTGACACCCTCTGCTAGAGAAAAAGGATAGCTACGCATGCCCCATATTCAGGCCGAAGGCGCCAAACTATATTACGAGGAAGCCGGTAGCGGCGAGCCGATCGTCTTCGTGCATGAATTTGCCGATGACTACCGTGGCTGGGAGCCGCAAATGCGTTTTTTCTCCCGCCGCTACCGCTGCATCACCTTCAACGCCCGCGGTTATCCGCCCTCGGACGTGCCCAGCGATCCGGCCCTCTATTCCCAGGATATAGCCGCTGACGACATCGCCGCCGTGCTGCGTGATCTGGGTATCGGCAAGGCCCATATCATCGGTTGCAGCATGGGCGCTTTCGCGACGCTGCATTTTGGCCTGCGCTATGCCGATATGGCGCGCAGCCTGGTGGTTGTGGGCTGTGGCTATGGCGCCAAAAAAGATCAGCGCGGCGCTTTCACCAACGACGCCGAGACATTCGCCGCCTCCTTCCTGGAAAAGGGCATGGCCGAGGTCGCCTCGGCCTATTCCATGGGGCCGACGCGGGTGCAGTTCCTGAATAAGGATCCGCGTGGTTTCGCCGAGTTCCAGGAACGGTTTTTGAACCATTCGGCGCAAGGCTCGGGGCTGACCATGGGCAATGTCCAGGCTAAACGGCCGTCGCTATACGACCTGGAAGATGGCCTGCGGCAGTTAGTTGTACCCACCCTGCTGGTCACCGGGGACGAGGATGAACCTTGTCTGGACGCCAATCTTTACCTGAAACGCACCATACCGTCGGCGGGCCTTTATATGCTGCCCCGCACCGGCCATGCGGCCAATTTGGAAGAGCCGGCTGCCTTTAACCAGGCGGTGGCGGAATTTCTGGCCATGGTGGAAGAGGACCGCTGGGAATTGCGCGATCCGCGCTCTGTTTCCGACTCCGCACTGATTGCCGGACCGGACAAGTCATAAACCGTCTCGGGGAGGCTGCCACGCCGTTGCGTTTGATCGTCTTCGATTGCGATGGCACCCTGGTGGACAGCCAGCATGCCATCGTAACCACGATGACCGCCGCCTTTGCGGCGGTGGATCTGCCGCCGCCTGGCGCCAATGCCATCCGCGCCCTGATCGGGCTGTCGCTGGAGGAAACCATGGCGCGCCTATGGCCTCACGGCGGCGCGGCGGAAAGCGCGGTGCTGATCGCAGCCTATCGCCGCCTGTTCTTCGAACAACGCAGCCGTGGGGCGATGCCCGATCAATTGTTCCCCCATGCCGATACCGTGCTGCGGCAACTGGATACGGCGGGCTATCTGCTGGGCGTGGCGACGGGAAAATCGCGCCGGGGGCTTGACGCGGTGCTTGCCAGCCACAATTTGCAGAAGATCTTTTTGACGCGGCAGACCGCCGACGGCCATCCGGGAAAGCCGCATCCCTCGATGCTGCTTCAGGCCATGGCGGAGGCTGGCGTAGAGGCGGGCGATACCTTGATGCTTGGCGATACCAGCTTTGATATGGCCATGGCGGTAAATGCCGGGGTGACGCCGGTTGGCGTTGCCTGGGGCAATCATGGCGCCGATATTCTTTATGAAGCCGGCGCGCGGATGGTGCTGGAGGATTTTCGCGATTTGCTGCCGTGTGTGAGTGAGCAATGGCCCGTGCTCTGAAAATCATCCGCTTTGGCCTGGGCCTGCTGGCCGGCTTGGCCATCGCCGCCGCCGCCGTGATCTATTTCGTTGATTTCAACGAATATCGCGGTTTGCTTGCCGCCCGACTTGGCGAAGCCTTGGGCCGGCCCCTGCGTATCGACGGTGATTTGAAACTACGCCTGGGCCTGCATACAGGATTTTCCGCAACCCGTGTATCGCTGGCCAACACCGGGGCCGACAAGCAGGACAACATGGCCACGATTGGCCGTGTCTCTTTCGGTTTGGCTTTATGGCCGCTGCTAAACCGGGATATCGAGATTGACCATCTGCAAATCGAAGATGCGGAAATTTTGTTGCAGAGACAGCCCGATGGCCGGCTCAATTGGGAATTGGATCAGGCCGGGACCGGCGGTGTTGGCCAGGGTCAATTGTCCCAGGGTGAGTGGTCGCTACCGCGGATCGGGAACTTTCGCCTGTTGCGCGCCAAATTCATCTATAGAAATGGCGGCGAGGATACCGTCTTGGCGGTCAGCGCCTTGACCATGCGGGTGCCCGGCCCTCTGGCCGCCGCCGAATTAGACCTGAAAGCCACCCTGCAAGACGGTCCAGTGGCGTTCACGGGCCGTATTGAAAGCCTTGATGCTTTGTTGAAGGATCAGGAAATTCAGATCGACGGCGCGTTGGAGGCTCTGGGGGCGGCCGCGACGGTTAAGGGACGATTGTTTCAACCGCTGCGGGGCCGGGGCGTGGATATTCGCGTGACGGCCCGGACCGACCGGGTGCAGGATTTGTTGAAGGCGGTGGGCGCGGAAGCCAATGTCGAGGGCAAGGCCGATGTCGCCTTTGATCTGAGCGACCGGGATGGCATGCTGGCCGTGCGTAACGTAAAGGCCAAACTTGTCCCCGCGCCGGGGGTTCGGGTCGCGGTCTCCGGCGGGGTGGGCGATGCCCTGACGCTGGCCGGGCTGGCCCTGGATGTCACGGTGCAGGCCGACGACACCGCGCGGTTTTCCACGTTGCTTGGGAGCGATCTGCCGTCCCTGTCGCCGGTCAAGCTGCACGGGCGGATTGTGGGAACCGTGGCGCGTCCGGCTGTAAAAGACCTTGTGGTCCGTGCCGGTACGAAAGAACGGCTGCTGCTGTCCGTCACGGGGGCCATCGCCGACCCCTTGGGTGTCAAGGAACTCGACCTGGCCGTGCATCTGCAAGGACCGGACGTTGCCGCCCTGTCTACTTACGTCGGGTCGGATGTGCCGGCCTTGGGCCGCTTCCAGATCTCGGCCGCTTTGGCGGGCCATATGACGGCGCCGGTTGTCAGCGATCTGCGCCTGCAGACCGAATCCGCCCGTGGCGCCAAGATAGTGGTAACCGGGCGGGTGGCTCAACCGTTCACTGGCGAAGGGCTTGATCTGCGCTTTGATATCGCCGGGCCGGGTGAGGCGGTATTGGCGGATTTGCTGTCCTGGCCTGCACCAAGGGCGGATGCCTTGGTGGATAACCTGACGGCAAAGGGGTGGATCAAGGGCTCCACGGTGGCCTTTCAACTGGATGAGCTGGACCTGCGCCTGAAAGACAGCGATGTGCGGGGGCAATTAGATGTCGATCTGCGCGGCGACCGGCCTAAAATCACCGCCGATTTGCAGTCAAAATATTTAGATCTGACCAGGTATTTTAGTTCGGACTCCCCGTCCAAAAATCAGATCAATACAGAGGCGACGCAGGAACAACGGTTGATCCCGGACCTGGCCCTTGATCTGGCTGCCCTGGCACTGTTGGACGGTAGCCTGAAATATCAGGTGGCCGAGATGCGCCAGGACGGATTGGTTCTGGAGAAGCTTCACTTGAGCGGGGCGTTGCAGGACGGCGCATTCACCCTGCACCCCAGCACGGCACTATTGGCCAAGGGACAATTGGCCCTGGGTGGAGAATTGAATTCCGACGGCGCGGCGATGCGGTTGAACCTGCGCCGGGCGTCGATGGCCACACTGGGTCCTATGTTGGATTTCACCGCCCTGGAAGGCAGCCTGGACCTGAACGCCGATCTGCGGACCCGGGGCAGGGATTTGCGCGGTTTGGCGGCGGCGCTGAACGGAACGGCCTCGGTTGTTGTCAGTGATGGCCGTATGGAGGCAGATTTCCTTGACCTGTTGGCTAAGGATCTGCTGCTTGGCCTGGTCAAGGACCGGGCGTCTGGGAAAGGCACGCGCCTGCGCTGTTTTGCCAACAGCTATGATATCAAGGACGGCGTTGCGGTCAGCCAGGTGCTGTTGCTGGACACGGATAACATTACCCTGGTTGGTGAAGGGCAAACGGACCTGTCTACCGAGGTGATCCGCTACCATATGGTGCCTCGTCCGAAGGACCCCAGCCTGTTGTCGATCGCAACACCCATAAATGTCAGCGGCAGCCTGGCCAATCCCAGCTATGTGCCGGACAGTGTTTCGGTTGCCGGCAGCGTCGCGACGGCGGTGGTCGGCAATCTTTTGCTGCCGGGCATCGGGCTGCTGCTGCCGCTGTTGAACCGCGGTACCGGCGAGGCACATCCCTGCATGGATGTGGTAAAAGACGGCCAGGCGGTGGCCGCGCCAGCCAAGGCCGGGAAGTCGAAAAGTGGTACCGGTATCCTGGGCCAGGTTGGCGGCGCGGTGGGCGAAGGTGCGGGAATATTGTTGAACTTACCCGGCAAAATTCTGGGATTGGAATGAAGCGGTTTTATAAGCAAGTCGCCGTGGTGTCGCAGGCCGAGGGCTTATGCATCGCATTGGATGGCCGGCCGGTCCGGACGCCGAAAAAGGCCGCCTTTGCCGTCCGCTCCAAGGTCCTGGCCGAGGCCATTGCCGAGGAGTGGCGGCAACAAGGCGAGACTATAACGCCCGAGACCATGCCGCTGTTACGCCTGGCCAACACCGCGATCGATATGGTTAGCGGGCAACGGGGCGCCGTGGTGGATAATTTGGCCGGTTTTGGCGGCACTGATTTACTATGTTATCGGGCCAGCGAACCAGAGGATCTGGTGCAACGTCAGGAACAACTCTGGTTACCCTGGCTGACCTGGGCGGCGGCACGTCACGGCGCCACTCTTGCCACCACGGTTGGCATTCGCCACATCGCCCAGGATGCAGCGGCGCTGGCCGCTCTGCATAAGGCGGTGGATGGTCATGACGTCATGGAACTGGCCGGCTTGAATGATCTTGTCACCATTACCGGCTCTCTGGTTTTGGCCCTGGCGGTCAGCGCCGGTGCTTTAGATGCCGTGGCGGCCTGGTCCGCGGCCCGGTTGGACCACGACTATCAGGTGGAACGCTGGGGCCGGGACGCCGAGGCCGAGGCGCACGCCGCCGGTTTGTGGGGCGAATTCGAGCAGGCCACCCGTTTCCTGGAGCTTCACCGCACAATTTAATTTGCCTCTGGGCGGCCAGAGCAATCCCGAATTAATAAGAATCGCGAAGCGATTCTAAGTGATTGGAAAAATTGCCCTAATTCCAAAGGTCTGAGCATTTTCAGAATGAAAGTGCTTCAAGCTTCTCCGCAATATGCGCGCGGCCCCGTATCGTGCTATCAAACGGGTTGGTGTAACAATGTCCCGTTGGGGAGGCGATAGGTTCATGCAGCAAATCCTGCGTCAGCTAGAAACGAAACGCGCCGCGGCGCGGGCCGGTGGCGGCGAAAAACGCATTCAGGCGCAACATGCCAAAGGTAAACTGACGGCGCGCGAGAGGTTGGAATTCCTTCTCGATCCCGACTCGTTCGAGGAATACGACATGTTCGTCGAGCATCGCTGCGAAGATTTTGGCATGGCGGAACAGCGGATACCGGGCGATGGCGTTGTCACCGGCTGGGGCACCATCAATGGCCGCCTGGTCTTTGTTTTCAGCCAGGATTTTACCGTCTTTGGCGGTTCCTTGTCCGAGGCGCATGCGGAAAAAATCTGCAAAATCATGGATCAGGCCATGAAAACCGGGGCGCCGGTGATCGGCCTGAACGATTCCGGTGGCGCCCGTATTCAAGAAGGCGTGGCCTCGCTGGGCGGCTATGCGGAAGTCTTTCAGCGCAATGTCATGGCCTCGGGCGTGGTGCCGCAGATCTCGGTGATAATGGGGCCATGTGCCGGCGGGGCGGTTTATTCGCCAGCGATGACGGACTTCATCTGCATGGTCAAGGACAGCTCTTACATGTATGTCACCGGCCCGGACGTGGTGAAGACGGTGACCCAGGAAGAGGTGACCCATGAAGAACTGGGGGGCGCCTCGACCCACAGCCGGAAATCCGGTGTCGCCGACCTGGCCTTTGAAAATGATGTGGAGGCCCTGGCCCAGATCCGCCGGCTGTTCGACTTTCTGCCGCTGTCGAACCGGGAGAGCGTGCCGCATCGGCCCACCAACGATCCCATCGACCGGGTGGAAAACGCGCTGGATACCCTTGTGCCGGCCAATCCCAACAAACCTTATGACATCAAGGAATTGCTGGAAAAAGTCGTGGACGATGGTGATTTCTATGAAATTCAGCCCGAATTCGCCGGCAACATCATCATTGGCTTTGGCCGTATCGACGGCGCCACGGTAGGTTTCGTGGCTAATCAGCCGATGGTGCTGGCCGGTTGCCTGGATATTGACTCGGCCCGCAAAGCCGCCCGTTTCGTGCGCTTCTGCGACTGCTTCAGCATTCCCATCGTAACCTTCGTGGATGTGCCCGGCTTTCTGCCCGGCACGGCACAGGAATACGGCGGCATCATCATGCATGGCGCCAAGCTGTTGTACGCCTATGCCGAGGCAACGGTGCCCAAGGTTACGGTGATCACCCGCAAGGCGTATGGCGGGGCCTATGATGTCATGGCCTCGAAACATCTGCGCGGCGATGTCAATTTCGCCTGGCCCGCGGCCGAGATCGCCGTGATGGGGGCAAAAGGCGCGGTGGAGATCATCTTCCGCTCGGAGCTGGATAATCCGGAGCGGATCGCGGAATTGACCCAGGAATATAGCGAGACCTTCGCCAATCCTTTCATTGCCGGCAAGCGCGGCTATATTGACGATGTCATCTCACCCCACAGCACGCGCCGGCGGCTGGCCAGGGCGTTGACCATGTTGAAAAATAAGAAGCTGGACAATCCCTGGAAAAAGCACGGCAACATCCCCCTATAACAGGGGGAGCGGGTGGCTTGGCCGATCTCAAAAATTAGCTAAAACGCGAAAGTATTGCATTGATGTTCTCTAAAATTCTTATCGCCAATCGTGGCGAAATTGCCTGCCGGGTCATTCGCACGGCCCGGGCCATGGGCATTGCCACCGTCGCCGTTCATTCAGAGGCGGATGCCACGGCTCTGCATGTGGAAGAGGCGGACGAGGCCATTGCCATCGGCCCGGCACCGGCAGCGGAAAGTTATCTGGTCATTGAACGGATCCTCGATGCGGTCAGGCGCAGCGGGGCCGACGCGGTGCATCCGGGTTATGGCTTCTTGTCGGAAAATTCCGCTTTCGCCACGGCGCTGGCGGATATGGGCGTCGCTTTCATCGGCCCGCCCGTGGGTGCGATCGAGGCGATGGGTGACAAAATAGCCTCCAAGAAATTGGCCCAGGCCGCCGGTGTTAATTCGGTGCCCGGACATTTGGCGGTGCTGGCCGATGCCGAGGAAGCCGTGCGGGTGGCGGGCGATCTGGGCTATCCCGTGATGTTGAAAGCCTCTGCCGGTGGCGGCGGCAAGGGCATGCGCGTGGCCTATAACGAGGCCGAGGCGCGGGAAGGCTTCACCTCGGCCGTGAACGAGGCGAAATCCAGTTTCGCCGATGACCGGGTCTTCGCCGAGAAATACATTGAACAGCCCCGCCATATCGAGATTCAGGTTTTGGCCGATGGCCACGGCAATTGCATCTATCTGGGTGAGCGCGAATGCTCCATCCAACGGCGCCATCAGAAAGTAATTGAAGAGGCGCCCAGCCCGTTCCTGGACCCAGGCACCCGTCAGGCCATGGGCGAACAGGCGGTGGCCCTGGCCAGGGCGGTGGACTACCGCTCGGCCGGCACCGTGGAATTCATTGTCGACAAGGATCGAAATTTTTATTTCCTGGAAATGAATACCCGCCTGCAGGTGGAGCACCCGGTGACCGAAATGGTCTACGGCGTTGATTTGGTGGAGCAGATGATCCGCATCGCGGCCGGGGAAGCCATTAGCCTGCGCCAGGATGACGTGCGCGCCGACGGCTGGGCCATTGAATGCCGGTTGTACGCGGAAGATCCCTACCGCAATTTCATGCCCTCCATTGGCCGCCTGGTGCGCTGCCAACCGCCAGTCCAGACAGCCAACGTGCGGGTTGATACCGGGGTGATCGAAGGCTCTGAAATCAGCATGTATTACGATCCGATGATTGCCAAATTGATCACCAAGGGCCGGGACCGGGCCGAGGCAATCGCGGCAATGGGCGCGGCGTTGGACGGTTATTACCTGCGCGGCATAAGCCATAACATAAGTTTCCTGTCTGCCCTGATCAACCATCCCCGTTTTGCCGAGGGCCGCTTAACAACGGCCTTTATCGACGAAGAATATCCCGACGGCTTTACCGGGGCGCCGCGCCAGGGCACTTTGCTGGACGCGTTGTTGGCGGCCGGAGTGCTGATGCATCGGCGCACCGGTCAGCGCGAGGCATCGATCAGCGGGCAATTGGCGCACTATCGCCCAACCTTCGGGGCGGCGTGGGTGGTCGGCCTGGACGGCGAACAACACCCGGTAAGCGTCGAGGCGGTCGAGGATGGCTTCGATGTGGGGCTGGCCGGGCGATTAATCGCCGTGCGCAGCTATTGGCAACCTGGGCAACGTTTATTTACCGGTACGGTGAACGGCCAACACGTCACCATTCAGGCCGATCCCGAGGCCGGCGGCTTCCGGCTGTATCATAGCGGGGTCGAGGCCCTGGTGACGGTGCGCAGTCCACGTGCGGCGGAGCTGGCCGCCCTGATGCCCCACAAGGCACCGCCCGACACGTCAAAATACCTATTGTGTCCCATGCCGGGGCTGGTTGTGTCCCTGGATGTGGCCGTGGGTGACGCGGTCAAGGCCGGCCAGACCTTGGCGGTGGTGGAAGCCATGAAGATGGAAAATATTCTGCGTGCGGAACGTGACGGCGTCATTGCGGCGCTGAACGCCGCGCCCGGCGACAGCCTGGCGGTGGACGACGTCATCCTGGAATTCGAATAGGCCCGCCGTTGGCGCCCCCGCAACGAACGGTTCGGGTGGTTATTCAAGGCAGGGTCCAGGGTGTCTGGTATCGCGGCTGGGCGGTTGCGACGGCCCGGGCCCTGGGCTTGCGGGGCTGGGTACGCAACCGCCGCGATGGCAGTGTCGAGGCGGTTTTTTCCGGGCTGGCAAGCGACGTCGAGGCCATGCTGAGCCATTGTCACCAGGGACCGCCGGCTGCAAAGGTGGAAGCGGTGACGGCGGAAACCTGGAGCGGCCCGGCCGGCCCGGATTTTCGCCAGTTGCCCGGCGAATAGCCGGCTGGTTCCGAGCAGTCGAGACAGGCGTGGCTATGGCACTATGACAACGGTGGCGCCACGCCGTCGGGAAGGGGCATCTCGAAGACATTCAGGGTCATGGAAACCAGCGCGTAATATCCCAGAATTCCAACCAGATCGACCACCCCCTGCTCGCCCAGTTGCGCCTTTGTCTCGTCATAGGTGGCATCGGTTACGGCGGAGTTGCGGTAAAGCTCTGTACAGAATTTATAGACGGCTGCCTCATCGGCCTTGGCAAAGGTGGGTTGCCGGCGTTCCCGCAGGTCGGCGATGATCTCGGGGGACAGGCCGCCGTCCAGGGCCATGGGCGCGTGCGCGTACCATTCGAACTGTGCGGTCCACTGGCGGGCGGTGATTAAAATGGCCAGCTCGGACAGGCGGGTTTCCAGGACGCTGTCGAAACGGCAATATTCACCGACATGTTGGGCTCGATCGGCAAATACGGGGCTGTGAATCCAAGCCTTGAATGGGCCCCCCATGCTGCCACGGGGCCCGGCCAGGATGTTGTCATGGAACTTGCGTTGTTCGGCATTCATATCGGCGGGTTCAAGCGGGGAAATGCGGGGCATGTCTGTTTTTCCTAAATGCTATGGCCGGGTGGCGCGGATAAATCCTGGTAGGCTCTCAATCAATTTCGCAGTAACCGGTCCGTGGCTACATCCCGATGCAGGCGCCGCCATCGATGTTAAGATGCTGTCCGGTGATATAGCTGGCGCCATCGGAAAGCAGAAAACAGACCGGCTTGGCCACTTCACCCGGTGCGGAAAAGCGCCCCATGGGAATTTGCGCCATATATTGATCGCGGAACTTCTCGCCGCGAACGGTTTCGGTCATGGTCGTCTCGACCAGGCCAAAGCAAACCGAATTGACCCGAATGGAAAAGCGGCCCCATTCCCTGGCGGCACTCATGGTGATGCCCAGGACACCGGATTTGGCGGCGCCATAGTTGATCTGCCCTATGGTGCCCCGCCGGCCCGCGATGGAGGAAACATTGACGATGGAACCCGGTGCCTCGTCGCCGTCCTTAACGCGTTCCATTAGATGCCGGCCAACGGCCTGCAGGCATAGGAAGACGCCGGTCAGATTGACGTCGATGACTTGTTGCCAGGTTTCCACGGGCATTTTATGGATCATCGCCGCGCGCACGATGCCGGCATTATTCATCAGGCCATGGATAGCGCCAAAGTCGCGCACCACGTCGGCTACCATGTCCTGTACGAAGCCCGGCTCCGCCACGCTGCCCACATAGGCCTTGGCATTTTCGCCCAGGCTATCGGCAACCTGATGCACCGCGTCGCCGTTCAGATCGACCAGCGCCACCTTGGCGCCCAATTCGACCGCCAATTCCGCCGTGGCCTGGCCGATGCCCTGACCCGCGCCGGTGATCAAAATAGTCTGGTCCGTCAGGTTCATGGGATTTGTCATGCTGTCCTCTATTTTTGTACGCGTGCCTTTATTCGACACTGTTAGGTATTCGTTGTTGCCTTGGCGCGCAGCCCGATCATCCGGCTGGTATAAGGATTCGGCGGCAGGGTGGCATGGGCGGCCTTGATTGCCGCCAGGCGGTCCAGAATGGCCGGTTCCATGGGGGCAGACCGGCGCGTCGCCAACGAGACATGCAGGCTCATCAATTCGTTGGTGGATGCCAGATAGCCCTCGGTCGCGTGATACATATGATGGATATAGTGAAAACGCTTTTCATCGAAGTCCAACAGCTCGGTGGTAAAGCGCAGGGGCTCACCCTCGCCGATTTCCCGGTTATAGGTGATATGCCCTTCCAGGGAGAAGGTGGTGACCTGATGTTCCTTGCGATGGGCCCGGGTCAGATGGACAAAATCCATGAACTCATCGGTCGCGAAATCAAACACCACCATATAATAGCCCATGTTCATGTGGCCATTGTGGTCGATCCACTCTGGTTGAACGGTTGCGCGATATTGGTCAAAGGGGATTGGAATAGACATGGGTGATACGAACAAGCTCCTGTGAATTGCCGCAGTTTACGCTAGCGCCGGGCTGGCGTAAACGATGCTTCGGCCAAAGCCCGTATCGCATGGCTGGCGTGAACCCAGCCTGTGTTGGATACCAGCACCGGGCCCGCTTTATTAGCATGCGGATATAACCTAGGATCGTCTGCCGGGGTGAATACAATTCTAAATCCACGGGTAAGGTATGGCACGAATGTCACCCTTGTGCTGGGGAGAGATGGCTTGAACGGAGGAGACTTGGAGCGGCCACTGCGCGAGCTTTCGCAAATATTTGCCACGGTTCCCGTCGGCTTTTGCGTCTTCGATGTGGAACTGCAATATAGCTATATCAATCCGGTATTGGCGGCCCTGAACGGTCAGCCGGCCGAGGCGCATTTGGGCCGTGCCGTGCGGGAAATCCTGCCGGAAGCGCCCCGTCGGATCGAACCCGCGTTGCGTCAGGTCCTGGCGACCGGCGAAATTGTTGTCGGCGGCACCACGGCAACGGAGGTCGCGGGCGAGCCAGGCGCGATAAAATCGTTTCGCAATATTTTCAGCCCGATCTGCAATGAACGCGGCGATGTCGTCGGCGTTAGTTGCCTGGTCACGGATGTAACGGCGGAAAGCCGCGCGGAAACCAGGTTACAAACCCATCTCGAGACCCTGGAAGCTCAAGTGGCGGCGCGCACTGTCGATTTGAAATCCGTAAACCAGCGTCTGGAAAACGAAATTCAAGAGCATCAACATGCCGAGTTGGCGCGGCAGGAAAGCCAGGCGCAATTAATTGACGCCATTGAAAGTATCTCCCAGGGCTTCGTCATTTATGACGCCGGGGACCGCATTCTGGCGTGCAATCAACGAATTCGTGAATTGTTGCCGGAATTGGCCGGCCTATTGGTTCCCGGGACGCATTATGCCGATCTTATCCGCGCCAACATCAAGCACAGGGAATATGACCTTACCGCGCGGGAAATCTCGGCAGTCGTGGATGAGTGGATCGGATATCACCATGATTTGTCGGCACCATGGGATATTCCAACGGTCAATGACAGACGGCTGCGGGTTACCGGCTCGCGCACCAATGGCGGCGGTATCGCGGAAATTATCACGGATGTAACAGCATCCAGATTGGCGGAGCTGGCCTTGCGCCATAGCGAGCAGCGCTTTCAGGATTTTGCAATATCATCCAGTGACTGGTTTTGGGAAATGGATGCCGATCTGCGTTTTACCTATATGTCGCCGAACGTTGAGCAGGCAGTCGGCATACCGACCGAAATATACCTGGGACATACCGCGAAAGAATTGCTTGGGGCCGATGCGGACAGCGAGGTATGGCGCGGGCATTTGGCCGGCTTCGAAAGACACGAACCGTTTCGCGATTTTGTCTATTTGCGGCAAGGCGAGGGCACTGAAGACCGCTGGTTAAGTTCCAGCGGCATTCCGATATTTGCCGAGAATGGCGAATTTACTGGCTATCGTGGCGTTGGCTCGGATGTTTCCAAGCGCATGCGTACCGAAGATGCATTGCGGGTCAGCGAGCGGCGGTTCCGCGATTTTGCCGACAATACATCGGACTGGTTCTGGGAGATGGATGAAAATTTACGGTTTACCCAGATATCCAGTTCGGTCGAGAAAATCATTGGCTTGCCGGTGGAAAGCCACCTGGGCAAGACCCGGCTGGAGATCGGTTTTTCCGATACGGACACACCGGAATGGCGCGAGCATCTGGCGAAACTGGAACGGCACGAGCCCTACAGCGATTTTTTACATCACCGCTTCACGCCGTTGGGCGAACGATGGATCCTTTCGAACGGCGTGCCGGTCTTTGACGATGGCGGACAATTCAAGGGCTATTTCGGTACCGGCAAGGACATTACCGGACTGCGTCAGGCGGAACGGACGAACCAACGGTTCCTGGAGGCAATTGAAAAACTCACCGAGGGCGTGGCTCTATTCGATACAGAGGATAGGTTTGTCGTTTGTAATGCTCAATACCGGCGTCTGTCGGCGAACCGCGCGAATTATTTGGCCCCGGGCAAGACTTTCGAAGATACCTTGCGTGAAATCATCGCCAATGGCGATTTACCGGCGGCGGACGATGATCCGGAAGGTTGGTTGGAAAAAAGGCTGGCCCGGCGCCGCGGAACCGGCGGTACGTTCGAGATGCGCCGCGGAATGTTTGATCTGCTGATCAGCGAGAACAAGTTGCCCGATGGAAGCATCGTCATGACGTTGCGAGACATGACGGAACTAAAGAAAAGCGAGTCGCAACTGCGCCAAGCCCAAAAAATGGAGGCCATTGGCCAGTTGACCGGTGGCGTGGCTCACGATTTCAATAACTTGCTCGCCGTGATGATGGGCAATCTCGTACTTCTGGAAGACGATCTTGGTCCCGGCCATGAACATTTGGAGCTGACCGCGCCAATCATGCGCGCTATCGATCAGGCCGTGGAATTAACCAAACGCATGCTTGCCTTCGCGCGTTTGCAGCCCCTGGAAGTGGGTGTGGTCGATGCGAATGCGCTGCTGGGCGATATGCTGCCTATCTTGCGCAGTAGTCTGGCGGAGGAAATCGTTGTCGAGTTCGCATTGGCGGAGGACCTTGCGACCTGCATGGCCGATCCGGGGCAGCTTGAACAGGCGATCTTGAATCTGGCGATCAACGCCCGTGACGCCATGCCGGAAGGTGGCCGCCTTTGTTTCGAGACCCGGAATGTCAGCCTTGCCGATGACCCTTCGGACGGCCAGTCGGCGGTTAAGCAGCGCCCCTATGTGATGATCGCCGTGACCGATCATGGGCATGGTATATCGGCGGAAGATCAATTGCGCATATTCGATCCATTTTTCACCACCAAGAAGCTGGGCAAGGGTACCGGTCTTGGCTTGAGCATGGTCTATGGTTTCGTCAAGCAGTCGAACGGCCAAATAACGGTCGAGTCGGTGGAAGGGGCTGGAACAACCTTCCGGGCCTATCTGCCGGCTGGCGGGGAAATCCGCCCGGATGACCATTTGGTGACAGCCAAGGGCAACGTGAGCCCCCAAGGCAACGCGATCATCTTATTGGTCGAGGACGAGGAACAGGTCCGTGCTCTGGTGGCGCGCGTCCTGCGGCAGCGGGGCTATCAGGTATTGGTCGCCGAAAACGCGCTTGTGGGTTTGGAATTACTGGCGGCTCATCCCAATATTGATTTACTGCTAACCGATATCATGCTGCCCGGCGGCTTGAACGGGCGGCAATTGGCGGACGTGGCCGTCGCCGAGCGCCCCACGCTCAAAGTGTTGTTCATGTCCGGCTATGCCAAGGATGCCATCGTTCGCCAGGGCCGCCTTAATCCCGATGTGCGGCTGTTAGCCAAACCCTTCACGCCGTCCACCCTGGCCCAATATGTCAGCGAAGCCCTGGAACAGAATATCCCGGATCTGCTCTAGCGGCCCGGAATGCTCTGGTTCATTTTTGGGAATCTATTAACAGACGATTGTTGAACTTCTGTACCGGGCGATTATTTGGACCGATCACCCGCAGGAAGGCGTCGATCTGTTCGGACGAGGCGGTGATCGGCTGTTTTAGGACATGCCATTGCACCCCTTCACTACACGGTGGCGTGGTCAGGGAGCCGACAAAGTGGTAATAGCGGCGGTTCGCCGGCAGCAAATCGCTACCGTTGAACATAACGCCCTCGGGGTCCGCCGCGCTATTGGCCTGTTGCGGCAAATAGCGCCAGATTTTCCCTATGGCCGGGTTGGCGGCGCCTTTTTCAACGAATACGGCCAACACGCTAAGATGGCCGGCCTGATCCTTATGGACAAAGTGAATCTCCATATCGAATTGTTTGCCGTTCAGCATGTTTTCGCTGGGGCTGTGAAAGTGGAATTGTAGCAATTCGTATTTCATGGAGCCCTGGGTCAGGTTGCTGCCAGGGGTATACTCGGCCTCAATGGTGTGGCCATTGTTGATGATCCGCAAAGGGGTTGCCCGGTAATCGGCCGTAAAGGGTGCCAAACCGGATTGCTGGCTATCGCCAATATTAATTGGGGATTGCATATAGCCGGCCTTGCACAGGCTGTAGCGTTCGGATAATTCGGCCCAATTGCTGGGTCCTTCAGTGCCGGAATAACTCCAAACCACGAGCTTTCCATGCCTCACGTGAATACTGTTTTTGACCCCGGCGGCCAGGACCGACGATACGGTAAAGGCCGCCATGATGCCGGCCAAAATTATCTGCTTCACGATCATCTTCGCCATTATTCTCTCCTCGTCAGCGCGATGTGGGGCTAGCCTGCGGGCAGCGGGTCGACACTGACCATGCGGGCGGTGGTGAATATGTTGCGTACCTCGGCGTTGTCCAGCAGGCCGCGTTGCTGCAACTCCCGATGACAGGCGGGTAGATTGTAATGGGGTATGGCGGGGTAAAGATGATGTTCAATGTGATAGTTCACCTGGTAGGGAAAAAGGTACCACAGCAGCCAGGCCGGCCCCAGATTGGTCCGCGCCGCCAGCAGGGGCGATTGTTCATCCCTGACAGCGCCATGCTCGCAGATGGCCCGCAGCCGCAATAGCGCCTGTAGCACGGTGCACAAGGGTAAAATCCACAAAACCAGATAGGCCAGACCATAGCCGCCAAGCACCGCCAGCAACGGCGCGCCTATATGAAAGGCGATTACCAGACGGCGGTCCCGCCGCGCGGCCTGCCGCAATGCCGGCGTGGTGTCATGCAGCGGCTGATTGGCCCCTGGCGCCTCGTCGTTGATCGCCGGGGCGCCCAGGAAATACGCGAAGGTCTTGGGCGCCGTGCGGCCAGTCAGATCAACCAACAGTTTCCGGACCAGGTAACGCCGCCCTCGGGGATAACCGCCGTGCAGGGGGATGTCGGGGTCTTGCGGCTGATACAGATGATTGTGGTGCAGGCGGTGCACCACCCGATAGGTGCGCATGGAAATACCCACCGGCGCGGCCAGGGCGCGGCCAACCAGATCGTTCAGGCCGCGGCTCTGAAACAGCCGGTAATGGGCCGCATCGTGGGCCAGTACGAAACAGGCCTGCTGCCGCGAGGCGATGATCAGTATGGCGGGCACCACCACCCAGGGCGTCCACCAAATCAGCGCGGCCGCGACGCAAGCGGCGATGACGGCCAGCAGAGAGACAACCGAGGCCCAAGCCTTGGCGTCGTTCTGGCGTGATAACTCTTTGATCAGCGCCGCCGGCAAAGCCCGCCGGCCACGGCTGTCATCGCGGAACTCTTCGCCCAGTTTGGCAACATCGTCCATGGCCCAGTTTACCATGGGGTTGGCGATCGGGGTAAAAATACCGCGCTAGACGCCCGCCAGGCGCTGGATCAAATTGAAGCTAACCAGGGCCAAAACCACCAGAATGGTGAAGAATATCAGGCTGCGATGTTCGAACCTCGCGCCCCGGCGCAACTCGACATAGTTCAGGGCACGGTCGGACCCGATATAGAGGACGATTGCCGCTACTGTGAATAGGATGATTTCCATGACCGCAAGTCTAACACGGGAAGTTGCGATGGTCTTGACGTCTATCAAGGCTCAACGCCTATCGGGCCCCAACGTTTATCTGGGTCCAACGTCTGTCAGAGATTGGCCATCTGTTGCCAGCCGGCCGCAGGTTATTTATTTCCATGCCTGGAAGACTTGGCCGTGACGGTAGTGCTAACATCGGCCCTGGATCGAACAGCCCTGAAACGAACAACCATATGAGTGATGCTATGTTGAGCAATTCCCCCATCGTGAACCAATATGTCAGCCGAACGCCATCCAGCCAGGCCTTGGCCGAGCGGGCCGGGAAGTTTTTTCCCTCGGCCATTAGCCACGATTCCCGCCACACCACACCCTATGGCATCTATGTGGACAAGGCCCTGGGGGCACGGAAATGGGACGCCGACGGCAACGTTTATGTGGATTATTTCGGCGGTCACGGGGCGCTGATGCTGGGGCATCGCAACGCAGAGGTAGAGGTCTGCATCCAAGAGGCCCTGGCGGCCGGCACGCATTTCGGCTCCTCCCATCGTTTCGAGGTCGCCTGGGCCGAGGCCGTGCAGAACCTGATGCCATCGGCCGAGCGGATCCGCTTTACCTCATCCGGCACCGAGGCAACCCTGCTGGCCATGCGTCTGGCGCGGGCCTTCACGGGCAAGAACAAGATTGCCCGCTTCCGCACCCATTTCCACGGCTGGCATGATCATATGGCCTTTGGCGTCGCCAATCATTACGACGGCACCCCGACGCCGGGTGTGTTGCCGGAAGTGGCGGCCCAGGTGGTGCTGTTGGACCCCAACGATATCGATGGCGTTGCCGAAGCTTTGGCGCACGATTCGGAAATTGCGGCCGTCATCCTGGAACCAACCGGCGGCGGCGGCGGCATGATACCCCTGGCGCCCGATTTCGTTAGCCAGCTACGCGCGCTGACCGAACAGCATGGTGTTTTATTGATCATGGACGAAGTCGTCACCGGCTTCCGTGTTCATCCCGGCGGTGCCCAGGGTTTATTGGATGTGATCCCGGATTTGACGACCTTGGCCAAAATCCTGGCCGGCGGACTGCCCGGTGGTGCGGTCGCCGGGCGGGCGGACATACTGGATCATTTGGACTTCAAGGCGGCGGCGGATCGAAATTTCGAAAAAATCCATCATCCCGGTACCTTTAACGCCAATCCCATGTCGGCGGCGGCGGGGACCAAAACCCTGGAAATCATTGCCGACAGCGACGCCTGCGCCCGTGCCGCGGCCTTTGGCGACGCGTTGCGGCCAAGGTTGAACGAGGGCTTTGCCCGCGCCGGGGTTGCCTGGGCCGCCTATGGCCAGCAGGCAAACTTTTTCATCTTCATGAATGGCGCCGGATTGACCATCGATCCGCAAAATTTCGACCCCCTGGCCATGCCTTACCAGGATCTCAAGGCCAAGCCGCCGGCCCTGCTGAACAAGTTGCGTCTGGCATTGCTGATTGCTGGCGTCGATTTCAGCGGCTCGGGCGGCGGCGTCATTTCCGCCACCCACGATGACGACGATCTGAACCACACGGTTGCGGCGTTCGAGCAGGCGGTGACCATGTTGGCGGCGGAGGAAAACCTGCCGCGTCTTTAGCCAAATTTGGGGAGGGAAAATACCATGGGTGAGGATTTTGCCGGCCGCGCGGGACTGGTGACCGGTGCCGGTTCGGGCATTGGACGCGCCGCCGCCCTGAAATTCGCCAGTGAAGGCGCCAAGGTCGTCATTGCCGATGTGGACGTGGACGGCAGCGAGGCGACCAAGGCGATGATCGATCAGATTGGCGGCGAGGCCATCTGCGTTCGTACCGATGTCAGTCAGGCAGAGGAAGTGGCGGCGATGGTGGAACAAACGGTTGCCGCATACGGCCGGTTGGATTTCGCTTTTAATAATGCGGGTATCGCCGGCGACATCGTGCCCCTGATCGATTATTCCGAAGAGCTGTGGGACCGTGTCATCGGCATCAACCTGAAAGGCGTCTGGCTCTGCATGAAATACGAGATCAAGCAGATGCTGGCCCAGAGCCAGGCTCATGGTGGCGGCGGTGCCATCGTGAATACCGCCTCGGTCATGGGATTAATCTCCAGTGCCTCCAATCCGGTTGCCTATACGGCCAGCAAGCATGGCGTTATCGGAATAACGAAAAACGCGGCGCTCGCCTATGCCGCATCCGGTATTCGGGTGAACGCGGTTTGTCCCGGCTATATCGTCACCCCGTTGGTGGAAGGTATTCTTGAGCGCCACCCGGAGCGCAAGGCGCAGATCATGGCCGACCATCCGGTCGGGCGCCTGGGCGTGCCTGAGGAAATATCCGAGGCCGCTGTCTGGCTTTGCTCGGATGCGGCGTCTTTTGTCAACGGAACCGCGATGACGGTGGACGGCGGCTACGTCGCCCACTAGAGCAATTCCGAGATTGGCTAGGCGATTCGATGAATATCGAAAATTGTCTAGAGAAATCGCGACGGGCCATCGTGCGGCAAATCGTCCATATGGGAGCTTCTGGACGATAATCGGTTCTTCCGTGCTGCCGCGAAGATTATGGTTTGGCCGTCCCTCGAATTTCAATGGATGGTTCTTAAGGCGAAACCATGGAACGTTGGCGCCTCAACCGGATCGGCCAACTGGCCTTGCCCATCGTCGGCGGCATGATGTCGCAAACCGTCCTCAATCTGGTCGATACCGCGATGGTCGGCTTCCTGGGCCGGGACGCGCTGGCTGGTGTGGGGACGGCCAGCTTTGCCGCTTTCATGGCGACGGCTCTGGTGATGGGGCTGTCTTCTGGTGTCCAGGCCATGTCGGCCCGGCGCATCGGCGAGGGGCGCGCCGACGAGGCGGCGGTGCCGTTGACCGGGGGGCTGATCCTGGCCTTGTTAATTGGATTGCCGGTCACCATCGTCGTCCTGGTTTTTTCATCGACCCTGTTGACCCTGATCAACGATGACCCAGGCGTGGTCGAGGCCGGGCTGCCCTATTTCGATGCGCGTTTGTTGGGTGTCGTCGCCACCGGCATGAACTTCGCCTTTCGCGGCTACTGGGCCGGGGTCAGTCAAAGCCGCCGCTATCTATATACCTTGTTGTTCATTCAGGTGGCGAACGCGGCGATCAGCTATGTTTTGATTTTTGGCAAGTTCGGATTTCCTGAACTGGGGACCGAAGGGGCCGGCCTGGGCACGACGATTTCTCTGTTCCTGGGCACCGCCATTTACTTTGTCCTGGCCTGGAAGAATGCGCGTAAAAGCGGTTTTCTCAGCCGTATTCCGCACCGGGACACCATGCTTACGATGTTGCGCCTGGGAGTTCCCGCCGCGGTTCAGGAGTTTCTATTCGCCTCCGGATTTACCGCCTTTTTCTGGATCGTCGGAAGAATGGGTACGGCAGAGGTCGCCGCCAGCAACGTATTGATCAACCTGGCCCTGGTTGCCATCCTGCCGGCTGTCGGCTTGGGCATGGCGGCGCTGACCCTGGTTGGCGAGGGGCTGGGGCGTAACGACCCGGACGAGGCCTCGCGGTGGGCCTGGGATGTCGTCAAAGTCGCGGTGGTGAGCCTCGGGGTTTTGGGGCTGCCCGCGCTTGTGGTGCCGGATTTGGTTCTTGCCGGCTTTATCCACGAGGCGGAGGTGATTGCCGTGGCCCGGGCCCCGCTGCGTCTGATGGGGGCAACTATTGCCATTGACGGCATCGGGCTGGTCCTGCTGCATGCGCTTCTAGGCGCCGGCGCGGCCCGTCAGGTGATGGTGGTAGCGGTGGGTAGTCAGTGGTTGGTGGGTTTGCCCCTGGCCTGGCTGGCCGGGCCTTATCTGGGCTTTGGCATGTTGGCTGTGTGGGCGACCCAATTGGCCTATCGAACGTTGCAGGCAGTTGTGTTCGTTGTCCTGTGGCGCCGCCGCAGCTGGACCAGGATCAAGGTGTAGCTTCTCGCCTGTTCAGAAATCCACCGCATGCTGATCGACGGCGAACAGTTCAAAACATTACTCATGTGCCGTTTAAATGGGGGCGTTGAATTGCACGACCCTGTTGCGGCCCTGGTTTTTGGCTTGATAGAGAGCGTCATCGGCCTCTGCCATGATTGCCTCAACGCTGTCTGTGGACTGAGAGGTGGTGGTGATGCCGACGCTGACGGTTATGGACAACGGACCGGTCTTTGTTTTGATGATCAGGCTGGCCACGGCCTGGCGCAACCGTTCCGCCACCAGATGGGCGGTTTTGGCCCCTGTTTCGGGCAACAGAGCCGCGAATTCCTCGCCACCGATACGGCCTAGAATGTCAGATTCCCGCAAGGTTCTAGCGCAGGCCGTTGCCAGTTGCCGCAGGACGTCGTCGCCGGCGGCGTGGCCGTGTTCGTCATTGGCCGCTTTGAAATGATCCACGTCGATCATCAGGAACGAGAAATCTCTGTCATAACGTTTGGCGCGGGCGAATTCGGTCTCAGCGGTATCCAGAAAGCTGCGGCGATTGGCAACTTTGGTCAAGGCATCGGTAGAGGCCAATAGTTCCAGGCGTTCATACAGCTGTTTGCTTTCGTCAATATCGCGATAAACCGTCAAATAGCCGCCGCCGGCGGTGGGCCGGACGCGGTATTCAATCCATTTTCCGTCCGGCAATTTTTGTTCATGCTGGAAAGGCTCTGCATTATGCGCCGTGGCGATCTGGGCATCGATGCTGGCCTGAATATCGATCGAACCGTTCTCCTGCAGTTGGGCCAATGCATGGCGCAACGCCTCGCCAGGATTTTCGGCCGATAGGATGCTGGCTTGATCCAGGTTCAAAAGCTGAAACAGGCGGTCATTCCATGCCACCAGGTTCAGATCCTTGTCCAGGACCTGAAGACCGTCGGGAATGGTGGACAGGGCGGTATCCAGAATATCGTTCTGTTCCGTCATGGCCTGTTCCGCGCGTTTGTTCTTGCTGATATCGCTGGAGGTCGTGGCGATGGAACCATCGGGCAGACGCTGTTCCGTCAACAAAATCCAGCGGCCGTCCTGGCGCTGCATTTCGAACGGCGCACCAGGGTTTTGGTGCCGTTGCAGGCGGTCCTGAATACAGGCTTCTTCCCGGCCAGTTGAGTCTGGAAACAGCCCGGCGGCCACGGCCATGCGGAGATGCTCTTCGAATAGTATTCCCGGCTCATGGCCAGCGGGAATTTTCGCGTTGAGCTCTCGAAATCGTCGGTTACAGACAACCAGACGGTCATCGGGCCCCCAGAGGGCGAACATTTCGCCCAAATTCTCAATCGCGCTAATCAGGCTTTCGTTGCGGTGCCGGGCCTCCACCTCCGCCGTGATAACCGAGGCGGTGCCGCGATAGCCTTGAAATTGACCCTGGCCGTCGAATACCGGAATGCCACTTGTCCGCATCCATTTGACGCCATCCGGACCGCGCCGCTGAAAAACAAATCCGGTAAACGGCTCGCGCCGCTGCAAACATTGTAGATGTGCGGTCCATGCTTCCGTCGTCACGGACTCTGGAATGCCAAGGTCCCCACGGGTCTTGCCATAGTGCCATTCCGCCCGAACCCCGGTAATATCAAAGACACTGGGGGAGAAATAGGTAAAGCGCAGTTCGGCATCGGTTTCCCAGAACCACCCCTCCATGGAGGCGGCAAAATCCTGCAAACGCTCTTGAACAGCCGCATCCCCGGACCGGGAGCTGTGGATTTCAGCCGCCTCGATTGGCTGTTCGGCGATATGTTGGCGCAGTTGTTCCATACCCATCAGATTCCATTATTGATAATGAGTATTGTTATTAGTTAGTGTATTTTTCCTTAATAAAATTGCGCTAAAGGCAAAATTGGACGCATGGCTCAGGTCATTTTTTGTCGAGGCACGTCTTTCCCCACCATCGGCAGAGATGGCGCTAACGCGTAGACCCTTGCCGAATAGGTGGAGAATGCCGGGCCACCGGCTTTTCCGGCAGCCGGCCTAGATCAGTTTGCGCAGCACGTGCGAGCGGTTGGAGGTGTGGGGGCGCACCTGCCCGCCCCAGCGGCCCTCTTCCACGGCCTGGGCCCAGGCTGCGCTGTTGATGACCTCCGGGCTATCGACTTCATAAATGGCGATATAGTGCGGCAGGCCTTCGCCCGTAACGGCGTGCTCCTGACCGCCCATGCTAAGTGTTGCGGGCACGGTCTTCAGGCGGGATACGGCGACTACGCCAGGTACCTTCAATAGGGCTGGAATATGCTCCTCATCATAGACTTCGTTGAACAGATCTTCCGTCTCGGCGTCTACATCCATGCTGACGATAAAGGCGTATTTCGCTTTGAAAGGCATTGGTAATCTCCTGTGTGAGTGCTGTTAGAGCAATTCCGAATTAATGAGAATCGCGAAGCGATTCTAAGTGATTGGAAAAATTGCTCTAATTCTAAAGATCTGAGCATTTTCAGAATGAAAATGCTCTAGCGCGTACTTAACATTCGTTAAATCGCCGCGCCACCCGCTCCCCCTTCCCAAAAACGCGTTTGGCACCCATCAATGATACCCTGTGGGTGGACGGGAAGGGGGAGCGGGTGGTTTAGACAACATTGAAAATGTTATTCGCGATCATAGCTGATTTGGCTGGCGGGGATATGGCGCCAAGTGCTGTCTTGTTCCTGTTCTTCCAAAAAATGTGCGCCCATGGAGACCGAGCGTGCGGTCAACAGAAACAAACGCGTGCTTTGCCAGGAAAACCCCAGGTCCAGGATCACCACGGCGCTGACCCCGTCCAGGTTCATGGGCACCTTTTTGCCGCCGCGCCGGGCCGCCAGGGCCGCCTCGATTGCCAGTCCCAGGCGGCAATAGTTGCCATGGGTCCCTTCCGCCCGCGCCACCGCCAGGACCCCCGGCGCCCGTGGATCAGCGCCATGTAGGGGAATGCCATAACCAGGTACCCGCTCGCCCTTGTTTTGCGCGTCGTCGACAATGCGGGCGGCGATCGCGTCCAAAGTCTCTGTGTCGATCTCGCTGTTGCCTGGGTCATGCGCCGCCAGCTGCGCGACCATCGTCTGGGCCAGCTGTTCGCCCAGGCCCCCCATGCGGTCGCCAAAGGCCAGGACACCGCCGGCCACCGCCGCCTGGATCGACGTGCCATAGGAGGCAAAGCAACGGCTGATCATGGACGGTGGCGCAATGCCGTGTTCCATGGAGGCCACTAACAGCGCATCCAGAACCCGCGCCTGCGCCGGACTGGGCAGGCTGCCCGTCAACATCAGGAACATCATCTCGGCGAACGAAACCTTACCGATCAGCTGGCTCAACGGCTGGCCGCGAACCATGATTTCCTCCTCAACTTCGGTGCTGATGACCTCGGAAATCGCAGTGTTCCAGCTCGACATATCTTTGGTGGGCAACGGGTATCCTCCTGTTCCGTTCTATTCCGGTGATGGACAAAGTGTCAGATTTCAACGGCGAAAGCCAACCTTCGTGCCGCCGTCGCGGGGTGCGAACATGGTTGTATTCGTCACGGCAATTTGGGACCATACGTTACGGGATGCCGTTTGAGCGGCGCGATCAGCTTTTTTTGGAGGATACACAGCCGTGCAAACACTCAGCAAGGAACAGCGCCGCCGTTGGGAGATTGACGGTTATATCCACCTGGAAGGCGTATTCGATGCGGATGAAGTCGCCCTTTTCTGCGCCGAGGTGGATAATATTCGGGCCAAGCCGGGCTGGGAGCCGACCAACCTGCCGCGCGGCCATTACGGCTGGGTAGAGCATGGCAATATGGATACGGAAAGCTTCATGGATCGCCGCGATATCCTCTCCTACCACGATGCTTTCACCGATCTGATCGACAGGCCGGAGGTCTTTGATCTGGTGGTTGATATCATGGGGCCCTACCTGGCGTTCTCCATGTCCCAGGCCATCGTGCGGGCTTCGACCCCGGATTTCCCCGGTTATACCCATACCGATGGCGGCGAGGGTCTGCGCCGGGTCCGGGTGACGGAAACCAGCCGGCCCCTGGCCATGAAGGCGCTGTATCTTTTGACCGATGTGACGGAGCCCAATAGCGCCAATTTCACGGTCTTTCCCGGTAGCCATATGCGGCCCTTTCCGGAACTGGACGAACCGCTGGTGACGCCAGAGACACCGGGCGCGGTGCCGCTGATGGGCAAGGCGGGGGATTGCATATTGTTTTCCCATTCCCTGTGGCATGGTCCGGGGCCAAACATGTCGGGACGGGCGCGGAAAACATTGCTGTATAATTATTGCCAGATGTTCGTCCGGCCCTACGATTTCGCCGTTTCATCCGAGGTCGTGGACCGCTGCACACCGAGGCAACGGCGCCTGCTGGGGGATCTGGGATACGCGTTCCGCCCCGGCTCTTATATCTATGTGCCCGACGATCAGGTCGAGGTGATCATGAACCAGGCCTCCCAGGCCTCCCAGGCTTCATAGCCTGTTGTTGCTATTTTGCTCGCCTCTCGGCCCGGTTCGCGATGATCCGAAGAAACCCCTTGGAGCGGGAGAACACCGCTGATGACAAGTAACTTCGAGGCCAAAATCCAGGGCCTGCAGACCGACGCCCTGCATATACGGCGCAATGTATGGCGTGCGCTGCACGGCGCGGGATCCGGCCATATGGGCGGGTCGTCGTCGGCGGCGGATTTACTGGCGGCGCTGTATTTTCACCACCTGCGCCTGCGGCCCGACGAACCGGATTGGCTCGGCCGCGACCGCTTTGTGCTTTCCAAGGGCCATGCCAATGCGGCATTGGGCGCCACCCTCGCGCGCGCCGGGTTTATTGACGACGGCGTGCTGGACCAGTTCTACGCCTATCAATCGTCCTTTGGCATGCATCCCGATATTAAGATGCCCGGCGTGGAGATGAGCACGGGGGGCCTGGGGCACGGTCTGTCCGTGGGCCTGGGCATGGCCCTGGGCGCCCGGATGCAGGGCATGGATTTCCGCACCTGCGTCATGCTGGGCGATGGCGAATTGCACGAAGGTTCCAATTGGGAGGGCGCAATGGCCGCGGCCCACCTGGGTCTGTCCAATCTGACGGCGATCCTGGACTACAATAAAATTCAGCAAAGCGGCCGTCTCGGCGAGATGCTGGATCTGGAACCCTTGGCGCAAAAATGGACCGCCTTTGGCTGGGTGGTGCGGGAAATCGACGGCCACGACATGGGCGCTATTGTCGAGGCCCTGGACGCCCTGCCATTGGCCCCTGACAAGCCGTCGATGATTATTGCCCATACGGTCAAGGGCAAGGGCGTCAGCTTTGCCGAGGATAGCTATCTTTGGCACAACAATGCGGTCACCGACGAGGTTCTGAGCCGGGCCTTGGAGCAGTTGGGGGATCCGGAATGAACGATGCCCAACATCCCGAATGGGAACGCCTGGCCGAAAAACAATCACGCCTGGCCTTTGGCCTGGCCGTGGGCGAACTTGCCCGCCGGGACGACAAGGTGGTGGCGATCTCCGCCGATACCATCGACCTGTTCGGCCTGCGCGGTTTTCTCGAAGCCAGCCCCGACCGTTTGATCGAAGCCGGCATCGCCGAACAGAACGCCATGGGCATCGCCGCCGGTCTGGCCACCACCGGCATGCGGCCGATCCTGTGCGGCTATGCGCCTTTCATCACCACGCGTTCGTTGGAGCAATTGCGCAACGATGTCGCCTATGCCAACCAGCGCGTGGTTATTGGCGCCGCCTGCGGCGGCATCGTCCTGGCCATGGCCGGGGGCACCCATCATGCGGTGGAAGACCTCGCCATCATGCGCAACATGCCCAATATGACGGTGATCGTACCGGCGGATGCCCGGCAGACCTGGCACGCGGCCTTGCAGACGGAACAATTGGATGGCCCCTGCTATATCCGCCTGGGCGGCAAGTTCGAGGAGCCCCCCGTGACCGATATCGCGGGCGATGGCTTCCGCATTGGCCGGGCTGATCTGATGCGGCCGGGCGGGGATGTCACGGTGATCGCCTGTGGTTGTCTGGTCGCGCCGGCCATTGCCGCCGCGGATGCCCTGGCCGGAACGGGCATCGGTGTCCGGGTGCTGAACATGCACACGATCAAACCCCTGGACCGGGACGCGGTATTGGCGGCGGCGGCGGAAACCGGCGCCATTGTGACGGCGGAAGAACACCGCACCTCCGGCGGCCTGGGCGGGGCCGTGGCGGAACTATTGGCCCAGGAACAGCCTACCCGGATGCGGATGATCGGCATGCCCGACGAATTCGCCATCGTCGGCCCCACGGCCAAGGTGCGGGCGCATTATGGTTTAAGCCAACAGGCCATCACGGATGCCTGCCACGCCTTGTTGGCGTGATGCGTTGTTCGATCCCCTCATAATAGGCACGATTTTTGGCACCTTCCTGATTGCCGGTACCGTCAAGGGTGTCATTGGCCTTGGTCTGCCAACGGTCAGTCTCGCGCTCTTGACGGTCGCGACCGATTTGCCAAGCGCCATGGCCCTGTTGCTGGTGCCCTCGTTCATCACCAACCTCTGGCAGGCCATGGTTGGCGGCGAAGGTAGGGCTATTTTGCGACGACTTTGGCCATTTCTGTTGATGGCCACGGCCACGGTCTGGCTCGGCGCTCTGGCGCTGACACGGGTTGATCTGTCATTGCTCTCCGCGCTTCTTGGCGGACTTCTGGTTGCCTATGCGCTGATCAGTCTGGCCGGGGTACGCCTCGCGATTACCCTGGGACAGGAGGTATGGGTCGGCCCATTGCTTGGCATCGTCAATGGCGTGTTGGCGGGCATGACCGGCTCCTTCGTCGTGCCGGGCGTCCTGTTCCTGCAAGCCATCGGGCTTTCGCGCGACCAATTGATCCAGGCAATGGGAATATTGTTTACCGCATCAACACTGGCTCTTGCCGTCGCCTTGCAGGGAAATAATCTTCTGAACATGGAACTTGGAACAATGTCCGCCGTGGCGTTACTGCCGGCGGTCATCGGCATGGCGCTTGGCCAGCGCATTCGGCAACGGCTGTCAGAGCAATTATTCCGCCGCCTGTTCTTTGTTTCGCTGCTTATATTGGGGGGCTATATCGTCGCCAATGCCGTCGCAGCCATGGCCGCGCCCGCCGTTCATTGATGTCGGCCCGGAATTGCTCTAGGCCGTCTTGGCTTCCGCCAGGTTCAGTTCTTCGATCATGGTTTCACGCATAACGAATTTTTGCACCTTGCCGGTCACGGTCATGGGGAATGCGTCGACGAATTTGATATAGCGCGGCACTTTATAGTGGGCGATCTGGCCGCGGCAGAATGCCTTGATTTCTTCTTCCTCCGCCGTTTCACCGTCGCGCAGGACGATCCAGGCGCATAATTCCTCGCCGAATTTCGGGTCGGGTATACCCACCACCTGAACGTCCTGGATCTTGTCGTGGCGGTACAGATATTCCTCGATCTCGCGGGGATAGACGTTTTCGCCACCCCGGATCACCATGTCCTTGATGCGCCCGACCACGTTGCCATAGCCATATTCGTCCATGGTGCCCAGATCACCCGTGTGCATCCAGCCGGCGGCATCGATCGCCTCCGCCGTACGCGCCGCGTCGTCCCAATAACCCAGCATGACGTTATAACCACGGGTCAGAATCTCGCCGGTCTCGCCCGGCGCGACGATGCGCCCATCCGCATCGATGATCTTGGATTCCACGTGCGGCAAGGAGCGTCCCACGGTGCCCACCTTGCGCTCCATGGTATCGTCCACCGCCGCCTGGAAGCTGACCGGCGAGGTTTCCGTCATGCCATAGGCGATGGTGACCTCTGTCATGTGCATCTTCTCGATCACCTGCTTCATCACTTCGGTGGGACAGGGAGAGCCGGCCATGATGCCCGTGCGCAGGGTGGCAAGATCAAAGCTGTCGAAATCAGCATGGTCCAGGGCGGCAATGAACATGGTCGGCACGCCGTACAGCGCGGTGCAGCCTTCGTCCTGGATCGCCTGCAAGACTTCCGTTGGATCAAAGCCTTCGCCGGGATAGACCATTGCGGCGCCATGGGTCAGGCAGGCCAGGTTGCCCATCACCATGCCAAAGCAGTGATACAAAGGCACGGGAATGCACAGGCGGTCCGCGTCGGTCATCTTGATCGCCTCACCCACGAAATAGCCGTTGTTGAGGATGTTGTGGTGGGTCAGGGTCGCGCCCTTGGGAAAGCCGGTGGTGCCCGAGGTGAATTGAACATTGATGGCGTCGTCGAATTGCAACTCGCCGGCGAGGGCTGCCAGTTGCTGGTGGTGACTTTCCCCGGCCAGCGCGGCGACCGCGTCGAAATTGTACATGCCGGGGGTGGCCGCTTCGCCCATGCGAATGACGGTTCGCAGGTGCGGTAGCTTCTCCGCCTGCAGTTGTCCCGGTTCAGCGCTGTCGATCTCCGGCGCCAGGCTGCGGACCATGGCGACATAGTCGGAGGTCTTGAAGCTGGGCGAGATAATCAGCGCCTTGCACGCCACCTTGTTCAGGGCATATTCCAGCTCGGTCAGGCGATAGGCCGGGTTGATGTTGACCAGGATCAGGCCGGCCTTGGCGGTGGCGAACTGGCTGATGGCCCATTCGGCATTGTTCTGGGACCAGATCCCGATGCGCTCACCCGGCGCCAGGCCCAAGGCCAGCAGGCCGGCGGCAAAATCATCGACCGCTTCCTTCAACTGGGCATAGGTCCAACGCAGATTTTGGTGGCGCACGATCAAGGCGTCTTTTTCGCCCCAGCGTTCAACGGCGGCATCGAAATAGGTGCCGATGGTTTCGCCAATCAACGGCACCGAACTGGCCCCATGGTTATAGCTTTGCGTCAGCTTTCGCATCAGATGCCTCCCGATGTGTGTTGCAACCTATCTCAAGTGACAACTTTGGCATGCCGCCCCAAACTTGTCAGCCCGTAGCTTTGGCCATCACCGTTGCCATGCGACGGGAGAATGCCGCCGGGTCGGGCAGGGCTTCGCCTTCGATAATGCGGGCCTGATCCAGCAGCAGGTGGGCCAGATCGGCCATATCGTCCGCCGCGCCGCCCTTGGTGGCCGCGCTGGCCATGTTCTTTATCAGGGCGTGCTTGGGATTGATTTCCAGAATTCGGACGGAATCCGTGTTGAGTTGATTGTGCGCCTTCAACATCCGTTCCAGGCGCATATCCATATCGCCGTCATCGGCGACCAGACAGACCGCGCTATCGGTCAGGCGACCGGTGGCGCGCACATCCTTGACCGCTTCCCCCAAGGTCTGTTTGACCAGCGCGATCAGGGTGGCCAGTTCAGAGTCGCCGATGGGCTCGGCCTCCTCGGCCTCGTCCTTGGCCGGCTCTTCGCCCAGGCTCGATAAATCCATGGCGCCTCGGGTAGCAGAGGTCAGGGCATGGCTATCGTATTCAAAGACCGCGGAGAGCCAGAAATCGTCCACCGGGTCGGATAGCAGTAAAACCTCAACACCCCGGGCCCGGAAGCCTTCCAGATGGGGGCTGTTTTCCAGGGTCTGCAGATCATCGCCGGTGATGTAGTAAATCGCCTCCTGGCCTTTCTGCATGCGCCCGACATAGTCTTTCAGACTGACCAGATCATCGCCGGCAGTGGAACGGAAGCGCACCAGTTCCAGTAATTCGGTCTGCCGCTCCTGATCCTCGTACAGGCCTTCCTTCAGGACGGAACCGAAATTTTCCCAGAACTCTGCGTACGCCTTCGGCTCCTTGTCGGCTTTCTTGCCCAACTCGGTCAAAACGCGCCGGGTGACCGCCTGGTTCATATGGCGCATCACGGGAGAGGTCTGCAGCATCTCGCGGCTGATGTTCAGCGGCAGGTCCTCGCTGTCCACGATGCCGCGCAGAAAACGCAGATAGGAAGGGATCAGGCCTTCCGCCTCGTCGGTGATAAAGACCCGCCGCACATAAAGTTTAACCGCGTGGCGCCGGGCCGGATCAAACAGATCAAAGGGGCGGCGCGTCGGCACGAACAGCAGGCCGGTATATTCAATTTTGCCCTCGGCCTTGTAGTGGATGGTCAGCCAGGGATCGTCCATGGCGTGGCCGACGTGGTGATAGAATTCTGTATATTGTTCGTCCGTGATCTCGGATTTTGGCCGGCTCCAGATGGCGGAGGCAGCGTTCGCCGCGGTTTCCTCTGCTTCGTCGATGGACAGCAGGATCGGCAGCGCGATGTGATCGGAATATTTCTTCACGACGCCTTGTAGTTTATTGGCTTCCAGCCATTCATCCTCACCCTCCTTCAGGTGGATCACTATGGTGGTGCCCCGGCCGGCGCGTTCGGCCTCGGCTATGGTGAATTCGCCCAGCCCGTCGGACGTCCAGATCCAGGCCGCATCGTCACCGACCCGCCGCGAGGTCACTTCAACTTTATCGGCGACCATGAAGACGGAGTAGAAGCCGACACCGAATTGGCCGATCATCTGCATGTCCTTGGTGGCGTCGCCACTGAGGTTTTCCATGAAGGCAGATGTGCCAGAGCGCGCAATGGTGCCTAAATCGCTGATCAGAGTATCGCGGTCCATGCCGATGCCGTTGTCGGACAGGGACAGGGTCCGCGCCACCGTATCAACCTTGATATGCACCTTGAAGTCAGGGTCGTCGCCCAGGATTGCCGGTTCGGTAATGGACAGGTAACGCGCCTTGTCGCAGGCATCGGAGGCATTGGAGATCAATTCCCGCAAAAAGACTTCCTTGTCGGAATACACCGAATTGACCATCAGGCGTAAAAGCCGCGCCACCTCGGTCTGGAAGGAAAGTGTTTCCTCGCTCATTTGGAATGCTCCATTATTTTTTGGCGTCTTTGTCTTCAACCAGCAGGGCACTGGCCTCGGTCAGAAAGTCTTTTGCCTTGTAGTCGGGGAATTTATAGGCCCATGGGGCGAAACGTTTATTGATCATCGCGACCTCCTGCTTGGCCTCATCAACGCTTTTCATGGCGGTCTTTTGCTCTTTCGTCAGGCCGTCCAGCTTGATATCGGCGGCATCGAAGGCTGCCGATAGGCGCACCCAATAGCCGTCCTCGCGCTTGCTCACGGACACTGTCAGGGTGATGCCGTCAAAGGTGTTGAATTCGGCGCGATTGGCGCCGTCGAAGTCCGCCTTGTCGCCGCGGCGCACGTCTTTAAAGGTCAGAAAACCAAGGGCCGAACCCAGGGCATTGCCGGCTGTCTCTTGCAACTGCTTCATGCCGGGGGGGATGTTGGCAACTTTAAAATCGCGGCTGTCGGGATCCGTCCGGGACACCCCGGCGCGGGCGCCGTCCGGCTGAATTGTGGTCGCGGCGCGCACCCGTTGGCGGGCGATGGTCGGCATGGCGTCGTCCAGCCAGCGGTCGATGGTCTCCCAGACCTCAATTCGGCCCGAGGCTAGATAACTCTGCGCCCCGTCCAGGCGCCGGACATAGTGGATACCGTCTTCATTTTGGGTGGGGTTGACCTTGGTCTTGCCGATGACGACGGCGGCGATAGCTTCGCCCTTGCCATCCGCAAGGGCGATGGTGGTGCCGCGCCCACCGTCCTGCGGCGCCTTCAGGAATAGCCGGTCATGCAATGCGGGTTTGGCGGTTTTGGCCTCCAGCAGCCGTATGCTGGCGATGCCGACGACGGCCTGTTTAATGGTCTCGAATTTTACCGGATAGCCATCCCGTTCCTTGACCCGCCAGTTATCCCCTTCGCCGCGAAGAATGGTAAAGGCCAGCTTTGGCGTGTGCACATTGATGCGTGCGATGTTGTTGACCTGTGTAATCAAATTTGGAAACAGGCCGCCCGGCGGCGCGGCGGATGCGGTGGCGCGGCTGCGCTCCACGCTGGACCAGATGGCCGCCACCACGGACAATGCGGTGACGGATGCGAGCAGGATAAAAGGCTTTGTTTTCATGTTATTTTCTTCCCGTCAGCTTCGCGCCGCGCCCGCGCGCCGCCGCCGCCGCAATCGGAACAGGGCAAGGATGGCCGCGATCACCGCTACCGCCAGGGGCATCAGGCCCACATTGGCGAATTTCAACCGCGACTCCAGATTATCGATATCCCGGTTTAAATTATGCTGGACATCGCGTAGCTGCTTCCGGGTTTGCAGGACCTGGGCGCGGACCGATTGAATTTCGGCCTGCTGTTCCGCCGTCAACAGGTTGCCGCCACCGGCTGGGGCCCGGGATTCAAGCTCGGCAATGCGGCTTTTGCTTTTTTCCAGGCTCTCCTTCAGCTTGCGCTCTTCGGACAGGAACTTTTGCTCGGCCGTCCGGCGCATGGTTTCCACCACGTCGAACGGGCGGGTGGATTTGCCCCGGCTGCGCAGCCCGATGAGATCGGACGAGCCTGACAGATTATCCAGGGCGTTGATCACGAAGTCGGCGTTGGCCGAGATTGGCACGATGATATCCTGGCCCATTAAGTTTTGCCGGCGTAGCCAGAATTGGTCATGCAGCAGATCGCTATCGGCTAAAACGATGACGCTGATGGGATTGCCGCTTTCCTTCAGGTGAGGCAGAGCCTTGCCCGCAGCCTTGTCTGGGCTCTGTGGCGGGCCATCGGGGAAGGCTGATTTGACATTGCCGCTCAGCCGGGCCGCGAGGATGTGGCGGATGCCATCTGCTTTGAATAGTCCCAACAGCCGGCTGGGGTCCGGGCCAAAGCGGACCAGATTAGTTTCCATCCGCATGGCCTGGGTGGAGGTGGAGATCAGGGGGCTGACGGTGACTCCGGACTTGGGCAACACTTTGATGCTGCCCGCGTTGGCCAATATCATCGGGCCAAGATTAGCGGTGACCACGTCTTCCGCGTTCAGGCTTCCGGGGCCCATTTGCAGCCAAACAAGATAGCGGACAACGCGGGTGCGGCCGCCCTCGCCAGCGTTGACCTGTTGGGCCGCTTCGAAATCCCCGATGACGTGATCGGTAGGAACCGATACGCCCCAGGTATTCAACAGTTTTTCAAGATTTGAACTGGCCAGCTCCAACGCCCGCTGCCCCTGCTGTTTTCGCGTATGCGCGGTCGCCTCGGAAAAGGGATCGACAAAGACCAAGACCCGGCCGCCGCCCAAGACGAATTGGTCAATGGCATAAAGCGCCGCCTCGTTCAGGCCCAGAGGGTGGGCGATCATCAAGACGTCCACATCCTTGGGGATCACCCCTTGCTGTGGATCCAGTGTCCGCAGATCAAAGGCATCGCGGATGGCGCCGATGATGGCCCAAGGCTGTGGCCCGCCGCTGAAACGCAGCATGGGGGAGGCGTCCGCGTTCATCTGCAATCCGCTGATCAGGCCGACGATCGGCTTCTTCGGATCACTCAGGTTAAACAGCATCCGGGTCAGATCGTATTCCAGGAAAGCTTCTTTTTCGCGGCTGAAAAACGGCACGGTCTGGCGGTCATCGATGGTATTGGTGGCGATCAGACCGAAATACAGGCTGTCCCCCGTGCCAAGGGGCACGGCCTGTAGACCAAGGCGGACGGCTTCATCCTCGTCCTCGGTAAAAGGTTCGGGGTCGATGATCTCCAGGCGGATTTTGCCTTGGGACAGATTGACATATTGCTCCAGCAATTCCCGGACCCGCAGGCCATAGGATTTGATGTTGGGCAGCTGGTTGGACAGCTTTTCCGAGAAATAGAAACGCAGATGAATAGGTTCCGGTATTTCAGTTAGGATGCGCTTGGAGCCCGGGCTTAGTGTGTATAAGCCCTCTTCGGTCAGATCCAGGTGGATTGAACGCAGGGTATTGGACGAGAATACGTTGATGCTGAGATACAGGATGCCAGCCAAAACCAGGGCAAACACGGCGGTTGTTGAACGGTTCATGCGCCTATCCCCCTCAATTAGCTTTTTTCAGATCGACGATGATCAGATTGGCGAATAGCCAAAACAGGATCAACGAGATGAAGTAAATCAGATCGCGCAGATCGATGACGCCGTTCTGAATTGCGTTGAAGTGGGTCAGGAAGCTGAACGAGGCGACCGCGTCCAGCAGTGCCTGTGGCGCCCAGACGGCGAAAAAGTCCAGCACGATCGGCGCGCCGGAAACCGTAAACAAGAAGCACACCACTACTGAAATAACAAAGGCGATAACCTGGTTCTTGGTGGCCGCTGAAATACAGGCGCCGATGGCCAGATAGCCCCCCGCCATCAACATGCTGCCCAGATACGAGGCGATGATCACGCCATGGTCCGGCTGGCCCAGATAGCTGACCGTCAACCACATGGGAAAGGTCAGGCTCAAGGCGATGCCAATGAACACCCAGGCCGCGAGGAATTTACCCACCACCGCGGACCATACGGAAAGCGGCAGGGTCAGCAATAGCTCGATAGAGCCGGATTTGCGCTCTTCGGCCCATAGGCGCATGGCGATGGCCGGCACCAGAAACAGATATAGCCAGGGATGGAAGTTGAAGAACGGTTTTAAGTCCGCCTGCCCGCGAAGGAAGAAGCTGCCCATATAGAAGGCGAAAATGCCGGTCAGAAACAGAAATATGACGATGAAGATATAAGCTAACGGGGTGTTGAAATACCCCTTTAACTCACGCCGAAAGACGGCCCAGGTAGCAGACATTATGCGGCTCCCTCCGGATTTTCGCCCCGGTTTTCGCTCCGGTCGGTTCCGGTTCCGACACCGGTGATTTTACGAAATACGTCGTCCAGGCGGGGTGACTCCACCGATAGGCGCGAGGTTGACCAGTTCCGTTGTTTGACCAAATCGGCAACCTCCGCCACGATGGTTTCGCCGTGTTTCGGATAGGCCCGGTAACGCCCGCCTTGAATTTCTTCAACCTGGGATACGTTGGCCAGGGCAAACAGGGCTTCGGCCACGCCGTCGTCCTGGCAATCGATCAGCACCGCGTTGTGGAAGGGTGATTGGCGCTCCAACTCCGCCGGCGTGCCGTCGGCGACGATCCCGCCCTCGGCGATGATCATGGCCCGGGTACAGACCGCATCGACCTCTTCCAGAATATGCGTCGAGATAATGATGGCCTTTTCTTTCGCCATGTCGGCGATCAGGCTTCGCACCTCATGTTTTTGGTTCGGGTCCAGGCCGTCGGTCGGCTCGTCCAGGATCAAGACGGGTGGATCATGCAGGATCGCCTGGGCCAGACCGACCCGCCGTTTAAAGCCCTTGGACAGGGTTTCAATGGGCTGCTCCAGGACCGCTTCCAAATGCACATTGGCGATGACATAGTCCAGGCGCCGCCGGCGGGTGGCCGTATCCAGCCCGCGCACGTCGGCGACAAAATTCAAAAAGCTGATCGGCGTCATATCGGGGTAGGCTGGGGCGCCTTCCGGCAGATAGCCGATCCGCGCCTTGGCGGCGATGGGCTGATCATCCACGTCATAACCCGCCACCCGGACCGAGCCCGCGGTCGGCGTCATAAAGCCGGTAATCATCTTCATGGTGGTGGACTTGCCGGCCCCGTTGGGGCCCAAAAACCCTAACACCTCACCCTTGGGTACATTGAAGCTGACGCCGTTCACGGCCGTCAGGTGGCCAAAGGTTTTAACCAGACCCTCGACCTCTATCATCCAATCCATAGACGCTTTACCTCTTTCGCCAAGAAATTATCTGGTGTGCAATTTTCGGGTGATTCAGGCCCGTTAAATAGGCGCTTCGCCAGGAACCTTCAAGAGCATTTGCGCAGGCCGGCATTTGCCTTGTAGATTATTTGCACGCAGCTAGTGGAAATTATTTTGGAGCGGCCCGTGACAGCGCCTTCTGAAGCGTCGAAAACCAGGCAACGCGTGGTCTCGCCCTGCGCCGGGGTTTGTATCCTGCACACAGAAACCAAATTCTGTCTGGGCTGTTATCGCACGGTCGGTGAAATCGCCGGTTGGCAGGCCATGAGCGCCGACCAGCAGCATGCCCTCATGGCCGAACTGGCCCAACGCCGCATCGCCGATCGTGGCGCGTAACGGGATGGACCGCCGTTGATGGACCGCCGTTAAGTTCTCCGCTGCCCGAAATATTGCATGATCCCGATGCCGCCCAGGACCATGGCGCCGCCCAGCAATTGCACCGGGGTCATGGTTTCGCCGAACAGCAGATAGGCCGCGGTGATAGAGACCAGCGGCTGGGCATTGGTCAGCATGGCTGATTTCAGGGCGCCAATATAGCTTAAGGCCAGAAAATAGATCGGCACCGAATTGGCCTGTAACAGTACCACGGCGATCAGGCCGCCCCAGCCGGGGCCGGTCCGCGGCCAGGCAATGCCGCCAAACCCCAGACACAGCGCCAATAAAACAGCGGCGGCGACCAGGGCCATGTGGGTGGTAACGACCATGGCGTCCAAATGCTGCATGCGCCGGACCAGCCAGACCGCATTCCAGGCCGCCGCCATGCCCGCGCCCAGGGCCAGGGCAACGCCGCGAAGATCGACCATATCCAGGGATACCCCCAACATCAGGGCCAGGCCTAGAAACGCGGCGCCGATGGCGATCATGTTGGGGAGGGTAACCCGTTCGCGCACCACCAGGATATTCAGCACCGCAATCATCGGCGGATAGGTGAAGAACAACAGCACCGCCAGCCCGACCGAGATGAATTCGACCGCGCCCACGTGCCCGTAAAACATCATGGCGGTCAGAGCACCCAGCCCGGCGCAATGGCCCCAGGCCCGCCAGGGCAGGGCCAACGAGCGCCCGCTGAACCAGCAAAACAAGGGCAGGCCAATGGCCATCAGGCAGGCCCGCGTCGTGGCCACGGTGATGCCGTTGCTGCCCCCCTCATAGGCATAGCGGGAAAGCGCCACGGCCAGGCCAAGGCCGACCGCCGCGATCACCGCCAGGGCGGTGCCGCGGCGTCGGCGGCGCGCTTCAGGCGACTGGCGGTGTCCGTCAGGCAAAGGTGCCGGCCCCCAGGATCCAGCCTTCCTCGTCCCCAATCAGGGCGCGCTCCATCCGGCTCAGGCTATCGGGGCCGGCCAGATCGCCGGCCAGTTCGCCACGGCCATCGCGGCGGGCCAGATAACGGGCAATGGTTTCGACCTGAACCGCATCCTTGATCTCCCCTGTTTTCGCCTTGATCTTGAGGATCGAGGGATAAACCTCAGCCAGGACGACTTGCCATGGCTGCCCCGGGTCCGGTGACGCCAAGCCGGTTTCAAAGGGCCAGACCAGCGTTTTCGGGGCTAATTCCGGATCGTCGCGCAGGGCCTTCAATACGGGAATGCCAACCAGGGATTGGCTGCCGACGGAACCGGTGGTGTATAGCTTCCAACAGGGTTGGCTGCGCGGCAGCCAAGCTTCGCAGCGGCGGCGTTCCGGCATTATTTCGTCATAGGCGTGGGTTTTGCGCGCCGACAGGGCCGCATTTTGCCGGTGGCTGGGGCAGCCCCAGAATGGGAACGGCCCACCGGAAATGCGCTGGTTCAAGACAGCCGCGACTGCAAAGCGGTTGTTGGCGTTGTCCGCGCCATCTTGGATCAGGGCATCCAGGCCATCCCAGACCGCGCGCCACGGCGGACCGGCAAAGCCGGCGGCACGGGCAAAACCGGCCGGATAGCCGTTGGGAAAATCAAACCCCGCCAGGACCCGTTGGCCGTCCGCTGTCAGGTTTTTCAGAATATCCGCGATCTCGTCACGTGCCTGCCGGCGGGTCGCGGGATTACACAAACGCCCCCGGCGCAGGCCGCGCCCGTGCCGTTGTATCAGGCAATACCAGATGCTGTCGGCACCCCGCTTGGGCGTGGCATTGGCGCTCCAATCGACGATCAGATAGGCATTGAAGATGTTGCGGGTCATCTCGGTTGGCTCTTTTCGCTAAGGAGTCTTGCATCCCGGTTGGTGGATTCAAGGATGAAGTGCAAGACCTCCCGGTGCTAATATAGCGCCTGCAGATCAATCCACCGGAGGTATTGCGGTGTCAGGATACGGCTATCCGAGGTATGAGGAAAGACAAGGCATCGCTGACTTGCGCCCGGAAGGGCTCTGTAAATCGTCCGTTCGCCTTGATTTTGACCGCGTGACCTGCTCGGTGGGGCGGGAATTGAAACGGAACTGCAACGGCGATAGCGGTCGAGACGGGAAAACCGGAAATTCGTGATTCAGGAAATGTATTCTAAAATGCGCGTTCTTTCGCGGCGATGGGCGGCTTATTCCGCTGCCGTTTATCTCCTGCCGGCCTTCTGCGGTGCCGTATTTTGGCTCAATTCGGGCTATTCCTTAGATCTCCGACCATGGTTTGCGGAAAATATACCTCTGATCGATAGCTACTATCGCCTCTTGGACGGTTTGCTGGCCGAACTTGCGGGACCGGCAATTTTCACGAATTGGGGCTACCCGCATTTATTGTCCGCGGTAGAGTGGGTAAGCGGGTCGCCCAACGGAATATTTGTTCTTCAGTTTTTGCTATTTTTTGCGACGTCGGTTTTTTTATACTGCCGAAAATTGGATTTTACCCGCTATGGTAAAATTGTTGCCGCTATTTTTTTTCTTACCGTGTTATTTTTATCTGTCGTGATGTCGTTCAGGTGGGGTGGCGCGATATTAGCCTTCTTACTGGCATGGTTCTTATTCTTTCATGGCAGGAAACAGTATTACTCAGCGATATTTATTCTTTTAATAGGGACTGTTTTTTGCATAGAGGTATCTATTTTCCTTATCGTATATGCTGCTCGCATCACAAAAAACGAAGGAGAATATATAACGAAACTGTATCGGAAATTTGAACATATTTTTACATTTCAAGTTTCGTATAAATACTGGGCAATTTCGACCGTAGTCTATGGTGTGCTATTAATTGGTTTCAGTATTATTTTTTGGCTCAATCTAGAGCATGCTGTCGAGCGGAATATTTGGACAAATAGATACGTTACTTTGACCGACAGTATTTTGAATATAGGACAGTATATACATCCAGAATTCGAAGGTCCCGCAACATACCCTATATGGGGGTATCCAATACTTGTAGCTATTGTAAAATTAATTAGCGGATCCGCCGATAATATCATTGTCGTGCAGTACATATTGTTCATTTTATCATCTTTTCTTGTCTATGATATTGTAATAATACAAAGGCGAATTCTATCTCCAGCAATAGTATTTTCGTTGTTGTTCGGCCAATTTTACTATGCAATGCTATTGTCTGCGAAATGGCCTGATGCGATCATGGCCTTCCTGCTGCTGTTTTCCGTGATTTGCCATTATAAGAATAGATATATTTTAGCGCTTTTATCATTGGCCCTGGCGTACAATTTCCGCGCCGAAGCGTTAATATTTTTCATGATCTATGCGACTTACGTGGCATTTAAACAGCGTAAACCTTTTGCTGTTTTGATGGGATTTCTTCTTGTTTTGCCATGGAGTTTGTTTCACTTCGTTCACAACGGAAAATTTCAAGTTGGCGGCTCAAATGCGGGCGGCGTGATGTATATTTCCCTTGGTCAACTGCCGGGAAATATTTGGCAGCGCAAGCATCTGGATGACGTGGCGGTCAAGTTTACCCAGGATCGAGGCATTCGATACCCGTGGAGCCTGGAGGGCAATGCATTGCTGCGCCAGGCCTTCATGGATGATGTGCTTACACACCCGGTTGCTTTCGCCCGAAAGGTCTACCGCAATGCTTTCCAAATCTTCAAGGGCGGCTTCTATGTTTGGGAAGCGAAGGACCCTCGGCTCAGGTATTATCTTATGCAGGGCGCCAAAATCTACCTGTTGATTGTCGCTATTTTGGGATTGTGGCGCGTGGCTAGAATGGGAATTCAATTTGATCCTGTCGCGGTAATGATATTGGCGCAAATTGCCCTGGTCGCCGGGCTGCAATACCAGCCCCGGCATATGTCTCATGTCGCGGCATTGTTTGTATTCCTATTTCTTCCGGAAGCGAAAGCGAAACCCCGGGAAAGGCTGACGCGGGGTTCGGGTCCCAGCGCCGCCATATGACGCCGCATGACGCCGCGATGTGGAACCTGTGACGCCGGAATTGTAAATGGTACATCGGGCAAGCGGCGCAACGCACCCGAATGGCTTGGGAGCGCCACCGAAGGCCGCTCACCAATGCCTCGTGGCTGCGTTGCGGTTCTTGGACGATGCACCACATCGACCTGCAAACCACGCCTATCCACGGGGCCTTGGTGAGCGGTCAAATGGTTCAGAATAGCCCGGAACCGCTCTAAACTATTACCGTCCAGCTATCGGTTCATAACCATAAAAGATAGTCTCGTACCTCAATCGCTATCCAAACGGATCGCATCGCCTAGCGTGGCAATGAAATTGTAGCCGGTAACGGGGTTTGTTTTTAAAGCGGAAATGTCTTCAAGCGAGGCCTTTTTGGCAGGCCCATGACCCGCGACGATATATACGTGAAAACCCAGTTCTTCGATCAGAAACCGGCTCACTGTGCATTCAGGATCGGAACCATGATCCTCATATATCAAAATCAGATCCCGTCTCCGAAGGGTGTCCGCAGCGCCCTTCAAAGCTGCCACTTCCGCTCCTTCGACATCGAGTTTGATCACGATCCGATCAGTATCCGCCAAATGCAGCCTGTTAATCAAAGTATCAATATTCGTAGTTTCAACCGTTTCGAGGGCCTGGCGCCCGACGAATTTTTCAGGCGCGCCGGCGATCCGGGCCGCGGCATGTCCGCCTTCTGTGACAAATGACACGGACTGCCCAGCTTGTTCTGTGACAGCGGCTTGGATGATGCTGAAGGCGTCGTGATTGATGGCGGCATTGTTGCGCAGCCGGGCAAAAGTACGGCCACCAGCCTCGACCGCCAAAATTCTGTTTGGGTCTAAAATCTTCTCTGACGCGTATATGCTCCAATAGCCAATGTTCGCACCAAGATCGAGGAAAACACAATCAGGATGTAAATAAGCGGCCAGCACACGCGCCACTTCTGGCTCGTAATCAAAATCAGAAAATAAAGCACGTGACCAATAGTAATCACCCAAATGAATGCAAAATCGCGAACGCGTAAACAGAGGTGTCACGACACTATTATTTGGGTTGAATAAGCCTCTACCAAAATAACGGCTGATTGTTCCAATGCCACGATACGCATATCGCCGCAAAAAGACTCCAGCCAGGCAAAGCAACAGCCTCTCAACTCTGGCGCCTAGGCTGCTATAGGAAATCACAGGGCGGACCAACAAGATCAAAACCTATTCATTTTGCCTGGCTTCCACTAATTTGTCAGCGCCTCGAACGTGGTGGGCGCTTTGCGCTGTACGCGGAAGCCGTCCCGCCCTATTTCCAGGATCGCCATGCCCCGTTCGGCCACGCCATCGGGGCCAAATCGGAAGATGCCATCACTGCCGACAAAGCCATCGGGGTCGGTAATGGCCCGGGCAGAGAAATCCGGCCCCCCCGCTTCCTGCGCCAGGATGGCGGCCAAGGCCATGGCGTCATAGGCCAGCGAGGCCAGGCGCGGCGGGCCGTGGCCGAAGGCGGCCTTATAATGGCTGCGAAAAGCCGCCGCGGCCGTCCGGTCGGCGCCTGCGAACCAACCGCCCAACAGGGCCGGTTCCAATCGGACCTTGGGATCGTCCCAGCGGCCAGTGCCCAGCATGCGTATTTCGACCGTATCAATGTCATAGTAAGGCAGCAGCGGGGCCAAGGATTTAAGCAATTCACCGCCCTCGGGCAGCAGAACCGCGTCATAGTCCAGATCGCCCAGGGTGTCTTGTTTCGCCAACGCTTCCTGCATCAGCTTGGCGGTTTGTTCTTCGCTATTTTCCAACTCCTTGCGCCGCGCCAGCAGGGCCTGCCGGCGGGCGTAATAATGGGCTAGACGTTTTACCGATTCATCCAAGTCCTTGCCGTCGGGGGCATAGAATTCCGCCTGGGCCAGTTCCGCGCCATGGCGTAGGACTGCTTCACGTGCGGCCTCCAGCACGGCCAGCCCATAGGGGTCGTCCGGCGCCAGGACGGCGAATCGTTTCAATCCACGCGAGGCGGCGAAGCCGATTACCGTATCAACTTCCTGGTATGGGGTGAAGCTCAACAGATAGACGCCGTTGCCCGCCACCCGCCGATCGGATGAAAAGGCGATCATTGGCAGGCCGCTGGCGCGGGCGATGGCGGCGGTCGCCTGGACAGAGGTGTTGAATAGGGGGCCGAGGATAATTTCCGCCCCTTCGCCAACCAGTTCCGCGGCCGCGCGGCTGGCCCCTTCCTGGGTGCCACCCGTATCTCTGGGCATCAGCAATAGCCGTTTGCCGCCGATATCGAATAACGCCAGCATCGCCGCGTTCAACATGGCATGGCCCAAGCCAGCGGCGTTATCGGGGCCGCTCAAGGGCAGCAACAGTCCGATGCGGGTTGGTTGGCCTTCGATGCCGGACGGCGGCCGCAAGGCCGGCGCGGAGCGCACTATTACATCCTGCGGTACCGGTGCCGCGCGCACGACGGGAGCCGGGGCGCTGTGCGGCCGGGCCGGTATGGCGGCGGTTTGTTTTTCTCCGGTTGGCTTTTTCGCTTCTGCCTTTGGGGTCACTACTGGCACACTGCCGGATGTGAAGAGCGACGTTTGTGCGCAGCCCGGCAGCAGGATAGGGATCAGCAGGCATGCGACCAAGGCAAAAGCCGGGCGGGAAGGCCAATGACGGAAAGGCCAATGACGGATCGGCGCAGGGGGCAAGCGCTTCGTCCTCTCTAAATTGCGTGCGAGCATCTACTCAAACTTCCGGCGGCGACAATCAATCTACTGCGCCGGCCACGAGGGGTAAAGCCGTGCCCACCTCCTTCGCGCCAGGTCTCTACGTGGTCGCGACCCCCATCGGCAATGCCCGCGATATCACCTTGCGGGCGCTGGACCTGTTGCGGGCTGCCGATATCATCGCCTGCGAGGACACCCGGGTAACCCGTAAATTGTTTATCATCCATGATATTGACCGCCCGACCCTGGCCTATCACGATCATAATGCCGCCCGCATCCGTCCGCGTCTTATGGAACGCTTGATAAAAGGCGAAATTGTGGCGCTTGTCAGTGACGCGGGCACGCCCTTGATCTCGGATCCCGGCTATCGCCTGGTCAACGAGGCGCGCCAGGCCGGCGTGGCGGTGACCGCGCTGCCGGGCGCGTCGGCCCCTTTGGCGGCTCTGGCCAGCGCGGGTTTGCCGACCGACAAGTTTCTCTTCGCCGGCTTCCTGCCCGCGAAAAGCGCTGCCCGCCGCCGGGCCCTGGGAGAGCTGGCATCGGTGCCCGCAACCCTGGTTTTTTTCGAATCGGCCACGCGTCTCGCGGCATCGTTGACCGACATGACGGCTGAATTGGGGCCGCGTGAAGCTGCCGTGCTCCGCGAATTGACCAAAAAATTTGAAGAGGCCCGTCACGGCAGCCTGCCCGATCTGGCCAGGCATTATCAAACCGAGGGACCGCCAAAGGGTGAAATCGTCGTACTGGTGGCCCCCCCTGATAGCCGGGCAGTGACCTTGGACGAGGCGGAAATCGATGCCATGTTGCTGACGGCCCTCGATCAGAGCAGTGTCAAGGATGCCGCGGCTGCCGTGGCCGAACGCACGAGCCTGCCCCGTCGGGCCCTGTACAATCGGGCCTTGGTCTTGCGCACCGGCGTGGCAGATGACTTGCTCTCACGCGCGGAGGATGAATAGACTTGGCCATGGCAGGGGTTCGAATGTGCTCTAGGGAAGCGGCGCGAAAGCCACGCCGGCGTGCGTATCGTGCCGGCCGCAGGGCTGAGATGATCGCCGCGGCGTTATTGCGCCTGAAGGGGTATCGCATTTTGGCCCGGGATTATCGTGCAGGCGTTGGCGAATTGGATATAGTGGCCCGGCGTGGTCAATTTTTGGCGGTGATCGAGGTAAAGCGGCGGCACGATATGGCCTCTGCCTTGGCGGCTGTGACGGCGCGGCAGCAGCGGCGGATTGCCCGCGCGGCGCAGGCTTTCGTGGCGCGGCATCTGGGGCTTGCGGATTTAGACATTCGGTTTGATGTAATAGTGGTGCTACCCCATCACCTGCCAAAACATATAAAAGATGCGTGGCGGCCCTGATATGCTGCGGCAGATAGAGCAATTCCGAATTAATGAGAATCGCGAAGCGATTCTAAGTGATTGGTTCAATTGCTCTATATTTAAGAGTCCGAGCGCATTTTCTTTGAATGTGCTCTGGTGGGAATTGGCGGATTTAGAGAAATGGGAAGAGGTGTGGTGATGACAGCGTGGGCCAGGAAATTTTGCCTCGGTGTAACCTTGGCCGCTCTGGCGGGTGGTCTGGGCGGTTGCGCCTCGGCCGTGATCGGCGGCGGCGCCACGGTCGGCTTGGCGGCGGTGCAGGAACGCTCGGTCGGTCAAGCGGTGAAAGATACCGCCATTCTGGCGGAAATCAATCATCGCCTGCTGCAACGTTCCGAGACCTTGTTCGTCAGCGTTGACGTGGAGGTGGTGGAAGGCCGGGTTCTGCTGACCGGAAATGTGCATCAGCCCGAGGACCGGGTCGAAGTTGCCCGCATGGCATGGCAGGCCGAGGGTGTGCGCGAGGTTCTGAACGAGCTTAAAATCAGCGATCAAAGCTCGCTCCGCGATTATGCCAAGGATGTCTGGATCACTACCCAATTGAAGGTCAAATTACTGGGCGACAGCGAAATTGCGGCGATCAATTATTCCATCGACACCTTGAATAGCGTGGTCTACCTGTTCGGTATCGCGCAATCGCAGGCGGAACTGGACCGCGCTACCGGCCACGCCCGTAATATCCGCGGTGTCTCCAAGGTCGTTAGCCATGTGATATTGAAAGACGATCCGAAGCGAAATCCATAAGCGGCGCTTAATGTGGGCGCCGCAGCGTGGATGGCGCATCGTAAACAGCACACACCGTAATCAGCAGACACCGTAAACAGCAGACAACGACAACATAGGGGAGCCGCCATGAGCCTTGCCGTGGCCATACAGATGGATGCGATCGAGCCCATCGACATAAATGCGGACAGCACGTTTGCCCTGGCCGAGGAAGCGCAACGCCGTGGGCACCGCCTGTATCACTATCTGGTCAAGGATTTGAGCCTGAAAACGGGCCGGGTCGTGGCCTGGGGCCGGACCTTGGAAGTGCGGCGCGAGATCGGCGATCACGCCAGCCTGGGCCCGCTTGAGGAATTGGAACTGGCCGACATGGACGTGATCCTGATGCGTCAGGATCCGCCCTTTGATATGGCCTATATCACCGCCACCCATGTGCTGGAACATATCCATCCCAAGACCCTGGTGGTGAACGATCCCGCCAGTGTGCGCAATGCACCCGAAAAACTGTTCGTCACTCATTTCCCCGAATTGATGCCACCCACCCTGATCACCGCCAATGGTGATGAGATCAAGGCCTTTCGCGAGGAGCATCGGGATATCATCATCAAGCCGCTGTTCGGCAATGGCGGCGCCGGAGTGTTCCATATTCAACCGGGTGACGAAAACCTCACGGCGCTGATCGAAATGTTTACCGAACGCTCCCGCGAACCCATCATCGCGCAAGGCTATCTACCGGCGGTGCGCCTTGGCGACAAGCGGATCATCCTGGTCGATGGCGAAGCGGTGGGCGCTATCAACCGGGTGCCGGCGGCGGGCGAGGCACGCTCGAACATGCACGTGGGCGGCACGCCGCTGAAAAGCGAATTGACCGTGCGGGATTTAGAGATCTGCCGCACCATCGGGCCGGTTCTGAAGGAACAGGGCATGATTTTCGTCGGCATTGACGTGATTGGTGACTATTTGACGGAAATCAACGTCACCTCGCCCACGGGTATCCAGGAATGCAGCCGGTTTGACGGCAGCGATCTTTCCGGCCTGATCTGGGATGCCATTGAACGCCGCCGTTAAACAGCTATTCGTAATCAGCTATCCGCAACCCTTGAAGATCGTACGAAGGGGAACGGAGTCCCCCATCGTCCCGCCTGGGAACAGCTCAAACGTCAATTCACCCTTGGTCTCTGCTTCAACCCGTTTGAAAAAAAAGAGGCTTCGGGCCCGATTTGTGTGCCAAATGCGGCGCCGGCATATAGCTACCGTAAGTCGGTTTTTTGACGGCGATAGTTGGCCAGGGCCTTGTCCCGATCACGGACGGCATAACAATAGATACAGCCGTGGGGACAGGTGTCATAGGCGCCGATATCACGGCTTTCGGCACATAGACAACCCGGCCGGTTGCCCTTTTGCCGGGCACTGATGTCCCTTCCGGCCAGATCCGAAAGCCGTGCCGCATCAATGCATTGGGCCGCGATGCCCCTGGCGTCCGGCTGGCTGCAGACGGTCAGGCGCATGCGCTGATCAGTGGCGATGACCTGCAAATCGTCCAACAAGGCCTGCTTTTCCGACCAATCGGGATCCCGCCAGGTAAAGCCATGTTGTTCCGCGGCCAGATCAAGGTTGCGTCGGCTTTTACGATAGATTTGCGCGAACGAGACGCAGACTTCATCCACGGCGCCCCTCAGGGCGCGGGCCAGTTGCGCGAAGTTGTTCCGGTGAAAGCCGGCATCGGTCAAATCCGTATAGACTATGGGATCATAGCGCCAGACAACGGCCCGCCCGCCATATTGCCTGGCCAGGCTGGTGATGGTGGCAATGGCTTGCGCGGCCGTGGTCACTGATGGTTCCAGCGGCCGGGGATAGCCCGTTGCGGTGTATTGCACCATAAAAGGCGTGCCCTGGGCCGTCAGGCTGGCCAGGTTTTCGCGAAACGGTTCCATGTTCCGGGTCCAGAAAACAAAGCCGTCCACCTCGGCGCCGGATAAGGGGACCCGATAGGGTTTGCCGCCATAGGGATTGGCGACGATCACATGCCCCGCGGCCAGCCGTTGGGCGAACCAATCGGCATAAAACGCTGGTATATCAGTACGATATGAGGCCGATATAATCATTGATTGCCTTAGAAATGCGGCGCAAACAGCGCCAATTCGTAACTATGCTGTCAAATTTCATCAACAAATGCGAATTTCTGTTCGTATTTCCGGTGTTTCCAAGGTTGCACACCGATTATCTCGGACCTATATACCTCGCATACGCGACGCAACTAGTCATCGCGGCTAGTCATCGCGGCGGAATCATTGACAACTGGGGATCCAGGCGGTGCTTAAGGGGCTGCCCATTGATCTGCCAACGGAGGTTTGTTAGCTATGGGTAAGGTAATTGGTATTGATCTTGGCACCACCAACTCTTGCATCGCATTGATGGAGGGCGGTGACGGCAAGGTTATCGAAAATGCAGAAGGCACCCGGACCACACCGTCCATCGTGGCTTTCACCGAGGGTGATGACGGCGAGATGCTGGTGGGCCAGCCCGCGAAACGGCAGGCGGTCACCAACCCCGACGGCACCCTATTTGCCATTAAGCGTCTTATCGGCCGCAGCTTTGACGGCGAAGCGGTCACGGAAATGCGCAAGACCGTGCCGTTCGAGATTATCAAGGCCGACAATGGCGATGCCTGGGTTACCGTGCAGGGCCAGAAATACGCCCCCAGTCAGGTCAGCGCCTATGTCCTGAAAAAAATGAAGGAAACGGCAGAGGCCTATTTGGGCGAGACCGTTGATCAAGCGGTGATCACGGTGCCCGCTTATTTCAACGATTCCCAACGTCAGGCGACCAAGGATGCGGGCAAGATCGCCGGCCTGGAAGTCTTGCGCATTATTAACGAGCCGACCGCGGCGGCATTGGCCTATGGCCTGGACAAGCAAGGCGACGGCAAAACCATCGCTGTGTATGATCTGGGCGGCGGCACCTTCGATATCTCGATCCTGGAAATCGGTGATGGGGTATTTGAGGTCAAGTCGACCAACGGCGATACCTTCCTTGGCGGCGAGGACTTCGATCTGGTGATCGTCGATTATCTGGCCTCTGAATTCAAAAAAGAGAGCGGCATTGACCTGCGGTCGGACAAACTGGCCCTGCAACGCCTGAAAGAGGCAGCGGAAAAAGCCAAAATTGAGCTGTCCTCGACGGTGCAGACGGAAGTCAACCTGCCCTTCATCACGGCTGATCAAAGCGGGCCGAAGCATCTGACCCTGAAATTGACCCGGGCCAAATTGGAAGCCCTGGTGGATGACCTGATCCAGCGCACCCTGCCTCCCTTGAAGGCCGCGTTGAAAGATGCGTCCATGAGCGCCGGTGAAATCGACGAAGTGGTACTGGTCGGCGGCATGACCCGGATGCCCAAGGTCATTGAATCGGTTAAGACGTTTTTTGGGCGCGAGCCACACAAGGGTGTTAATCCGGACGAAGTGGTGGCGCTGGGCGCGGCGATCCAGGCCGGCGTCCTGCAAGGCGATGTCAAGGATGTCCTGCTGCTGGATGTCACGCCGCTGTCACTGGGTATCGAAACCCTGGGCGGTGTGTTCTCTAAATTGATCGAGCGCAATACGACGATCCCGACCAAGAAAAGCCAGACTTTCTCAACCGCCGAAGACGGCCAGTCGGCCGTGACCATCAGGGTCTTCCAGGGCGAGCGTGAAATGGCTGCGGACAACAAACTGCTGGGCCAGTTTGATCTGGTCGGTCTGCCGGCCGCACCGCGTGGCGTGCCGCAGATCGAAGTGACCTTCGACATTGATGCCAATGGCATCGTGAATGTCTCGGCCAAGGACAAGGCGACCGGCAAGGAACAGCAGATCCGCATCCAGGCATCTGGCGGTTTGTCCGACACAGAGGTCGAGACGATGGTGCAGGACGCCGAGGCGCATGCCGAGGAAGACCAAAAGCGGCGGGAAGAGGCCGAAGCAAGAAACCAGGCCGATGCCCTGATCCATGCGACCGAAAAAAGCCTTGTTGACCTGGGCGACCAGGTGCCCGAGGAAGAAAAAACCGGCATCGAAGCAGCCGTGGCCGACCTGCGCACGGCCCTGGAAGGCAGCGATTTAGAAGCTATCAAAGCCAACAGCGAGACTTTGATGCAAGCCTCGATGAAGCTGGGCGAAATGGCCTATAAGGCGCAGCAGGAAGCCGAGGGCGGCGACCCGGAGGCCTCTGATGACGCGGCCGCCGCGGGCGGCGATGATGTCGTCGATGCGGACTTCGAAGAGGTCGACGACGATGACAAGAAAAGCACGTCTGCCTGATATAGGTGAGCGTGGTGTCAGCGTGGTTTCGTAATGAACAGGCGCGGCTCCAGCAATGGGGCCGCGCTTCGCTATGCTTGCTTGGATGCCATCGGGCATCTTACGGGTTAGGGGACTGAAGACGTGACCGAGCAGGATTTGTACGAATTGCTTGGGGTTGACCGCCAAGCCAGCCAGCCGGAGTTGAAAAAGGCCTATCGCAAATTGGCCATGCAATACCACCCGGACCGCAATCCGGGCGATGCCGAGGCGGAAACGAAATTCAAGGAAATCTCCGTAGCCTACGACATCCTCTCGAACGAGGAAAAGCGCGATGCCTATGACCGCTTTGGCCACGCGGCGTTTCAGAACGGCGGCGGCGGCGGTTTTGAAGGCGGCTTTGGCACCTCCTTCGCCGATGTGTTTGATGATCTGTTCGGCGAATTTATGGGTGGCGGCAGACAGCGGCGCGGCGGTGGCAACCGTGGCGCCGACCTGCGCTATAACATGGAAATTTCGCTTGAGGAGGCCTTTAGCGGCAAGGCGGCCACGATCACCATTCCCACCACCTCCGCCTGCGATGGTTGCGAGGGCTCGGGGGCGGAAGCCGGCTCCCAGCCCAGCACCTGCGCCACCTGTCAGGGCCATGGCAAGGTGCGGGCCCAGTCGGGCTTTTTCACCATAGAGCGGGCCTGCCCCAATTGCGGCGGCGTCGGCAGGGTGATTTCCCATCCCTGCAAGAAATGTTCGGGCGCCGGCCGGGTCGAAAAAAATAAAACCCTTTCGGTCAATGTTCCTAAAGGGGTGGAGGATGGCACCCGCATCCGCCTGACCGGCGAGGGCGAGGCCGGGTTGCGCGGCGGCCCGCCGGGTGATCTTTATATTTTTCTGTCCCTATTGCCCCATGAAGTCTTTCAGCGCGATGGCGGCAATATCTATTGCCGGGTTCCCATTGCCATGACCACGGCGGCCCTGGGCGGTAATATCGACGTGCCGACCCTGGACGGCGGCCGGGTCGCGGTGTCCCTGCCTGAAGGCACACAGACCGGCCGGCAGTTCCGTCTGCGCGGCAAGGGCATGCCGGAAATGCGTGGCCGGGGACAGGGCGATATGTATGTTCAGGCGATGGTTGAAACCCCGGTCAATCTATCGAAAGAGCAGACCGAACTGCTGCGGCAATTCGAGGCTTCGTTGGGCGAGGGCGGCACCAGCCCTGAAAGCGAGGGCTTTTTCCAAAAAGCCAAGGAATTGTGGAACGACATCACCGAATAGCGGTGGCCGCGTTTTTTAGCGGCGCAGACACGTCTCCAGCTCCAGCTGGAACGTTTTCATACCTTCCAGGAAAACCAAAACGATGCTTCCGGCATCCGCTTTGAAGTGCAGGTCGTTTATCGATAGGCCAGCGGTTTGAGTTCAGGCCGCAGGGGAGGTAGGGGGTGATTTCAATGGGTAATGGTGCGCCCGGAGAGATTCGAACTCCCAACCTCCTGATTCGTAGTCAGACGCTCTATCCAGTTGAGCTACGGGCACTGAACCGCTAGGCCGCAAGGCGGGGGAAGCGGATTGGCTTACCTAACTAAAAGGCGAGGCGAAGGCAAGCGCCATGCGGTCAGGCGACGGCATTTTTCTTTTACCGGGCATTCGCAAGGTGATGCGCGGACATTACTTGTCTAACATCGGGCAAGCGGCGCAACGCACCCGAATGGCTTAGGGGCGCCACCGAAGGCCGCTCACCAAGACCCATGGCTGCGTTGCGGTTCCTGGACGATGCACCCGGCCTGCAAACCGGCCTACCCACGGGGCCCTGGTGAGCGGTCAAATAGTTCAGAATAACCCGGAACGGCTCTAGTCTCCGGGCATTGGTTAATCTCCGCCGCGCTCACTAATTGTAAAGGATCAGCCGGTAAAATACGGTATTCAGGGTCGGTTGTTTCTATGCGATACGGCGGGGTTGCAGTTTTTTGCATAAATAATGCGGAATTGCCTGTATCCTTGTAGACGAATCGACTATGAATAAAATTGACTGACTAAACGGTCACCGGCGTGGCCAGGGTATTAAGGACCTCAGGCTAAATGGTTTTTTGGGTTCGCCTGTCAGGGAGAGTGAATTTGCGCAGGTCGACAGGTGCTGTCCTAGGGGCGGCAATCTTGCTTTCAGGGTGTTCTTTTGACGCCGATTCGTTGTGGCCGTCTTTGACGGGTGACGAGCCGGCGGGCAAAACATCTCAAACGGTCAACATTCCGCCCTCGCGGGCCGAACAAAACCGCCAACCCACCTTTAGCGCGCCGCCATTGCCCGCTATGGCCGCGGCGCCGTCGCCAAACATGGCATACAGCGCACAGCCCACCGGCACTCTGGTCGGGCAAAAGGTTGGCCAATTGCGCGGTGAATTGCAGCGTCTGAAAGGTCAGCTTGGCCAGCAAAACGGACAATTGCAGCAGATCCGGCAGATGACGACCAATAATGCTCAACGTTATCATGGCACCGTGGCCGCTATCGGCGCGCGGCTGCAACTGGGCACCACGCCGGGCAATCCCATACTGGTCAACCAATGGAACGCCGCCCAGGCGGAGTTGGACCGGATCAGCGGCGATATCGCGACCATGAACAGCCTGGCCAATCAGATCGCGTCTAATTCTTCACTGGCGGCCTATGTCTTGGAATCCGCCCGCGCCGCCTATGGCCTGACCGGCGCCATTGATGAGGATCACCGGCAACTGGCGTTGCTGGAGGACGAAACCAATCGCGCCGTGGTCCTGATTGACCGGCTGTTGAGCGAGATCAATGAGGACGTGGCCCGGCAGACGTCCTATGTGGCGGGAGAGCGCAGCAATCTGACCACCCTGTCCTCGTCTATCAAGAACGGTGAATTGCACGGCAGCAGCCTGATGGCCCGGGCGTTTAGCGCCGGTGCGCAACCGACGACTTTTTCGACCTCGAGCACACCGCGCCGGGGCTTTATGGCCGGTGGCCGCCAGCCCTTGGTGGTGATCCGCTTTGACCGGCCCGATGTGCCCTACCAGCAGGCGCTGTACACCGCCGTGTCAAAGACCATGCAAGTGCGGCCGGAGGCAAACTTCGATCTGGTGGCTGTCACGCCGAACCGGGGCAGCGCCTCGGAACAAGCCATGGCGCAATCAACCATCAAAAAGCACACCAACGGTGTGCTGAAGGCCCTGATGGACATGGGCCTGCCCGCCAGCCGTATCTCGCTATCCGCGTCCTCGTCCGGGACCGCCGTTAGCAACGAAGTGCATATCTATATCCGCTAGAGCAATTTTCCGATCACTTAGAATCGCTTCGCGATTCTCAATAACTCGGAATTGCTCTAACTTTTCACTTCGCTGATTTGAATGTTTGGCTGGATATCCGTGTAATTGGGGACATCCGCCATGATAGCCTCGGCATGAGGGCCAAAGGCAGTTTGAAAGCTTTCCACGGAATCAAAATATAGATGGCCCATGGCGATATACGCAGCGGGCGCGTCAGGCGCGCCGCCGGCCAGGCCTTGATCCACCTCTGCTTTGCTACAGGCCGCGCCCACTTTCTCTAACACCATTGGAATGTGGCTGTTGCAATAATAATCCATATCGAAACTCTTACCGCTTTCGTTTGCGTAAAGCACACTGACCTTGATCATCTATTCGCCCTCCATGTTAAAAAAATCCATCGGATGCTAATTATGGGGTATTTTTACAGTTCATCCGATCACAATATCGCTACTATTAGAGCAATATTTAATTAATTAGGGTTGCTATCGCGACTTAAGTGATTGGTTCAATCGCTCTATTTTTAAGAGTCCGGGCGCATTTTTTCAAATGCTCTAGGTAGGCGCGCAGGCTCTGATGGCGGCTTCGAAAGTGGCCTTGGCGTTGGCGCCGCGGGCGAAGGGGCTGATGATCGGTAGATCAATGCCCGATTGGCGATAAGCCTCCAGCCGTTCACGGCATTGCTCCGGCGTACCAACAATAGATGTGGCATCGATCATGGCGTCGCTGACCAAGCGTTCCGCGCCGGCACGGTCACCCTTGGCCCATGCCGTGGCGATGGCGGCGGCTTCCTCGGCGAAGCCATGCGCCGCGATCAATTGATTATAGCGGGGAAAGAAGCCGGCATAGAAGGCCAGACCCGGCCGCATCACGGCCAGGGCGTCCTGGCGGTTATCCGCCACGGCAGTGGGTAACAGCGAGGTGATGGCAATGCTACTGGGATCGCGGCCCGCAATCTTGGCGCCCTCGGCCAGGCGCGCCTTAACCTCGGCGCCCGTCTTCAAGGTGCTGCGGGTCAGAATAATGCCATCGGCAATTTCACCGCAGACCGCCATCATTTTGGGAAATACGGCCGCGGCGTAGATGGGGATGTCCGGACGGCGGGGCGTGAACCACAGATCAAAATTCTCAATTTTCAACGTTTCGCCATCAAACTGGGCCTGCCCGGTCTGTAACAGCATACGGATGATCTCCACGCTCTCGCGCAGGCGGGTAATGGGTTTGGCATATTCAACGCCATGTTCGGGCACCACTTGAACCTTGTGGGAGGAGCCGAGGCCGAGGATAAACCGCCCGTTCGACAAATCGTCCACCGTGGCCGCGGCCATGGCGATGGTCGGGATAGAGCGCACATAGACGCTGGAGATGGCGGTACCCAACTGGATGCTCGACGTCCGCATGGCGCAACCGGTCAGAACAGAGAATTGATCGCCCCCGTGCCCTTCCGCCACCCAGGCGGATTCATAGCCAAGCGATTCCGCCAGCGTGACGAGATCGACAATTTCCGATGGATTGGGGCCGCCGGAGACGGCAATGCCCAGGCGTGTCATTACGTACCTACTTTCAGGGGGCTGACCAGTCCGCGCAGGGTTGCCAGGACACTCAACGGCGTCAGCAGGCCGGTCGCGGGGTTTTCAGGCGATGGGATGCCTTCGATGGTCATCTCAAAGCGGGTGGCATCGGAATCCAGCTTGATGGTGTGGGTATTGCGGCTGACGCCGGGGTCGGCCCAGATTTCAATGGTTGTGTTATCGGGTCCATTGCCGGCCAAGCTAAGGGCGGCGGCGACGTTGACGTTGGCCGGGAAGGCCTTGGCCGCGTCTCGCGCCGTGCCCTCGAACACCAATTTGGGCGCCCTGAGATTTTCGATGTTGATGCCGTTTTCGATCAGATGCGGTGCGCCGGCCAGACCGTTTGGCGGCTTGCGCGTCATCATATGGACCGAATGGATGCTCCCTTCGGCCGCCGCCCGAACCGCATCAAGGCCCAGCAGGGCGCCGGTCGGAACGATGATCCGGGCGCCTGTTTCCGCTGCCCGCGCCACCAATTGGAAATGCTGTAACAGCGCCCCGCAGCTGAGGGGAATAAATATCTTTCCCGCCTCCACAGCCGCCACGGCCACTTCGGCAAACACCGCCGCCGGGGCACATTCCACCACCACGTCAGCCAGGCTGGCCAGGTCCGCCAGGCCGACGACGGGCGGCGGGTTCGCCATGCCGGTCATGCGCGCCCGCGCGCCGTCATGGTTACGGGCGGAAACCGCCACCAGCCGAATGCCCGGTATGCCGCCTTTCAGGGCGCCTGCGTCCAAGGCCCTCGCCACGGTAGCGCCAATCGCGCCAAAGCCGCCGATGCCAACCGTCAATTCGACCATATTCACGTCCCGTAAGTCAGGTAATGTCAGGATTATAGACCTTGATGGGGTAGTAGGTCTTGTAAACATCCTTTTGGTCGGACCACATCACGCCGGTGGCGGCACCCCCGTCCACCACCAGGGCCTGGCCGGTGACGAAAGTGGAGCGGTCGGAGGCAAGAAACAGCGCCATCTGGGCGATATCGTCCGGCAGTCCGGCCCTGGGGATCGGTTGGCGCACCGCATAGCTGTCATGTTTCTTTTCGATCAACGCATCGGGCCGGCCCACGGTGTTGGCCGACAACGGCGTCGCGATGTAGCCGGGGCAAAGGCAGTTGACCCGGATGGAATGTTCCCCCAACTCCATGGCCGTTACCTTGGACAGATGCACCACCGCCGCCTTTGCCGCCGAATAGATAATCGGGCCGCGCCCGGCGGTAACCCCGGCGATGCTGCCGGTATTGATGATGCTGCCCGAACCTTGTTGCTTCATGATGGGCACGGCATGTTTCATTCCCAGAAAGACCCCGCGCACCAGGACGTCCATGGTCATATCAAATTGGTCTACCGGGATGCTCTCTATGGGGCCCAGAACGCCGCCAAAGCCGGCGTTGTTGAACATGCAATCCAGGCGGCCCCAGGTGCTGACGGCAACATCGACGGCCGCCTTGACCTCCGCTTCCTGGCGCACCTCAACCTGCTGGAACAGTGCCGCCGGCCCCAATTCCCCGGCTAGCGCCGTACCGCGTTCGACCTGCATATCAGCGATCACGACCTTGGCGCCCATCGCCACGAAAAGACGCGCGGTGCTTTCCCCGATGCCACTGGCGCCGCCCGTGATGACGGCGACTTTTCCTTGCAACTCCGACATGTTCAAAATCCTTTGTTCGTGATTGCCAAATTTATTAGAGCATGGCACAGGTGCTTTCGCACCCAATCGCTGGTATACAGCGTTAACACAAAAATGGAGGCATTGGATGACCGCGAACGAGATTGCCAGAGTGCAAAGCTACTTGCGTAGAACCTTCGCCAACGAGCGTATAATCATCAGCCCGCCCATGCGCCCCGGCGCGCCCGTGGAAGTTTCCATCGCCGGCGAGTTCATCGGCGTGCTGCACCGGGATGAGGACGAGGGTGAGGTATCCTATGCCCTTAGCATTTCGATCCTTGAAGAAGACCTGCCCCCCGTGGCCTAGCGGGCCGCCGTCATGACAGATCATCCCGATCATTCCCATCTGTCGGATTCCGAGCTTCGGGTCCGCGCCTTGGAATCCCTGCTGGTGGACAAGGGCCTGGTGGACCCCGCGGCACTGGACGCCATCGTCGATACCTATGAAAACAAGGTCGGGCCGCGCAACGGGGCCAGGGTGGTGGCGCGGGCCTGGGTCGATGCTGATTTTAAGCAGTGGCTGTTGCGTGATGGCACCGCCGCTATTGATTCCCTAGGCTACACCTCCACCCAAGGGGCCGATATCGTGGTGCTGGAGAATACCGCGAAGGTCCATAATCTTACCGTCTGTACCCTGTGTTCCTGTTATCCGTGGGCCGTGTTGGGCCTGCCGCCGGCCTGGTATAAATCCTTTCCCTACCGCTCCCGCGCGGTCAAGGATCCACGTGGGGTCCTGTTGGAATTCGGCCAGGACATTGCCGATGACGTGGAGGTGCGGGTCTGGGACAGCACCGCCGAGGTTCGTTATCTGGTCCTGCCCGAACGCCCAGCGGGAACGGCGGACATGACCGAGGACGCGCTGGCCGAACTGGTTACGCGCAATTCGATGATCGGCACCGACCGGCTGGGGGAGGCATAAGCGCATGGACGGCATTCATGATATGGGCGGCATGGACGGCTTCGGCCCAATCCCCATCGAACAGGACGAGCCTGTCTTTCACGCCCCCTGGGAAGGCCGGGTGTGGGCCTTGAACAGCGCCTTGGGCGCGCTGGGGAAATGGAACATTGATGCCGGCCGTTACACCATGGAACAGCTGGACCCGGCCCTCTATCTGCAATCCATCTACTATCAGCGTTGGCTATACCGTACGGAAAATATCCTGATTGCCCACGACATGGTGACCAGAGCCGAACTGGACACCCCACCGGAACAGCGAAAGGTGGAAAAACAAGGCCAGGGCCAGGCCTTGAGCGTCGAAGAAATTTTTGCCCGGCAGCGCCAGGCCCGCTCGGCGCGGGTTGATATGGCGGTCGAGGCGCAATTCAAGGCAGGCGACAAGGTGCGGGCCCGCAATATCCACCCCAAGGGGCACACCAGGCTGCCGCGCTATGTACGCGGCAAGGCTGGCGTGATCGACCGGGACCATGGCGTCTTTATCTTCCCCGATACCAACGCGGTGTTTGCCGGTAAAAAACCGCAGCATCTCTACAGCGTTCAATTTTCCGCACGGGAAATCTGGGGCCCGGATGCCGCCGCCGCCGACAAGGTCTATGTGGATATGTGGGACGATTATCTGGAGGTGAGTTGAGATGTCATCGGAACAAAACCTGCCGACGGCGGCGGAACTACCCTCCATGCCCCGCGACGAAGACGGCCCGGTGTTTGCCGAGCCCTGGCAGGCCCAGGCATTTGCCATGACCCTGTCGCTGCATGAACAGGGCCATTTCACCTGGCCCGAATGGGCCGAACGGTTGAGCCAGGTCATAACCGCCGCCCAGGCCGACGGTGACCCGGATCGGGGGGATACCTATTATCTGCACTGGCTCAAGGCGCTGGAAACCCTGGTCGCCGAAAAAGGCCTGTTAACAGGGGATGATCTGATCCGCCGCAAGGACGCCTGGGAGCGCGCCACCCTTGCCACGCCCCATGGGCAGCCCATTGTTCTGCCGTCAGAGGGGTAGGTCTATTTCGATGAAATCGAAACAGACCTAGAGCATTTCCGGGATATTCTGGTCCATTTGATGGTGCCCCTAAGCCATTCGGGTAGGCGCGTTGCGCAGCGTGATGTGGCGCATCGGGCAAGCGGCGCAACGCACCAGAATGGCTTAGGGGCGCCACCGAAGGCCGCTCACCAAGGCCCCGTGGCTGCGTTGCGGTTCTTGGACGATGCGCCACATCGACCTGCAAACCGCGCCTACCCACGGGGCCTTGGTGAGCGGTCAAATGGTTCAGAATATCCCGGAAATGCTCTAGGCGGGGTCGTAATAGTGAATCTCGAACAGCACGCAGCCATTTTCTGATTTGAATGGGCCGTGGGGCGCGCCGGGCGGGCGGCAGGCATAGGTGTTGGCCGCGAAAGCTTCGCCGCCCATGCCGTTGGCGTCATTGCCGACCGTCAGATCGCCGGAGACCAGATAGACCTCCTCCCAATGTTCATGGACAAAGGGTTCGGTAGTATAGACGCCGGGCTGAAAGCGCAGCAGGCGGGTCCGGCTGCCGCGATTATTCTCTTCATCCAGCGAACCGGCTAAAATCTTTTGCTGGATCCCGTCCGGGTATCCCGCCGGGACTTCCCAGCCGTCCCCGAAATCAACCGGGAAAAATTCTTTGTGTGCCTTGGTCACCGCCATGTCTATTTTCCTTCGCTATTGGCGCCCGGTTAGCAGTCGAGTTCGCCGTCAAGTTCGTCATTCAGGCTATAGCCATCCAGAATGAGATCCACAAGGCCCTTGCCGTGGTCCCAGTCATAGGTGCGATAGCTGTGGTTTTTGGTCACGAATGTGGCGCCCGAAAAGAACATTTCATATTGCGTGTGGCGCGAGCCGAATTCAGATCCCACCGCATCCCAGGCCAGCTTGAAGAATTTTACCCGGTCCTCGGATCCCAGCGCCGGGGATTGCTGTGTGGCGCCAATCAGGCCGCGAATTTCAGGGTTGGCGAAATCTGCCACCGATGACGGCAGCATGATCATCCCGCCACCGGCCAAATCCCGCAAGGTCGTCATCACCTGTGGGTAAAGCTGCTGGGTCAGGACCTGGGCCGCATACAGCATGTGCCGGTCCGGCACGAAATAGTCGCCATGGGTTCTGCCCTTGACCTCCATGGCGTGGACCATGCCGTCGACCATGGCGCCTTGCGCGGCCAGTTGGCCCAGGGTTTCGCGGACCTGGGGAAACTGGGTGGTGCCGTTGGTTTCGGTGATCTTGTGGGCCAGGCCCATCAGGAATTTCATCTTCACCATCAGGCGCACCTGGGCCTGATAGTTCTGGTAGACATGGGCCGGGGTGGCGTGGAACTGCTTTTGGCACATCTCTACATTCTGATCGATGAAGATCCGTTCCCAGGACACCTTGACGTTGTCGAAAAACAGCACCGCGTCATTTTCGTCAAACCGATGGGACAGGGGATTGTCGAACTCACTGGGCGCCTGGGCTTCATAGGATTTGCGCGACAGAATTTTCAGACCCTTGGCATTCATCGGCACGACGAAGGACAGGGCGTATTTTTCATCGCCGGGCTGTAGCGGCTGGATGCAGGTGACGAAGACTTCGTTCGCCATGATGCCTCCGGTGGCCAGCATCTTGGCGCCGTGTACGGTGATGCCCTCGGCATCCTTGTCAACCACCCCGGCGGTCAGGAATTCACCCTGTTGTTCATGGGCCGGTTTGGAGCGGTCGGCCTGGGGATTGATGATGACGTAGGTCAGGTAAAGTTCGTTGTCCCGGGCATGGCGGTAATAATCAGCCAGCGCGCCGGCACGTTCCTTGTCGTAGGCCGCGAACACCTCGCGCCCCATGTACATGCCCGCGATGCACGAGGCGACATGATCCGGGGCCCGTCCCAGAAAGCCGCCATGCAACTCGGTCCAGGCCACCAGGGCCCGGCGCCGGGTCACCAATTCCTCGTAGGAATGGGGCAACTGCCAGATCCGGTTGGCGCAGCCGCCGCCTTCAGGGACGGCGAATGTCATCAAGTCCCGATTTTCAGGCCGGCTTTGGAAGTCATAAAGCCGCCCGACCGAGGCGACGATGTTGCGGAAGGCCGGGTGCGTGGTGACATCATCCACGATACCGCCATCCAGATAGACCTGCCGCCCATCCTGCAGGGAACGGCTGTGCTGTTCTCCGGTCTTGATCATGGCCCTGTCATCTTTCCGGAATATCGAAGCAAGTTTAAATACTGAAGCCGCCGACCTTGGTTTCCAGGTACTCGTGAATGCCTTCCCGGCTGCCTTCCCGGCCCAGGCCGCTATCCTTCATGCCGCCGAATGGCGCGGCGGCGGAGGCGGGGTTGATGTCGTTGACGCCGATGATGCCGAACTCCAAGCCTTCGAACAGGTGCATCACCTTGGTCAAATTCTGGCTATAGATATAGGCCGCCAGGCCATAGTTGGTATCATTCGCCATGGCCAGGATATCGTCGTCGTCATCGAACGGCACCACGGCGGCCACCGGGCCAAAGGTTTCTTCCCGATAGATCAGCATCTCCGGGCTGACATTGGTCAACACCGTCGGGGCAAAGAAATGGCCTTTGCCGAGATCGCCCATCGTCAGTCTCTCGCCGCCGCACAGCACCTGGGCGCCCTTGGCGACCGCGTCGCGGACCTGATTTTCCACCTTGGCCACCGCCGCCTCATTGACCAGGGGGCCGATGGTGACGCCTTTTTCCATGCCGTTGCCCGCCTTCATGGCGGCAACCCGGCCGGTCAGGGTTTCCAGGAAGCCATCCAGAATATCGCGGTGGACGAAAATCCGGTTCGGGCTGATGCAGGCCTGACCGGTGTTCAGGAATTTCACCAATTGCAGGCCCTTGGCGGCGTGTTCAGGATTGGCGTCGGCCAGAACGATGAACGGCGCATGGCCGCCCAGTTCACACGACACCCGCTTCATATTGCCCGCCGCCTTGCCGGCCAGCATCTTGCCCACGGCGGTGGAGCCGGTGAAGGTCAATTTGGCCACCTTGGGGTTATTGACGAATTCCTCGCCAATGGGTTTGGGGTCGGCGCCCGTCACCAGATTGACCACGCCGGGGGGCAAGCCCGCATCCTCGAATATCCTGAAGGTTTCGACCGCCGTCAGCGGCGTCGCCTCCGCCGGTTTCAGAACCACCGTGCAGCCCGCCGCCAGGGCCGGTCCCAGCTTGCGCGTGATCATCGAAATGGGATAGTTCCATGGCGTGATCGCGGCCACCACGCCCACGGGCTGGTGCAGCACATAGAAACGCTGGTCGGCGCGGGCCGAGGGGATGATCTCGCCATAGACCCGTTTGCCCTCTTCCGCGAACCAACTCAGAAAATCGGCGGCGTATTTCACTTCCATCATGGCCGCGCGCAGGGGTTTGCCCTGTTCCGCCGTCAGCACGCGGGCCAGGTCTTCCTGGCGTTCCAGCATCAGGGCATGGGCCCGCATCAGAAATTCGGCCCGCTGGTACGGCGTGGTGGCGCGCCAGGCGGGAAATGCCGCCGCCGCCGCGTCTATCGCCGCCCGCGCCGCTTCCTGTCCGCCATCGGGCAGGGATTTGATGACAGCGCCCGTGGCGGGATTAAGAATTTCAAATTCCGCGTCAGCGGCCGCGTGGGCCCAATTACCGTTGATGTACATGCTAAACCTCGTTCGACGTTGTGATCCCTGATGATGTTGGCATAGCGCGGCTGGACGCGCGGGTCCAGACATCTTGCCGTATCCCCGCACTATTCAGGGAAGCTCGTCACAAGGCGGTCATAGGGCGCGTCGTAGCTGATCAGGCCGCCAGAGATCATCGCGGCTTTCAGGCGGACAAAGGCTTCCACCGGCAGTTCGGTGCTCCGGGCCCACAGGCCGGAAGCGCGGTAGCCTTCGATCATCCGGGCCAGGGCATCGGTGGCAAGATCGGGGAAATAGGCCGCCACGGCTTTCGCGATGTTGGCCGGGGACTCGGTGTGCAGCACCTCCAGCGCCCGCTCAATGCCCCGCACCAGGGCCCGGCAGGTCTCGGGCTGTTCTTTTGTAAACGCTTGCGTGGTGTAGAACGAGGTCCAGCAGCTATCGCCGCGCTGGGTACAGCGGTGCCAGATATGGCCCGCGCCGGCCTGCACCAGAGCATCCGCGTGGGGTTCGAATATCTGCACCACGTCCAACTCGCCGGCCCGCAGGGCGGCGGCGTTTTCCGGCATGCTCTGGTCCATCACCCAATTGATGTCGCCGAGATCGACGCCGGCCCGGCCCAGATCATCCTGCAACGTCATCCAGGGCGTCGGCACATCAGTCATGGCGCCGACCCGTTTGCCAACCAGGTCATCGAAGCGAAAGCGTTCGTTGGCCGTGCGCCCCACCAGGATCGAGGGGTCCCGCGCCACCACCTGGGCAAAACAGACCAGGGGGCAATCCCGGTCGCGGTCATGATGCAACATCACCCGCATGGGCCCGCCCCACGAGACATCGGCCCGGCCATCGATCAGGCCCTGGGCGGTTTCCGAGGTGCTGGACGAGGTCTGGACCGAGACATCAATGCCCGCCGCCGCCCAGTCGCCCCGCACAATGGCCAGATAAAACGGCACGTAAACCACCGTGCGCATGTTCTCGTACAGAATGATTGCTTTGTTCATCATGCGAGCCTAGCCGAGATACATTGGATACTGCAAACAGCGCGCGCCGACCGGACGGGGGGCTGGACGGGGGGCCGGATGAGGGGCCGGACGGGGGCTGGACGGAATGGCGTGGGACCGGCATAGTTGGCGCGCCCACCTGCAAGGAATAACCACCCCATGGCTAAAATCGCTGATCCCATCGAGTTTGAATTGTTCAAGAACGCCATCTTTGCCATCGCCGATGAAATGGCGGTGACGATCTGCCGGACGACTTATTCGGGCGTGCTGCGCGACAATATGGATTTCTCCACCGCGCTGGCCGACGAGAACGGCAAGATCGTTGCCCAGGGTTTGACCCTGCCGGGGCATCTGGGGTCGATTCCGGCGGCTCTGGCGGTGGTGGTGGAACGCTTTGCGGGCGATATAAATCCCGGCGATATGTTCATCCTGAACGATCCCTTTGATGGCGGCATGCATCTGCCGGATATCTTTATTTTCCAGCCGTTGTTTGTTGGCGAGCGGCGGATCGGCTTTGCCGCGACGATCAGCCATCACTCGGACGTCGGCGGTAGGGTGCCGGGCTCCAACGCCTCTGATTCAACCGAGATCTATCAGGAAGGCCTGCGCATTCCGCCCCTCAAACTGTTTGATCGGGGCAAGCGCAACGAGACAATGTGGTCCCTGATCGAGAAAAACGTACGCATTCCCATACAGGTTCTAGGCGATCTGCGGGCGCAACTGGCGGCCTGTCATATTGCCGAAACACAGTTCGCCGAATTGCTGGCGCGCTATGGCGTCGACAAGGTGGCGGTTTATATGCAGGAGGTGATCGACTATGCCGAACGCCTGACCCGCGCCGCCGTCTCTGAACTGCCCGATGGCGAATGGAGCTTTGAAGACTGGATCGATGATGACGGCATCGACCTGGGCAAGCCGATCCGCCTGTTCGTCACGATCACCAAATCCGGCGATAGCATGACCGTGGACTGGACCGGCAGCGCACCCCAGGTCAAAGGGGCGATCAACAGTACCCTGTCCTTTACCGTGGCCCATTCGGTGGGCGCGATCCGCTGTGTGCTGCCCCTGAATATCCCCAGTAATGAAGGCGTCTTTCGGGTTATCAAGGTTATCGCGCCGCACGCCAGCATTACCAATATGGTGCTGCCTGCGGCCTGTGCCGCCCGTGGCCTGACCGGTTTCCGCATGGGGGATTGCATGTTCGGCGCCTTGGCCATGATGCTGCCGGACCGGGTCTGTGCCGCTTCCGATGGCGGCAACACCGGCGTCTCCATCGGCGGTTATGATGACGACCGCAAGCCTTATATCTATGTAGATTTTTCCTGTGGCACCCATGGCGGACGGCCCTGGGCGGACGGCCTGCAAGGTAATTCCAACATGTTCGCCAACATGGCATCGCAATCGGTCGAAGTCATCGAAACCGAACAGCCCATGCAGATTTTATCCTATGAATTTGTTCCGGACCGGGCCGGGCCAGGCGAATTCCGGGGCGGCGCGCCGTTTCGCCGTGACTATCGCTTTCTAGAGCGGGAAGCTGTCCTGCAGGTGCGGTCCGATCGCCGCGAATTTCGGCCCTACGGCCTATACGGCGGCTATCCGGGCAAGCCCTCGGCCAACAGCCTTAATCCCGAGACCGAGAACCGGTCGTTGGAGTCCAAAATCACCATGAATATCGGCTACGACACGGTGTTTCGCCACGAGTTGGCGGGTGGCGGCGGCTGGGGTGATCCGCTGGCGCGCGATGTGAATAAAGTCCTGACCGATGTGCGCAACGAACTGGTCAGCCCGGCGGCAGCCTTTGCCGATTATGGCGTTGTTGTCGATACCGCCCGTTGGACGGTCGATATGGCGGCGACCGAGGCCCAGAGGGCGGCGTTGCGACGCCGCCGGCCCGCCGTGCCGGCGAAAGTCATGTGGCAGGAGCCGCCGCTGGTTGATGCGGCGGAGGGATAGTAAAAAATGGCAAATTTCAGAGTTGGCGCCGACATTGGCGGGACATTTACGGACCTGGTGCTGTTGGGCGAGGACGGCACCCTGTATACGAAAAAGGTGTCCTCGACCGTGGGTGAGTACGAGGTCGCCATCGCGGACGGGCTGTCCAGCATCTTCGAAGCGGCCGGATTGACCGCCGATCAGATCGACGAAGTGCTGCACGGCACCACGGTTGCCTCCAACGCCATACTTGAACACAAGGGCGCCAGGACCGGTTTGATCACCACCAAAGGCTTTCGCGATGTGCTGGAAATCCGCACCCTGCGTATGCCCCGGCTGTATGATCTGCATTGGGAAAAGCCGCCGCCCCTGGTCGAACGCTATCTGCGCCTGGACGTGAACGAGCGGATCAACCATCGGGGCGAGATCGAAACCGCGCTGGACCTGGACGAGGTCGAGCGGGTGGTGAAACGCCTGCTGGCCGAACAGGTGGAAACCATCGCCGTCTGCCTGATCAACTCCTATGCCAATGACGAACATGAACGCGCCATCAAGGCGGTGATAGAGCGTCTGGCGCCGGATCTGCTGCATTGCATCAGCGCCGACGTGCTGCCCGAAATATCGGAGTATCAGCGCACCTCCACCACGGTGATCAACGCCTATGTGATGCCCATCGTCAGCCATTATCTGCAACAGCTGAGTGCCCGGCTGAAGGCCGCCGAGATCAACGCGCCCCTGCTTTTGATGCAATCCAACGGCGGCTTGATCAATGCCGGGGTGGCTGAACGAAAACCCGCCAATATCATCGAATCCGGGCCGGCTGGCGGCGTGGTCGGGGCCCAGGCCCTGGCCCGCAAGCTGGATCTGCCCGATGTCATTACCTTCGATATGGGCGGCACCACCGCCAAGGCCTCGTTGGTCGAGAATGGTGAATTCACCCGCAGTCTGGACTACCAGGTGGGCGGCGGCATCATGATCGGCTCGCGGTTGACGTCTGGGGCCGGTTATCACTTGAAGGTTCCGGCCATTGATCTGGCCGAGGTCGGCGCGGGCGGCGGTTCCGTGGTCTGGATTGACGCCGGCGGCTCCATGCAGATCGGGCCGCAAAGCGCCGGCGCCGTGCCTGGTCCCGTGTGCTATGGCCAGGGTGGGGTTGATCCCACGGTGACCGATGCGAATGTCATTCTGGGCTATTTGAACCCAAAGTTTTTGGTCGGCGGCGAGCTGGAATTGCAGGCGAAAAAAAGTCACGAGGTATTCCAGGAAAGCATTGCCGGGCCGCTGGATCTGGAATTGGCCCATGCGGCCTACGGCGCCCATCAAATTGTCATCTCGAACATGATCCGGGCCATTCGGGCGATATCCAGCGAACGGGGCCGGGACCCACGGGATTATGCCCTGTTCGCGTTCGGCGGCAACGGCCCGTTGTTTGCCGCCGGCATGGCCAAGGCGCTGAATATGCGGCGTATCGTGGTGCCGCCGTTTCCGGGCCTGTTTTCGTCCTTTGGGCTGCTTTATGCGGATGTGGAGCATCACTATTCCCGCTCCATGATGCAGGTGCTGCGCGATGCTGAACCGGGGGCCTTGAATGAAATCTGGGGCAAACTGGAGCAGGAGGCGCGGGCGCAACTTGCCGCCGATGGGTTCCGCCCGGAGCAGGTGGAAATCCGCCGCACCGCCAACATGCATTACAAGGGCCAGATCTTCGAACTTACGGTGCCGGCGCCCGATGGCGACTTTAATCCCGAAAAGGTCGCATTGTTGGAGGAACGCTTTGGCCAGGAGCATGAACGCACCTATGGTCACCGCGCCGGGCCGGAGGAGCCGGTCATGTTGGTCAATGCGCAATTGATCGGCCGCGCCATTCCCGATCACCCACCCGTGCCGGATCGCCTGAAAGGGATGGACGTGCGTGCGGCGGCGGAAAACAGTCTGCGGCAAGCCTACTTCGGCCCCGACCTGGGATGGCTGGAGGCGGCCGTGCTGGGCCGCGCTGATTTGGCGGAGGGGCGCGTCGGCCCCTTGATCATCGAGGAATATGACGCCACCTGCCTGGTCCCGCCGGGCGCCAAAGCCAGACAGGATGACTTCGGCAACATCGTCATCGAACTGCCCTGACAATCGCCACGAGAACTTGCTAATCTTATCTCAGTTCGGTTGAGGTATTTGTCATGGCGCCTAAAATGTCGGAGTGGTTGGCGAAACTTGGCCTTGAGAAATATCTTGAGGTATTCGCCGAAAACGAAATTGACTTCGATGCAGCGCGCTTGCTTGACGAGGGTGATCTGAAAGAGTTGGGCCTGCCCATGGGTCCGCGCAAGAAATTCCTATCGGCGATTGCATCGATTGCAACGTTGGCCGGTGAAACCCGGGGCGTTGGCGACCAGACGGCGCGTAGCCCGGACGCCTCCCGGCGCCAGGTTACGGTCCTGTTCGCCGATATCTCTGGGTTTACAGCTATGTCGAGCGGCTTGGACGCGGAACAGACCCATGCCAGATTGAACGGCTTTTTTGCCGTCGTTGATGCCATTGTGCGGCGATATGGCGGCATGGTGGATAAGCATATCGGTGACGCCGTCATGGCGGTGTTTGGCGCGCCCGTTGCCCACACCAACGACCCGGAGCGGGCCATGCGTGCCGCCGGCGATATTCACGAGGGGGTCTTGGGTCTAGAGCCGCCGATAGAGGTCCACATCGGCGTTGCTGCTGGCCAGGTGGTGGCCTCCACTACTGGCAGCGCGGCCTATGCGGAATATACGATAACCGGCGACAGCGTGAACTTGGCCGCGCGGTTGACAGATTTGGCCCAGGCTGGAGAGACATTGGTATCGGCATCGGTGCAACGTTCCCTGGGTGAGCAATTCGAAGGGGACTGCCTGGGGGAGCGGCCGATCGCAGGTTTGCTGGAACCCGTGACGGTTTGGCGTCTGCGCGGGCTGCGGAAACCCCACGCTGGAGCACTGCACCCTTTTGTCGGCCGTCAGCGGGAGCTCCACCGCTTTGAAGGGGCGGTGCGCCATTGTCTGAGCCATGACGTGGGCGAAACCCTTGTGGTGCGCGGCGAGGCGGGGATTGGCAAAACCCGGCTGTTGGCAGAATTCGAACGCGTGGCGTCCGAACAGGGCTTTCGCTGTCATACGGGTTTGGTCCTGGATTTTGGTATTGGGAAGGGCCAGGATGCCGTGAGTTCGTTTGTGCGCAGCTTGCTGGAGATCAGTCCGGGTGGCGGCAAGGCAGAGCGGACGAAAGCCGCAAACGACGCCGTGTCCGCAGGCCTTTTGCCGCCGGATCAGCGGGTCTATCTGAACGATTTGCTGGATTTGGAGCAGCCCCCTGCCTTGCGAGGCCTTTACGATGCCATGGACAACGACACCCGCAACAAGGGTAAGCGAGAGACCGTTACCGCGCTGGTGCGTTCGTTGAGTCAACAGACACCGTTATTGTTGAAGATAGAGGATCTACATTGGGCCGACCCGGTCGTCCTAAGCCGTGTGGCGCTGCTGGCAAAGGTGGTTGGGGATTGCCGCGCTATCCTGGTGTTGACGACCCGGCTTGCCGCCGATCCCCTGGACGCGAACTGGCGCGCCGATGCTGATGGGACGCCGGTGAGCTCCATTGACCTGGGCGCTATGGAAAAATCCGAAGCTTTGGATTTGGCGCGCACCTTTGCCGGCCTGGACCAAGTCCTGGTTGACACTTGTATCGAACGGGCCGGGGGCAACCCGTTGTTCCTGGAACAATTGCTGCGCAATGCGGACGAATTGCAGGGCGGCGAGGTGCCGGGAACCTTGCAGGGCATAATACAGGCGCGGCTGGATGCGCTGCCACCCAGGGACAAAGCGGCCCTGCAGGCGGCGTCGGTCCTGGGCCAGAGATTTTCTGGCGCCGCTCTAGCGGTGCTGTTGCGTTACGATGATTACCGGCCGGATATATTGTTGGCGCAGGCACTGATCCGACCGGCTGGCAACGACTATTACTTTGCCCATGCCCTAATCCGCGATGGGGTTTACGGATCCTTGCTGTCAGACCAAAGGGTTGAACTGCACATACGCGCCGCCGGTTATTTCAAGGAATTTGATCCTTCCTTACATGCCGCGCATCTGGATGCGGGTAAAGTTCCTGGCGCGGCGGCGGCCTATCTCACTGCGGCGCAGCGGCAACATGACGCCTTTCGCAACGACGTTGCCTTGCGGCTAGTTGACCGGGCGCTGGAACTGGATTGCCCGGCGGAGGTTCATTTCAATCTAACCTGTTTCCAGGGCGATTTGCTGCGCGAGTTGGGGCAGACGGAACGATCAATTTCAGCTTTTCGACTGGCCCAGGTCGCAGCTACTACCGACAGGCAAATTTGCCGCGTCAATACTGGCTTGGCCGAGGGCCTGCGCATCATTGATCGCCGCGATGAAGGCTTGGCTGCGCTGGAGCGTGCCGAGGTAGTGGCGCAGAGGTTGGACAGCAGGGAGGCCCTGGCACGCATTCACTACTTGCGGGGTGGCATCTATTTTTCCATGGGGGATTTTGAACGCTGCCTGTCGGAACACGGTCAAGCGCTGGAATATGCCAAGCAGGCGGTTTCGCCAGAGGCTGAGGCACGGGCGTTGAGCGGTCTTGGTGACGCCTGGTACATGGATGGGCGAATGCAGACCGCATATAAGTTTTTTGACCGTTGTATAGAGGTTGCCGGTCGCCACGGCTTGGCGGCAATCGAGGCCTCTAACCTGATCATGCGGGGCGTCATCAACCTGTATCTTGCCAAGCCCGAGGCCGGGTCCAGAGATGTTGCCGCGGCCATAAATATGTCTCTCGCGATCGGCGATCAACGTGCCTTCGCGGTTGCCAAGGGCGTCGCAGCGCAATTTGATATCGAGGCGGGTGACGGCGTCCGTGCGGAAAGCTTGGCTGTGGAGATGTTCGAAGCCAGCCAACATATCGGCGCCAAGTTGTTTTCCTGTGATGCGAAAGGGCTTCTGGCCCGCGCGCTGTTGGTGCAGGGGCGCCGCGCCGAGGCGGAACTGGAGATTAGGTCGGCAATCGCCTTGGCACGGGAGGCAGGCATGGCCTTCATGGGACCAACCTGTCTGGGCATTTTGGCCTTGCTGACCGATGATGCCGAATGCGCCGGCCAAGCGCTGGCGGAAGGGGAGTGTTTGTTGCGCGCGGGTGCGGTTAGTCACAACTATCTGGATTTTTACGAGTATGCCATAGAAGCATCCCTGCGCCGAGGTGGCTGGGACGAGGCGGATCGTTACGCGGCTGCCATGGAGGCATATTGGGCGCCGGAGCCCATACCCGTATGCGATTTCGTTATTTCCAGGGGACGGTTGCTGGCAGCGATTGGGCGCGGTCAATATGACCAAACCACCGTCGATGACCTGCGCCAAATACAGGACCGGGCGAAACAAATGGGTAAGTTGACTGCCCTGCCGGCCATTGATGCCATGCTTGCTTCGATCAAGCCCTCTTGAAATTGACGTAATCAACGTCATCAGTATGATAAAGCTGACCGCGATCAATCCGGCTATGGCCCAGACAAAGGAAACGCCCATGCTTATGTCTTCTGGTCAGCTTTCAGATAGCGCCATACCGCTGATCGATCTGGCGCCGATTGCCCATGGCGGCCTGTCGGGCGCACGGGAAATCGCCCCGGCCTTGCGCCAGGCGCTGGAGGACACGGGCTTCCTCATGATCGTCAATCATGGCGTGCCGCAAGCGTTGATTGAGCAAACCTTTGTCCAGGCCAAACGCTTCCACGACCAGAGCATGGCGGCCAAGCAGGCGGTGTTGATGAACGCCCACAACAACGGCTACATGGCCATGGGCCGCTACAATGTAAGTACCTCGCGGGCCAGCGAGGATGCTTTGCCGGATATGAACGAGGCTTTTTTCATCAAGCGGGAAAGGGCGCCGGACGACCCGCTGGCCCTGGCCGGGCGGCGGTTTGCCGGGCCAAACGAATGGCCGGCGGATCTGCCGGGTTTTCGCGAGGCAATCCTGGCCTATACCGAGGCCGTCGATGCCCTGGGCCGGCGGTTGCTGCCCGCCGTGGCCCTGGCCCTGGATTTGGCCCCCGATACCTTTGATGCCGCCTTTGCCGAGAGCCAGTTTTCGTTTCGCCTGTCCCATTACCCCCGCGCGGATAGACAGCCCGATCAGTACGGCATCGCACCGCACACGGATGCCAACTTCATGACCTTTTTGGCGCAATCAGGGGTGCCCGGTCTGCAAGTCAAAGGGGTGTCAGGGGAATGGTGGGATGTGCCTTACGTGCCAGGCTCGTTCGTGGTGAATACCGGCGACATGCTGCACCGCTGGACCAACGGGCGCTTTAAATCGACGCCGCACAGAGTGGTGCCGCCTGACGATCAGGCGCGGTATGCCATACCGTATTTTTTGGGCCCCAATCTGGATACCCTGATTACCTGCCTTTCCAGTTGTTGCGACAAGGATAATCCACCGCTGTTTCCGCCGATTACTTACGCCGATTACATCTCTTGGTGGTATGATGCGAATTACAATGCAGCCGATCAGGATGATTTGCAGATCAAGGACTAGCGGATTTTCGGCCCTGCCCTAAGCCAAGGCGTAGTGCAAATCAGCGCTCAATGATTGTCTGCTGATTGATCCGCGGCGGCGTTGACAGGCCGGGGGGGCGTCTGTATGTTCCGCCAACCTTTTGCCCCGAAGAGGGGCCGCGAGCAGGTGATGAAATGAAAGTTCTAAATTCTTTAAGGTCGGCTAAAAAGCGCCATCGTGATTGCCGGGTCGTTCGCCGCAAAGGGCGGGTCTATGTGATCAACAAGACCAACCCCCGCTTCAAGGCGCGCCAGGGCTAGCATCACGCTGCCAACAGACCTCCGCGGGTCTTGTTGCCAACTCCTCTTGTTGCTAACCCCCCTTGTTGCTAACGCCTTAGGCTGAACATTGATGCTGCGCCTTGCAGGCACGGTTTTTCATTTTACATTCTTTCTCGACCAAACATTTGCTATTACTGGTCATTCCCTTTGGTCGGAGATGAAATCATGCGCATGCCCGAACCCGATGCCAACGTTCTGGCGCAACGGCCGGGGCTTGTCGCCGCCTTGCGCGAAATCGTACCGGGCGAGGGCGTGATCGCCGACGATGTGGCACTGCGCGTCTATGAATCCGACGGCCTGACCGCCTACCGCCAGACGCCCATGTGCGTGGTGCTGCCGAATACCGTGGATCAGGTCTCGCTGGTCATGCGTCTGTGCGACGCCTGGGGCGTCAAGATTGTGCCGCGCGGCGCCGGCACCTCGCTTTCCGGCGGGGCCCTGCCCCTGGCCGATGGTATTATCCTGGGCCTGGGCAAATTTAATCGGGTGCTGGAGATCGACTACGAGAACAGGGCCGTCCGGGTCCAGCCCGGCGTCACGAATTTGGGCATCAGCCAGGCCGTCGAGGCCGCCGGATTTTATTACGCGCCGGATCCATCCAGCCAGATCGCCTGTTCCATCGGCGGCAACGTCGCCGAGAATGCCGGCGGCGTGCATTGCCTGAAATATGGCGTTACCACGAACAATCTGCTGGGCCTGGAAATGGTGCTGCTGTCGGGCGAGGTGATCCGCCTGGGCGGCAAGCATCTTGATAGCGGCGGCTATGACCTGCTGGGGCTGCTGACCGGTTCGGAAGGCCTGTTGGGCGTGATCACGGAAGTGACCGTGCGCATTCTGAAGAAGCCCGAGACCGCCCGCGCGGTGCTGATCGGATTTCCCTCCAGCGAGGCGGCCGGGTCCTGCGTGGCGCAGGTCATCGGCGCGGGGATCATTCCGGGCGGCATGGAAATGATGGACAAGGCCGCCATCCATGCGGCGGAGGAGTTCTGCCAGGCCGGCTATCCCCTGGAGGCGGAAGCCTTGTTGATTGTCGAATTGGACGGCCCCGCCCCGGAAGTGGATTACCTGATTGAAAGGGTGGGCGATATCGCCCAGGGTTGCGGCTCCACCTCGCTCCGCGCTTCGGAAAACGAGGCCGAGCGGACGGCATTCTGGGCCGGGCGCAAGGCCGCCTTTCCCGCCATCGGCCGGATCAGCCCCGATTATCTGTGTATGGACGGCACCATTCCGCGCAACCGCCTGCCCGAGGTGCTAACCCGCATGAGCGCCTTGAGCGAGCATTATGGCCTGCGTGTGGCCAACGTTTTCCATGCCGGCGACGGCAATCTGCATCCATTGATCCTGTACGATGCCAACGCCGGCGAATTGGAGGCGGCGGAGCAGTTCGGCGCCGATATTCTGCGGCTTTGTGTCGAAGTTGGCGGGGTGCTGACAGGCGAACATGGGGTGGGCGTGGAAAAGCGTGATCTGATGACCGAGGCCTTCACGGAGGAAGATCTGGCGCAACAGCAGCGGGTGAAATGCGCCTTTGACCCCAATGGCCGCCTCAATCCAGGCAAGGTCTTTCCCATCCTGCACCGCTGTGCCGAATTGGGGCAGATGCATGTGCATAGGGGGCAACTGCCGTTCCCCGAGATCCCCCGTTTCTGATGGTACAAAACCTGAAACCGGAGGACGCCGGTCAACTGGGTGAGGCGCTGGCCTGGGCCGCCGCCGAGGCGCGAACCGTAGAGCTGGTGGGCGGCGGCAGCAAGGTCGGGCTGGGCCGGCCCGTCGCGGCGGACTATCGCCTTGATCTGTCCGCCCTGAATGGTGTCAGCCTGTATGAACCCGAGGAACTGGTGCTGCGCGCCGGTGCCGCCACGCCGCTGGGACAAATTCAGGCCATGTTGGCGCAACAGCGCCAGCAATTGGCCTTTGAACCACCCGATTTCGGCGATCTGTATCAAAGCCTGAACGAGCAGACCATCGGCGGCGTTCTGGCTGCCAATCTGGCCGGTCCCCGCCGCATCAAGGCGGGCGCCGCGCGGGATCATTTCCTGGGCGTCGAGGGTATCTCGGGCCGGGGGACGGCGTTTAAATCCGGCGGCCGGGTGGTCAA